>CM001438.1:612920-1869278 GCA_000244995.1 Burkholderiales bacterium JOSHI_001 | reverse complement strand
ACTGCTTGCGGGCGGTGGGGCTGGTGCAGTTGCTCACCACGCCCGGGTCGCCGCGCCCGTCGCCGCCGCCACCGCCGCAGGCGGTCAGCAGGCCCAGCATCAGGGCGCCGGTGGCGCCCGCCCATCGGCGCGACATCGCGCTGCGTGTGCTTGTGTGTGTCATGTGTCCTCCTTCAGGCGGCGCGCAAGTTACCACGCCCTACAATCGAACCAACCCCCGAAACCTGCTGCGCGTTGACATCTTTGCGTGTCAATGTGTACCCCGTGTTGCCATGACCGAACTCGCCAAATCTTTCGAACCTGCCGCCATCGAGGCCCGCTGGGCGCCCTTGTGGGAACGCAGCGGCGTGTACGCACCCACGCTGGACGCCGCCCGGCCCAGCTTCTGCATCCAGTTGCCGCCACCCAACGTGACCGGCACCCTGCACATGGGCCATGCGTTCAACCAGACCATCATGGACGCCCTGACCCGCTACCACCGCATGCGCGGCGACAACACGCTGTGGGTGCCGGGCACCGACCACGCCGGCATCGCCACCCAGATCGTGGTGGAACGCCAGTTGGAGCAACAGAAGACCAACCGGCACGAACTGGGCCGCAAGAACTTCGTTGCCCGGGTGTGGGAATGGAAGGAGCAGAGTGGCTCCACCATTACCAGCCAGATGCGCCGCATGGGCGCGTCGGTGGACTGGACGCGCGAGTACTTCACCATGGACGACAAGCTCTCGCGCGTCGTCACCGACACCTTCGTGCAATTGCACGAGCAGGGCCTGATCTACCGCGGCAAGCGCCTGGTCAGCTGGGATCCGGTGCTGAAATCCGCCGTGTCCGACCTGGAGGTGGAAAGCGAAGAGGAAGACGGCTTCCTCTGGCACATCGCCTACCCCTTGGCCGACGGCGCAGGCCAGGTGGTGGTGGCCACCACCCGGCCCGAAACCATGCTGGGCGACGTGGCGGTGATGGTGCACCCCGAGGACGAGCGCTACGCCGCGCTGGTGGGCCAGCGCGTGAAGCTGCCGCTGACCGATCGCACCATCCCCATCATCGCCGACGACTACGTGGACCGCGCCTTCGGCACCGGCGTGGTGAAGGTCACCCCGGCCCACGACGCCAACGACTACGCGGTGGGCCAGCGCCACGGGCTGCCGATGATCGGCGTGCTGGACCTGGACGCGAAGGTCAACGCCAACGCGCCGGCCGCCTACCAGGGCCTGGACCGCTTCGTCGCGCGCAAGAAGGTGGTGGCCGATCTGGACGCGGCCGGCCTGCTGGTGGACACCAAGAAGCACAAGCTGCAGGTGCCGCGCTGCGCCCGCACCGGCCAGGTGGTGGAGCCCATGCTCACCGACCAGTGGTTCGTGGCGGTCAGCCAGCCGGGGCCGGATGGCAAGAGCATCGCGCAGAAGGCCATCGACGCCGTGGCCAGCGGCCAGGTGAAGTTCGTGCCCGAGAACTGGGTGTCCACCTATGACCAGTGGATGAAAAACATCCAGGACTGGTGCATCAGCCGCCAGCTCTGGTGGGGCCACCAGATCCCGGCCTGGTACGGCAGCGGCGGCGAGGTGTTCGTGGCCCGCAGCGAGGACGACGCGCGTGCCAAGGCGCAGGCCGCAGGCTACACCGGGGAACTGACCCGCGACGCCGACGTGCTGGACACCTGGTACAGCAGCGCGATGGTGCCCTTCTCGTCGCTGGGCTGGCCCGCGAACACGAAGGAGATGGACCTCTTCCTGCCCTCGTCGGTGCTGGTCACCGGCTACGAGATCATCTTCTTCTGGGTGGCGCGCATGATCATGATGAGCACCCACTTCACCGGCCGCGTGCCCTTCAAGACCGTGTACATCCACGGCATGGTGCGCGACAGCGAAGGCAAGAAGATGAGCAAGTCCGAGGGCAACGTCATCGACCCGGTGGACCTGATCCAGGGCGTGGACCTCGACACCCTGGTGCAGAAATCCACCGTCGGCCTGCGCAAGCCCGAGACCGCGCCCAAGGTGGCCGCGCGCGTGAAGAAGGAATTCCCCGAAGGCATGCCAGCCTACGGCGCCGACGCGCTGCGCTTCACCATGGCCAGCTACGCCAGCCTGGGCCGCAACATCAACTTCGACACCAAGCGCTGCGAGGGCTACCGCAACTTCTGCAACAAGCTCTGGAACGCCACCAAGTTCGTGCTGATGAACTGCGAGGGCCAGGACTGCGGGCTGAAGGAACACACGAAAGAGGAATGCGCTGTCGGGGGCCCGGCCCACGGCTACCTGAGTTTCTCCGCCGCCGACCGCTGGATCACCAGCGAGCTGCAGCGCGTGGAAGCCGCGGTGGAACAGGGCTTTGCCGAGTTCAGGCTGGACAACGTGGCCAACGCCATCTACCAGTTCGTGTGGGACGAGTACTGCGACTGGTACATCGAGATCGCCAAGGTGCAGATCGCCAGTGGCGACGCGAGCCAGCAGCGCGGCACCCGCCGCACCCTCATCCGCGTGCTGGAAACCGTGCTGCGCCTGCTGCACCCGCTGACCCCCTTCATCACCGCCGAACTCTGGGATGTGGTGGCACCGGTGGCCGGCCGCAAACCGGCGGGCGGCAACGCCAACGTGGCCAGCGCCACCTACCCGAAGGCGCAGCTGGAACGCGTGGATGCCAGGGCCGACGCCTGGATGGCCCAGGCCAAGGCCCTGGTGGCCGCGGTGCGCAGCCTGCGCAGCGAAATGAACTTGTCACCCGCCGAGCGCGTGCCGCTGCTGACCGTGGGCGACCACGGCTTCATGCAGCAGGCCGCCCCGCTGCTGAAGGCCCTGGCCAAGCTGGCCGATGTGCAGTTGTTCAGCGACGAAGCGGCCTTTGCCGCCGCCAGCGCCCAGTCGCCCGTGGCGGTGGTGGGCGCGGTGCGCCTGGCGCTGAAGGTGGAAATCGACGTCGAAGCCGAGAAGCTTCGCATCGGCAAGGAAGTGGCTCGCTTGACGGGCGAGATCGGCAAGGCCGAAGCCAAGCTGGGCAATGACAGCTTCGTCGCCCGCGCTCCGGCGGCCGTGGTGGCCCAGGAGCGTGAACGCCTGGACGGCTTCAAACAGGCCGTGGTGCGGCTGCAAGAGCAGCTTCGTCGCCTGGCGCCGTAGCGCGAAACTCCGGCCGCGTGGGCGGCTGGCTCAGCAGCTCGTCGATGCGCCGGGCCACCGCCCAGGCGCTGCGCACGCGCGATTCGCGTGTGGTGCTGGCCAGGTGCGGCGTCACCTGGATGTTGTCCACATCGTGCAGCGGCCGGCCGGCGTCCAGCAATCCGGGCTCCAGGCTGTCGAACCAGGCGCAGGCCATCCGCCCGCTGTTCAGCACCTCGGCCAGCGAGCTGTCGTCGAAGACGCTGCTGTGCGACAGGCTCACCATCACCTGATGGGGCTTGCAACTGGGCAGGAAGCGTTCACCCAGCAGGCCGTGGTAGCGGCTGAAGTAGGCCAGCAGCACGCACACGGCGTCGCTTTGCTCCATCAGGTCGCGCAGGCCCAGGGGCTCCACCTGCCAGCGCGGCCACAGCGCATCGCTCATGTGCATGGCCGGGTCGTAGCCCACCACGCGCGCGCCAAAGGCCTGCAGCAGCTGCGCCAGCGGCCGCGCCGCGGGGGTCATGCCCACCAGGCCCACGGTGGCGCCGCTCAGTTCACGGCCCACCAGCATGCCGTCGGCGCTGCGCACCGGCACCCGGCGCAGCATCTGCAGCATGGCTGACACGGCAAATTCAGCCTCGGCCCCGGCGCTGGCGCTCAAGGGGCGCACCACCTCCACACCGGCCCGCCCGCAGGCTTCCAGGTCGATGTTCTCGGCGCCCGCCGACAGGCGGCCCACCGCGCGCAGCACCGGCGCGTGGTGCAGCAGCAGGGTGTCCAGCGCCACCGATGGCGGGATGAGCACAGCGCGCACGTTGAACAGCGCGGCGCGCAGCGCCAGCGGGTCACGCGCCAACTCGGGCGCATGCCGCACCGAGTGCCGTGCCACCAGCCAGTGCAGCACCTCGGGCTCCAGCGGCTCTACGATGAGGATGTCCATGGGCAGGTTCAACCCGTGCCCGCGCCCTGGCCCTGCCCGAAGGCCGTGCCAGAATCAGCGGATCGAGTCCCAACGATTGTCGTTATCTATGTCTGTCAAGAAGGCCATCTTCCCTGTTGCCGGTCTGGGCACCCGGTTCCTGCCGGCCACCAAGGCGCAACCCAAGGAAATGCTGCCGGTGGTGGACAAGCCACTGATCCAGTACGCGGTGGAGGAGGCCTATGCCGCCGGCGTGAGGGAAATGATCTTCGTGACCGGGCGCCACAAGCGCCCGATCGAAGACCACTTTGACATGACCTTCGAGCTGGAGGTAGCCCTTGAACAAGCGGGTAAGGCCCAGCTGCTGGAGGTGGTGCGCAGCGTCAAGCCCGACGACATGGAGTGCATCTATGTGCGCCAGGCCCAGGCCCTGGGCCTGGGGCACGCCGTGCTGTGCGGCCAACGCCTGGTGGGCAACGAGCCTTTTGCGGTGCTGCTGGCCGACGACCTGATGGTGGGCTCGCCCCCGGTGCTGGCGCAGATGGTGGAGCAGTTCAAGGAGTGGCGCGCCAGCATCCTGGCGGTGCAGGAAGTGCCAGCCGAACACACCCGGCGTTACGGCATCGTGGACGGCGTGGCGGTGAACGAGCGGGTGATGGACGTGAACCGCATCGTCGAAAAACCTGCGCCGGAAGTGGCCCCCTCACGTCTGGGGGTGGCCGGCCGCTACATCCTGACCCCGGGCGTGTTCCACGAGATCGCCACCCAACCCCGGGGGGTGGGCGGCGAGATCCAGCTCACCGACGGCATCGCATCGCTGCTGCGGCGCGAAAAGGTGTTTGCCTACCGCTACGAAGGCAAGCGCTACGACTGTGGCAGCAAGGAAGGGTTCCTGGAAGCGAACGTCGAACTGGCGCTCGGCCACCCCGAAGTGGGAGAGGGCTTCCGCGCCTTCCTGAAGGGCCTGAACCTCTGACCGGTCAGCGCCGAGCAGCGGCTTTCAGCGCCGCTTCAGGTAGTGGATGAACTCGCTGTCGTTGCTGCTTTGTTCCAGCAGTTCGTTGCCGGTCTGGCGCGAAAAGGCCTGGAAGTCGCGCATCGAGCCGGGGTCGGTGGCCACCACCTTCAGCACTTCGCCGCTGGACATTTCCGCCAGGGCCTTCTTGGCCTTCAGGATGGGCAGCGGACAGTTCAGGTTGCGAACGTCCAATTCCTTGTTGAAATCCATGTCGGCTGTCCTGGTCGGGTCGCGGCGGGTAGAAACGGCATTTTAGTCGGCGGGCCGCTGGCCCCATTCGGCAAAGCGTGGCGTGATGCCCTTGCTTTGCAGCCACTGCGCCATGGCGAAGCCGGTGCCGGCCGGCCAGCACACCACATCCGCCGGCTCGAACAGCTTGTACTCGGCCAGTTCGGGCGACAGCCGCACCGTGCCGTGGGCCTGGGCGTGGTAGGCGATGATGACCTGGTTCATGCGCTGGAAATCCCACACGCCCAGCAGCTTCAGCGCACTGACCGTGAGCGATGTCTCTTCGGCCACCTCGCGCGCGATGCCTTCTTCGGGCGTTTCGCCGGCTTCCATGAAGCCTGTGATCAGCGCGAAGCGCCGCCCCGGCCAGGCCGCATTGCGCGCCAGCAGCACGCGCCCGCCCTGGTCGGTGCATTCCACCACCGCAGCCAGCACCGGGGTGGGGTTGTTCCAGTGGGTCCAGGCGCAGGCCGGGCAACGCAGTCGGGTGGTGGGCCCACCGTCTTCCATGGCTTCCAGTTGCGCCAGCGGCGTGGCGCAGGCTGGGCAGAACCTGTAATCGCTCATGCCGGGAACACGCCGGTGGACAGGTAGCGGTCGCCACGGTCGCAGACCACGAACACGATGGTGGCGTTTTCCACCTGCCGCGCGATCTGCAAGGCCACCCAGCAGGCGCCGGCGGCCGAGATGCCGCCGAACAGACCCTCTTCGCGCGCCAGGCGGCGCGCCATGTCCTCGGCGTCGGCCTGGCTGACCAGCACCAGTTCATCCACGGCTTTGGGGTCGTAGATCTTGGGCAGGTACTCGACCGGCCATTTGCGGATGCCCGGGATGCGCGAGCCTTCGGCCGGTTGCGCACCGACGATGCGCACCGCCGCGCTCTGCGCCTTCAGGTAGCGGCTGACGCCGGTGATGGTGCCGGTGGTGCCCATGGCGCTGACGAAGTGGGTGACGCGGCCCTGGGTGTCGCGCCAGATTTCCGGGCCGGTGCTGTCGTAGTGCACCTGCGGGTTGTCGGGGTTGGCGAACTGGTCCAGCACCCGGCCCTTGCCGTCCTTCTGCATCTGCTCGGCCAGGTCGCGCGCGTATTCCATGCCGCCCGAGCGCGGGGTAAGGATGAGTTCGGCGCCGAAGGCCTTCATGGTCTGCGCGCGCTCGATGGACAGGTCCTCCGGCATGATCAGCACCATGCGGTAGCCGCGAATCGCCGCGGCCATCGCCAGCGCGATGCCGGTGTTGCCCGAGGTGGCCTCGATCAGCGTGTCGCCCGGCTTGATCTCGCCGCGCCCTTCGGCCGCGCGGATCATGTTGATGGCCGGGCGGTCCTTCACCGAACCGGCCGGGTTGTTGCCCTCCAGCTTGGCCAGCAGCACGTTGCCGCGCCGCGCCACGTCCTCGCCCGGCAGGCGCTGCAGCCGCACCAGCGGGGTGGCGCCAATCGTTTCTTCCAGCGTGGGGTACGTCGGCTGCGGCACGGGTGAAATCTCCTTGGCGCGCATTGTGGCAGCGCGCCCGAAGGCTCGCAGGCTGCGTGCCATAATCTGCCGCTTCAGCGCTCTAGCCTGCTCCCGTACGATGCCCGGGTGGCGAAATCGGTAGACGCAGGGGACTCAAAATCCCCCGCCGCAAGGCGTGCCGGTTCGAGTCCGGCCCCGGGCACCAGAACAATTCCAACGCCTGTCGCCATGCCGCCGCTGCCTCCCGTGACCCAGGCGTTGATGCTGATCTGCACCGCCATGTACTGCCTGGGCGTCTTCTGGCCCGGCATCGAAGGGCCATTGGCCCTGTGGCCCATCGGCAGCGGGCAGTTCTACCCCTGGCAGCTGTTCAGCTACGCCTTCCTGCACGGCAGCATGATGCACCTGCTGTTCAACATGCTGGGGCTGTGGATGTTCGGCTCCGAACTGGAACGCCTGTGGGGCCCCAAGCGCTACCGCCACATGCTGGTGGCCGGTGCGGTGGCCGCGGCCCTGGTGCAATTGCTCTTCAACTTCGTGGTTGGCAGCCTGGCGCCCACGGTGGGTGCTTCGGGCGCGCTGTTCGCGCTGCTGCTGTCCTACGGCATGCTGTTCCCCAACAAGACCATCATGCCTTTGTTCCCGCCCATCCCGATGAAGGCGCGCACCTTCGTGATGGTGTTCGGCGGGCTGGAGTTGCTGCAAGGCCTGACCGGGGGCAGCGGCGTGGCCCACTTCGCCCACCTGGGCGGCATGCTGGGTGCGTTCCTGCTCATCCGCTACTGGCGCGGCCAGGCGCCCTTCGGTCGGCGGTAGGCATCCCCCACCCCGTTGCGGGGTTGAAGCTAAGGGTTCATGCTGTGGCTTGCCCCAACAGGAGGAGCCCGCCATGAAGCCTGGTCTGCTGCGCCGGATCTGCGTTCTCGCCCTCTTGCTGGCGGCTGCGCTGTGCGGGACCTTGCGGGCCCAGGACAAGTCCGCCACCACCACGCCGAACGACCTGGCCGAACGCTCCCGTGCGCTGGGCCGCGCCAGCGCCGCGATGGTGGGCCTGCAGGCCACCGCAGTGGAAGGCGCCACCTCGGCGCGCACCCTGGGCCCGAAGCGCGAAGGCTCGGGGGTGGTCATCGGCGCCGACGGGCTGGTGCTGACCATCGGCTACCTGGTGTTGGAAGCCGAACAGGTGCAGTTGGTCATCGACGCCCAGCGCAAGGTGCCGGCCCGCGTGGTGGGCTACGACCCCGGCACCGGCTTTGGCCTGGTGCAGGCGCTCACGCCCTTGCGCATCGAGCCGGTGCCCCTGGGCCGGGTGCAGGCGGCCGACGACGAACAACCGCTGCTGGTGGCCACCGGCGGCGAAAGCGGCGACGTGGCCATGGCGCAGTTGGTGTCGCGCCGGGCCTTCGCCGGCTATTGGGAATACCTGATCGACAACGCCCTGTTCACCAGCCCGCCCACCGGCAGGCACAGCGGCGCGGGGCTGTTCAACGGCCGTGGTGAACTGGTGGGCGTGGGCTCGCTGTTCGTCACCGACGCGCTGGGGCCGGGCCAGCCCAACCTGCCGGGCAACATGTTTGTGCCGGTGGACCTGCTGCCGCCCATCCTGGCCGAGTTGCGCAGCCAGGGCATCAGCAGCGCCAGCCGGCGCGCCTGGCTGGGCCTGAACTGCGTGGAACACGGCCCGGCGGTGCATGTGCTGCGCGTGTCCGAAGGCAGCCCGGCCCAGGCCGCGGGGCTGCAGCGCGGCGACCGCATCGTGAGCCTGGACAACACCGAGGTGGACGGCCTGGCCACGCTGTGGCGGGCGCTGTGGGCGGGTGGCGGGGCCGAGCGCACGGTGACGCTGAAGCTGCTGCGCGACGGTGAGCCGGTGACGGTTCAGATCAACAGCGTGGACCGGATGACGACCCTGCGGCGGCCCGAAGGCGTGTAGGCAGCCCGCCGCTACAACAGGCTGGGCTGCAGGCCCTGCGCCACCGTCGGGTAGTTCAGCTTCAGGCGCAGTTCGCGCGTGAGCCGCGTGTTGTCCAGCCGGCGAGATTCGCCCATGAAGCTCAGTTGCATGGGCGACAGCGTTTCACGCGCCTGCGCCAGGCTCACCCGCGGCGCGCGTGGCAGGCCATGCAGGGCGGCCACCAGGTCGAAGTAGTCGCCCATGCGCAGTTGGGTGTCGTCGCTGGCATGCACCACGCGCTGCGGCGCACCGCGCAGCAGCGCCGCCACGCAGGCCCTTGCCAGGTCGTCGGCATGGATGTGGTTGGTGAACACATCGTCCTCGGGCCGCAGCAACGGGGCCCCACGGCGCAGGCGCTCGCGCGGGTCGCCGCCCGGGCGATCCAGGGCGTAAATGCCCGGCACGCGCAGCACGCCCACGCTCACGCCGCAGCGGCGGCCAAAGGCGC
Source organism: Burkholderiales bacterium JOSHI_001 (assembly GCA_000244995.1). Classification (NCBI taxonomy): domain Bacteria; kingdom Pseudomonadati; phylum Pseudomonadota; class Betaproteobacteria; order Burkholderiales; species Burkholderiales bacterium JOSHI_001. The sequence goes on along the minus strand of CM001438.1, from coordinate 1,860,159 downwards.
GCAACTGCGCCTCGGCATCCACCCGGCGCCAGGCCCGGTCGGAAGCCGGGTTCAGGGCCCGGGTTTCGTCGATGAAGGCACCGCCGCAATCGCCATAGACGCCGCTGGTGCTGGCGTACACCAGCCGCCGCACCCGGCCGCCGCGGGCCAACGCGTGCAACAGCGCGCGCGTGCGTGGGTCGTCGCGGCCCTGGCCCGGTGGGGGCGCCAGGTGCAGCACCGCGTCGGCCAGAGCGCCCAGGCGGCCCAGCGTCGAGGGCTCGTCCAGGTTGCCCACCAGGGGCACCGCGCCGGCAGCTCGCAGTTCGGCACAACGTGCCGGTGACGAGGTCAAGGCCAGCAGCCGCCAGCGAGGCGCCAACAGGCGCAGCACCCGCAGGCCCACGTCGCCGCAGCCCACGATGAGCAGCGTGGGTCGGCGTTGGCGCGAAGGGGGGGGCGGCATGGCGGGCACAATCCGGAGCATTCAGTTTACGGGCCGCCCGCACGCCGCCCCGGCACCGCACCATGAGTTTTCGGGTCACCCTTGAACCCTCGCAGCGCAGCTTCGAGGTGCAGCGCGACGAAACCGTGCTGGCCGCGGGCATCCGCGACGGCATCGGCCTGCCCTATGGCTGCCGCGACGGGGCCTGCGGCTCGTGCAAGTCCAGGCTGCTGCAGGGCCGCGTGGTGCACGGGGCCCATCAGGCCAAGGCGCTGAGCGAAGCCGAAGAGGCCGCCGGCCTGATCCTGACCTGCTGCGCCCTGCCGCAGACCGACCTGGTGGTTCAGGCGCGCAGCGTGCCGGGCGCGGGCGAACACCCGGTGATGAAGCTGCCCTGCCGCGTGCTGGCGATGGACCGCCTGGCGCCGGACGTGATGCGGCTGCGCCTGCAACTGCCGGCCAACCAGGCCTTCCAGTACCGCGCCGGCCAGTACGTGGAATTCATCCTGCCCGACGGCGTGCGGCGCGCCTATTCGATGGCCAACGCGCCCTCGCGCCTGGGCAGCCCGCCGGCCATTGAACTGCACCTGCGCCACCTGCCCGGCGGGCGCTTCACCGACCAGGTGTTCAGCAGCATGAAGCCCAAGGACATCCTGCGCCTGGAGGGCCCCTTCGGCAGCTTTTTCCTGCGCGAGGACAGCCCGCGGCCCGCGGTGCTGCTGGCGTCGGGCACCGGCTTCGCGCCGATCAAGGCCATCCTCGAACGCCTGATGGAAAGCGGCCCGCGCGGGCCCGTCACCCTGTACTGGGGCTGCCGCAGCCGCGCCGACCTGTACCTGGACGACTGGGTGCGCGAAGCGCAAGCCGCCCTGCCCGGCTTGGGCTACGTGCCGGTGCTGTCCGAGCCGCTGCCGCAGGACGGCTGGACCGGCCGCGTCGGCCTGGTGCACCAGGCCGTGATGGCCGACCTGCCCGACCTGTCGGGCCACCAGGTTTATGCCTGCGGTGTGCCGGTGATGGTGGACGCGGCCCAGCGCGACTTCGTGCAGCGCTGCGGCCTGCCCGAAGACCAGTTCTTCGCCGATGCCTTCACGTCCGAGGCCGACAAGGCCTGATCCCGCCACCCAGGACCTGCCCCTGCCACACACCCAGACCCCCATGCTGCGTCGCACCCTGCTGCAATCCGCCCTGCTCGCCTCCCCCCTGGCCACGCCGCTGGCGCGGGCCCAGGCCCGCCCCATCCGCCTGGTGGTGCCCTACCCGCCCGGTGGCCCGCTGGACGTCATGGCGCGCGCACTGGCCGAACGCGTGAAGGACTTGCTCGGCACCGTGATCGTGGAGAACAAGGCCGGCGCCGGCGGCAACCTGGGCGCCGATGCGGTGGCCAAGTCGGCCCCGGACGGCCAGACCCTGGTGATGGGCGCGGTGGCCACGCACGCCATCAACCCCTGGCTGTACAGCCGCATGCCCTACAACGCCCAGCGCGACTTCACCCCCGTGGCCCTGGTGGCCCAGGTGCCCAATGTGCTGGTGATGAACGCCGAGACCGCGCAGCGTCTGGGCATCCGCAGCCTGGCCGACCTGGTGGCGCATGCGCGCAAGAACCCGGGCCGGCTGAACTACGGCAGCGGCGGCAACGGCAGCGCCGGGCACCTGGCCGGCGAGATGTTCAAGGCCCAGGCCGGGCTGTTCATCGTGCACATCCCCTATGCCGGCGGCAGCGCGGCGCAACTGGCCCTGCTGTCCGGCCAGGTGGACCTGAACTTCGACAACCTGGCCACGGCCGCGGCCAACATCAAGGCCGGCAAGCTGAAGGCCCTGGCGGTGACCACCCACGATCGTTCACCCGCCCTGCCCGAGGTGCCCACGGTGGCCGAAGCCGGCAGCGCGCTGGGCCTGGCGCACTTCGACATCCACACCTGGTTCGGCCTCTTCGGGCCGGCCGGCCTGCCGACCGACACCACGCGGCGCCTGAACAAGGCCTTCGTCGATGCGCTGGCCACACCCGAGTTGCAGGCCCGGCTGCAGGCGCTGATGGCACAGACCCGGCCCACCACGCCGGAACAGTTCGGCGACTTCGTGCGGGCGGAGTGGAAGCGCTACGAGGCGGTGGTGAAGGCTTCGGGCGCCACGGTGGACTGACGCCCGCCCGCCAAAAAGCGAACGGCCCGCAGTGCGGGCCGTTGTTGCATGGGGCAGGACAGCGCCTCAGCGCTTCTTGATTTCCTTGGACGCCGGCGTGCTGCCACCGTCCACACCCAGCCGGCCGCCGGTGCCCAGGCCGCCCTTGACGGTTTGCGCCTTGTAGTTGCGCAGCGCCTTGACCATCTGGTTGTAGGAATCGGCAAAGGCCGCCACGATGACCTTGCCGCGCGGGGTGCTGGAGTAACCCCCGCCGCCCGCCGCGGTGAGGCCACCGAACGCGCCGCCGAAGACGTTGAAGTCGAAATTGCGCGCCGTGCCCTCGGCCGCGGAGATCTGCACGCCGGAACGGTTGTCGATGAGCAGCAGCGTGGTGGACGCTTCGTTCTGGCTCATGCCACCGGCCAGCGCACCCAGGCCGCCGAAGGCGCCGGTCAGCAGGCCCGCCGCGGCGCCGCCGGTCTTGGCGGCGAACTGGATGGCGGGGCTCATGGTGTAGTCGGCCGACACCATCTGGCCCTTGCCGAAGTTGCTGCCGGCGCGCATTTCGCCGCTTTGCTGCAGCGCGCGTTCCTGCATCATGTTGTTCATGGCCCGGCCACGCTCGACGATGACGAAGCAGTTGCTCTGCTGGATCATCAGGCGCAGCACCGGCAGGGTGGAACCCAGCTGGTAGTTGCGCAGTTCCAGGTACCAGGGCTCGTTGGTGTGCTCTTCCAGAGCCAGGGTGCCCAGGGTTTCATCGCACTTCTCGAGCGCGCTGTTCTTGTTGGCGGCGGTTTCGCCACCGGCGGCACCGGTGACGGTGCCCTTGTTTTCGCCCATCGAAGGCGCCGTGGCCAGACAACCCGTCAGGGCCGCGGCCACCGCCAGCGTCAGCGCCACCTGCCCTGCCGCACGCAGCGGTTCCATGCGCTCGCGCGCCAACTTGTTCTGCAAATCCATCAGCAACCTCCTGGGTGAAACGACAGCGCCGCGCGGCTGGCGGCGGCGGTCCATGGACCTTTCAGTATAGGTGAGCGGCCCCGACGCCCCATCCCCAAGATGCAGCAAACGCGCCGTTCATGACGCACCGCACAGAAGCAGCGCGTCCGTTCATTCGCCCAGGTAGGCCGCCCGCACTTTCGGGTCGTGCAGCAGGTCCTTGGCCGGCCCGTCCATGGTGATTTCGCCCGACTCCATCACGTAGCCGCGGTTGGCCAGCTGCAGGGCGCGGCTGGCGTTCTGCTCCACCAGCAGCACCGTGGTGCCGCGGGAGTGGATGTCGGCCACCACCTCGAAGATCTTGTCCACCATGATGGGCGACAGGCCCATGGACGGCTCGTCCAGCAGCAGCACCTGCGGGCGGGCCATCAGGGCGCGGCCCATGGCCAGCATCTGCTGTTCTCCACCGCTCATGGTGCCGGCCAACTGGTTGGCACGTTCCTTCAGGCGCGGGAAAATGGCAAACACCTTGTCGATGTCGGCGGCGATGTCGCCGTCGTTGCGCACGTAGGCACCCATCTGCAGGTTCTCGACGATGGTCATGCGGGTGAAGGTGCCGCGCCCTTCGGGCACCATCACCAGGCCCTGCTTCACCAAGTCCCAGGCGCCCTGGCCGCGGATGGCGCGGCCCATGAATTCAATGCTGCCGTCGGCCACCACCTGGGTGCCGGTGATGGCCTTCAGCGTGGTGGTCTTGCCCGCGCCGTTGGCGCCGATCAGGCTGACCAGTTCGCCGCGGCGCACCTCCAGGCTGACGCCCTTGACGGCCTGGATGCCGCCGTAGGCCACCTTCAGCCCGCTGATCTTCAGCAGCACGTCCTTGTTGTCGTTCGCCATGGTCTTGTGCTCAGTGGGGCGTGTGGCCGGCGCCCAGATAGGCTTCGATCACTTTTTCGTTGCGCTGCACGTCCGCGGGCGTGCCTTCGGCGATCTGCTTGCCGTAGTCCAGCACGGTGACGCGGTCGCACAGGCCCATCACCAGCTTCACGTCGTGCTCGATCAGCAGGATGGTGCGGCCGTCCTTGCGGATGCGGTCGATCAGCTCGCGCAGCACCACCTTTTCGGTGGCGTTCATGCCGGCGGCGGGTTCGTCCAGCGCGATCAGCTTGGGGTCGGTGGCCAGCGCGCGGGCGATCTCCAGCCGGCGCTGGTCGCCGTAGCTGAGCGTGCGCGACTTGTATTCGGCGAAGCGCCCAATGCCCACGTAGTCCAGCAGTTCGCGCGCCCGCGCTTCAATGGCCGCTTCTTCGGCCTTGAAGCCCGGGGTGCGCAGCACCGCGCCCACCAGGCCGGACTTGGTGCGGATGTGGCGGCCCACCATCACGTTTTCCAGCGCCGTCATCTCGGCGAACAGGCGGATGTTCTGGAAGGTGCGTGCGATGCCGGCCTTGGCCACCTGGTGCACCGCGGTGGGTTCGTAGGTCTCGCCACCCAGCTGGAAGCTGCCCGCATCGGGCGTGTACAGCCCGGTGATGACGTTGAAGAAGGTGGTCTTGCCTGCGCCGTTGGGGCCGATCAGGCCGTAGACCTGGCCGGCGTGGATGGAGATGCCCACGTCCGACAGCGCCTGCAGGCCGCCGAAACGCTTGGACACGCCCTTGACTTCGAGAACCGGTGTGGTCATGGTGCGGTTCCCTTCACTTCACCGGCGACGGCGCAGCCTTGCCGTGCTCGGGCGCCGGCCACAGGCCGCGCGGGCGCGACAGCATCACGGCGATCATCGCCAGCGCGATGAGCAACTGCCGCAGGATGGACGCGTCCAGGCGCCCGCCGGTGGCCGCCTGCAGCGGGCCGGCCACGTAGCGCAGCACTTCAGGCAGCGCGGCCAGCATCACCGCGCCCAGGATCACCCCGGGGATGTGGCCGATGCCGCCCAGCACCACCATGGCCACGATCATCACCGACTCCTGCAGCGAGAAGGACTCGGGTGACACAAAGCCCTGGAAGCTGGCAAACAGCACGCCCGACAAGCCGCCGAAGGTGGCCCCCATGCCGAAGGCCAGCAGCTTCATGTTGCGGGTGTTGATGCCCATGGCCTTGGCAGCGATCTCGTCTTCACGGATGGCCATCCAGGCCCGGCCGATGCGGCTGCGTTCCAGCCGGTAGCACACCAGCACGCTGCCCATCACGCACACCAGGAACAGCCAGTAGTACAGCGTGACCGGCGGGATGTCCACACCGAACAGGCTGGTCTTCTTGCCCAGGTCCAGGCCGAAGATGGTGAAGGAGTCGATCTGCGCCAGCCCGCGCGGGCCGTTGGTGATGTTCAGCGGCGCGTCCAGGTTGTTCATGAACACGCGGATGATTTCGCCGAAGCCCAGGGTGACGATGGCCAGGTAGTCGCCGCGCAGCTTCAGCGTGGGCGCACCCAGCAGCACACCGGCCACGCCGGCCAGCGCCGCCCCCAGGGGCAGCACCAGCCACACCGGCGTGTGCATGCCGTTGGGGAACAGCGCGGCCACGGCCGGGAAGGTGTCCCACAGGTGCGGCGAGGCCAGCAGGCCGAACATGTAGGCGCCCACCGCATAGAAGGCCACGTAGCCCAGGTCCAGCAGGCCGGCGTAGCCCACCACGATGTTCAGGCCCAGGGCCAGCAGCACGTACAGCAGCGCGATGTCCAGGATGCGCACCCAGGCGTTGCCGAACTGCTGCGCGAACAGGGGCAGCGCCAGCAGCAGCAGGCCCGCGATCAGGAAGGTGACGAGACGGTTCTTCATGGTGTCAGGCCCGATCCGCGACGCGTTCGCCCAGCAGGCCCTGAGGCCGCAGCGTGAGGATGAGGATCAGCACCACGAAGGCGAAGATGTCCTGGTAGTGGCTGCCCAGCACGTCGCCGGTCAGCGGGCCGATGTAGCCCGAACCCAGCGCTTCGATCAGCCCCAGCAGCACCCCGCCCACCATGGCCCCGGCCAGGTTGCCGATGCCGCCGAACACCGCCGCGGTGAAGGCCTTCAGCCCGGGCAGGAAGCCCATGGTGTGCTGGGCGGTGCCGTAGTTGGCGGCCCACATCACGCCGGCCATGGCGGCCAGCGCGGCCCCGATGACGAAGGTGGCGGAGATGACGGTGTCGGGCTTCACACCCATCAGCGCGGCCACGCGCGGGTTTTCGGCGGTGGCGCGCATCGCACGGCCCAATTTGGTGCGGTTCACCAGGTACATCAGCCCGGCCAGCGTGACCGCGGTGATCACCAGGATCAGCACCTGGGTGACGTTGATGACCGCCCCGCCGATGTGGATGGGCTCGGACGGCAGCAGGATGGGGAAGCTCTTGTATTCGGGCTTCCAGATGATCATGGCCAGGGTCTGCAGCAGCAGGCTCATGCCCATGGCGGTGATCAGGGGCGCCAGGCGCGGCGCGCTGCGCAGCGGGCGGTAGGCGATCTTTTCGATGGCGTAGTTCAGCACGCTGCACACCACGATGGCCGCGATCAGGCTGATCAGCAGCATCAGCCAACCCGGCAGGCCCGAGCCGGCCAGCAGCTTGAGCACCGTCCAGCTGACCAGCGCACCCACCATCAGCACTTCACCGTGGGCGAAGTTGATGAGGTTGATGATGCCGTACACCATGGTGTAGCCCAGGGCCACCAGCGCGTACATGCTGCCCAGCACCAGACCGTTGATGATCTGCTGCACAAAGGTATCCACGGGGACTTGTCTCCTCTTGTTGCGCGCCGCCTGGCACCCGAAGCCCTGGGTCGAGCAAGAAGCCGGCCATGCGGTGGCGCGGATTGTAGGTGCGCGATTTCAGTGCACGGTCGCGGGTAACTCCGCGGATTCCCGCGCCTTGTGGTGGGTCATTCCTCGTCGCGGGCGCGTGCGTTGCGTTGTCGCAGGTCCGCCAGCTTCTCGCCGATGCGCAACTCCAGCCCACGCGCCACCGGGTGGAACCACTGCTGGCCTTCCAGCCCGTCGGGCAGGTAGACCTCGCCGGCGGCGAAGCCGTCGTCCTCGTCGTGGGCGTAGCGGTAGCCGCGGCCGTGGTCCAGCTGCTTCATCAATTTCGTCGGCGCATTGCGCAGGTGCAGCGGCACCGGCCGGGTGCTGTCCTGGCGCACAAAGGCCCGCACCGCGTTCCAGCCCTTGTACACAGCGTTGCTCTTGGGCGCCACGGCCAGGTAGACCACAGCTTCGGCCAGGGCCAGCTCGCCCTCGGGCGTGCCCAGGCGTTCGTAGACCTCGCTGGCGTCCAGCGCCAGGCGCAGCGCCCGCGGGTCGGCCAGGCCGATGTCCTCGGCCGCCATGCGGATGAGCCGACGCGCCACGTAGCGCGGGTCCACGCCACCGTCCAGCATGCGCGCCAGCCAGTACAGCGCGGCGTCGGGGTCGGAGCCGCGCACGCTTTTGTGCAGGGCCGAGATCGCGTCGTAGAACTGGTCGCCACCCTTGTCGTAGCGGCGCAGCATTTCGCCGAGTGCGCGTTCCAGCGCGGGCTCGTCCAGTTCGGGCACCGCACCGGCCATGGCCACCAGGTTGTCGTAGGCGTTCAGCAGGCGCCGGGCGTCGCCATCGGCGTAGGCGACCAGGCGGTCGCGTGCGGGGTCGGTGAGCGGCGGCGCTTGCAGCAGGGCCTGGGCGCGCAGCGCCAGCAGGCCCAGTTCGTCGGCTTCCAGCGGCTTGAGCACATGCACCGTGGCGCGCGACAGCAGGGCCGAATTCACCTCGAAGCTGGGGTTTTCGGTCGTGGCGCCGATGAAGGTGAACAGGCCCGACTCCACATGCGGCAGGAAGGCGTCCTGCTGGGCCTTGTTGAAGCGGTGCACCTCGTCCACGAACACGATGGTGGCGCGGCCGGCCTGGCGGGCCGTGCGCGCCTGCTCCACCGCTTCGCGGATGTCCTTCACGCCGGCCAGCACGGCCGACAGCACGATGAACTGGGCATCCACCGCACCGGCCACCAGGCGCGCCAGGGTGGTCTTGCCCACGCCGGGCGGGCCCCAGAGGATCATGGAATGCAGCCGGCCCGACTCGAAGGCCACCCGCAGCGGCTTGCCCGGGCCCAGCAACTGGCGCTGTCCGATCACCTCGTCCAGCGTGCGCGGACGCAGGCGCTCGGCCAGCGGTGCCTGGTCGTCAGGCACCGTCGGCTGCCCGGGCGGCAGTCCGGGTGTTTCAGCTTCGAACAGGGTTTCCTGGCTGCACATCCCACGATTGTGGCAGCGCCACCCGGCGCGGAATTGGGGGCCCGGCACCCCCTTGTTCGGCCGATTCCCGACGCCCTGGCCGGCCCACACTGATGCCAGCCACGCACCGGGGCCGCCAGTCCATTGTTCACGAGCCCCCGAACCAGAACCGACGCAGGAGCCCCCATGAGCGCCATCACCGCCAACGAGACCCACGCGCTAGCCCAGGCCGCCGCCGGGCTGGGGCACAACGTGCCCCGCGAGGTGCTGTCCTTCAAGCTGGGTGCCGAGGAATACGGCATCGACATCCTGAAGGTGCAGGAAATCCGCGGCTACGAAGCCCCCACCCGCATCGCCAATTCACCGTCCTTCATGAAGGGCGTGGTGAACCTGCGCGGCGTGATCGTGCCCATCGTGGACATGCGGGTGCGATTCCAGCTGGACGATCCCAAGTACGACGCCTTCACGGTGGTGATCATCCTGAACGTGGCCCACCGCACCATCGGCATCGTGGTCGATTCGGTCAGCGACGTGATGGAGCTGGCGCCCGACCAGATCAAGCCCGCACCCGAATTCAACGGCACCATCGACGCCGCCTACATCACCGGCCTGGGCACGGTGAAGACCGGCGACAGCGAACGCATGCTGATCCTGATGGACATCGAGCACATGATGACCAGCGCCGAAATGGGCCTCATCGATTCGGCCATGCACTGATCGGTCGCTGCACAGAACAAGAAGGGCCCGCCTCGGCGGGCCCTTCTTCATGGCCGCCGACTCACTCGCCGTCGCGGCAGCCGTTGCCCTGCGTCAGGCAGCGTGCATAACCGGGGTCGTTCTTCAGCCTGAACATCACCCGCGCGGCCACCGCGGTGTCGGCGAAGTCGCTGAACACGCCGTCCACGCCCAGCGCGTAGAAGCGCAGGTACTCGTTCACCGGGTTCTGCTTGTCTTCCAGCGCCTGGCGCGAGCGCTCGTTGCGGAAGGTCCAGGTGTGCACCAGCAGGCCCTTGGCGTGCGCGCGCGCGATCACGTCGCTGGCCGGCAGCACGGTGCGGTCGGCCTCGTTGACGGCGCCGTCGCCATTCGCGTCGGCGCATTTGCCGGCGGCGTCAAAGAGCTTGCAGGTGGTGGACTGCAGGTAGTACTTCCAGGGCCCGATGCCGTCGGCGTAGCTGGCCACTTCGGCCAGGCCAGCGGGAGTGAGCAGGTCCTTGAACAGGCCGGTGCGGCCGGACGCGGTCCAGTCGTAGGGCCGGTCGAAGGGTGCGTTGAAGGCCAGCGAACCGTCGGGGTTCAGGTCGTCAGCGTCCACCAGTTGCACCAGGCGGACGCGGGTCTTGCTGCGCAGGTACTTCAGGTTGGCGGTTTCGAAGCTCTGGATGAACACCGGCGCATGGCGGTGGTTCCAGCCGGCGCGCGTCAGCGCGTTCAACAAGCGGTCTTCCAGCGCCAGGCCCAGGCGCTGGTGGTAGGTGGGGTGCTTGGTTTCGGGGTAGATGCCGATGCTGCGGCCCTTCTCGGCCGACTTGCGCTTGACGAACTGGATGATCTCTTCCAGCGTCGGTATCTGGAACTGGCCGTCGAAGGCCTGGCCGCGTTCGGCCACCGGCTGCACCGCGCGCAGGGTCTTGATCTCGGCCAGCGTGAAGTCGCTGGCAAAGAAGCCGGTCTCGGTGGCGCCGTCCACCACCGCGGTGCGGCGCCGGCTGGCGAACTGCGGCAGGCTGGCCACGTTGGTGGTGTTCACCATGTTGGGTTCGTGGCGCGCGATCAGGTGCCCGTCCTTGGTGGCCACCAGGTCAGGCTCCACGAAGTCGGCACCCAGTTCGATGCCCAAGGCGTAGGCCTCCAGCGTGTGCTCCGGAAGGTAGCCGCTGCCGCCACCTCGGTGGCCGATGACCAGCGGGCTGGCGAAGCCGTCGCCGCGGTCGCCGGCCTGGGCCGTTACCGGTGCCGCCAGGCCGGTCAAGGCCAGCACCAGCGCTGCCAGCGTGGTCTTCAAGGGAACGCCGGTAAGACGGCGCTGCAGGAAGGGGGATTGGTTCAAGGCTTGTCTCCTCTCAATCATCGGGTGGATGAGGCACTGTGCCCGCGCCTTTTGTCCGCGTCATGACACGGTGCCGGGCGGCTATGCTGGCCGCCCTGCTGCACCTTACCCCATGCCCGGCATCCACATCACCGACATCGAATCGGCCATCAACTGGTGGCGGGCGCGTTCGCCTTCGCCCGACGGCATCAGCGCCTGCGCCGAGGTGCGGGCGCTGGCCGAGGTGTACGCCCTGATGGTCTACCACCGCGAGGACGAATGCGCCGAGGCCGGCATGCCGGCCGCCGCCGCGGCGGCGTGGGCCGCCTGGTACGCCAGCACCCCCGACGCGCCTTGCATCGCCATCTGCTCCACCGCCCAGGGCGACGCCCTGTGCAAGGGCTGCGGGCGCACCGAAGACGAGGTGCAGCACTGGCCCCAGATGGGCCCGGCGGCCAAGCGGGCGGTGTGGCGCCGCATCACCCTGCAAGGCACGGCCTGGCGCTTCAACCGCTATGCCGAGCGCGCCGCCAAGGCCACCGGCGAAGACCACCCGAACCCGCAGCGCTTCACGGCGCCGGGCACACCGCGTTGAACCCGCGCTCGCTGCACGCCAGCGCCCGCCGCATCGCACCGCTGGCCTGGCCGGTGTTCATCGGCCAGCTGTCGGTGCTGGCCTTCTCCACCGCGGACACCTTGCTGGTGGCGCGCCATTCGGCGGCCGACCTGGCGGCCTTGGCGGTGGGCTCGGCGGCCTACATCACGGTGTTCATCGGCCTGATGGGGGTGGTGCTGGCGGTGGGCCCCATCGTGGGCCAGGCCTTCGGCGCCGGGCGCCTGGCCGAAGCCGGCCACCAGTTGCACCAGGCCACCTGGCTGGCTTTGGGTTGCGCCATGCTGGGCAGCGCGGTGCTGCTGATGCCGGCGCCCTTCCTGTGGCTGGCGCGGGCCTCGCCGGAGCTGGACGCCAAGGTGCGCAGCTACCTGCTGTGGCTGGCCTGCGCCTTGCCCGCGGCGCTGCTGTTCACCGCCTACCGCGGCTTCAACGTGGCGGTGTCGAGGCCCAAGGCCGTGATGGCGCTGCAATTGGGTGGCCTGGCGCTGAAGGTGCCGCTGTCGGCGGCGCTGGTGCATGGGGTGCCGGCGCTGGGCCTCGCGCCCCTGGGTGTGGCGGGTTGCGGGCTGTCCACGCTGGTGGCCATGTGGCTGCAGGCCCTGCTGGCGCTGTGGGTTCTGCGGCGCGACCCGTTCTATGCGCCGTTCTCGCTGCGCGGCCATGGTCTGCAAGCACCCCATGCGGCGTCGCTGAAGGCGCTGCTGACGCTGGGGCTGCCGATGGGCCTGTCCATCGGCATCGAGGTGACCGGCTTCGTCTTCATGGCCATCTTCATCGCCCGGCTGGGCAACACCGCGGTGGCCGGGCACCAGATCGCGGCCAACCTGGTGGCGCTGCTGTTCATGATGCCGCTGGCGCTGTCCAACGCCAGCAGCACCCTGGTGGCCCAGCGCATCGGCGCGGGCGACCTGCCCGATGCGCGTCGCCTGGGCTGGCACGGGCTGCAGATCACCGTGTGCATGGCCGCCTTGATGGGCGGCACCGTGTTCCTGCTGCGCGAGGCCGTGGTGGGGCTGTACACCCGCGACCCCCTGGTGCAGGCCGCAGCGCTGCCGCTGCTGGCCTGGGTGGCGCTGTTCCACACCAGCGACGCCGGCCAGACCGTGGCCGCCTTCGTGCTGCGCGCCTGGCGCGTGGCCACGCTGCCGATGGTGGTGTACGCAGTGTGCCTGTGGGGCGTGGGCCTGGCCGGGGGCTATGTGCTGGCCTTCAACGCATGGGGCAACACACCGCCCGCGCTGCAGGGCGCGCGCGGCTTCTGGGTGGCCAGCACGGCCGGCCTGCTGCTGGCCGCGCTGACACTCAGCGCGATGCTGCTGGGGCTGCTGCGCCGCCAGCGGCGGCAGGCCCGCCAGGAGGCCGCGCCGGCAGGCGGATGACGAAACAGGTTCCGCCGCCTTCGCGCGGCTCGCAGCGCACGTCGCCGCCGTGGCGCACCGCGATCTGCTTCACCAGCGACAGCCCCAGCCCCACCCCGCCTTCGCGCTCGGCGTGGCCGGGCAGGCGGAAGAAGGGCTCGAAGATGCGTTCACGGTACTCCTCGGGCACACCCGGACCGCGGTCGCACACGCGCAGCACGGCACCTCCGGCCGGCGCGGCCTGGACGGCCGCGTGCACATCGTCGCCCGCATAGCGGCGGGCGTTTTCCAGCAGGTTGCGCAAGGCACGGCGCAGCAGCCGTTCGTCGCCCCGCACGCTGATGTCATCGCCTTCGGCCTCGGCACCCACCTGCGCGGCTTCTTCGGCCGCCAGCACCAGCAGGTCCACCTCGTCGTCACGGGTGCCCGGTGCGCCGGCGTCCAGGCGGCTGGACAGCAGCACCTCGTCCACCAGCGCGTCCAGTTCGCCGATGTTGGTTTCCATTTCGCGCTGCAGCTTGGCGCGCTGCTCGGGCGAGGCCGATTCGGCCATGGCCATGGCCATCTTCAGCCGCGCCAACGGCGAGCGCAGTTCGTGGCTGGCATTGGCCAACAGGTTCTGGTGCGAACGCAACAGCGCCTGCACCTTGTCGGCCGCCGCATTGAAGCTGGCCGCCACCGCGGCCACCTCGTCGCGACCGCTGGCGTCCACACGGTGGCCCAGGTCGCCTTCGCCGAAGGTCTGCACGCCCTGCTTCAGGCTTTCCAGCCGGCGCGTGAGCCGGCGCACCACGGGGTAGGCCCCCAGCGCAATGGCCATGAACAGCGCCACCAGCAAGGACGCCAAGCCCACCCCCGATGGCGGGCCGCCGGGCAGCACGGCCTGCCACCAGCCGTTGTCACGCGGGCCGTCGGCGCCGCCGGGACCGCCCGGTCCCGTGCCGCTCAGGCTGCGGTCGCGTGGCGGGGGCGGCCCCAGGCCCAGCGGCGGCGGGGGCGGGCGCCGGCCGGGGCGGAAGATCCACAGCGTGCGGCCGTCCTCCAGCCGCACCGGCAGGGCGCGGCGGTTGCCCTCGCGCTCGGCGCGCTGGTAGTTTTCAGACGTGGCGATGCGCTGGCCCTGGGCGTCGTCCAGCGCCAGCGGCAGGCGCAGGCGGCTGGCCCAGTCCAGCAGCGCAGCCGATTGTTCGTTGGCCGGCTCGTCCGACCCGGGCAGGGACCGCTGCAGCAGGTCGGCCCAGGCCGCGGCGCGCTCGTCGGCCATGGTTTCCACCCGGGCGCGCTCCTGGTCCATGTGGCGCTGCCACATCCAACCCGACACCAGGGCGAAGGCCGCCAGCACCACCACCACCGTGAGCCAGATGCGCAGGTACAGCGAGCGCATGGCGGCTCAGCCGTACAGCGAAATGCGGTAACGGGGCAATGGCTCAGGCATCGCCGTCTTGCTTGCGGGCGAAGACGTAGCCGGTGCCACGGACCGTGAGCAGGCGCTTGGGCGTCTTGGCGTCTTCTTCGATGGCGGCCCGGATGCGCGACACATGCACGTCGATGCTGCGGTCGAAGGCTTCCAGCGGGTGGCCCTTGAGCGCGTCCATGATCTGGTCGCGCGACAGCACCCGTCCAGCGCTTTGCGCCAGCACCACCAGCAGGTCGAACTGGTGCCCGGTCAGCTCACGCGGCTGGCCATCCACCCGCACCTGGCGCGCGCCCAGGTCCACCTCCAGGCGGCCGAAGCGCAGCACGTCTTCGCTGGCGGGTTCGGGCTGGGCCCGGCGCAGCAGGGCCTTCACGCGGGCCAGCAGTTCGCGGGCCTCGAAGGGTTTGGGCAGGTAGTCGTCGGCGCCCAGTTCCAGCCCCACGATGCGGTCCAGCGGCTCGCCGCGGGCGGTCAGCATGAGCAGCGGCAGGCGCTTGGTGCGGGTCTGGCTGCGCAGTTCGCGGGTGAGGTCCAGGCCGTCGCCGTCGGGCAGCATCAGGTCGAGCAGCAGGGCGTCGTAAACGGTGGCGGCCAGTTGTTCGCGCCCGTCGGCCAAGGTGCCGGCCACGTCCACATCGAAGCCGTTGGCCCGCAGGTAGTCGCCCACCATGCCGGTGAGGCGGCTGTCGTCGTCGATCAGCAGAAGTTTGGTGCTCATGATGAAAAAGTGCCCCGGGCGCTGTCAGCGCGGCCGGAGCCAAGCCCTCGGGAAAAGAGTTGAACGCAAGCTTATACGCTGTCGGCGCCGGCCTTCAGCGCTGGCCGTTTTCCAGTGCATCGCGCTCGCTGCGGTGGCGCTGCATCAGTTCGCGCCGCTGCTGCAGGCGCTGGCCGAGCTGGGCGCGCTGCTCGGGCTTGAGCACGGCGGCGGCGTCCAGCAGGGCCTGCATCATGCGCTTGCTGCCGCGGTCGTGTTCGGCCAGCATCTGCTGGCGCGCGGCCTCTGCCGCCGCTGCGTCCAGCGTGGGCTGGGTGAACAACAGCAGGGCCGTGTCGCGTTGGCCGGCGCTGTCCTCGTGCTGCTGGTGCAGGTCCTGGCGCGCCGCCTTCAGGATGTCCTGGATGCGGCTGCGCTGCTCGGGCGAGGCTTTCACATCGTCCAGCATGCGCTCCATCATGCGCCCGTCCAGGGCGCCCGGACCGCCTGGCCCCCCGGGGCCACCGTGCAGACCCAAACCACCATGGCCGCCGGGATGCCCGGGCCCACCGTCGGGCTGGGCTTGCGCCACCTGCCAGGCCGTGGCGGCCAGGGCGAGCAGGGCCACCGCCGCCGTGCCGCGATGGGCCCAAGCGCCGGGCCGAGTGCTTGCCTTGATCATGGCCATGTCCTTGTTCGACTGTGGATGCAGGCCTGCATGCTGCAGGCCAGGGGTGTCGGGGTGGCGTGGGCGCTGTAAAGATGCGTTAACCCGTTGCGCCGCGCTGCGGCACGTTCAGCGCGGCGCAGCCGCTTCCACCCGCAGCAGCCGGCGTCGCAGGGCGAAATCGGGGTTGGCGCAGCGCAGGTCCAGGCGCAGCAGCACGCCGCTGGGGACGTCCACCGCCATCACGCCGTCCAGCCGGGTGCTGGCGTTCAGGTCGCCACCGGCTGGGGCGTCGCCGAACAGTTCGATCACGGCCACGTTGTAGGCGCGCCCCGCCAACTGCTGCGGTCCGCGCGCCACCACCTGGCCACGCAGTTGCGCTGCTCGCTCCAGGGGGTCGGGGCCGGGCAGGTCGCCCGCCAGCACCTGGCCCAGTTCCAGCGGGCCGCGCAGCAGCCGGCGCCAGCCCAGCACGCCGCTGGCATAGGGCGCGGGCCGCGATCCGGTGGAAAGCACGTTGCCCGCCAGGTCTTGGCGCCAGGCTTGCGGGTCGGTCTGGCCGTCCAGGTCCAACGTGAACTCCAACTGGTCGCGCCGCAGGGCGGCCAGCGTCAGGCTGAACAGGCGGGTGGTGGCGCGCGGCCCGTTGCCCAGCCTCTCCTCATACTGCAGGCGTTCACCCGCGGCCACTGGCAGCGCCGCGGCGCGGTCGGGCGGCATCTGCTGCGGCACCGGCCCGCAGGCCCGCTGCACCATCGCCAGCGCCAGGGCATCGTGGCGACCTTTCAGCTCGGCCAGTTCGATGGCATCCAGCCCGTCCGGGCGCATGGCCATCAGCGCCGGCCAGAACACCGTCACACCCAGGCCCAGCGCGATCATGTTGTTGCCCACCCGAACGTCCACCGCATAGGCCAGGTCGGCGGCGCGCTGCTGCACGCGGTCGGACTCGTCGAACAGGCGTTCGCAGTCCCAGTAGATGAAGGACTCGGGCGAACTGCGGACCGGGCGAATGTCCTGCGATGGCGTGGCGCAGCCCCCCAACAGGCTTGCCAGCAAGGCCAGCAGGAGCGATTCCCGAAACCAGCGAAGGGAACACGACATGGCCCCATTGTGGCGCGCCGGGAAGGCTGTCCGCGCAGGCGCGGCGCCCCGCGGGTTCACGAGCAGTCCCCGACACGACAAGCTGCGGGTTTGTTGCGATGGTGGGCCGGCGAAAGCGCAAGTGAAGATGCCGCCTCCCCTCGGCTGCCCTCAGCGGCCGGCCCGACAGCGAACCGGAGACACCCCATGGCCCACGCCTTTTCCCTGAAAAGCCCCCGACCGCGCACCGCCGTGCGGGCCCTGGCAGCCAGCGCCGCCCTGTTGGCGATGGCCGGCGTGCAGGCCCAGGAGAGCTTCAAGCTGGGCATCGTGAGCTTCCTGTCCGGCCAGGCCGCGGAAAGCTTCGGCATCCCGGCGGTGAACGGTGCCAAGGTGGTGCTGGAGGCCTTCAACAAGGGCAGCGCGCCCGCGCCCTACAACAAGGTGGGCTTCGGCGGCATGAAGATCGAGGCCGTCTACCTGGACGAGAACGGCGGCGCCACCAAGCAGGTGCAGGAGTTGCGCAACCTGTACGACCGCGACAAGGTGGACGCGGTGGTGGGCTACGTGGGCTCGGGCGACTGCCTGGCGGTGGCGCCGGTGGCCGAGGAGATGAAGAAGTTCCTCATCCTCTACGACTGCGGCACACCGCGCATCTTCGAGGACAACAAGCTGCAGTACGTGTTCCGCACCGCTTCACACGCAGCCATGGACAACGTGTCGCTGGCGCGCTACCTGAAGTCGCGCAACGTGAAGGTGGAATCCTTCAACATGATCAACCAGGACTATGCCTGGGGCCAGGACTCGAAGAAGGACTTCACCTGGTCAATGGAAAAGCTCTACCCCAATGCCAAGCCGGGCGAAGACCTGCTGCCCAAGTTCGGCGCCGGACAGTACGGCACGGAAATTTCAGCGCTGATGGCCAAGCCGGCCGACATCACCCACAGCAGCCTGTGGGGCGGCGACCTGCAGGCCTTCATCCTGCAGTCGGGCCCGCGCGGCCTGTTCAAGCGTTCGCAGGTGGTGCTGTCGGCGGCCGACCACGTGCTGCCGGGCCTGGGCGACAAGATGCCCGACGGCGCCATCATCGGGGCACGCGGCGCCTACGGGCTGATGTCACCGAAGTCGGCGCTGAACGACTGGTGGTGGGACATCTACTCCAAGGCCTACAACGTGTACCCGGTGCAGGCCCCCTACCGCATGGTGCAGTCGCTGCTGGGGCTGAAACTGGCGGTGGAGAAGGCCATGGCGGCCAACGGGGGCAAGAAGCCCAACGCGGAGCAACTGGCCGCGGCCTTGCGCGGGTCGGAATGGGATTCACCCGCCGGGCGCATCCGCATGGCGCTGGGCGACGGCCACCAGGCCGTGCAGGACTCCGCCATCGGCAAGACGCGCTACGACGCGGCCAAGAAGATGGTGGTGATCGACGACATCCAGCGCTTCCCGGCCGACTGTGTGAACCCGCCGGCCAACATGAAGTCGGAGGACTGGATCAAGGCCGGCTTCCCAGGCGCCAAGGGTTGCCCCTGATCACGACAAGCTCTCGCAAAGCACAGGCCTGAGATGCTGACGATACTGATCGACGGCCTGACCTACGCGTCCTGGCTGTTCATCGTGGCGCTGGGCCTGACTTTGGTGTTCGGGGTGCTGAAGATCCTGAACATCGCCCACGGCAGCTTCTATGCGCTGGGCGCCTACGCGGCGGCCAGCTTCGTGGCTTGGGCGGCCAGCATGAAGTGGGCGCCCGGGTTCTCGCTCGTCGCCATGCTGCTGGCGGCCGTGGCGGTGGCCGCGCTGGTGGCCCCGCTGACCGAACGTGGCCTGCTGCGCTTTTTCTATGGCCGCGACGAGGTGCTGCTGGTGCTGGTGACCTACGCCATGTTCCTGATCATGGAAGACGTGACCAAGCTGATCTGGGGCGCCAACCCCTACTTCGTCACCGAGCCCTACGGCCTGTTCGGCAACCTGGACTTCGGCGTGCAAAGTTATGTGGGCTACGACTTCGCCCTGCTGGCGCTGGCCATCGTGGTGGGGCTGGCGGTGTGGTGGGGACTGAACCGAACGCGCCAGGGCAAGATCGTGCTGGCCGTGATCCACAGTGCCGAGGTGGCTGCCAGCATGGGCGTGAACATCTCGCGCGTGTACATGCTGGCCTTCAGCGCCGGCATCTTCCTGGCGGCGCTGGGCGGGGCCTTCACCGCACCGATGATCTCGGTGCAACCAGGCGTGTCGGTCAGCGTGATCATCGTGTCCTTCGCCGTGGTCATCATCGGCGGGCTCGGCAGCATCGAAGGCGCGGCCGTGGGCGCACTGATCGTCGGCCTGGCGCGTTCCACCGCGGTGCATGTGGCGCCGGTGGCCGAGTTGTTTTCCATCTACGTGGTGATGGCGGTGGTGCTGATGTTCCGGCCCGAGGGTCTCTTCCAACGCATCCAAGCGCGAAAGATATGACCCCCCCGCAGCGGCCTTCGGCCGCCTCCCCCCTGGGGGGCAACGCCAGCGGCCCGACAGAGCCGGCTCCGCGGCGTTCACTTGGAAAGCTCAGTCTGCCATTGCTGGGTCTGCTCAGTTGGCTGGCCCTGGCCGCTGCGGGTCTGGTCATGCCCAAGTGGCTGAGCTTCCTGGTCACCATGGCCGCGGCCAATGGCCTGGTGTCGCTGGGCATCGTGGGCCTGATGCGCGGCGGGGTGGTGCCTTTTGGCCAAGGGATGATGCTGGCCGTGGGCGCGTATGGCGCAGCGCTGCTGTTCAACAAGGCCGGCTTCACCGACGCGCTGGCACTGACGTTGGCCGGCGGCCTGGGTGCCGCCCTGGTGGCGGCACCGCTCGCGCCGCTGCTGTCGCGCTACCGCGGCATTTTCTTCGCCATGCTCACACTCGCGCTCAGCATGGTCACCTACGGCCTGCTGATGAAGGTGGAATGGCTGGGCGGCAGCGACGGCTTCAACCTGGGTCGGCCCACGATGGCGGGTTTCAAGCTGGCCGACGCCTGGTCGGGCTACGCGCTGTACCTGCTGACGGTGAGCGTGGCGCTGGCCATGGCGCTGGTGGCGCGCTTGTATTTCGACTCCACCCGCGGCCTGGTCACCCTGGCGGTGCGCGACAACGAACTGCGGGTGGAATACCTGGGCGGCTCGGTGCGCCAGGCCATGAGCATCAACTTCATCCTGGCCGCCTTCTGCGGCGGCCTGGGTGGCGCGCTGGCGGTGCTGTCGCTGGGCCATGTGGAGCCCAACTTCAGCTTCTGGACCACCTCGGGCGAATTTGTCTTCGTTGCCATACTGGCCGGCTGGCAAAGCGTGGTGGCGGTGTTCCTGTCCAGCCTGGTGCTGGAGGTGGTGCGCTCGTTTTCCGGCAGTTACTTCCCCAACACCTGGCAGCTGGCGCTGGGCCTGTTCCTGCTGTTCGTCATCCGCTTCCTGCCGCGCGGCATCGGCTCGCTGTGGATGAAGGCCCCGGGCCAGGGCGGCGAGGACGCGAAATGAACGCCCCGCTGCTGAAGGCCAGCGGCCTGGGCAAGCGCTTCGGCGCGGTGGTGGCCGCCGAGAACCTGAACCTGGCCGTGGCGCGGGGCGAACGCGTCAGCCTGATCGGCAGCAACGGCGCGGGCAAGACCACCTTCGTCAACATGATCACCGGCTACCTGAAGCCGGATGTGGGCAGCATCGTGCTGGACGGGCAAGACATCACGCCGCTGCACCCGCGTGCCATCACGCGCCAGGGCGTGGCGCGTTCCTTCCAGATCCCGCAGCTGTACGGCGAATTGAGCGTGCTGGACAACATGCTGGTGGCCACCGCCTGCCACGAGAACCAGCTCAGCTTCTGGCGCCCGGCCCACCGCCGCGACGCGGTGGACCGGGCCCTGGCACTGCTGCAGCGCTTCAACCTGGCCGAGCACACCCAGCGCCGCGTGGCCGAATTGCCCGGCGGCGTGCGCAAGCTGCTGGACATCGCGATGGCCCTGACCGGAGAACCCAAGCTGCTGCTGCTGGACGAGCCCACCAGCGGCGTGTCGGCCGAAGAGAAGTTCCCGATGATGGACACCATCATGGGCGCGCTGAACGCGCAGGTGAACACCACGGTGCTGTTCGTCGAGCACGACATGGACATCGTGGAACGCCACGCCAGCCGCGTGGTGGCCTTCTATGCCGGGCGCATCATTGCCGACGCCCCGCCCGCGCAGGCGCTGGCGAATGCCGATGTGCGGCGCTACGTCACCGGCGAGTTGCTGGCCGAGGAAGACACCCATGCTGCAGATTGAAAACCTGCACGTGGCCATCGGCTCGGTGGTGGCGCTGCGCGGCCTGAACCTGACGGTGGCCGACGGCGCCATGGTGGGCCTGGTGGGCCGCAACGGCGCCGGCAAGACCACGCTGATGCGCTCGGTGATGGGCCACCTGTCGCCGCGCCAGGGCAGCATCCGCTTCGACGGCCAGGACCTGGGCGCCCTGCCCCGCCATGAACGCGCGGCGCTGGGCATCGGCTACATGCCCGAGGACCGCGGCCTGGTGCCCGAGCTCACGGTGGAAGAAAACATCCTGGTGCCGGTGTGGGTGAGCAAGCGCCTGAAAGTGGACGATCGCCTGGCCCTGGTGTACCGCGTGCTGCCGGAATTGAAGGAGATGCGCGAACGCCGCGCGCTGCTGCTGTCCGGCGGGCAACAGAAGCTGGTGGCCCTGGCCCGCGCGCTGGCGGTGGGCACGCGGCTGCTGCTGCTGGACGAGCCCTTTGAAGGCGTGGCGCCGGCGCTGTCGCGCCGCCTGGGCGAGGTGATCGCCACGCTGAAGGACGGGCGCCTTTCCGTGCTGATCGCCCAGAGCGACCTGAACCACTCGCGCCGGCTGGTGGCCAGCGAGGTGGTGGTGGAACGCGGCGCCAACCGGGCACCGGCTGCGGCGCCATGAACCGATCCGCCTGGGCCGCCTGCGCGGTGCCGCCCCTGCGGCGCGAAGCGCTGTTCGGCGACCGCGAAGTGAATTGCTTCCACCCGCGCCCGAACGACTGGCGCGGCCTGTTTGACGCCGCCGCCTCGCGCGCGCCGCAGGCCGAAGCGCTGGTGTGCGAAGGCCGGCGCCTGACCTACGCCGAATTGCGGGCCGAGGCCCAGCGCATGGCCGCCGCGCTGGCTGCGCTGGGCGTGGGACGCAGTGACCGGGTGGTGATGTTCATCAGCAACCGCATCGAGTTCGTGCCCTGGCTGCTGGCCCTGGCGCAGTTGGGCGCCATCGCGGTGCCGGTGGGGGTGCGCGAGCAGCGGCCCGGGCTGGCCTACATCACCCGGCAATGCGCGGCGGTGGCCATCGTGGCCGACGCCGACCTGGCCGAGCGACTGCCCGACGGCGCCGACGCGCCCGCACTTCGCCACCGCATCACGTTGGGCGACGCCCCGGGCTGCACCAGCGCCGCGGCCTTGCTGGCCACGGCATGCCCGCCGGTGCCCGCCGCCGCACTGGCCGAGTCCGACGTGGCCGCCATCCTCTACACCAGCGGCACCACGGGTGCGCCCAAGGGCGCCATGCTCACGCACCTGAACCTGGTGCATTCGGTGCTGCACTTCCAGGCCGGCATGGCGCTGGGGCCGAGGGAACGCTCGGCCCTGGCGGTGCCGGCCAGCCATGTCACCGGCCTGGTGGCCATCGTCATCACCATGCTGGCGCTGGGCGGCTGCGTGGTGGTGGTGCCGGCCTTCAAGGCCGAGGATTTCATCGCGCTGATGGCGTGTGAACGCATCACCCACACGCTGATGGTGCCCGCCATGTACCAGCTGTGCCTGATGCACGAGCACTTCGCCCACGCGAACCTGAGCGCCTGGCGCGTGGGCGGCTACGGCGGCGCCCCCATGCCGGTGGCCACCATCGACGCGCTGGCGCAGTTGCTGCCCGGACTGACACTGCAAAACGCCTATGGCGCCACCGAGACCACGTCCCCCACCACCTTGATGCCGCCCGGCCTGACCCGCGCGCACGCCGACAGCGTGGGCCAGGTGCTGCCGGCGGCCGAAGTGAAGGTGGTGGACGACGAGGGCCGCGAACTGCCCGCGGGCCAGACGGGGGAGTTGTGGATCGCCGGGCCCATGGTGGTGCCGGGCTACTGGGCCAACGAAGAAGCCACGGCGACGTCCTTCAGCGCGGGCTGGTGGCACAGCGGTGACCTGGGCAGCATCGACGAACAGGGTTTCGTTCGGGTGTTCGACCGCAAGAAGGACATGCTCAACCGCGGCGGCTACAAGGTGTACTCGGTGGAGGTGGAAAACGCCCTGATGGCCTGGCCCGGCATGGTGGAAGCCGCGGTGGTGGGCCGGCCCTGCCCGGTGCTGGGCGAGCGGGTGCATGCCTTCGTGCACGCGCCCGGCGTGGCGCCCGACAACGCCAAGCTGCAAGCCCACTGCGCCGCGCGCCTGGCCGACTACAAGGTGCCGGAAAGCTTCAGCTGGTGCGAACAGCCGCTGCCGCGCAACGCGAATGGCAAGCTGATGAAGCGCCTGCTGCGCGAACGCCTGCCGGACTGAACACACCGGCACGGTGGCACGGTTCAGCCCGCCGCGGCAATGATGCGTTTGAGCTTGCCGCTGCGCGAGGGCGGCGCCGGCCGCAGCGTGCCGACCTGGATCTTCAAGCCCTGCGCGCCCTGCGCCGCGGCGTAGTCGGCCAGCAGCTGGCGGCAACGCTGGCGGCCCGCCGCGTCCAGGCCGCTGCGGCTTCCCAGCCCCAGGTGCAGCGCCGCGGGCCCGGTCTGGCACAGCTGGTAGTCAAACACCCCGGCCTGTTCTTCCAGCACCATGGTCAGGGCCAGCGGCAGCAGGGTCACGGGTCGGCCTGCCGCACCCGCCACCACCAGTGCGTCGTCGCAGCGGCCCTGCACCGTGACCACCGGCAGCGCCGAGCCGCAGCTACAGGCCTGTCCGCCCAGCGCGATGCTGTCGCCGATGTCGAAGCGGATGAGCGGCTGCACCCGGTTGGCCAGGTTGGTCAACAGCGTGGTGTGAGACGCCTGGCCCGCGGGCACCGGCCTGTGCCGGGCGTCCACCGGCTCCAGGATCACCCAGTCGGCGTTCACGTGCAGGCGGCGGTGCCGACATTCGAAGGCGATGGGCAGGAACTCCGACGCGCCGTAGCTGCTTTGCAGCACCGGGCCGAACACGGCTTCGATGCGCGCACGCGCTGCGTCGGTGAGGGTTTCGCCGCCCACCCAGATTTCATGCGGCCGGCAGCGCAGGCGCCCGGCCGCCGCCTCTTCGGCCAGCATCAGCGCCGCGGTGGGGTAGGTGGCCAGCAGCGTGGGGCCGAAGCCGTCCAGCTGCGCCACCAGCTCGGGCGCGGCTTGCAGGATGGAAAAGCTGCGCCAGTGCTGCAACCAGGGCTGGGCCTCGCGCAGGCGCTGCAGGCCGACGAAGCTGGCGAAATGACCGCCCACCGCGCCCACCAGGGCAAAGCGCTCGCTGAAGTACAAGGGGTCGAACAGGCGCGCCAAGGGGCGCACCGAGTGCCGGCGCAAAGCCTCCAGGCTGTCGTACACCGCCATGGCGCCGCTGTCCTGCACATAGACCCCCGGCTGGCCGGTGCTGCCCGAACTCTCCCACACCCAGTAGCGGTCCAGCCAGCGCCGGCCCGCCTGCGCCGGGTCGGCGCAGAAGCGACGCACCTCGTCCAGCCGGATGGCGGGATCGGCCACGCCGTCGTCGAAGTGCCGCATCAGGTCGGCCTTGCCGCTGACGGGCAGGTCAGTCAAAGCCAGGGCCTGCGGGTCGCACCCGTGCAGCAGGGCGCACCAGCGCGGCACCGTTTCAGCGGCATGCCCCAGCAAGCTGGCCAGGCGGCGGCGCTGCCGTGCCTGCAAGGCCAAGGCGCCGTCACCGGCCGCGGCCAGCACGTCGAAGTGCAGGCCCAGGGTTCCCAGGTCGGCATCGTCGGCGGGCGGCGGGGCCATGTGGAATCAGTCGGTGAAGCGCTGCATCACGTACTGGCCCGGCGCCGGGCCCCACTTCGCCTTGGCTGGCAGGGGCCGGGCGCGCCGACGGGGGCCGGAATGCGCGGCCAGCCAGTCGTGCCAGGCCGGCCACCAGGAGCCCGGGTGGCGCGGCGCCTGCTGCAACCAGTCATCCGGCTCCACCCAGGGGGCGTGCAGGGCGCGGGTCTGCATGCGGTAGCTTCGATTGGGGTGGCCGGGCTCGGAGATGATGCCGGCATTGTGGCCGCCGGCGGTGAGCACGAAGGTGATTTCGGCGTCACACAGGTGGTGCAGCTTGAACACCGAGCGCCAGGGCGAAATGTGGTCGCGTTCGGTGCCCACCAGGAAGGTGGGCCAGCGGATGTCGGCCAAGGACACCGCGTGGCCGTCCACCCGGTATCTGCTGGTGGCCAGCGCGTTGTGCAGGTACAGCGCGGTCAGGTATTCGTGGTGCATGCGCGCGGGCAGGCGCGTGGTGTCGGCGTTCCAGGCCATCAGGTCGCTGCGCTGTTCGCGCTCACCCATCAGGTATTCCTTCATGCGCCGGGTCCACACCAGGTCGCGCGAGTGCAGGAACTGGAAGGAGCCGGCCATCTGCTCGCCGGTGAGGTAGCCCTTGCCGCGGGTGATCTCGCCCAGGAAGCCAACCTGGCTTTCGTCGATGAACAGGCCCAGTTCCCCGGGCTCGGAAAAGTCGGTCTGCGCGGCCAGCAATGACAGCGACGCCAGCGGCGGCAGGCCGCGGCGCTTGCCGCCACGGCGCGCCAGCACCGCCGCGCCCATGGCCAGCAAGGTGCCACCCAGGCAGTAGCCCATGGCGTGCACCGCGGTGCGTTCACCCTGCAGCCCGGCGATGGCCTGCAGCGCGTCGAACACGCCCAGGCGCAGGTAGTCGTCCATCGTCAGGTCGTGGTCGCCGGCATCGGGATTGCGCCAGGACACCATGTACACCGTGTGGCCCTGGCCCACCAGGTAGCGCACCATCGAGTTGTGCGGCGACAGGTCCAGGATGTAGTACTTCATGATCCAGGACGGAATCACCAGCAGCGGCTCGGGGTACACCTCGCGCGTGGCGGGGGCGTAGCAGATCAGTTCGATCAGGCGGTTGCGCCACACCACCTGGCCAGGCGTGGCCGCCACATCGCGGCCCACCTGGAACTTCTGTGCTTCGGCCTGCAGGGCCGGGTCGGGCAGGCCGGTGCTGTCATGCCACCAGTTCATGGCGCCTTGCAGCAGGTGCGCGCCGCGCGAGTCCAGCGCGTCCTTCAGCACCACCGGGTTGGTGGGCAACCAGTTGGCCGGCGCCACCATGCCCAGCCACTGGCGGGCGAAAAAGCGCGTCATGTCGGCATGGTGTGCGGTCATGCCGGGCATGTGCGCGGCGTCCTGCCAGAAGGTTTCAGCCTGCCGGAAACCGGTGCGCAGCGCGCTGAAGGGCCATTGCGCCCAGGCCGGGTGGCGAAAGCGCGGGTCGTCGTCGGTCGCCCCGGCGGCGGTTTCATCGGGCAGTTCGGCCCCCGGCAAGGGCGCCAGCGCGGCCAGGGTGGTGTTGGCGCACTGCGCCGCGCGACCGGCCAGTTCCATCTGGCGCCCGGGCGAAACACCCAGGTGCCAGGCCCAGTCGGCCCAGGCCAGCGCCAGCGACACCGGCGACAGGCCGCCGAACAGCGGCGACACGCCAGCATGCAGCAGGCGGTCCAGTCGCTGCGTGGGACTTTCTTCCAGCGGCGCCGGCGAAGCGCCCGTGCTCAACAGAGGTGCATCCATCGGCCCATTCTGCGAGCCGCCCTGCGCGCCGCATTGACCAATGCCAAGGCAAGGTCGGTCCGATGCCGCGGCACCCGGGGCTGTCAGCGCGGCAGGGCGTTCACGTCGCGCTCCCAGCGCTCGATCAGGCGCTTGCGCTCGGCCGCCTTGCCGTACTTTTCGAAGTCATAGCGGATCAGCCGCACGTGGTCGATCAGCGGTATGCGGGGGTCGGGCTGGAAGGTCTTGTTGGCCGGCACCTGCAGCGAATTGGCCCGTGCGCCCACACCCTGCCCGGCCGGGCTCATCAACCAGTCGTAGTAGCGGCGGGCGGCTTCGCGGTTGCGCCCGCCCTTCACCAGCGCGATGCCACCCACTTCGTAGCTGGTGCCTTCGCAGGGCGCCGCGGACTTCACCATCGAAAAACCTTGCTGGCGTTCGTTCTCGAAGCCGAACAGGAAGCTCACGCCGATGCCCACCTCGCCCTTGGCCACGCTCTTGGCCTGGGCCGTGCCGCTGCGGGTGTACTGGGTGACGTTGCGGTGCAGCTTCTTCAGGTAGTCGAAGGCCGCGTCCTCGCCCATCAACTGCACCAGGCCGGCCAGGATGGTGTAGCCGGTGCCGCTGGAGCCAGGGTGCGAGGTCTCCACCTCGCCCTTGTACTTCGCATCCACCAGGTCGGCCCAGCACTTGGGCGCGGGCAGCTTCTTGCGCTTGAGCAGGTCTTCGTTCCAGCCGAAGCCGATGGCGCTGGTGTAGAAGCCGCCCACCATGTTGGCGCTCATGGCGTACTGGCGCACCGCCCAGCCGTGCAGGTCGTTGAGGTAGGCCGGCCGGTAGGCTTCCAGCAGGCCCAGTTCGGCGGCCTGGAAGAAGGGGTCACCGGTGCCGCCCCACCACAGGTCGGTCTTGGGGTTGGCGGCCTCGGCCCGAATTTGCGCCAGCGCCTCGCCGGTGGGTTTTCGCACCTGCAGCACGCGCACGCCGGTGGCGGCCTCGAAGTCCTTGGCCGCCAGTTCGCACCAGGTCTGGTCGGTGGAGCAGATGGCGGTGAGGCTGGGCTGGGCCTGGGCCGACATCGCCGAAAGCATGAGGCCAAGCAGCAGGAAGGTGCGATGGGCAGCGTTCACGCGGCGCTCCAAGGGACGGGCAACGGGCCCGATTATGGGCAGCGTCCAGCGTGCCAGAACGGCCTGGATGGAAGCCAGAAAGCAACAACGGGCCTCAGGGGCCCGTTGTTGCTTCACGGCTGGCGGAGAAGGAGGGATTCGAACCCTCGGTACGGGAGGACCCGTACGCCGGATTTCGAATCCGGTGCATTCGACCACTCTGCCACCTCTCCTGGAAAACTTGCGCGCCCGGGTCGACGTCGGGAAAGCCGCAGATTCTAGCCGAAGCGATTTCAGGCCCGGATGAAATCGGCCCCGCCCAGGTAGGGGCGCAGCGCCGCCGGCACGGCGATGGACCCGTCGGCCTGCTGGTGGTTTTCCAGCACGGCCACCAGGGCCCGGCCCACGGCCAGGCCGCTGCCGTTCAGGGTGTGCACCAGTTCGGGCTTGCCCTGGGCGTTGCGGAAACGCGCCTGCATGCGGCGGGCCTGGAAGGCTTCGCAGTTGCTGCAGCTGGAGATTTCGCGGTAGGTGTTCTGCGCCGGCAGCCACACCTCCAGGTCGTAGGTGCGCGCGGCGCCAAAACCCATGTCCCCGGTGCACAGCAGCACCACGCGGTAGGGCAGTTCCAGCGCCTGCAGGATGGCCTCGGCGTGGCCCACCATCTGCTCCAGCGCGGCATTGCTCTGGTCAGGCGCGGTGACTTGCACCATCTCCACCTTGTCGAACTGGTGCTGGCGGATCATGCCGCGGGTGTCGCGCCCGGCGCTGCCGGCTTCGCTGCGAAAGCAGGGGCTGTGCGCGGTCAGCTTCACCGGCAGGTCCTCGGCCTTCAGGATCTGCTCGCGCACCGTGTTGGTCAGTGAGATTTCGCTGGTGCTGATGAGGTACTGCTCGGCCTGCGCTTCGTCACCCCCACGCAGCACCCAGAACATGTCGTCCTTGAACTTGGGCAACTGGCCGGTGCCCTCCAGGATCTCGCGGTTGACGATGTAGGGCGTGTAGCACTCGGTGTAGCCGTGCTTCAGGGTCTGGGTGTCCAGCATGAATTGGGCGAGTGCGCGGTGCAGGCGCGCGACGGGGCCCTTCAGGAAGGAAAAGCGCGCGCCGCTCAGCTTGGCGCCCATCTCGAAGTCCAGGCCCAGCGGGGCGCCCAGGTCCACGTGGTCCTTGGGCGTGAAGTCAAAGGCCTTGGGCGTACCCCAACGGCGCTGTTCGACGTTCCCGGCTTCATCGGCGCCCAGCGGCACGCCGTCCTGCGGCAGGTTGGGCAGGCCCATCAGCATGTCCTGCAATTCGGCCTGGATGGCGTCCAGGCGCTCGGCGCCGCGCTTCTGCTCGTCGGCCAGGCCGTTCACTTCGGCCATCAGCACGCTGGCGTCTTCGCCCTTGCCCTTGGCCTGGCCGATCTGCTTGGACAGCGCATTGCGCCGGGCCTGCAGTTCTTCGGTGCGGGTCTGCAGGGTCTTGCGTTCGGCTTCCAGGGCGGAAAAGCGGTCCACGTCCAGGAAGGGCTGCGGGTTCTTGCGGCGCGCCAGGCGCTCGACGGTGCCGCCTAGGTCGCGGCGCAGCAGGGTGATGTCCAGCATTCGGGTTCTCTCCAGAAATCGGTTCGGCGGGCGGCGGGGGCCGGTGCGGCCACAGCGGCGATGCGCTGACGCGGCAAGCCTCAGGATCGCGACGCTTCGACCTCGCGCATGCTTTTGTCGCCCAGGCCCAGGGGCAGCGGGAAATGCACGGTTTCGCGCACGCCGTCCAGGGTGCGCACGCTGACGGCGCCCAGCGCCTTCAGCCGCGTGATGACCGCCTGCACCAGCACGTCGGGTGCGCTGGCACCGGCGGTCAGGCCCACCCGCTGCCTTTCATGGAACCATTCGGCCTGCAGGTCTTCGGCCGCGTCCACCATGTGGGACGGCGTGCCCAGGCGTTCGGCCAGCTCGCGCAGCCGGTTGCTGTTGCTGCTGGTGGGGCTGCCCACCACGATGACGATGTCCACCTGCGGTGCCAGCAGTTTCACCGCGTCCTGGCGGTTCTGCGTGGCGTAGCAGATGTCCTGCTTTTTGGGTTCCCTCACATGGGGGAAGCGGTCTTTCACCGCGGCCAGGATGCCGGCTGCGTCGTCCACGCTGAGCGTGGTTTGCGTCACCACCGCCAGCAGGCGGCCGCGGGGCTGCACCTTGGCCACGTCGGCAATGTCTTCCACCAGGTAGATGCCCTCGGACAACTGGCCCATCGTGCCTTCCACCTCGGGGTGCCCCTTGTGGCCGATCATGATGAACTCGAAGCCTTCCTTGGCCAGCTTGGCCACCTCCACGTGCACCTTGGTCACCAGTGGGCAGGTGGCGTCGAAGATGGCAAAGCCGCGTTCATGGGCCTCGTCGCGCACCGCGCGGCTGACGCCGTGGGCACTGAACACCAGCGTGGCACCGGCAGGCACCTCGGCCAGGTCTTCGATGAAGACGGCGCCCTTGGCCTTCAGGTCGTTCACCACGTAGGTGTTGTGCACGATCTCGTGGCGCACATAGATCGGGGCGCCGAACTTCACCAGCGCACGCTCCACGATTTCAATCGCCCGGTCCACCCCGGCGCAGAAACCCCGGGGTTCGGCCAGCAGGACTTCGCTCACTGCGGTGGTCTGGCCCATCACAGCACCCCGATCACCTGCACCTCGAAGCTGACCGCGCGGCCAGCCAGGGGGTGGTTGAAGTCGAACAGCAGCCAGTCCGGGCCCACCTCCTGCACCGTGCCGGCATAGTGCGCCTGGCCGTCGGGCGTGGGGAACTGCACCACGTCGCCCACCGCATAGGTGGCGTCGGGCTCGCCCATCTCACGCAGCAGGGCCAGTTTCACGCGATGAATGAGGTCAGGGTTGCGGTCACCGAAGGCTTCGCCCGCGGGCACCTCGAATCGCTGGTGCACGCCTTCGGGCAGACCGATCAAGCGCTGCTCCAGCGCGGGCGCCAGCTGGCCGCCGCCCAGCGACAGCGTGGCCGGCTGCGCGCCAAAGGTGTTGATCACCTCGGTGCCGTCCGGCCCGCAAAGGCGGTAATGAAGGGTCAGGAAAGACCCCTCCTTTATGGTGTTCACGCCAGTGGGGGGGTTCAGCACGGGTTGAACCTGCGAATAGACTGAATCGGCCATTTTAGCGGCGCCCTCCGCGCCAAGTCGCAAACCATCCACCTGTCTGTCCTGCCGCAAGCCCCCAGCACCATGTCGATCAAGGACCTGCCCCTCGCCGCCCGGCCGCGTGAAAAGCTGCTGCACCTGGGCCCCGCCGCC
This sequence comes from Burkholderiales bacterium JOSHI_001, assembly GCA_000244995.1. Classification (NCBI taxonomy): domain Bacteria; kingdom Pseudomonadati; phylum Pseudomonadota; class Betaproteobacteria; order Burkholderiales; species Burkholderiales bacterium JOSHI_001. The sequence continues at coordinate 1,829,544 of CM001438.1, read as the reverse complement.
CTGGCGGACGCCGAGTTGCTGGCGCTGCTGCTGCGCACCGGCTGCCGCGGCCTGGGCGTGCTGCAGATGGCCGACAGCGTGCTGGAACGCTTCGGCGGCTTCGGCGGCCTGCTGCACACCCAGGTGGCGCAGCTGAAGGGCATCAAGGGCCTGGGGCCGGCCAAACGGGCCGAACTGGCCGCGGTGGTGGAAATGGCGCGGCGATCGGTGGCCCAGCGTCTGAGCGAGAACCCTGTGTTCGACGCCCCGGCCGCGGTGAAGGACTACGTGGCCCTGCAACTGGCCGCGCGTGAACATGAATGCTTCGCCGTGCTGTTCCTGGACCACCAGCACCGCCTGCTGACGCTGGACGAGATGTTCCGCGGCACCCTGGCGCAGACCAGCGTGTACCCGCGCGAAGTGGTCAAGCGCGCGCTGGCGCTGAACGCCGGGGCGGTGATCCTGGCCCACAACCACCCCTCGGGCCTGGCCGAGCCTTCGCGTGCCGACGAATTCCTGACCCAGTCGCTGAAGAGCGCGCTCGCCCTGGTGGACGTGCGCGTGCTGGACCACCTGGTGGTGGGCCGCGGCGAAGTGGTGTCCTTTGCCGAAAGGGGCCTGCTGTGAAGGCACATTCGCTGGCCGACCTGGGCGCGCTGCGCGACGCCCTGCGCCAGGCCGCCGAAGAGGCCCAGCGCCTGGAACTGGAACGGGCCCGCGAAGCGCGTGAACGTGATCAGCGCGAACGCGCCGCGCGCGATGCCTTTACACTGGCGGTGGGCCCGGTGAACCGCCTGCCCGACAAGCGCCGCGCCACGCTGCACCGCCCGCGCCCCGAACCCCTGCCCTTGCAGCGCGAAGCCGACGAACGCCAGGCCATGCGCGAAGCCATGTCCGACGAGGTGGACCTGGAAAGCCTGCTGCTCACCGACGACGGCCTGAGCTACCGCCGCCCCGGCGTGCCGCCCGACGTGGTGGCGCGGCTGCGGCGCGGCCAGTGGGCGCTGCAGGGCCAGCTGGACCTGCACGGCCTGACCCGCGACGAAGCCCGCGACGAACTGGGCAGCTTCATCCGCGAAGCCCACCGCCGCGGCCAGCGCTGCCTGCGTGTGGTGCACGGCAAGGGCCATGGCTCGCCCGGCAAGCAGCCGGTGCTCAAGGCCAAGGTGCAGCGCTGGCTGGCCCAGCGCAACGAGGTGATCGCCTTCGCGCAGGCGGCGGGGCCGCAGGGGGGCGCAGGCGCGTTGATCGTCCTGCTGGCGGGTTATTAGGCGCAGCCCGCTAGCGGCCCGGCTCGAACAGCAGCACGAAACCTGGCCGATCGGCCTGCGCCGGGTCGGCCGGGTCCAGCCAGACCAGAACGACCGGCACCGCCTTGTCGGCGCTCCAGCGCCATTGCTGCTGCCCGTCCTGGCTACCGGACACGGCCTGGCGCACCAGCGGCCGGCCGGCCGCCGCCAGGGCCGCGTCCACCGCGGCCAGCACCTGCTCAACCCCCTGGGGGCGCAGCACTGCAAATTCGCGTTGCAGCACCTTGCCATGCCGGCTGTGATAGCCAGGCAACACGTCCAGCATGGCGCGGTCCAGCCGCGCGTTGTCCGCCGCCGACAGGCGCTGGCGCCAGCGCAGGGCAGGCTGCATCCAGTCCGGCAGCACCAAGGGCGGCGGCGCGGCCGCAACGCAGCCGAGCAAGCCCATGGCCGCCAGGATCAGGGCCCGGCGGGACGTGACCGAAGCGGGTGCAGCGCCCAAGCCTATTTGACGTGCTGCTGGATCAACACGCGGTCCATGGTGGTATCGATGTCGCCCTGCACGCTGGCAGAAAGTCCCTTCACGATCAGATCGTACAGTGCCTGCGGCGCCTCCTTGGCACCGGCACTCACCTCACCCAGGGTGGCGTCCAGGGCCTTCTGCGAGGCGAAGCTGATGGCGTCGCCGCCATAGGGCAGGTTGCCCACCACCGACTCGATCAACCCGCCCAGAAGGTCGGCCTTCTCCTTGTTGCTCTTCTTCAGGCTGTCCAGTCCGGCGGACACAGCACCCAGCGCATAGCCCAGGTCCTCGGCATGTTCCGTGTCGCTCAGGTAGCTGCGCGCATCGCCATTCGGCCCGTTGCGCAGTTCGACCAGGATGTCGTGCAGGTCCGCGGTCTTGCCGTCGGCCAGCTGCTGGCGGGTGTAGCGGGTGAGCGCGTCACCGAAGGAGTCGGCACGCTCCAGCCGGTCCACGATGCCGCGTGGGTCGGACTTCAACAAGCCACCCAGGTGGTCGCTCAGCGATGAAGCCTGCTGGTTGGCGTTGGCCGAAGGGGTCAGCAGGCTGCCCGCCACGTCCTGGATCTTGCCCAGGCTCTGCGACGCGGCCATGAAGACTTCGGTCTTCAGGCCGGCGTCACCGCTGCGCGACACCGCGTCCACGATGCGGTTGAGCTGCTCGACGTTGTATCCGTAGCTGGGCACGCCGCCGCCGGTCCCGGGCGGGCCGCTGTAGGCGGTCTGGTCGACTGCGGCGTCGAACACCTCGCGCAGTTGCTGCGCCGACAGCGCGCCGGCCTCGAACTCGCCCTGGCTGTTCGTCTTGCCGATGGCGCGCTCCAGCCCGGCGGCGTCCATGCTGCCCAGCACGGTGGCGATGGCACGCGCCGAGTCGTTGCCATAGCGTGTGACGCCGGACATGGAATCGAGCCAGCCACCCACCTGCGGACCACTGGAGGCGTCGCCCTTGTGCGCGTTGATGAAGCCGATCTTGGCGTCGTTGCTGCCTTGCGCCGCCACGATGTCGCCAATTTCCTTCGGGTCGTCGAATGCCTTGGCCACGCGCTCGAACTGCTTGGCGTCCAGCTTGCCCGCCAGGCTGGCGATCAGGTCGTGCTTCTGGTCCTTGCTCAGGCCATCGTAGTTGCCGATGCCACTGGAGTCGATCTCGTCGGCGATCTTGTTGATCTCGGCGTCGGTCAGCTTGGACAGCACCTGGTTGGCCTCCTGCGGCGACAGGCCCTCCAGCGTCTTGGCAATGTCCTTCAGCTCGTCATGGGTGAGGTCGTCCTCCAGCCACCCGCCGTCCTTGAGCTTGTTGCGGATGTCGGCCACCGTGTCATCCACCTTCTGGGCAGACTGGGCCTGGGCCGTTTGCGTGGCCTGAACGGGGGACGCGACAGGCGGCGGGGGGTCGGGCCGGGTGGGATTGGCGTTGGAGCCGGCGGCGGCGGTCTTGTCAACCATGGTGCACTCCTGGTGTCGGCTGGCCCGCTGGCCGGCAGCAGAGCCGGTTGCCTGGGCGAGAAGACCCCATTGAAGCGCGGGCGGGCGGTGCCGGCCAGTTGGGTCCGTCCGCAATGGCCGGGCCCATTGCGGACGCTCCCAGTGGGATCACCCCGAATCCTGGGTCCCCGGGCAGCGGCCCGGCGCTCAGCGGTTGCGCATCCAGTCCGCCACGCCCTGCAGCGCCTGGCCCAGGCCCTGGGCCAGCGCCGGCGGCAGTTGCCGTTCGGCCATGGCCTGCTGCATGCAGGCCATCCACTGGTCGCGCTCGGCGTCGCCAATTGCAAAAGGCAGGTGGCGCGCGCGCAGCCGAGGGTGGCCGAAGCGTTCGATGTAGTGGTTGGGTCCGCCCAGCCAGCCGCACAGGTACCAGAACAGCTTGTCGCGTGAACCGTCCAGGCTGCTGGGGTGCAACTGCCGGATGCCGGCAAAGGCCGGTTCCAGGTCCATCAGGTCGTAGAAGCGGTCCACCAGGGCGCGCACGGCGGCTTCGCCGCCCAGGTGTTCGAAGGGCGTGGGGCCTGCCTGGCCCGCCGGCGGGAGGCTCATTTCAGTTGAACCAGCCGCGTCGCCGCGGCCACGATGGCCTGCGCCGCCGGGCAACCCGGCAGGGCTTCCAGCAGCAACTGGCGGCGCTGCACCGCTTCACGCACGGCCATGTCCTGCGGCACCTCGCCCAGCAGGCGCAATGTCAGAGGCTGCGGCAGCTTGTCGTTGACGAAGCGGTCCACCACCTGCTGCAACTGGCCACGGATGACGCGGCCTTCGCCCGCCTTGCCCACCTGGTTCACCAGCAGCAGCATCGGCCGCGCCGCTTGGCTGGTGGCCAGCACCTTGATGGTGGCGTAAGCGTCGGTCAGGCTGGTGGGCTCGGGCGTGGCCACCACCAGCACCTCGTCGGCCAGCGACACGGTGTAGAGCACCACGTCGGAGATGCCGGCACCGGTGTCCAGCAGCACGCGGTCGAAGCGCGGGCGCACCTTGTCCACCACGTCGTGCAACTGGTCGCGCACTTCGGGGGTCAGGCGGCTGTACTCGATCATGCCGCTGCCGGCCAGCAGCACATGGAAACCGCCCGGTGCGGGCAGGATGGCCTCTTCCAGCGTGGTCTGGCCGGTGAACACATCGTGCAACGTCAGCTTGGGGTGCAGGTTCAGCACCACGTCCAGGTTGGCCAGGCCCAGGTCGGCGTCCAGCACCAGCACGCGCTCGCCCTGGCGCGCCAGCGCGGCGGCCAGGTTGGCGCTGGCGAAGGTCTTGCCGACGCCGCCTTTGCCGCTGGTGATGGCGGTGATGCGCGCGCCCTTGCCGGTGGCGATGGCTGCAGGGGCGGCGGCGGCAGCGGTGGCGTCGCTCATTCGGAATCCAGGTTCGTGGGCGTGCCGAACAGCAGGCCTTTTTCCTCGGCACTGACCTGCAGCACGGCGGTGGGCTCCAGGCAGGCGCGGTTGCGGCCTTCGTTCTTGGCACGGTAGAGCTGCTGGTCGGCGCGTTCCATCCACAGCAGCGGCGTGGAGCGCACCCACTGCGGCGCAAACGCCCCGCCAATGCTGATGGTGACGCCCAGGCTCTGCCCCGGCGCCACGGTGATCTGTGTCTTTTGAACCCGCGCGCGCAGGCGCTCGCACACCGTGGGCCCGAAGGCTGGCGGGCAGTTGGGCAGCACGATGGCAAACTCTTCGCCGCCCACGCGGGCAACCAGGTCCATCGGGCGCACGGTGTCGGCCAGGGCCCGGGCCACGGCCTTGATGACCTGGTCACCGGCGGCATGGCCGTGGTTGTCATTCACCAGCTTGAAGTGGTCGATGTCGGCCACCAGCAGCAGCGCGGGTTCACCGCTGCGCGCCACGCGGTCGATTTCACGCGCCAGGCTCAACTCGAAGGTGCGGCGGTTGGCCAGGCCGGTCAGCGCGTCGCGGCTGGACAGGTCCACCAGGCCATCCAGCAGCGCCTGCAGCCAGGCCGGGCTGCCGGGTTCGCCCGCGGGCAGCGGGTGTCCGCTTTGCTGCAGCAACTGCAAGGCCGTGTCCAGGCGCAAGCCGGACAGCGCATGGGCCTTGGAAGCGGCGGTGGCAAGGGACTGAGGCAAGGCGGGGTGCAGGTCTGCTGGCCGACGAAGCGACACAGCGGGTCGCGGCAGAGGGCTGGGTTGCGGCGCAGTCTAGCAGCGGCCCTGCGGCCCGCCGGCCCCGAATTGGCGCCGGAACGGGCCCCATCTCCGGCCTACGCCGCGGCGTCCGCCGGGCGAGACTTCCCTTGGCCGAATCCCAGAATCCCCAGGCATTGCGCCTGCCTGCGGTCACCGCCAGGCCCGCCCACACCGTCCCAACGCATGAGTTCAGCCAGCACCCTGGAACCCAACGCCGCCGCGCCCGGCACCAGCGGCGCCGAGTTCGCGTTCACCGAACAGGACTTCGAACGCGTGCGCACCCTGATTTACCAACGCGCGGGCATCAGCCTGCACGCGGGCAAGCAGGCCATGGTGTACAGCCGGCTGTCGCGTCGGCTGCGCGACACCAGCCACCGCAGTTTCCAAAGTTACCTGGGCTGGCTGCAGGGCGCCAGCGGCCCGGCCGCCGATGCCGAATGGCAGGAGTTCGTGAACTGCCTGACCACCAACCTCACCTCCTTCTTCCGCGAAGACCACCACTTCCAGGCCCTGGCCGAGGACCTGCGCGCCCGCTCGGCCAAGCCGCTGCGCATCTGGTGCAGTGCGGCGTCCACCGGCGAAGAGCCCTACTCCATCGCCATGACCGTGGCCGAAACCCTGGGGGCCAGCGCCAACGTCGGCATCCTGGCCAGCGACATCGACACCAAGGTGCTGGCCACGGCGCAGCGCGCCGTCTACGAAGCCGGCCCGCGAGGGCTGTCGCCCGAACGCCTGAAGCGCCATTTCCTGCGCGGCAAGGGCGGCAACGACGGCTTCATCCGCGTGAAACCCGAACTGACGCGCCTGGTGGAGTTCCGGACCTTCAACCTGATGAGCGCCGACTGGCGCCTGGGCGAAGCGTTCGACCTGATCTTCTGCCGCAACGTGATGATCTATTTCGACAACCCCACCCAGCGCCGGGTGCTGGAGCGCATGCACGCGGTGCTCAAGCCCGGCGGCTTGCTGTACGTGGGGCATTCCGAGAATTTCACCGAATCGCGCGACCTGTTCAGGCTGCGCGGCAAGACCATCTACGAGCGGGTGTGAGCCGCCGCTGCCCCGAGGACAAACGCGCATGGCCCTGATCGCCGACACCCTCCCCCGCGCCGGCGCCCGCCTGGAACGGCTGAAGGCCGCGCCCCGCAAGCCCGGCGAAGCCAGCTTCTTCTTCTGGGACGCGCACTTCAAGAACGACGCCGTGAAGGTGCTGCCCGGTGAGTACTTCGTGCACGACGAAGACCTGCTCATCACCACCACCCTGGGCAGCTGCATCGCGGCCTGCCTGTGGGACCGCGAGAAGCGCATTGGCGGCATGAACCACTTCATGCTGCCCGACGCGGCGGCCGACGCCACCGGCCTGGGCGGGCGCTACGGCTCCTTCGCGATGGAACTGCTGATCAACGAACTGATGAAGCGCGGCGCCCAGCGTTTGACGCTGGAGGCCAAGGTCTTCGGCGGCGGCGCGGTCATCAGCGGCATGAGCAGCATCAACGTGGGCGAGCGCAACACCCAGTTCGTGATGGACTACCTGCACACCGAGCGCATCCCGGTGGTGAGCAAGGACGTGATGGACGTGTACCCGCGCAAGGTGTGCTTCCTGCCCGCCAGCGGCAAGGCCATGGTCAAGCGCCTGGCGTCCACCAACGTGGACGCCTTGGCCGCACAGGACCGCGCCGCCGCCCGCAACGTGGTGCCGCCGTCCAGTGGCGCCGGCTCGGTGGACCTGTTCTGACAAGACAAGAGCGAGAGAGAACCATGGCCAAGACAAGCGTGGTGGTGGTGGACGATTCGGCACTGGTTCGTGGGCTGCTGGCCGAGATCATCAACCGGGAACCCGACATGACCTGCATCGGCGCCGCGGCCGACCCGCTGGCCGCGCGCGAGATGATCCGCAACCTGAACCCCGACGTCATCACGCTGGACGTGGAGATGCCGCGCATGGACGGGCTGGACTTCCTGCAGCGCCTGATGCGCCTGCGCCCGATGCCGGTGGTGATGGTGTCCACCCTCACCGAGCGCGGCGCGGAAGTGACGCTGAAGGCCCTGGAACTGGGCGCCATCGACTTCGTGGCCAAGCCCAAGATCGGCGTGTCCGACGGCCTGCGCCGCCTGGCCGACGACATCACCGACAAGATCCGCGTGGCCGCTCGCGCCCACGTGAAACGCCTGGCCGCGCCAGCGGCCACCGCCCACGCCGCCGACGGCACACCCGCCCTGCCCGGCGGACCGGCCTTGCTGGGCCGGCTGTCGACCGAAAAACTGATCTTCATCGGCGCGTCCACCGGCGGCACCGAGGCCACCAAGGAAGTGCTGGTGAACCTGCCGCCCGATTCGCCCGCGGTGCTGATCACCCAGCACATGCCGCCCGGCTTCACGAAAAGCTACGCCACGCGCCTGGACGGCCTGGCCCGCATCGCGGTGAAGGAGGCCACGGACGGTGAGCGCGTGCTGCCCGGCCATGCGTACATCGCCCCCGGCGGCCTGCACCTGTGGGTGGAGCGCTCGGGCGCCAACTACATCGCCCGGGTGCGCGACGGCGAACCGGTGAACCGCCACAAGCCCAGCGTGGAGGTGTTGTTCGACAGCGCCGCCCGCGTGGCCGGTCCGAACGCGCTGGGCGTGATGCTCACCGGCATGGGCGCCGACGGCGCGCGCGCGATGAAGACCATGCGCGACGCGGGTGCCTACAACATCTGCCAGGACGAGGCCAGCTGCGTGGTCTTCGGCATGCCGCGCGAGGCCATTGTCCAGGGCGCGGCGCACGAGGTGCTGCCGCTGTCGCGCATCGCGCCCGCCCTGATCGAGCGCCTTCGCAGCACCGTGGGCGCGGCCACGCACCGTATCTGAGTGCCGGGCCGCGCGCAGCGGCTACAGGAAGAGCTGCTGCAGGTCCGACAGGAAGTCGAAGCCGCGTTCGGTGGGCACCACGTTGTCGCCCTGGCGGTCGATCAAGCCCTTGGACTGGGCCTGTTGCAAGGCCGGCTCCACCGCCGACATCGGCAGGCCGGTGCGGTCGCGGAACAGCGCCAAGTCGAAGCCTTCGCGTAGCCGCAGCGCGTTCAGCATGAATTCGAAGGGCAGCGACTTGCGGGCCACTTCGTCGTCGTTGCTCATCGCGGTGCCGGCCAGCGCCTGGTTCATGTAGGCCGCGGGTTCGCGCCAGCGCACCTGCCGCACCACCCGGTGCGGAAAGCTCAGCTTGCCGTGGGCGCCGGCGCCCAGGCCCAGGTAGTCACCGAACTGCCAGTAGTTCAGGTTGTGCTGGCAGCGGTGGCCGGGCCGGGCGAAGGCCGAGACTTCGTAGCGCGACAGGCCCGCGTCACCGGTGCGCTGCACCAGCAGGTCCAGCATCTGGCTGGCCAGGTCCTCGTCGGGCAGAACGGGCGGCTGCTTCGCGAACAGGGTGTTGGGCTCGATGCTCAGGTGGTAGACCGACAGGTGCGGCGGTGAAAACGCCAGCGCCGTGGCCAGGTCGGCGTCCAGGTGCGCCAGGTCCTGGCCGGGCAGCGCGTACATCAGGTCGATGTTGAAGGTGTCGAAGCTGGCCGCGGCTTCGGCCACCGCGGCACGCGCCTGCGCCCCGTCGTGCACGCGGCCAATGCGCGCCAGCATGGCGTCGTCGAAGCTCTGCACGCCAATGGACAGGCGCGTGACACCGGCCTGGGCGAAGGCGCGGAAGCGCTCGCGCTCGAAGGTGCCGGGGTTGGCCTCCAGCGTGACTTCGGCGCCGGGCAGCATCGGCAGGCGCGCGCGAATGTCGCCCAGCAGGCGGTTGATGCCCTCGGGCGAGAACAGGCTGGGCGTGCCGCCACCGATGAACATGCTGATGACCGGCCGGCCCCAGACCAGCGGCAGCGCGGCGTCCAGGTCGGCGATGACCGCGTCCAAATAGCGCTGCTCAGTCGTGTTGTCGAGAGCCGGCCCGGATCCGGGTTGCCCGGTCCGGGTCGAGCCCCCCCGGGGGGTGGCGACCGCAGGAAGCCTGGGGGTCAGCACCTCATGCGAGTTGAAGTCGCAATAGGGGCACTTGGCGATGCACCACGGCAAGTGCACGTACAGCGCCAGCGGTGGGCTGCCGGCCAGCTGCAGCGTGCCGGGGCGCAGGTAGCGCGCGGCCAGCTGTTCGGCGGTCCGGACGGGGTCAGCCACCCAGGTTCCACTGCGCGCGCAGCAGCGACAGCATCTGCGCCACGGCCAGCGCGCGGTGACTGTGCGCGTTCTTGGCATCGACCGGCAGTTCGGCCACCGTGGCCCCCAACGCGGGAATGAACATCAGCGGGTCGTAGCCGAAGCCCCCTGCGCCCTGGCGTTCGCGCAGGATCTCGCCTTGCCAGGCTCCGCTGGCCACCAGGGGCTGCGGGTCGTCGGCATGGCGCAGGGCCAGCAGGGTGCAGACGAACTGCGCGCGGCGCGAGGCCGTGTCGCCCAGGCGCTGCAGCAGCAGCGCGTTGTTGGCGGCGTCCTGCAGGCGGCGGTGCTCTTCGCGGTCGGCCGACTGCACTTCCAGCGGCGCATACACCGCGCTCTGCACGCCGGGTTCACCGCCCAGCGCGTCCACGCACAGGCCGGAGTCGTCGGCCAAGGCCGGCAGGCCGGTGGCGCGCGCCGCGTTGCGGGCCTTGGCCAGCGCGTTTTCCAGGAAGGTGAGGTGCGGCTCCTCGGCTTCGGCAACGCCCAGCTCGCCCTGCGGGATGAGCTGCACGCCCAGCGGCGCCAGCAGCGCTTCCAGCTCCTTGCGCTTCTTCAGGTTGTTGGAGGCCAGCACCAGTTTCATGGCGCCGCGCTCACAGGGCCTGGGCCAACGCTGCCTTCTGCGCCGCCACCAGCTCGCTGATGCCCTTGTCGGCCAGCGCCAGCAGCCGGTCCATCTCGCCGCGGCTGAAGGCCGCGCCTTCGGCCGTGCCCTGCACTTCCACGAAGCCGCCGGCGCCGGTCATCACCACGTTCATGTCGGTGTCGCAGGCCGAGTCTTCGACGTACTCCAGGTCCAGCAGCGGCGTGCCACCCACGATGCCCACGCTGACCGCGGCCACATGCTCGCGGATGGGGCTGCGCGCCAGCTTGCCGTGCGCGATGAGCCAGTTCACCGCGTCCTGCGCGGCGACGAACGCCCCGGTGATGGCCGCGGTGCGGGTGCCACCGTCGGCCTGGATCACATCGCAATCCAGGGAGATGGTGCGCTCGCCCAAGGCGCCCAGGTCGAAGACGCAGCGCATGCTGCGGCCGATCAGGCGCTGGATTTCCTGCGTGCGGCCGCTTTGCTTGCCGCGCGCGGCTTCGCGGTCGGAACGGGTGTGGGTGCTGCGCGGCAGCATGCCGTATTCGGCCGTGACCCAGCCTTCGCCGCTGCCGCGCTTGTGCGGCGGCACCTTTTCTTCCACCGAGGCGGTGCACAGCACCTTGGTGTCGCCGAAGCACACCAGCACCGATCCTTCGGCATGGCGGGTGTAGCCACGGAACAGGGAAACGGCGCGCATGGCGTCCGCGGCACGGCCGCCCGTGCGAACAAATTCAGTCATCGAAAACCTTTGGGGGTGAAGAAGCTCAGGGCTTCTTCTGGGCCGACGAGCGCCGGATGGCCTCGTTGATCTCGCGGATGGACCGCTCGATCTCGGCCTCGTCCAGCTCGTCGGCCGGATTCTCGCCCAAGAGGCTGGCCTGGATGGTGGACGCGAAGACTTCGTCGCCCAGAGAATCCGTCGTCACGCGCGGGGGCTGCTCGGCGTCTTCGGCCGCTTCCCATTCCGCGGCCAGCACGGTGACGTTGTCGCACTTCGGGCCACCGTTGCGCAGGGCCTGCTCCACCAGTTCGGGCACCGCGTCGGAGATCGGGCGCTTGGCCAGCTGGTCGGTGATGACCGCATCGGACACTGTGCCCCAGAGGCCGTCGCTGCACAGCAGCACCCGGTCGCCCTTTTGAAGCAGCAAAGGGCCGGCGGTGTCCACCACCGGCTTGCCGGGCGAGCCCAGGCAGGTGAACAGCACGTTGCGGTTGAAGCGCTCGCCCATGGGTACCACCTGCGACAGGGTTTCCTGCAGTTCGCTGTAGGAATGGTCGCGGGTGCGGGCGATGAGCTTGTCGCCGCGCACGAAGTAAAGCCGTGAATCACCGCAATGCGCCCAGTAGGCCGCCGTGCCCTGCAGCAGGCAGGCCACTATTGTTGTGCGCGGGGTGTCGATCAGCGCGCGCTCAGTGGCGTAACGCAACAGCTGATGGTGACCAGCGATCACCGCGTCGTGCAAAAAGCGCAGCGGGTCCTTCAGCATCGGCTTGGCGTCGCGCTGGAACAGGGCCGCCATGGTCTGCAGCGCAATCTGGGAGGCCACTTCGCCTTCCGGGTGGCCGCCCATGCCGTCGGCCAACGCAAACAGGCCGGCGTCCCGCGTGTAGCAGTAGCCCATGCGGTCTTCGTTCTTCTCGCGGCCGCCCTTGCGGCTGATCTGGTAGACGGAAAACTTCATCGCCGGGCCGTTCAGGGTTTGACCCCGGTCTTGAGGTTTTCGAGTTGCAGCTTCAGGCGTTCACCGAAGCTCAGCTTGGTGTAGCGGCGCTCGGTCTCGCGCGCCAGTTCCTTCTGCAGCGCAAACACACTCTGCGGGCGGGAGAGCGGGTCCAGCGACATGCACCACTCGGTCACCTCGATCAGGTTATCCGAGTACACATTGCGCAGCCGCGACAGCGACAGCGCCAGGCGGTCCTTGTCCAGGCGCTGCGGCGAGTCGTTGGGCGGGTAGCCCTGCATGCAGGCGTAGATGCAGGCGCCGATGGCGTAGATGTCGGTCCAGGGACCCAGGGTGCCATCACGCCGGTACATCTCGGGCGCGGCGAAGCCGGGCGTGTACATCGGGCGGATGAAGTTGCCTTCTTTCGACAGCACTTCGCGCGCCGCGCCGAAGTCCAGCAGCACCGCCTTGTTGTCGTTGGTGATGAAGATGTTGGCCGGCTTGATGTCCAGGTGCAGCATCTTGTGCTGGTGCACGATGCGCAAGCCGCGCAGGATCTCGTCGAACAGGCTGCGGATGGTGGACTCGCGGAAGACCTTGTCGCGCTTCAGGTCGCGCGCGGTGACGATGAAGTCCTGCAGGGTGTCCCCCTGCAGGTAGTTCATCACCATGTAGACGGTTTCGTTCTCGCGGAAGAAGTTCAGCACGCTGACCACGCTGGGGTGGCTGATCTGCGCCAGCGAGCGCCCTTCTTCGAAGAAGCTTTTCAGGCCCAGGCGGTACAGTGGCTGCTTCTCGGGCTTGACGCGCGGCGTCAACTCCCCCGGCGAGCGTTCGGCCAGCGAGGCGGGCAAATACTCCTTCAGCGCCACCAGGTGCCGGTGTTCGTCCTCGGCGAGATACACAACGCCAAAGCCGCCCGCCGCCAGTTTCTTCACCACCTGGTAGCCGCCGACCACGGTGCCTGCCGGCAACGGGGCTGGTTTGGGCTTTGACATAATCGAATATTTCGCGATGCGATAAATCAATGTCAGTTTACAGCATGACCGGTTTTGCAAGCGCTGTGGCCGGGGCTGCAAACACCCCGGAAGACGCGGCTTCCGTCACGCCCTTGGTCAGCGTGGAGATGCGCTCGGTGAACGGGCGCTTCCTGGACCTTTCCTTGCGCCTGCCCGACGAACTGCGCAGCCTGGAGCCGGCGTTGCGCGAACTGGTGTCCGGCGGCATCAAGCGCGGCAAGGTGGAACTGCGGGTGGCCACCAAGCGCGACAACGAAGGCGCCCTGCCCCTGCCGGTGCCCGAGGTGATGAACCGGATCGCCCATGTGGAGTCCACCGTGCGCGGCTGGCTGCCCCAGGCGCGGCCCCTGTCGGTGAACGAGGCCCTGCAGTGGTGCCGCGGCGGCAGCGGGCCGGACAAGCTGGACGAACCCACGCTGGATGCGGCCAAGCGCTGCGTGGCGGCGCTGCGCGAGGCGCGTGCACGCGAAGGCGAGCGGCTGGTGCAGATGCTGGTGGAACGCATCACCCGCCTGCGCGAATTGGCCGCCCAGGCCGCGCCGCTGCTGCCCGCCGTGGTGCAGCGCCAGCAACAGCGCTTCCTGGAGCGCTGGAAAGAAGCGCTGGAAGCCGCCGGTGGCAGCGCCAGCCCGGTCAGCGCCGAGGCTTCCCACGACCGTGCGCTGAACGAAGCCGCGGCCTATGCCATCCGCATCGACGTGGCCGAAGAGCTGTCGCGCCTGAGCGCCCACCTGGATGAAATCAGCCGCCTGCTGAAGGCCGGCGGCGAAATGGGCAAACGGCTCGATTTCCTGATCCAGGAGCTGCACCGCGAGGCCAACACCCTGGGCAGCAAGTCGTCCGCCCTGGAATTGACCAACATCTCGGTCGAGATGAAGGTGGCCATTGAGCAGATGCGCGAGCAGGTGCAGAACATCGAGTAGCGTCCGGGTGGGCCGCCAAGGGCCTGGCTGGGCACACTGCACCGCGCGGGGCGGGGATTGCGGGCCTATGCTCAGGCCCATGAACGGTCGCATCAACGACATCCTGGCCCAGATGGCCGCGCTGGAAGCGGACTTGCGCACCGCGGTGCACGACCAGGAAAGCCGGATGTTCTTCCAGATCAAGGGCAAGCGCGTCGAATTCGAGCGCTCGGTGCGGGACGCGCACCGCCAGTTGAAGACTGGCTTCTTGCGCTGGCTGGTGAGCAACCGGCCGCAGAACCTGGTCACCGGGCCGCTGATCTACGGCATGGTGGTGCCGCTGCTGATGCTGGACGCCTGCGCGAGCTTCTACCAGTGGGCCTGCTTCCCGATCTAGGGCATCGCCAAGGTGCGGCGCGGCGACTACCTGGTGTTCGACCGCCGCCACCTGGCCTACCTGAACATCATCGAGAAGTTCCACTGCACCTATTGCGAATACGGGAACGGGCTGATGGGCTACATGGCCGAGATCTTGGCGCGCACCGAGCAGTACTTCTGCCCGATCAAGCACGCCCACAAGGTTCTGGGCACGCATTCGCGCTACAACCGCTTTCTGAACTATGGCGATGCGCAGGCCTACGAGGCCAAGCTGGAGGCCTTCCGCGTGGCGCTGGGCAAGCCCGATTGAAGCGCCGCGGTGGCCGGCCCGGCGTTCATGCGGCCACGGGTGAATAGCCGGCGCGCTTGATCGCGTCGCTGAGCTGGCGGGCGGTGGCGCGGCTGGGCTCGATCTCCACGGTGAAGGTGGCCATGTCGACCCGCACGATGGCAGCATGGTCGGCCGCCTTCAGCGCCTTGGTGACGGCCCCGGCGCAGCGCGCCGTCGTCATGTCACTGACCTGGAAGGCAATCATGACGTGACGCCGGTCTGGGATATCGCAGAACCGCCTGAACACCCCCTTGGGGTGCCGCGGGCCAGGCCGGTGTACGGTGCCGAAGTGTCAGTCATCAGGCTTCTCCAGGTGGGTGGGATGGCGCCCCGACAGCGGCAACTCAGGCGGGTCGTCGTCGGCAGGCGCACTGGCGTGTGCAGTCACAAAGCTCAGTGTGAGGTCACCGCGTCATCGGCATCTGTTCGCTCCCGTACCCAGGGGCTTGCGGTGCCACAGGGTGTTGCTGCGCCACGCCAAGACAGCCTGGCCCCCGTTGGACATTGCCGCCGGCGGGTCACGGCTGGCACCGCGTCTGTTCGGATCCGTTCCAACCCGGCTGCGGCCCGCTGCCGCACCAGGCTGTGGCGCAAGGCCGTCAAGCCGGCAGGGGCAGCACTTCGGCCAGTTCCACGCGCGAGCGGCCGCCCGCCTTGGCGCGGTACAGCGCGTCGTCGGCCTGTTGCAGCAGTCGTTCCAGCGGCACCGGTTCGGCAAGGGACCAGGCAATGCCGGCCGAGAAGCTGCAGTTGAACTCGGCCCCCTGTGCGCCGACAAAGCGCACGCCGCGCAGTTGCGACTGCAGGTGCGCCAGCCGCTCGGCCGCGATGGCCGGTGTGGTGGCAGGCAACACCAGCGCGAACTCCTCACCGCCGTAGCGCGCGCAGATGTCGTCGCTGCGAAAGCAGGTGCGCAGCAGGTCGGCGAAGGTGGTCAGCACCCGGTCGCCGGTTTCGTGGCCATGGCGATCGTTCACCAACTTGAAGTGGTCCAGGTCGATCAAGGCCACACACACCACGCCGGCCCCCGGGCACGCCTGGCCCAGCACCTCGCGGCCCGCCTGGAACAGGTGGCGTCGGTTGGCCAGCCCGGTGAGCGGGTCCTCCAGGGCCAGCGCCTCCAGTTGGGCGGCCAGGCGCCGCGCTGCATCGAGTTCCTCCCGCGCGCTGCGCAGGTCGTGGTCGATCTGAAGGCTGAGGTAGCGCGCTTTGGCTGCGCGGCCCAGCAGCTGGTCTTTCTGCACATAGGCCTGGTGCTGGTGCTCGAAGGCGGTGCGCCACTCGGCCCGGCGGCGCGCAGCCTCGGCCGTGATCTCGGCCAGCCGCACCCGGTCCACCGGCGTGGTGGAGTCTTCCTGGGCCAGCGCCTGGCTGGCCAGACAGTGCGCCAGGGCATCGGCCTCACGGCCATCGGCCAGCAGCAGGCGGGCCTGCAGCCAGGCCCGGTAGGCCGAGATGGAATTGGTTTGCACGTCCTCGGCCGGCGCGCGCCCCAACACCAGGCGGGCTTCGTCGCACAGGCCATTTTCCAGCAGCGCATGGGCGATTTCTTCGTCGCGCTGCAGCGAGGGCGGGTCGTCCTCGCGGATCAGGCCGATGAGGTGCGTGCGCGCCAGCACCAGGGCCTCCTGCGCCTGGCCCATCTCGCACAGGCACAGCGCCAGGTTGCCGGCGGCGAAGATGGTCTGGCGGCGCGAACCGATGGCCAGCGCCCCGGCCAGGCTGCGGCGCAACAGGGGCACTGCGTCGTCCAGGTTGTAAAGGTCTTGCTGCAACGAGCCCAGGTTGTTCAGCGCGTTCACTTCCAGGCTGGGCAGGCCGCTGCGCCGCGCCAGTTCCAGCCCTTCGAAGTAGCTGGCCAGGGACTGCTCCCACTGGTCCGACATGCCCTGGGCGGTGCCCAGCGCCATCAGGGTGTGGAAGGCGTCCAGCACCGGACGCGCCTTGGCATGGCCGTGCAACTCGGTCAGGATGGCCACCGCCTGCGCCTGGTCGCCTTGGTGGCGCAGCATCAGGGCATGGCCATGGCGGGCCAGTGCACTGCAGCGCGCGTTGGGGTGGGCCCGCAGCCACACCTCAGCCTGCTGCAAGCGCCGATGCGCCGGCGCCAGGTCGGCACTTCGCAGGTCGATCAAGGCCAGCGCCAGGGTGGGCAGGATGCGCCCCGACGGGTCCGCCTGCTGCTCGGCCGCGGCCAAAGCCTGCTGCGCCAAAGCGCGGGCCTGGGCGGGGTCGGCCCAGGTCAGCGCCAGCGCGGCGTCGGCCGGCTCAGGTGGCGGGGAGGTGTCGCCGCCGGCAGGGGTGGAGATGTGCATGCGTTCAAGGAACCGACGGGACATGACCCGCTTCGGTGCTTTATCGACGCCCTCGCCGCGGGCTTGAGCCGGCGGCGGTGGCTAAACTTCAGGGGATGGACACCCCCGCCACACCCATCGAGACCCCGGGCAACCTGTTCGTGGTGGCCGCGCCCTCGGGGGCCGGCAAGTCCAGCCTGGTGAAGGCGCTGCTGGAACTGGATTCCCACCTGGCGGTGTCCGTTTCGCACACCACGCGCGCACCGCGCGGGCAGGAGCAGCACGGGCGCGAGTACTGGTTCACCCCCGAAGCCGAGTTCCGCGCCATGGCCGAACGGGGTGAGTTCTTTGAATGGGCCCAGGTGCACGGCAACCTGTACGGCACCTCGCGCCCGGCGGTGAAGCAGCGCCTGGCCGCGGGTGAGGACGTGGTGCTGGAAATCGACTGGCAGGGCGCGGTGCAGATCAAGAAATTGTTCACGCACGCGGTGCTGATCTTCGTCCTGCCGCCCAGTTGGGAAGAACTGCGCCAGCGCCTGCAGCGCCGCGGCGAGGACAAGCCCGAGGTGATTGAGCAGCGCATGCTCAACGCCCGCGAGGAAGTGGCTCAGGCCCGACACTTCGACTACGTTATAATCAACGGTTTGTTCGAGACAGCGCTCTTCGACCTGAAGACCGTCGTCCACTCGCAGCGCCTCAAATATGCGGCGCAGCGGCGCAACAAGTCACAGGTGTTCGCCGCACTCGACCTGATTTGAAAAGGAAACCAGCACCATGGCCCGTATCACCGTCGAAGACTGCCTGCACAAGATCCCCAACCGCTTCCAGCTGGTGCTGGCCGCCACCTACCGGGCCCGCATGCTCAGCCAGGGCCATGCGCCCAAGATCGAGAGCAAGAACAAGCCCGGCGTGACCGCGCTGCGCGAAATCGCCGCCGGTGAAGTGGGCATCGAAATGCTGCGCCGCGTGCCCACCTGAGCGCCGTTGCAGCACCTTGCCCAGGGCGCCGCGAGGCGCCCTTTGTCTTTGTGGCCACCCATTACGCGCTAAAGTGGGCCGATGGGCATAAGGTCTTTCGCTGCCGAACTGCTGCCAGCCGCGTTGCAAGGCCTGCAACGCGCCAGCGCCAGCGCGCCGGCCGTGCCCAAGCCGGAAGCCACCAGCTTCGACACCCTGGCCGAAAAGCTGCACTACCTGGGCAAGGCCGAACTGAAACTGGTGCGCGAGGCCTACAAGTTCGCCGATTCGGCCCACCTGGGCCAGTTCCGCGCCAGTGGCCAGCCCTACATCACCCACCCCATCGCGGTGGCCGGCCTGGTTGCCGACTGGCGGCTGGACGCGCAGGCCGTGATGGCCGCGCTGATGCACGACGCGATGGAGGACTGCGGCGTCACCAAGCCCGAACTGATCGAGCGCTTCGGCGCGCCCACCGCCGACCTGGTGGACGGGCTGACCAAGCTGGACAAGCTGCAGTTTTCCACCCGCGAAGAAGGCCAGGCCGAGAGCTTTCGCAAGATGCTGCTGGCGATGGCGCGCGACGTGCGCATCATCCTCATCAAGCTGGCCGACCGGCTGCACAACATGCGCACCATGGGCGCCATGCAGCCCAACAAGCGCGGCCGCATCGCGCGCGAGACGCTGGACATCTACGCCCCAATAGCCCACCGCCTGGGCCTGAACCAGATCTACCGCGAACTGCAGGAACTGAGCTTCGAGCACCTGCACCCCTGGCGCCACGGCGCGCTGACCAAGGCGGTGCAGCGCGCGCGCGGCCACCGCCGCGACATCGTGGCCCGGGTACAGCGTGAGGTGGAGAAGGCCTTCGCCGATGCCAAGATGAAGGTGCAGGTGGGCGGGCGCGAGAAGACCGTTTATTCCATCTACCGCAAGATGCGCGAGAAGCACACCAGCTTCGCGCAAGTGAGCGACATCTTCGGCTTTCGCATCATCGTGCCCGCCCTGCCCGACTGCTACCTGTCGCTCGGCGTGCTGCACCAGCTTTACAAGCCGGTGCCGGGCCGCTTCAAGGACTACATCGCCATCCCCAAGGCCAACGGCTACCAGAGCCTGCATACCACGCTGGTCAGCCCGCTGGGCACGGCGGTGGAGTTCCAGATGCGCACCGAGCCGATGAACGTGGTGGCCGAAACCGGCATCGCGGCGCACTGGCTGTACAAGCAGAAGGACGGCAAGGGCAAGGCCAGCAGCGACGCCCAGCACCTGTCCAGCATGTGGCTGCAAAGCCTGCTGGACATCCAGGACGAAACCCGGGACGCGGCCGAGTTCCTGGAGCACGTGAAGATCGACCTGGTGCCCGAGTCGGTGTACGTGTTCACGCCCAAGAGCAAGATCCTGGCGTTGCCACGCGGGGCCACGCCGGTGGACTTTGCCTACGCCATCCACTCCGACGTGGGCGACCGCTGCGTGGCGGCCAAGATCAACAGCGAACCGGTGCCTCTGCGCGCCGAATTGCGTTCGGGCGACGTGGTGGAGGTGATCACCGCGCCCGGCGCCCGGCCCAACCCGGCCTGGTTGAACTTCGTGCGCACCGGCCGCGCGCGCAGCAAGATTCGCCACTTCCTGAAGACCATGGAGCTGGAAGAAAGCCGGGCCATGGGCGACAAGCTGCTGGCCCAGGCACTGCGGGCCGAGGGCCTGGCGCTTCCGTCCGAGGACCCGGACGACGCACCCGCCGCCGCGCTGTGGCAGGCGCTCACGCGCTGGAGCGGCAACCGCGGCCGGTCTGAACTGCTGGCCGACATCGGCCTGGGCCGCAAGATCGCCACCATCGTGGCCAAGCGCCTGGCCCAGCTGATGGCCGAGCGCGGCACCAGGCCCGACGCGGTGACCCTGTCCATGGGCCACTATGCCAAGGAAGAGGGCAATGCGGGCCAGGGCGTGGTGTCGGTGGACGGCAGCGAAGGCGCGTCGGTGCAACTGGCGTCGTGCTGCCGGCCGATTCCCGGCGACCCCATCGTGGGCTACCTGGGCCGCGGCGAGGGCCTGGTGGTGCACACCACCGAATGCCATGTGGGCAAGCGCCTGGCCGACCGCGACCCCGAGCGCTGGATGCCGGTGGAATGGGCCGAAGAATTGACCCGACCCTTCGAGACCGCGGTGAACCTGCTGGTGAGCAACGGCAAGGGCGTGCTGGCGCAGGTGGCCTCGGCCATCAGCGATGCCGAGGCCGACATCACCCACATCCACATGGGCGACGAACCTGCGGCCGAGACCACCGAGCTGAAGCTGGTGGTGGCCGTGCGCGATCGCTTGCACCTGGCCGACCTGCTGCGCACGCTCAAGCGCGCGCCAACCTTGTTGAAGGCCTCGCGGGTGCGCCCCTGACGCATTCGCCGCTGATCAGGCCGGTGTTGGTGCCGGATAGGTCACCGCCAGCACCTCCACCACCTGCACGCCGCCCGGCGTGACCAGTTTCACCTCGTCGCCCTCGCGCGCCTTCAGCAGGGCCCGCGCGATGGGCGATACCCAGCTCACCTCGCCGGCCAGGCTGTTGGCCTCGTCGATGCCCATGATGGTGATGCTGCGCTCGTTACCCGCCTGGTCGGCATAGGTGACGGTGGCGCCGAAGAAGACCTGGTCGCTGCCATGGTGGGCGCTGGGATCGGCCACCTCGGCAATGTCCAGCCGCTTGCTCAGGAAGCGGATGCGGCGGTCGATTTCGCGCAGGCGCTTCTTGCCGTAAAGGTAATCGCCGTTTTCGCTGCGGTCGCCATTCTTGGCGGCCCAGGACACCACCTCCACCACCTGGGGCCGCTCCACGTCGATCAGGGTCATCAACTCCTCGCGCAGGCGGCGGTAGCCGGCGGGGGTGATGTAGTTCTTGCTGCCGGCCGGCAGCGCCGGCATGCCGATGTCTTCGTCCTCATCGGCGTTGTCGGTCTCTTTGGTGAAGGCCTTGCTCATCCGCTAGCGACGGGCTTCAAAGCCTATTTCGAGGCCAGGTCCTGCCAGCCCTTGGCGCCACGCAGGTTGCTTGCTTCCTCCGCGGCCTTCTTGGTGATGTCTTTGGCCGTCATCTTCCATTCGGCCTTGGCCTGTTCGGCCTTGATCGAATGTTCGAAGGCCTTTTCAAGCGTCAGCACGTCAACGTGGATGTTGTACTTCTGGTGGTACTGGTTGTCCACGTGGAGCCAGAAGTTCATCTGCGCGCCGCGCACGCCGTCCTTCTTGCGTTGGGGCTGCTTGGGCACCAGGCGAAGCGCCTTGCCGTCCGCGGTGCCCTTGTACACGTCGCCTCCCGCAGCGGCCACCATGGCGCGCGCGTCCGCCTCGCTGAGGGCGACGCTGGCGCTCATGGTGTAGTAGGCCTGCTTCTCGCCGTCCTTCGCGCGCAGGAATTTCACCGCCAGGGTCTTCAACTCGCCCAGCAGCTTGTTGATGGCGGTGCCATCCACGTCTCCGATTGCCATGTCGTCGCTCCTTGTGGGTGGAAGTTCAGCTGAACTGGTAGTCGAAGTCACCGTCCTTCACGCCGACCGTCACCTGGGTGATGGGCCGGCCTTCCATCATGCGCGTGAGGAACTCGCGGCTGATGGCCGGCAGCATGGTGTTGGTGAGGATGGCGTCGATCATGCGCCCGCCCGATTCGCTTTCGGTGCAGCGCGACACCACCAGCTTGACCACGTCGTCGCCCACGGTGAAGGGGATCTTGTAGCGCGCTTCCACGCGCTTCTTGATGCGGCCCAGTTGCAGCGACACGATGCGGCCCAGCATTTCCTCGGACAGCGGGTAGTAGGGAATGGTGACCAGGCGGCCCAGCAGCGCGGGCGGAAACACCTTCAGCAGCGGCTCGCGCAGGGCCTTGGCCATGCCCTCGGGGTCGGGCATCAGGTCGGGGTCCTTGCACAGGTTGGCGATCATCTCGGTGCCGGCGTTCGTGGTCAGCAGGATGAGGGTGTTCTTGAAGTCGATGACCCGGCCTTCGCCGTCTTCCATCCAGCCCTTGTCGAAGACCTGGAAGAAGATCTCGTGCACGTCAGGGTGGGCCTTTTCCACCTCGTCGAGCAGCACCACGCTGTAGGGCCGGCGGCGCACAGCTTCGGTGAGAACACCGCCTTCGCCATAGCCGACGTAGCCCGGGGGCGCCCCCTTGAGCGACGACACGGTGTGCGCCTCCTGGTACTCGCTCATGTTGATGGTGATGAGGTTCTGCTCGCCACCGTAAAGCGCTTCGGCCAGCGCCAGCGCGGTTTCGGTCTTGCCCACGCCCGAGGTACCGGCCAGCATGAACACCCCGATCGGCTTGCTGGGGTTGTCCAGCCCGGCGCGGCTGGTCTGGATGCGTTTGGCGATCATCTCCATCGCGTGGTCCTGGCCGATCACGCGCTGGCCCAGCAACTGAGGCAGGCGCAGAACGGTGTCGATCTCGTTGCGCGCCATGCGGCCCACCGGGATGCCGGTCCAGTCGCCCACCACGGCCGCCACGGCCTGGTAATCCACGGTCGGCAGGATCAGCGGGTTCTCGCCCTGCAACGCACTCAGTTCGGACTGCACCACCTTCAGGCGTTCCATGGTGGCCGCGCGGTCGGCCTCGGACAGGGCACCATCCTTCGGGGTCGCGGCGTTGGCGTCGGCTTCCAGCGCGGTGCCGGTGCCGTCCACCGGCTGGGCACCGCCGCGCAGCTTGGCGCGCAGGGCCAGCAGTTCGTCCACCAGCTTCTTCTCGTCGGCCCAGCGCTTTTCCAGGCCCACCAGGCGCTCGCGTTCGTGCGCCAGGCTTTCGTTCACGTGGGCCTCGCGCTCGGCCACCTCGATGCCGATGGCCTTTTCACGGCCGATGATGCCGGCTTCGGTCTCCAGCCCGTCGATGCGCTTGCGGCAATCGTCCACCTCGGGCGG
This sequence comes from Burkholderiales bacterium JOSHI_001, assembly GCA_000244995.1. Taxonomy (NCBI): domain Bacteria; kingdom Pseudomonadati; phylum Pseudomonadota; class Betaproteobacteria; order Burkholderiales; species Burkholderiales bacterium JOSHI_001. The sequence goes on along the minus strand of CM001438.1, from coordinate 1,806,929 downwards.
CGTGGCGTGCAGGCTGACGGCGACACGGGCGCAGGCGGTGTCCAGCAGGCTGACGCTCTTGTCGGGCAGCTGGCGCGCAGGGATGTAGCGGTGCGAGAGCTTCACCGCGGCTTCCAGCGCTTCGTCCAGGATCTGCGCCTGGTGGTGCTTTTCCATGGTGCTGGCCACGCCGCGCATCATCAGGATGGCCTTCACTTCATCGGGCTCGTCCACCGTGACCGACTGGAAGCGCCGGGTCAGCGCCGGGTCCTTCTCGATGTGCTTCTTGTATTCGGCAAAGGTGGTGGCGCCGATGGTGCGCAGCGTGCCGCGCGCCAGTGCGGGCTTCAGCAGGTTGGCCGCGTCACCGGTGCCCGCCGCGCCGCCCGCGCCCACCAGGGTGTGGGTCTCGTCGATGAACAGGATGATGGGCTTTGCACTGGCCTGCACCTCTTCGATGACCGAGCGCAGGCGCTGTTCGAATTCGCCCTTCATGCTGGCACCGGCCTGCAGCAGGCCCACGTCCAGGGCGCGCAGTTCCACGTCCTTCATGCTGGGCGGCACATCGCCGCGCGCAATGCGCTGGGCGAAGCCTTCCACCACCGCGGTCTTGCCCACGCCCGCCTCGCCGATCAGGATGGGGTTGTTCTGGCGCCGCCGCATCAGGATGTCCACCACCTGGCGGATTTCATCGTCGCGCCCGACGATGGGGTCCATCTTGCCGCTGCGGGCCTGGGCGGTGAGGTCGGTGGTGAACTTCTTCAGCGCCTCCTGCTTGCCCATCTGCGCCGGCGCCATGGCGCCACTGGCTTCACCGGGCACCGCGCCGCCGCCCACGTTGCTGCCGTCGCGCGCGGCCAGCGTGTCCTCGGGCGAGCCGTTCACCAGGCTGGCGAAGTTGTCCGACAGGTCGTCGGGCTTGATCTTGCGGAACTCGCCCGAGATGGCGAACAGCGCATTGCGCAGCGTGGGCGTCTTCATGCCGCCAACCATCAGGTGGCCGGTGCGCACGGCGCCTTCGCCGTACATCAGCGTGCCGTAGACCCAGCCGCGTTCCACCGCATCCATGATCAGCGGCGAGAAGTCGGAGATGGCGGTGGCGCCGCGCGGCAGCGCGTCCAGCGCGGTGGTCAGGTCGGTGGCCAGCCGCGACGCATCCACGTTGTAGTGCTTGAACAGGCGGTGCAGGTCGCTGTCGGCGTTCTGCACCAGTTGGTGCAGCCAATGCACCAGTTCCACATAGGGGTTGCCGCGCAGCTTGCAGAACACCGTGGCGCCCTCGATGGCCTTGTAGGCCATCGGGTTGAGCTTGCCGAACAACGCCACCCGGCTGATCTCACTCATGGACTTGCTCCTTGTTGGTCATGTTGTCGCCTGTTTCCCAAACCACCTGCACGGGGCTCACACCACGCGCAGTTCCAGATCGTCGGCATCGCGCGGGCTGCGCCGCGTGCCCAGCCAGCTGGTACGGCCCAGCTGGCCCGCCTTGCCCATGCGCACCGTGGGCACTTCGTCCTTCTTCAGCACCAGGCGCACGCGGCAGCCGAGTTCGAAGTTGCAGTAGTTCATCACCCAGTCCTTCAGCCGCTGCATGCTGGGCTGGCCGGGCAGGAAGCGTTCAAACTGTTCGTGCGACAGCGGCCCCAGCACCAGCAGGAAGTTGCTCTGGCAGTCCCACACCCGGCTGCCCAGCACGGCACTGCGGCCCAGGCTGCCCTTGGCGGGATCGAAGCCCAGCTGGGACTGGTTCTCCGCACTCAGGCGCAGCCACTGCGGGTACCAGGGCTGCACGCGGGCGGGCACCTGGAAGTAATCGGCCACGATGGTGGCCAGGCCGTCGGCGTTGCGCACGTTGCGGGCGAACAGGCCGGTGCCGGCCAGCTTGGCCGAATCGGGCACGCTGTCCCGCCCGCGCAGCGACTTCATGCCATAGCCGGCCAGCGAAGCGGTCCAGCGGCCGAAGTTGTCGGCACTGGAATCGGCCGCCGCGCGGTCCATGCTGACCACCGGCTGCGCTTCGGCCCAGGCGCGGTAGAACAGCGACAGCAGGCGGTGGTGGAACACGTCCAGGAAGTGCACCAGCGTGGGGTCGCCGGAATTGCGCAGGCGGTCGCGGGCGTATTCGGTCAGGTGCAGCGGCAGCGCGCCGTTGGGCCCCATCAGGCCCTGGAAGCGCACCGTGATGCGCGGCTTGCCGCTGGCGCCGGACGCGGACTTGAAGCCCGACAGCGTGGCCGGCGCGAAATCGAGTTCGGGCTCCTGCCCGATGCGGAAGGCGTCGTCGCGCAGGCGGCGCGAGGTGCCCACCCGCGGCGAAGCAGGGAAGCTGCACTCCAGCAGCCGCACCGCCTGGTAGAAGCTGTAGGTGTGCGGCGCCGCCTGCAGCGCCTGCAGCACGGCTACAGAACGGCCCGCAGCCCGATTCTCGGCGGCCATCGCTTCACCTCACCCCGGCTTTGGGAATGCAGCACCAGTTGCACAAAGCTGTTCAGGCTGGCGTGCCGGGCCAGGAAATGTTCCAGCACCGTGGCCAGCACCATGATGCCGCTGCCTTCGAAGGACCGCTCGTCCAGCGTGAGGTTGACCTCCACCCCGCGGCCAAAGGCGATGGGGCCGGGCACCGGCACGCGCGTGATGGCCGGCTTGCTGCTGACCGAGACCACGCCTTCCACCTGCTTGTGCAGCGGCGAACGCGGGTCCAGCCCGTACAGCGACAGCAGCTCGCGCAGGCCGGCTGCGCCCTCGTGCGCGTCGCTGTCCACCAGCGACAGGTAGTTCAGCTGCAGGTGGCTGAGCAGGCGCCAGGGCGCTTCGCCTTCCAGCGCCGGCGCGGCCGGGCGCGTGGGGCCCTTGATGCAGCGGATGCCCTGCACCGGGAAGCTGCCTTCGAAGGAAAAGTCTTCCGTGCTGCCCACGCTGAGCGTGAGCGGCAGGTCGCGGTTGCTGCACAGCGCGTCCACCGACAGCTGCGACACCAGCGCCGACACCGGCGCGTCGTTCGGGTCCACCAGGGCCAGGTACAGCTCGGTGCCGATGTAGCCGGTGCGCGGGCCGCGCTGTCGTTGCTGCTGCGACAGGATGCGCGGCACGCGGCGCACGCTGTAGAAGGCCTGATCGGTCTCGCCTGCGGTGTCGTGACGGCGGTACAGCGGTTCGAAGTGGCGCGACTTCTGCACCCCGCTTTCGTCGAAGCCGTTCACGTCGGTGACGGCGTAGACCTCGTAGTCCATCGGCCGGGTCTTGTCCGGCACCACGTGGTGTTCGTGCTCGCCGCGCTTGACTTCGATGCGGTCGGCCCGCTTGGTGAACAGGTTCACCGCCGGCGCGCAGTGCAGCGAGAAGTTGCTGGCGTCCACCGTCTTTTCCAGCGGGTTGTCGGCGCGGCCCATGATGAACTGCAGTTCGACCTCGTCACCGTCGATCTGCGACAGCGCGCGTTGCAGGTCGTCCAGGTGCACGAACAGGTAGCGTTCGGGCAGCGACGCGTATTCCTTCAGGAGCCGGTAGCCGGCGAAGGCCAAGGGGCCCGGCGGCAGCAGGGCTTCATCCTCGCCCAGGCCGCCGGGACGCAGCGCGCGCGCCGGCAGCACCGCCACAGGGGCCGAACCGCGCCGCGCCGGGTTGTGGACGGCCACGGCCTGGCAATGCGCCAGCAGTTGTTCGTACAGACGGTGGGCCACGCTTTCGTCGCCGCTCAGGTACAGCGTGAGCGTCTGCAGCGCCAGCTTGTTGGCCCTCAGCGAAGCGGTGACCTTCAGTTTCACGCGCAGGCAGGCGCGCGCACGCGGCGCCAGCGCCAGGGCCTGGGCCGAGATGTCGGTGACATGCGCCTGGTAGCGCGCCTGCGCCACCTGCAGCGGCCACAGGCGCACCTCCTGGCCGAGCGAGAACTTGGCCGCGGTGCGTTCGCCCGGCAGCAGCCGTGCGTTCATCAGGCTGCCGCGCGGCACCACCGGCCCGGCGGCCAGGCCGGCGTCGTTCAGGTCGGGCTGCAGTTGCGCGATCAGCATGGACGGCACCGGCGCCAGGTAGCCCGGGTACACCAGTTCCAGCAGGTGTTGCGTGAAGCGCGCGTACTCGGCGTCCTGCTTGATCTGCACCCGCGCGGTGAGGAAGGCAAAGCCTTCCAGCAGGCGCTCGACATACGGGTCCACGCACTCGCCCTGCGAGGTGGTGGTGTCCAGCGCCAGTCGCGCGGCGATCTTGGGGTGTTCCTGAGCGAACTCGGCCGCCGTCTCGCGGATGTGCAGCAACTCTTGCCGGTAGTACTGAAGCAGGCGCGGGTCCATGGGGCGGTGAAGCGTCAGCTGGCCTTGGTTTCAACGACCTTGGTCTGGCCGCTTTCCAGGTCCATGTCGGTGCGCATGTAGATTTCCAGCGGGATGGGCTGGGACCACAGCTGCGCCTCGATGCGGAAGGTGATGACGTTGTGCGACATCTCGTCGGCAGACTCGGCGTACACCCGCACGGTGTTGGGGATGAGGCGTGGCTCGAAGTGGATGAGCATGTCGCGCAGCTGGCGCGTCAGGTCGGACAGCGCCACGCTGGACGCGGTGCGGCCCGACAGCGGCGGCAGACCGTAGTTCAGCACCGATGACGCGACCTCGGGGTACTCGCTCAGGTCGTCGCTGGTCTGGGTGGCGTTGAACAGCCAGTTCAAATCGCGCAGCACCGATTCGCGCAAGCGTGCCATCGACGAGGCGCGCGCTTCGCGCGATTCGACCTGCTTGCCGGGGTCTTCGTCGGTCAGCCGGTCCAGCAGCGACGGGTACAGCCGGTCGCGCGCCAGCGCTTCAGCCATGGCGGCGAGGCCCGCTTCAGCCTTGGGCCGACGACGCCACGGTGGCGACGTCGGTGATGGCGTTGTTGAATTCGACGACCCGCAGGTCCAGCAGGGCGTGGTCGCCCTGGTCGGTGGCCAGCATGCGCTGGCCCAGGCCGACCCAGGTGTCGTGGCCCAGGTCCTTCCAATCGGTGGCGCGCGCCATCTTCAGCCTGTCGTCGCCGCTGGCCTCAGTGCCAGGGTAGCGCGTGGGCAGCAGCGCGACGTTGCTACCGCCGCTGGTGAAGGTGAGCGTGACGGGGGTCCAGACGAAGTCGCGCAGGTCGGCGGGCGCATCGGCTTCGATGCGCACCAGGCGCTGCGTCGGGATCCAGTAGTACTTGCCATTGAGAACCGCTTCCAGCACGGGGCCCAGGCGGGAATCGGCGTCGGCCAGCCATTCAAAGGGCTCGCCATCGAAAGTACCGCTGACGGCTGGCGCGGCGTCCAGCGCCTTGGCGCGCAGTTCGGCAGCCTGCTGCACATGGCCCTGGGCCAGCAGCCGGTTGGCTTCGAGCAGCCAGGCCAGCCAGTCCTGCGGGTCGCCCAGCACCAGCGGCGTGCGCTCGCCCGCGAACACGTCGCGACGCAGTAGTTCGCAACGCAGGGCCTCGCGGTAGGTCTGCACCATGGACAAGGCTTCCTTGTCCAGTTCTTCCACCACCTGCAATTGCGCGCTGGCCTTGGCCCATTCACCCTGCAGGCAGTACACCTGGAACAGGAAAATGCGCAGGTCGGCGCGCTGGGGTTCCTTGCGAATGCGCGCCTGCAGGTCGGCCAGTTGGCCCAGCGGGTTGGCGGACGAGAACTGCAGGTTCAGGTGGGCAGACATCGGGACTTCCCAAAATGCATGGGCGGCATCGACCGGCCTTTCTCATGGCCGCTCGGCTGCCGCCCATCCGGTGTGCGCGCCGGACCCATTCCTGCCAGGCCCGGCGGTCTGTACCACAGGCAGCGGCCCCGCGACGGGGCACACCGCCTGCACGGATGCGTCAGACCTTGGCGTTCTTCAGCACGCTCCAGCCCATGTTCTTGGCCGCTTCGCCGCTGCCGTCGGCCTTCTGCTCGACGTAGTCGACCTTCACTTCGGCGAAGTTCAGGGTGACGTTCTCGGTCTGGCGCTCTTCGCCGCCCGAGCCACCGGTGGACACGCTGCTCACCAGGATGTCGTTCATGACGATCTTGATGTATTCCAGCGGCTTGCCGCCGGCCTTGCGCGCGATGAGGGTCGCCGTCTTGATGTGCTTGCCGCTGGCGCAGCTGAACATCAGGTCGGTGGTGGCCTTGTCCACATAGTGGGTGAAGCTCAGGTCCTGGAACTGGACCTTGCCCGCGCCGCTGCCGCCGCCGACGTGACCGATGCCATGCTGGGTCAGGCCCCAGCTGAACGCGAGAACGTCGATCTCGCCCTTGTGCTTGTCGTCCTTGGATTCGCCGGGAATACCGTCAATCTTCAGGAAAAAGTCTACAGCCATGATCAAACTCCTAAACACTCTGTCTCACAGTGGCCCCGGACCCGCCCTCGCGTGGCCGGGGGTTCAGGCCGGGTGGGTGGGCCCACCGGCCTGAAGTCCCACCGCGCGGCGCGTGAATCCGCCGCGCGGGGCTTTCTCAACCTGCCTTGGAAGAAGGCAGCTTCGAAACCAGACGAAGGGAGATGTTCATCCCTTCCAATTGATAGTGCGGACGCAGGAAGAACTTGCTGGTGTAGTAGCCGGGGTTGCCCTCGACTTCTTCCACCACCACTTCCGCGCCGGCCAGCGGACGCTGGGCCTTGACAGCATCGGACGATGTGTCCGGGCTGCCATCCACAAACTGCATGATCCAGTCGTTCAGCTCGCGCTGCATGCTCGCCGCGCTACCGAAGGAACCCACCTTGTCGCGCACCATGCACTTCAGGTAGTGGGCGAAGCGGCAGGTGGCGAACAGGTAGGGCAGGCGCGCGGCCAGGTTGGCGTTGGCGCTGGCGTCCGGGTCGTCATACTCCGCCGGCTTTTGCAGCGACTGCGCACCGATGAAGGCGGCGAAATCGCTGTTCTTGCGGTGCACCAGCGGCATGAAGCCGTTCTTGGCCAGTTCGGCCTCGCGCCGGTCGGAAATGGCGATCTCGGTCGGGCACTTCATGTCCACGCCACCGTCGTCGGTGGGGAAGGTGTGCACCGGCAGATTGGGCACCGCACCACCCGATTCGACGCCGCGGATGGTGGTGCACCAGCCGTAGAGCTTGAAGGCGCGGGTGATGTTGGTGGCCATGGCGTAGGCCGAGTTGGCCCACACATAGCGGTTGTGGTCGGAGCCTTCGACTTCTTCCTCGAAATCAAACGATTCGATCGGGTTGGTTTTGCTGCCATAGGGCAGGCGCGCCAGGAAGCGCGGCATGGCCAGGCCCACGTAGCGCGAGTCTTCGCTTTCGCGGAACGAGCGCCAGGCAGCGTATTCGCTGTTCTGGAAGATCTTGGTCAGGTCGCGCGGGTTGGCCAGTTCACGCCAGGAATCCATCTGCATGGTGGTGGGGCTGGCGCCGGCGATGAAGGGCGCGTGCGCCGCGGCGCAGGTCTTGGACAGTTCGGTCAGCAGTTCCACGTCCACCGGGCTGTGGTCGAAGTGGTAGTCGCCCACCAGGGCGCCATAGGGCGCACCGCCGAGCTGGCCGAATTCTTCTTCGTAGATCTTCTTGAAGATGGGGCTTTGGTCCCAGGCCGTGCCCTTGTAGCGCTTGAGCGTCTTGTGCAGTTCGCCCTTGCTGATGTTCATGACCCGGATCTTCAGCATCTCGTCGGTTTCGGTGTTGTTGACGAGATAGTGCAGGCCGCGCCAGGCGCCTTCGAGCTTGGTGTATTCCTCGTTGTGGATGATGAGGTTGATCTGCTCGCCCAGCTTCTTGTCGATGGCGGCGATCAGGCCCTCGATCGTGGCGTACACATCCGACGACACCAGGGCGGTGTCGGCCAGTGCCTGCTGTGCCAGGGTGTGCACGGCCGATTCCACGGCCGACTTGGCCTGGTCGGTCTTGGGCTTGAATTCCTTCTGCAGCAGGGCCGCGAAGTCGTCCAGCTCACTGACACCGCTCGCTGCGCCTTGTGCCGATTCCTGTTGGGTGGCCATCCATTCACTCCTTTGGTGTTCGTTGCAAGCGCTGCGCGGTTTACTGGGCGCCGCCGTCGGCCGGCTTGGGCGCGCCGGCCAGGCTCTTCAGCAGTTCGGGGTCCTTGAGCACCTTGCTCAGCAATTCTTCGGCGCCGACCTTGCCGTCCATGTAGGTGAGCAGGTCCTTGAGCTGGGTGCGCGCTTCCAGCATCTTGTTCAGCGCCCCCACCTTCTTGGCAATGGCCTCGGGGGAGAAATCTTCCATGCTCTCGAACGTGATGTCCACGTTCAGGTTGCCTTCGCCGGTGAGCGTGTTGGGCACGTTGAAGGCCACGCGCGGCTTCATGGCCTTCAGGCGGTCGTCGAAGTTGTCGACGTCGATCTCCAGGAAGTTGCGCTCGGCCACCGGGGCCAGCGCTTCGGCGGGCTTGCCGGACAGGTCGGCCATCACGCCCATGACGAAAGGCAGTTGCACCTTCTTCTTGGCGCCGTACAGCTCCACGTCGTACTCGATCTGGACCCGCGGCGAGCGGTTGCGGGCGATGAACTTCTGACTGCTGGTGGCCATGCTGTTTAAGCTCCTGAAGCTACGGGTACTGTGTCATGCCCACCGTCATTCGGAGGGCGGATCGAGCGGCACGCCGCCCAACAACTCGATGCGTTCCTTGGCGTCCGGCATGAGTTCCTTGACGATCGAGGCGAAATCCATCTGCATCACCTTGATCGCCCGGTCGATGAACATCGGTGCAGGGCTGCTGGGTTCGGACCGCCGCAGGAAGTCCGACACCTGCTTGAGTATTCTCACCGCGTCGGCACGCGAAGACAACGCACCGGCCCTAGAACCACCTTCGGCGCCACCTGAACTAGGGATGCTGCCATCGGCGGCGGCGGCATCGCCCTGCTCGGCCGCCACGGCCTGGGCCTGGGCGTCGTAGAAATCCTTCAGGCGCTTGAGGGTCTGGCGCAGCACGTCCAGGTCGGGACGGTCGCTGGTGCGGTCGCGGAACAAGGCGTCGATGGCGGCCAGTGCGGCCAGGCCCTGGTCCACGCCATTGCGCTTGGCCTGGTTGGCGGCCTCGTCACCGCTGCGCCAGGCGGCCGCGATCAGGTCTTCGGTGGGCGCCGTTGCGCCTTCGGCCACCGGCAGCCGGCCGGTGGCCAGGTCCAGGTCGCGGGCGGTGAAGCGGCCGATCTCGCGCGATTCGGCAAAGGGCGCGGCACGCAGCGCGGCGATGAAGCGCGAGATGTCGCACAGGTAGGCCAGCGCGTTCAAGCGCTCGATGGGATCGTCGTTCTCGTCCTTGTCCAGCTGCGGATAGACGCCATCCCAGAAATCGGTGAGCAGGCGCGCCAGCAGCGTGAGGCCGGCGCCCAAACCGGCCAGGCCGTCCACCGCCAGTGCGGCCCGGGCCAGGATGCAGGCGGCGCGCAGGTCCTTGGTGCGGGTGAGCAGGCTGGTGGCTGAATCGGACACCTTGCGCCAGTCGGGCTCTTCGCCACCTTCGAGTTCCTGCGTCTCGGGATTGGGCGTGCCGGGCGTACCGGCAGCCAGGCGTTCCAGCTCGGCCAGGTCGGTGTATTCGGTGTTCTCGCCCACCGGGTTGTCTTCGGCAACCGGTTTGGCCAGGGCTTCGATGTCGATCACGCAGCGGCCCTTCGTCTTCTTCGCGGGGTTGGGAACAGTGCTCGTTCAGGCCGGCATGCTAGCCCAGTTTCCGCGTCGCGCGACACAAGCCTTGGAGGGGGTTGACCCGTGGATCGCACCGGCGCGCTCAGGCCGGAGCGCAGCCATCCCACTGCCCCTGAAGGAAGCCGCTGAAATGCGGCGGCGGCGGCAGGTTCTGCGCGCCCAGCAGCGTGGGCCGGATCAGTTCGCTGCCCCAGCTGAAAAAGCGCACCGGTGCCGCCGCCTGGCCAGCGCAGGCCAGCGCCGCGGCGGCGGCGTCGGCGTCCGGCGGCAGTTGCTGCACCTGCCAGGACGCTGCGGCCGGTTCTGCCGGCGCGCCGGGGGCGCCAACGTCCGGCAGGCGGGCCTGCTGCAGCAGCGCGTCGAAGCGTTCCAGGCTGGTGGCGGGGTCCAGCGCGGCCAGGGCCGCGTCTTCCAGGGCCAGCCATTGATCGTCGGCATCGGCCAGCGACGGCACCGCTTCGTGCGGCGCCAGCGCGGCGGCCACGGTCATCGGGAAGTGGCGGCCCACCCGGTCCACGCTGGGGAACCACAGGCCGGCCCAGGCGCTGGCGCCAGCCAGCCCCGGGGCCAGCGCAAAGCGCCAGACCGGGGCGTTCAAGTAGGCCGGCAGCCACTGCGCCCCCAGCCGTTCGCGGGCCTGGGCCAGGCCGGACTGCAGCCAGGCGTCCCAGGCTTCGGTGAAGTCCCAGGGCAGGCGGCGCGAGACGAAATCACCCTGGCTGGGCAACTTGCCGAAAAAGCCAAAGGCCTGTGCCATGGCGGGCGCCGCCCCGTCACCCGTTGGGCAGCTTGAACTGCGCCAGCTCGGGCAGGCGCAAGGGGTTGCGCACGCTGCCGGACCGCAGCTCGAAGGTGATCTTGCGGTCGCCCACCATCAGCGCGAGCACCATGCGGGTGGCGTCGCCGCCCTCCTGCCGCATGGCATCCACCAGCCGGAACACCGCCCAGGACCCTTCGTAGCTCGCCGAGGGACCCTCGGTCTTGTTGGCCAACAGCAGCGAGATGCGGATCTGCGGGCTGGGGTTGGTGCTGGGCCAGTTGATGGCCACGCCCTGGTTGGCGCCGGGGATCAGCTTGGTCAACTGGCCATCGACGGTGATGTTCACTTCGCCCACGCCGTCTTCCACTTTGGTCAGCACCAGGTTGGCCTGCACCTTGGGCGTGGGCGAGCCCCCCGGGAAGAAGGCCTCGCGGATGACCGACGCACGTTGCAGGTTGGCCACGTCGGCGTCCTTGACCAGGGCCACGCCGTTGGGCGCCAGGGCCTTCCAGGTGGCGCCATTGGTGTCGATGGCGCCTTGCAACTGCGTCTTGACCAGGGTGTCCAGGGTGCCACCGGGCTTGAACAGGTTGCTGAAGTCGTCCAGCCCCATCTCCTTGGCAGCGCCGCGTGCGAAGGGGTAGCGGCCTTCCAGCGCCGCCTTGGCCCCCGCCGCCGCGCCGCCAATGGCCGCACCCAGCGCGTCCTTCTTGCCGGCGTCGCCTTGCACGCTGGCCGCGACGAACAAGGCCTTGAGCATGGGGCCCACGGGCGGCGCCATGCGGTCGGCCTCGCCCAGGATCTTGGCCTTGATCATCGAATCGGGCTGCGGGGCGCTGCCACGGGCCATGGCTTCCTGGTTGCCGCGCAGGAAGACCTCATATTCCTTCAGCACCGCCAGCACCGCGTCCAGCGGGGCCGGCTGGCCAGCCACCATCTGGTGCAGCTTTTCGAAGTGCTTCTCGACCATGGCCTCGGGCTTCATCATGCCGTCGCCTGCGGCCAGCTTGGGGTCGCCCAGCAGGCCGCCGATGCGTTCCTTGATGGCGCTGGCGGCGCGGTCGATCTGGCCCGCAGCCACCCCGGTGGCCGAAGTCGCCGCCCCGGTGGCCAGCTTGGTTTCCTTGGTCACCGCCTGCAACAACTGGCGCAGCGGGGAATCGCCGGCGGACAGCAGCGTCATCAGCTGCACGCTGGCGTTCAGGTCGGGCGTGGGCTTCAGGCGGATGTCGCCCAGCAGCGCGTCCCAGGCCTTGATGTATTCGTTCAGGTACAGGCGCTGCACATCGTCCATCACCTTGGGCACGGCTTTCAGCCCGCCGCCGCCGCTGGCCTGCGGGCCCAGCACCCAGGCCTCTTCCTCGACCAGCTGCGGCACCAGGGTCTTGGCGGTGCCGAGGTAGGCCTTGTCATAGCCTTTGCGGGTGAACAGCGCCGACACGCCTTCGGTGATGGGCTTGCCCGAGGCGCGCACGAAGGCCAGCGACGCCGAGGGTCCGGCGCCTTCGCTCAACTTGAAGTCCGGCAGGTCGCGCACGCCCATGCGCATCAGGCGGTTGAACACACGCTGGGCCAGCGGGGCCTGGGCCAGCTGGCGCCGGGTTTCGTCCACCAGGTTGCGGTCGATGGGCAGCACCATCTCCAGCGGCAGGCGCTTGAGTGCAGCGTTCAGGTGCTTGGACAGGGCCTGCTGGTCGGCGCGCAGGCTGGCATCGTTTTCCCAGTCGGCGTTGACCCAGGCTTCGAGCTCTTCGGGCACCAGGTGCTTGGGGTCGTACAGCATCAGGTAGGCCTTCAGCGCTTCATAGCGCACCTCGGGCGAGTCGGCGGAGCGCACCTGCTGTTCCAGCCGCAGCGCCACGCGCGGCAGGAAGGCGTCGCGCAGCAGGCCCTGGTAGCTGCTGTCCACCTGCGAGCCCAGCTTGTCGCCCTGGTACAGGCCCAGGCGCTGGGTCAGCGCCACGCTGTCCTGGCGCTTGGACGGCGCCACGGGCAGCGCATTCAGCGCCTCCAGCGCCGGCAGCGGGTCGCGCACGTCGCCGGCCGGCAGCTTGGGGATGGCGGCGGCCTGCTGGGTGAGCGCCGGCGTGGCCGCAGCCACTTCCGTGACCAGGGCCTGGTTGCGCACGAAGCTGACCGCCCAGCCCGCCAGCAGCGCCAGCGTGCCCAGGCCCAGCACGGTGTAGCCGGCAAAGGCGATGCGCGACGCGCGGCGCTCGATCTCGGCGCTGCGCCCGCCCAGGTCGGACTCGCCGAACACCACGTCGCGCATCAGCCGGGTGAGGAAGTAGCTGCGGCCGGAACTGGCCGCCGGGGGCAGCACCTGGAGTTCCAGCCCGTAGGCGCGAGAGATGTTGCCCAGCACGCGGTCGATGGGGCTGCCTTCCTGCGTGCCGCTGGTCAGGTACACGCCGCGCAGCATGGGCTCTTCAGAGAAGGCCGAACTCTGGAACACCTCGTCCAGGAAGGAGCGCACCAGGCCCTTCAGGCCCGCCACCTGCTGCGGGAAGGCGAAGATGGTGGCGCGGCGCTGCGGGTCGCGTTCTTCTTCCATGCGCGTGAGCAGGCGCAGGTTCAACCGGTCCACCAGCGCGTCGAATTCCTTGTCGAACAGACCGGCCGCGGCCTCGGCCTTGGCGTCGGCCTGGAAGGGGAAGGTCATGCCCCAGACCTGCGCACGGGCCTCGCGGCCCATGTCGGCGCAGAACTCGCTGAAGCCGGCCAGCAGGTCGCACTTGGTGACCATCACGTACAGCGGGAAACGCTGGCCCAGGGTCTTGTACAGCTCCTGGATGCGCGCGCGCACGCTGCGGGCGTAGTCGGCGCGCTCGTCGGCGTTCTGCGCGTACAGGTCGGCCACGCTCAAGGTGATGATGGCGCCATTCAGCGGCTGGCGCGGGCGGAAGCGCTTCAGCAGGTTCAGGAAGCCACCCCAGGCCGCGGCGTCCACCTCCTGGTTGCTGCTTTGCGTGGTGTAGCGCCCGGCGGTGTCCAGCAGCACGGCCTCGTCGGTGAACCACCAGTCGCAGTTGCGGGTGCCGCCCACGCCCTTGATCTGCAGGTCCTTGGAGCCGGTCTTCTCCGACAGCGGAAAGCGCAGGCCCGAGTTCACCAGCGCCGTGGTCTTGCCCGAGCCGGGCGCGCCGATGAACATGTACCAGGGGAGCTGGTAGAGGAAATTGCGCCCGCCGGATTTGTCCTCAAAGCGCGCCGTCTTCAGCGTGGACAGCGCGTCGTCGAAGCGCTTTTTCAGTTCAGCCACCTCGCGCTGCGACAGCGCGGCGTTGCTGGCCTCGCCGCCGCCGGACAACGCCGCCAGCATGGCCTTGTTGGCGCGCCAGGCGCGGAAGTGCTTGAAGCCTTCCCAGGCCGCGAAGCCCAGGATGATGAGCGCGATGAGCCCCAGCCGGGCACCGGTCGAGCCCAGCGGGCGGGCGTCATAGATGGCGATGGCGTCACCGGCGAACCAGATCAGCAGCGACAGCACCAGCAGCCCGATGGCCGACAGCACCCAGCGGTTCTTGAAGAAACTCTTGAGCTTTGCCCACATGATGGTTGTTCTTCCTGCAGGCGCTTTTAGCTGGCGTAGCGCAAGGTGATCTCGACGCGGCGGTTCTTGGCGCGCGCCTCGGGTGTGTCGTTCGGGCCCAGAGGGCGCGACTCGGCCGCGCCTTCGGTGCGGATGCGCTGCGCGTCCTTCAGCAGCGGCGCCACGATGGCGGCCACGCCGCGGGCGCGTTCCTGAGACAGCTCGAAGTTGGACGGGAAGCGCAGCGAGCGGATGGGGATGTTGTCGGTGTGGCCCACGATGTTGATCGAGCCGGGCACCTTGTCCATGGCCTGGGCAATCTTCTGGATGATGGGCGCGAGCACCGGCTTGATCTCGGCCTTGCCGGGCTCGAAGAAGCTGTCGCCGTGAATCACGACGTAGCTGGCCTGGTCGTCTTCCACCACGTCCAGCCGGCCGGCGGTGATTTCCTCGGCCAGCAGCGGCTTGAGCCGCGGCGTGACGGCCGGCGGCGGGGCGGCGGGCTGGGCGTCACGCTTCAACTTGCCGGGGTCGGCCCGCACCGCGGCGATGGCGGCGAACACGGGGTCGGACTTGCCATGCAGCAGGGTGATGAAGCCCAGGTAGGCCAGGAACAGCAGCAGGCCCACGCCACCCAGAACGATCCAGGCCGGAATGCGCCGCACCAGGGGCTTGGGCGCGCGCTCCACGCCGCGCCAGTGCACCGACAGGTCGCGTTCGCCCTCGCCGCGTTCGCGCTTGATGACGCCGTGCAGCCGGTCGCGCAGCGCGTCCAGCTGGGCCCGGCCGTTGTCCATCACGCGGTAGCGCCCTTCCAGGCCGAGCGCTATGCAGGCGTACATCAGCTCCAGCAAATCCAGGTTGCGGCGCGGGTCTTCCATCGCCTTGTCCAGCAGGTGGAAGAACTTCTCACCGCCAAAGGTTTCCTTGTGCATGGACACCAGCAGGCTGCGCTGCGACCAGCCCGAGCTTTCGCCCCAGGGCATGGCGCCCACCGCTTCGTCCAGCATGGTGCACAGCGAGTAGCGCGCGATCAGCACATGCTCGGGGCTGCAATTGGCGCGGCGCGCGCCGTTCTCGAACTCGGTGATGGCGCGCAGCAGGTCTTCGCGCAGGCCGGCGGGGTTGCGGTGAGACAGGGTCTTGCGGATGGTGGACACCGCGTTCAGCAGCGGCGAGGCCTGCGCCAGCAGCGGGTTCACGCCCACCAGCGGCGGTGCGTCCAGGGCCGCACCGCGCGCGGGCTCGGGTGCCGGGGCGAAACCACCGCCCAGGTCGTCCAACAAGGAACCGCCCGCCGCGGGGGCCGCCGCCGGGGCGGCGCGCCGCCCGCCCGGGCGCGGAATCATGATGGTGGATTCGGAATCCGGCGGCTCGGGCAGCTCGTCTTGTGGGGGTTGGCTCATGGTGGGTGACCGGTTGTCGGGGCCAAGGCCGCAGACGGACTGCCGCCGCGGCGCGTCGGGAACTCAAGCAGGCGTCAAGGGCGCAGCGCCCACATCTCGATCTGCAGGCCGGGGAAGTCGCCGGCGATGTGCAAGGCCATCAGCCGGGTCGCTTCCAGTTGCTTCCAGAAGTCGCTGCGGCGGTCCAGCTCGAAATAGGTGAAGCCGGCGTAGTACGGCAACCGCGGCGGCGCCATGGGCAGCGGCTGCGGTGCAATGCCGGGCAGCTGCAGCATGACCATTTCCTTGATCTTGTCCGGCGGGCCGATCTTCAATTGCGTGGGCAGGCGCTGGCGCAGGGTCTCGCTGGACATTTGCGCATTGACCACCAGCACGAACATGGCGGTGCGCAGCAGTTCCAGGTCGGGCACGGTGCCGGTGTACAGGCCCTTGGCGCGTTCCTGCAGCGGGATCTTCACCGCGTTGGGGTTGATCACCTCGGTGAGCAATTCGCGGATGTCGGCCATCACCGGCTCGAAACTGCCGCGCAAATCATCGTGGCGGTAGGGCGCGTGGTCGCGCGCGCGGCGCTTTCGGTTGGGCGAGAAGCTGGCCATTTCGCCGGCCAGTTGCAGCAACACGGTGTACAAGGCCTCGGGGTGCAGCGTGATGCGCTCGGCCAGGTGCGACAGCCAGGGGTCGAAGCGGTTGGTGACCTGCAGGGTGAGGAACTCCTGCACCTCGCCCACGCCCTTCTGGGCCGACTGTCCCAGGCGCGCGGCCAGCGCGTCGGCGCGGTGACGCACCAGGTTGCGCGCTTCCACCAGAAATTCCTGCAAGGCCGGCTGGGCGCGGCATTCCAGCGACGGGGCGATGTAGCTGTCGTCCAGCACCACCTGGCCCGTGCTGCGTTTTTCAACCAGGCGCACCACGCCCATGGAACAGAAGGCCTCGCGCGGTTCGCCTTCCACCAGGAAGCGCAGGTTCAGCCGGCCCAGCTTGGTGTCGGCGCTGTCCTGCATGCCCAGCACGGCGTCATCGATCTTGGCGTCGCTGGCGATGTAGCGCACCAGCATGGCCTGCGGGCCGTCGTCCAGGGCGTACTCGGGCATGCCGGCGCGCTGCGACGGCAGCGCCAGGTAGACGATGGCGTCGCGCACTTCGTTGGGCAGCTCCAGCGGCGGAGGCGCCGGGTATTCCTCGGGGATGACGAAGGGCGTGCCGTCGGGCATGACCCCGTGCGCCGACTTGATGGCGATGCGGCCGATCTTCAGCGCTTCGGGGTCGATGACCAGGCGCGAAAAGCCCCAGCCATGGGCCAGCGCCCCGGCGGTGCGGGCTTCCACCAACATTTCGGTGGAACGCTCCAGCTGCTGGAAGTGCTGCGGCCGCAGGAACAGGCCCTCGGACCAGATGACGCGGTTTCTTGTCATGTGCAGATGAGCCGCTGGCGGCCGGGCGGTGGTGGGGGCGCCGAAGCACCCGGGTCGTGCAACGGCGTGCGCAACGTGAAAGCGAATTTAGCACCCGCACCCGCTGCTGCGCAGGCCCCTGGGTCCCCTTCTTGCGGGAACAGCGAAGGGGGCGCTGGCACCATCAGACCTGCCAGGCGCCGGCCAGCGGCGCGCCATCGGCGGCCACCGAGCGCCAACCGGCCAGGCGGGCCTGCGGCAGGCCCCGGTCGCTGACCAGCGGCATCAGCCCCTGGGCCACCAGCGCGGCCACCTGGCGCTCGGACAGGTAGCACTCGGCGCCGGCCTGCAGGCGGGCTTCGCCGCGGCTGCGGTCCACAAAGGCGGGCAGGTCTTCAACCAGCAGGTGCTCGTCGGGCTGCAAGGCAAAGCCATCCTGCGCATGGCCTTGGGCCAGAAGGGCCACCGCGTCCAGCACCGCGGGGCGCCAGGCCAGCCGCTCGTGCTCGAAGCCATCGGCCAACTCGTCGAAGGCGAAGCCCGCCACCGGCTGCGCCTGGGGGCCATAGGGCAGGCGCGCCAACACACGCGGGAACAGCAGCCCGATGTGGCGCGCCACCCAGCTGCGGCGCAGCCCTTCCCAGGCCTGGCGGGCCGCGGGCTGCGCTTGCCAGGTGGACGGGTCGCCCGGGGCCGCGCTGCTGGCCACGCCCGCCAGCGCGGGCGCGGCCGCCGCCAGCAACACGGCCTGGACCTGCGCCGCCAGCGCACCCAGGCCCGCCAGCAGCGCCAGTTCGGGCGCGCTGGGGCCGAATTCGTACAGCGCCGCCACCACGTCGCAGCGCGCCGGCTCGCCCTGCCCTTCGGCGCGTTGCGCCAGCAAGCGGGCCAGCGAGCTGGCGGCCATGTCGCCGCCGGCCGCAGCCATGTCCTGCAGCAACTCGTCGGCGCGCACGTCCAGCAGTTCGATGCGGACCAGGTCGCCATCGATGCGGCGCAGCAGTGAATCCACGCCCCGCCAGGCCATCTCCACGCCGCGCCACTGCGGGTGGCGCAGCAGCGAACGCAGCGTGGCACCGATGGCCCGGTCCACCGATTCGATCAGCGGCTGCTGAAGGTGCGCGGTGTCGGGCACCACGTGCGGGGCCACCACCTCGCGCAGCAGGCGATCCAGGCGGGCAGCGATGTCGCCGGCCGGTGGGGCGGCCACGGGCGCAGCCTGTGGCGCGCGCCCCAGCAGTCGTTCCAGGGTGGCGCGGTCATCCTCGGCAGACGCTGCGGGGGCAGGCGCCGCCACGGCGCTGGCGCCAGGCGCTTCAGACGCACGCAGTTCGGCCGCGGCCTGCTGGAAGCTGGCGGGGTCACCCAGGCGCCGCCGCAGGTCGCGCAAGCGGGCGAACAGCGGCAGGTGGGCCACCAGCGCGTCGGGCTCGAAGTCGTCGAAGCTGCGCAGCGACAGGTGCGCGGCCGGCGCGTCCTGGCCGGGCAGCGTGATGCTCAGCGCTGGCACCAGTCGAGCCAGCACGGTGTCGAAATTGTCGATGTCGATGCGCTGCAGCGCCGCGGCGTGCCAGGGGGACGGAGCGTCGGGCGCCCGGCCCGAAAAATCGCCCAGCACCAGCACGCGCAGGCGCTGGTTGTCGTCGGTTTCGCGCGGCCGGTATTCACCCGCCGGGCGGCTCTTGCCCAGCAGCAGGTCCAGTTCGACATGGGAAGGCATGGCAGGTCCTCGGGTTGGCCGCGGTGCGGCCCGGCACCGCGCGGCGGTCGCTGGGGGGGCGCGTCAGGCGCTCAGGTCCTCGCGCACCAGTTTGCCCTCGGCCAGCGACCAGGCCTGCGCCGGGCCGCCGTCGGCGCCCTCGCTGAAGATGAAGTCCACGCAGCCGAAGAAGCCCTGCAACTGCTGCGGGTTGCAGCCGGGCAGGAAACCGCGCAGCACGCGCGGGTCGTAGAAGCGGAAGTACAGCGGCTCCAGGTCGGGGCCGTAGATCATGGTGTGCTGGCGCAGGTGGCGCCACACCCGCGGCAGTTCGGCGCCGCTGGTGAGCAACAGGCCGAAGTTGGGACTCCAGTTCGCGCCCAGCAACTGGTCGGCGAACGGCGTTTGCGGCAGCAGGTGCACCAGGTAGGGCGCCACTTCCGCCATGTCGGGCTCCAACTCGCCGGCAAACAGGCATTCGAACTGCGGCGCCTGCGGCGCGTACAGCCAGTCCAGCAACTGGGGGTTCTGGGCGCCGTCCAGGATGGCGAAGGCATGTTTTCCTTCGGCTTCCTGCCACAGGCGGCGGCGCAGGGGTTCTGGAGTCATCGTGGGCCGGTGCTCAGGTTCGATTCATGGGGCCGGGCGCTGCCGCAGCCAGCAGCGCCGGGCGATTATGCGCGGCGCCGGACGCCACGCAGCAGGTGGGTCGCGCAGTGTAGGCCTGCCCAGGGCGCGCGGACATCCCCCGCAGGCAGGGCATCACGGCGGCAACCATTGCAGGCGGCGCGAAGCCGGCAGCGCGCAGGCGTCCATGGCGGCGCTGAGTTCGTCGCGGTCCACCGGCGCGGGGGTGAAGTACTGCCCCAGGAACTGCGTGACCTGCTGGCTCAGGTCCTGGTCCAGCGCGTCGCACTGCCAGCCCAGGCGGTTGCGCTCGGCCACGCTGCGGCGGTCGCCTGCGGGTGGGTTGTCCAGTTCGGCCTGCAGCCCATCCAGCCGCGACACCAGGGCCAGCCAGCCGTTCAAGGCCTGTGCCCGCAGGGCCAGGCGTTCGTCCGGTCCGGCAGGCGTGAGCAGGTCCACCGCCGACAGGGCCTGCATGGCGCGGCGCAGGTGCAGCAGATCGGCCTGCCGGTCGAAGGCCGACAAGGCCTGCTGGGCTTGGACCAGGGCGTTGTTCATGACCGCCAGCGCGCTGTGCCTTCAGGGTGTGATGCGCCACAGCGCATCCAGGTTGGCCGCCGCATGTTCGGCAATGCGTCGCATCAGTTGCTCCACCGAGACGGGCTGGCCCATCAGCAGCGGCGCCAGCATCGGGCGCAGCCACATGCGCAGCGGGTCGGCCAGCACCTGGTGGCCAAACAGAAACATCAGCAACAGCAGCAGAGCCGCCCCACTCTGGCCGGCCGACGGGTGCTGGGACGCGGCCCGGCGGGCGGCGTTGAGCAGCGAGAACATGGCGTCGCGGTCCATGAAGTCCAGCCGGCGCGGGAACACGGTGGACAGCAGGCGCGGGCCTTCTGTGGCCAGCCCCTGCCCCACCTGGGACAGCATGCGCTGGTCGATCGCCAGCAGGCGCGCCAGCGAAGCCTGGGTCACGGCCAGGTCACCGCCATAGGCCCGGGCCCGGAAGGCGTCCACATGCCAGCACATCACCCGGCTGCGGTGGCTGGCGGGCAGGCCGGGCTGGTTGTCCAGCAGCGGCTGCAACCAGCGGTACTGGGGGTCGGAGTCGAAGCCGCTGCCCAGCGCGGTGGACAGGTGCACCATGAAATACATCTGGCGCCGCCGGTTGAAGCCGTGGCCGCGGGCACGCTCCAGGGCGCCGACGGCGGCCTGGGTCAGTTCTTCCGAACTGGCCTGGGCGATGAGGTCGGGGAAATTCTGCTTCAGGTGTTCAGCCGCCAGGCGCGCCACCTGGGCCGGCGCCGCATCGGACCCGTCCGCGCAGGGGGCGGACGGAAGGGCGGTGGCGGCAGGGGACGGGGGGCGCGACACGGAAAACCTGGGCTGACAGCAAAGGGTGCAAGTATCGGCGCAGGAAGGCTGCGCCCGGCACGACAGGGAAGCCGGCGGCCGAAGTGGGCCTGAAGGCCCGCAGCGGCGCGATCCCTAACTGTGGGTCAGCGCCGCCCTGGCCGGCGCGACCCTCCCAGGACGTTCAGCAGCCCTCGCACACGGCGCAGAAGGGCGCGCCGGTGGCGGCCGCCGTCTTGAAGCTGGAGGCCTGGGCGCCGAACAGCGTGACGGCGGGCCGGGCCGCGGGGGGCGCGTCCTTGGAGCCGCCGGCGCTCTTGATGGCTTCGGTGGCGGCCTTGGCGGCGATCGGGCTGGCCCCGCTGCCGCTGCCGGCCGAGCCGCCGCTGTTGACCATCACCATGGTGCCCTTGATGAACACCCCGCCCGGGTTGATGTCGATGAAGTTGCCACCCACCTTCAGCGAGATCTGGGCCGAGGCCTCCAGGATGATCTTCGGGCCGCCCTTGAGGTGAATTTCCTGCTGCGCTTCGTGCAGGATCTTGGCCGCCTTCAGGTGCGCGTCCTGCGTCACCTTGTGCGAGAGCGATCCGCCGATCTTGTTGTTGTGGTCGCCGGTCAGATCCAGGTGGTAGGCGGCCTGGAGCTTCTCGAACACGTCCTTGACGACGATGCGGTCGGACTTGCCGCCCACCCATTCGTTGATGTCCTTCTTGACCCGGATGTCCAGGTTGCGCTGGGCCTGCAGGTACACCTGCTCCTCGCCCGTGGCGTCGTCGAAGCGCAGTTCGTTGAAATCGTCGTTGCCGCCCTTGTAGGTGCGGGTGATCATGCCGGTGCGGGTCTTGTGGTCCGGCAGCTTGTAGGGCGGCGTGGCCTCGGCGTTGTAGACGCGGCCGGTCACCAGCGGCGAGTCGGGGTCGCCTTCCAGGAATTCAACCACCACCTCCTGGCCCACGCGCGGCAGGTTCACCCAGCCCCAGCCCTTGCCGGCCAACGCCTGCGACACGCGCACCCAGCATTGCTTGGTGTTGTCGCCCTTGGCGTAGCGGTCCCAGTGGAACTGCAGTTGCACGCGGCCGTGCTTGTCGGTGTGGATCTCCTCGCCGGATGGCCCGACCACATAGGCCGTTTGGGGCCCGGCAATGGAAGGCTTGGGCGTGACACGCGCGGCGCGGAACTGCGTGGCGGCCGGGATGGCGGTGAAATCGCAGGAGTACTTCGCGCCTTCGCCAGCGCCCGAAGCCGACAGGTTGTTCACCGCGCTGAAGCTGTGGCCGACGACCAGGTACTCCTGGTTCTGCGTGCTGACCGGGTGCTTCTTCAGGCTGAACTTGTAGCCCACCTGCACCAGGCGCTGCTCGGTGGCGCCGCGGAACAGTTCGTGGCGGCAGTTCAGCTCTTCCACACGCATCTTGGCGTACTTCTCGCCCCAGGCCGGGTCGTCGTACTCGCCCGGGTAGTCGTACAGCTCAAAGCCCGCATTGGCGTGCGGGCGCTCCATGCTCTGCACCTTGATCAGGGCCGAACGCGGCTTGAGCGGGTCGAAATCGTCGATGGCGTAGGCCCCGGGCTGCACCTCGGCGCTGCAGTCCCAGGCGGTCACGCCCACGTCCTCGCGCTTTTCGGGTCGGAAGTCCATGGTCGGCAGCTGGGGCGTGACCACGTGTTTGCTGGTGTGGTCGGTGAACACCAGCTCGTGCTTGCCGTTCTCGTGGGTGAAGTAGTAGTACAGGCCCGCCTGTTCGGCCAGGCGGTTGACGTAGTTGAAGTCCGTCTCCCGGTACTGCACCAGGTACTCGCGCTTTTCGGTTTCACCGTTCAGGTCGAACTTGAACGACGCCAGGGCCGCCCAGCGCTTGCAGACGGTGTCGATCACCTTCTGGAAAGTGTCATCACAGGAGATGAAGCAGGTGGAGGTGCGGGTCAGGAACCACAGCCAGGGGTTCAGCGTGGCCTGGTAGCGAAATCCCACGCCGCTGGAAAAGGCGGGCGTGCGCACTTCGCCCAGCAGCACGAAGCGGGTGATGTAGCCGTTGAAATGGCGATGGCCCTGCCCGCCGGCCAGTTCCATGCTGACGGTGGCGTTGGTGCCCAGCAGGTCCTTGGGCGCGATGTCGTCGCGCTCCGAGACCATGTCGAGCTGGTACTCGAACATGCGCGACAGCTCCTCGCGTCCCGAGAAGCGTTCGACGACGAAATTGGCCGCCTTCCCGGTCACGTAGGGCTTGGTCTTCACCTCCAGCAGGCGTGGTTTCTGTTGGCTCATGGATCGCTCCCCAGGTTCAGGATGTGGTTCAAGGCGGCCCGGTTGGGTGGCACGCCCGAACGGTTTGGTTCAGATGACTTCAGGTGTATCCACCAGGGCTGGGGGGGTCAATCCCGCACTGCGATGGCCCGGGCCGCCACCAGCCAGCCCTTCACGGGCCGGTTCACTTCAATGCGCAGGGTGTCGGCGTCCAGGGCCAGCAGGTCGAAGCCCGCGGCCGCCAGCTGCTGCTCCAGGTAGCTGCGTGCGTGAGCATAGCGGCCGTGGTGGTTGAGCACGTAGCCGGCCTCGGCCTGGTCCACCGCTTCGACGCTGAACACCAGCAGCCCGTCGGGCTTCAGGGCCGCACGCGCAGCCGCCAGGGCCTGCGACAGGTCGCCGAAATAGCACAGCGTGTCGGCACTGACGATGACGCTCCAGCGTGCCGGGTGCGCCGCCATGAAGGCCGTGAGTTCGCCCTGCGCCAGGCTGTCGTAGCCGCCGCGCAGTTGGGCACGGTCCAGCATGCCCTGGGACAGGTCCACCCCATCCAGCCGATCAGCCAACGGACGCAATTGCACCGAGCACAGCCCGGTGCCGCATCCAGCATCCAGCAAGGCGCCCACGCGCCCGCCGGCCGGCAGGAAACGCTTCAGCAGGGCCGCCACCAATTCCGGCGCCCGGTAGCCCAGGCCTTCCAGCTTGGCGTCAAAGGTCTTGGAAAAAGCATCGAATTCGCCCTGCACGTAGGCGTCCGACGCCCGCGCAGGCGTGGGCAGCCCGCCCACACTGGCCAACAGGTGTTCGGCCTCGGCATTGCCGGGGTCCAGGTCCAGCCATTGACGAAGCACCTGGCGGGCGGATTCCAGGTCGCCCACCAAGGCATAAGAAATGCTCAGCAGGCGGCGCGCGCGCGGATCTTCCGGCGACACGGTCAAGGCCTTCAAGCCGAAGGAAGTGGCCTCTTCGTAGCGCCCCTGCCGCTGCAGCAGGTGGGCGTAGTTGTTCAACACGTAGTCGGAGTCCGGCGCCAGCCTCAGGGCTTGCTTGAAGGCCGCTTCCGCCAGGTTCAGGTTGGCGCGGCGCGACTGCAGCAGGCCCAGGTTGTTGTAGACGAGCAGGTTGTCCGGCGCCAGTTCGCTGGCCCGCTTGTAGGCGTCCACGGCGTCATCAAAGCGCTGGGACTCCAGCAGCACATTGCCCAGGTTGATCCACGGCCCGGGGTCGGACGGCACCTGCGCAATGGCCTGGCGGATCAATGCTGCCGCCTCGTCGTGCCGCCCCTGCTGCAGGCGCAACACGCCCAGGAAGTGCAGCGCATTGGGTTCTTCGGGCAAGGCCTTCAGGATGGCCTGGTAAACCGCCTCGGCGCGTTCCAGGTCGCCATGGCGCTGCATGTGCTGGGCCGCACGGATGGCGTCAGCCAGGCTCATTTCCTGCGGTCCGCTCGTGACCGACTCGGGCGTGCCGCTGCTCACCTTGCGCTCCATCGCACCGGGCTCAGGCCAGGCCCTGCCCGGACAGGCGGCGCACCAGGCGCTTGGCCCAGCCGCCCGCGGGCACTTCGGTGGCCTCGCGCATGAGCACCACCGAGATGTTGTCCTTGCCACCCTGGCTGTTGGCCATGTCCACCAGCTTGCGCGCGCGCTGTTCCAGCGGGTCGCTCTCGGCCAGCACGGCTTCGATCTGCAGGTCGGTCACCATGTCGGTCAGGCCGTCGGAGCACAGCAGGAAGATGTCGTCCTTGCGGGCGTCGTGCTCGTGCACCTCCAGGTCCACCTCTTCTTCGATGCCCAACGCCCGGGTGACGATGTTCTTGTAGCGCTCGTTGATGAGTGCGTCCACCGCCAGGCTGCCCGCGGCGACCTGCTCATCGACCCAGCAGTGGTCGCGCGTGAGTTGCTCCAGCCGGCCCTCGCGCCAGCGGTAGGCGCGCGAATCGCCCAGGTGACCGATGCAGATGCGGTCGCCCAGCAGCACGGCAATGACCAGCGTGGAGCCCATGCCTTCGTAATCGGACTCGCGCTTGGCGAGGTTCAGGATGCTGTCGTTGGCGCGGCTGGCGGCAAAGCGCATGTCCTCCACCAGACCGGTGCTGATTTCTTCCACCGGCTTGACCAGCAGGTGCGGCAGGGCCGACGAGAGTTCACTGTGCACCTCGTCCACGGCCAGCTTGCTGGCCACTTCGCCGGCGGCGTAGCCCCCCATGCCGTCGGCCAGCACGGCCAGGCCCAGGTCGGGCTCGCCCAGCACGGCATCTTCATTGCCCGAACGGACCTTGCCGGGGTCGGTGACGCAAACAATGTCGAATCGGGCCACGCGCGACTGCCTTCTCTATCTGCGGTTGTGGTGGTCGAGCTTGGCACCCTGCTGCAGGGCCAGGTCCTTGAAGCGCACCGCTGCCAGGTAGTTGCGCGCCAAGCCTTCTGCCCCCGAGGCATACAGCTCCATCAGCCGCACGGACGCGGCCACCAGTCCCTGGCGGCTGGCATCGGTGTAAAGCGGCACCGCCCGACCCACCTGGCGCTCTTCCTCCAGCATGCGGCCACGGGCGAAAAGGGCCTGGGCCTCAGCCAGCGATGGCGTGCCCGGCGCGGCGGCGAAAACAGGTTCCGGTGACGGCGCCGCGGCTTCGGCGCGTGCAGCAAGGGGACCCGGCGTGGCCGGCACCGGGTTGGGGCGCACCGCCGCCACGGCAGCGGGCGCGGCAGGCACCACACGCTCCGGCACGGCAGGCTTGGCGCGGGTGGCCGGTACCGCAGGAAGCGGAACCACCGACACCACGGGCGCGACAGGCGCCGCGGGCACAGCGACCGGCGCAGGCAACGCTGCCACGGTGGCCGCGGCTTGGGCGACGCGGGCCAAGCGGGCGCGCTCGCGCTCGCGCAGGAAGGCTTCCAGGTCCCGGATCAGTTCGTCAGACGCCAGGTCGGGCTGCCGGCGCAGCACCTCCAGGCGCGAACGCATCTCGGCATCCATGGCCCGCGCCTGGGCGTCGGGCAGCTGGCGCGCCACACGGGCGGGACGGTCGTCCAGCCACGACGCGCAGCCTGCAAGCAGGGTCAGCACGGCAGCGCAGCCAATGGACTTGAACATATGCGACCTCCGAAACGGCAACGGGGGCAACTCGCCACCCCATCGCCGCGGGTCCGGCCACCCCGACCCGAGCCCTCGCTCGAAGTCGGCTTGAAACTGCGACACAGGCACCGGCCTCATGGCCGACGTCGTGCGCATCGCGACACTCGCCCCGCAGTCCACGCAAGGTCCGGTCACGGCGACCCAACCAGGGTAGACGCGGGTCGCGGTTCGTCCAATGCAAATTTCAACACAAACCAGGGTCCTTGCGCACTGTTACCTCCCCGGGGTCGCGGGTTCACTTCTTCTTGCGCAACTTCTTGTTCTGTTCGGAGTAGGCCTTGGCAAATTCCTGGTTGAGCAGGCGGTCGAAGTGGTCTTCGGCCTCGCGCTCCAACGAGGTGTACATCTCCAGAAAGCGCTCCCAAAGCTTGCTCTTGTGCAAGGCCGGCAGCACTGCGTCGAGCGCGCCGGACTTCTTGATGCGCCCCTCGACGGCGTCGGGGGAAAAAAGCTTCAGCGACGCCAGCAGCGCCGCGCGCGTGCCGGCCATCAGCGCCATCTCGTGCGCGCAGACATCCCACACCGCGTCTTCCACCGCCTTGGCCGGCGGCATGAACAGCTTGTTGCCGTGCTGCCGCACATCGACCAGGTAGGTCAGCGCGTCGTTGACCGAGTCGGAATGCTTCAGCGGGTTGTTCTCGCGCGACGCAATCATGGTGCGGTCTTCGATGCGCAGTTCGCTCTTGAGCTGCGAGCGCATCTCCAGCATCCGGTACAGGCCGTCCAGCGACAGGCGAAGCAGTTCACCCACCACCCGCATGGTGGCCTCGGGCTTGGAGGCATCCAGATCGCCAGGCTGCAAGCCCATGGACTGGGCCAGGATGGCCAGCAGCGCCGCGCTGTCGGACGACGTTGCCGCCACCGCTGGCGCGCGCGGGCTGGCGCGACGCTCCTTGACCACACCGGGCACCGGGCTGCCAACGGCGGCGGTCGAGGCCGCGGCAGCCACGGCGGCCTCAGCCGCCGCGGCGGCGGCCGGGGCCGGCGCGGGCGCAACCACCGGTGGCAGCGGTTCGGGGGCCACACGGGTTGCGGCGGGCGCCGGTACCGCTGGCGCACCCGTCAGCTCACCCAGCACGCTGAAGATGTCGTCCTCAGATTGGCCTTGGGCGGGCGAAAACTCGGCCACCGGGTTGGCGCCGCCCAGCGGCTGCTGCAGGTCAGGCACCCGGTACAGGCCGCCCGAGACATGGTCCATGTTGGGCGAAGGCGCAGCGGGTGGCGGCATGGGCGTGCCGCCCAGGCCTTCGAACATGCGGCTGATGTCCGCATCCGACCAGGGATCGGGCGACGATGCGGGCGGCATCGGCGCCGGCACACCAGCGGACGGCCCGAGCATTTCGGCCAGCTTGCCGGTGGGCATGGAATCTTCGACCGGCCCTTCCGACGGCAAGGCCGGCGGCACTGGCGCGTTGAAGCTGTTCAGCGTGCCCCACTGCGAGCCCACGGCAGGCGCCGGGCTGGCGAAGATGTTGAACGGATCGTCCGAGGCAGGCGCCGCAGCGGCCACCGCACTGATGCGTGCCTGAAGCAGGTAGTCACCGATCAGGATGCGGTCGCCATCGGCCAGCGGCATGGCCTTGCCCGGCTCCACCAGGGTGTCATTGACCTGGGCGCCATTGAGCTTGGACACCACCTTCAGGCTGAACTCGCCATTGCGGCAGCGGACCTCGGCATGTTCACGCGAAATGTGCCGGTTCGGGTCCGGCAGCGGCAGCGTGCAGGTGCGGCTGCGCCCGATGAACCCACCGGCTTCACCAAACTGGGCCTGGATGCTGTGAGGCTGGTCGGGCGGCGGACAGCTGAGGGCAACGAGTTGAAGGCGCATCGGTCAGTGCAGGATGGACCGCGCCATTATCGACCGGGCGTGTGCCAGCGTCATCCCTACGCGGAAGGGCCCCTGTTCGAGGGATGCCGCGTTCATTCGTTGACGTCCTGGCCCAGCGCCTTGGCCCGGTTCTTCCACTGCACCGACTTGCCGTAGTCCTTGCTCACGCCCCAACCACCCGAGCCGTAAATTTCCATCAGCTTCTTGGCCGCCGCGCCATTGCCGGCCGCAGCGGCCTGTTCCAGCTTGCGAACGCCATCGCGGTCGCCCTGGGCCATGCCTTCGCTGTACAGCGCCGCCGCCGCGTTGCGGCGATCGGCCTCCGCCTTGGCCTTGGCGTCGGCTTCGGCCTTGGCCTTGTCGGCCGCGGCCTTCTCGGCCGCGGCCCTCTCAGCGGCGGCTCTCTCCGCCGCAGCCTTCTCCGCAGCAGCCTTGTCAGCCGCGGCCTTGTCGGCGGCGGCTTTTTCCTGCCGGGCCTTCTCGGCGGCAGCCTTCTCGGCCGCGGCCTTCTCCGCGGCAGCCTTGTCGGCAGCGGCTTTCTCGGCCGCGGCTTTGTCGGCAGCGGCCTTTTCCTGGCGCGCCTTCTCTGCCGCGGCCTTGTCGGCGGCCGCCTTCTCGGCCGCCGCCTTGTCTGCCGCAGCCTTGTCGGCCGCGGCCTTCTCCGCCGCCGCCTTGTCGGCGGCGGCCTTGTCCAGCTTGGCCTTCTCGGCGGCGGCCTTGTCGGCAGCCGCCTTTTCCGCGGCGGCCTTGTCCGCTGCTGCCTTGTCCAGCTTGGCCTTTTCAGCCGCGGCCTTGTCTGCGGCGGCCTTGTCCAGCTTGGCCTGCTCGGCCGCGGCCTTGTCGGCTGCCAGCTTGTCCTGCTTCGCCTTTTCTGCCGCCGCCTTGTCGGCGTTGGCCTTTTCCAGCTTGGCCTGGTCGGCTGCTGCCTTGTCGGCAGCCGCCTTGTCCAGCTTGTCCTGCTTGGCCTTGTCGGCTGCTGCCTTGTCGGCCGCGGCCTTGTCCAGCTTGGCCTGCTCGGCCGCCGCCTTGTCAACCGCCGCCTTGTCCAACTTGTCCTGCTTGGCCTTGTCGGCCGCCGCCTTGTCAGCCGCGGCCTTGTCCTGCGCGGCCCGTTCGGCCGCCGCCTTCTCGGCTGCGGCCTTGTCCTGTCGCGCCTTGGCGTCGTCCGCCGGTGTTGCGGCGCTGGCCGCCGTGGCAGGCGGCGCCACGGGTGCGGCGTCCTTGGGCGGCGCGGGCGACTTCAGCATGAACCAGGCGCCGAGGGCCACGGCAACAGCCGCACCCGCGATGGGCACCACGGGCAACGAGCGGGCGGGCGCCGCCGGAGCGGCGGTGTCAGCGGGTGGTGCGGTGCGGGGGGGCTGGGGCGGCGCTGCCAGGGGCCGCGCCAGCGTGGCGTCGACGTCCTGCGAGGGCGCCTCGGCGCGGCGCCGCGCCTCTTCATCGGCGCTGCGGCGCTTGGCTTCGTCGTCGGCTTTGCGCTTGGCTTCTTCTTCCGCCTTGCGCTTGGCCTCCACCTCGGCCTTGCGCTTGGCTTCGTCGTCGGCCTTGCGCCTGGCTTCTTGTTCAGCCTGGCGACGCGCCTCCTCGGCGGCCTTGCGTCGGGCTTCTTCGTCGGCCAGGCGCTTGGCTTCGTCGGCCTTGCGCTTGGCCTCCTCGTCGGCGCGACGCTTGGCCTCCAGTTCGCCCTGCCGCTTGGCTTCCTTTTCCGCTCTTTCCTTTTCAGCCTTCTCCTGGGCCGCGTTCTCCCGGGCGGCCTTTTCCCTTTCGGCCTTTTCGGCCTTTGCCGCCTTTTCTGCCTTTTCCTTCTCGGCCTTCTCAGCCTGTTCCCGGGCTTGCTGCTCGGCCTTCGCCCGGGCTTCGGCTTCGGCCTGGCGCTTGGCTTCTTCCTGCGCCTGACGGCGCGTCTCGGCTTCGGCCGCGGCCTTCTGACGCGCCTGCTCCTCGGACTGGCGCCGGGCCTGTTCTTCGGCTTGCTGCCGGGCCTTCAATTCGGCCTGACGGAGGGCTTCTTCTTCAGCCTGGCGCTTGGCTTGTTCCTCCGCCTGGCGACGGGCCTGGGCGGCGGCCGATTCGGCCTTGTCCAGCAAGGCCTTCACGTCGCGCTCGGCGCGTTCGGCATTGTTCTTCAGGGCACGGATGCGCTCAGCCACATCGGGCGGCAGCTTCAGCGGCAGCGATTCCAGGGCCTGCGACTCGTCCTTCAGGCTCTGCGCGTCCCGTGCCAGCGCCGCCACCTGCTGCACACCGCTTTCCATTTCCTGGGGCGAACTGGCGCTGGCCAGCAGGCGCTCCAGCCAACCGGCGCGCTGGTTGGCGGTGTCCAGCAGGCCCTGGCAGCGGCTGTCCAGCGCCTGCAGCCGGCCCAGCACTTCGCCGCGCTTGCGGCCACGCTCGGCCTCCACGCGCTGACGCGCATCCTTCAGCCGCGCTGCGGCTTCGCCCAGCGCGCGGGCCTTGCCCTGGGCGCGGTCGCGGTCGGCCGGCGGCAAGGCCCGGGCTTGCTGTGCGAAGGCGGTGATCTGAGATCCGGTGCGCAGCGCGCCTTCGGCTTCGGTGACGAGTTCGGCCTCCAGGCCTTCGCCGGCCACCAGCAGGGCGGGGTCGTCGATCAAGGCTTCAGCCGCCTGCTGACGCTGCTGGCACAGGGCCAGCAGGCCATCCGCGGTGGTGGACAGGGTGTCCCATTGGCGCTGGGCCTCTTCGGCCTGCGCTTGCGCTTCTTCGGCCTGGCGCAGTTCTTCTTCGGCCCGGCGCATCTCGGCCTCGGCACGCTGGCGGGCGTCCTGGGCGCGGCGGCGGATCTCGTCAATCCCGCCCCCGGCACCGGCCTGGGCACCGCCGCCGGCCGAGGCGCCGGCCAGCGAGCTGAAGCTGCCGGTGCTTTCAGCCGCCGGTGCGCCGGGCAACCCCGGCACTTTCAGCGTGCCGGGGCGCGCCACCATGGTGGCTTCGGAGTCGTCGTCGCTGTCGGCCAGGCCCACCGCGGCTTCCAGCGACTGGGCAAATTCGGCCGCGTTCTGGAAGCGTTGTTTGGGGTCCTTGGCCAGGGCCCGCAGCACCACGGCGTCCACCGCCGGGGAGATGGCAGGGTTGCGGCTGGACGGCGGCGCCGGGGGCTCATTGAGCACCTTCTGCATCACCGCCACCATGCTGCCGGTGAAGGGCCGCTCGCCCACCAGGAACTGGTAAAGGATGACGCCGGCCGAATACAGGTCGGAGCGCGCGTCGGCCGATTCGCCGCGGATCTGCTCGGGCGCCATGTAGCTGGGCGTGCCCAGCACCGTGCCGGCGTGGGTTTTCTGCGACGAATCAATGCGGGCGATGCCGAAGTCACCCAGCTTCACCGTGCCGTTCTCAGTGACGAAGATGTTGGCCGGCTTCACGTCGCGGTGGATGACGCCGCGGCTGTGGGAATAGCCCAGGGCCTCAAGCAGTTCGCTCATCAGCCGCACGGTCTGGGCGGTGGAGAAGGCGTGCTTGGCGTCGAAGTAGCTTTTCAGCTCCTTGCCCTGCACGAACTCCATGACGATGTAGGCCAGGCCTTGTTCGTCACCGTAGTCGTAGATGCCGACGATGTGCGGGTTGTTCAGCTTGCCCGCAGCGCGTGCTTCGATCAGGAAGCGTCGGGAGTGCTCGGCGGCCTCGTCGGGATCGAGTTCGTCCTTGCGGATGGTCTTGATGGCCACCGTGCGCTCGATGATGGGGTCGAAGCCTTCATAGACGACACCCATCGCGCCCTTGCCCACCGGGCGGACGACCTCATACTTGCCGAGCTTCTGGGGGACAGCGGCACTCACGGCGGCGAGGATACGGCATCCACCCCCATGACCACCACCCGCCCCCCTTGCCATAGGGGCGCAATGCGGTTGTTTTCACCCTTCCTGGGGGTGATGCCAGCGTCCGGGCCGGGCCCCGAAGGGCCCGGCAGGCCGGTCACTTGTTGCAGGCCGCGGCGGTCTGGATGCCAGAACCCGAGGCCTTGGGCTCGCAGGAGGCGCCGCCCAGATCGCCTTCGATCTCGTCGATGCCCGGGGGCACCACGCCGATCTTGGTGATGAAGGCGCGCTGGATGGCGGCGGTCAGGTTGTCCGTGCCGAAGGCGCGCAGCAGGGCTTCCTGGGTGGCCGCCGCGATGGTGGCCGAAGCGGCCGCGTTGGCCAGGAACAGGCCGGTGGAGTCCAGGTTCACGCAGATGCCGGTACCGAAACAGCCCCAGACGTCGGCCTTCTTGGCTTCGTTCTGGGTCGAGATGACGATGCCAGCGGTGCGGAACTGGGACTGCGAATCGACCGCGAAGTTGGCGATGCTGCCGTTGGCGAAGGTGAGCGTCATGCCCCCGGAGTTGGCAGGGTTCAGCGACAGGATGTCCGGGTTGCTGAACAGGCCGTTGGCCTCGGTGCCCACATTGCCGATGCCACCCGTGTTGGCCACCAGCGTGATCGGACCGGTGGCCGTGAGGGTGAACTGGTTGACGCCCAAGGTGCTGGCACCCACCCCGGAGATCGATGCACCGGTGAGCGACAGCGCGCCCCGGGCATTGACCGTGGACACCGCCAGCTTGTTGACCGTGGCCAGGGCCACCGGGCCACCTGCGGCCGTGACCACGCCCTGCAGGTCGTTGCCGGCGTTGGACAGGGCGATGGCCCCGGTGCCGGACTTCAGGTCGGTGGTGCCGGTCACCGTGAGGGCCCCGGCCTGGCCGATGGCGCCATTGCCGCTGTTGGCCTGCAGGTTGCCGGCCACCTTGCCGGCGCCCAGGTTCAGGTCGCCCTGGCTGGTGGCGGTGAGCGCGCCAATGGACAGGGTGCCCAGGCTCAGCGCATTGGCGTCGGTGATCTGCGTGACGCCAGCGGTCAGTGACACCGGCCCGCCGAAGTCGTTGCCGGCCTGGGTCAGGGTCACCGCCCCGCCGCCCACGTTCACCGTGCTGGCGCCGCCCACGCTCAGGGCGCCGGTTTGTGTCAAGGCGGTGCCGCTCACGCCCAGCGCACCGGACACCGCCGTGGCACCGAAGCTGACGCCTTGCGTGGCGGTGGCGTTCAGCGAGGTGGCCTTGCCGGCCACGGCCAGGTCACCGGTGGCCGACACGGTGGCCGCCCCGGCGTTCAGCGTGATGTCCAGGGCCGTGCTGTCCTTGACCTGCACCGCGCCGCCGGTCACGCTGACCGCGCCGCCGAAGTTGTTCGCCGCGTTGTCCAGGGTGACCGCATTGGTGCCGGCGTTCACGCTGGTAGCGCCGGTGATGGCCAAGGCCGCGGTCTGGGTCACGGCACCGCCGGCATTGGCCGTCAGCGCGGTGGTCTTGCCCGCCAGTTGCAGCGCGCCGCCGGCGTCCAGGGTGCTGGCGCCGGAGGAGTTCAGCACCACGGCCAGCGTGTTGGCGTCGGCCAGCTGGGTGGCACCTGCATTCACGGTGAGGGTGCCCACGAAGTCGTTGCCGGCATTGGCCAGCGTGACCACGTTGTTGCCTGCGTCGATGCTGCTGGCTGCGCCAGACTTCAGCGCACCGGTCTGCGTGACGGCACCGGTGGCGGTGACCGCCAAGGCGCCGGCCACGGTGGTGGCGCCGAAGCTGGTGGCTCCGGCCTGCGTGGTGAGCGTGTCGGCCTGGCCGGCCACGGTCAGCGCCCCGGCCGCGGTGAGCTTGGTGGTGCCGGTGTTGAGCACCAGGTTCAACGCGCCCGGCGACGTGACCTCGGTCACCCCGCCCGACAGGGCCAGCGGACCGCTGAACACGTTGCCCGGGTTGGCCAGGGTGACGGCGTTCTTGCCGGCGTCGATGCTGCTGCCGGCACCCGCCTGGATGGCACCGCTTTGGGTCACCGCCCCGGCAGCGGTGGCCTTCAAGGCACCGCTGACCGTGGTGACGCCGAAATCAGTCGCACCCGCGTTGGTGGACAGGCTGGTGGCCGAGCCGCTGACCGCCAGCGAGCCGGCGGTGTCCAGCGACGTGGCGCCGGTGTTCAGGTCCACCTTCAGGGCGGAGCCGGAGGCCAGGCTGGTGTCGCCGCCGGCGAGCGTCAGGGTGCCGGCGAACTGGTTGGCCTTGTCGGCCAGGGTGATGGCGTTGGCGCCGGCCGTGATGCTGCTGCTGGCCCCGGTCTGCAGTGCGCCGGTCTGGGTGACCGCGCCGGTGGCCACGGCCTTCAGCGCGCCGGCCACCGTGGTGGCCCCGAAGCTGGTGGCGCCGGCCGTGGTGTCCAGGCTGGCCACGGTGCCGGCCACCGCCAGGGCGTTGGCGTCGGCCACCTTGGCCGCCCCGCCGGTCAGCGTGAGGGTGCTGGTGAAGTCGTTGCCCACGTTGTCCAGCGTGATCGCGTTCGCCCCGGCGTTCACGCTGCTGGCGGCACCGGTCTTCAAGGTGCCGGTCTGGGTGACCGCGCCCGCGGCCACGGCGTCCAGCGCCCCGGCCACGGTGGTGGCGCCGAACTCGGTGGCGCCCGCCTTGGTGGACAGTGACGCGGCCGTGCCGGACACCGTCAAAGGCCCACCCGCGCTGAGCGTGGTGTCGCCCGTGTTCAACACGGCGGTCAAGGCACCGTCCACGTTCAGCTGGGCAGCGCCGGCCACCAGGGTGGTGGTGCCGGCCAGGCTGTTGCCTGCGCCGTTCAGCGTGATGCTGCCAGTGGCGCCGGCGTCCAGCTTGCTGGACGCCCCGGTGACCAGGGCACCGGTCTGGGTGATGGCGCCGCTGGAGACCGCATCCAGCGCACCGGCCACGGTGGTGGCACCGAAGCTGGTGTCGCCACCCGTGGTGGTCAGCGTTGAGGCCTTGCCGGACACCGTGATCGCGCCGCCCGCATCCAGCGTGGTGGCGCCGGTGTTCAGGGTGACCGCCAGCGCGGTGGCGTCGGCCACCTGCGTGGCGCCGCCGGTCAGCGCGAGCGTGCCGGTGAAATCATTGCCCACGTTGTCCAGCGTGATGGCATTGGCGCCGGCGTCGATGCTGCTGCCGCCGCCCGCCTTCAGCGGGCCAGACTGCGTCACAGCGCCGGTGGCCGTGGTGGCCAGCGTGCCTGTCACGGTGGTGGCACCGAAGTCGGTGGCCGCACCGGTGGTCTTCAGGCTGGCGGCGGCGCCGCTGACACCCAGAGACCCGGTGGCGCTGAGGGTGGTGGCGCCGGTGGTCAGCGCTGCCTTCAGGTCGCCCGTGGCGGCCACATCGGTGGCGCCGCCCACCAAGGTGGTGGTGCCGGCCAGCTTGTTGCCGGCATTGCCCAGCGTGATGGCATTGCTGCCGGCGTCCACGCTGCTGCTGGCGCCGGTGGTGAGGACGCCGGTCTGCGTGACCGCGCCGGTGGCCTTGGCCTGCAAGGCGCCGGCCACATCGGTGGCGCCGAAGCTGGTGGCCGCCGCGGTGGTGTCCAGGCTGGCCGCCTGGCCGGCAACGGTCAACGCGCCCACGGCGCTCAGGCTGGTGGCCCCGGTGGCCAGTTTCACGTCCAGTGCGCCGGCGTCAGCCACCTGGGTGGCACCGCCGGTCAGGGTGAGTGTGCCGCCGAAGTCGTTGGCCGCATTGGCCAGCGCGATGGCATTGCCGCCCGCATCCACGGTGCTGGCGCCCGACACCTTCACGGCGCCGGTCTGGCTGATGTCGCCGCCGGCCTTCAGCGCCACGCTGCTGGCCGAGGTGGCACCCAGCACCAGGGCGCTGGCGTCGGTGAGCTTCACCGCAGCGCCGACCACCGAAACCGCCCCACCGAAGTCGTTGCCGGCGTTGGTCAGGGTCACGGCGTTCGCACCGGCGTCCACCGAGGTGGTGCCGGTCACCGACACCGCAGCGGACTGGGTGAGGGCCCCGCCCGTGGTCACCGCCAGGCTGCCCGCCTTGACCGCGCCCAGTTCGATGGCACTCTTGTCGGCCACCTTGACCGCACCGCCGGTCAGTGCGACGGGGCCGGTGAAGTCGTTGCCCGCATTGGTGAGCGTGATGTCGCCGGTACCGGCGTTCAGCTTGGTGTCCACGGAAACGGTGAGCGCGCCGCTTTGCGTGATGGCGCCATTGGCCGTGGTGACCTGGAGCAGGTTCACCGAACCCGCACCCAGATCGATGGCGTTCTTGTCCGCCAACTGCACGCCGATACCCACCACGTTGACCGTGCCCTGGAAGTCGTTGCCGGCATTGGCCAGCAGCACCCCGAAGCCACCGGCGTTCAGGTCGCTGGAGCCGGTGACCGTGAGCGGCCCGGTCTGCACGATGGGGCCAAGGCCGCCACTGCTGGCCTTCAGGTTGCCGCTGACCGTGCCTTGGCCCAGGTCCAGCTGTCCCGTGCTGCTGGCCGAGAGGTCACCGGTGGCCAGGGTGCCCAGTGTCAGCGTGTTCTTGTCGGTGATCTGTGTGGCGCCGCCGGTCAGCGACACCACGCCGCCGAAGTCATTGGCGGCATTGGACAGCGTGATGGCACCAGTGCCCGCATTCACCGAGGTGGCACCGGACACCGTCAGGACGCCCGCACCCACCGCACCACCGGCCACCACATCGAGGCTGGTGGCGGAGACGGTCACCAGGTCCAGTGCGTTGGCATTGGTGATCTTGGTCGCCGCGCCGGTGACGGACAGGCCGCCCTTGAAGTCGTTGCCGGCGTCGGTCAGGGTCACGGCCTGCCCGGCCGCATTCACCACGGCGGCGCCGGTGACGACGGCCGCCCCGGTCTGCGTGACCGCACCGCCCGAGTTGATGGTGAGCTTGCCGCTGCCCAGGCCGAAGTTCAGCGCGTTCAAGGTGGTGGCGCCGCCGCTGGTGGTGGTCAGTTCACCGGTGAAGCCACCCACGGTCAGGTCGGTACCCGCCTTGAGCACGAAGGTGGACGGCCCGCCCCCGATGGCGGCGGTCAGTGCACCGCCCGCCTGGATGTCGTGCGCGCCAATGCCGGACGCCGCCACGTCCAGGTCGTTCTTGTCGACGATGGTGCTTGCGCCGGATACGGTGAGCTTGCCCTGGAAGTCATTGCCAGCGTCCGCCAGCGTGACCGGGCCCAGACCCCCGGTGGTCAGGTTGGAGGTGCCGGTGACCGTGAGGGCCCCCGTCTGTCCCACGGTGTTGGCCCCTGCGACGAGGTTGCCGCTGACCTGGCCCTGGCCCAGGTTCAAAGCGCCGGTGCTGGTGAGCGTGAGGTCGCCGGTGGCCAGCGTGCCGAGCGTCAGCGAATTCTTGTCGGTGACCTTGGTGGCACCGCCGGTCAGGGAAACGGCGAACGCGAAGTCGTTGCCCGCATCGTTCAGCGTGATGGTGCCTGTGCCTGCATTGACGTTGGCAACACCGCCGGACACCTGCAGCGGACCGGACTGCGAAATGGCGCCGCCGTTGCTGGTGGCGTCCAACGTGCCTGTCACCAAGCCTTGGCCCAGGTTCAGCGCGCCGGTGCTGGTGACGGCCAGGTTGGCCGTGGACACCGTGCCCAGGCTCAGCGCGTTCTTGTCAACGATCTGCGCGCCGAAACTGGTGACCGACACCGGCCCGGTGAAATCGTTGCCGGCATTGGTCAACACCACATCGGCTGCGCCGGTGTTGATGGTGGTGGCGCCGGTAACGGAAACGGCCGCGGACTGGTCGAGCTTGCCGCTGGTGGTCACCGCGAGCGAACTGGCCTGGACGGCACCCAGGGTCAGGGCGTTCGCGTCCGTGATCTGGACAGCGGTACCGGTGAGGACAACGGGCCCGGTGAAGTCGTTGGCGGCACCATTGAGCGCGACAGCGCCCGTGGCGGTGACGGTGGCGCCCGCGGGCGCCTCGATCTTGCCGGCCGTCTGATCCACCTTGGCCGCGGTCAGAGACAGCGTGCCGGTGGTGGTGAGGTTGTCACCCAGGGTCAGGGTGCCGCTGCCGGCGTTCAGCGTCACGGCGGCCGCGGTGATGGGCGCACCGGTGGTGTCCAAGCCGGTCGCCGAGGTGAGCTTCAAGGCACCGGCGCCCAGATTGATGGCGCCGCCGGCCACGTTCAGTTGGCCACCCAGCGCTTCCAGCGTGAGGTTCTTGCCGGCGGTGGGCACGATGCCCGTGGCATTCAGGTCATTGGCGTCCACGACCGCGATGTCGCCCCCGGTGATGCTCACCGCGCCGACAAAGTCGTTGGTGGGGCTGTCCAGTGTCACCGGATTGGCGCCTGCCGTGATTGTGGTGGTGCCCTGCACCGTCAGCGACGTGCCACCCTGCTGGGTGACGGCGCCGCCCGAGTTGATCTTCAGGTTCTGGTCCAGGTTCAGGTTGCCCAGCGTGGTGGCGCCACCGCTGACGGTGTTGACCTGGCCGCTGATGCCGCTGACCGTCAAGGTCGTGCCGGCCTGCAGGTTCGCCACCTGCGGACGACCGCCCAGGCTCGCCACCAGCGAACCGGTGGCCTGGGCAGTGAGGTCCCCAGAACCGTTCGAATTGACGACCAGGTCGTTCTTGTCGACCACGGTGGTCGAACCGCCCAGGCCGTTGGCCACGAAGACAGGACCGCCGAAGTCGTTGCCGGCGTTGTCCAGCACGGTCTTGGTGCCCCCATTGCGGGTGACGTCGGTGGTGCCGCTGACCGTGGCCGCGCCCACCTGGGTGATGTCATTGTTGGCAAACAAGGTCAGGTCGGTGGCCTTGACCACGCCAAGCACCAGGGCGTTGCCGTTGCTCAGCTTGACGTCGCCGCCGGTCAGCGCGACGGCGCCGGTCAGGGCGTTGTCGCTGCGGGTCAGCGCGATGGCGCCGGCCCCGGCGTCCAGGGCGCTGGTGCCCGTGACGCTGAGGGCCCCGGTCTGCGTGATGTTGCCACCGCCCGAACCGGCGTCCAGCTTGCCGCCGACGGTGACGGTGCCCAGGCTCAACGCGCCGGTGCTGCGCAGCACCAGGTCGGCCTTGGTACTGGCTGCGATGACCGTCAGGTCGTTCGTGTCGGTGACCTTCACCGTGCCCGCCAGGCCGGTGTTCACCGCGCCCTTGAAGTCATTGGCCTGCGTCAAGGTGATGTTGGCCAGGCCCGCTGCCGCGTCCAGCGTGGTGGTGGTGCCCACGGTCAGCGCGCCGGTCTGGGTGATGTCACCGCCGTTGGTGTTGGCTTTCAGCGAGGTGCCGATGCTGCCGCTGCCCAGGTCCAGCGAATTGGCCACGGCGGTGAGCGAACCGCTCAAGGCGTTGACGCCCAGCTTCAAGGCCGTGGCGGCGCTGATGGAGGCGTTCGCGCCGCTGAGCGTTACCACCCCGGTGAAGTCGTTGGTGGCCTGGTTCAGCGTGATGTCGCCAGTGGCGGTGACCGCGGTGGTGCCTGTGGCCTTCGCGGTGCCGGCGGTCTGGGTGACGGTACCGCCGGACAAGGCCAGGGTACCGGTGGCGGTGACGTCACCGCTCAGGGCCAGCGCGCCCGTGCCACCGCTCAGCGACACGTTCGCGCCGCTGACGGCCGCCGCGCTGGCCAGGCCGGTGCCGGCCTTCAGCGTGACATTGCCTGCGCCCGCGTTGATGGGCCCAGCGGCCAGTGTCAGGGTGGTGCCGGCGGTCAGGCTCAGGTCCTGGCCGGCGCTGGGTGTGACCCCGCCGCTCACGTCCAGGGCCTTGGAACTGGCCAGGGTGATGGCGCCGCCGGCGGCGGTGACCACACCGCGGAAGTCGTTGCCCGCGTCGGCCAGGGTGATGTCGCCCTTGCCGGTGTTCAGTTGGGTGGTGCCGGCCACGACGGCCGGGCCGGTTTGCGTCAGCGCGTCATCGCTGGTGGTGATCTTCAGCGACGCCACCGGG
Source organism: Burkholderiales bacterium JOSHI_001 (assembly GCA_000244995.1). NCBI lineage: Bacteria > Pseudomonadati > Pseudomonadota > Betaproteobacteria > Burkholderiales > Burkholderiales bacterium JOSHI_001. Next base: position 1,767,662 of record CM001438.1, on the reverse strand, counting down.
CTGCCCGCCGTGCCGATGGCCCCCAGCGAAGTGGCCACGCCGTTGAACAGCGTGACCGCGCCCGTGGTGTTGTTCACCGTGATGGTGCCGGCCAACTGGTTGCCGACGTTGTCCAGCGTCAGCGCAGCGCTGCCGCTTTCCAGCGTGGTGGTTCCGGTGACCTTGGCCGCTCCCACCTGAGTGATGGTGTTGTTGGCGGTGGTGATCTTCAGGTTACCGGTCGCGGTGATGGTGTCCGCGATCACGCCGCCCTGGCCGCCGATGGTCACGTCCTTGGCGGTCAAAGCCTGGCCGGTGAGGTCCAGCGCGTTGCCGGACACCAGCGTGATGCTGCCCTTGCCCTGGTTGATGGCACCAGCGCCGAAGCTCAGGTTGCCTGCGGCCTGCAGGCTGAGGTCCTTGTCCAGCACGCCGGTCACGCCGGAGGCGTCCAAGTCGTTCTTGTCGGTGAGTTGCACCGAGCCGGTGCCCGCGGCGGTGGACACCGCGGCCTTGAAGTCGTTGTTCGCGTTGGTCAGCGTGATGTCGCCGGTGCCGGTGAAGGTGGCCGCGCCGCCCAGGCTCAACGGGCCGGTCTGGGTGACAGCGTCCCCTGTGGTCGTGAGGCTGTAGGTACCGCCCACGGTGCTGGCGCCCAGCACGGTGGCGATGTCGTTCTTGATGGCCGCGTTGCCCCCGGTGACGATGCCCACCGCTCCGGCCAGGTTGTTGCCGGCTGCGGTGATCAGCACGTCGCCGACCTTGGTGGATTCGATCGATGTGGCGCCGCTGACATGCGCCGCCGCGGACTGCGTGACACCACCGTCCGCCGTCACGGTGAGGCTGGCCGCCGGCGCACCCAAGGTACCGATGGCCCCCAGTGTGGTGCCGATGCTGTTGACCAGCGTGACCGCACCACTGCCGCTGGAACTGACCGCTCCCGTGAACGCATTTCCGGCGGTGTCAAGTTTCACCGCCGCGGTGCCCAGAGCCAGGGCGGTGGTCCCCGTGACCTTCAAGGCCGACAGTTGCGTGACGGTGTCGTTGGTGGTGGTGATGCTCAGGCTGTCGATGGCCGCTCCACCGCCCAGCGCGCCCAGCTTGGTGGCCACGTCGTTGGCGATGGTGAGCGCGCCGGTGCCAGAGGACAGGATGGTGCCGGTCAGTTGGTTGCCGGCGTTGTTCAGGGTGACTATCGCGGTGCCGGCGGCCACCGTGGTGCCGCCGCTGACGAAGGCCGCCGCGGTCTGGGTGACCGCGTCATTCGTCGTCGTGAGGTTCAAGCTGGCAGCAGGGCCGCCCACGGTGCCGATGGCACCGAGTTGGGTGGCGATGTCGTTGGCCAAGGTCACGGCGCCCGAGCCGGTGGAACTGATGGCGCCGGTCATCTTGTTGAGCGCCTGGTTCAAAAGCACGGCGCCCGCACCCGCGCTGGCGGTGGTGGTGCCCGACACCGTCAAGGCGCCGGCGGTCTGCAGGACGGAGCCGCCGGCCAAGCTCAAATCGGAAGCAGCGTCGACAGCCGACCCAATGGTCAGGGTGCCAGTGCCGCCGCTCAGGCTGATCTTGTTGGCCGTCAGCGGTGCGCCGGTGGTGTCCAGCCCGGTGCCCGATGTCAGCGTCAGGTTGCCGGCCCCGATGTTGATGGCGCCGCCTGCCACGCTGAGCGTTCCGGTCAACGCCTGCAGGTTCAGGTCCTTGCCCAACGTGCCGGTGATGGAGGTGGCGTTCAGGTCGTTCTTGTCCACCACCGTGATGGCGCCACCGGTCACTTGCACCGTGGACTGGAAGTCGTTGCCAACGTTGCCCAAGGTCACGTCGCCGCTGCCGGCGATGAACTTGGCCGCACCAATGACATTCACCGCACCGCTGGCATTGATGCTCTGGTTGGTGGTGGTGGTCACTGTCAGGCTGGCCACCCCGGCCGTGCCGATGGTGCCCAGTTCGGTGTTCTTGTCGTTGTTGATCGTGACCGCGCCGCCCCCGGTTGAACTGATCGCCCCCACCAATTGGTTGGTGGTCTGGTCCAGCTTCACCGTGCCCGTGCCGGCTGCGATGGAGGTGGCACCGGTCACAAAGGCCGCCGCCGACTGGCTGACGTTGTCGTCGGTCGTGGTCACGCTCAGGCTGGCCGCCGCTGCGCCAGATTGGCCAATCGCCCCCAGGTCGGTGGCGACGTCGTTCTTCAACACCACCGCACCCGTGCCGGTGGAACTGAAGGCGCCCACCAACTGGTTGCTCGCCTGGTCCAGCGTCACCGTGCCCGACCCTGCCGCCACCGTCGTGCCGCCCGTCACAAAGGCCGCGGCCGTCTGCGTCACCGCGTCGTTCGTGGTGGTCACGCTCAGGCTGGCCGCCTTGGCACCCGAGGTGCCGATGGCGCCCAGCACCGTGGCCACGTCGTTCTTCAGCGTGACCGCCCCCGTGCCGGTGGAACTGACAGCACCGGCCAACTGGTTCGTGGCCTGGTCCAGCGTGACCGTGCCGGTGCCCGCCGCCACCGTGGTGCCGCCGGACACAAAGGCCGCCGCCGACTGGCTGACGTTGTCATTGGTCGTCGTCACGCTCAGGCTGCTGGCCGGTGTGCCGGCGCTGCCAATGGCCCCCAGGTCGGTGGCCACATCGTTCTTCAGCACCACCGCGCCACTGCCCGTGGAACTGACGGCGCCCGCCAGCTGGTTGCTCGCCTGGTCCAGCGTGACCGCACCCGAACCCGCCGCCACCGTGGTGGCGCCCGTCACCTTCAGCGCACTGGACTGGGTGACGGCGTCGTTGCTGGTGGTGACCTTCAGGCTGGCAATGGCCGCGCCGCTGCCCAGGTTGCCCAGCGCAGTGGCCACATCGTTGACGATGACCACGGCGCCCGTGCCGGTGGAGTCGATGGTCCCCGTCAACTGGTTGGTGGCCTGGTCCAAGGTGACCGTGCCGGTGCCCGCAGCCACCGTGGTGCTGCCCGCCACGAAGGCAGGCCCGGTCTGCGTGACCTTGTCGTTCGTGGTGGTCACGCTCAGGCTGGCCGCTGCGGCACCCGACTTGCCAATGGCCCCGAGCACCGTAGCCACGTCGTTCTTCAGTGTGACCGCGCCGGTGCCGGCAGAGCTGATGGCGCCCACCATCTGGTTGCCCGCCAGGTTCAAGGTCACCGCCGACGCGCCACCGTCAAGGCTGGTGGTCGTTGCCACCGCCAAGGTGCCCGAGGTCTGGGTGATGCCCCCGCCGCCGCTGAGAATGGCACTGCCATTGGCCGTGATGTCGGCCTTCAGGTCCAGCACGCCGGTACCGCCGCTCAGCTTGATGTCATTGGCCGTGAGGTTGGCCTTGGTCACGAGGCCGGTGCCCGAGACCAGCGTGAGGTTGCCCGCGCCGATGTCGATGGGGCCACCGCCCAGGGTCAGGGTGCCGGTCAGCGCCTGCAGGCTCAGGTCCTTGCCCGAGGTGCCCTTGATCGAGCTGGCGTCCAGGTCGTTCTTGTCCACCACCGAGATGGCGCCACCGGTCACCGTGACGGCGTTCTGGAAGTCATTGCCAACATTGGCCAAGGTCACATCGCCGCTGCCGGCGATGAACTTGGCCGCACCAACGACAACCACCGCGCCGCTGGCGTTGATGCTCTGGTTGGTGGTGGTGGTCACCGTCAGGCTGGCGACACCGGCGCTGCCGATGGTGCCCAGGTCGGTGTTCTTGTCGTTGTTGATCGTGACCGCGCCGTCGCCCGTGGAACTGATGGCGCCCACCAATTGGTTGGTGGTCTGGTCCAGCTTCACCGTGCCGGTGCCGGCCGCGATGGAGGTGGCACCGGTCACAAAGGCCGCCGCCGACTGGCTGACGTTGTCGTCGGTCGTCGTCACGCTCAGGCTGGCCGCCGCTGCGCCAGATTGGCCAATCGCCCCCAGGTCGGTGGCGACGTCGTTCTTCAACACCACCGCACCCGTGCCGGTGGAACTGAAGGCGCCCACCAACTGGTTGCTCGCCTGGTCCAGCGTCACCGTGCCCGACCCTGCCGCCACCGTCGTGCCGCCCGTCACAAAGGCCGCGGCCGTCTGCGTCACCGCGTCGTTCGTGGTGGTCACGCTCAGGCTGGCCGCCTTGGCACCCGAGGTGCCGATGGCGCCCAGCACCGTGGCCACGTCGTTCTTCAGCGTGACCGCCCCCGTGCCGGTGGAACTGACAGCACCGGCCAACTGGTTCGTGGCCTGGTCCAGCGTGACCGTGCCGGTGCCCGCCGCCACCGTGGTGCCGCCGGACACAAAGGCCGCCGCCGACTGGCTGACGTTGTCATTGGTCGTCGTCACGCTCAGGCTGCTGGCCGGTGTGCCGGCGCTGCCAATGGCCCCCAGGTCGGTGGCCACATCGTTCTTCAGCACCACCGCGCCACTGCCCGTGGAACTGACGGCGCCCGCCAGCTGGTTGCTCGCCTGGTCCAGCGTGACCGCACCCGAACCCGCCGCCACCGTGGTGGCGCCCGTCACCTTCAGCGCACTGGACTGGGTGACGGCGTCGTTGCTGGTGGTGACCTTCAGGCTGGCAATGGCCGCGCCGCTGCCCAGGTTGCCCAGCGCAGTGGCCACATCGTTGACGATGACCACGGCGCCCGTGCCGGTGGAGTCGATGGTCCCCGTCAACTGGTTGGTGGCCTGGTCCAAGGTGACCGTGCCGGTGCCCGCAGCCACCGTGGTGCTGCCCGCCACGAAGGCAGGCCCGGTCTGCGTGACCTTGTCGTTCGTGGTGGTCACGCTCAGGCTGGCCGCCGCGGCACCCGACTTGCCAATGGCCCCCAGGTCGGTGGCCACGTCGTTCTTCAGCACCACCGCGCCGCTGCCCGTGGAACTGAAGCTGCCCGCCAGCTGGTTGCCGACCAGATTCAGCGTGACTGCGCCCGTACCGGCCGCCGCCGTGGTGGTGCCGGTCACCGACAAGGTGCCACTGGTCTGCGCGATCGCCGCATTTGTGGTGTTCAAGGCCAGGTTGCCGCTGGCGGTGATGCTGCCCTTCAGGTCCAGGCCGCCAGCACTGGTCAGCGTGACATCCTTGCCGTTCAGCGTGCCCTGCAGGTCCACCTTCCCAACGCCGGTGCTGGTGGCACTGATGTTGCCCGTGCCGGTGGAAATGGTGGCCGCCGCATCGATGGTGATGCCGCCTGTACCGCCGCTGAGCACCACGTTGCCATTGGTCGTGCTGATGCTCGCCGACACCTGGATCGTCGACGAGTTCAATTCCAGGCCCGTGCCGGACTTGGCATTGGCCAGCACCGGCGCCAGCACTGTGATGGAGTCGGTCGCTGTCAACTGGACCGTGGCCGTGCCCATCTGGGTGGTGACCGCCCCGGTCGTGATGACGCTCTCCTTGCCAGTGGCCACGGTGAAGGTGGTCGTGGTCAAGTCCGCGCCGCCGCCATCACCATCCAGGTCGGGCGGGGTGGCGTTGTCGACGATGGTCAGTCGTTCGGGATCCAGCAGCAAGCTGCCAGCCCGCCCCAGCGGCGCGGACAGATCCGCCGTGCCGAGATAGACCAGGTTGCCCTTGCCGGACACTTCGGCGTTGCCGCCGTTGCCCCCCTGCGCACCGCCGGTCGCGGTGATCCGGCCGAAATAGCGCGTGGTGCCATCGGCCCACACCACCACCGTGCCCCCGTCGCCCATGGTCTGCGCGCTGGCATCCAAGCGGGCGCCCGCGCCCACGAAGGTGACGCTGGCGTTCTGCTCGGGGCCCTTGCCTTGCCAGTTGCCGCCCACCAGGGCGGTGCCGCCGCCGGCATCGCCGCGAACGTCCACCAAAGCGCCGCTGAACAGGCCCACCTTGTCGCCCAGCACGCTCACGGCGCCGCCGGTCTGGCCGGCGCCCAAGCCGCTGGCGTCCAGGGTGCCCTTCACCGCCACCACGCCAGCGGGCCCGCTATCCAGAACGATGCGGCCATTGCGCTCGGCCAGGCTTTGCGCACGGATGACGCCGTCCACGTTCAGCACGGTGTCCAGCAGGGCATTGGCGGACTTGGCACCGATGAAGACCTGGCCGCCGTCGGCCTGGACCACGCCGCCGGCGCGCACCTGCGCACCCACCGCGGCGGCGTCCACCGACACCGACAGCAGTTCGCTGCCGGTCAGACCCAGCGACACGCGCTCGCCAGCCACCAGGGCGGTGGTCCCGCCCGGGGTGACGATGCTGCCGGTGTTGGACACCTGGGTGCCGGCCAGCACCACGTAGCCGCCGCGGATGCTGCCCGCATTGCTGACCACGCCCAAGCCGCTGCCGGTGCCCGACAGCCTGTAGGCGCCGGCCAGGAAGTTTTCATTGCTGATGTCGAGCGTGCTGGCCACCAGGCCGCCCACGTTCACCTGGGCGCCGGGCGCGAACAGCACGCCATTGGGGTTGACCAGGAAGACCTGGCCGTTGGCCGTGAGGGTGCCGTAGATCTGCGACAGGTCGTTGCCGATGACGCGGTTCAGGGTGACCGAACTGGCCCCGGGCTGCTGGAAGTTCACCCGCTCGCCAGTGGCGATGCTGAAGCTGCCCCAGTTGATGATGCCCTTGTCGCTGGTCTGCAGGATGTTCAGCGTGTTGCCCGCCGGGGCCTGGATCTGGACATTGCCGCTGACCACCTGGCCGCCGGTGGGCGCCGCGTGAACCGCCACCCCACAGCCGGCCAGCAGCAGCAGCAGCAGGCGGCTGGGCGCGGGCACTTTCACCCGGCCGGTGGCCAGCTTGAACTTGAAGCCCACACGCAAAACCACCTGGCGAATGCAATACACCGGGTTGGCCACGAAGCTTTCGATCGACTTGAACACGCTCACGTCCCTTTCATCGCTGCACCACCGGCACAGGGGCCGGCGGGCGGGGGGCCGGTCAGGGGCCTGCCAGCAGGCCCTACCCGGTCACACCTTTGTCATTTCAGCCCAGCAAGACCTTCAGAACCATTTCTGCGCCAGCAACCAGCCGCGGCTCTTGGTGTCGGCCTCGTCGCCGGTGTAGTCATTGCCACCCAGGCGGCTGGCCAGTTCCAGCCGAATCTGGAAATCGTCCTTCTTCACCACGTTCAGACCGATGCCGGCGGCACCCAGGGTCAGCTTGTTGTCCGCACTGGTCCCGCGGTGCAGGACCTTGACGGTGCCGTAGTCCACGAAGGCGCTCAGCACCACGTTGGCCCCGAAGGGCCGGAAGCCGGCCAGGCGGTGGCGCAGTTCGGCCGACAGCATCAGCGAGTCGTCGCCCGAAGCGGCGCCCACCGGGAAAGCGCGCACCCCCCGCGGGCCGCCCAGGGAGACCTTCTCGGACGGGTCCAGGTTCTTGTTGGCCAACTGCCCCTTCACGGCCAGCGCCAGGGAGTCGGCTTCGCTCAGGAACGAGGCCAGCGACTGCAGCCGCAGGAATTCGAACTGCAGCTTGGTGAAACTGCCATTGGTCTGCGTGGAGCGTTGGTCCACCAACAGGGTGTCCGCGGTCTGGATCTTGTTCTGGCCTTGGAACAGGGACAGCGAGTAGCTGTTCAGCGCACCACCGCCCATGTCGTCGCGGAAGTCGCCGTTCACGCCCAGACGCAGCAGATTGACGTGGCGACCGTCGATGTTGGGGGCGGCAGAGGAACTGCCGGACCCGGTGCCAGCCGTGCGGTCCTCGATCTTCTTCACGTCCACACCGGCCAGCAGGAACAGGTTGGCGTTTCGCGAGCGGGTCCAGGGGTGCTGGGCCAGCAGCGAGACAATCTTGCCTTCGCCGTCGGCGTTCAGGTTGGAGAACGCGCCGGCCACGTCGTAGGACAACTGGGTGTAGCTCAGCGACACCTTGGTGCCCAAGGGTCCCACCGGCAGCGTGACCCCCAGACGGCCCAGCGTGGTGAGGTTGCTGGCGCGGAACAGGGACGCGGTGAGCAGTTCACCCAGGCCCAGCAGGCCGCGGGTTTCCAGGTCGGCGCCCAGGCGGGTTTCGCCGGTGTTGCGGTTGCCGAAGTTGTCGGCGTAGACGCTGCCGCCGAACAGCCGGCCTTCCTGCGTGACCTTCAGGTCCAGGTCGGCGGTGCCGAACTGGCTGCCGGGCTTGAGCACCGAGTGCACCTTGACGCTGGGCAGGTCGCTCAGCAGCAGCAGTGGACGCTCCACCGACTGCTCGGTGACCAGGGCGCCCGAGGGCAGCAGGCCCAGGTAGCCGTTCACCAGCGAGGCTGGCACCCGGGCTTCGGGCGCCACGTCGGCGCGGGCCTGGCCCACCGTGCCTTCGATGATGCGGATGTCCACCACGCCTTCGGTCACGTCCTGCGTGGGCAGCACCGCCTGGGCCAGGAAGTAGCCGGCGTCACGGTAGCGGTCGCGCACCACGTCGGAGGCGTCGGACAGCTCCTGCATGCTGAGTTCGCGGCCCTCGAAGGGCCGCAGCAAGGGGGCCAGTTGTTCGGACGAGAAGACCGTGTTGCCGCTCAGGCGAAAGGACTTCACCTTGACCTTCGGCCCGGCCGCTGCCGGCTGGGCCGCCGGCTGGACGCGGCTGGCGTCCAACGGGGCCACCTCGCCAGCGCGCGGGATGGGCGGCGGCGGCGCGGTTTCCAGCACGGTACCGGCATTGGGTGTACCCGCCGGCCGGGTTTGGGCCAGGCCGGCCTGGCAGGCCAAGGTGGCGGCCAGGGCCACGATGGCCAGGCGCAGGGAATCGTCGAATCCAGGCTTCACAGGTCTCTCCTTGGGCGGGTACCGCGCCCGGCTTGCGGCCGGCGGCCCCTTCTTGCGCGCTTGTGTTCTCTTTGCAAAAGCCCGGAAAAAGGGCCTTTTCGATGCTACCCCAAGGGCTCTCGCGTGCCGCCCCTCACAAGGGTGGTGATCTAGGGGTCGGCCCGGGGTTGTTGCGCGAAAGCACCCACGGGGCGGTAGTCGCCGGGCGCGCCGCCGGTCCATTGGCGAAAGGCCCGGTGGAAGGCACTGGGTTCGGCAAAACCCAGCCGGGTGGCCACGTCGGCCACGCTGAGCCGGCCCTGCGCCAGGTGGTGGATGGCCAGGTCGCGCCGCAGTTCGTCTTTCAGCTGCTGCCAATGGCAACCTTCTTCGGCCAGGCGCCGGCGCAGGGTGGCAGGCGACAGTCCCAGTTCGGCCGCCACGGCGTCCAGCGCCGGCCAGTCGGCGCCCCGCCGCAGGCGGCGCCGCAGGCGCTGCGCCAGGCCGCTGTCGTCCACCTGTTTGAGGATCACCGACTGCGGTGCTTCGCGCAGAAAGCGCTTCAGTCCGGCGTCGTCCACCGCCACCCGGGCCGACAGCACGGCCGGGTCGAACAGCGCCCGGGTGGCGGGTCGGTCGAAGGCCAGCACCGGGCTGAACATGCGGCGGTACTCCTCGGCATGGGCCGGCGCCGGGTGGGCCAGCTCCAAGGCCCGCAGGGCCACCCGCCGGCCGGCCAGCCAGCACAGCAGGCCGTGCAGCATGACCAGCAGGGTCTCGTCGGCAAAGCGGCGGGCCTGCGGGTCGGCAATGGTGTTGGCAATGACCAGTGCCGCCTCGCCGGGCCGGACATCCAGGCCCGCCTGCACCTTGTCCAGGAACAGGCCGAAGCCGCGCAGCGCCAGGCGAAGCGCGCGTTCCACCGTGGCCTGGCCGGCCACCGCATGGCACAGCAGCGCGAAGCTGCCCACTTTCATGCGGCGGGCGTCCAGGCCGAAGAACTCGTCGTCCAGCGCCTGCGCCACGGCCAGCCACAGCGCGGCGAAGGCCGCCGCCGGGACCCGGGCGCGCGGGTTGTCCAGCAGGGCCGGGGCGATGCCGGCCGCCTGCAGCGCTTGCCGCCGCGCCGGCCCCTGCAGCGCCTGCACCGCGCTGAGGACAAAGGCCATGGCCACGGTGTGCTGCGGCGCAGCAGGCATGGGCCTTCGCCTTCCGTGGCGGTCAGCCGGTGATGCCCAGCGCCTTCAGCACCGACAGGCGATGGGCCTGGAACCAGGCCGCCTGCTGGCGCAGTTCACCCAGGTTCTCATCATCGGTGGCCAGGGCCTGGCCGTCCTTGACCAGGCGCTCGCCCTGGCGCGACAGCGCAGCCCAGGCGTCGGCCGCCCACTGGTCGCTTTCGCGCCGGCCGGCGGCGATGGACGCCAGGAATTGCTGCTGGAAACGGCCCACCGGCACACCCGATCCCGTCACCGGGCTGGCCAGGTAGGTGATCTCGCCGGACGTGGCGGCGCGACCGATCAGGTGGCGGTTCAGCGCATCGGTGTGGGGCCGGGCGCCGGCGGTGTCGCTTTCGTCCTGGGCCGGCGCCGCCTGGCCGGAGGCGGTCAGCACCAGCAGGGCCTGGGCCACCTGGGCAAAGCTCAAGCCCGGCAGCGCCTGGGCGATGTCGCCGGCGCTGCGCGGCGCACCGCCCAGCGCCGCCAGTTGTTCCACCACCGGCAGGTACACGCCCTTCTGCAGTTCGGCTTCACCCAGTGCGCCGTTCACCTTCAGGTTGATATCGCCCGGGTCGACGCACAGCACGAAGCGCTGCTCGGCCAGCAGCGCCAGCTGGCGCGCAGGCACCAGGGGGCGCGAGCCCTTCACCCACAGGTCGCGGCGGAACTGCTGGTTCACCAAATAGTCGCGCATGCTTTCGCCCAGCAGCGGGTGCTTCACCTCGGCCAGCAGGGCCTGCTGCGCGGGGGTGAGGTTCACCAGGTCGATGTGGTCCATCAGGCTGGCAGAAGCGGCGAAGTCCAACTTGGCCTCGGTCAACAGCCCCGCCACGTCCGAAAAGGGCATGGGCAGCCAGTGGCCGTTGAAGTATTCGTGCGCCAGGTACTGGCGGTTCTGGTCGCGCAGGCGCTTCAGCCTTTCGGTCACCGCCGGGTTGGCGGCGAAGTACTGGGCGCCGGAATCGACCACGCGCTGCGCGAAGTCCAGCGCAGCCTCCACCTTGGGCAGCATGCCCTGGGCTTCGTTGGACGCCAGGTTGGCGTGCAGCATCATCAGGTGGCGCAGCGGCATCGCGGCCGACCAGCCGGGCGTGCAGTTGTAGCTGACGTACATCACCCCGCCCACGGCCAGGCGGCGGCGGGCGATGTCCACCATCACGCGGCGGTTGGCGTCGGATATCCAGCTCCAGATGCCGTGCAGCGCGATCACGTCGAACTGGGGCAGGTCGTCCCGCCGGGCCAGTTCTTCGAAGGAATCGTCCAGCACCCGCAGGTTGGCGCCCGAGGCGTCGGCCAGGTCGCGCGCATTGGCGGCGTGGGCCGGGTTGAAGTCGGTGCCCCAGTAGATGCCCGGCGTGGCCGCAGCGTGGATGTTCAGCGACAGGCCCTGGCCGAAGCCCAGCTCCAGGTAGCGCAGCGGGCGCCCGCGCCGATGCGCCTGCTGCTTGGACAGCAGGGCCAGCGCCAGACGCTGCGGCGCCAGTTCCGGGTAGTAGCCGTGGGTGTAGTCCAGCTCGGAGATGTAGCCCGAGTTCCAGTCGCTCATCATCTTGGGGTTCTCCCGGGGGACCGACCGCCGGCCCGCGCTGGGGCGCAGCATACCCGTGCGACATGGCAAAAACGATCAAACGCCTGAGCGCCGCGGCCATCGCCAAGCCGCTGACCACGCCCTAGACTCGGCGCCACCAAGGCGCCGCCCGCGCCGGGCAGTGCTTTTCACCGCAGGAGACAAGACCATGACCGACCTGTCCGCCGAATACAAGGCGCTTGCCGACTACAGCCCGACGCACAAGGTGCGCTTCGTCACCGCGGCCAGCCTGTTCGACGGCCACGACGCGGCCATCAACATCATGCGCCGCATCCTGCAGGGCATGGGGGCCGAGGTCATCCACCTGGGCCACAACCGCAGCGTGGACGAAGTGGTCACCGCGGCGCTGCAGGAAGATGTGCAGGGCATCGCCGTGTCCAGCTACCAGGGCGGCCACACCGAGTACTTCAGCTACATGGTGGAACTGCTCAAGGCCCGCGGCGGCGAGCACATCCAGGTCTTCGGCGGTGGCGGCGGGGTCATCGTGCCGGCTGAAATCCGTGCCCTGGCCGACGCCGGTGTGCGCATCTACAGCCCCGAGGACGGCCAGCGCATGGGCTTGGCCGGCATGATCGGCGAGATGGTGATGCGCTGCGACAAGGACATCTCCGGCCTTGCGCCCAAAGCCATCACCGCCATCCAGGGCCACACGGAAGCCCACTGGCGCGCCTTGGCGCAATTGATCACCGCCTTGGAAAACGGCAGCGCTGACGCCGGCCTGGTGAAGCAGCTGCACGAAGCCGCCAAGTCCGTGAAGGCCCCGGTACTGGGCATCACCGGCACCGGCGGCGCGGGCAAGAGCAGCCTGACCGACGAGCTGGTGCGGCGGCTGCGGCTGGACCAGGACGACGCCCTGCGCATCGCCGTCATCAGCATCGACCCCAGCCGGCGCAAGAGCGGTGGCGCGTTGTTGGGCGACCGCATCCGCATGAACGCGACGGGGCCTTGGAGCCAGGGGCCGCGCGTGTACATGCGTTCGCTCGCCACGCGCGACACCGGCAGCGAAGTCAGCGCCGCCCTGCCCGACGTGATTGCCGCCGCCAAGGTGGCGGGCTTCGACCTGGTGATCGTGGAAACCTCGGGCATCGGCCAGGGCAACGCGGCCATCGTGCCCCTGGTGGATGTGCCCATGTACGTGATGACGCCCGAGTTCGGCGCCGCCAGCCAGCTGGAAAAGATCGACATGCTGGACTTCGCCGAATTCGTGGCGATCAACAAATTCGACCGCAAGGGCGCGGCCGACGCGCTGCGTGACGTGGCCAAGCAGGTGCAGCGCAACCGCAATGCCTTCAATCAGGCGCCCGACGCCATGCCGGTGTTCGGCACCATGGCCAGCCGCTTCAACGACGACGGCGTGACCGCGCTGTACCAGGCCTTGAAGGCGCGGCTGGGTACGCTGGGCCTGAAGCTGGCCGAAGGCCGGCTGCCGCCGGTGGCCACCCGCCACAGCACGCACCAGAACCCCATCGTGCCGCCGGCCCGGGTGCGTTACCTGGCCGAGATTTCGGACACCGTGCGTGGCTACAAGGCCCGCGTGCGGGCACAGGCCAGACTGGCGCGGGAAGTGCAGCAACTGCGCGAAACCGCCCGCATGCTGCACGAGAACGACGCGGCCAAGGACGGCGCGAAGAACACCGTGCTGGCCCTGGCGGACGAACGCGAAGCCCGCCAGGACGCGGCGGCGAAGAAGCTGCTGGCGCAGTGGCCGCAAATGCAGAAGGCCTACGCCGGCGACCAGTACGTGGTGAAGATCCGCGACAAGGAGATCTGCACCAACCTGGTCCACACCACGCTGTCGGGCAACAAGATCCGCAAGGTGTCGCTGCCCAGCTATGAAGACCATGGCGAGCTGCTGAAGTGGCTGATGCTGGACAACGTGCCCGGCAGCTTCCCCTACACCAGCGGCGTGTTTGCCTTCAAGCGCGAGAACGAGGACCCCACCCGCATGTTCGCGGGCGAAGGCGACGCCTTCCGCACTAACCGGCGCTTCAAGCTGGTTTCCGAAGGCATGCCGGCCAAGCGCCTGTCCACGGCGTTCGACTCGGTCACCCTGTACGGCAACGACCCCGACCCGCGGCCGGACATCTACGGCAAGGTGGGCAACTCGGGCGTGTCCATCGCCACGCTGGACGACCTGAAGGTGCTGTATTCGGGCTTCGACCTCTGCGCGCCCAACACCTCGGTCAGCATGACGATCAATGGGCCCGCGCCGTCGATCCTGGCCATGTTCATGAACGCGGCCATGGACCAACAGATCGAGAAGTTCACGGCCGACAACGGCCGCGCGCCCACCGACACCGAAACCGCCAAGATCAAGGAATGGACCCTGGCCAATGTGCGCGGCACGGTGCAGGCCGACATCCTGAAGGAAGACCAGGGCCAGAACACCTGCATCTTCTCGACCGAGTTCTCCCTGAAGGTGATGGGCGACATCGCCGAGTACTTCGTGCACCACGATGTGCGCAACTTCTATTCGGTGTCGATTTCCGGCTACCACATTGCCGAAGCCGGCGCCAACCCCATCAGCCAGCTCGCCTTCACGCTGAGCAACGGCTTCACGCTGGTGGAAGCGTATCTCGCGCGCGGCATGCACATCGACGATTTCGCGCCCAACCTCAGCTTCTTCTTCAGCAACGGCATGGACCCGGAATACACCGTGCTGGGCCGGGTGGCGCGCCGCATCTGGGCCGTGGCCATGAAGGACAAGTACGGCGCGAACGAGCGCAGCCAGAAGCTGAAGTACCACATCCAGACCAGTGGCCGCAGCCTGCACGCGCAGGAGATCCAGTTCAACGACATCCGCACCACGCTGCAGGCGCTGATTGCGGTGTATGACAACTGCAATTCACTGCACACCAATGCGTTTGACGAGGCCATCACCACGCCCACCGAGGACAGCGTTCGGCGCGCCATGGCGATTCAATTGATCATCAACCGCGAGTGGGGCCTGGCCAAGTGCGAGAACCCGAACCAGGGCGCCTTCGTCATCGACGAGCTGACCGAGCTGGTGGAGGAAGCGGTGCTGGCCGAGTTTGAAAAGATCGCCGAGCGCGGCGGCGTGCTGGGGGCCATGGAAACCGGCTACCAGCGCAGCAAGATCCAGGAAGAGAGCATGCATTACGAAATGCAGAAGCACACGGGCGAGTACCCCATCGTGGGCGTGAACACCTTCCGCAACCCGCATGGCGACACGGTGCCGGAAAGCATCGAACTGGCGCGCAGCACCGACGAGGAAAAACAAAGCCAGCTCATGCGCCTGGCCGACTTCCACGCCCGCCACGCAGCCGAAGCGCCGGCGGTGCTGAAGCGGCTTCAGCAGGCGGTCATAGCCAACGGCAATGTGTTCGCGGTGCTGATGGAGGCCGTTCGCTGCTGCAGCCTGGGGCAGATCACCAACGCGCTGTTTGAAGTGGGCGGGCAATACCGGCGCAGCATGTGACCGGGCCGCGGGCGGCGGTGTTTCAGCCGCCCACCCTGAACACCTCATCCACCGGCACGCCCAGGCCCGCCACCATGCGGTTGGTCTGGGCCGCCATGCCCACCACGGCCAGCAGTTCCATCAGCTCGGGCTGGGTCATGCCCTTGCCGCGAGCGGCAGCGGTGTGGCTGTGGATGCAGTAGTCGCAGCCATGCGCCATGCTCACCGCCAGGTACAGCATCTCCTTGGTCTTGAGGTCCAGCGCGCCAGGGGCCATCACCTGCTGCAACTGCTCCCAGGTGCGGCGCAGCAGTGCCGGGTCGTGCGCCAGCGCGCGCCAGAAGTTGTTCACGTAGTCCGTTCCGCGCTTGGCGCGGATGTCGGCAAAGACGGCCGCGGCCTCGGGGGCCAGGTCGGCGTCGGTCAGCAGGGGAACGGTGGCCATGGCACGACTCCTTGAAGTGGTGCCATGGTAGCCAGGGGCAACGCCGGTCGGCCCCACCAGAACGCCCCAAGGTGATCCGGCTCTGCCGGTCACCTTGGGCTCCTCTCGGGGGGCGGGCCAGGCAACGCCTGGACCTTGGGGCCGTCAGTCAGTACTTGAAGCCAAAGCCCACGGTGACGAGCGAGTCGGTCTTCTTCTGGCCCGCCGGCACCTTGCCGGCGTAGCGCACGCCCAGGCCGGTGTTCAGGGTCCAGCCACCGCTGATGGCGGTGGCCAGGCTGGCGTCCAGGGTGGCGCGGGTGCCCACGTCGCTTTCGCCCGGGTAGACCACCAGGCGCTGCTTCACGGTGGTGGTCTCGCTCAGCTTGTAGGAGCCTTCTTCGCCCAGCAGCAGTTCGGCACCCTTGCGCTTGCTGGCGTCGGTGAACGTGGTGCTGGAATAGCCCACGCCACCGAACAGGTCCAGGCTGGCGGTGTTGCTGCGCACCAGCTTGAAGCCCATGCCGCCATTGAGCGAATAGCGCGACTTCACGCCGCCGGCCTTGTTGGTTTCGCCTTCGGCGCCGCCGAACACGAAAGTGCGGTCACTCAGGTTGTAGTCGTAGCGGCCACCGGCGCGCAGCAGGTTGGCGGTGGTGGTGTTGACGCCGTTGACCTTGCTGCGGCCGTAGTTGGCCAGGCTGTACAGGGTGATCTTGTCGGCGGTGGTGGCCTTCACGCCGTCGGCGCTGGCCGACAGGGTGCGTGAACTGCTGTTGCCGGAGGCGAACGCGCCGCCCAGGCTGATGCCACCGTGCCACTGGTTGTCGGTCTGGGTCTGGGCTTGGGCGGCCAGGGCCAGGGCGCAGGCGGTCGGCACCAGCGCCATCTTCACAAAACGGTTCATTTCTGCTCTCTCCACAGTCAGGATTTGGGTCAACACGAACGAAGAGGCCTTGCGGCCCCTGGCGTGATTATCCCGCGCGGGATGAGGTCGAAGGACCCCCGCCACAAATTGCAATCCGTGGAACACCTGAGCCCGATGGGCCGGCGTCAACCGCCGCGCAAGACCCGCAGCAGCTTCTGCCCGGCGCGCCCGTCGGCGGGCCAACCCAGGCGCTGCTGTTCGGCCTTGATGGCGCTGCGCGAAGCGCTGCCCAGCATGCCGTCGATATCGCCGATGGCGTGGCCCTTGGCGGCCAGCAGGCGCTGCACTTCCTTGCGCTGCTCGCGCGACAGGCCGGGGTCGTCGGTGGGCCAGGGCGTGGCCAGCGGCGGCTCGCCGCGCAGGCGGTCGGACAGCAGCGCAATCGCCAGCGCGTAGCTTTCGGCCGCGTTGTAGCCGTAGATGGCGTCGAAATTGCCGGTGACGATGAAGGCCGGGCCCTTGGTGCCGGTGGGCAGCAGCACCGCGGCGCTGCCCTGCCCTGACAGGGCCGCCCCGCCCAGGCGGCGCACACCCAAACCTTGCCATTCACCGACCAGGCGCTTGTTCCTGCGCCCGGCCTGCGCGGGGTCGAAGCCCGCCGGCAACTGCACTTCATAGCCCCAGGCCTGGCCGGACTTCCAGCCGCCCTTGGACAGGAAGTTGGCGGTGGACGCCAGCGCGTCGGGCACGCTGCCCACCAGGTCGCGCCGGCCGTCGCCGTCAAAGTCCACCGCCAGGCGCTGGTAGGTGCTGGGCATGAACTGGGTGTGGCCGAAGGCCCCGGCCCAGGAGCCCACGGCCTGTTCGGGGCGCACGTCGCCGCGTTCCAGCAGCTTCAACAAGCTGAAGAATTCACCCTTGAAATAGGCCTGCCGCCGGCCATGGCAGGCCAGCGTGCCCAGGCTGCGAACCAGTTCGCGCTTGCCGAAGCTCTTGCCGAAGTCGCTTTCCACGCCCCACACCGCCACCACCGTGGCGGCCTCCACGCCGAAGCGCTTTTCCACCGCGTCCAGGGTGTCCTTCCACTGCGCCAGCATGGCGCGCCCGTCGGCCACGCGCTGATCGTCCACCAGCGCGGCCAGGTAGTCCCAGATCGGGGTGCGGAATTCGGGCTGGTCGTCCAGCAGCAGCACCACGCCCATGTCGGCCACCAGGCCGCGGGTGAACTGGTCAAAGGCCGCCGAGCCCACGCCGGCGGCCCGGGCGTCATCACGCAGCTGAGTCAGGCAGGGCGCCAGCGGCTGGTCCTGGCCCTGCACCGAGGGCGCTGCGAACGCCAATGCCAGGGCCGAAGCAAGAAGGGTTTTGGTCATGGGCGAATTGTGACCATGCCCCGGCGTGACGCCGTCAGCGCCTCATCTGAAAGCATTTGTTTCTGAATTGATGCAACACAGCATGCACGGCTCAAGTCGGGCGTCACCGCTCCGAAAAGAACCCGCACAAACCCCGCGAAAAGAGCCATGACCGACACAGCGCCGAACGCCCTCCATGCCACCCACCAGGTGCTGGTGGTGGACGACAACGATGTCACGCGTGAAATGCTGCGCGCCTGCCTGGCCGACGACCACCAGGTGCTGCAGGCCGCCGACGGAGAGCAGGCGCTGGCGCTGGCCCGCACCCACCGGCTGGATGCCATCGTGCTGGACGTGATGCTGCCGGGGCTGGACGGCTATGCGGTGTGCCGCGCCCTGAAGGCCGACCCGGCCACGGCGGATGTCCCCGTGCTGTTCGTTTCCGTGAAGGTCACGCTGGAAGAACGGCTGCAGGGTTATGCCGCGGGCGGTGACGACTACGTGACCAAGCCCTTCGACCTGGCCGAACTGCACAGCAAGGTGGCGCGCCTGGTGGGTTGGCGCCAACGCGCGGTGGAACTGGGCGAGCAGGTGGACGAATTGATGAACGCCGCGCTGGCCACCGCCGACATGATGGGCGAGGCCGGCGTGGTGTTGGAATTCCAGCGCCGGCTGTCCGGCTGCTTCGCGCCGACCGAATGCGCGCAGGCCCTGTTCGACGCCCTGGCCGCCTATGGGCTGGACGGTTGTGTGCGCCTTCGCATGAAGGCGGGGCCCCTGTCACTGAACGCACTCGGGCCCTGCACCGCGCTGGAAGAATCCATCCTGGACCACGTGCAAACCCGCCTGGGGCCCAGCATCCAGACCCTGGGCCGCCACGCCAGCTTCCACTACGACACCGTGCTGCTGCTGGTGCGCGACCTGCCCGACGAGGCCGCCGCCCGCGCGCTGCACATGGAATCGCCCGAACGCTGCGGTCGCCTGCGCGACAGCGTGGCGCTGCTGGTGGAGGGCCTGGTGGCGCGCGTGCGTTCGCTGGAGGCCGAGGCCGAGGTGAACCGCCTGTCGGCCGCCAACCGGCTGGTGACGCTGACGCGGCAGGCGCTGCTGGACATCAACCAGCAGCACGTGGCCCAGCGCGACCAACTGGCCGAGGTGTTCGCCCGCCTGCGCGCCGACCTGGAAGAATCCTTCATCCACCTGGGCCTGACGCAGCAGCAGGAAGACCACCTGAGCGAGATGCTGCGCCGCCACCTGGGCGCGGCCACCGGCATCTTCGAGCGCAGCGGCCAGGTGAACGAGCACATGGAACGGCTCATCGGCAAGCTGCGCCAGGGCACGGCGGCGGCCTGACGACAACGCGGCCGGGGCCGCGCAGCTAAAGTCGGCGCATGAGCCTGCTGCTGATTCGCCACGGTGAAACCGCGCTCAACGCCGCGCGCGTGATGCAGCCGCCGGACACGCCCCTGTCGGAACGCGGCCTGGCGCAGGCCGAAGCGCTGGCGCAGCGCCTGAAAACGGCCGGCCTGGCCGCCATCGTGGCCAGCGACCTGCCGCGCGCCCTGCAGACCGCCCAGGCCATCGCCCGCGCCACGGGCCTGCCCGTCACCACCTCGGCCCTGCTGCACGAACGCAATTTCGGTGACTGGCGCGGCCGGCCCCACGCCAGCCTGGGCTTTGATGCCCTGACCACCCAGACCGCACCACCGAACGGCGAAACCACGGCCACCTTCGAAGCCCGCGTGGCCGCGGCCTGGGACTGGGTGCTGGCCCAGAAGCAGGCCGCGGGCGGCCCGCTGGCGGTGGTCAGCCACGGCCTGGTGGTGATGCGCTGGCTGCGCGCCCACGCCCGGGTGCCGGCAGGCCTGGTGCTGCCGGAACGCATTGGCAACACCGCACTCAGCGTGGTGGCCGCCGCGCCGCCACACGCCGCCAGCCTGGTGGACTGCACCGCCCACCTGGACGGCGCCACCGCGGAAGACGCCAACAGCCTGTCGGGCGGCTGAAGCGCCCCGGCCGGGCGCTCAGGCGGCCAGCAGGCCGCCCACGACGGGTCAAGTGGCAAACGTGGGTGAAAAGCCAGCTTCCACATTGGACCCGCGAGCGAAAGCTGATTGACCATGTCGGCATGGATGGCGCCCGCTGGCCCCTGGCACGCGTGCGTCCAAGGCCTTAAGAAACAAGCACTTGCGCGCGCCGCCCAGTGTTTACCCGGGCCCCCGCGGTATCCGGCACGGGCCTTGTATCCATGTCCGATGTCAAGCACCGCCGCACGGCCCTGCCCTTGCAAACCAACGACAACCGCCTGGAGAAAAAGCGAATGGAGACCTTCTACGAAGTGATGCGCCGCCAGGGCATCTCGCGCCGCAGCTTCCTCAAGTACTGCTCGCTCACGGCCACGTCGTTGGGACTGGGCCCGGCCTTCGTACCGCAGATCGCGCACGCCATGGAAACCAAGCCGCGCACCCCGGTGCTGTGGCTGCACGGGCTGGAATGCACCTGCTGCAGCGAAAGCTTCATCCGCAGCGCCCACCCGCTGGCCAAGGACGTCGTGCTGTCCATGATCAGCCTGGACTACGACGACACCCTGATGGCCAGCGCCGGCCACCAGGCCGAGGCCATCCTCGAAGAGGTGATGGCCAAGTACAAGGGCAACTACATCCTGGCGGTGGAAGGCAACCCGCCGCTGAACCAGGAAGGCATGAGCTGCATCATCGGCGGCAAGCCCTTCGTGGACCAGCTGCGCCACGTGGCCAAGGACGCCAAGGCCATCATCAGCTGGGGCTCCTGCGCCAGCTGGGGCTGCGTGCAGGCCGCCAAGCCCAACCCCACGCAGGCCACGCCGGTGCACAAGGTCATCACCGACAAGCCCATCATCAAGGTGCCGGGCTGCCCGCCCATCGCGGAAGTGATGACCGGCGTCATCACCTACATGCTCACCTTCGACCGCATCCCCGAGCTGGACCGCCAGGGCCGCCCGAAGATGTTCTACAGCCAGCGCATCCACGACAAGTGCTACCGCCGCCCGCACTTCGACGCCGGCCAGTTCGTCGAAGCCTTCGACGACGACAGCGCCCGCCGCGGCTACTGCCTCTACAAGGTGGGCTGCAAGGGCCCCACCACCTACAACGCCTGCTCCACCGTGCAGTGGAACGAAGGCACCAGCTTCCCGATCAAGGCCGGCCACGGCTGCATCGGCTGCAGCGAGGACGGCTTCTGGGACAAGGGCTCGTTCTACAACCGCCTGACCGACATCCACCAGTTCGGCGTGGAAGCCAACGCCGACAAGGTGGGCGGCACCGCCGCCGCCGTGGTGGGCGCCGCGGTGGCCGCGCACGCCGCCGTGTCGGCCATCAAGCGCGTGGCGTCCAACGACCGCGCTTCCGGTCGCTGAGGCCGCTGACCCCACAAGACGAACACCCAAGGACGACACCACATGGCTGCCTACGCAACCCAAGGCTTCAACCTCGACGACAGCGGCAAGCGCATCGTCGTCGACCCGGTCACCCGCATCGAAGGGCACATGCGCTGCGAGGTGAACCTGGACAAGGACAACATCATCCGCAACGCGGTGTCCACCGGCACCATGTGGCGCGGGCTGGAGGTCATCCTGAAGGGTCGCGACCCGCGCGACGCCTGGGCCTTCGTCGAACGCATCTGCGGCGTGTGCACCGGCTGCCACGCGCTGACCAGCGTGCGGGCGGTGGAAGACGCGCTGGGCATCAAGATCCCGAAGAACGCCCACCTCATCCGCGAGATGATGGCCAAGACCCTGCAGGTGCACGACCACGCGGTGCACTTCTACCACCTGCACGCGCTGGACTGGGTGGACGTGGTGTCGGCGCTGAAGGCCGACCCCAAGAAGACCAGCGACCTGCAGCAGCTGGTGTCGCCCAGCCACCCGCTCAGCTCGGCCGGCTACTTCCGCGACATCCAGAACCGGCTGAAGAAGTTCGTGGAAAGCGGCCAGCTGGGGCCCTTCATGAACGGCTACTGGGGCAACAAGGCCTATGTGCTGCCGCCCGAGGCCAACCTGATGGCCGTGACCCACTACCTGGAGGCGCTGGACCTGCAAAAGGAATGGGTCAAGATCCACACCATCTTCGGCGGCAAGAACCCGCACCCCAATTACCTGGTGGGCGGCGTGCCCTGCGCCATCAACCTGGACCGCGACGGCGCGGCCGGCGCACCCATCAACATGGAGCGGCTGAACTTCGTCAAGGCCCGCATCGACGAGATCATCGAGTTCAACAAGAACGTCTACATCCCGGACGTGCTGGCCATAGGCACCATTTACAAGCAGGCCGGCTGGCTGTACGGCGGCGGCCTGTCGGCCACCAACGTGTCCGACTACGGCGAGTACCCGAAGAACAACTACGACAAGAGCACCGACCAGCTGCCCGGCGGCGTGATCCTGAACGGCAACTGGGACGAGATCCTGCCGATCGACCCGCGCGACCCCGAGCAGGTGCAGGAGTTCGTCACCCACAGCTGGTACAAGTACGCCGACGACACCAAGGGCCTGCACCCCTGGGACGGCGTCACCGAGCCGATGTACGTGCTGGGCGGCAAGACCAAGGGCACCACCACCAACATCGAGCAGATCGACGAGAGCGCCAAGTATTCGTGGATCAAGTCGCCGCGCTGGCGCGGCAACGCGGTGGAAGTGGGCCCGCTGTCGCGCTACATCCTGGCCTATGCGCACGCCAAGAAGGGCAACAAGTACGCCCAGCGCCCCAAGGAACAGCTGGAGTACAGCGCCCAGATGATCAACAGCGCCATCCCCAAGGCGCTGGGCCTGCCGGAAACGCAGTACACGCTGAAGCAGTTGCTGCCCACCACCATCGGCCGCACCCTGGCCCGCGCGTTGGAAGGCCAGTACTGCGGCGAGATGATGGCCGACGACTGGAACGACCTGGTGGCCAACATCAAGGCCGGCGACACCGCCACCGCCAACGTGGACAAGTGGGACCCCGCCACCTGGCCCAAGGAAGCCAAGGGCGTGGGCACCGTGGCCGCGCCGCGCGGCATGCTGGGCCACTGGGTGAAGATCAAGGACGGCAAGATCGAGAATTACCAGTGCGTGGTGCCCACCACCTGGAACGGCAGCCCGCGCGACGCCAAAGGCCAGATCGGCGCCTTCGAGGCCAGCCTGATGAACACGCCCATGGCCAACCCCGAGCAGCCCCTGGAGATCCTGCGCACCCTGCACTCCTTCGACCCCTGCCTGGCCTGCTCCACCCACGTGATGAGCCCGGACGGCCAGGAACTGTGCCAGGTCAAGGTGCGTTGAGCGCGCTGCCCACAACATCCCCGGAGACATTCCCCATGAAGACAAAGCTCTCTCGACTGGCCTCGGGCCTGGGCCTGGTCACGCTCGCCGCGTCGGCCGCCGCCCACGACGGCCACGGCCACCACGACCTGGTGGAACGCCTGGCCCTGGCGCTGGGTCTGCAGCACACGCTGCCGGTGGTGGCCGCGCTGTACGCCGGCGGCTTCCTGGCCGGGGTGGCCGCGCTGCACATGGCCAGCCTGCTGCTGACCGGGCGCGCGCAACGCCGCGCCCCACTGGCCTGGCGCTTTGCCGCCGGCACCCTGGGCGGCCTGGGCGCGCTGCTGCTCGCCCGCGCCTGAGCAACGCCCCCACCCAGGCAGGAGACAAGCCCCATGTCCTCATCCGCCACCAACGACTTCATCAACGCCACCGGCATCGATGAAAAGGCGCTGGAACAAGCCGCCGCGATCAAGTCGGTGTATGTCTACGAAGCCCCGGTGCGCATCTGGCACTGGGTGAACGCCCTGGCCATCGTGGTGCTGGCCGTCAGCGGCTACTTCATCGGCAGCCCCTTGCCCACCCAGCCCGGCGAGGCCAGCGCCAATTTCCTGATGGGCTACATCCGCTTTGCCCACTTCGCGTCCGGCTACATCCTGCTGGTGGGCGTGATCGGCCGCATCTACTGGGCCATCGTGGGCAACAGCCATTCGCGCGAACTGTTCACCCTGCCGGTCACCAACCCGGCCTACTGGCGCGAGGTGCGGGTGATGCTGGAGTGGTACACCTTCCTGCGCCCGCGCCCCAGCCGCTACGTGGGCCACAACCCGCTGGCGCGCTTCTTCATGTTCTTTGGCTACACGCTGATCACGCTGTTCATGATCTTCACCGGCTTCGCGCTGTACGGTGAAGGCCTGCAGGCAGGCAGCTGGGCCGACAAGTTGTTCGGCTGGGTGATCCCGCTGTTCGGCCAGAGCCAGGACGTGCACACCTGGCACCACCTGGGCATGTGGGCCATGGTGATGTTCGTGACGCTGCACGTGTATGCCGCGATCCGCGAAGACATCATGGGGCGCCAGAGCATGGTCAGCACCATGGTCAGCGGCTACAGAACCTTCAAAGACTGACCCCGAAGGCCCTGCCGTGACCGACCGGCCCCTGCCCCACCCCGTCGGCGTGCCTCTGCGCTCGCCGATGCACCCGGGGCAGTTCCTCGACCGCAATTTCCTGCAGCCGCTGGCCATCACGCAGACGCGTGCGGCCCGGCTGCTGGGCATTTCACGCCGCCGCGTGAACGAGCTGGTGATGGGCCACCGCGGCATGAGCACCGACACCGCCATCCGCTGCGCGCTGGCCTTCGGCCTGCCCACCAGCCACTGGCTGGCCTTGCAGGCGCAGTGGGACAGCTACCACGCCTGGCGCCAGTTGCGCCGCACCGCCAAGCTCACCGCCCGCCCATCGGTGCGCTGCGCGCACTGACACCCCGTCTGAACCAACCCCTCGGTAGGCCCGACATGCACACCCCTCCGCCCGAAAACGCCTGTAACCCCCTCAGTGGCAATGCCGCAGCGGAGGCGGACGAGACCATCGTGGTGCTGGGCATCGGCAACGTGCTGTGGGCCGACGAAGGCTTCGGTGTGCGCTGCGTGCAGGCGCTACAGCGCCACTGGTCCTTCGCGCCGCACGTGCAGCTGGTGGACGGCGGCACCCAAGGTCTTTACCTGATCCAGCACGTGCAGGCAGCCACCAGGCTGCTGATCTTCGACGCCATCGACTACGGCCTGGAACCCGGTACCCTGAAGCTGATTGAAAACGACGAGGTGCCGCGCTTCATGGGGGCCAAGAAGATGAGCCTGCACCAGACCGGCTTCCAGGAAGTGCTGATGCTGGCCCTGCTGACCGAACGCTACCCGCAGCAGGTGCTGCTGGTGGGCTGCCAGCCCGAAGAGCTGGACGACTACGGCGGCAGCCTGCGCCCCAGCGTGAAGCTGGCGCTGGAAGACGCGGTCGCGCTCGGCGTGGACCGGCTGCGCGAGTGGGGGGCCCTGCCGAGGCCGCGCACCGAACCGCTGACCGAGCACGATGCGGTGACCGTCAGCCTGCTGGACATCGAGCACTACGAGGTGGGCCGCCCCAGTGAAGCGCTGGCCTGCCGCGTGGGCGATGAACGCTTCATTCCGCGCGACTGACCCCGAACCCTCACCATGTGCATCGGATTGCCACTTCAAGTGCAAAGCGTCGAAGCCGGCCACGCCTGGGTGACGGGCCGCGGCGAGCGCCGGCGCGTGAACACAGCGCTGGTGGGCGAGTGCCAGCCTGGCGACTGGCTGCTGGTGTTCCTGGACGGCGCCCGCGAGCGCCTGTCGCCCGAACGTGCGGCCGAGATCGACGCCACGCTGGACCTGCTGGGCGACGCCCTGGCCGGCCTGCAGCACGACACGCCTGGCCTGGCCGCCTTCGCATTGCCATCGGCCATGAGCGCCGAACAACTGGCGGCACTGACCGCGTCAGCCCCGCCCACGCCTTCCACGCCTCACAAGGAAACCCCATGAGCGCCTCCGCCTTCACCCCGCTGGTGCAACGCCTGGTAGACGGCCACGCCGCCCACCCCATCACCCCCGAGACCCTGGACAACTTCCTCAGCCTGCCCGGTGAAGCCGTGCTGCTGTTCAGCGGCGACCCGGTGCGTTTTCCCGAAGGCCAGGACGTGGCCGTGGTGTTGCCCGAACTGCGCCGCCTGCACGAAGGCACGGTGCACATCGGCGTGGTGCCGCAGGCCTGTGAAGACGCCATCGCCGCGAAGTTCAACGTGCAGCGCTGGCCTTCGCTGGTGTGGCTGCGAGACGGCCGCTACGTCACCACCATCGCCGGCATGCTGGACTGGACCGACTATGTCGAACGGGTGCAGCAGGCCCTGGCCACAGCACCCACGCGCACGCCCGGCATCGGCATCCCGGTGGTGGTGGCGGGCGCCGCCGCGCCGTCCTGCCACTGAACGCCGCCTCCCCCACCTCACGCGCCCCAAGGTCCGACCATGAGCACCGAATCCAGCCGCAAGCCCTTCCCCTTGCCCGTGGTGGCCTTCGGCCCCGGCAGCCAGAGTGAAGACGAATCGCTCGACTACATGCCCATGCCCAGCGGCATGGACACCTACCGCGCCCCGGTGCTGCCCGAGCCCGAAGAGGCCGCGCCGCGCACCGCCGGCCGCGCGGTGCTGCGCCGGGCGCTGGACGCCCTGGGCCTGGCCCGCACCGGCGCCACGCCCGAGCCCATTTCGCTGCAGGGCCTGGGCCCCGAAGACCAGGCGCTGGTGAACCAGGTGCTGGGGGAAGGCGAGGTCAGCGCCCGCGTCACGCCGCAACCAGGCCTGCCGCTGGCCGGTTCGGTGCTGGTGCAGGAATCGGTGTTCGCCGGCCTGTGGCGCGTGATCGAGACCTTGGCCGACGGCCAGGTGCGCGACACCCTGGAAGCCGGCGGCGTGCCCCAGGTGCTGCAGCGCGCCGCGGCCGAAGACGGCCTGCACCCGCTGCCCACCCCGGGTGCCGACTCGCCCTTGCCCGACGGCGTGATGAATTCGCCGCTGCTCATCACCGAGATCGAAGACCAGATCAAGCGCTGGCCCCAGCGCGCCGCCAGCGAGGCCCACCCCCAGCCGCATGTGGTGAACCTGACGCTGCTGCCGATGTCGCCGCAGGACATCGGCTGGCTGGACACCGTGCTGGGCACCGGCCGCGTGCTCATCCTGTCGCGCGGCTACGGCAACTGCCGCATCACCAACTCGCGCCGGCCCAACACCTGGCGCGTCGTGTACTACAACTCGCAGGACACGGTGATCCTGAACACCGTGGAGGTCTGCACCATGCCCGACGTGGCCTGCGCCGCGCGCGAAGACCTGGTCGATTCGCACGAGCGCCTGGCCGAGGTGCTGCAGTGGCTGGAGGGTGCGTGAACGACCCTGTACCGTCACCCGGCTTCGAGGGCAGCTACCTGGGTGACGCCTCACGCCTGCCACCGGGCGCGCGGCTGGAGTGCAAGATCTGCTGGTGGGTTTACGACCCTGCCGTGGGCGACGATGTCTGGCAGGTGCCGGCGGGCACGGCGTTCAGTGAACTGCCGGCCCATTGGCGTTGCCCGCAGTGCGACGGAGACCGCGACCAGTTCATGGTGGTATGAAGCACCCCCCCGTAGCGCCTTCGGCGCCTCCCCCCCTGGGGGGCGCCCCCAGCGGACCGGCGGAGCCGGATCCGCGGCGGCTGCTTGGCCAGCGCGTGGAAACGCTGGAACGGGCCTTCGCCGAGATCGGCCGCACCCGCATGGCCGGCCTGCCCATGCTGCACCCGAAGCTGAAGGTGCAGGCCCTGGGCTTCCAGGAACTGGACGACGAGCCGCTGGCCTGGGGCATCCTGGTGACGCCCTGGTTCATGAACCTGATGCGCCTGCCGCTGGCCGACGGGGCAGCGGTCCTGCCGGTGGGTGAAGTCGCCGAGCGGGACGTCGGCCCGCAGCGCATGCAGTTCATCGGCGCGAACGAGCCGGCCATTGGCGGCTGCGGGCGCTATGAAATGTGTTCGCTGTTTTCGCCCATGAACGAATTCATCGACCACGAGGCCGCCGTGGCCACCGCACGCGAAGTGCTGGCACTGTTGCGGCCCACGCCGGCGGCCGCCATCGCCGCGCCGCTGGAGGTGCCGGCGCGTCGCGGCTTCCTGTTCGGGCGCAGCGCGCTGCGGGGGCCGGCATGACGTCCCCGGCCGCCGCCGCCACGCTGGCGGGCCGCTACACGCTGCGGCCCGGTTGCAGCCCGTCGATCGAAGGCGGCCGGCCGGCCATCAGCCCCGAGGTTCTGCAACGCCTGGCGCAAGGCAAGAGCGCCCCCTTGCTGCCAGCGCTGCTGGGCAGCGTGTTCACGCTGTGCGGCCACGCCCACCGCATCGCCGCAGGCAGCGCGGTGCGCGCGGCCCAGGGCGATGGGCTGCCCCTGGGCCTGGCACTGCGCCAGCGCCTGCAGGCCGAAACCGCGCGCGAACACCTGCAGCGCATGGCCCTGGACTGGCCGCAGCGCCTGACGGGCCAGGCCCAGCCGGTGGCCTGGCTCAGCGGCTGCCCGCTGTTCACCCACGCCGACGCCCCCGGCGACGCCCTGGCCGCGCTGGCCCCCTGGATGCATGCCCAGTTACTGGGTGAAGCGCCGCAGGCCTGGTGGGACGCCTGGTGCGCCGATGGCGAAGCCGCCCTGCTGCGCTGGTGCGCGCGGCGCGCCGACAGCCACCCCGTGGCCCGTCTGCTGCACGACAGCGCCGCCCTCGGCCGGGCCCTGGGCACCGAGGCGCGGCCCTGGTTGCCACTGGGCGATGCCGAAACCACACAGGCCCACATGCGCCTGCTGGCCGCGCAACTGCAGCAAGGTCACTTCGTGCAAAGCCCGGTGTGGCAAGGCTACACCGTCGAGACTGGGCCCTGGACCCGCCGGAGCCGACCTGTCACCGCGCACAATGCCTGGATGCGCTTGGCTTCTCGGCTGGTGGACCTGGTGCACCTGGCATTGCCTGATTCCACAGCCGCCCTGGCCCACGGCGCCTGGGCGCCCGCGCCGGGCGAAGGCATCGCCTGGGTGGAGATGGCGCGTGGCCTGCTGGTGCACTGGGTGCGGCTGGACGAACGCCAGCGCGTGGCCGACGTGCGCGTGCTGGCGCCCACCGAATGGAACCTGCACCCGCAGGGCGTGCTGGCCCAGGCGCTGGCCGCGCTGCCGGCGAACCATCCCGACACAGCAGCCCAGGCCCGCCTGCTGGCCACCGCCTTCGACCCCTGTGTGGACTTCGAGATCGACACCCCGGAGCCGGCCCATGCATGAAATGAGCTTGGCCGGCGGCATCCTGAAAGTGGTGGAAGACGCCGCGGTGAAGCAGCACTTCAAGCGCGTGTCCGAACTGCGCCTGGAGGCCGGTGCGCTGGCCGGTGTGGAGGTGCGGTCGCTGCGCTTCGCGCTGGAAGCGGTGTCGCCGGGCACGCTGCTGCAAGGTGCACGCATCCTGATCGACGAGCCCGCCGGCACCGCCTGGTGCATGCACTGCGCTGAAAGCGTCAGCATCCAGCAGCGCACCGACGCCTGCCCGAGGTGCGGCGGCCACCAACTGCAACCCACCGGCGGCACCGAACTGCGCGTGCTGGACCTGGTGGTCCACGACGACTGAAAGCGGGAAGGAAACCACCATGTGCGTTGTCTGCGGCTGCGCCAACACCACCGGTCACGATCACACCCATGACCATGCCCATGACCACGTGCAGGGGCACGACCACGGGCCTGGCCACACCCACGGCCACAGCCACGAGCACGTGGCCGTGAACCCCGCCACCGGCGACCTGCACTACGGCGCCGGCAGCGCCCGGGTGTCGGTGCCCGGCATGAGCCAGGCCCGCGCCATCAAGCTGGAAACCGACGTGCTCGGCGAGAACAAGCGCCTGGCGGCGATCAACCGCGCGCACTTCGCCGGCCATGGCATTGCGGCCTACAACCTGGTGTCCAGCCCGGGCTCGGGCAAGACCACCCTGCTGTGCGCCACCATCCATGCCCTGAAGGCCCGCGCCCCAGGCCTGGCGGTGGCGGTGATCGAAGGTGACCAGCAGACCAGCCACGATGCCGACCGCATCCGCGCCACCGGCGCCCCGGCCATCCAGGTGAACACCGGCAAGGGCTGCCACCTGGACGCGCAGATGGTGGCCGACGCCTTCGCCAGGCTGCCGCTGCACGACCACCATCACGCTCGCTCGCACGAGCCCGGCGCCCGGCCGCCCGAAGCCGGGCGAGACCCCCTCGGGGGGTCGCTCGACGTACCCGTCGAGCGGGGGGCCAACATCTTGTTCATCGAAAACGTCGGCAACCTGGTCTGCCCCGCCATGTGGGACCTGGGCGAAGACGCCAAGGTGGCCATCCTGTCGGTGACCGAGGGTGAGGACAAGCCGCTGAAGTACCCCGACATGTTCGCCGCCGCCAAGCTGATGGTGCTGAACAAGGTGGACCTGCTGCCGCACCTGGACTTCGACGTGCCGAAATGCATTGAATTCGCACGCCGCGTGAACCCGGGCATCGAGGTGCTGCTGGTCTCGGCCAAGACCGGCCAGGGCATGGACGCCTGGATCGACTGGGTCACGCAGTGATCACGCCATACCGCCTGCCCCGTGCCGCGCCCGAGCGCGTGCTGGCCTGCGGCGCCTGGCTGAAGAACACCGCCTGCCTGCTGCAGGGCGACCAGGTGCTGTGGTCGCCCGTGCATGGCGACCTGGGCGAACCTGGTGCCCGCGAAGCGCTGGATGCCTCGGTGCAGGCCCTGTTGAAGGCAGCCGACGGCCCCATTGCTGCAGTCGCGCACGACCTGCACCCCGACTTCCACAGCACGCACCTCGCGCTGGATCTGGCGCAGCAACGCGGTGTGCCGGCTGTTGCCGTGCAGCACCACCATGCCCACATCGCCGTGGTGCAGGCCACCCAGGGCCAGCACCAGCCGGTCATCGGCCTGGCGCTGGACGGCGTGGGGCTGGGCACAGATGGCACCGCCTGGGGCGGCGAACTGCTGTGGGTGGACGCCCATGGCGCCGCTTGGCAACGCCTGGCCCACCTGCACCCGTTGGCCCTGCCCGGCGGCGACATTGCGGCGCGCGAGCCCTGGCGCATGGCTGCGGCCGTGCTGCACGCCCTGGGCCGCGGCAGCGAGATCGAAGCCCGCCTGGGCGCCGCGGTGGGCGACAGCAGCGCGCGGCTGCTGGGTGACATGCTGCGCAAGAATCTGAACTGCCCCACCACCACCAGCGCCGGCCGCTGGTTCGACGCCGCCGCCGGCAGCTTGGGCCTGTCGGTGCGCCAGGCGCAGGAAGCCGAAGCCGCCATGGCGCTGGAAAAAGCCGCCGCCACCTGGTTGATGCAGCACGGCGCGCCGCCCGTGGACGCCGAACTGCAAGCCGCCGGCCTGGACCTGCGGCCCCTGCTGGAACGCCTGATCGGCCTGGCCGATCGCGGCACGGCCGAAGCCCAGGCCGAGGGCGCGGCGCTGTTCCATCTGGCCCTGGCCGACGCGCTGGCGCAAGCCGCCACCACCGCTGCACGCGAACGCGCCTGCCAGACGGTGGCGCTGGGCGGCGGCTGCTTCCTGAACCGCCTGCTCACGCGCCGACTCAGCGCCTCGTTGCAACAAGCCGGCCTCAACGTGCTCCTGCCGCAGGACACCCACGTCGGCGACGCCGGCCTGGCCCTGGGCCAGGCCTGGGCCGCGGCAGCGCAGATTCACACCCCATCCATCCCCCCGAACCAGGAGGCCCCATGTGCCTAGCCCTGCCCGCCCGCGTGGTGTCCGTTGACGGCGAAGACGCCGTGGTGGAACTGGGCGGCGTGCGCAAGACCATCTCCATCGCGCTGGTGCCCACCGCGCGCGAAGGCGACTACGTCATCGTGCACGTCGGCCATGCCATCGGCCAGATCGACCCCGA
This sequence comes from Burkholderiales bacterium JOSHI_001, assembly GCA_000244995.1. NCBI lineage: Bacteria > Pseudomonadati > Pseudomonadota > Betaproteobacteria > Burkholderiales > Burkholderiales bacterium JOSHI_001. The sequence continues at coordinate 1,736,427 of CM001438.1, read as the reverse complement.
AGAAGCCCAGCGCACCCTGGCGCTGTTCGCCGAAATGGCCGCCACCGAGCCCGCCGCACCATGAAGTACATCGACGAATTCCGCGACGGCGAACTGGCGCAACGCATCGCCGAAAAACTGGCCCAGGAAGTGCAGCCCGATCGGCGCTACAGCTTCATGGAATTTTGCGGCGGCCACACCCACGCCATCTCGCGCTACGGCATCACCGAACTGCTGCCCGACGCGGTGCGCATGATCCACGGCCCCGGCTGCCCGGTGTGCGTGCTGCCCATCGGCCGCATCGACCAGGCCATCGGGCTGGCCCTGGATCGCGGCGTCATCCTGGCCACCTATGGCGACACCATGCGCGTGCCGGCTTCGGAGTCCTTGAGCCTGCTGAAGGCCAAGGCCCGCGGCGCGGACATCCGCATGGTGTATTCGGCCGCCGACGCGCTGAAGCTGGCGCGCGCCAACCCCGAGCGCGAGGTGGTGTTCTTCGCCATCGGCTTCGAGACCACCACGCCGCCCACGGCGCTGGTGCTGAAGACCGCACAGAAGGAGGACCTGAAAAACTTCAGCGTGCTGAGCTGCCATGTGCTGACGCCCGCGGCCATCACCCACATCCTGGAAGCCGCCGAGGTGCAGCGCCACGGCGCCGTGCCCATCGACGGCTTCGTCGGCCCGGCCCATGTCAGCATCGTTATCGGCTCCGCGCCCTACGTGCCCTTTGCCCAGGCCTACAAGAAGCCAGTGGTCATTGCCGGCTTCGAGCCGCTGGACGTGATGCAGGCCATCCTGATGCTGGTGCGCCAGGTCAACAGCGGACGCGCCGAGGTGGAGAACGAGTTCATCCGCGCGGTCACGCCCGACGGCAACCGGGCCGCGCAGGCGGTGGTGGCCGAGGTGTTCGAAACCCGCGACAGCTTTGAGTGGCGCGGCCTGGGCGAGGTGCCGCACAGCGCACTGAAGATCCGGCCCGCCTTCGCCGCCTGGGATGCGGAAGCCAAGTTCGACCTGAACTACCGCAGCGTGCCCGACCACAAGCAGTGCGAATGCGGCGACATCCTGCGCGGGGTGAAGCGGCCCACCGACTGCAAGCTTTTCGGCAGCGTGTGCACGCCCGAGAACCCCATGGGCAGTTGCATGGTCAGCAGCGAAGGGGCCTGCGCGGCGCACTACAGCTACGGCCGCTTCCGGGACATTCCGATCGCGGTGGAGACGTCGCCAGCATGAGCAGCCCGAAGAAGAACTACGTCCGGCCCATCGACTTCAAGCACGGCCGGGTGGACATGAACCACGGCGCGGGCGGCCGCGCCGGCACCCAGCTGATCGAGGAGCTGTTCGCACGCGCCTTCGACAACGAGTACCTGCGCCAGGGCAACGACGCTGCGTTGCTCACCCTGCCCGCCGGCCACCGCCTGGTGATGGCCACCGACGGCCATGTGATCTCCCCGCTGTTCTTTCCCGGTGGCGACATCGGCGCGCTGGCAGTGCACGGCACGATCAACGACGTGGCCATGCTGGGCGCGAAGCCGCTGTACCTGGCCGCCAGCTTCATCCTGGAAGAAGGCTTTGCGCTGGCCGACCTGAAGCGCATCGTCGAGAGCATGGCCAAGGCGTCGAAAGACGCGGGCGTGCCCATCGTCACCGGCGACACCAAGGTGGTGGAACGCGGCAAGGGCGACGGCGTGTTCATCAGCACCACCGGCGTGGGCGCTGTGCCCGAAGGCCTGCACATCGGCGGCGCACAGGCGCGGCCGGGCGACGCGGTGCTGCTGTCGGGCCCCATCGGCGACCACGGCGTGGCGGTGCTTTCGCAGCGCGAGTCGCTGGCGTTCGAAACCACCATCGAAAGCGACAGCGCGGCTTTGCACACCCTGGTGCAGGCCATGCTGCAGGCCCTGCCACCCGGTGCGTTACACGTGCTGCGCGACCCCACACGCGGCGGCTTGGCCACGACACTCAATGAGATCACCCGCCAGTCGTCTGTGGGCATGCTCATCGACGAAGCGGCCATCCCGGTGAAGCCCGAGGTGGACGCCGCCTGCGAACTGCTGGGGCTGGACCCGCTGTACGTGGCCAACGAAGGCAAGTTGGTGGCCGTGTGCGCGCCCGAGGTGGCCGACGCGCTGTTGTTGGCAATGCGCCAACACCCGCTTGCCAAACAAGCCACGCGCATCGGGCATGTCATGACGGACCCGCATGGTTTCGTGCAAATGAACACGCGCTTTGGCGGACGGCGCGTCGTAGATTGGCTGACTGGGGAGCAATTGCCACGCATCTGCTGAGTTAGGGGCACGCATGAACGAGCGCATTGAAAAGTCGGTCTACCGCAAGACCGAGGCCGGCGTGACGGAGGTGAAGACCCGCAAGGCGGGACTGGACAGCAAGACCCGCACGCTGCTGATCCTGGTGAACGGCGCACTCAGCGTGCAGGACCTGGCCAACCACATCGGCTACGACCCGCGGCAGGCGCTGGCAGGCCTGGCGGCCAACGGCCTTGTTGAACGTTTGGACGACGCGGCGCCGCGCGCTCCCACCCGCGCGCCCGCCCCTGCCACCCCCACCGTCACAGCCGCGGAAGCAGCGCCCAACCCACCCCTGAACCTGGGGCCGGCTTGCCAACGCGCCGTGCAGTTGCTGGTGCCCCTTTACGGGCCCGACGCCGTGGCGGTGGTGCAGCCGCTGCTGCGCGCGAAGTCCATCGATGGTTTCCACCAGGCCCTGGGCGAACTGGAAAGCAAGCTCTCGGTGCCCGCCGGCCGCAAGCGTGCCGCAGAAATGGTGGCTCAGATCCGGGGCGTGGCGGCCTGAGTTCGTGCGCGCCGCGCCGGCATTGCACAATGCAGGCGCATGAACAAGGAAGACAGTCCGCTGGTCCTGCTGGTGGACGACGAACAGCGTTCGCTGGACGCGATGCGCCGCACGCTGGAGGAGGACTTCGCCATCCTCACCGCCACCGGTGCGGACGCGGCGCGCGAACTGATGCAGGCCCAGGCGGTGGCCGTGATCCTGTGCGACCAGCGCATGCCCGGCACCACCGGCGTGGAGTTCCTGCGCGAGGTGCGTGAACGCTGGCCCGACGCGGTGCGGGTCATCATCAGCGGGCACACCGACAGCGAAGACATCATCGCCGGCATCAACGAAGCGGGCATCTTCCAGTACGTGCTCAAGCCCTGGATGCCCGACCACCTGCTGCAGACCGTGCGCAACGCCATCGAAGCGCGCAGCCTGCAGCACGGCCTGCACCGGCTGGAACTGGACCTGCGCGCTGGCGCGCCCGCGCTGCGAGCGCGCCGCGGCGACCGCCTGGCGCAGGCGCGCGTGGCCTTCGATTTCCAGCGCATCGAGCGCGCGCCCGGCAGCCCGCTGGACGCGGTGTGCGACGTGGCCGCGCGGGTCTCGCGGGTGGACCTGTCGGTGCTGGTGGGCGGGGAAAGCGGCACCGGCAAGGAACTGCTGGCGCGCGCCATGCACTACGCCAGCCCGCGCCAGGCCGGGCCCTTCGTGGTGGAGAACTGCGCCGCCATTCCCGACACCCTGCTGGAGAGTGAACTCTTCGGCCACAAGCGCGGCGCCTTCACCGGCGCCTACGAAGACCATGTGGGCCTGTTCCAGCGCGCCGACGGCGGCACGCTGTTCCTGGACGAGATCGGCGAGACCTCGCCCGCCTTCCAGGTGAAGCTGCTGCGCGCGCTGCAGGAAGGCGAAGTGCGGCCTGTGGGTTCCACCCGCGCGGTGCCGGTGGATGTGCGCATCATCGCCGCCACCCACCGCGACCTGGACGCCGACGTGCGCGCCGGGCGTTTCCGCGAGGACCTCTACTACCGCATCGCCGGGGTCACGCTGGCCATGCCGCCGCTGCGCGAACGCGCGGGCGACATCGCACCCATCGCCCAGCGCCTGCTGCGCGAAGTGGGCATCGAGCTGGGCCGGCCCGGGGTGCGCTTTGCCGACGACGCCCTGGCCGTGCTGATGGGCTACCCCTGGCCCGGCAACATCCGCGAGTTGCGCAACGAGATCGGCCGCGCCGTGGCGCTGTCGGATGGGCCCACCGTGGGCGCGGCATCGTTTTCGCGCAAGGTGCTGCAGGGCGGGCTGGCGGCCAGCGACGCCGGTGAAGCCGCTGGCGCTGCCCTGCCCCGCTCGGGCACGCTCACCGAGCGCCTGGACGCCATCGAAGCCATGCTGCTGCGCGAAACCATGCTGCGCCACCGCTGGAACAAGACCCGCGCGGCGGCCGAACTGGGCTTGTCGCGCGTGGGCCTGCGTGCGAAGCTGCAACGCTTCGGGCTGGAAGACAAGGCTGGCGACAAATGACCCCCGCCGCGCATGAACCCTTGAACGTGTTGTGGCTGCAGTCCGGCGGCTGCGGCGGCTGCAGCATGAGCTTGCTGTGCGCCGACACCGCCGACTTCCACGCCATGCTGCACAGCGCCGGCATCCGCCTGCTGTGGCACCCCTCGCTGTCGCTGGAAAGTGGGTCGGAGTTGCTGACCCTGCTCTACGACTGCCTGGCGGGCCGGGTGCGTCTGGATGCGTTGTGCATCGAAGGCGCGCTGCTGCGCGGCCCCAAGGGCAGCGGGCGCTTTCATATGCTGGCCGGCACCAGCACGCCCATGATCGACTGGGTGAAGCGCCTGGCCGCCGTGGCCCGGCACGTGGTGGCCGTGGGCAGTTGCGCCGCCTGGGGTGGCATCACCGCCACCGGCAGCAACCCCACCGACGCCTGCGGCCTACAGTACGACGACGACCGGCCCGGCGGCCTGATGGGCGCCGACTTCCGCGCCGCGGGCGGCCTGCCGGTGGTGAACATCGCCGGCTGCCCCACCCACCCCGGCTGGGTGACCGACACCCTGATGGCCCTGGCCGACAACAGCCTGGCCGCCACCGACCTGGACCCGCTGCAGCGCCCGCGCTTCTACGCCGACCAGCTGGTGCACCATGGGTGCGCGCGCAACGAGTTCTACGAATTCAAGGCCAGCGCCGAAAAGCCCAGCGACCTGGGCTGCATGATGGAGCACATGGGCTGCAAGGGCACCCAGGCGCATGCCGACTGCAACACCCGGCTGTGGAACGGCGACGGCTCCTGCACCCGCGGCGGCTACGCCTGCATCAGCTGCACCGAGCCCGGTTTCCAGGACCCCGGCCACGCCTTCGGCCACACGCCCAAGATCGCCGGCATCCCCATCGGCCTGCCCACCGACATGCCCAAGGCCTGGTTCGTGGCCCTGGCCTCGCTGTCCAAGAGCGCCACGCCACGGCGGGTGAAGCTCAATGCCACGGCCGACCATGTGGCGGTGCCGCCGGCCGTGCGCAAGACCCGGCTGAAATGACGGCCCCCACGCTCACTGCGTTCGCAGCCCCCCGAGGGGGCCGTCGGCACCTTCGGAACGGCCGGGCGGTGCCGACATGAGCACCGCCAGCAGCCGCCTGGTGGTCGGCCCCTTCAACCGCGTCGAAGGCGACCTGGAGGTGCAGCTGGACGTGGTGGACGGCCGCGTGCAGGCCGCGCGCGTGAACGCGCCCATGTACCGCGGCTTCGAGCAGATGCTGCTGGGCCGCGACCCGATGGACGCGCTGGTGATCGTGCCGCGCATCTGCGGCATCTGCTCGGTCAGCCAGTCGGTGGCCGCGGCGCGTGCGCTGGCCGACGCGGCCGGCGTGCAGCCGCCGCCCAACGGACTGCACACCACCAACCTGATGCTGGCGGCCGAGAACCTTGCCGACCACCTGACGCACTTCTACCTGTTCTTCATGCCCGATTTCGCGCGCACCGACTACGCCGCGCGGCCCTGGCACGGCGAGGCCCAGGCGCGCTTCGCGGCCGGCAGCGGCCGGTCCCAACGCGCGGCGCTGGCCGCGCGCCAGCGCTGGCTGACGCTGCTGGGCACGCTGGGCGGGAAATGGCCGCACACCGGCAGCATCCAGCCCGGCGGCAGCGCGCGCGCCATCGAAGCGGCCGAACGCATCCGCCTGCTGGCCAAGCTGCGTGAATTCCGCGCCTTCCTTGAATGCACACTCTACGGCGCGCCGCTGGAAGAAGTGGCGGCGCTGGACAGCGAAGCGGCGTTGACGCGATGGCAGGACGCAGCGCCGGACCAGGGCGACCTGCGCCTTTTCCTGAGGATCGCCGCGGACACCGGCCTGCACAAGCTGGGACCCGGCCCCGGGCGCTTCCTGTCCTACGGCGCCTACGCCCAGCCCGATGGCGGCTTCGCGATGGCGCGCGGGCTCTGGCGCAGCGACAGTCAATCGCTGCAGGCGCTGGACGCGGCCCTGCTCTCGCGCATCAGCGAAGACGTCAGCCACGCCTGGCTGGCCGAAGGCGGCCAGGCCGAGCGCCACCCCGACCAGGGCTTCACCCTGCCGGCCCCCGACAAGCCTGGCGCCTACACCTGGAACAAGGCCCCGCGCCTGGCCGGCGAGGTGGTGGAAACCGGCGCGCTGGCCCGGCAGTTGGCCGACGGGCAGCCGCTGCTGCGCGCCGCCGTGGCGCGCTGGGGTGGCTGCGTCACCACCCGCGTGCTGGGCCGACTGATGGAGCTGGCCCGCGTGCTGCCGCTGATGGAGCAATGGCTGCAGGCCCTGGTGCCACGCGAAGCCTTCTTCCTGCCCCACAGCCTGCCGGCCCAGGCGCATGGCGCCGGCCTGTCCGAGGCCGCGCGCGGGGCCTTGGGCCACTGGCTGCAGGTGCAGGACGGGCGCATCGCGAACTACCAGATCGTGGCACCCACCAGCTGGAACTTCTCGCCACGCGACCTGAACGGCACGCCCGGCGCGCTGGAAGCGGCGCTGCAAGGCATAACCGTGCCCCAGCCGGGGGTGGCCCCGCTGGCCGTGCAGCACGTGGTGCGCTCCTTCGACCCCTGCATGGTGTGCACCGTGCACTGACCCCTGGCGCCAACATGACCAGCCACCGCGCCCCGTCGCCCGTCACCGGAACCCAGCTCGAGAAGCTGTCGCAGATCGAAGGCCTGGACGAATCGGCCTGGCTGGACGTGATCCAGAAGATGGACGAGGTGTATTCGCAGCTGGTGCGTGACGAGGTGGCGCTGGAGGAAAAGAACCAGCAACTGGAACAAAGCCAGCAGTTCATCTTCAGCCTGCTGGCGGCCATGAGCGACGTGCTGGTGGCCTGCAACGAGCAAGGGCTGATCGAAGAGACCAACGCCGCCTTCTGCGAACGGGTGGGCCGCAGCGACCGCCAATTGCGCGGCACGCCCCTGGCCGCCTTGCTGGCGGGTGAACCGGCGCAGCAGCGCCTGCGCAGCATGACCGAAGCGGCCGACCAGGCGCGCAGCGGCAGCACGATGGAGCTGGACCTTCAGGACAGCGCCGGCCAGGCCGTGCCGGTGGACCTGAACTGCACGCCGCGCTTCAACGCCAGCGGCCGCCGCGTGGGCCATGTGTTCGTGGGCCGGCCCATGGGCGAGATCAAGCGCGCCTACCACGCGCTGCGCGAAGCGCATGAAGCGCTGAAAAGCACGCAGCAGCAACTCTTGCATTCGGAAAAGATGGCCTCGCTGGGCCGCCTGGTGGCGGGCGTGGCGCACGAGCTGAACAACCCCATCAGCTTCGTGCTGGGCAATGTGCATGCGCTGCAGCGCTACACCGAACGCCTGTCGCGCTACCTGGGTGCCTTGCACGCCGGCCTGCCGCCCGAGGACAGCGCACGGCTGCGGGTGGAACTGCGCATCGACCACGCGCTGGCCGACCTGCCTTCGCTGATGGAAGGCACCCTCGAGGGCGCGCAACGCACCGCCGACATCGTCAACGGCCTGAAGCGCTTCTCGGCCATGGACCGCGAAGAGCGCAGCCTGGTGGACATGAACGGCGTGATCGAACGCGCCATCCACTGGGTGCGCAAGGGCACGGCGCCGTCCTTCGACGTGCAGTGGTCGCCCCAGGCTGAACTGGCCGTGGTGGGCAGCGCGGGGCAATTGCTGCAGGTGGTGATGAACCTGATCCAGAACGCCTTCGACGCTGCCGCGAACGTGCCCACGCCGCACCTGGCCATCCGGGCCGAAACCGCCGAAGACACGCTGCGCCTGGCGTTTCACGACAATGGCCCCGGCATCCCGGAAAAGCACCTGTCGCGCCTGTTCGACCCCTTCTTCACCACCAAGCCGGTGGGCAAGGGCACGGGCCTGGGCCTGTCCATCAGCTACGGCATCGTGGAACAGCACGGCGGCCGGCTGTGGGCCCACAACCATGACCAGGGTGGGGCCGAGTTCGTGCTGGAACTGCCGCTGGCGACACCCCCTGATCCGCCGCACTGACACCCCGCATTCACGAGGTGTTTCCCACCCCGCGGCTTAGGGTGATGCCCCGAAGCTTGCCAAAACCTTTCGGGCTATAGTGCCGCGGCATTGCCCACCAGGCTGTCCGCGGTCCACCAGACCGCATTTGAACGAGGGGGTCGCTGCCGATCCGGGTCCACCGGTCGGGCAGGACCGGAGGGTCACGATTGAACTACGCCGAACAACAACGCAATCCAAGCAAGCACGCCGTGGGCATCGGCGTGGTGGTGGTGATGCACCTGGTGCTGGGATGGGCCCTGCTGAACGGCCTGGCGCGCAAGGTGGTCGAAGTGATCAAGGCGCCGATCGAAACCAAGATCATCGAAGAGGTGAAGCCGCCGCCGCCGCCGCCGCCCGAAAACCTGCCCCCGCCGCCGCCCAAGGCGCCGCCGCCGCCGCCTTCGTTCGTGCCGCCGCCGGAAGTGAACGTGCCGCCGCCGCCCACGCCGGCGCCGGCCATCACCGTCACGCGCGAAACACCGCCGCCGCAGCCGCCGGTGACGATCGCGCCGCCGCCCACGCCCGAGCCGCCACCGCCGGCGCCGCCCGCGCCCCCGGCGCCGCCGCCACCGCCGCCGCCCGCACCGCCGGTGCGTACAGCGCCGCGGGTGGACTTCAACGCCGGCAACAAGCCCGAGTACCCGGCCGCCGCGCTGCGCGCCGAAGTGCAGTGCACCGTGGTGGTGGCCTACACCATGGACGCCAGCGGCGCCATCGAAGACGCGCGGATTGAGAAGTCCTGCGGCGCCGGCCGCGAGCAGAAGCTGCTGGACCGCGCCACGGTGGACGCCGTGCGCGCCGTCAAGGGCACGCCCGGCACGGTGGGCGGCAAGGCCGAGAAGTCGAATGGCCGCGTCACCTATGACTGGAAGATCGAATGACCCGGGCCGCATGAGCCGCCCGGCCGCCCCCTGTGGCGCCGCCGCCTGAAACCGAATTGTCTGTTGGAGAACCTCCCATGTCCCTGTTCAAGCACCTTCGCACTGGCCTGGCCGGCGCCGCCATCGCCCTGAGCCTGGCCACACCGATCGCGGCGTGGGCCCAGGCGTCCGCGCCCGCCGCCGGGGCCAGCGCGGCTGCCGCACCGGCTGCCCCCGCGGCGTCGGCCGAGGCCCTGCCCGCGGTGGTCACCGCGCCGGTGGCCACCACCGCCAAGGAGTCCGTGGACAACCCCTATGGCCTGGACGCGCTGTGGAAGCAGGGCGACTTCGTGGCCCGTGGCACCCTGGTCATCATGGTCATCATGAGCATGGGCTCTTGGTACATCATCTTCACCAAGCTGTTCGAGCAAGCCAAGCTGATGAAAAGCGCCAAGGCCGCGGCCGACACCTTCTGGACCGCCGGTTCGGTGAAGAAGGGCCTGGAATCGCTGGATGAAGCCAGCGCCTTCCGCTACATCGCCGAGCAGGGCCTGAAGGCCGACGAGCACCACGAGGGCACGCTGGTGGAGCACATCGACCGCCACACCTGGATCAGCATGAGCGTGCAGCGCGCCATCGACAACATCAACAGCCGCCTGCAGGACGGCCTGGCCTTCCTGGCCACGGTGGGCTCCACCGCCCCGTTCGTCGGTCTGTTCGGCACGGTCTGGGGCATCTACCACGCGCTCACCGCCATCGGCATCGCCGGCCAGGCCAGCATCGACAAGGTGGCCGGCCCGGTGGGTGAAGCGCTGATCATGACCGCCTTCGGCCTGGCCGTGGCCGTGCCCGCGGTGATGGGCTACAACTGGCTGATCCGTCGCAACAAGACCGCCATGGAGAAGGTGCGCACCTTCGGCGGCGACCTGCACAACGTCCTGCTGTCCGGCAAGAAGTAAACCATGGCCATGAACGTCGGATCGCCCGACGACGGCGATGAAGCCCTGAACTCCAGCATCAACACCACGCCCCTGGTGGACGTGATGCTGGTGCTGCTGATCATCTTCCTGATCACCATTCCCGTGGTCACGCAGAGCATCCAGCTCAGCCTGCCCAAAGAGAAGAACGTGCCCACGCAGACCAAGCCGGAGAACATCCTGCTGGCGGTCAGCAAGGACGGCGACGTGTACTGGAACACCCGCAAGATGCCCGACACCGAAACCCTGGTGGCCGAGCTGAAGAAGCTGTCGGTCAAGGTGCCGCAACCCGAGGTGCACATCCGCGGCGACGAAGAAGCGCGCTACGAAAGCGTGGGCCGCCTGGTGGTGGCCTGCCAGCGCGCCGGCATCGCCAAGGTGGGCTTCATCACCGAACCCCCACCGAACCAGTAAAGGACGCCCACCATGGCCATGCAAGTGGGAGAACAAAGCGACGACGGGGTGATGATCGACATCAACACCACGCCGCTGATCGACGTGATGCTGGTGCTGATCATCATGCTGATCATCACCATCCCCATCCAGACCCACGCGGTGAAGATGAACATGCCGGTGGGCACGCCGCCGCCGGTGGCCAAGCCGCCCGAGGTGGTGCGCATCGACGTCGATTTCGACGGCACCATCGGCTGGAACGGCGAGGTGATCGCCGGCCGCGAGGTGCTGGAGGCCAAACTGGCCGCCGTCGCCGCACAGCCCGACCAGCCGGAAGTGCACCTGCGCCCGAACAAGCTGGTGGCCTACAAGGTGGTGGCCATGGTGATGGCCAGCGCGCAGCGCCTGGGCGTGACCAAGATCGGCTTGGTCGGCAACGAGCAGTTCCTGCAGTAAACCTGGGTGGTGCACATGTCCAAGCGTCAAGGGCTGGCCGCCGTGGCCACCGTGTTCGCGGTGGTCCTGGCCGGGGTGTCGCCGGTGCAGGCGCAGGCCCTGCGCCCCGAAGTGGCCAAGCCGCTGTCGGCCGCCAACGAACTGATCAAGGCCGGCAAGGCGCGCGAGGCGCTGGCCAAGGTGCGCGAGGCCGACGCCGCCGGCGGCAAGACCGCCGCCGAGCAGAACATGATCGACCGCATGAAGGCCGCGGCCGCGCAGCGCGCCGGCGACAACGCCACCGCGGTGCAGGCGCTGGAAAGCCTGTACAGCCGGGGTGAATCGGCCGCGGTGGCAGAACAACTGGCCTTTGCGTATTCGCAGATGAAGGACTTTGGCCGCGCCAACCAGTGGGCCAACAAGGCCGTGGCCCTGGGCGGCGGCAGCGCGCAGTTGAAGCAGTTGCAGGCCTACATGCAGGGCGCCAGCGGCGACTACAACGCCATCGCGCGTGAAGCCCAGGCGGCCGTGACGGCCGCCGAACAGGCCGGGCGCCGGCCCGATGAAAACGACCTGCTGCGCCTGGCCGACGCGCAGTCGCGCACCAACAACCCGAACGGGCAGATCGCCACGCTGGAAAAGCTGGTGCTGAACCACCCGAAGAAGGAATACTGGTCCGCCCTGCTGGGCCGCCTGCCGCGCAAGAGCGGCTGGTCCGACCGCCTGGCGCTGGACCTGGCGCGCCTGCGTCTGGCCAGCGGCACCCTGGCCAAGACCGAAGAGTTCATGGACATGAGCATGATGGCGCTGCAGTCCGGCCTGCCCGCCGAGGGCAAGGCGGTGGCCGAAAAGGGCTTCGCCGCCGGCCTGCTGGGCACCGGCTCCGATGCCGAACGCCACAAGCGCCTGCGCGACCTGGCGGTGAAGCAGGAGGGCGAAGCCCGCGCCGCCATCGACAAGCAGGCCACCGAAGCCGCCGCGGCCAAGGACGGCAATGCCCTGGTGCAGGTGGGCTACGCCCTGGTCACGCTGGGCCAGGCCGACCGCGGCGTGGGACTCATCGAACAAGGCATCGCCAAGGGCGGCCTCAAGCGCCCCGAAGACGCCAAGTTGCGCCTGGGCCAGGCCTTGCTTCAGCAGGGCAAGAACCGCGCGAAGGCGTTGCAGGTGCTGCGCAGCGTGCAGGGAACGGACGGTGTGGCCGACGTGGCCCGGCTGTGGACGGCGCTCGCCCCGACCGCCAACTGAACCGCGCACGGCTGCGGCCCCCGCGGTGAGCCTGCCCGACTTCATCGACGACCTGGGCCACGGCGTGTTCGCCGTGGACACCGGCTTCGTTCGGACACGCTTTGACGCCAGCTACCTGCTGGTGCAGGCCGGACGCGCCGCCTTCATCGACACCGGCACCAACCACGCTGTGCCGCGACTGCTGCAGGCGCTGGCCGCCCTCGGCCTGGCGCCCGACGCCGTGGACTGGGTGGTTCCCACCCATGTGCACCTGGACCACGCCGGTGGCGCCGGGCTGCTGATGCAGCACCTGCCCCGGGCGCGCCTGGCGGTGCACCCGCGCGGCGCCCGCCACATGATCGACCCCAGCGCCTTGTACGAAGGGGCGCTGGCGGTCTACGGCCCGGCCGAGATGGAACGCGCCTACGGCCGCCTGGTGCCGGTGGCGCCCGAACGCGTGCGGGCCACGCACGAGGGCCTGCGCCTGAGCCTGGCCGACAGGGCTTTGGAATTCATCGACCTGCCCGGCCATGCCCGCCACCACCACGGCATCTGGGACGCGACCAGCCGCTGCTGGTTCACCGGCGACAGCTTCGGCGTGGGTTATGGCGAGTTGGCCAACCACAACGGCCCCTTCATCCTGGCCAGCCACCCACCCAGCCAGTTCGAGCCCGCGGTGCTGCAAGCGTCGATCCAGCGCCTGATGCAGCGCGGCCCGGACGGGATGTGCCTCACCCACTACGGCCGCGTGGGCGGTGCCGGGCAGCTGGCGCGGCTGGCGGCGCAGTTGCACGCCCAGATCGACGCTGTCGTGGCCCTGGGCCAGGCGGTGCGGGCCTGCTGCCCCGCCGGCCCGCAGCGCGAGCAGCAACTGGCGCAGGGCCTGTGCACGCTGTACGGCCAATGGCTGCAGGCCCACGATTGCGCCGACCTGCCCGGCGGCCTGGCCTTGCTGGCCACCGACATCCGGCTGAACGCCCAGGGCCTGGCCCACTGGCTGTCCCGGATCGACGACAAAGCCTGAACTGGTGGCCCCGCGTGGGCCATATCAGGACTTTTGACCCCGGGCGATCGGCTTATCGTTGCGGCGAGAAATCCCTGTCGGGATTGGACAAGCCCATGCGCACCAACCTGCCGATCACCCAAAAGCAATACCCGTTTCCCAGCGGGCAGACCCTGGTGTCGATCACCGACCTCCAGGGCCGCATCCTTTACTGCAACCCGGCGTTCATCGTCGTCAGCGGTTTCGTGCGCGAAGAACTGCTGGGCCAGCCGCACAACCTGATCCGCCACCCCGACATGCCGGCCGAGGCCTTCCGGGACCTGTGGGCGTCGATCGCGATGGGCCTGCCCTGGTCCGCCCCGGTGAAGAACCGCCGCAAGGACGGCGACCACTACTGGGTGATGGCCCATGTGACGCCCCTGCTGGACGGTCAGCGGATCACCGGCTACATGTCGGTGCGCACCGAAGCATCGCGGGCGCAGATCCAGGCCGCCGAAGGCCTGTACAAGATGCTGTCCGATGAAGCACGCAGCGGCGTTCAGCGGCACAGCCTGTCCCAGGGCCTGCTGCGCCGAACCGGCGCCTGGGGCCGCCTGCAGGGTGCCCTGGCCGGACTGCACACGCTGAAGCCGGCCGTGCCGCCCCTGGCCGGCGCCCTGGCCGCGGTGGCGGCCGGCCAGGTGGCCTGGGGCTGGGGTGCGGCCGTGGCCGCCTTCTGCGCCCTGGGCGCCGCCGCCTGGGCCAACCGCCAGCTGCGCCTGGCCGTGGCCCCCTTGCTGGACCAGGCCCACCGCCTGGCGGCCTGCGACCTGACCGCCCCAGGCCGCGGCCAGGACCTTGAATTGGCCGTCAAACACCCCACGCTGGCGCCGCTGGCGCATGCGCTGCGGCAGTTGTCGGTGAACCTGCGCTCGGTGGTGCGCGACACCCGCACCGAGGTGGACCAGTTCGCGCAGACTTCGCACGAGATCGCCAGCGGCAACCACGACCTCTCGTCGCGCACCGAATCGCAGGCCAGCAGCCTGGAGCAGACCGCGGCCACGATGGAACAGATCACCGGCACCGTGCGCCAGACCGCCGCCGTGGCCGGCCAGGCCGCCGGACTGGCCACCGACGCCATTGCGCGCGCCCGCCACAGCAGCCAGACGGTGCACCAGGTGGTGGACACCATGCAGGGCATCGAACAGTCGTCGCGCCGCATCGGTGAAATCATCCAGGTGATCGACGGCATCGCCTTCCAGACCAACATCCTGGCACTGAACGCCGCCGTCGAAGCCGCCCGCGCGGGCGAGCATGGGCGCGGCTTCGCGGTGGTGGCCGGCGAGGTGCGCGCGCTGGCGCAGCGCTCGGCCGGCGCCGCGCGCGAGATCAAGCAGCTGATCAGCGACTCCACCGAACGCGTGGGCAGCGGCGTCAGCACCGCCAATGCCGCGCGCGGCGACATCGAGAACACCCTGGCCGCGGTGGAACAGGTGGGCCAGCGCATCGCGCAGATCCACCACGGCGCCACCGAGCAGATGACCGCCATCTCCCAGGTGAACGAAGCCGTGAACCACCTGGACGGGCTGACCCAGCAAAACGCCGCCATGGTGGAACAGCTGGCCGCCAGCGCCAGTTCGCTGCAGGGCCAGGTGGGCAACCTGGCGCAGACGGTGCGTGTGTTCAAGCTGCAGGCGGGCGAAGGCGGCAACGCCGCCGACGCGGTGGCCCTGCGCAAGGCCATGAAGGAAGAGTCCGGCACCTGAACCTGGCCCGGGGCCCAACGCCCCGCTGCTAGACTGGGCGCCGTTTTCACCCCCCCCGGCCGCCACGCTGTCGAGCCCGCCTGCGCGGGCTCTTTGCTTTCCGGGCTGGCCCCTTCCTCTGGCAAGGCCGCGCATGTCGCAGATCCATTTCAACCTG
Organism: Burkholderiales bacterium JOSHI_001; assembly: GCA_000244995.1. Lineage (NCBI taxonomy): Bacteria > Pseudomonadati > Pseudomonadota > Betaproteobacteria > Burkholderiales > Burkholderiales bacterium JOSHI_001. The sequence continues at coordinate 1,721,348 of CM001438.1, read as the reverse complement.
GCCGGCCGCCGCGCCGTCGTGACCGGTGCGGCGCAAGGCATTGGCGCGGCCTGCGCGCGCCGCCTGGCCGCCGAAGGCGCTGGCCTGGCGCTGTGGGATGTGGACACCGCGCGGGGCCAGGCCCTGGCCGACGAATTAACCGGCCAGGGTGCGCGCTGCGTCTTCCAGACCTGCAACGTGGCCGACTCGGCGCAGGTGCGCTCGGCCACGGCGGCCAGCGTGGCCTCGCTGGGCGGCCTGGACGCGCTGGTGAACAACGCCGGCATCTTCAGGGCGGCCGATTTCCTGGACGTGAGCGAAGCCGACTGGGACGCGGTGATGGCGGTCAACCTGAAGGGCAGCTTCCTGGTGGGTCAGGCCGTGGCGCGGGAAATGGTGAAGGGCGGCCAGGGCGGCGCCATCGTGAACATGAGCTCGGTGAACGGCGTGATGGCCATCGCCAGCATCGCCAGCTACAACGCCAGCAAAGGCGGCGTCGACCAGCTCACCCGGGCCATGGCCCTGGCCCTGGCCGACCAGGGCATCCGCGTGAACGCGGTGGCGCCCGGCACCATTGCCACCGAACTGGCGCAGCAGGCCGTGCTGACCAGCGACGAGGCGCGCTCGCGCATCCTGGGCCGCACGCCGATGAAGCGCCTGGGCCAGCCCGAAGAGGTGGCCGACGCGGTGGCCTTCCTGCTGAGCGACGCGGCCCGCTACATCACCGGCGAGCTGCTGTACGTGGACGGCGGCCGGCGCGCCCTGAACTACACCGTGAACGTCTGAGAGGCATTCGATGAGCTGGGAGGCGTTTGCGGTGTCCACCGGTGTGGTGGCCCTGGGCGAGATCGGCGACAAGACCCAGTTGCTGGCCCTGCTGCTGGCGGCGCGCTTTCGCAAGCCCCTGCCCATCATTGCCGGCATCCTGGTGGCCACCCTGGCCAACCACGCCGGCGCCAGCGCGCTGGGGTCCTGGATCACCAGCGTGGTGAACCCGCAGTGGATGCGCTGGATCCTGGGGGCGTCCTTCCTGGCCGTGGCGGCCTGGATGCTGATTCCCGACCAGGTGGACGAGGTGGAAGGCCAGGGCCACGGCCGGCTGGGCGTGTTCGGCATCACCACCGTGGCCTTCTTCCTGGCCGAGATGGGCGACAAGACCCAGATCGCCACCGTGATGCTGGCCGCCAAGTACCACGCGCTGGTGGTGGTGACCGCCGGCACCACCCTGGGCATGATGCTGGCCAATGTGCCCGCGGTGCTGCTGGGCGACAAGGCGACGAAATTCGTGCCGGTGGCCTGGGTGCACCGCATCGCGGCGGTGGTGTTCGCGGTGCTGGGCGTGCTGGTGCTGGCCGGCGTGGGCAGCATGACGGTCTAGGCCAGTCCCGGCCCGGCGCCACGCGGCCCCCATCGGCCCCGCGCCGCGTTCACTTCATCTTGCAGCTCAAGAGCTTGGCGTCCAGCCCGTAGACCACTTCGGTGGCGGTGCCCTGGGTCACGCCGGGGAAGTTGATCTCCATCTCGCCGCTGGCATTGGTGAAGCCCGCACCGGTGGCGTCCTTGGAAACGCTCATGTAGATGATGGCGCCGGCGGCATTGACCTGCACCGTGTCCATCGCGGTGCCGGTCCAACCCAGCACCGGGCCGGCGGCGTTTTTCAGGGTCATCATCCACAGCCCCAGCCCGGGCTCGAAGGAAAAGCCGCAGGCGTTCCCGGCGACCACGCCGTAGCTGGCGTCCGGTGCGGGCGAGGCACTCACCGCCTTGGTGGGCGAATTGGCCGCCAGCCAGATGTTGATGTCGATCAGCAGCGCGTTCACGCTGGCATCGCTGCTGGACTTGCAGTTCGAATAGGTGCGGGCGCCGGCGTTGAAGCTGGGGCACAGCTTGGCCAGCAGGGCGGCGTCCACGGTGGGGCCATCGGCAGAGGTACCGCCGCCGCTGTTGCCGGCCTGGTTGTTGCCCGCGTTGTTGCCGGCGTTCGAACCGGCGGCCGGGGCGCTGTCGCCGCCACCGCAGGCGGCCAGGGCCAGGGTCAGGGCACTCAGCACCAGGCCGCTGGCCAGGGACAGGGGGTGTTTCATCGCGATCTCCATGCGTGGCTTGAGGGGCCCCTGTCCGCACAGGCCGGGCCGGCCCTGCGGTGGGGGTTCTCTCGCTTACGCCGCCGATCACGGGCAAACGGCTCAAGCGGCGCGGCACCCGCTTGCGGGCGGGTTCGGCCAGCCGGGCGATCAGGCGCGCAGGGCCTGCGCCGCGCGCGCCAGTTGGGTGATGCGGGCCCAGTCGCCCTTCGCCATCGCGTCAGCCGGGGTCAGCCAGGAGCCGCCGCACACCTTCACGTTGGGCAAGGCCAGGAACTGCGGCGCGGTCTCGGGCGTGATGCCGCCGGTGGGGCAGAACACCACATCGGGGAAGGGCCCGCCCAGCGCCTTCAACATCGGGATGCCCCCTGCGGCCGTGGCCGGGAAGAACTTCAGGAAGTTCAGGCCATCGGCGTTGGCGGCCATCACCTCGCTGGCGGTGGCCACGCCGGGCAGCAGGGCCAAGCCCGCGTCGCGGCAGGCCGCACCCACTTCCGCCGTGTAGCCCGGGCTCACGGCAAAACGGCAGCCGGCGTCGCGTGCGGCCCGCGCATCGGCGGCCGAACGCACCGTGCCTGCGCCCACGATGGCCTGCGGCACCGCCCGCGCGATGGCGGCGATGCACTGCAGCGCCACCGGCGTGCGCAGGGTCACTTCCAGCACGCGCACCCCGCCGGCCACCAGGGCCTCGGCCAGGGGTACGGCGTCGGCCACGCGGTCGAGCACGATCACCGGGATCACCGGGCCGGCTTGGGTCAGTTCCAGGGTGTTCATCATGGGTGTTCTCGTCAAAGTGGATGGGTCACAACCAGCTGCAGGCGCCCTCTTCGGCCGTGCTGACGTTGCGGCGCAGGCCGGCGAACAGGTCACGGCCCAGGCCATGACCGTGCTCGGCGCTGTGGGCCGCATCCGCCGTGGCGACCTCGCGCGCGGCCCATTCGGCGTCGGGCACCAGCACGTCCAGCAGGCCCATGGTGGCGTCCATTCGGATGACATCGCCGTCGCGCACCTTGGCCAGCGGCCCGCCGGCCAGGGCCTCGGGGCTGACGTGGATGGCCGCCGGCACCTTGCCCGACGCGCCGCTCATGCGGCCGTCGGTGACCAAGGCCACCTTGAAGCCCTGGCCCTGCAGCACCGCCAGCGGCGGGGTCAGCTTGTGCAGTTCGGGCATGCCGTTGGCGCGCGGGCCCTGGAATCGCACCACCACCACCACGTCGCGCGCCAGTTCTCCGGCCTTGAAGGCGGCCAGCATCGCTTCCTGGCTGGTGAACACCCGCGCCGGGGCTTCGACGACGTGGCGGTCGTCCGGCACCGCGCTGACCTTGATAACCGCGCGGCCCAGCTTGCCCTGCAGCAGTTGCAGCCCGCCGGTGGGCGAAAACGGCGCTGACGCCGTGCGCACCACCGACTCGTCGCCGCTGGCGGCCGGCGTGTCCACCCACTGCACACGCTCGCCCTGCAGTTCCGGCACGCGGGTGTAGGCAGAGATGCCGTCGGCGTGCACCGTGGCCACGTCGGCATGCAGCAGGCCGGCATCGCGCAATTCGCGCAGCACCCAGCCGGTGCCACCGGCGGCCTGGAACTGGTTCACGTCGGCCGCGCCATTGGGGTAGACGCGCGCCAGCAGCGGCACCACCGCCGACAGGGCCGAGAAGTCGTCCCAGTCGATCAGGACGCCGGCCGCGCGCGCCACCGCCACCCAGTGGATCAGGTGGTTGGTGCTGCCGCCGGTGGCCAGCAGGGCCACCATGGCGTTGACGATGACGCGTTCGTCCACCAGCCGGCCGATGGGCGTGAAGCGCTTGGCCGCTGTGATGGACAGCAGGGTGGAAACCGCCTCGCGCGTGAGCGCCTCGCGCAGCGGCTCCTGCGGGTGCACGAAGGCCGCGCCAGGGACGTGCAGGCCCATGGCTTCCAGCAGCATCTGGTTGCTGTTGGCGGTGCCGTAGAAGGTGCAGGTGCCCACGCCGTGGTAGGCCGCCTGCTCGGCCGCCAGCAGTTCTTCGCGGCCCACCAGGCCTTGGGCGTGCTGCTCGCGCACCTTGGCCTTGGCGCTGTTGCTCAACCCCGTGGACATGGGTCCGGCGGGCACGAACACACAAGGCAGGTGGCCGAAGTGCAGTGCACCGATCAGCAGGCCGGGCACGATCTTGTCGCAGATGCCCAGCAGCAGCGCGCCGTCGAACACGTCGTGGCTGAGTGAAATGGCGGTGGCCATGGCGATGGTGTCGCGCGAGAACAGGCTGAGCTCCATGCCCGGCTGGCCCTGGGTGACGCCGTCGCACATGGCCGGCACCCCGCCGGCCACCTGCACCGTGGCGCCCAGCGCGTGCGCGGCGCGGCGGATCTGCTCCGGATAGCCTTCGTAGGGGCGGTGGGCCGACAGCATGTCGTTGTAGGCCGTCACCACCGCCAGGTTGGGCGCCTTCTCGGCCACCACCCGGAAACGGTCGTCGCCTTCCATGCCGGCAAAGGCGTGGGCCACGTTGGCGCAGCCCATGCGGTCGGCGCCGCGGGTGCGGCCGGCCAGGCGGTCCACCTGGGCCAGGTAAGCCGCGCGGGTGGCGGCGCTGCGTTCGCGGATGCGGGCGGTGATGGCTTGCAGGGTGGCGTGCATGGCGGGCGGCGGCTTGCGCTGGAGGCGCAGCGGGTTGTAACCTTGCACTCAATTATCAAGTAACCTGGTTACATCGTCAAATCAAGCACACGCCAGGAGGGTTGTGGGGAAGGCGCCCGCTGTTGGCCCATGGCATGCTTGCTTTCGCCCATGCACGCCGTCACGCCGCTGCGCGACCCTGCCCCTTTGCTGGAACGCACCCGCACCGAATGGGGCGGGCGCGGCCCGCTGTGGGTGTTCGGTTATGCGTCGTTGATCTGGCGGCCCGAATTCGACGCTGCGGAGCACCGGCCGGCCAGTGTGCGCGGCTGGCACCGCGCGCTGCGCATGCGCTCGCGCGTCAACCGCGGCACGCCGGAACAACCCGGCCTGGTGTTCGCGCTGGTGCCGGGCGGCAGTTGCAAGGGCATGGTCTACCGCCTGCAACCCGAACAGGCGGCCTGCGAACTGGACAGGCTGTGGGCCCGCGAAATGCCCACCGGCGTGTACGACCCGCGCTGGCTACCCTGCCACACCGCAGACGGCCCGGTGCGGGCGCTGGCCTTCACGCTCAAGCGCAGCAGCCCCGCCTACATCCCCAGCCTGAGCGACGACGAACTGCTGCATGTGCTGCGGCACGCCCAGGGCCGCTACGGCAGCACCTTGCAGTACCTGCTGGAAACCGCCCGCGCGCTGGAAGCGCACGGCATGCAGGACCGTGAGATCGCGCGCATGGTGGCGCTGGCACGGCGCCACGCACTGGCCTGATCAGACGGGCTTGCCCCGCCCGCGTGCTGCCAGCGCCTGCGCCGCCGACGCCCCGTGCAGCGCGGCCAGGTCGGCTTCGGTGTCCACGTCCATCAGCACCCCGGGGTCGTCCACATCGACCGCGTTGGACGGGTAGCGCGCCAGCACGCGGCGCGCGCCGTCGTCGCCCGTGAGTTGCGCCAGTTCGGGATAGAGCTCCGCGGCAAAGCCCACCGGGTGGCCGCGGCGGCCCCGATGCTGGGCGTACACCGCCGGGTACTGCCCCAGCGCCTTGGCCACCGCCACGATGGTGGCGGGCTGCACCAGCGGCATGTCGGCCGGCAGCACCAGCCAGCCGGCGGCATCGGCCCGGGCGGCCACGCCGGCGGCAATGGAAACGCCCATGCCGGTGTCACGTTCGCTGTCGCCGGGCACCGGCAGGGTGATGATGTCGCGCAAGGCCACCTGTCGCGCCGCTTCCGCGGCCAGCACATCGGTGGTGACCACCAGGAAGGGCAGGTGGCTCTCGATCACGTGTCCCAAGGTGGTGCCCAGCACGGTGGACGCACCGAAAGGCTGCGCCAGCTTGTGCGCGCTGCCCTTGAATCGAACGCCGCGTCCTGCAGCCAGGACGATGACGACGGGTCGCCTGTTCATGTTGTTGTGCCTGTGGCCGGGAAGCGCCCTCATCCCATCTTTCCAGGGCCGCTGGGCTGTAGAGGATGGACCGCTGCAAGCATGCGTTGCACACGCCCACATCGACACTGGGGCGATCACCTACGTCATTGTCCTTAGGCACAAACCTGCCTTGTGGATTGAGCCAGGGCCAACGCCCGAACTGGGCATACTTGCCCCCATGAACAAGCCCCTGGCCGACCTGCGCAAGAGCTACGAGCGCGATGAACTGGAAGAAGCCCGGGCTGCCGCGGTGCCGCTGCAGCAGTTCGAGTTGTGGATGCAGCAGGCGCTGGACGCCGGCGTGCCCGAACCCAATGCCATGACGCTGGCCACCGTGGGTGTGGACGGACGGCCGTCCACGCGCATCGTGCTCATCAAGGGCTGCGACGCGCGCGGCATCGTCTGGTACACCAACTACGGCAGCCGCAAGGGCCGCGAACTGGCTGCCAACCCCCACGCCGCACTGCAATTCCATTGGGTGGAGATGGAGCGCGTGGTGCGCATCGAAGGCACGGTGGAAAAGACCTCGGCCGAGGACAGCGACGCCTACTACGCCAGCCGCCCGCTGGATTCACGCATCGGCGCCTGGGCCTCGCCGCAAAGCCAGGTCATCGCCTCGCGCGCCGAACTGGTGGCCAATGCCGCCAAGGTGGCGGCCCAGCACCTGCTGCACCCGCCGCGCCCGCCGCACTGGGGCGGCTACCGCCTCTTGCCGCAGCGCTGGGAGTTCTGGCAGGGCCGCAAGAGCCGGCTGCACGACCGGCTGTGCTACCGCCTGGATGAACAGGGTGCCTGGGTGCGCGAGCGCCTGGCGCCCTGAAACGACCGGGCGCCATCGCGCTAGAAGTTCACACGCACCGACGCCGACAGCGCGCGCCCCGGCAGCGGTGACAGTTCACGCACCGTGCGCACGGCACTGGCGTTGTAGGCCAGCGCGTTGCCGGCGTTTTCCAGCTTCAGGGTCCACAGCGCTTCGGCGCCACCCGCCAGCGCCTGGCGCCAACTGGCGAACAGGTTCGCCAGCGTGGCCGCGGGCGTGGCCAGGTCCAGCGCCGGCACCCGGCGCTGCGCGGCCAGGTGCCGCAGGTCCAGGCCCAGCAGCCACGGGCCCTGCTGCGCGCTCAGCCCCAGTCCCACCCGCCGCGGCGGCAGGCGCGGCAGCGGCTGCTGGCTGTCCAGGTCGGTACCGTGCACCAGGTCCAGCGTGGCGTTGACGCCCCAGCGCCAGGCGGCGGCGTTCCAGGCCGTGCGGGCTTCCAGTTCCAGCCCGTGCATGCGCGCGCGCACGGAACGGAAGGCGTATTCGGGCACAGTGCTGCCGTCGCCGGTGTCGATGTCGGTGCCTGTGGCCTGCAGCGCGATGAAGCGCGCGAACCGCGTCTGGAAGGCCTGCAGCTTCACCTCCTGGTCGGCGTCGCGCCAGCGCAGGCCCAGTTCCAGGTGGCGGCTGCGTTCGGTGTCCAGGCTGGTGTCGCCCCGTTCATAAGCGGCGGTGGCCACGTGCACACCGTTGGCGTACAGCTCGTAGTAGGCCGGCGCGCGCTCGGTGTGGCCCAGCGTGGCGCTGGCGCTCCAGCCGGGGGCAAATCGCCCGTCCAGGCTGACGGTGGCCGACACGGGTGAGAAGCGCCGCGAGGCAGCGGCGCCGAAGCGCAGTTCGGCGGCGCCGGCGGGGTCGCCGTCGGAGGACACCTTCACCTGCTCGGTGCGCAGGCCGCCGCTCAGGGTGATCGCCGGCAGCAGGTCCAGCTGCTGCAAGGTGAACAGCGCGGCCGAGCGGGTGCGGGTGCCCGGCACGAAGGCCTCTTCGCCCAGCGCCGAGAAACGCATGGATTCAAATTGCGCACCCAGCACCCCCTGCCAGGGGCCGCGCGCGGCCTGCTGAAGTTCCAGCCGCAGGTCCTGGCCAGTGCTGGAAAAGCGCGTGCCGATGCTGCCGTCGCCTTCCACCTCGTCGTGCTGGTAGCGGGTGTGGCTGCCGTTGAGTTTCAGGCGCGAAAAGGGCCCCTGGCGCCAGGTCCACTCCCCGTCCGCGAGCGCACGCTCACGTTGCATGTGGATGGTGACATCGGGCTCCACCACCACCCCGTAGACGTTGCGCAGGCTGTCCACGGCCGCACCCAGGCGCATGCCGCTGCCGAACCAGCTGGCGCCCAGCGCACCGCCCCGGGCCTGGGCCGCGCTGTTGGCCACCCGCTGGGTGGGCGCTTCGGCCGCGCCGTCGCGCACGGGGGTGAAGGTCGGCACCGCCAGGTCGCTGGTGCGGCGGCCAAAGGCATCGGCATGCCAGGCCCAAGCACCCTGCCCGCCTTCCAGCACGGCGGCCCCGGTGCGTTCGCTCACGGCACCGCCCCCGCGCAGTTCCGCACGGCCGCCGATCCCGCTGGCCGGCGCGCGCGGGATGCGGTTGTCGATGGTGTTCACCACGCCGCCGGTGGCGTTGCCACCGTACAGCAGCGCGGCCGGGCCGCGCAGCACCTCCACGCGCTCGACCACCAGCGGGTCCAGCGCCACGGCATGGTCGAAGCTGAGGTTGGATGCGTCGATGCTGGCGCCGGCGTTGTCCAGCAGGCGCACGCGGTCGCCGTCCAGCCCACGGATGACCGGGCGGCTGGCATTGGGGCCGAAGCCACTGCCGGCCAGGCCGGGCAGGCCGTCCAGCGTCTCGCCCAGGGTGGCGGCGCGGCGGCGCTGCAGTTCGTCGCCGCCCAGGCTGTTGACCGGACGGTCCAGGTCGTTGCGGCGCAAGGGGTTGCCGGTGATCACCACGGTGGGCGTGGCGTCCGCGGCCGCCGCGGCGCTGGACTGGGCGCTGGCCGCCAGCGTGAAGCTGCAGGCACTGGCGAACAGGCCCAGGCGCAGCGGGCGCTTGGGCAGACTTTGGCGTGACCGCCAGGGGAAGAGGTGAAAGTTCATGGGCATTCGAAATTGGGCGACACCGTCACGCCGCGACCGGCCCGGCAAGCGGGCCCTATGGCGTGACAGGTCTGGAAACGAGGATGGGCCGACCCGAAGGTCAGCGGCCAGGGTGGCGGGGCGCGCTCAGGCGCAGGCCGCCATCGGCGGAGCGCGTGCCTGCGGCAGGCACGGTGCCGGCAGGACGCGAGGTGAAGGTGAAACCGGGGTGCAGGCCGGGGCCACCGGCAGCGCCTGCGGCAGCGCCAGCGCCGGCAGCACCAAGGCGTCGGGCGCCAGTTGGTCCAGCAGCCGGCAGGTGGCTGAGCCGGCCTCGTGGCCGGCGAACAAAGAAGGGCCGCTGGCGGCGTCGTCCGCCAGGGCATCGCTTGCCGGGGCGGCCACCGCCAGCCCGTTCGGCAGGCCGTGGCCGTGCGCCAGGGCGTGCCCCTGCCCCAGGCCCTGTGCACCCAGCAGGCACAGCGCCAGCAGCCAGGCGAGCCACAGCGGCAGGCGCTGCCGGCGCAGGCGCGCCAGGGGATCGGGGAAGTAGCGCATCAGATGTTCAGCGCAGCCCCGGTCAAGGCGTGGGCTGGGCGTCGCCCACGCGGTAGTACAGGCCGTAGGGGTCGTTGACCAGCACGCTCATGCGCCCTTCCACCACCACCGGCTCCAGCGTGTATTTCACGGCCGTCTTGCTGCGCACCTCCACCAGGCCCTCCGGCCCGGCAGGCACGCAGAAGGCGCAACTGGTGGGCACGGCCGAGAGCAGGAAGTGCCTCTGCTTGTCACCCGGCTCCAGCGGCATCATGAAGCCCTGCACCTTCACCGTCTGGTTGTTCAAGGCCTGCACCGGCTGCGGGAACACCGGCACCAGGCGCTTGTTTTCGGTCTTGGTGGTCACCGACGCCAGCGTGGACCAGGGCACCACGCCCTCCTTGTCCTGCAGCGGCTTGAAGGGGCTGCGTGGGTCGTGGTAGCCGGGGCCGCTGCCCACGCCGGGGATGCCGCCGCCGGCGGTGGTGCCTTGGGCCGCCACGCCACCACTCAGCGCCACCGTGGCGGCCATCAGCAAGGTTTGCAGCAGTTTCATGGGGAAGGTCCTCGATCGGGCAGGCGTCAGCCCGCAGTTTGCAGCAAACGCATCACATCCAGGCGCGCCGCGCGCCAGGCCGGCAGCGCCGCGGCCAGCAAGGCCAGGGCCCCGGTGCCCGCCACCAGCCCCGCTTCGTCCAGCGACCACCACAGGCCCGAGACCGCCAGGGAGCGATCTTGCGCCAATTGGGCGCCCAGCGCTTGCGTGAGCCCATGGCCCAGCGCCAGCCCCAGCGCGGCGCCCAACGCAGCCAGCAGCAGCGCTTCCAGTGCAACCAGGCCGGCCACGCGGCCCGCCGACGCGCCCAGCAGCCGCATCGTGGCCAGGTCGTGCTCGCGTTCGCGCACCGCGTGCACCAGGGCGATGAACACCGACACCGCGGCCACCACCAGCAGCAGCGCGGCCAGGGCGCGCAGCACGTCGGTGCCCACGCCCACCATGCGCAGCAGGCGCGCGCTTTCCAGCGCCGGCGCCGCCGCCTGCAGGCCGGCCTGGGCATTCACCCAGCGCGGCAGGCTCACCGCGGCCAGGGGGCTGCGGTAGCGCAGCAGCACCAGCGTCACCTCCCTGGCGGCGTCTTCGGCGGCGTGGTCTTCATGTTCGTCATGCGTGGCGCCGCCGCCGGGGCCTGCTTCGTGGTGTTCATGCACCGCCCACACCGAGGCCAGGCCGGTCAGCACCAGGCGGTCCAGCACACAGCCGCACGGGGCCAGCACACCCACCACCTGGTAGGGCGTGTCGGCATGTGCGGCGCCTTCTTCGGCCAGGCCATGGCTGCCGGCAAACCGGGCCCCCGGCGCCAGCCGGGTTTCGCGCGCCACCTGCGCGCCCAGCACCGCCTGCATCGGCGCCGTCCAGACAGCGCCCTGCGCCAGCCTGGCGCCGTACAGCGCGATGTAGTCGGGCTCGGTGCCCACGATGCGAAAGCCACGCAGGCTGTCGCCCAGCGACAGCGGCAGGGCCTGCGCCACCAGGGGCTGGCCGCGCAGCGTGTCCACGGTGGCCAGCGGGATGTTGCCGGTGGGCACGTCCAGGTGGAACACGCCGGACAGGATCAACTGCAGCGGGCTGCCCTTGGCGCCCACCACGAGGTCGATGCCGGCCAGGTCGCGCTGCACCGCATGCTGCAGCTGTTCGGACAGCAGGATCAGCAGCGTCATCGCCGCCACGCCCAGGGCCAGCAGGGCCAGGTTCAGCGCCGCCACCAAGGGGCGCGCCCAGGCCCAGGTCCAGGCCAGCCGGGCCAGGCTCATGTTTCCACCTCGGCTGGCGCCGGCAGCCGCAGTTCACGCGCCTGCGGCAGCGCGGCCACCACGCGGGCGTCGTGCGTGGCCACCACCAGCAGGGCCGGCGCAGCACCGTCCCCCGTCGCCGCGGCCTGGGCCAGCAGGGCCATGACGCGGGCGGCATGGGCATCGTCCAGGTTGGCGGTGGGCTCGTCGGCCAGCAGCACCTGCGGGCGGCGCAGCAAGGCGCGCGCCAGCGCCACACGCTGGGCCTGGCCACCGCTCAAGGCGCCCGGCCGGCGAGCGGCCAGCCCGCTCAGGCCCAGGTGCGACAGCAGGCCGTCGATGCGGGCGCGGTCCACGGGCAGGCCAGCGCTCACATAGGCCAGCGCCAGGTTGTCGTGAACGCTGAGCGTGGGGCTCAGGTGCAGGCGCTGCGGCAGCACGCCCAGGGCGGCACCGCGCCAGGCGTCGCGAGCCCGCGCGCCCAGGCCGCACAGGTCGGTGCCGGCCACCACCAGGCGCCCTTGCTGCACCGTCAGCAGTCCGGCCATCAGCGCCAGCAGGGTGGACTTGCCACTGCCCGACGGCCCGCGCAGCAGCAGCGGCTGCGGGCCGCTGGCCTGGAAATCAGGAAAGCGCAGCGGCGCGGCACCCGGGTGGTTATGAACCAGACCCTGAAGTTGCAACATCATTCACTGCGCCGACAGCGACAACTGCACCCGCGGCGTCCAGGCGGCATCGTCCTCGCCCGTCGCGCGCAACCTGGGCGCGGCCAGGAACAGGCGTTCACTCGGCAGGCCCTTGGCCACCAGGGCGTCGCGCACGGCCAGGCCGCGCTGCAGCGCCAGGTCGCGCGCGGTGTCGGTGTTCACGGGCATGGCGGCCCGGAGCGCGGCTTCCATCTCGGCCAGCGGCGGCTCCTTGGTGCCTGCGGGGACCTTGGCCCTGCCGGGGGCTTCGTTGAACAAGACGCGCAGCAGGCGTGCCCTTTCCTCGGTGGTGGGTGGCGGCAGGGTGGCGTCGCTGGCGGCGCCGCCGCGCAGCTTGTCGCGTCGGTGCTCGTTGCGCAGGGACTGGGCCAGCGCTTCGGCCTGCATGGCCGCGCGCTCGCTGACCGGGTCGGCCGCGCCGGTGACCGTCATGCGCAGCGCCGGGCGGTCCAGCAGGGCCTGCGCCACCTTGTCCACCACCGCCCGGCCCTTGGGCGACAGGCGCGCCGTACCGGGTTCAAAGTCGGCCAGGCTCAGGTCTTCGCTGCCGCCCCCCGACAGCAGCGCGAAGGGCGCCGTCAGGGCCTTGGTGAGCAGGTTGACGATCACCTTCAACACCACCCCACCCACGCTGAACTGCGGGTCGTTGATGCTGCCCGACACCGGCAGGTTGATGTCGATGACGCCGTTGCGGTCCTTCAGGAGCGCCACCGCCAGCAGCACCGGCAGCTTGGTGGCTTCGGCGCTGTCCACCTTGTCGCCGAAGGTCAGCTGGTTCAGCACCACCTTGTTCTTGGCGTCCAGCTTGCCGTCGGGGGCTATCTTGTAGTCCACCTCCATCGTGAGCTTGCCGCGTTCGATGGCGTAGCCCGCGTACTTGCCGGCATAGGGCGACAGCGGCGCCAGTTCCAGGTCGCTGGCCTTGGCGCGGATGTCCAGCGCCAACGGCCGCGCGGTGGGGTTGATGCTGCCGGCAATTTCCAGTGCAGCGGTGCCGGCGGCACGGCCGCGCAACTCCAGCGTGGCCATGTCGCGGTTGTTGCTTTGGAACTTGCCCAGGCTGCCGTTCAATTCGGTCAGCGCAGCGCTGTAGTTGGGGCGGATGAAGCGGTCGGCAAAATCCACCTTGCCATTGACCAGCTTGGTGCGGCCCACGCTCAGCACCAGGGGCAACTCGCTCGTGTCCGCGGGCGCGGCGCTGGCCGACGCGGCGGGGGCAGTGGCCGAAGCCGCCGACGCACCCGCCGCCACGGGCACCGGCGCCCCGCCCACTTCCTGCAGGTTCAGCCGGCCCTGCTCGGTGACCACCAACCGGGCGTAGAAGTCCGACAGCGTGGCCTCGTTGATGTCCACCTGGGGCCGCCCGCCCGGCGCCAGCGCCAACTGCACGCCCTGCAGGGCCAGCGACTGCCAGGCCAGCAGTTCGTCGCCCCCACCGCCGGCCTTGCGCGCGGCCAGGTTCAGGTCGGCCAGCAGCGCATCGCCACGCGCCGCCACGGTCCAGCCGGTGGCGTCCTGCTTCACGCTGAAGTCGCCCTTCCAGCCCAATTCAGCGCGCACCAGGTCCAGCGTGGCAGGGCCGGAGAAATAGGGTTCCAGCGCGTGCAGGGGCAACCGCTCGGCCACCAGCGTGCCTTCGGCGCGCAGCGGGCTGGCCAGCACCTTGCCCCGCCAGTCCAGTTGGCCAGGGCGGTCTTCGCTGCCGCTGCGAAGCGGCAGCACGCGGGCACTGAACTGCACAGCGGCGAGCGGAGTCTTGGCGTCGGTGGGCCAACGCAGGCTTTGCACACCCAGCTTGATGTTGTCCACGTCCAGCGTCACCGGCGGATCGCCGTGGATGGCGTCGAACAGGCGCAGGCGGCCGCCATCCATCTTGAAGTCACGCACATCCACCTGCCAGACCGGCGAATCCGACGAGGACGAGGCCGCGCTCGCGGACGATGCGGGCCGGGGGGCCGACGCCGCTTTCGCCACGGCGACGCCCGACGTGGCTTTGGCCGCCGCCGGTCCGGACGGCGGCTTGGTGGCCAGCGAAGCGGCGGCCGCCGGCGACCCGGCCTTCTTCGCGCTGCCGGCCGCGGCGGGATCGGCGCGCAGCCACTGGCTGGCATTCCAGCGGCCGTCCGAATCCCGCAGCAGCGACAGGCTGGGCTGCGACAGATTGGCCTTGGCCACAATGACGGTGTGGGCCAGCAGGTCGATGTCGGTGTCGGTCAGATCCAGGCTCCTCAGGCCGGCTGGCGCCCCTTTGACGTTGCTTTCCAGCAGCCGCAGGTCGGCCAATTTCAGCGAACCCAGCTTCAACTTGCTGCGGGGCGTCTCGCCCTGGGACCATTGCAACTGCCCGGTGGCGCTGAGCCGGCCCTCCAGCCGGGTGGCCAGCACGGCACCGAGGTAGGGGTTGGCGTGGTCCAGCACCAGGTCGGTCAGTTCCAGCGCGATGGCAGCGGTGTCGGGCGCCAGGGACCCTTCGGCCACCACGCGACCGGCGGGCTGGAATTTTTCGCCCTGCACCAGGTCGGCGGCCAGCTTCACGTCCACCGGTGCGGCCAGCGGCCAGGCCAGCGCACCCAGGCGCAGGTCCACGCCGCGGGCCTGCAGCGCCGCGGCGGGCTGCACGGTGTCGTCGCGCCATTGCAGTTGCGCGCCGCTGAGTTCCACCTTGTCCACCTGCACCGACCAGCGCCCGTCCTTGCCCTCGGCGGGCGCCTCGGCCTGCGGTGCGGAGGCCGCGCCGGCCGCCACCGGCGGCTGCAGGTTCAACCGGCCGTCGGCACTTCGGCGCACATCGGCCACCAGGCCGTCCAGGCGCAGGGTGCCCAAGGCCACGCGGCGCTCCAGCGGTCGCACTTCGTTCAGGCCCAGGCGCAGCACCTGCCAGGTGGCCACTTGCTGGCCGGCGGCGTCGTTGATGCGCACGTCGCGCGCGGCCAGCTCGCCGCGCAGCGTGACGCGCGAGCCGTCGTCGTCCTGCGTGAAGCGCAGCGCCAGCTGGGCGTCCAGCTTGCCACGCTGCGGGCGCAGGTGCAGGTCCTTGGGCAGGTAGGCTTGCAGGGCTTCCAGTTGGTAGCCGTCGAACTTCAGCGTCAGGTCGGCCTGGCGGGCCTGCGCGAAAGGGGTGGCCACGGCACCGCTGTCAAAGGGCGTGCCGTTCAGCAGGAAGGCCACGCGCGGTTCGACATTGGCTTCCAGGTCGGCCGGCAGGTTGGACAGGAAGGGCAATGTGACGTTGAGCTTGGTCACCCGCTGCTGGCGCGCCACGGGGCGGTCGTCGAATCGGAACTCGCCGCCCCGCAGCTTCACGTTGTAAAGCGCGAACTTCGGCGTCGGGCTGGGGGCCTCTTTCGGGTCGGGGCGCAGGCGCTGCACGATGTCGTCGATGTCGTAGCGGCCCTCGGCCACGCGGGCGATGCGCAGCTTGGGCGCATCCACCTCCACCGCTTCGACCACGGGCGCCAGGCGGAACAGCGAATGCCAGTTCAGGTCCATGCGCAGGCGCTCGATGCTGGCCTGCGGGTCCTTGGGGTTGGACCCCGCCGCACCGGCCAATTGCAACTTGCGCAGCGTCACCTCCAGGCGCAGCGGCTGGACGGACACCTCGCCCACGCGCAGCGCGCGCCCCAGCGCCGCCGAGCCGCGCTGTTCTATTTGCGCCTTGATCAGGGAAGGACCGGCCAGCCAGGCCAAGGCCAGCGCCAGAACCAACACCGCCACACCCACCGCCACCCAGCGCAAGGCCCGCAGCCAAGGCTTCATCGTCGTTTTCCTCTCAGGTGCCCGCGCCAAGCTGGGCCAAAATCAAAGCTGTCGAGATTACCTGAACGATTTTCGATGAATGAACTGCTGGGTTTGCTGGGCTGGACAGCCTGGAAGCCCGTGATCGCCGCCTGGGTGCTGCCGCCGGTGCCCTTCATCATGCTGATGCTGGTGGGCGCGCGCATGCTGTATTGGCGGCGAGGCCTGGCCTGGACGGTGATTCTGCTGTCCTGCGCCGGGATGTGGCTGTCGCAATGCGCGGCCGTGGGGCACTGGATGCAGCGCCAGTGGCTGGCACCGCCCGCCGCGCTGGACGCAGCGCAGCAGGCCGAGTTGCGCCGTGCCGCCGCCAGCGGGCGCAAGCTGGCCATCGTGGTGCTGGGGGGCGGGCGCGAGGCCCTGGCGCCGGAGTATGGGCTGTCCAACCTGTCTCCCATGTCGCTGGCGCGCCTGCACTACGGCCTGCACCTGGGGCGGCTGACCGGCGTGCCGGTGATGTTTTCCGGCGGCGTGGGCTGGGGCGAAACGATCGGCGCCGCAGAGGCCGAGGCCGCCGCCCGCATCGCCGAGCGCGACTACGGCCGGCCGCTGAGGTGGCTGGAATCCGAGTCGCGCGACACGCGCGAGAACGCCGCGCGCAGCCTGGCCCTGCTGCAGCCGGCCGGTGTGACGCAGGTGGTGCTGGTCACCCATGGCTGGCACATGCGGCGCGCACTGCGGGCCTTCGAGACCGAAGTGCAACGCCATGACTACGGCATGCGCGTGTTGGCCGCCCCCATGGGACTGGCCACGGACGCGGCCAGCTCGGTGGACTGGCTGCCGTCGGCCACCGGCGCAGCGCTGGTGCGCCATGTGGCGCATGAACTGCTGGGCATGTGGTCCGGCGCCTGAAGCAAGGCGAAATGTCGCGCCCCAGAATGCAAAACCCCTTCAGCTTTTGACGGCTGAAGGGGCGGGTGGCGAGGCCACCGACGGAGATCCGGAGGTAAGAGGTCCGGGGCTCCTGTGGCGCAGAGACTGCGCACTTGGGTTTTGCCTATCACTTTAGGCAAACGAACATTACTCCCGGCCGCCTGGCCGCGCAAGGGCCTGGCAACACACGCTTGCTGATTCAGCGCAAAAAAATCAGGTCGCGCCGAACAGGCGTTCGTGCAAGGCCTGCATGCGTTGCGACACATTGGCGTCCATCGCGATCGGCCGACCCCATTCGCGGTGGGTCTCGCCGGGCCATTTGTTCGTGGCGTCCAAGCCCATCTTGCCGCCCAGGCCACTTTCAGGCGACGCGAAGTCCAGGTAGTCGATCGGCGTGCCGGACACCAGCGTGGTGTCGCGCACCGGGTCCATGCGGGTGGTGATGGCCCACACCACTTCCTTCCAGTCGCGGATATCCACGTCGTCGTCGGTGACGACGATGAACTTGGTGTACATGAACTGGCGCAGAAAGCTCCACAGCCCGAACATCACCCGCTTGCCATGGCCGGCGTAGGCCTTTCGGATGGAAATGACGGCCAGGCGGTAGCTGCAGCCTTCGGGCGGCAGGTAGAAGTCGACGATCTCCGGAAACTGCTTCTGCAGCAAGGGCACGAACACTTCGTTCAGCGCCACGCCCAGCATGGCCGGTTCGTCCGGCGGCTTGCCGGTGTAGGTGGAGTGGTAGATCGGGTCGCGGCGGTGGGTGATGCGGTCCACCCGGAACACCGGGAACCAGTCCTGTTCGTTGTAATAGCCGGTGTGGTCGCCAAACGGGCCCTCCAGGGCGTGCAGGTGGCCGCGAAATTCCTTCACCGGAATGCCCGCTTCGCTGCGGCCCTCGAAGCCGGGTTCGGCGGTCGGGATGTGGCCTTCCAGCACGGCCTCGGCCGTGGCCGGCGCCTGGAGCCAGGCGCCCTCTTCGCCCACCTGGGTGTCCACCAGTTCGGTCGGGCTGCCGCGCAGCAGGCCGGCGAACTGGTATTCCGACAAGGTGTCGGGCACCGGCGTCACCGCACCCAGCGTGGTGGCCGGGTCGGCCCCCAGCGCCACGGCGATGGGAAAGGGCCGACCGGGGTTGGCCAGCGCGAAGGCGCGGAAGTCCAGCGCCCCGCCGCGGTGCGCCAGCCAGCGCATGATCAGTTCCCGCCGGCCTATGAGTTGCTGGCGGTAGATGCCCAGGTTCTGGCGCTTGCGCGCGTCCGGCACGCCCTGCGGGCCGCGGGTGATGACCAGGCCCCAGGTCAACAGCGGCCCCACGTCGCCCGGCCAGCAGGTCTGGAGCGGCCAGCGCGTCAGGTCCACCTCGCTGCCCTGCAGCACCACGTCCTGCACCGGGCCGCTGCGCCGGCGCGTCGGCTTCATGTCCCACAGCGCCTTGGCCATGGCCAGCAGCCGGCCGCTGTCTTTCAGGCCGCGCGGCGGCTCGGGTTCCTTCAGCGTGGCCAGCACCTGGCCCACCTGGCGCAGGTCGGCCAGGCTGTCGGCCCCCATGCCCAGCGCCACCCGGTGGGGGGTGCCGAACAGGTTGGCCAGCACCGGCATGCCGTAGCCCGGAACGTTCTGGAACAGCAAGGCCGGTCCGCCGCGGCGCAGCACCCGGTCGGCCAGGGCGGTCATTTCCAGCTTCGGGGAAACTGCATCGGTCACCCGGATAAGTTCGCCCCCACTCTCCAACTGGGCGATGAATTCGCGAAGGTCTTGGTAATTCATACAATATAGTAGTTAGAAGCCAAGGCCTTAGTCTTGACCGGTTATTAATCGGCTTCCTAGAATCCCATCCATACCCGATTTCAAGGGTAATCCCGCCCCGAGATACGGGGGGACGATCCGGCCCCAAACCAGCGCCGCACGCCGAAGACCCGTCTCTGTCTTCACCTGCTGGCGATTATCGACGGCGCCCGCGCATGGCCCGCAGCACGCCTGCAGCCCCGGTGCACCGCCCGTGGAAGGACAAGATGAATACGACGGACAAGTTGCACCGATGGTGCAGCGCCTGTGGACGGTCGATGGCAGTTTTTGCCCGTGACATTGGTCACGGCATGCTGGAGGTGAGCCACAACTCCCTGGCCCTGCTGGGGCTGGCGGTGGTGGCGGTGGTGTTGTTTGCCGCCAGCCGTGACGACCTGCGCGAAAGCGCCGAGCGCCAGGCCCTGGACTGGCTGATGCAGCGCCACGAAGCGCGCGCGGTGCCCGGTGGCAACGCGCTGGTGGAGTTCAGTGAGCCCGACGCGGTGGCCCGCGCCACCGCGGCCGACCCGAGCGAACTCACCCGCCAGCAGGTGCTGGTGGCCAACTGGCTGGCGCGGCGCTACCACGTGGCCCCGCAGCCGGTGAGCCGGCTGGTGAAAGAGGCCTGGGACGTCGGCCGCGTGGCCAGCCTGGACCCCACCTTGATCCTGGCCATGATCGCGATCGAATCCAGCTTCAACCCCTTCGCGCAAAGCCCGGTGGGCGCGCAGGGCCTGATGCAGGTGATGACGCACATCCACGACGACAAGTACGAAGCCTTCGGCGGCACCCACGCCGCCTTTGACCCGGTGACCAACCTGCGCGTGGGTGTGCAGGTGCTGAAGGAATGCATCGCCCGCGCCGGTTCGCTGGAGCACGGCCTGCGCTTTTACGTGGGCGCCGCCAACCTGGACCACGACGGTGGCTACGCGTCCAAGGTGCTGGCCGAGCAGGAACACCTGAGGCAGGTGCTGCAGGGCCGCACCATCGCCTTCAACGCGCCATTGCCCACGCCGGTGCCGCTGTCGGCGCCGGTGGCCACGCCGGCATCACTCGCCGTACCGGCCGGAGGGGCCCTGCGTGCGCCGGCGGCGGCTTCCGCAGCGGCCGAGGCCCGCGCCACACCGCCCGCCGCGTCACCGGCCAACCCGCCCGCCCCTGGGCCCACGGCTGCCGAGCCCGAACAAGTTGCCATGCGCTGATGGCCTTTGAACGACAGTCGCTTTCGGCGGGGCTGTCAGGTTGGCTGCGGCCGCAGTTCGATACACTTCAATCTTCGCGCGACTGGCGATAAGGGCCTGCCCGGACACCCGGCAGGCCCCAGGTGGAACACCACCGGGGAGCGCGGGCCAGGGCGGGCCATCCAGCCCTGGCGTCAGCCGTTCGCCTGGGCAGCCCTGCCGCCGCGCACCCTTGCCGGCGGATGCGGGTCTTCACCTCGAAGAGGACTGCCAAGCATGTTCGACCGCTCCCAATCCACCATCGCCAACGTCGACCCCGAGATCTGGACCGCCATCCAGGCCGAGAACCGGCGCCAGGAAGATCACATTGAGCTCATCGCCAGCGAGAACTACACCTCGCCTGCGGTGATGGCCGCCCAGGGCAGCCAGCTCACCAACAAGTACGCCGAGGGTTACCCGGGCAAGCGCTACTACGGTGGCTGCGAAAACGTGGACGTGGTCGAACAACTGGCCATCGACCGCCTGAAGGCCCTGTTCGGCGCCGAGCACGCGAACGTCCAGCCCAACAGCGGCTCGCAGGCCAACCAGGCCGTGTTCTTCGGCCTGCTGCAGCCCGGCGACACCATCATGGGCATGAGCCTGGCCGAAGGCGGCCACCTCACCCACGGCATGCCGCTGAACATGAGCGGTAAGTGGTTCAAGGTGGTGTCCTACGGCCTGAACGCCCAGGAAGCCATCGACTACGACGCGATGGAACGCCTGGCGCATGAAACCAAGCCCAAGTTGATCATCGCCGGGGCGTCGGCCTACGCGCTGCGCATTGACTTCGAGCGCTTCGCGAAGGTGGCCCAGGCCGTGGGCGCGTACTTCATGGTGGACATGGCCCACTACGCCGGCCTGATTGCCGCCGGCGTGTACCCCAACCCGGTGCCGCACGCCGACGTGGTGACCTCCACCACCCACAAGACCCTGCGCGGCCCGCGCGGGGGCCTGATCCTGATGCGCGGCGACGACATCGCCAAGAAGATCAACAGCGCCATCTTCCCCGGCATCCAGGGCGGGCCGCTGATGCACGTCATCGCCGGCAAGGCGGTGGCCTTCAAGGAAGCGGCCTCGGCCGACTTCAAGGCCTACCAGCAACAGGTGGTGAAAAATGCCGCCGCCATGGCGCAGACCCTGGTGCAGCGCGGCCTGCGCATCGTCTCCGGCCGCACCGAAAGCCACCTGATGCTGGTCGACCTGCGGCCCAAGGGCATCACCGGCAAGGACGCTGAAGGCCTCCTGGGCATGGCGCACATGACCTGCAACAAGAACGCCATCCCGAACGACCCCGAGCGGCCGATGGTGACCAGCGGCATCCGCCTGGGCAGCCCCGCGATGACCACCCGCGGCTTCCAGGAAGCCCAGGCCGTGGCCACCGCCAACCTGATTGCCGATGTGCTGGACAAGCCGCGCGACGAGGCCAACATCGCCGCGGTGCGGGCCAAGGTGGCCGCACTGACCAAGGACTTCCCCGTCTACCGCTGAACGCGGCTGCACCGGGCAAGGCGAACCCAGGCCATGCGCTGCCCCTACTGCTCCCACGAAGAGACCCAGGTCGTCGAGACGCGCGAGTCGGACGAAGGCGGCGTCATCCGGCGCCGCCGCAAGTGCCTGAAATGCGACAAGCGCTTCACCACCTATGAACGGCCGGAAATCGCGCTGCCGGCGGTGGTGAAACGCGACGGCACGCGGGCCGACTTCGACCCGGCGAAGCTGCGGGCCAGCATGATGCTGGCCTTGCGCAAACGCCAGGTCAGCGTGGAGCAGGTGGACGCCGCGCTGGAGCGCATCCAGGACAAGCTGCTGGCCACCGGCGCGCGCGAGGTGCCCACGACCAAGCTGGGAGAGTTGGTCATGCGGGAGTTGAAGCGCATTGACAAGGTGGCCTACGTGCGCTTCGCTTCGGTGTACCGCAGCTTCGAGGACGTGGACGAGTTCCGACAGCTGATCCGCGACATCTGAAGCGCCTGTCCCAGCGCGGGGTTTCACCACAAGCATCACGCCGCATCCCCCGCCCGGGGGATGGCACCCCACCCCCACCCGGTGTGGCCCGCCAAACCACCCGGCGGGCGAAGCGCGGCGGCGCCCCGGTTCCTACAGTGGATGCATCCCGACATCCACTGCAGGAGCCCTTGATGAACCAGCCCCGCAACACCCCCGCCCGCCAACGCGGCGTGAGCCTGATCGAAGGGCTGGCCGCCCTGTGCGTGATGAGCATCGTGGCCGGCGGCGCCCTGCCCAGCTTCGAAGCCCAATTTCGCTTGCACCAGCTGAAAGGCACGGCCGAACTGCTGGAAACCGACCTGCAACTGGCCCGCAGCGAGGCCGTGACGCGCAACCATCCGGTGCGCCTGACCCTGAACCCCGGCGGCCTGGTGGCAGGCAGCTGCTACATCGTGCACACCGGCCCGGCCGACGCCTGCCATTGCGATGCGGGCCAGGCCCCGCGCTGTGACGCCCCGGCGCAAGTGCTGCGCAGCGTGAGCATCACCCCCGAAGCGAACGTGCAGGTGCGCAGCGCGGTGCGCTCCATCCTGTTCGACGGCACGCTGGCCACCAGCACCCCCACGGCCACCCTGCGGGTCGAATCCACCGGCGGCGCCAGCCTGCACCAGGTGGTGAACGTGGTGGGGCGCATCCGCACCTGCACCGTCGCTGGCACGGTGCCGGGCTACCGCAATTGCTGAGGGACCGACCCGGGCAGGACAGGCGGTTTGCCACCCCCGACGAGCGGGGGACAGCCCGCTACCCTAAATGTGCAATTCGGTGGATCATCGCAATCTGTTACCTTCACCTTTCCATGCGTCGCGCGAACGGTTTCACGATCATCGAGTTGTCAGTGGGCCTGGCCATGGCAGGCATCCTGGCGGCGGTGGCCATTCCGAACTACATCGAGTACGCCAAGCGTGGTCGTCGAGCCGATGGCGTGGCCGCCCTCACCCAGATCCAGTTGGCCCAGGAACGCTGGCGTGCCAACAACGCCACCTACACCACCGACCTGAACGTGCTGGGCGCCAGCGCCACCAGCCCGGCGGGCCACTACACGCTGGCCATCGTGGCGGCCAATGCCGCTGGCTTCCAGGCCACGGCCACCGCCACGTCGTCGGTGCAGGTTCAGGACACCCGCTGCGCCACCTTGCGGATCACGTTGGCCGGCGGCAACCTGAGTTACAGCTCCAGCGACGCAGCCAACGTCAACGACAACGGCGGCGCCAACCGCTGCTGGGTGCGCTGATGCGCGGGCTTCCTGCCTTGCGCGACCGTGGCTTCACGATGGTGGAGTCGCTGGTGGTGCTGGCGGTGCTGGGCGTGGTGCTGGCGATGGCGGCACCGTCGGTGGGTGAAATGATGGAACGCCAGCATGTGCGCGGCATCGCAGACGGGCTGAGCACCGACCTGCGCCTGGCGCGAACCGAAGCCATTCGCCGAGGCGGTTCGGCCAACGACGTGCTGGTGAACTTCGGCAGCAACAACCTGATGACCTGTTACGCCATCACCACGGTCATCGGCGGCGGCGGCGCCAACTGCGACTGCACGCGCAACCCCGGCGGAGTTTGCCTGCCAGCGGGCGTGCGGCAGGAAATCAAGACCGTGCAGGTTCGGCGCGCCACCGGGGTGATCATGGCCGCGTCGTCGCCCAGCACGGACATGCTGTCCTTCCAGCCTCCCATGGGCCTGCTGGCACCCGCCAACGCGCGCATCGACATCACCAGCGACCACGGTCTGGCCCTGCGCCTGCTGCCCAACGCGGCCGGCGCGGTGCAGCGGTGCTCGCCCGGTGGCACGGTGTCGGGGGTTCCCGCATGTTGAAACCCACCCCGGTCATCAGGCAACGCGGCCTCACCCTGGTCGAGCTGATGGTGGGCCTGGCGGTGGGCATGTTCGTCGTGGCCGGCGCCAGCCTGGTGGTGGGCAGCCAGTTGGGCGACAACCGCCGGCTGATGCTGGAGACCCAGGTGCAGCAGGACCTGCGCGCCGCGGCCGACCTGGTGGCACGCGACCTGCGCCGCGCCGGCCACTGGGTGAACGCGCAGAACGGCATTGGCGCGCCCACGGTGGCCGCCGTGGTCAACCCCTACGGCAGCGTCAGCCCGGGTGACGATGGCGTGGTCACCAGCAACGTGGTCTTCAACTATGCCCACGGGCTGGCCGACGCCGGACCGGCGGACACGGTCAACCAGGGCGGCTTCCGGCTGAACGGGCAGACCATCGAGATGCTGATGGGCGGCGCCGGCTGGCAGGCCATGACCGACGCAAACACCCTGCGGGTCACCACCTTCATGGTCCAGGTCAACCGCACCGACATCGCACTGCCCTGCGCCAACGCCTGCGCGGCCGGTGCGGCCAATTGCCCGCCACGCCAGGAAGTGCGCGACGTCACCGTGCTGATCACGGGCAATGCCGTGCACGACCCGCGGGTGCAACGCAGCGTTCGCAGCAATGTGCGCCTGCGCAACGATGCCGTGGTGGGCAACTGCCCGGCCTGAACCCCCATGGACGCGCACCCCATCACCCCCTCCCGCCAGCCTGCCGCAGCCCGCCAGCGCGGCGCAGCCACCTTGGTGATGGTGCTGGGCCTGTTCATGGTGATGGCCCTGGCCGCCGCCTACGCCAGCCGCGGACTGATGTTCGAGCAGCGCATTTCAGCGAACAACCTGCGGGCAACCCAGGCCTTCGAGGCCGCCGAGGCCGGTCTGGAATGGGCCATCGGCATGCTGGGCCAGGGCCGGGTGGACGCCAACTGCCTGCCCACGGCGAATGCGGGGGCGTCCACCTTCCGCGACCGTTACCTCACACAGGACGCCAACGGCCTGTTCGGCGTCACCGCGGGACAGGCCACGCTGCGCCCCAGCTGTGTGCTCAGCGGTGGCAATTTCACCTGCAGTTGTCCGTCCGAAGGCGGCGCCGTGGCCCTGCCGGCGGTGGCCGGCCTGGCGCCGGCGTTCCAGTTGCGCTTCGTCATCGACCCCGCCCTGGCCCGGCCCGGCATGCTGAGGGTGGAATCGCGCGGCTGCAACAGCATTGGCACGCAGTGCGATCCCGCCCAGGCCAGCCCGGCCGATGCCGAAGCCCTGGTGTCAACCCTGGTGTCCTTGAGCCCGGCGCTGGCATCGCCCCCGCTGGCGGCGCTGACGGTGCGCACCAACCTGGACCTGGGTGGTGGTGCGGCGCGCGTGGCCAACGGTGGCGACGGCAATGGAACCGGCGTGGCGCTGGCCGTGGGGGGCAGCATCAGCAATGACGCCGCGGCGCTGGTCTCCGGTGCCGCCGGCACGCCGGCCGACGCCGCACGCATCAGCAGCGACGGCGCCCTGGCCGCACTCAGTGCACAGCGGCTGTTTGTGGGTGTCTTCGGTGTGGACGCCGCCACCTACCGACACCAGCCCGCGGTGCTGCATTTGAACTGCGCCGCTGGCTGCACCGACGCCCTGATCCAGGCCGCCAACGCGAACCCGGGCCGCCCCATCTGGATCGATGGCGACCTGGACCTGACCCGGGACGTCACCCTGGGCAGCGACAGCCACCCGCAGGTGCTGGTGGTGCAGGGCAACATCCACAACGCGGGCGACTTCCGGCTGAAGGGTCTGCTCTACCTGGGCGGTACGCAATGGGACGTGACCGTCGGCAGTGCCCAGGTCCAGGGCGCCGTGGTGGCCGAAAACGACCTGACGGTGGCGGGTGCCCCCGTGGTCAGCCGCGACGCCGTGCTGCTGGATCGGCTGCGGCTGCGGCTGGGTTCGCTGGTGCGCGTGCCGGGCGGCTGGCGCGATTTCGTGGCCCGTTGACATGAAACCGTCCAGGTCCCCCATGAAACCCCTTCGCAACAGGTCGGCCGCGGCGCGCGGCATCACGCTGGTGGAAGCCCTGGTGGCCCTGGCCATCATGGCCGGCGGCATGCTGGGCTACGTGAACCTGCAAAGCACCCTGCGGCAGAACAGTGACATGGCCCGCCAGCGCTCCGAGGCCACCCGGCTGGCTCAGGAACGCATGGAGTCGCTGCGCCGCTTCACCGTGGTGGACAACACCCCGGGCCAGACCAGCTACGCCGGGCTGCAGGACAGCGCCGTCACCGCCGTGGCCGGCCTGTCGGCCAATACCAGCTTCAGCATTGCGCACTCGGTGCTGGCCACCGACGACCCGCCGTCCAAGACGCTGAGCGTCACGGTGAACTGGACCGACCGCAGCGGCGCGGCGCAGCAGGTTCTGCTGACCAGCGTGGTGTCCGGGACCGCACCGGCCCTGTCGGGCGCGCTGGGGCTGGCCAGCGGCAGCAGCACGGTGCAGCGCAGCCGCGGCCGCCACCCCACCATCCCCTTCGTGGCCCACGAACTGGGCAATGGCAGCAGCGCCTTTCGCGCGTCGCCGACGGTGGTCTGGATCTTCAACAACGCCACCGGCGTGATCAGCGGGCAATGCGTGGTCCCACCCGAGCAGATCACCGAAAACCTGACCCCGGCGGACGTGGCCAGTTGCAGCAACAACACCGTGGGACAGTTCCTGGCGGGTTTTGTCCGCTTCGAGCGCCGCGCCACGCCCGCGCTCACGGCGGCCGATTCCGAAAACCCCAGCGGCACGGCGCTGAACCTGAACCTTGCGCTGCTGATGGACGCCAACACCGACGGCACCCGCCCCAGCTGGCAGTGCTTCGACGACTCGCCGGCCACCAGCGTCGCTGCGGCGCTGCGGCGCGTGGTGGGCTATCACTGCATCGTGTACGCCAGCAGCAGTGCCACCTGGACCGGCCGCAGCGTGGTCACGCCCACCGGGTTCACCGACGTGCCCGACAGCGCCTGGGCCCTGCACAGCAGCAACCCGGGCAGCTACAAGGTCTGCCGCTACACGCCAGCCACGGACAACAGTCAGGTGGTGGCCAACCGCGAGCACCCGCAGCGCTATGAAGCCGTTGCCGGCAACCTGGTGAACCAGAACTTCCTGCTCATCTCGGCGGTGCAGTCCTGCCCCACCGACACACCCGCCGACCTGAGCACCGGCGACCTGGTGAACAGCAACACGCTGCTGCACCAGCCCTGAGCCTAGTCCCGCGCCGATGAGCCTGGACGCGGCGGACCGCGCACAGCTGCAGCGCACGCTGGCGCTGGCGCAGCAGGCCATCGGCCTGTCCGACCCCAACCCGCGCGTGGGCTGCGTGCTGGCCGACGCGGCTGGCCGCGTGGTGGCCGAAGGCTTCACCCAACAGGCCGGTGGCCCGCACGCAGAAGCCGCCGCGCTGGCCCAGGCGCGCGAGCGCGGCGCCTCGCTGGCGGGCGGCACCGCCTGGGTCAGCCTGGAGCCTTGCGCCCACCATGGCCGCACCCCGCCCTGCGCCGACGCCCTGTTGGCCGCCGGCCTGGCGCGCGTGGTGGTGGCCTGCGAAGACCCCTTCCCGCAGGTCGCCGGCCAGGGCCTGGCGCGGCTGCGTGCGGCCGGGGTGCAGGTGCTGCTGGCCGACGCCGACCTGTCCCGGCAGGCGCGCGAGCTGAACATCGGCTTCTTCAGCCGCGTTCTGCGCGGCCGGCCTTGGGTGCGCATGAAGATCGCCGCGTCGCTGGATGGCCGCACCGCCCTGTCCAATGGCCAAAGCCAGTGGATCACGGGTGAAGCCGCGCGCACCGATGGCCACGCCTGGCGCAAGCGCGCCGGCGCGGTGCTCACCGGCGTGGGCACGGTGCTGGACGATGACCCCCGGCTGGACGTGCGCCTGGTGCCCACCGCGCGCCAGCCGCTGCGCGTGGTGGTGGACTCGAAGCTGGAAACCCCGCCCTCGGCACGCATCCTGCCCCCGCCGGGCGAGGTGCTGCTGGTCGGCGCCGACGTCCATGGGCCTGCGGCCGACGCGCTGCGTGCCAGCGGGGCGGAACTGCTGGCCCTGCCCGGCGGCCCGCGCGGCAAGGTGGACCTGGCCGCGCTGCTGGCCGAGTTGGCGCGCCGCGGTGTGAACGAACTGCATGTGGAAGCCGGCACCCGGCTCAATGGCAGTTTCTGGCGCGAAGGCCTGGTGGACGAGTTGCTGCTGTACCAGGCCCCGCTGCTGCTGGGGCCGGGGCGCGACCTGGCCGCCCTGCCCGAGTTGGCAAGGCTGGACGGCGCGCAACGCCTTCGCTTCGTGGACATCCAGGCCGTGGGCGACGACCTGCGCCTGCTGGCCCGCGTTCCTGGGCGCGACGATTTCCTGCACAGCACTGGGGCGTGACGCCCGCGCGACGGCGGCCCCAGGGCCGCCGCCTACAATTCAGGACATGCCCATCGCACCCGTACCCGAGCTGCTGGCCGAACTGGCCGCCGGCCGCATGATCGTCCTGGTGGACGAAGAAGACCGTGAAAACGAAGGCGACCTGGTGCTGGCGGCCGACCACGTCACGCCCGAAGCCATCAACTTCATGGCCAAGTTCGGCCGCGGCCTGATCTGCCTGACCCTCACCCGCGAACGCTGCGAGAAGTTGCACCTGCCGCCCATGGCGTCGCGCAACGGCACCAAGCACGGCACGGCGTTCACGGTGTCCATCGAGGCGGCCACCGGGGTCAGCACGGGCATTTCGGCCGCCGACCGCGCCCGGACCGTGGCCGCCGCGGTGGCGCGCGACGCCAAGCCCAGCGACCTGGTGCAACCGGGCCACATCTTCCCGCTGCAGGCGCAGGACGGCGGCGTGCTCATGCGCGCCGGCCACACCGAAGCCGGCTGCGACATGGCCGGCATGGCCGGCCTGACGCCCGCGGCCGTGATCTGCGAGGTGATGAACGACGACGGCACCATGGCCCGGCTGCCCGACCTGGAGGTCTTCGCGCGCACGCACGGGCTGAAGATCGGCACCATCGCCGACCTGATCGCCATGCGCAGTCACAACGAATCGCTGGTGCGGCGCGTGGGTGAACGCCCCATCAGCACCGCGCACGGCGATTTCGACTGCATGACCTACCAGGACCGCAACGGCGGCCTGCACCTGGCCCTGCGCCATGGCCGCATCAGCAACGGCGACGAGGTGCTGGTGCGCGTGCACGAACCCTTCACCGCGCTGGACCTGCTGGACGCCGGCGCCTGCGGCCATTCCTGGTCGCTGCCGCGCGCGCTGGGCGCGCTGCAGCGCGCACCCCAAGGCGTGGCCGTGCTGCTGAACTGCGGCCAGGACGCCCAAGCCCTGCTGCCGCAGGCGCTGGGCGGCGCTGGCGCCGGCGCCCCGGCGCGCAGCCAGATGGACCTGCGCACCTACGGCGTGGGCGCCCAGATCCTGCGCGACCTGGGCGTGCACCGCATGAAGCTGCTGGGCAGCCCGCGCCGCATGCCCAGCATGACCGGCTACGGCCTGGAAGTCACCGGCTTCCTGGCCGCCGAGGCCTGATCGCCTTCCCTCCCCTTTTGCGCTTCACCGCGCCCCCCTCACCATGCTGCACGCCAACAAGGGCCAATCCGGCCCGCTGCAAGGCAAGAACCTGGCCATCGGCATCGTCCAGGCCCGCTTCAACGCCGACATCACCAACGCACTGGCCGAAGCCTGCCTGGCCGAACTGGCCGCGCTGGGGGTGCCCGACAAGCGCATCACCCACGTCACCGTGCCCGGTGCGCTGGAAGTGCCGGTGGCTCTGAAGGCCATGGCCGACAGCGAGGACTTCGACGCCCTGATCGCGCTGGGCTGCATCATCCGCGGCGAGACCTACCACTTCGAACTGGTGGCCAATGAAAGCGGCGCCGGCGTCACGCGCGTGTCACTGGACCACCAGGTGCCCATTGCCAACGCCATCCTCACGGTCGAGAACGAGGCCCAGGCCCGCGCGCGCATGGAAGAAAAGGGCCGCGACGCCGCCCGCGTGGCGGTGGAAATGGCCAACCTGCTGGAAGAGCTGCTGTGACCGGCCACCCGGACGTGCCCGACAGCACCCCGCCCGCCGACACCACCGCACCAGCGCCCAAGCCGGCGGGCGCGGCGCGCAAGGGCAAGCCCCGCGCACCGGGCGCCAAGTCGGCCCGCCGGCGCTCGCGCGAGCTGGCGCTGCAGGGCCTGTACCAGTGGCTGCTGTCGGGTGAAGAGCCCGGCGCCATCGACGCCCACATGCGCGAGCAGGAAGGCTTCGACAAGGCCGACCGCCTGCACTACGACGCACTGCTGCACGGCTGCATCCGCGAGGCGGGGGACCTGGACGGCGTGCTGGCGGTCCATGTGGACCGCAAGACCACCGAGTTGTCGCCGGTGGAGCATGGCGTGTTGCTGATCGGCGCCTACGAGCTGAAGCACTGCATCGACATTCCCTACAAGGTGGCCATCAACGAGGCGGTGGAACTGGCCAAGTCCTTCGGTGGCACCGACGGCCACCGCTACGTCAACGGCGTGCTGGACAAGGCCGCCGCCGACCTGCGGCCGGTGGAAGTGCAGGCCGCGCGCGGCAGGCCAGGTCGCTAACCTGCCAACTGAACGTTCCGGTGGCGCCGCCGGGCCTTGGCCCTGCGCCGTCTGCGGTTGCTGGTCACGGCGCACGGTTGCGCGCACCGCAACCCCTACCATCGGCCCATGACCCGCTGGCCGAACTTCGTACCCCTGCTCGCCGCGCTGCTGCTGGCCGTGGCCTGGGCCCTGCCCGGCCAGCCGCTGCTGCTGGGGGCCTGCGTGCCGGCCCTGGTGGCCGCGGTGGTGGCGGCGGTGCACCATGCCGAGGTGGTGGCCCACCGCGTGGGTGAACCCTTCGGCACCCTGTTGCTCGCGGTGGCCATCACGGTGATCGAGGTGGCGCTGATCGTGTCGATGATGCTCTCCGGCGGTCCGGACAAGGCCGCGCTGCCGCGCGACACCATCTTCGCCACGCTGATGATCATCTGCAACGGCGTGGTGGGCCTGTGCCTGCTGCTGGGCGGCATGCGCCACCACGAGCAGCACTTTCACATCCAGGGCGCGGGCTCGGCGCTGGCCGCGCTGGTGGCGCTGTCGGGGCTGTCGCTGGTGCTGCCGGCCTTCACCACCAGTTCGCCCGGGGTCACCTACAGCACGGCGCAACTGTTGTTTGCCGCCGCCGCGTCCACCCTGCTGTGGGCGGTGTTCGTGTTCGTGCAGACGGTGCGCCACCGCGACTACTTCCTGCCGGCCGCCAACCCCGCCGACGAAAGCCTGCACGCCCACCCACCCAGCGCGCGCCAGGCCGGCGCCAGTGCGGCCCTGCTGCTGCTGGCCCTGGTGGGCGTGGTGGGGCTGGCCAAGCTGCTGTCGCCGCTGATCGAGTCGGCGGTGGAAACCACCGGGGCACCACACGCCACCATCGGCATCGCCATCGCCCTGCTGGTGCTGCTGCCCGAAACCACGGCGGCGGTGCGCGCCGCACGGGCCAACCGGCTGCAGACCAGCCTGAACTTGGCGCTGGGCTCGGCCCTGGCCAGCATCGGCCTGACGATCCCGGCGGTGGCGCTGGCCTCGCTGTGGCTGGACATGCCGCTGGAACTGGGCCTGCGGCCGAAGGAACTGGTGCTGCTGTGCCTGAGCTTCGGGGTCGCCACGCTCACCCTGGCCTCGGGCCGCACCACGGTGATGCAGGGCGCCGTGCACCTGGTGATGTTCGCGGCCTTCCTGTTCCTGACCCTGGTGCCTTGAGGTCCTCCGGCGGGCCGTGACGAAAGTCCCACCGCCGCAGCCGGCGTGTAAGCAAAGGTCAGGGCCTGGCGCCCGAGCCGGCCTTTTGACGCATTCCCCCCTCGGGCAGCCCGTAAGCTGCATGGCTGTGAACGTTGTGGCCGACCAGACCGAAAGCGCCGTGCAGGAACGGGGGTTCGCACCCACCGTGATGCTGCCGCCTCTGCCCCACGCCGGCGACGCCGCGGACGACCTGGCCGGTGATGGTGCGCCTGACGTCGTGCCCACCATCGGCCACATCGGCCGCTATGAGCTGAAGCGCTGCCTGGGCCAGGGTGGCCTGGGCACGGTGCATGCGGCCTGGGACCCCATCCTGTCGCGCACGGTGGCGGTGAAGACCCTGCAACTGGCCGGTGACATCGGCGGGCGCGACGCGCTGGACGCGCTGATCCTGAACGAGGCCCGTGCCGCCGCCGGCCTGTCCCACCCCCACATCGTGACGGTGTACGACGCCGGCCGCTCCGAGCAGGGCGTGTACATTGCGATGGAACGCCTGCGCGGACGCGACCTGCGGCAGTTGCTGGACGAGGGCTGGCACCCCGACCCGGTGCAGATCGCCTTGATCGTGCGCCGCGTGGCCGACGCCCTGGCCTATGCGCATGCCAAGGGCGTGATTCACTGCGACGTGAAGCCGGCCAACATCTTCATGGAAGGCCGCACCAGCCCGCGGGTGCTGGACTTCGGCATCGCCCGCGTGGCCCATGGCCAGGCGGTGGCGGGTTTCGAGAACCTGCTGGCAGGCTCGCCCCACTACCTGTCGCCCGAGCAACTGCGCGGGCAGACCCCGGACCGCCGCAGCGACGTTTATTCGCTGGGCGTGGTGCTGTACGAACTGCTGGCCGGCCGCAAGCCCTTTGCCGGCGGCACCCTGGCGCAGATTGCCCAGGCCGTGCTGGCCGGCCACGCACCACGCGCCGACAAGGTGGAACCCGACGTGCCGGCCGAGCTGGCGCGCATTGCCGCCAAGGCCATGCACCCGGACCCGGCGCTGCGCTACCGCAACGCGCGCCACCTGTCGCAGGCCCTGCGCCACTGGGTGGAAACCGAAGGCGACAACCAGGCCGATGACGAGGCCGAGGAGGTCCCGGTGCGCCGCTGGCCGCGCTTTGCGTCCGGCGTGTTGCTGGGCCTGGTATTGGGCGTGGCGCTCACCACGGCGGTGGCGGCCTGGCGCGGCGCGCAGGCCTTGCCGCTGGCCACGCTGTTGCGCTGAAGCACTACCACCTCCCGCCCGCGTGGCTGTACAGCCGGCAACATGGCCGCCAAGGGCCTCGTGTACAGTGCCGCGGCACCGATGCAGCCGCCCGTCCCGTCCCCTGCCCCTTTCGTGCTGACCGTGCGCGTGTACTGGGAAGACACCGACGCCGGTGGCATCGTGTTCTACGCCAACCACCTGAAGTTCTTCGAACGCGCCCGAACCGAATGGCTGCGCGCGCTGGGCATCCACCAGCAGGCGCTGAAGGAAGAATCCGGCGGCATCTTCGTGGTGCAGGAAGCCCGCCTGCGCTACCTGGCGCCGGCGAGGCTGGACGACCTGCTGCAGGTGCATGTGGGCGTGGCCGAGAAGGGTCGCGCGTCGCTGCTGCTGGGCCAGCAGGCCTGGCGCAACGGCACGCTGCTGGCCGACGGCCAGGTGCGCATTGCCTTCGTGGATGCGGGAACCTTGCGCCCGCGTCGTATTCCTAGCCCCCTGCTGGCGGCGCTTGCCAGCTGACAACAACAAGACCCCACGCATGAACCAGGACCTGTCGATCATCCAACTCGTGCTGCATGCCAGCCTGGTGGTGCAGTTGGTCATGGCCGGGCTGCTGGTGGTGTCGCTGGCCAGTTGGAGCGTCATCTTCGGCAAGGTGTTCGGCCTGAAACGCATCCGCGGCCTGAATGAAGATTTCGAGCGCGACTTCTGGAGCGGCCGGTCATTGAGCGAACTGCACCAGGGCGTGGCCAACAAGGAGCACACCGCGCCGATGGAACGCATCTTCGCCAGCGGCATGACCGAATTCCTGAAGCTGCGCGAACGCCGGCTGGACGCCGATGCGCAGTTGAACGGCGCGCGCCGCGCCATGCGCGCCAGCTTCCAGCGCGAACTGGACGTGATCGAAGGCAACCTGGGCTTCCTGGCCAGCGTGGGCTCGGTCAGCCCCTATGTGGGCCTGTTCGGCACGGTGTGGGGCATCATGCATGCGTTCGTGGGCCTGTCCAACCTGCAGCAGGTGACCCTGGCCACCGTGGCACCGGGCATCGCCGAGGCGCTGGTGGCCACCGCCATCGGCCTGTTCGCCGCCATTCCCGCGGTGATCGCCTACAACCGCTTCGCGCGTGACATCGACCGCATCGCCACGCAGTTGGACACCTTCATCGAAGAGTTCCTCAACATCCTGCAGCGCAACGCCGGCGCCCCGCCGGCGCCGGCCGCCGCGCGCTGACGAGGCACCGCCCGCCATGCCCGCCGTCGTCTCCCGAGGCCACCGCCGCCGCGCGGTGAGCGAAATCAACATGGTGCCCTTCATCGACGTGATGCTGGTGCTGCTGATCATCTTCATGGTCAGCGCCCCGCTCATCACCACCGGTGTGGTCGATCTGCCCAGCGTGGGCCGCGCCAAGCAGCGCGCGCCCCACGTGGTGGAGGTGGTGGTGGGCCCGGACGAAAAGCTGAAGATCCGCGTGGACGGCGGCGACGCCAGCGCGCTGGCCTTGCCGCAACTGGCCGCGCGCGTGGCCCAGGCCCAGGCCGGCAACGCCGCCACTCCGGTGGTCATCTCGGCCGACAAGGGCGTGCGCTACGAAGTGGTGGTGAAGGTGATGGACGTGCTGCAACGCGCCGGCGTGCAGCGCGTGGGCCTGTCGGTGAAGCAGGCGGGCTGATTGGCAAGCATGCCTGCGTCCGGAGTAGCATCGACCCTCGGGCCCCTGAACCCAACGGCGCAGGCCGGGGTGGACCTGCGGCCCCAGCGCCCGGGCGGCATGGGGCTGGGCAGCCTGCTGGCGTTGGCTGTGCATGCGCTGCTGGTGCTGGCGCTGGCGCTTTCGGTGCGCTGGCGCACCACCGAGCCCGAAGGCGTGAGCGCCGAACTCTGGGCCGCGGTGCCGCAAGTGGCCGCGCCACCCGCACCGCGGCCGTCACCGCCCGAAGCCAAACCTGAACCACCCGCGGCGAAAGTGCCGGCCCCGCCGCCGGTGGCGCCTGCGCCGCCCCAGGTGAACGAGGCCCAGATCGCCATTGAAAAGGCCAAGGCCGAACGCGAACGCAAGGAACTGGCCGAACGTGACAAGGCGGAAAAAGCAGAGAAGGCCGAGAAGGACAAGGCGGAAAAGGCAGCCAAGGAAAAGGCCGAAAGGTTGAAGGCCGAAAAGGCCGCCGCCGAGAAGTTGATGCAGGAACAGGCCGACGAGCAGCGCCTGGCCAAGCTGCGGGAAGACAACCTGCGCCGCATGATGGGCCAGGCCGGCGGGGCCGTGGGCAATGGCGCGCCCGGCTCCACAGGCACGGCCGCGCGCGACGCCGGGCCGTCGGCGGGTTATGCCGGGCGCATCAAGGCGCGGGTGCGGCCCAACATCACCTTCGGCGACGACGTCGCCGGCAACCCGGTCGCCGAGGTGGAGGTGCGCCTGGCGCCCGACGGCACCATCCTGAGCCGCACGCTGAAGAAGAGCAGCGGCGCGAAAGACTGGGACGAGGCCGTGCTGCGCGCCATCGACAAGACCGAAACGCTGCCGAAAGACACCGACGGCCGCGTGCCGTCGTCCATGATCATCAGCTTCCGGCCCAAGGACTGAAGGGCTCGAAGCCCCCGAAGCCTCAGGCCTGGCGCGCCGCGCCGTCGCCCTCGGCCAGGGTGCTTTCCGGTCCGATCACGGTGTTCGGCCGCGTGATCTGGATCGTGGACGGGAAGGCGGTGCCCTTCATCGCCTCGGGCAGCGCCTCGCCGTAGCGGTCGATGAAGCGGCGGTCGATGCGGTCCTTCCAGGCCCAGGCCCAGGCGCCTTCGGCCGAAACCTGGCCCCAGGCCACGATGGCCCGCTTGGCGCCGCAGGACAGCAGGTTCAAGGACCGACGCTGCGGCCGGTAGCTGGCCAGTTGCCCGCCGGCCAGGTGTCGGCGCAGGTTCAGCGCCAGCGGCGGGCCGGCGCGCACCGCGTACACACCGCTGCGCGGGTGCGGCGCGTCCACGCGCCCGGCCACGTCGCCGGCGGCAAACACGTCGGGGTGGCTG
This sequence comes from Burkholderiales bacterium JOSHI_001, assembly GCA_000244995.1. Taxonomy (NCBI): domain Bacteria; kingdom Pseudomonadati; phylum Pseudomonadota; class Betaproteobacteria; order Burkholderiales; species Burkholderiales bacterium JOSHI_001. The sequence continues at coordinate 1,685,835 of CM001438.1, read as the reverse complement.
GTGCTTTGCAGCGTGGGGCCGGTGGCCACGAAGCCGGCCTCGTCCAGGGCCAGGCCGCTGGCGGCCAGCCAGGGCGGCGGGCTCACAGGCAGGGCCATCACCGGCACGTCGCAGGCCAGGCGCGCGCCGCTGGCCAACGCCACGTGGCCGGCCGCCACCTCCACGCAGGCCTCGTTGAACAAGGTGATGCGGGCGCGCTTCAGCGCCGCCAGGGCACGCCGCCGCACGCCTTCGGGGTAGCCGGGCAGCACCGAGTCAACGCCGGCCACCAGGCAGACCCGGGCGCGCTCTTCACCGCTGCCGCCCAGGCGGTGCTGCAGCGCCATGGCCAGCTCGAAGCCGCCCGCGCCGGCGCCCACCACCACCACGTCCAGCACGCGTTTGTCGGCCAGCGCAAGCACGTCGTCCAGCAGGCGAATGAAGTGTTCGATGGGCCGAACGAAGAGAGCGTGCTCCTTGGCGCCGGGAATGACCTCGCGCGACTGGGTGCCGCCGACGTCGATGGACAACACGTCGTAATGTGCCGAGCGGCCGTCGGCCAGTGTGACGATGCGCTTCGTCGCGTCCAGCGCCGCAGCGCTGGCCAGCGCCAGTTCCACCCGCGCGGCGCGGGCCAGGGGTTCCAGCGCGATGGCGCATTCGTGGCCCGCGTAGTGGCCAGCCACCAGGCCCGGCACCATGCCGCTGTAGACCTGGCGCGCAAACGGCGTGACCAGCACCGCCTGAACGCCGGGCAAGGGTTCGCGGGCCATCTGCTGCAGCACATGCACATGCGCATGGCCGCCTCCGAGCAGCATCAGTCTCTTCATTCCAGGTTCAGGTCGGCCACATGGGCCAGGCTGTGACCCCGCGTATTGTCGGCGTCCGCGGACAGCACCAGCGCCTGCAGCGGCGGCACCTCGGTGGATTCATCCCCGAACAAGCGCAGGAAGTCGGCCCGCAGGTCGCGCCGCTCGGCCATCCAGGCATGCAAGGGGGTGCCGGGTCCGCGCAACACGATCAGGCGCACGCGCCGGGTGTAGGCATTGTCCAGCGCGGTGCCCAAGGCCAGGTGCTCGTCCCAGACATAGCAGACCGTGGCGGCGGGCAGGTGCTCACCGCTGCGCAGCCGCGCCAGGCGCAGCAGCTGACGCTCGACGAAGGGCACGGCGCTGTCGGGCAGGTCGAACGCGGCACAGACCTTGATGGCGCTGTCGTCGCCCTGGCGGTGCAGCAGGTCGGCCTGGGCATTGGGTTCTTCCACCCGCCAGCGCCAAGCCAGCCGGCCCGCGGGCGTTTGCGCCGGAAAGGGGTGCATCAGGTTGCCGTAGGAAGCATTTGCGCTGACCCGCAGTGCGGGCTGACCCTCCAGCATCACCACCTGGAAGCGGGTGAGCGGCTTGTGCTGTTGAGGCAGGCCGACCACCTGCCAGGGCGACGGCGGGGCGGCCACGGCGTCGGCATCCGCCAAGGCCGACAAGGGCAACAGGGGCAGGGCATGGCCGGCCGGCGCGACCAGCAAGCACGCGCAAGCCACCAGCCGCCACAGGCCCTGCAGGGGAGTCATGCGGCAAAGCATAACGCGACGACCAGGGCCCCATGCACCTAGGCACGCCCGCGTTGCCAGGCCATGAAGCGTTCCACCCAGCCCAGCAGCTTCTCGGGCTTGCGCGCCTTTTTCCACTCGCCCGCTGCGTACTTGGCCGATTCGCTCCAGGTGGGATAGGTGTGGATGGTGCCCAGGATCTTGTTCAGTCCCAGCCCGTGCTTCATCGCCAGCACCCATTCGGCCAGCAGTTCGCCGGCGTGCGCGCCCACGATGGTGACGCCCAGGATGCGGTCCGAGCCCGGTGCGGTGAGCACCTTCACGAAACCGTGCGCGTCCGAATCGGCGATGGCGCGGTCCAGGTCGTCCAGGCCGTAGCGCGTCACTTCGAAGGCCACGCCCTGCGCCTTGGCGTCGGCTTCGTTCAGGCCCACGCGGGCCACCTCGGGGTCGGTGAAGGTGGTCCAGGGGATCACGCGGTAGTCGGCCTTGAACTGCTTGAAGCGACCGAACAATGCGTTCACCGCCGCATACCAGGCCTGGTGCGCCGCGGTGTGGGTGAACTGGTAGGGCCCGGCCACGTCACCCGCGGCGTAGATGTTCGGGATGCGCGTCTGCAGGTACTCGTTGGTCTCGATGGTGCGGCCGGTGGGGATGCCCAGCTCCTGCAGGCCATAGCCCTCCAGGCGGGACGCGCGGCCCACCGCGCACAGCAGGTGGTCGAACGGAATCCGGCGCTCCACGCCCGCCTGCGCCACCACCAGCCATTTCGCGTCGCCCTCGCGTTCGCAGCGCAGGGCCTGGTGGCCGGTGAGCAGTTCGATGCCGTCTTCGCGCAGGGCTTGCGCCACCAGCGCCGACACGTCCTCGTCTTCGCGCGCCAGCACGCGCGGGGCCATTTCCACCTGCGTGACCTGGCTGCCCAGGCGGGCGAAACATTGCGCCAGCTCGCAGCCGATCGGGCCGCCGCCCAGCACCACCAGGCGCCGCGGCAACTCGCGCAGGCCCCACAGGGTGTCGCTGGTCAGGCAGCCGATCTCGGCCAGCCCCGGCAACGGCGGCACAAAGGGCTGGGCACCGGTGGCAATGACGATGCTGCGGGTGCTGAGCGTGGTGGTGCTGCCGTCGGCCGCGGTGATGGCCACCCGCCAGGGGTCCACGATGCGCGCATGGCCCAGGCGCACGTCCACGCCCAGCGCGCTGTAGCGCGCGACCGAGTCGTGCGGTTCCACCTGCTTCACCACATCGGCCACGCGTTGCATCACCTGGGCGAAGTCCACCTGCGCGTCGGCCCGTTCAAGCCCATAGCGCGGCGCCTGCTTGATCTGCGACAGCAGCGTGGCGGTGCGGATCAACGCCTTGCTGGGCACGCAGCCGTAGTTCAGGCAGTCACCGCCCATCTTGTGCGCTTCCACCAGCGTGACCTTGGCACGCACCGTGGCGGCGATGTAGCTGGACACCAGCCCCGCCGCGCCGGCGCCGATGACCACCAGGTTGCGGTCGAAGGCCTTCGGCCGGACCGCCGCCCAGGGCGCCAGGACGCGGCGCGCCTGCACCCCATCGACCCCCTTCTTGGCCAGCAGCGGGAACAGCCCCAGCAGCACAAAGGACCCCAGCAGCCCGGGCGACAGGATGCCCTTGAGCGAATCCAGCTGCGCCAGCTGCGTGCCGGCATTCACATACACCAGCGTGCCGGCCAGCATGCCCACCTGGCTGACGGCGTAGTAGGTGCGGGTCTTCATCGCCGTCAGCCCCATCAGCAGGTTGACCACGAAGAACGGGAACAGGGGCACCAGCCGCAGCGTGAACAGGTAGAAGCCGCCTTCGCGCGCGATGCCGCGGTCCACCTCGGCCAGCAGCGTGCCGAACCGGGCCTTCACGCTGTCGCGCAGCAGGTGCCGGGCCGCCAGAAAGGCCAGTGTCGCGCCGATGCTGGAGGCGAAGCTCACCACCAGCGTGCCCACCACCAGCCCGAACAGGGCGCCGCCGGCCAGGGTCATGATCACCGCACCAGGCAGCGACAAGGCGGTGACCGCGACGTACAGGACGAAGAATGCCCCCAGCACCATCCAGGGCTTCTGGGCGTAGAGGGTGGCCAGTTCGCCCTGGCGCGCCTTGATCGCGTCCAGGCTGAGCAAACGGCCCAGATCGAAATAGAAGAAAGCCCCCATCAACAGCACGATGGCCAGCACGATCCAGGGCTTCTTGTTCGACATGGGTGGGGTTCTCCGGCACCGCATGGGTCGTGCCGCGGCCACCACACCTTACAGCGCTATCGCGACCAGGGCCAGAGCGCCTGGCGTCACCGGCGGCCAGGGCCGCACCGACGAGGCGCGGCGGGGCCGCGACCCCTCGCGAACCCCCTCAGACCGTCAAGGCCGACAGCCGCTGGCCTTCGCCGTGGTGGTGAAGCACTTGCGAGGTGGCTGCGGCGCTTTCCACATGCAGGCCGGCCACGGCGGGGCCGGGGGAATAGCGGTCGCGGTTTCGCTGCACAAAGGCCATGCGCTCGAGCGAGCGGAACAGGCGCAGCGCCGTGGTCTTGTTCAGGCCGGCGCGGCGGGCCGATTCACTGAGCGTGAGGCCGCCTGGGGTGTTCACCACCGTCAGCAGGCGCAGCCCACGTTCCAAGGCATTGACGCCGGTGCGCTTGGGGCTGGCGGCCTCGTCAGTGCCGGATACAGCGGCGGACTCGCCCTGCGCCTTGTTGAGATGGCTTTCGTTCATGGTTTCTTTTCCCTGTACTCACACGCAAAGCGCCTTCGCGGGGTGCGAAGACGCGGACCCAGTGGCCTTGGCAGCGGGAGGAATGAACACGCGCCCCAACAGGCCGCGTCAGGCACCCGAAACGGGGGCCGGACCACATGCCGCTGCGGCTTGCGCACGCCGGAAACATCCGGCTCCTCCTGCATTTTTCACTCGATGACAGCTGACCTTGTCGGCCAGGGCTCTGAGGCCCATTAAGTCCGATTAAGGCTGTAAGGATCTTCCCACGCGAATTCAGCGTGCGTCAATCCGCCATACCGGTCAGAACCGGGGTCAGGCGACTCCTGACCCCCTCGGCGCAGCCTGTCACTGAGGAGACTTTTCAGGCGAAGCCATAGCCCCACAGCCTGTCAGCTTCCTTGCGGCAGCGCAAATAAAACCGGTCGAATTTGGAGCACGGGTCAGTTCACGGTCAGCGGCGCTGAACAGACTGCGGCCCATTCACACGGCGTTGGCCACGCTGAGTGAAACCCGTCCTATCGCATCCCAATTCAACAGGAGACGTCATGACAGACCCCGTCGTGGCACGCATACGCGCCAACCCCAAATACCAGGAACTCAAGCAAAAGCGCAGCAGCTTCGGCTGGATGCTGACCGCCTTGATGATGGTGGTGTATTACGGCTACATCGCCCTGATCGCCTGGAACAAGGAGTTCCTGTCGCAGCCCCTGGGCGCCGGCGTCACCACCATCGGCATCCCGATCGGCATGGGGGTGATCGTCTTCACGATCATCATCACCGGCATCTATGTGCGGCGGGCCAACGACGAGTTCGACTCGCTGACCAAGCAGATCCTCGAGAAGGAAGTCAAATGAGCAGCCGCCTCCTGAAATTCGCGGCACTGCTGGCCGCCTTCGCTGCGGCTGGTGCGGCCGTTGCCGCCGGCGGCGACGTGGGCGCCACCGCCAAGCAAGCCACCAACTGGACCGCCATCGGCATGTTCGGCGCCTTCGTGGCCGGCACGCTGTGGATCACCAAGTGGGCCGCCGCCAAGACCAAGAGCGCCGCCGACTTCTACACCGCCGGCGGCGGCATCACCGGTTTCCAGAACGGCCTGGCGATCGCCGGCGACTACATGTCGGCAGCGTCCTTCCTGGGCATCTCCGCGGCCGTGATGGCCTCCGGCTACGACGGCCTGATCTACTCCATCGGCTTCCTGGTGGGCTGGCCGGTCATCACCTTCCTGATGGCCGAGCGCCTGCGCAACCTGGGCAAGTTCACCTTCGCCGACGTGGCGGGCTACCGCTTCAAGCAGACCCCCATCCGCGCGTTTGCCGCCAGCGGCACGCTGGTGGTGGTGGCCTTCTACCTGATCGCCCAGATGGTGGGCGCGGGCCAGCTGATCAAGCTGCTGTTCGGCCTGGAGTACTGGATGGCGGTGGTCATCGTCGGCGCGCTGATGATGGTGTACGTGCTGTTCGGCGGCATGACCGCCACCACCTGGGTGCAGATCATCAAGGCCTGCCTGCTGCTGGCCGGCGTGACCTTCATGGCCATCATGGTGCTGGCGCAGTTCGGCTTCAGCCCCGAAGCGCTGTTCGCCAAGGGCGTGGCCGTGAAGGCGGCCATCGCCGCCAACGGCAAGGCGGCGGCCATCGCGGCCGCGGCCTCAGCGGCAGCCGCTGCTGCCACACCGGAAGCCGCAGCCAGCGCCGCGGCGGCCCTGGCCAAGGCCAACGCCATCAACCCCGAGTCGGTGGGCCTGTCGGTGATGAAGCCGGGCGGCTTCGTGAAGGACCCCATCTCCGCCATCAGCTTCGGCATGGCGCTGATGTTCGGCACCGCCGGCCTGCCCCACATCCTGATGCGCTTCTTCACCGTGCCGGATGCCAAGCAAGCCCGCAAGAGCGTGTTCTGGGCCACCACCTGGATCGGCTACTTCTACGTGCTGATCTTCATCATCGGCTTCGGCGCCACCACCCTGGTGCTGACCAACCCCGAATTCGCCAACACCGCCACGGGCGTGATCAAGGGCGGCGCCGGCACGGCCAACATGGCCGCGGTGCTGGTGGCCAAGAGCGTGGGTGGCGACGTGTTCTACGGCTTCATCTCCGCGGTGGCCTTTGCCACCATCCTGGCGGTGGTGGCCGGCCTCACGCTGTCCGGCGCTTCGGCTGTGTCGCACGACCTGTACGCCACGGTGTTCAAGAAGGGCAATGCCGACAGCCGGGCCGAACTGAAGGTGTCGCGCATCACCACGCTGGCGCTGGGTGTCATCGCCGTGGTGCTGGGCATCGCCTTCGAGAAGCAGAACATCGCCTTCATGGTGAGCCTGGCCTTCGCCATCGCCGCGTCGGCCAACTTCCCGGTGCTGTTCATGAGCGTGCTGTGGAAGGACTGCACCACCAAGGGCGCCGTGATCGGCGGCTTCCTGGGCCTGGCTTCGTCGGTGCTGCTGACCGTGGTGTCGCCCTCGGTGTGGGAAGTGACCCTGGGCAACCCCAAGGGCTCGGCCTGGTTCCCCTACACCTCGCCGGCGCTGTTCTCCATGACCATCGGCTTCGTGGGCATCTGGCTGTTCAGCATCCTGGACCGCAGCCCGCAGGCGGCCAAGGAGCGTGAAGACTTCGAAGCCCAGCAGGTGCGCAGCGAAACCGGCCTGGGCGCGTCGGGGGCTTCCGGCCACTGATCGCGACTCCCCTCGCCAAACAAGAACCCGGGCCTGCGCGCCCGGGTTTTTTCATGCCCGAACGAGACCGCTTCAGCGGTCGGTGAAGCGGGGAGCGCGCTTTTCCAGAAAGGCCTTCACGCCCTCGGCGAAGTCGTGGCCACGGCTCATCTGGCCCTGCACCCGGCCTTCGTTGGACAAGGCGTCGGCATAGGCCATGGGCAATGCGTCGTCGATGGCCGCACGGGTGGCGGCCAGCGCCCGTGCCGGCATCGTCGCCAGGCGCTGTGCCAGGTCGTTCACCGTGGCGACCAGCGCCGCATCGTCCACGCAGCGCCAGATCATGCCCATGGCCGCGGCCTCTTCGGCCGGCAGCTTGTCGCCACCCATCGCCAGGCCGATGGCGCGCGCGCGGCCCACGATGCGCGGCAGCAGCCAGGTGCCGCCGCAGTCGGGGATGAGGCCGATCTTCGAGAAAGCCTGGATGAAGCTGGCCGAGCGCGCCGCGATGACGAAATCGCAGCCCAGCGCGAAGTTGGCGCCCGCGCCCGCCGCCACGCCGTTGACCATGGCGATGACCGGCACCGGCATGCTGCGGATGCGCAGCGCCAGCGGCTTGTAGATCTGCTCCACCACCGCGCCCACGTCGCCGGGCTCGCCGTTGGCGCCCATGCCGGTGTCGTTCAGGTCCTGGCCGGCGCAGAAGCCCCGGCCCGCGCCGGTGAGCACCAGGCAGCGCACGCTGTCGTCGGCCGCGGCGGCGTCCAGCAGCGTGCGCAGTTGCGCGTGCATGGCGCGGGTGAAGCTGTTCAACTGCGCCGGGCGGTTCAGCGTGAGGGTGCGCACGGGGCCGGCATCGGCCAGCAGCACAAGGTCGTCGGACATGGCGGGGTCTCCTGTTGCGAACCCCGCCAAGGCTACTTGAAGAACAGCCCCATGAAGCCCAGTGTCAGCCCGGGGAAGAACAGCAGCGCCAGCAGGCGCAGCACGTCGGTGGCCAGGAAGGGCAGCACGCCCTTGTAGGTCTCGCTCATGGGCACGTCGCGCGCGATGCTGTTCACCACGTACACGTTCAGGCCCACCGGCGGCGCGGTCATGCCGATGCCCACGGTCATCAGCACCAGGATGCCGAACCAGATGGCCTTGGGCTCGGGGGCCAGGCCGAAGAGGTTCAGCGCCATCACGGTGGGGAAGATCACCGGGATGGTCAGCAGCATCATGGACAGTTCGTCCATCACGCAGCCCAGCAGGATGTAGAACAGCAGCACAGCGCCCACGATGACCAGCGGCGCCACGTGCAGGTGGCCCACCCATTCGGCCAGGCGCGCCGGCATCTGCGTGAGCGCGAGCGACGAGTTCATCATGTCGGCGCCCAGGAAGATCATGAACACCATGGCGGACGTTTCCGCCGTGCCGACGAAGGCGCGCACGATGCCGGCGCGGTCCAGTTCGCGCCGCGCCAGGGCGGCCAGGAAGGTGCCCACCGCGCCCACCGCCGCGCCCTCGGTCGGCGAAAAGATGCCGCCGTAGATGCCGCCGAACACCACCACGAAGATGGTGGCGATGGGCCACACGCCGGCCAGCGCCTTCCAGCGCACGGGCCAGGTGGTGGGCTCGCTGGGCGTGGCCAGTTCGGGCTTGAGGCGGCAGACGATGGCGATGACGCAGATGTAGCCGATGGTGGCCAGGATGCCCGGCAGCATGGCCGCGGCGAACAGCTTGCCCACGTTCTGCTCGGTGAGGATGGCATACACCACCAGCGGCACCGAGGGTGGGATCAGGATGCCCAGCGTGCCGCCGCTGGCCAGGGCCGCGGTGGTCAGGCGGCCGTGGTAGCCATGGGCCTTCATCTCGGGGTAGGCCACCTGGGTGATGGTGGCCGACGTGGCCACGGACGAACCGCATACCGCGCCGAAGGCCGCCGCCGACAGGATGGCCGCCATGGCCAGCCCGCCGCGGATGTGGCCCACGAAAGACGCCGCCGCCTGGAACAGCGCGCGCGACAGCCCGCCCTGGGTGGCGAACTGCCCCATCAGCAGGAACAGCGGGATGACCGACAGGTCGTACACCGTCAGGCGTGCCACCGCGCTGCCCTTCAGCAGGTTCAGCAAGGCGGCATTCCCGGTGATGGCCATGTAGCCCACGGCGCCGGGAATGAACATGGCCGCGGCGATGGGCACGCGCAGGGCCATCAGCACCAGCATGCCGCCGAACATCAACAGGCCGATGGTTCCGGGGTCCATGGCCGGGCTCATGCTTCGCTCGGTTGGACGTCGACCGAACCGCCGCCGAGCAAGGTGACCATCTGCCACAGCGCGATCAATGCGGTCAGCGCCAGGCCGGGCGCCAGCATCACGTAGGTCCACCACATCGGCAGGCCGATGATCATGGTGGTTTCTCCGGCGTCAGCCACCGCCAGCGCGCCGGTCGCGGTGCGCCAGGCCAGCAGCGCGCACATCGCGGCCAGCAGCAGCGCGCCCAGGGCATCCAGGGCGCCGATGGCGCGCGGGCGCAGCTTCTGGGTGAAGAAGTCCACGATGATGTTGGCCCGGTGCAGCTGGCACCAGGGCAGGCACAGCGAGATGCACAGCGCAATGCCGAACTGCACCAGTTCCACGTCGCCCGGGATGGGCTTGCTCGCCAACGCGCGGCCGACGATGCTGGCCACCGTCATCAGGCCGCTGGCACAGGCGGCGGCGCCACCGGCCAGGGCAAACCACAGCGACACGCGCCGCAGCAGGGTTCTCATCCTTGTCTCCCTCCCGGCGCCATGCCGCGCCGCCTGTTCCCGTGTCGGGATCTATTTGCGGTACTTCACCAGCAGGTCGCGCGCGTCCTGCAGCATCTGCTTGCCGGGCATGCCCTTCTTGTCCATGTCGGCCACGAAGTCGTCGTACAGCGGCGCACTGGCCTTGATCCAGTGGTCCAGCTCGGTCGCCGGGATCATGGTGAAGGTATTGCCGCGCTCCTGCGCCGCCTTGCGGCCGGCGGCCTGGCTGTTGTCCCACACCTTGCCAATGGCCTGGGACACCGCCGCGCCGCTGTGCTTGTCGATCACCGCCTTCAGGTCGGCCGGCAGGCTGTCGTACTTGGCCTGGTTCATCGCAAAGACGAAGACCGCGCTGTAGAGAGCCGGGCGCGAGGGGTCGGTCTCGGCGTGGTACTTCACCATCTCCTGCAGCTTCAGGCTGGGCATCACCTCCCAGGGCAGCAGGAAGCCGTCGATGGTGCCCTTGCTCACCGCGTCCACGATGGCCGGCAGCGGCATGCCCACCGGCGAGGCGCCCAGCGTCGTCAGCAGACGGTTGGTCTGGCGCGTGGGCGCGCGCATCTTCAGGCCCTTGAAGTCGGCCAGTACCTTGACCGGCTTGTCGCGGGTGTGCACATAACCTTCGTCGTGCACCCAGATGGCCAGGATCTTGGTGCCCGGGAATTCCTTCAGCGCGTATTTCTGCAGGTAGTCCCAGGCCGCGCGGGCGCCGGTTTCGGCGCTGTTGGTCATGAAGGGCAGCTCGAAGACTTCCAGTGCCGGGAAGCGCCCGGCGGTGTATCCCGGCAGCGTGATGGTGAGGTCCACCACCCCGTCCTTCACCTGGTCCACCAACTGCGGTGGGGTGCCGCCCATGCTCATGGCCGGGAACACCTGGCACTTCATGCGGCCCTTGCTCTCGGCGGCGATCTGGTCGCAGAAGGGCGCGATGACATTCACCGAGGCCATGGCCTGGGGGTTCCAGATGTGCTGGAACTTCAGCGTCACGTCCTGCGCCAGCGCGCCAGTGCACAGCAGGGCGGCAGCGGCACAGGCCAGGGCCTGGCGGATCGGGTTCTTCATGCAAACCTCCATGGGGTGCGGGATTGTGGGGCGGATGGGGGAGCGCTGGGCCCCCGGAATCAGCGCCAGACCTCGTCGGCCACCTCCACCACCAGGCGCAGCTTGTCGCGCTGCGCCGCCACGGCGATGTTGTTGCCGTGCACGGTGCTGGAGAAGCCGCACTGCGGCGACAGGCACAGCTGCTCCAGCGGCGCGTACTGCGCGGCCTCGGCAATGCGGCGTTTCAGCGCGTCCTTGCTTTCCATTTCGCCGAACTTGGTGGTCACCAGGCCCAGCACCACGATCTTGCCCTTGGGCAGGAAGCGCAGCGGGCGGAAGTCGCCCGAGCGGTCGTCGTCGTACTCCAGGAAGTAGGCGTCCAGGTTCATCTCGGCCAGCAGGGCCTCGGCCACGGGTTCGTAGTTGCCGGCCGCCGCATGGGTGCTCTTGAAGTTGCCGCGGCACAGGTGCATGGCCAGGGTCATGCCCGCGGGCTTGCGCGCCACCACCTTGTTGATGAAGCCGGCGTAGCGGTGCGGCAGTTCGTTGGGGTCGTCACCGCGCTGGCGCGCGGCCTCGCGCATCTTGTCGTCGCACAGGTAGGCCAGGTTGGTGTCGTCCATCTGCACGTAGCGGCAACCGGCGTCGAACAGGCTTTGCAGCTCTTCGCCATAGGCCTGCGCCACATCGTCGTAGAAGGCCGGGTCCAGTTCGGGGTAGGCGTCCTTGCTGATGCCGGCCCGCCCGCCGCGAAAGTGCAGCATGGTGGGCGAAGGGATGGTCACTTTCGGGGTGAGGCCTGCCGCAATCTGGGACTTCAGGTACTCGAAGTCGGCACGCTGGATGTCCTTCACGTGCCGCACCTTGTCGATCACGCGCATCACCGGCGGGGCCAGTTCTTCGCTGCCGTCGGGCTTCCTGACGGTGACCGGGATGTCGGTCTTCACGCCGCCCAGTTGTTCCAGGAAGTCGATGTGGAAGTAGGTGCGGCGGAACTCGCCGTCGGTGATGCTCTGCAGGCCCACGTCCTGCTGGAACTTCACGATCTCGGTGATGGCCTTGTCTTCCACCGCACGCAGTTGCTCGGCCGTGATCTCGCCGCGCGCCTTCTGCTCACGCGCGTCCAGCAGGAACTTGGGGCGCAGGAAGCTGCCAACATGGTCGGCGCGAAAGGGCGGCGTGGTGCGCAGGGTCATGGTGTCTCCAGGCTTTGACTCGACATTCTGCCCAGGGGCCCAGCACCGGGTGCGACCGCGCCAGGCCATAGCAGGTATCGCATCTTGGCATGGCTGGTAAACCCTGCCATGCAAAACGCGGCAGGCACCCGCTCAAAGGTCGGCCAGGGCCTGCTGCAGCAAGGCGTCGAAGCGAGCGCCATCACCCAGCTCTTGGGCCAGCAGCAGCGCCAGCTTGCTCAGCATCAGCGGCGCACGGGCTTCGCCGGCCTGGTCGATGGCCAGCGCCAGGCGGTCGTACACCGCCTCCAGGTCGGCCAGGCTCAGGCCCGGGGATGGGATGTTCATGCGGCCTCCACAGTTTGCAGCGCCAGGGCTCGGGCGAGTGCGGCGTCCAGCCAGTGCGCGCCCGGCGCACTGCCGGCCGGGCCGGCGAAACGCGCGGCCAGGTGCTGGTCGGGGCGGATGAGCCAGGCGCCGGCGGCCGTGGCTTGCAGGCCGTAGCGCTGGCGCAGGCGACCGCTGGCGTCGGGCCAGTGGGCCGCGGCGCCGGGCGCGGCCTGCGGCCCGGCCGACCACAGCACCAGGGCCACCCCGCGCTGGCGCCAGCGCGCAATGGCCGGGGCCAGGTCGGCCCGTGCCGCGTCGCCCGCCAGCAGCAGGTGGAAGGCCGGCCCGGTGGCGTCCATCAGGTGCTGCCCGGGTGCCAGTTGAACGTCGGGCATGGGGGCCCCCGGGCGCGGGCCGGGCAGGCCGCTGTCGTCCGCGCTGTTCAGCGGTGAATCCAGGTAGTCGTGCGCCCGCGAGGTGCGCCAGTGCAGCAGCGGACGCACAAAGTCGTGGCGCAGCGCCAGTTGCAGCGTGGCGTCGCGCAGCAGGCGGAAGCCGGCGCTGGGCGGGGTCATGAAACGGGTGCTCTTGCCGGCTTCCTGGATGATCTCGCGCGCCGCGCCCACGCGTTCATGGCTGTAGCTGTGCAGCAGCGCGGCTGGCGCCAGGCCCTTGACCACCGCGGCCAGTTTCCAGCCCAGGTTGTGGGCGTCCTGGAAGCCGGTGTTGGCCCCGCGCACGCCAAAGATGGGCAGCAGATGGGCCGCGTCGCCGGTGAACAGCACGCGCCCGTGCACGTAGCCGGGCAAGGTCATGGCGCGGGCCGAGTACACCGAGCACCAGTCCAGTTCCCAGGGCACACCGGCGTGGCCGATCATGGCCAGTTGGGCGTCGATGCGGGCCTTCAGGGCGGCGGGCGCCAGCGCCTGCTCGGGCGTTTCACCGGCGGGCAACTGGTAGTCGATGCGCCAGATGCCTTCGGGTTCCTTGTGCATCAGCACCGTGTTGCCGGGGTTCCAGTCGGGGTCGAAGTAGGCGCGGCGCTCGGTGGGGTAGGGCAGATCGACGCGGATGTCGGCAATGACGAAGCGGCCCTCGTAGGCATCACCTTCCATGCGCAGGTCCAGCGCCTGGCGCACGAAAGAACGCGCGCCGTCGGCCGCCACCAGCCAGGGGGTGCGCAGCGTGTACTCACCCTGCTCGGTGTCCACGCTGAGGGTGGCGCCGCTGTCGTCGCTGACCAGCCCGGTGAGCTTGTGGCCCCAGCGCAGTTCGATCAGCGGCTGGCCCGCCACCGCGTTCACCAGCGCTTCTTCCAGGACCTGCTGCTGCAGGTTCAGCAGCGGGCCGAAGCGGTCGTTCTCGTCCTGCGGCGCCTGCAGGCGGAAGATGCACTGGCCGCGGTAGAAGGAATTGCCGAAGCGCCAGGGCAGGCCACGCGCCAGCATCGCATCGGCCACGCCCACCTGCTGCAGGATTTCCATCGACCGGCGTGTGAACACGATGGCCCGGCTGCCCTCGCTCACCTGCCGTTCGGCCGCCAGCAGCACAACGCGCACGCCGTGCCGGGCCAGGTCCAGCGCGATGGTCAGGCCGATGGGGCCGGCACCCACCACCACCACGGCCGCGCCGCCCAGGGCGTCCGCCCCCGGTGCGGGCCGCGGCGCGGCCGGGAACACCTGGTAGCGGTAGTAGATGGAAGCGCGCGGTTGCGCCTGTGGCTGGTGCATGGGAAAGGGCTCCGGCGAAGCCTGGCAATGTAGCGCCACTTGGTTGTACACGCAACCAAGTGGATGCCCCTGCAACCACCTCCCGGTTGGCCGCCTGGCCTGAGGACCGGTGCGTGGCTACACTGCGGCCATGGCCTCCCGCACCGCCCTTGCCACGCCGCTGGACCGCACGCTCAGCTACCGCCTGCACCTGCTGCACAAACTGAGCGACAAGGCCAGCGCCGACGCCTACCTGGCCGAATGCGGCCTGGCCCTGGGCGAAGGCCGCTGCCTGGCGGCCATCGGCGCCTTCGCGCCGCTGTCGGTGGTGGACCTGGCCCAGCGCGCCAACCTGGACAAGGGCCAGGCCAGCCGCGCCGCCCAGGCGCTGGTGAACCAGGGCTGGGTCAGCAAGGTGGCCAGCCCGGTGGACGGCCGCGGCGTGGTGCTGGCGCTCACCCCACGCGGCGCAGCGCTGCACAAGCGGGTGATGGCGCTGATCGAACGGCGCAACCGCGACATCTTCGGGGTGCTCTCGGCCACCGAGCGCCGCCAGCTGGGCGCCCTGCTGGACCGCATGATCGGGCACGCCCGCGGCGGCTGAACGCCGGCTTCCCGCCCGGCCGCGGGCACGCCGGGGCCTTGACAAGCCGGAAACGCGCCCTACTTAAGATGGCCTGACCCTGGCTTTTGCCCCCTGCGCCCATGTCCAAGACCTCCCGGTTCGCCCGCCTCTTCACCCTGGCCAGCCTGTCCGCCGTGGGCGGGCTGCTGGCCCTGTGGGCCGTGCCGGCCTGGGTCCAGAACCGCCCTGACGCCGCGCCGCGGGCCGTGGCCCCGCGCGCGCCCCTGGCCGCCGACGAACAGAACAACATCAATGTGTTCAAGGCCACCTCGCCGTCGGTGGTGCACATCACCACGCTGCAGAACCAGCGCGACTTCTTTTCGCTGAACATGAGCCAGGTGCCCAGCGGTACCGGCACCGGCTTCATCTGGGACGGCGCCGGCCACGTGGTGACCAACTTCCACGTCATCCAGGGCGGCAACGCGGCCCAGGTGACGCTGGCCGACCAGAGCAGCTGGCAGGCCGAGCTGGTGGGCGCCTACCCCGACCGCGACATCGCCGTGCTGCGCATCAAGGCGCCCAAGGACAAGCTGCCGCCCATCGCGGTGGGCAGCAGCCGCGACCTGCAGGTGGGCCAGAAGGTGTTTGCCATCGGCAACCCCTTCGGCCTGGACCAGACCCTGACCGTGGGCATCGTCAGCGCGCTGAACCGCGAAATCGACTCGGTGACGCGCCGCACCATCCGCGGCGTGATCCAGACCGACGCCGCCATCAACCCCGGCAATTCCGGCGGCCCCTTGCTGGACGGCGCCGGCCGGCTGATCGGCGTGAACACCGCCATCTACAGCCCCAGCGGCGCCAGCGCCGGCATCGGCTTCGCCATTCCGGTGGACGAGGTCAACCGCATCGTGCCGCGCCTCATCCGCGACGGTCGCGTGGTGCGCCCGGCGCTGGGCGTCACCTCGGGCCCCGAGTCCTTTGCCAAGGCCCTGGGCCTGCCCGGTGGGGTGCCGCTGGTCGGCGTGGCCCCGGGCAGCCCAGCGGCGCGCGGCGGCCTGCAACCCTTCCGCCGCGGCGCCAACGGCGCCCTGTTGGCGGGCGACGTGGTCACCGCCGTGAACGACGACGCCGTGGCCGACCTGGACGACCTGCTCACGCAGCTGGAACGCCACAAGCCCGGCGACAGTGTCACGCTCAGCCTGTGGCGCGCCGGGCAGACCCGCAAGGCCGCGGTCACGCTGGGCGCCAGCGACTGATGGCCGCGGCGCAGGTCAAACCCTGACCGGCCGACCGCACGCGAAGCGATGACGTTAGACTGACCAGTTCCTCCGGGCCCGCGCAAACCGCCCGGCCGGTACGGGAGCGGGCGGCGTATGACAGGAGGCGATTTCGTGGGTGCACAGGGCAGTGCGCAGGCGCGTCGGTGGTCCCGCTGGTGGTGGGGGGCCGGCGCGCTGGCCATGTCCGCCCTGGTGCTGCAGGGCCTGAAATCCGCCGGCTACGGCACGGGTCTGGGCGACGACGGCTCACTGCGGCGGGTTCAGCAAGCCGGTGAACTGCGCGTGGGCTACAGCGTGGAGGCGCCCTACGCCATGGTGCTGCCCGACGGCCAGGTCAGCGGCGCCTTTCCGGAACTCACGCGCCAGTTGGCCGCCCACGCCGGCCTGCACCGCATCACCTGGGTGCAGATGGGCTTCGATGCGCTGATCCCGGCGCTGCAGGAACGCCGCATCGACCTGGTCGCCGCGGGGCTGTTCGTCACGCCAGCGCGCGAGAAGCTGGTGCGCTTTTCGCAGCCCCTGGTGGCCGTTCACCCGGGCTGGCTGACGGTGGTGGGCAACCCCAAGGCCCTGGGTGCCTATGGCGACCTGAAGGGCCGGCTTGGGGTGAAGGTGGCGGTCCTCCAGGGCTCGGCCGAGCAGGCCGTTCTGGCCGAACTGGGTCTGCCGGACACACAGCTCTGGCCCGTGCCCGACGCCCAGGCCGGCCAGGCCATGCTGCTGGCCAGCCGGGTGGATGCGCTGGCGCTTTCTTTGCCCACGGTGCGCCACCTGGCCGGCACGCTGGGTTCGTGCTGCCAGGCCCTGCTCGCCGCAGCCGAGGGCGCACCGACCGTCCCCGCCAGCCGCGCTGCCCTGGCGTTCCACCCCCAGGACCTGGCCCTGGCCCGAGCGTTCGACCAGGCCCTTCAGGTGCTGCAAGACCAGCCCGAATTCCGTCGAACCGTATCACGCTTCGGCTTTGACGGGGCCAAGCCGAGCGCAGCCCTCGCCACCCGATGAACCCCCAGCACCCGCAGCAGGAAGTTGGCACCCCCCCAGCCCCACCGGCGCCGCCCGCCCGGGCGTGGCGGCGCTGGATCTGGGTGGCGGTGGGCTGCGCGGCCGGCGTGTGCGCGTTGATCGCCACCCTGCACTACCAGCAGCAGCGGCGCCTGGCCGACGCCACGGCCATGATCTCCCGCATGGGCCAGGCGGCCGACGACCTGGCCAACGGCCTGCTTCACCATGCGCTGGCCGGCCCACCGGGATCGCCCTGGCAGCGCGAACAGGGGCTGGCGCTGATGTCCCAGGCGCTGCAGGACTTCGAACAAACCGCCGCCCTCTCAGGCGCAGCGCTGCAGGACCGGATGAAGTTCGCAGAGCAGCTGGCGCACTTTCGCGCCTTGCTGGTGGTGTCGTCCCGAAGCGCCAGCGTGCAGTCGGGCGGCGCCGACCTGGACCTGCGCATGGCCTACAGCCAGCTGGCCACCACCGCGCGCGCCATGGACGCCGACCTGCGGCGCAGTGTGGCCGGCCTGTCGGGGTCGCTGAATGCCCTGTTCAACACCGCGCTGGTCGCATCCAGCCTGTTGTTGCTGGGGGTGGGCCTGGCGGTGCTGCGCAGCGAACGCGGCCGCGGCCAGGCCGAAGAAGCGCTGCGGGCCAGCGAAGCACGCTACCGCAGCACCGTGGCCGCGCTGAGCGAAGGCGTGATGGTGTTCGACGCCCAGGGCCAGCTGCTGGCGTGCAACCGCTCGGCCGAGCAGATCATGGGCCAGAGCCAACAGGAAATGATGGACGCCCCGACCCTGCAGCGCTGGCAGGCCGTGGACGATGCCGGCCAGCCGCTGGCGCTGGCCGACACGCCGGCCCGGCGCGCGCTGGCCACCGGGCGCGCCAGCCACAACCAGGTCATGGGCCTGCTGCGCCCGGACGGCAGCCAGGTGTGGCTGAACGTGAACGCCGAGCCGCTGCACGAAAGCGCGGGCGGGCGGCTGGTCGGCGTGGTGTCGTCGGTGACCGACATCACCGAGCGACGGCGCGACCGCCAGGAACTGCTGCGCAGCCGCACCCAGCTGACCGAACTGGTGGACGAGCGCACGCGCGACCTGCGCCTGGCGGTGGCCGAGCGGCTGAAGACCGAGACCTTTGCCCAGACCCTGGTGCACAACCTGCCTGGCCTGGTGGCCTACTGCGGGCGCGACCTGAAACTGCAGTTCGCCAACCGCGGCCTGGAAGAGTGGTTCGGCCGCCGCCCCGAGCAGGCCGGCAGCCTGAGCCTGGCCGAGATGCTGGGCCCCGAACTCCTGCGCGACCACGACGCGGCCCTGCGCCTGGCGCTGTCCGGCCAGCGCCAGGTGTTCCAGGCCCGCGTCGACAAGCCCGACGGCGAGACCGGTCACCTGCTGGGCCACCTGGTGCCCGACCTGCACCAGGACCTGGTGCGCGGCGTGTTCATCATCGCGTCGGACATCACGTCCCTCAAGCTCACCGAGCAGCGGCTGCAGTTGCTGAACGACGCACTGGGCCAGGAGCGCGACCGCGCCGAGGCCGCGGCGCGCGCCAAGAGCAGCTTCCTGGCCAACATGAGCCACGAGATCCGCACGCCGATGAACGCCATCATCGGTCTCACGCACCTGCTGCAGCGCGACAGCCGCGACAGCGGCAGCCGCGAGCGCCTGAACAAGGTGGCCGATGCCGCCACGCACCTGCTGGACATCATCAACAACGTGCTCGACCTGTCCAAGATCGAGGCCGGCAAGCTGGCGCTGGACCCGGTGGATTTCGGCCTGGACGAGATGCTGGCGCGCACCCTGGCCCTGGTGGCCGAACCGGCGCGTGCCAAGGGCCTGGCGCTGCGGCAGGAAACCGACGGTCTGCCGCGGCGCCTGCATGGCGACCCGGTGCGGCTGTCCCAGGCCTTGCTGAACCTGCTGAGCAACGCGGTGAAGTTCACCGACCAGGGCTCGGTCACCCTGCGCGGGGAGGTGATGCACGCCGACCACCAGGGCCTGCTGGTGCACTTCGAAGTGCGCGACACCGGCCCGGGCATTGACGCGGACCAGGCCGCCCGGCTGTTCGACGCCTTCGAGCAGGCTGACAGCTCCACCACCCGGCGCCACGGCGGCACCGGGCTGGGCCTGGCCATCACCCGCCACCTGGCCCAGCTGATGGGCGGCCAGGCCGGCGCCCAGGGCGAGCCCGGGGTGGGCAGCCGCTTCTGGTTCACCGTGCTGCTGCAGCACGCCCAGGCGCCTTTGCCGTTGGCCACGCCGGCGCTGCTGGCGGGCCGCCGCACCTTGGTGGTGGACGACCTGCCCGAAGCCCGGCAGGCCCTGGCCGACATGCTGCGGGCCATGGGGCTGCGGGTCGACACCGTGCCCAGCGGCGCGCAGGCCCTGGCCGCCGCCCGCAGCGCCCAGCAGGCCGGCGACCCCTACCAATTGGCCGTGCTGGACTGGCCGATGCCCGAGCAGGACGGCCTGGCCACGGCCCAGGCCCTGGTGCTGCAGGCTGGCATGGCGGCCGAAGGCATGGTGCTGGTCAGCGCCTGGGGCGACGGCAAGCTGCGCAGCCAGGCCCAGGAAGCCGGCCTGGCCGCGGTGCTGGACAAGCCGGTGTCAGCCTCCACACTGCACGACCGCCTGCTCCAGGTCTGCCTGGCGCTGGACCAGCGTCCGGCGGCGCAGGCCGGGTTGGCCCGGCCCGGCACCACGCCGGCAGCCCCCTGGCAGCCGCCGGCCGCGCTGGCCGGCCTGCGCGTGCTGCTGGCCGAGGACAATGCAGTGAACCAGGAAGTGGCGGTGGAATTGCTGCGCATGGCCGGCATGCTGGTGGACGTGGCCGAAGACGGCGAGCAGGCCGTGCGCATGGCCAGCAACCAGCGCTACGACCTGGTGCTGATGGACGTGCAGATGCCCCGCATGGACGGCCTGCAGGCCACCCGTCGCCTGCGCGAACTGGGCCTGACGCTGCCCATCCTGGCCATGACCGCCAACGCCTTCAACGACGACCGCACCGCCTGCCTGGCCGCCGGCATGAACGACCACGTGGCCAAGCCGGTGGAACCCGACCGGCTGCTGCAGACCGTGGCCTACTGGCTGGGCCACCGGCCGCCGTCCACCGGCGTGCGCCTGCACTGAAGGCTCAGCCCGGGTACTGGGCGCGCGCCAGCGCCAGGCGGCGCGCCACCTCCAGCGCCATGGGGTCGTCCGCCGGCACCACCCGCACCTGTTCACCGTGGCGCAGGATGTCCATCACCAGCTCGGTGGCGTCCACATAGGGCAGCTTCAATTCGTGGCCGCCGTCGGGCAGCGCACGCGCGCGCTGCTGCGGGTGCCACTGCTCGTGGCGCACCCAGGCCGCGGCCTCGGGCGTGAAGTGCAGCGTCACCCAGCGGCGCTGGCCGCCGGCAAAGATGCCATAGCCGCCGTCCATCTCGCGCTTCACCCGGGCCAGCGCCACCGGCTTGGCGGTGCTGTCCAACACCACCGCGTCACGCATGGCGTCCAGCGCAAAGCGCAGCAGCTTTTCGCGTGTGTGGCACCAGGCGTCCAGGTACCAGGTGCTGCGGTAGTGCACCAGGCGCTGTGGTGACAGCAGTCGCCGGCTGGTGGTGCCTCGGGTGCGCGTCAGGTAGTCCACGCCCAGGCGGCGGCGCTGCAGCAGGGCTTGGGTCACCTGCTCGAAACAGGCCGCGTCCACCGGCCGCTTGGCCGCGCCGACGATGCGCACGCGCTGGGTCAGGTCGGCCACGTCGCCACCGGCGTCGCCGCCGCGGCCCAGCATCTGGTGGATGCGCGCCAGCAGCGGCTGCAGGTGGCGGCTGATGGTGCCGTCGGCGTCCAGCTCGGAGATCAGCTGGTGCGCCATCAGCAGGGCGTACAGCTCGCGTTCGTTGAACCACAGACCGGGCAGTTCGGCGCGCTGGCCGGCGGCTGCCGCGCCAAAGCGGTAAGCACCGGCAAAGCGGTCGTACTCGATGGGCACGCCCAGGCGGTCACGCAGGTAGGCCAGGTCGCGCCACAGCGTGGCGCGCGACACCTCCAGCGCCGCCTGCAGCTGCGCAAAGCTGGCGTGGCCACGGGCCTTGATCAGGCGTTCGATCTGGTAGAGGCGGTCGGTGGTTCCCAAGGGTTTGTGTCGGCATCGTGGTGTCTCATTCTATGAGACTGCGGCGGGTCACAGTCCAGGCTCCGGGGTCATCCCGGCGTGAAGCGACGCAAGGAGTTCCGCATGTCCCAGGCTGCCCTTCCCCTCTTCGACCTGCCCACGGCCCCCGCCCTGCGCCTGCGGCGGGCGCCCGTGTCCCAGCGCGCCCCGGCCCCCGAGGACCGCTGCGCCTTCGACATCGGCTGGGACCACGCCCACCACGGGCTGACACCGCCACTGGCGCACCTGCACCCGGGCCACCCGGTGCGCACTGGGTGGCAGGCCGGCCAGGCCGCCTTCGGCCGCCGCACGCTCAAGGCCACCGAAGGCGTGCGCCTGTGGCTGGCCCTGCGGCTGCATGCCTGGACGCGTGGCCGGGTGTTCGAAGGCTTCCAGGTGACGCCGCATTTCCTGTCGCGCATCGGGGTGGCTCACTGCCCTGTCACCGGCGAGCGCCTGCACCCGCGTTGCGGCCGGCCAGACGACCTGTCGGTGGACCGCCTGCTGGACGCCGCCGGCTACGCCGCGGGCAACCTGGTGGTGATGAGCGCACGCGCCAACCGCGCCAAGGCCGCGCTGCGCTGGGACGACGCACTGCAGCGCGCGCTGCGCCTGGTCCGCCAAGGCGGTGGCCAGATCGACGGCTTGGGTGCCGGCGAATGGCAGCGCCTGGCGGTGCTGATGAGCTACGTCAGCCCGATGCCCCACGCCCAGGCCGCGACACTGCCCATGCGCGTGCTGCCGCCGCCGCGGCTGCGGGTGATGAACCCGGTGCAGGCCCTGCAGGCCATGCTGACCCTGCAGTTCCTGCGCAGCGGCTACACCGCGCGCATGGCCCGCATCGCTGGTCTGCTGCCCGCGGGCGAAGTGCGCCAGGCCTACCAGCTGTTCATGAACACCCTGCTGGCGCGGCGCCTGGCCAGCGGCGCGGTGGATGGCGACACCCCGGCCCTGCGACAGGCCTTGGAAGCGGCCTGGGCCGAGCCCCTGCTGCAGCAGCGCTGGGAACGCCTGGCGCTGCGCCTGAACGCCGCCGACTGCGAGCGCGTACTCAGGCAGGCCGCGCAGCGCGGTTTGGGGCGAGGTGAGTGGCGCTGGCTGGACGCGGCGGCGGCCACCGAGGGTTGGGGGCTTCCGTCGCTCAGCTGACCTAGACTGCGCGCCTGCCCACCACCCATGAGGAGACGCGCATGAACCCCAGCGAATGGCGCTTCGAAACCCGTTCCGTCCACGCCGGCTACCAGGTGGACCCCACCACCAAGTCGGTGGCGGTGCCCATCTACCAGACCGTGGCCTACGCCTTCGACAGCGCGCAGCACGGGGCGGACCTGTTCGATCTGAAGGTGGCGGGCAACATCTACACCCGCATCATGAACCCCACCAACGATGTGCTGGAACAGCGCATCGCGGCGCTGGAAGGTGGCATCGCGGCGCTGGCGCTGGCCTCGGGCCAGGCGGCCGTCACCTACGCCGTCCAGACCATCACCGAAGCCGGTGACAACATCGTGGCCAGCAGCGCGCTGTACGGCGGCACCTACAACCTGTTCGCCCACACCCTGCCGCAGTTCGGCGTGGCCACGCGCTTTGCCGACTACCGCAACCCGGCCAGCTTCGAGCCGCTGATCGACGCGCGCACCAAGGCCATCTTCGTGGAAAGCCTGGGCAACCCGCAGGGCAACATCACCGACCTGGCGGCCATCGCCGCCATCGCCCACCAGCACGGCGTACCGCTGATCGTGGACAACACCGTGCCCAGCCCCTACCTGTGCCGGCCCTTCGAGCACGGCGCCGATATCGTGGTGCATTCGCTCACCAAGTACCTGGGCGGCCACGGCAACAGCATCGGCGGGGCCATCGTTGATTCCGGCAAGTTCCCCTGGGCCCAGCACAAGGCGCGCTTCCCGCGCCTGAACGAGCCCGACGTCAGCTACCACGGCGTGGTCTACACCGACGCCCTGGGGCCGGCTGCCTACATTGGCCGCGCGCGCGTGGTGCCGCTGCGCAACATGGGTGCGGCGCTGTCGCCGATGAACGCCTTCCTCATCCTGCAGGGCATCGAAACCCTGGCGCTGCGCATGGACCGCATCTGTGACAACGCCCTGGCCCTGGCCACCCACCTGCAGAAGCACCCCAAGGTGGCCTGGGTGAACTACGCCGGCCTGCCTGAACATCCCGACCATGCGCTGATGAAGAAGTACCTGGGCGGCAAGGCCTCGGGGCTGTTCACCTTCGGCCTGAAGGCCGCGGCCGGTGCGGGGCGCGAAGCCGGCGCGCGCTTCCTGGACGCGCTGCAGCTGTTCACCCGGCTGGTGAACATCGGCGACGCCAAGTCCCTGGCCACCCACCCGGCGTCCACCACCCACCGGCAGTTGTCGCCTGAAGAACTGAAGAAAAGCGGCGTGGGCGAAGACACGGTGCGGCTGTCGATCGGCATCGAACATGTGGACGACCTGAAGGCCGACCTGGACCAGGCCCTGGCCGCGGTGTGATGGCGGCGCCGCACTGGCGCGCGGTGGAACGGGCACGGGCCTTCGACGCTTCGGCGCGTGTGCCCTTCGCCGTGCTGGACAGGGCGCGCGGCAGGGCAATTCCCGTGGGCTCGGTGGCACGCGCGCACCTGCCGGCGCTGGCCGCGTTCAGCGACCTGCTGGCGCAGGATGCCAAAGCGGGCGTGCAGCTGACGGTGCCCTCCACCGAGCGCGACGCCGCCTTCGCGCACATGAACCAGCGCCTGCGCGAGGCGGGCCTCATCGTCGCCTGGCGCGACGAGACCTACCCGGTCATCGCGCCGGCCAGTGGTGAACTGCTGGCCACCTTCGAGCGTGCCGCGTCGCGCTTCTGGGGCACGCTGACCTTCGGCGCCCACGCCAACGGCTATGTCGCCGGGCCAGACGGCCGGCCCGAACGGCTGTGGGTTGCCCGCCGGTCCTGGACCAAGCCCACCGACCCCGGGGCCCTGGACAACCTGGTGGGCGGCGGCGTGCCGCATAGCCAGACCCCACTGGAAGCGGTGCAGCGAGAGGCCTGGGAGGAGGCCGGCCTGACTTCAGCCCATTTGCACGGTTTGCGGCCCGGCCGTGTGCTGCTGGTGCAGCGCGACATTCCCGAAGGCCTGCAAGTGGAAGAACTGCATGTGTTCGACCTGCCCCTGCCTGCCGACGTGCAGCCCCGCAACCAGGACGGCGAGGTGGCCGAACTGATGTGCCTGCCGATGGACGAAGCCCTTGCCGCCACCAATGAGATGACGGTGGACGCGGCCCTGGCCACGCTGGACCTGGCGCTGCGCCATGGCCTGCTGCCCGCCGACCAGGCGGTTGCGCTGGCGGCCCGTTGCGCACCGCTGTGGCGCCCCGCCTGAGCCAGCACGGCCCCGGAGCGGCCCGCCCGGAACGTTTCAGACGCTTTTTTGCGTTCAATCAATCTGAAGGACCGCCTCAAGCGGGCTGAACGCGGGCTGACAGGACGCTGGGCACACTGCCGGTCATGTCGCAAGCCGCTGTCCCTGCCGAGAAGTACTCCGCCGTCGCCATGGCCTTCCACTGGCTGCTGGGGCTGGCCATCGTGGCCGCCTTCATTGTCGGCCTGTACATGCATGAACTGCCGGTCTCGCCGTCCCGGCTGAAGCTGTACAACTACCACAAGTGGGCCGGCATCACGATCCTGGCGTTGTCGGCGCTGCGCCTGCTGTGGCGCCTGACCCACCGCCCGCCGGCCGACGTGCCCATGCCCGCCTGGCAGGCCAAGGCCTCGCACATCACGCACATGGCGCTGTACGCCCTGTTCTTCGCAGTGCCATTGGCCGGCTGGGCCTACAGCTCGGCGGCGGGTTTTCCCGTCGTGCTGTTCGGCGTGCTGCCCCTGCCCGACTTCGTCGAGAAGAACAAGGAACTGGCCGAGGCCATCAAGCCCCTTCACGCCGCGCTGGCCTTCGCGATGGCCGCACTGGTCATCGCTCACGTGGCTGCCGCGTTGAAGCACCAGTTCATCGACCGCGACAACCTGCTGGCGCGCATGCGCCCGGGCCGCGGCTGACCCCACCCAGATCGAAAGACCTTCATGACCACGAAAACCTGGTTCATCGCCCTGGCCTCGGCCGCGTTCACGCTGGCCGCGCAGGCCCAGAAGATCGTGCCGGCCGGCAGCGAGATGGCCTTCACGGTGAAGCAGATGGGCGTGCCGGTGGACGGCAAGTTCAAGAAGTGGGACGCGCAGATCGCGTTCGACCCCAAGAAGCCCGAAGCGGGCAAGGTGAGCTTCACGCTGGACACCGCCAGCGCCGGCTTCGGCAACCCGGAAGTGGATGTGGAAGTGCCCAAGCCGGTGTGGTTCAACTCGCTGAAGTTCCCGCAGGCCACCTTCACGTCCACCGCCATCAAGGCCACGGGCGCCGGCAAGTACAGCGTGGCCGGCAAGCTGGCCATCAAGGGCAGCACCCGCGACGTGGTGGTGCCGGTGAGCCTGGCCGCCGCGGGCGCCAACACGGTGGCCACCGGTGCCTTCGCGATCAAGCGGCTTGAATTCAAGATCGGCGAAGGCGAATGGGCCGACACCTCCATGGTGGCCGACGAAGTGCAGGTGAAGTTCAAGCTGGTGCTCAGCGGCCTGGCGCCGATGTGACCTCCGTTCTTTCGTTCAACCCCTTTTCTTTCCCCCCTCTGACCAGAAGGACCTTTCGATGATGACCAAGACCCTTGTCGCCGCCTTCGCGGGCGCTGTTGCACTGACCTCCCTGGGCACCGCACAGGCCGCCGAATACGCGGTGGACCCCACCCACACCAACATCATCTGGGAAGCGCCGCACTTCGGCACGTCCACCAACCGCGGCCGTTTCGACAAGAAGAGCGGCTCGGTGCAGTTCGATCGCGCCGCCAAGACCGGCAAGGTGGAACTGACCATCGACCTGACCTCGCTGAACACCGGCGTGCCGGCGCTGGACAAGCACATGCTGGGCGAAGACTTCTTCGACGCCGCCAAGACCCCCAACGCGGTGTTCAAGGGCGACAAGTTCAGCTTCAACGGCGACAAGGTCACCGAGGTGTCAGGCCAGCTCACCCTGCGCGGCAAGACCCACCCGCTGACGCTGAAGGCCATTCGCTTCAACTGCTATGACAACCCCTTCATGAAGCGTGAAGTCTGCGGCGGCGACTTCGAAGCCACCATCAAGCGCAGCCTGTTCGGCGTGAACTGGGGCCTGAACATGGGCGTGCCGGACGACACCAAGGTGGTCATCCAGGTCGAAGCCGTCAAGCAGTAAGTCCTGCATCTCACGGATCAACGCCCCGCCCGCCCGCGGGGCGTTTTTCATGGTGACGGCCAAGGCGCGCCGTCTGTGTCAGCATGCGCGGCATGCGCCCCGCCTTGGCCCTGCACACCGCCTGGCTGCTTGGCCTGCTGGCCCCGCCGGCCGTGCGGGCCGAATCGCTGCGCTACCTGCTGGAACCCACGCACAGCTTCGTGCACTTCGAGGTGCTGCACTTCGGCACGTCCACCATCCGCGGCCGGCTGGGACCGCTGAACGGCGAGGTGATGCTGGACCGCGCCGCACGCCGTGGCCGCGTGCAGGTGCAACTGGAACCGGCGGCCATCACCACCGGCCTGGCCGTGCTGGACGCGCGCCTGAAGCAGGCCGACCTGCTGGACACCCAGGCGCACCCGCAGGCCTGGTTCGTGGCCGAAGGCTTTGAGTTCAACGCCACAGGCGGCGTGGCCGCGGTGCGTGGTGAGTTCACGCTGCGCGGCGTCAGCCAGGGCCTGAGCCTGCGTGCGCTGCGCTTCAACTGCTACCGCAACCCGCTGTTCGGGCGCGAGGTCTGCGGCGGCGACTTTGAAGGCGAACTGCTGCGCAGCGACTTCGGCATCGGCTTCGGCCTGCCCTTCGTGGCCGACCGCGTGCGCCTGCTGGTGCAGGTGGAAGCGCTGGCGCAGTAGCCGCAACCCTGCACCGTGCCTCGCCTGGCACAGGCCTGGCACAGCTGTGCCGGCCCGTGTGAGCCTGGGGTCTTTGCTGTGGTAGCGGGCTACAGCGCTCAAGGGGTTACACCCAGTTGCGCCAGCGCGGGTGCGTCGGGATAGTGGACGCTTGCACCGGCTGCGTGCAGACCCATTGCCATGCCCGCCTGCCGATCCTTTTCAAAAGGCAAGGAGACCCTGATGAGCGATCCCGTGAAGAAGACCCCCGCCCCCCGTCGCCGCTTCATGAAGAAGGCCGCGGCCGGCACCGTGGGCGCCACCGCGCTGGCGGCACCGATGATCTCTCGGGCGCAGACCGTGAATCTGCGCTTCCAGAGCACCTGGCCCGCCAAGGACATCTTCCACGAGTACGCGAACGACTTCGCCAAGAAGATCAACGACATGGCCGGCGGCCGGCTGAAGATCGAAGTGCTGCCCGCCGGTGCGGTGGTGCCGGCCTTCCAACTGCTGGAAGGCGTGGCCAAGGGCACACTGGACGGTGGCCACGGTGTGGTGGCCTACCACTACGGCAAGAACTCGGCGCTGGCGCTGTGGGGCTCGGGACCGGGCTACGGCATGGACCCCAACATGCTGCTGGCCTGGCATTACTACGGCGGCGGTGAAGCGCTGCTGCAGGAAATCTACAAGAGCCTGAACATCGACGTGGTGTCGTTCCTGTACGGCCCCATGCCCACGCAGCCCTTCGGCTGGTTCAAGAAGCCGATCGCCCGCGCGGACGACGTGAAGGGCCAGAAGTTCCGCACCGTCGGCCTGGCGGTGGACATCTACACCGAACTGGGCGCCGCGGTGAACCCGCTGCCCGGCGGTGAAATCGTGCCAGCCCTGGACCGCGGCCTGATCGACGGCGCCGAATTCAACAACGCCACCTCCGACCGCCTGCTGGGCTTCCCCGACGTGGTGAAGAACTGCATGCTGCAAAGCTTCCACCAAAGCACCGAGCAGTTCGAAATCCTGTTCAACCGCGGCAAGTACGCCGGGCTGTCGCCCGAGCTGAAGAAGATCATCGACTACGCGGTGGAGGCCGCCAGCGCCGACATGAGCTGGAAAGCCATCGACCGCAACTCGAAGGACTACATCGAACTGAAAAAGGCCGGCGTGAACTTCTACAAGACGCCGGACGCGGTGCTGCGCGCCCAGTTGGACGCCTGGGACAAGGTGATCGCCAAGAAGTCGGGAGAGAACCCCTTGTTCAAGAAGGTGCTGGACAGCCAGAAGGCCTTTGCCCAGCGTGCCGGCGCCTGGCAGAACGACTACCTGGTGGACTTCAAGATGGCCTACAACCATTACTTCGGCAAGAAGTGACGGCCTGAGCACCACGAAGGGCCACCGCCGCGGGCGCGCCGGTGGCCCTTGTTTCGTTCACCCGTTCGTTTTTCCCCGTCAACGCGCCCCAGACCCAACAGGAACGCAGATGCAAAAACTGCTGCTCGCGGTGGACCGAATGTCCACCTGGCTGGGCCAGGCCTTCGCCTGGTCCATCGTGCTGCTCACGCTGATGATCACGGGCGAGGTGTTCTCCCGCTACGCCTTCAACCAGCCCCATGACTGGGCGCTGAACCTGCAGATCATGCTGTACGGCACGCTGTTCATGATGGCCGGCGCCTACACCCTCAGCAAGAACGGCCACGTGCGCGGCGACGTGCTCTACGGCTTCTTCGAACCCCGCACCCAGGCCGCCATCGACCTGCTGCTGTACATCGTGTTCTTCCTGCCCGGCATCGTGGCGCTCACCTGGGCCGGCTGGACCTACGCCAACGAGTCGTTGGCCATCCGCGAAAAGACCTTCTCGGCCACGCCGCTGCCGCTGTACCCCTTCAAGTTCATCATCCCGCTGGCCGGCGGCATGCTGCTGCTGCAGGGCTTCGTCGAGATCGTGCGCTGCATCACCTGCCTGCGCGACGGCGTGTGGCCATCGCGCGAACAGGACGTGGAAGAAGTGGACGTGGACAAGTTGAAGCAGATGGTCCACGTGAAGGACGAAGACATCCTGGCGCTGGACAAGTACGTGGCGGGCACCGACCACGTGAAGTCGGAGGTCCGGCCGTGAAGCTCAAAAAGGAACTCTGGTTCGGCTTCATCATCATGGGGCTCATCATCGCCGGCACGGCGGTGATGCTGCTGTCGGCCGACAAGCTGTCCACCGGCCACCTGGGGCTGATGATGCTGGCGCTGGTGGTGGTGGCCATCATGCTGGGCTTTCCCACCGCCTTCACGCTGATGGGCATGGGCATGCTGTTCACCTGGCTGGCCTACGAGCGCGACGCCAACAAGACGCTGGACCTGATGGTGCAGTCGGCCTTCAAGGTGATGAGCAACGACGTGCTCATCTCCATCCCGCTGTTCGTCTTCATGGGCTACCTGGTCGAACGCGCCAACCTGATCGAGAAGCTCTTCCGCAGCCTGCACCTGGCGCTGGCCCGCGTGCCGGGTTCGCTGGCGGTGGCCACGCTGTTCACCTGCGCGGTGTTCGCCACCGCCACCGGCATCGTCGGCGCGGTCGTCACGCTGATGGGCCTGTTGGCGCTGCCGCAGATGTTGAAGGCGGGCTACGACGTGCGGCTGTCGGCCGGCGCCATCACCGCCGGCGGCTGCCTGGGCATCCTGATCCCGCCATCGGTGCTGCTCATCGTGTACGGCGCCACCGCGGGCGTGTCGGTGGTGCAGCTGTACGCCGGCGCGTTCTTCCCCGGCATCATGCTGGCGGGCTTGTACATCGTGTACGTGATCGTCATCTCCAAGTTGAAGCCCTCGCTGGCGCCGCCGCTGTCGGCCGAAGCCCGCAACATCCCGCTGCCGCCCTTCAACCAGCAGGTGGCCGACGCCATTTCCCACCGCGCACTGCCCGCCCTGGTGGCGGCACTCAAGGGCCAGCGCAACCTCTCGGTGCCCACCGACTACCTGCTGAAGCAACTGGGCATCACGCTGCTGCCGGCGCTGGTGTTCGCGCTGTTCACCGGCCTGGCCTACATGAGCAGCACGGCGCCGCAGGAAGCGCAGGCCGTGCGGCAGAGCGGCGCGCTGGCCGAGCCCGATGGCGGCGTGCAGGAGCCTGCCGCCGCACGGGGTGGCCTGCAAGAGCCGCCCGGCAGCGACACCGGCGTGAAGGAGCCTCCGGGCGCGTCCGACGGCGCTGCGCTGAAAGAGCCTCCCGGCGGCGCCGGCCTGTCCGAGCCCCCCGGCGCCCCGGGCGTGAAGGAACCTCCTGGTGCCGGTGGCGGTGTGAAGGAACCCCCTGGGGCCGAGGGTGGCCTGAAAGAGCCCGCGGGTGCGACCGCTGGTGGCCTGAAGGAGCCGCCGGGCGCCAGCGCCACCGCCGGGGCCACCCCGGCCGAAGCCGCCCCGCGCCGCGCGGCCAGCCGCAATTTCTGGATCGGCCTGGCCGTGGGCGGGGCCGCGTTGGTGGCCTTCTACGGCATCCTGAGTTTTCAGCGCCTGGAAGTGTTCAAGATGCTGTTGTCCAGCTTCTTCCCGCTGCTGATCCTGATCCTGGCGGTGTTGGGCTCCATCGTCTTCGGCCTGGCCACACCCACCGAAGCGGCGGCGGTAGGCGCCTTCGGCGGCTTCTTGCTGGCGGTGGCCTATCGGCAGTTCAACATGGGTGTGCTGAAGGAAAGCGTGTTCCTCACCGCCAAGACCAGTGCCATGGTCTGCTGGCTCTTCGTGGGCAGCGCCATCTTCTCGGCCGCGTTTGCGCTGCTGGGCGGGCAGGAACTGGTGGAGAAGTGGGTGCTGAGCATGAACCTCAGCAAGACGCAGTTCCTGCTGCTGTCCCAGGTGATCATCTTCATCCTGGGCTGGCCGCTGGAGTGGACAGAGATCATCGTGATCTTCATGCCCATCTTCATCCCGCTGCTGGACAACTTCGGGGTTGACCCGCTGTTCTTCGGCCTGCTGGTGGCGCTGAACCTGCAGACCGCCTTCCTTTCGCCGCCGGTGGCCATGGCCGCGTTCTACCTGAAAGGCGTGAGCCCGCCGCACGTCACGCTGAACCAGATCTTCGCCGGCATGCTGCCCTTCATGGGCATCCAGGTGCTGGCGATCTTCCTGCTGTACATGTTCCCGGAGATCGGCCTGTGGCTGCCCCAGGTGCTGTACAAGTAAGGGGCTGAGGCCCGCGGTAACGCCTCCCTGCGGGGAGGCGTTTTTCGTTCAGGCCTGCAGTTGGTAGCGCGTGGCCGGCCCCTTGCCGGTCTGATGCAACAGGCCACGCTCGGTGAAGGTGGCCAGGTGCTTGCTGGCGGTGGCCGGGCTCACGCCGCACAGGTCGGCATAACCGCTCTTGTTGATGGCGCCTTCGCGCAGCAGGTGGCTCACCAGCCTGGCACGGCGCGGGTCGTCCAGCAGGTCCGCACTGTGCTGCTTCCAGGCCGCAGCCAGCTGCTGTTCGCGCGGCAGCTCGCGCTGCGTGGCCGCCTGCAGGCGCTGGAGTTCGTCGCCAAAGCGGTCGGTCAGTCCATGGGCCTGGACATGGGCCACCGCCTGGGCCAGTTCCCGCGCCGCCATGTCCTGGTAGGCCGCCGCGATGGCCAGGCGCGAGCGCGCGTGCTCCTCGGGCGGCACCGGCAGGGCCAGCAGCGAACGGTGGCGCGCCACCTCGGCCATGGCCTCGGTGTGGATGGCCGCCTCCTGCGGCAGCAGGCGGTTTTCGGCGCCGGTGGTCTGGCCGGCGCCCAGCACCTCCTCCTTCAGCATGCGCGCGGCTTCCAGCATGGCCGGCGTGATCTCGCTGGCCGGCGCGCCCAGCATGGCCGCCACGTGGGTGTCGGCGCGCTGCTCGTCGCGGGCGTCCAGGCTGAGCGCAAAGCGCTTGTAGAAAGCCTCGGCCAGGTTGTAGTGGGCGCGGTTGGCCTGCAGGCGCAGGTTGGCGCGCAGGCACAGGTTCAGGCCCGCCTCGTACTCGGCGATGGCGCGCTCCACCTGCTGCATGTCCAGCAGCACCAGGCCCAGGTTGATGTGGGTGCTGGCCAGGATGGCGGGCTCCACCGGCCCTTGCTGCGCCGCGGCCTGGATGCGGGCGGCGCATTCCACCGCGCGCGCATGGTCCTTGGCCTCCCAGTACAGCGAGATCAGGTTCAGGTGGGTGACCAGGATGGAGCGCTTGTCGGCCAGGCGCTCGAAGATCAGCAGCGCCCGGTGCTTGCTGGCGATGGCGCGTTCCAGGTCACCGGCGCGGCGCCAGTACTCGCCCCAGGTCTGCTCCAGCGGGCCCAGCACGTCGGCGGCCAGTTTGCGGTCGTGCGCCAACGCTTCGGCGCCGTCCAGCACCGCCCGCGCGCGCGGGTCATTGCGCAGCACGTACAGCCAGGCCAGCCTCGTCAGGGTGGTCAGGTAGGCGCCGGCCGCTTCGTCGTCACCCTCGGGTGCGCCGGCGTCGCGGAAGTGCTGCACGCTGGCTTCGTAGCAGGCGAAGGCGCGGTCGGCGTCGCGCGGCTCGTGGAACTTGCCGATGGCGCCTTGTGCCCGGCCCAGCAGCAGCGCGTCATCCTGCGCCTGGGCCAGGCGCAGGGCCTCTTCCAGCCAGGCCTGCTCGCGCTCCAGCGCCTGGCGGTTGCGGAACAGCGCGGCACGGGCCAGGCACAGGTCGAATCGCTGCGCCGCGGGCAGGTCGGTGGCGGCCAGGCGTTCCACCAGCGCGTCGGACTCGGCCTGTCCGGCCAGTTCCAGCGCATGGCCGGCCAGCGTGGCCAGAAAGGCCGGTGTGTCCGTCGCCTGCAGGGCGTGCCACAACGCCGACGCGGGATCGTGGTGCTGGCGCCGCAAGGGCACCAGGCGCCGGTGCCAGGTGGCCTGTTGTTCGGGCTGGGCCAGCCCCAGGCGCATGAAGGCGCGCTGCTGCGCCACCTGGCGCAGCGCCAGCCGGTGCGGCACGCTCAGCGGCCATTCGGTCAGCAGTTCGGCCAGGCGCTGCTTGCCCCGTTCCAGCATGCGGTAGTAGGTGCTGGTGCCCACGTCCCACAGGCCGCACAGGTTGTCCACGGGCGATTCGTCCGGGCGGCGCCGGTAGTGTTCACGGAAATCGGGCACCGGGGCCAGGCCGCCGTGGCACAGCACCGCCAGCATGGGCCGCCAGGCGGTGAGCTGGCGCCAGGCCGCGGCCTCGATGCCGTCCAGCCGCGGCGCCCGGTCCGGGCGCAACTGGCTGACCGCCCATTGCAGCACCACCACCGCCAGTTCGTGCTCGGCCTCCGGCCCGGCCCAGGCCGGCGCGTTCACCCAGGGCTGGTAGCGCCGCAGCAACCAGCGCGCGGCACCCGCGTGCTGGCGCAGCAACTCTCGCAGCGTGCCGGCGCGGTGGGCCGCCAGCGCCGTCTCCACCATGGCCAGCACCAGGCCGCGCGGCGGCGCGGATGCCGGCGCGGCCGGCGCAGCCAGGTGGCCCGAGGGGGCCGCGATGTTCTTGTCCGGGTTCACGCTATCCCCAACTCGCCAGCCGATGGCCCCCCTAGTTGTTGGGGGTGACACCGACGCTGGCTTCGAGTGTAGCGACGCATCATCGCCGGGCCGCCCGTCGCCGCCCCAACAAGGAGAAGTCCATGGCCAAGCTGCCTGTGCTGCTGAGCACCCCCTCGCGCAATGAACCCGAAACCACCGACAGCGTGGTGCTGGCGGTGTACGCACCCTTCGGCAGCGACGCCGAGCTGAGCAAGTACCCCAATGCCAGCCAGCGCCCGATCGCGCAGCAGGAGATCGTGAACTCGCTGCGCCAGGTGGCGGCCCAGGGCGTGCACGTGTGCGCGCTGGTCGACCTGGTGAACGACCACAGCTGGTGGGTGCAGATCCCCGCCAAGCAGCCGGCCAAGGCCAGCATCGTGTCGGTGTGGAAGCAGGACATGAGCCACCCGATGGCCCTGGCTGGCTTCCTGGCCCATGTGCAGCGCTGCCACCCCTGCGCCGACATCGTGCTGGCGCTGGAAGGCCATGGCGCGGGCTACCTGCCCGACATCGACGGCGCCAAGCTCACGCTGGACAACATCACCCGAAACGGCAATTTCATCTGGCACAAGAGCAAGGACAACACCTCGGTCACGCCCAAGCAGTCGCCGCCGCTGGGCATGGTGTCACCCGAACTGGGCATGGTCTCGCCCGAACTGCCCGCCACCCGCATGCCCATGTCCACGCTGGGCCTGGCCCGGGCGCTGCGAACGGCCATCCAGGAAGGCGCGCGCAAGCCGGCGGTCATCCACTTCAACAACTGCTTCAACCTGTCGGTGGAGTTGCTGCACACCATCGCCCCGTATGCCGATTTCGCCACGGCTTACGCCAACTACAACTTCTTCACCGCCGGTGCGGCCTATGCCAAGGTGTTCGGCAACCTGCGGGCCCAAGGCTCGGCCACGCGGGCCGAACTGGCGCGCTGGTTCGCGGAAACCAACCGCGACGCGCTGGAAGCCAAGGGCCGCCACCCCACGATGGGCGGCGCCATCCGGCTGGCCGAGATGCGCAAGCTGGCCGCGCTGATCGACGCGCTGGCGGGTGAACTGGTGGCGGCCATGGCCACCGCCGCCCCTGCCGACCGCCCGGGCGTGGTGGCCACCATCCAGTCGGCCATCGTGCAGGCGCAGCAGTACGACACCCAGGCCGACTACATCCTGGAAGTGCCCGACCAGCTGACCGACATCCGGGCCTTCGCCGCGGCGCTGACCACGCGCAGCTTCAAGACCCTGGTGGCCACGGCGGCGGCCAACCTGGAAAAGGCGCTGTCCGGCGTGCGGGTCTACGGCTCGGCCGACAACCCGCACCCCCGGCCCAGCGAGTTCTGGGACTTCAAGAAGCCGCCGCTGGCCATGAACATCCTGCTGCCCGACCCGGCCCGCCAGGGCCTGTGGGACTGGCGCTCGCCCTACTACCTGCGGGCCAGGTTCGACCCCTCGCTGCCGGACGCGCAGACCGGCCAGATCGACTTCCTGAAGACCAACCGCTGGGTGGACTTCATCCACGACTACCACCTGAACATCGACTTCGTCGGCCTGCTGCCGGCCCTGCCGCCGGTGTACCCGCTGTTCCTGCGCAAGCTGGACCCCAACGGCGGCGCCACCACCGGCACCACCACGCCTGGCAACCCCACCGGCGGCCCCGGCACCACGGGCAGGCCCGGAACCACCGTCAAGCGCTAGCGCGCCGCCGCGCAGGTGTCCCCCCCAGCGGGGGAAGCCTGCGCTCCAGCCACCCGGCCCCCGAAACGCTGCCCCGGCAGCATCGGGGGCTTTTCCATTCGCCGGCGCCAGGAAGTTTTCTTTAAAAATCAATGACTTGCCGAATCGATCCGCCAACCCGCAGGGGCTGGCGATCGTCCAGCCATCGTCTGACCCTGAGCCTTCCAGGCCCGGTTTCATGCGTCGCAATGGGAACGGCCTCCCGATGAAATGGCGTCCATGCACACCACGGTGGTGTGACGCCTTCGGAAGAGGACCCTGCGATGAACACCCTGAACGACACCCTGGCCATCGAACGCGACCGCTGCAGCCTGTTGGTGCGCGACTTCACCCGCATTGGCTCGGCCGGCGCTTTCGGTGCCGCGCTGCTGCGCGAAGCCGTGGGCCAGGCCGACGCCGCCGTGCGCACGGGCGAGACCGATTCCATGCACCGTGCCCTGGCCGCGCTGCAGCGCTACACCGAACTGAGCCCCACGGCCGACACCGCCCAGGCGGCCATCGGCATGGTGCCCCGCAGCCCGCGCGCCCCGGCCCCCCGGCCGGCGCTGTGCGCCCCGGCCCAGCGCTACCTGCAGGCGGCCTGATCATGGTGACCCCGCACGATCAGGCGCTGGACGAGCTGCTGGGCCAATTGGCCCGCGAGGACGACTCGCTGCACTTCCAGCTCAGCCTGGCGCTGGCTGCGGCGCTGGCGGTGGCGGTGCTGGCCCTGGCCAGCCAATGGCTGGTTTGACGCC
Source organism: Burkholderiales bacterium JOSHI_001 (assembly GCA_000244995.1). Lineage (NCBI taxonomy): Bacteria > Pseudomonadati > Pseudomonadota > Betaproteobacteria > Burkholderiales > Burkholderiales bacterium JOSHI_001. The sequence continues at coordinate 1,650,073 of CM001438.1, read as the reverse complement.
ACAAGGGGCGCGGACGGCCGGGCAGCAGCCCGTCCGCGCCCGCTGCAATCTGATCCGGCCAAGGGGTCGTGCGTCGCAGACCCCTGGCGCGCTGGCGGGGTCTGGCTAAAGTGGCCGCCAACCCGCTGCCAGGCAGCCCCACGCCACAGGCCCCATGTCCACCTTGCCCGCCCCCCTGGCCGCCCCGTCCCGCTGGCAGCGCTTCACGGCCACCTTCATGCGGGCCTTCCACCGCTATGCCACCTGGCTGGTCAGCATCACCTGGGCCCGCTTCTTCCTGCTGGCGCTGCTGCTGCTGATCCTGAGCTCGGTGGCGCAGAAGGTGCCGCCCTTCCGCTGGGAGATGCGGGAGGTGATTGAAAGCCCGCGCCAGGCCAGCAAGGTGCCGCCGCCTGCGCCCCCGGTGCCGCCGAAGCCGCGGGTGGGCGATCGCGACAAGGAGTCGGTGAGCATCAGCATCGACCACAACGGCGTGCGCATCTCGGCGGGCCCGGCGGCACAGGCCGCGTCGACCGCTTCTGCGCCGGCGGTGGCGGCATCGGCGGCCTCGGACGCCGCCGGCCATGTGAACGCCGCCCTGGCACAGACCGAAGCGGCGGCCTCGGCCGCCCGCGGCGCCCTGGAAGCCGCGCGCAAGGCCCTGCCGGCCGGGGCCGGCGCCGAGGTGGGACGCGCGCTGGAACAGGCCCGACGCGACATTGACGACGCGCTGCGCGAGGCACGCGACGACATCAAGGCCGCGGCCGACGAAGCGCGCCAGGCCGCCGAGGAAGCGCGCGCCGATGCCGACGGCAGCGCCGACGTGCAGGTGGATGCCGACGGCACCGTGCACCGCCTGCGCGTGCTGAAGCTGGGCTCCAACCTGCCCGACCTGGCCTTCCTGTGGATCGTGGCCTCGGCCATCATCAAGACCACCTACAAGCGCCAGATCCAGGCCGAAGCCCAGGCCGCCCAGGCGGTGGAAACCGCCGAGGCCGAATCCCTGAAGCGCCAGGTGGTGGAAGCGCGCATGGCCGCCATGCAGGCCCAGGTGGAGCCGCACTTCCTGTTCAACACGCTGGCGTCCATCGACCACCTGATCGAGGTGGACCCGAAGCGGGCCAGCCAGATGCAGAAGCACCTGATCGCCCTGCTGCGCGCCACCATGCCCACGCTGCGCGAAACCAATGCCAGCGGCGGCCCGCGCGATCTGGGGCGTGAACTGGCGGTGATCCGGCCCTACCTGGAAATTCTGAAGATGCGCATGGAAGAGCGGCTGAGCACCGAGATCGCAGTGCCCGACGGCCTGCTGTCGGCCGAGTTCCCGCCGATGATGATCCAGACCCTGGTGGAGAACGCCATCCAGCATGGCCTGGAACCCAAGCCCGAAGGCGGGCGGCTGCGTGTGGCGGCCGAAATCGTGCACGGCAAGCTGGCGGTCAGCGTGGCCGACACCGGCCTGGGTTTCGGCCAGGCCGCCACCGCCGGCACCGGCGTGGGCCTGGCCAACATCCGCGAACGCCTGGCCTTGCAGTACGGCGGCAAGGCCAGCCTCACCGTGGCCGAGAACCCCGGTGGCGGCACCGTGGTGACGCTTGCCGTACCCTACCGGCCGATAGAAGCCAAGACCTCCGCCGCATGAACACCGCCGCCGCCCCCCGCGCCGTCATCGCCGACGACGAGCGCCTGATGCGTGAACAACTGCGCGCCCGCCTGGCCCAGGTGTGGCCCGAACTGCAGATCGTGGCCGAGGCGAAGAACGGCCTGGAGGCGGTGGACCTGGTGGCACGCGAGCGGCCCGAGATCGTGTTCCTGGACATCCGCATGCCGGGCCTGACCGGCGTGGACGCGGCGCGCCAGATCGCGCAGATGGAACTCGCCGACGACGAGCACCTGCCCGAGATCGTGTTCATCACCGCCTACGACGAATACGCGGTGCAGGCCTTCGAGCAGGGTGCGGCCGACTACGTGCTCAAGCCCGCCGAGCCCGAGCGCCTGGCGCGCACCGCAGTGCGCATCCGCGAACGCCTGGCGGCGCGCGGCAGCGGCCAGGAAGCCGCCGCCGCGCCGCTGCAGCAACTGCTGCACCGCCTGGCCGCGGGCCTGAACCCGGCGGGCGCCGCGCCCACCTACCTGCAGTGGATCCAGGCCACGGTGGGCCAAAGCATCCAGATGATCGCGGTGGCCGAGGTGCTGTTCTTCATCAGCGACGAGAAGTACACCCGGGTGCAGACCGTGCAGCTGGAAGCACTGATCCGCAAGCCCATCAAGGAGCTGGTGGACGAGTTGGACCCGCATGACTTCTGGCAGATCCACCGCTCCACGCTGGTGAATGTGAAGGCGATTGCCGGCGTCAGCCGCGACCTGCGCGGGCGCCAGATCGTTGCCGTGAAGGGCCACCCCGAGAAGCTGGAAGTCAGCCGCAGCTACAGCCAGCTTTTCAAGGGCATGTAGCCCCGGGCCTGCAGGCGCGCGCACGCGGGGCCTCAAGGCGCCGGTCGGGCGGCCGATAACCGAGCCAGACCGGTCCCCCGCCACGCGGCGCGGGCCACTGCCTCCGTCCGGCCCACTGCAAAGCCCGCCCCATGAACCGTCACCACCTCCCCTTGCTGGCCCTGGCCCTGGCCGCCGCCAGCCTGAACACCGCCGCCGCCGACCTGGCCGGGCTGTCGCTGGAAGAACTGATGAAGGTGGAGGTCACCTCGGTGGCCAAGAAGGCCCAGGCCCTGGGCAATGTGGCCGCGGCGGTGCATGTGATCACCGAAGAAGACATCCGCGCCAGCGGCGCGCGCAGCCTGCCCGAAGCGCTGCGGCTGGCGCCGGGCGTGGACGTGGCGCAGATCTCGGGATCACGCTGGGCGGTCTCCATCCGCGGCGGCACCGGGCGCTTCGCCAACAAGCTGCAGGTCATGATCGACGGGCGCAGCGTGTACTCCTCGCTGTTCTCCGGCGTGTTCTGGGAAGCCGAGCGCATGCCGCTGAGCGAGGTGGAACGCATCGAGGTCCTGCGGGGTCCGGCCGGCAGCACCTGGGGCGCCAACTCGGTGAACGGGGTCATCAACATCATCACCAAGGCCGCTGTGGCGACCGGTGGCACGCGCGTGGCCGCGGCAGGCGGCAGCCCGGGCCTGGTGGACCTGGACGCCGACACCAGCTTCGCCATCGGCGCCAACGCCGCCCTGCGCATTTATGGCCGCGCCCACCGCATTGGCAGCGGTGACACCGGGGGGGCCCTGGCCGCGCTGGGCGACGCCGCCGACGCGGCCCGGGCCCAGACCGCCGGACTGCGCCTGGACCACCATGGCGACGACGGTGTGCACAGCACCCTGCGGGTGGGCCTGGTGCACGGCGAATCGGGCGACCGCTGGCTGCAGGCCAGCGTGGCGCCGCCCTATGGCAGCTACCCCGCCGCGGTGCAGACGCACGACCGCGTGGTGGCCCAGGGTCAGCAGGTGCGGGGCCTGGGCGAAGCGTCCGAGCTCACCCTGTCGGCCGCCGCGCTGGCCGAAGACGCCAAGATCAGCGGCTCGCTGCGCCACCGCTACAGCATGGCCGAGTTCGACATCCAGCACCGCTGGTGGGGCTGGGACGGGCACGACATCAGCTGGGGCGCAGGCCTGCGCTACAACCACAGCGTGGGCTCGGCGGGCGACATGGCCACCTTCGTGCCGCCGCGCAAGGACTGGACCGAGTGGCGCCTGTTCGCCCAGGACGAATGGCTGCTGGTGCCCGAGCGCCTGCGCGCCACGCTGGGCCTGCGGGTGGACCGCCATCCCTACGCCGGCGCCCAGGCCCAGCCCAGCGTGCGGCTGCTGTGGAACGCCAGCACCAACACCTCGCTGTGGGCGGCCGTCTCGCGCGCGGTGCGCGCGCCCTCGCGCGGCGAATCCGACATCCAGCTGAACCTGGCGGTGCTGCCGCCTGGCACGGCCGCCAACCCCGGGCCGCTGCCGGTGCAGCTGCGCGTGAACGCGCCCTTCGACGCTCCGATCAGCGAACGCCTGGACGCGCTGGAGCTGGGCCTGCGCAGCCAGCTGGACAAGACCCTGTCGCTGGACCTGGCGCTTTTCGAGCACCGCTACCGGCCCGACTTCACCCGCGTGGCCGGTGCCCCGCAGTTCGTGCCCGGCCCGCTGCCCTACCTGCTGGTGGACCTGAACTCGCGCGCCGTGAGCAGCCGCACCCACGGCGTGGAGGCCGCGCTGGACTGGCGCCCCACCGCACGCTGGCGCCAGCAGTTCAGCTACGCCCTGCTGGACGCCGCCGCCAACGGCACGCCGCGTCACCAGCTCAAGCTGCGCAGCGTGGTGGACGTGCAGGACCGGCTGCGCGTGCAGGCCCTGCTGCGCTACGCCAGCGAACGCCTGAGCGCCGACCTGCAGACCCAGGGCCAGGCGGTGGCCGCGGGCACGGCGCTGGACCTGGCCGTGGCCTGGCGCGTGAATGCCAGCACCGAGCTCACGCTGGGCGGCACCGACCTGCTGCGCCCGGCGCGGGTGGAGTTCGTGCCCGACCTGGCACTGTCCGCCCCGGCGGTCATCGGCCCGCGCTGGTCACTGCAGCTGCAAACCCGCTTCTGACACGGCACGCCCGGCCCTTCCCTCCGCCCCGTTGTCATCGTGAGCCCGCTCTCCCGCCGCCAGGCCCTGCGCCTGGCCTGCGCCTCTGCGCTGCTGGCCGCTGTGGGTCGGCACGGCCCTGCGCAGGCGCAATCGGCGCTGGCCGGCGAGGCCGAGCTGAAGGCCGAATGGGTGCGCCGGTTCGTGCTGTTCACCGAGTGGCCGGCCGCGGCACTGCCCGCTGGTGCGCCGCTGCAACTGTGCGTGCAGGGCCGCGACGAGGCCATGCAGCGTGCGCTGGCCGCGCTGGACGGCCAGACCCTGCGCGGCCATCCCTTGCAGGTGCGCGCGGTGCTGGCGGCCGACGAAACCCGCGGCTGCCACGTGCTGTACCTGGCCGATTCGGACCCCCGGCGCCTGTTCGCGCCCCCTGCCAGTGCAGCCACGCTCACCATCGGCGAAGCCGAGGGTTTTGCCCTGGCCGGCGGCGCCATCGGCCTGGTGCGCGAGAACGCGCGCCTGCGCTTTGACGTGAACCGCAGCGCGGCCGGTCGCGGCGGGCTGAAGCTGGGGTCCGAATTGCTGAAGAACGCCCGCGCGGTTCTTGAAGGAGCGGTGGCGCCGCGATGAGCCCGCGCATCACCATCCCACAGGCAGGCGCGGCAGCGCTGTCGCTGCGCGCGCAGCTGCGACGCACCACCAACCTCACCATCGCGCTGGTCAGCGGGCTGCTGCTGCTGTTCATCACGGTGTTCTACGCCGTCACTGAAACCCAGCAGGAAGAGGCCGCGGCGGAAACCCTGGAACGCGTCATCGCCCACAACATCCAGGGCGCGCTGGCCTTCTCCGACGCGGCCTCGGCCGAGCGCACACTGGCCAGCCTGGGCGAGGTGCAACAGCTCAGGCGCGCAGTGCTGTTCGACCAGCATGCCGGCATCATTGCAGCCTTCGCGCCGCCGTCGGTGGCACCGCCTTCGCAGCCCGAAGGCGCCCAGCAGGCGCTGTGGGACTTCCGCCCCATGCTGCACCAGGACAAGGTGCACGACCACGGCTGGCGCTGGCAACGCCACGCCTCGCCAATCCGCCTGGACGGCCAGGTGCTGGGCTGGGTGGCGGTGGAGTTCGACAACCTGTTCCTGTGGCGCCGCCTGGCGATGCAGATCGGCTCGGTGCTGGCGGTGGCGCTGCTGGTGGGTGCGCTGCTGGCGCCCACGCTGCGCCGTGCCAACACCGCGGTGCTGGCGCCGGTGGCCGAGCTGTCCGCGGCGATGGACCGCATCGCGGCCGAACACCGCTACGACCTGCGCCTGGCGGTTCAGGGCCCGGCCGAGATCGCCCGCCTGACCGCCGGCTTCAACGACATGCTGTCGCAGATCGCCGACCGCGACGCTGTGCTGGAAGCCACGGTGGAGCGCCGCACCCAGGAGCTGCGCCTGGCCAAGGACGCGGCCGAAGACGCCAGCCGCGCCAAGAGCGCCTTCCTGGCCAACATGAGCCACGAGATCCGCACCCCCATGAACGGCGTGCTGGGCATGCTGGACCTGCTGCGCGACACCCGGCTGTCCGAGCGCCAGCGCCACTTCGCCGACACCGCCCACAGCTCGGGCGAGGCGCTGCTGGCCATCCTGAACGACATCCTGGACTTCTCCAAGATCGAAGCCGGCCGCATGGCACTGGAGCACGCACCCTTCGAGCTGGCACCGCTGGTGGACGACGCGCTGGGACTGTTCGCGCGCGACGCCCAAGCCAAGGGCGTGGAACTGCTGGCCCAGGTGGACGCCGCGCTGCCCGAGCACCTGCTGGGCGACCCGCTGCGCCTGCGCCAGATCCTGACCAACCTGCTGTCCAACGCGGTGAAGTTCACCGCCCGCGGCGAAGTGATCGTGCAGGCCCGGCTGGACAGCGGCACGGACGGCGCCCCCTGGCTGGCACTGGCCGTGCGCGACTCGGGCGTGGGCATGGACGCCCCCACGCTGGCCCGCGTGTTCGACGCCTTCTCGCAGGCCGACGTGTCCACCACGCGCCGCTACGGCGGCACCGGCCTGGGCTTGACCATCTGCCGCCGCCTGGCCAGCCTGATGGGCGGTGAACTGGTGGCCACCAGCACGCCCGGCGCAGGCTCCACCTTCACGCTGCGCCTGCCACTGGCCGAGGCCCCGGACGGCAGCGCGCGCCCCGCCGCACCCGCGGGCATGCCGCCCGGCCTGAAAGCCCTGGTGGTGGACGACAACGCCACCGGCCGCGAGATCCTGCTGCACCAGTTGCAGGGCATGGGCCTGGCGGCCCACAGCGCCCACGGTGGCCTGGAAGCGCTGGCCCAGCTGAACGGCGCGGTGCGCGAGGGCCGGCCCTACGAACTGCTGGTGCTGGACGACCGCATGCCCGGCATGACCGGCCGCGCCGTGGTGAGGGCCCTGCGCGGCGACGCGCGCTTTGCCGACCTGCCCATTGCCATGCTCACTTCGGTGGACGACCGCCGCGACGACGCGCTGGGGCCAGACGCCGTGCAGGCCTGGCTGACCAAGCCGGTGCGCCGCAAGACCCTGCATGAAACCCTGTTGCGCCTGGCCGCTGGCGGCGCAGCGCCCAGCCGCCCGGCGCCGCTGGGCGAACCCAGCGTGCTGGGCGGGCTGGACGATGCCCCGCGCGCGCGCGACGGCGGCCCCAGCGCCACCCGCCCGCGCGTGCTGCTGGCCGAGGACCACCCGGTCAACCAGCTGGTGGCGCAGACCCGTTTGCGCGAACTGGGTTGCGACACCGTGCTGGCCACCAACGGCCGCGAGGCCGTGGCCCGCTGGCGCGAGGGCGGCTTCGACCTGGTGCTGATGGACTGCCACATGCCCGAGCTGGACGGTTTCGACGCCACGCGCGAAATCCGCGCGCTGGAAGGGCCCAGCGGCGACGGGCGACGCACACCCATCATCGCGCTCACCGCCAACGCCATGGCCGGGGACCGCGAACGCTGCCTGGCCGCCGGCATGGACGAGCACTTGCCCAAGCCTTTCACCCGCGACCAACTCCAGGCTGCGCTGCAGCGCTGGTTGCAGGCGACGAGCACCGCCTGAGGTCCGTTCCGCTGCGCGTTTCGGGGTGTATTCTTCGACCCGGCTTGGGACGTGGGCCGGCGCTGGCCGCCGGAAAGACAACATGGGTTGGGACCACCGGACGCTGCGGCTTGTCGGGGTCAGCGCGTCGGCGTTGGCCTGGCTGCTGCGCCGGATGCCGGTCCCCTTGCTGGCGCTGGGCCTGGCCGCACTGGTGGCTCAGCAGGCCGCGGCCGAGCCCAACTACCACTTCCCTTCGCAGCGCCCAGGCGCCGCCATCACGCTGAACCCGGGGGTGCTCAGCGCCGAGGAGCGCGCCTTCGTCGCCGCCTTGCCCGAGATCCGCGTCGCCGTGCCGCTGCCGCCATCGCGTCCGTACGAAGAAGTGGCCGCCGACGGCACGGTGTCGGGCATTCACCCCGAATTCCTGGGCTACCTGGCCCAGGCCTTCGGTCTGAAATTGCGACCGGTGGTGTTCAAGGACTGGTCCAGCGTGCTGCAGGCCGCGCGCAAGCGCGAGGTGGACCTGCTGATGACCCTGGGCCCCACCGCCGAGCGCATGGAGTACCTGGCCTTCACGCTCGGCGCCACGCCGCTGCAAGGCGCCTTGTTCGCGCGCAAGGGCGGCCAGACGCCGGTGCACCCGGCCGACCTGGACCAGGCGCGCTTCGTGCTGGAACGCAACTACATGGCCAACGACCATGTGCGGCGCCAGTACCCCTTGGCCAGCATCCTGACCGTGGAAACCACCGGCGAGGCCCTGGCCGCGGTGGGCGACAAGCGGGCCGACTACTACCTGGGCAGCCTGTTCGAGGGCATTGCCTGGCAGAACCGCCAGCCGGTGTCCGATGTGGAAGTGCGCCAGCTGATGGACTACGGCAGCGGCCACTACCACTTCGCGGTGCGCAAGGACTGGGCCCCGCTGGCGGGGGTGCTGAACAAGGGCATCGCCGGCCTGCGTGACGTGGCACGCCCGGAATGGAGCGCGGCGCTGCAGGACCTGCCCCAGGGGGTGCAACTGCGCCCATCGTTGAACCTGAGCGACACGGAACGCAGCGCCTTGCTGGCCCGCCCGCACTGGCGCGTGGGCGCGGTGCGCGGGCTGGCCATGCTCAACGAGGTGGACGCCCAGGGTGTGCACAGCGGCATTGCCGCCGAATACATGGAACAGGTGGCGCGGCGCTTGGGTGTGAGCGTGCAGGTGGTGCCCTTCGACAGCGTGGCGGCCATGCTGGACGGCATGCGCTCCGGCGTGGTGGACATGGTCCCCTTCCTCACCCGCACGCCCGAACGCGAGAAGGTGTTCGCGTACTCGACGCCCTATGTCAGCATGCCCTACAACATCGTGGCGCGCAGCGATGCCCCGCTGTACTGGGACCTGAACAGCCTGCGCGGCCGCACCCTGGCGCTGGCGGCGCAGCACCCGCTGCGCGAGCTGCTGGCGCAGCGCTACCCGGACATCCGCATCCACACCACGACCGACGGCGGCCGGGCCATGGACGCGGTGCTGCGCGCCGAAGCCGACGCTGCGGTGGAGGTGAAGCTGTTCGCCAACCTGCGCATCAACAGCGACAGCGACGGGCGCCTGCGTGCAGTGGCCGAACTGGATGAACTGCCGGCGCAGTTCCACTTCGCCGTGCTGCACAGCAATGCCGCACTGCTGCCGCTGGTGGACCGCGCCCTGGCCGACGTACCCGCCAACGAACGCGAACGCATGCTGCGCCGCTGGGTGGCGCTGGACCTGAAGCCGGGCTTCCATTGGCAGCGCTACCTGCCGGCCCTGGGCGTGGCCGCGGGCGCCCTGCTGCTGCTGGGCAGCCTCACCTTCTTCTGGATGCGGCGGCTGTCGCGCGAGGTGCGCGCACGCCGCATCAGCGAAGCGCAGTTGCACGACATCGGCAGCGCGCTGCCCGGGGTGTCCTTCCGCCATGTGCTGAACGCGCAGGGTGCGCTGGTGTCCAGCTGGTACTCGCCCGGGGCCGCCGCTTTCCTGGGCATCGAACTCGACCCGAAGTTCAATATCCTGACCAACATCGCCCCGCGCGTGCGCGCCGCCGACCTGGCCGAAGCCCAGGTGGCGCTGCAAAATAGCCTGCAGACCGGCCAGCGCTTCAAGATGACCGGCGCCTACGCCCACCCCGACGGGCGCGAACGCTGGCTGCATGCCGAGGCCGTGCTCACCCCCGCCGGCAGCAGCCACCAGGCCTGGACCGGCTACGTGGTGGACGTGAGCACCGAGCGCGAACTGCAGGCCCGGCTGGCCAAGGAGGCCCAGGCGCGCAACCTGCTGCTGGCGTCGGCCAGCCACGAGCTGCGCGCGCCCACGCACACGCTGTCGCTGGCGCTGCAGGCCTTGCCCGGCGACGCGGTGGCGCCGCCGCACCAGGCGTCGCTGCGCATTGCACAGGACTCGGCTCGCACCTTGGCCCAATTGCTGAACGACGTGCTGGACGCCGCGCGCTTTGACAGCGGCGAGCTGCGCCTGCGCCCGCAGGACTTCGATCTGCACGCGCTGGTGCAGCAGGTGGCCGATGGCTTTCGCAACGAAGCCGCCGCCAAGGGCCTGGACTTCAAGCTGCAACTTGACAGCCAGGTGCCGGCCCTGGTGCACGGCGACCCGCTGCGGCTGAAGCAGCTGCTCATCAACCTGCTGAGCAACGCGGTCAAGTACACCCCCAGCGGCCAGATCGGCCTGGCGGTGCAGCTGAGCCTGCAGGCCCAAGGGGCGCAGCTTCGCTTTGTGGTCAGCGACACCGGGGTGGGCATTCCCAGCGCCCTGCGCGAGCGCCTGTTCCAGCCCTATGCCACCGGCGAGCATGGGCTGTCGGCCGTACCCCAGGGCAGCAGCGGGCTGGGCCTGGCCATTTGCCAGCGCCTGTGCACGCTGATGGGCGGCGAGCTGGACCTGCACAGCGCCCCGGGCCAAGGCACCACCGTCACCCTGAGCCTGCCGCTGCCCGCAGCCGACTCGACGCCGATGCCCTCCCCGGGCGGCCCGGTCCAGGCCGCCGCGCTGGGCACGGTCCTGGTGTGCGACGACGACCCCACCAGCCGCATGCTGCTGAGCCACATGCTGCGCCACCGCGGCCTGCAGGTGGAGGCGGTGGCCAACGCGCAGTCCGCGCTGGCGCGCTGGCGCGCTGGCGGCGTGGGCGCGGTGGTGACCGACATCGACATGGATGGCATGGATGGCCTGGAACTGATACGCACCCTGCGCCTTGAAGAGCGCCACGACGAGCGCCAGGCCCTGGGCCGCACCCGGCTGATCGTCTGCTCGGGCAGCCCGGTGCCGGCGCAGGAGGTCAGCAACGCCGCCACGGACTACGACCGCTTCCTCACCAAGCCGGTGCGGCTGGAACTGCTCCTGCAGGCGCTGCACAGTCCCCCCCCGTAGCGCCTCCGGCGCTTCCCCCCAGGGGGCGCCGCTGGCGGACCGGCAAAGCCAGATCCGCGGCGGCCGCTTGGATGAGGGTGTGCGGCGTGCGGCGACGAGGTGCTGCGCTACCATCTTCCACCTTCCGCCCCACCCGCGCGGGCCTCCGGCCGGCGCCACCCCCGAAACACCATGCAAGTTGTCTGCCTCGACCTCGAGGGCGTGCTCGTGCCCGAGATCTGGATTGAATTCTCCAAGCGCACCGGCATCGCCGCGTTCTCGCGCACCACGCGCGACGAGCCCGACTACGACAAGCTGATGCGCTTCCGCCTGGACCTGCTGCGCCAGCACGGCCTGAAGCTGGCCGACATCCAGGACGTCATCGGCAGCATGGCGCCGATGGAAGGCGCCCGGGACTTCCTGGACGAGCTGCGCACGCGCTTCCAGGTCATCATCCTGTCGGACACCTTCTATGAATTCGCCGACCCGCTGATGCGCCAGCTGGGCCGCCCCACGCTGTTCTGCCACCGTCTCATCACCGACGCGCAGGGCTTCGTGGCCGAGTACAAGCTGCGCCAGCCCGACCAGAAGCGCCATGCGGTGAACGCGCTCAAGGGCCTGAACTTCCAGGTCATCGCCGCGGGCGACAGCTACAACGACACCGGCATGCTGCAGGCGGCCGATGCGGGCTTCTTCATCCACCCGCCCGAAAGCATCGTGGCGCAGTTCCCGCAGTTCCCAGTGAACCGCAGCTACGCCGAGCTGAAGGCCAACATCCTGGCGGCTTCGCAGCGCCTGGCCGCCTGAGCGCGCCATGGCCGTGGCCACCCTGGAGCTGCTTAGCCCTGCACGCGACGCCGACATCGGCATCGAGGCGGTGAACCACGGTGCCGACGCGGTCTACATCGGTGGCCCGGCTTTCGGCGCGCGGCTGAACGCGGCCAATTCGCTGGCCGACATCGAACGGCTGGTGAAGCACGCCCACCGCTTCAATGCGCGGGTGTACGTCACCCTGAACACCATCCTGCGCGACGACGAACTGGAAGAAGCCCGGCGCATGGCCTGGGACGTGTGGAACGGGGGCGCCGACGCGCTGATCGTGCAGGACATGGCCCTGCTGCAGATCGACATGCCGCCCATCCAGTTGCACGCCAGCACCCAGTGCGACATCCGCAGCCCGGCCAAGGCGCGCTTCCTGCAGGACGCGGGTTTTTCCAAGCTGATCCTGGCGCGCGAGCTGGACTTGGGTCAGATCCAGGCCGTGGCGGCCGAGGTGGACCGCGCCACGCTGGAGTTCTTCATCCACGGCGCGCTGTGCGTGGCCTATTCGGGCCAGTGCTTCATCAGCCATGCCCACACCGGCCGCAGCGCCAACCGCGGCAACTGCAGCCAGGAATGCCGCCTGCCCTACACCGTGCTGGACGAGCAGAACCGCATCCTGGCGCACGAAAGCCATGTGCTGTCGGTGAAGGACAACGACCAGTCGGCCAACCTGGCGGCGCTGGTGGACGCCGGCGTGCGCAGCTTCAAGATCGAAGGCCGCTACAAGGACATGGGCTATGTGAAGAACATCACGGCCCACTACCGCGGCCTGATCGACGCCCTGCTGGAAGACCGTCCAGCGCTGAAGCGCTCGTCGGTGGGCCGCAGCGAGATCGGCTTCACGCCCGAGGTGCAGCGCAGCTTCAACCGCGGTGCCACCGACTACTTCGTCAACGGCCGCCAGGACAACATCGGCGCCTTTGATTCGCCCAAGCACGCCGGCCTGCCGCTGGGCCAGGTGCTGAAAGTGGGCGCCGAGCACCTGGAGCTGGAACTGGACGAGGGCGTGGCGGGCCTGTCCAACGGCGATGGCCTGACCTGGTACGACCTGCAGCGCGAACTGCACGGCCTGCAGGTGAACGTGGCCACGCACCTGGGCGGCCAGCGCTGGCGCGTGCAGCCCAACGAACCGGTGGCCGAGCTGAAGCACCTGCGTGCCGGCACCGCGCTGTGCCGCAACCGCGACATGGCCTGGGACCGCCTGCTCGAACGCAAGAGCGCCGAACGCCGCATCGCCCTGCGCATGCTGTTGTCCGACACCGCCGACGGCCTGCACCTGAGCCTGGCCGCCGAGGACGGCGCGAGCGCGCAGGCGCAAGCCGCCTGCGACAAGCAGCCTGCGCGCGACGCGGCCCAGGCCGAAGCCGCGCTGCGCCAGCACCTGGGCAAGCTGGGCGGCAGCATCTACCGCGCCGCCAGCATCGAGCTGGCCACCGCGCAGCCCTGGTTCGTGCCCGCCAGCGCGCTGAATGCCCTGCGCCGCGATGCCCTGGCCGCGCTGGACGCGGCGCGCGCCGCGGCCCTGCCGCGCCTGCCGCGTGCGCCCGCGGTGCAGCCGCCCGCGCCCTACCCCGAGCCCGCGCTCAGCTACCTGGCGAACGTGCACAACCACGCCGCGCTGCAGTTCTACCGGCACCACGGCGTGCAGGTGGTCGAAGCGGCCTACGAAAGCCACGAGCAGCCCGGCGAGGTGAGCCTGATGATCACCAAGCACTGCGTGCGCTGGTCCATGAGCCTGTGCCCCAAGCAGGCCAAGGGCGTGACCGGGGTGCAGGGCACGGTGCGGGCCGAGCCGCTCACGCTGGTGAGCGGTGGCGATCGCCTGACGCTGCGCTTCGACTGCAAGCCCTGCGAGATGCATGTGGTGGGGCGCATGCGCCGCCACATCCTCAACGAGGTGCCGGCCGCACCCATGCGCTTTTACCGGCAACGAGACGCCCGTCCGACATGAAAACAATGCTCACCTGCCTGGCCGTGCTGGCCGGCACGGCCCCCATCGGCGCGGCCCACGCGCAGGCCGCCGCGGCGCCCGCCGCCGCGGCGTCCGAACCGCAAGGCGGCCAGCGCGTGGAAGTGAGCGGCCAGCGCGGCAATGACACCGAACAGCGCCGCCAGTCCACCGCCGCCAAGATCGTGATCGGCCGCGAGGAAATTGAACGCTATGGCGACGCCACCGTGGGCGAGATCCTGCGCCGCCTGCCCGGTGTCACCTCCAGCGGCCCAGCCGGTCGCGGCGGGCCGCCGCGCATGCGCGGCCTGGGCAGCGGCTACACCCAGATCCTGCTGGACGGCGAACGCGTGCCGCCGGGCTTTTCGGTGGAGACGCTCAGCCCCGAGCAGATCGAACGCATCGAGGTGCTGCGCGCGCCCAGCGCCGAAACCGGTGCCCGGGCCATGGCCGGCACCATCAACATCATCACGCGCGAAGGCTTCGCCAAAAAGTTCAACGACCTGCGCCTGACCACCGAGTTCGACAACGGCCGCGTGCGCCCTTCAGCCAGCTGGACCGTGAACGGCCGGCCGGCCGAACGCTGGAACGCCAACCTGTCGGCCACGCTGTCGCGCCAGGACAGGGCCTACCAGACCCGCGCGTTGCGCTTGGAATCGCTGCCCGACGGCAGCAGCCAGGCGCTGGAGCGCGAGCTGGTGGACCAGTTGGACAAGCGCGACAGCCTGAATGTGTCCACGCGCTGGCAATGGCTGGGCGAAGAAGGCCAGGCGCTCACGCTGTCGCCCTTCATGGTGATGTCCGAAGGCAGCAACCAGCGCAACGGCCAACTGCAGTCGCTGGGCGCGCCAACGCCAGGCTCGGGCATCGACACCGGCGACTACCAGCGCTTTGACTACCTGGGCCATGGCCGCTTCGCCCTGCTGCGCCTGAACGGCCAGTACCGCCACCGCTTGGAAGAAGGCACGCGGCTGGAATGGCGCGGCGGCGTGGGCGGCTGGCGTTCCAGCGGGAATTCTTTGCGGCAGGAATTCAACGGCGCCGGCGCTGTGGTGCACAGCCTGGAAGAACAGGCGCACGCCCGCGAACATTCAGGCACCCTGGCGCTGAAAGGCAGCCACCTGCTGGAAAGCGACCACAGCCTGGTGGGCGGTGTCGAACTTGAAAGCGTGACCCGCCAGGACAGCCGCAGCACCTTGCGCGACGGCGTGAAGCAGGTGGGCGATTTCGGCGACGACCTGCAAGCCACCAGCCAGCGTCAGGCCGCCTTCCTGCAGGACGAATGGCAGGCCACGCCGCAATGGGCCGGGCATGCCGGGTTGCGCTGGGAGGCCATCACCACCCGCGGCAGCCTCCCCGATGGCGGCAGCCAGCGCAACCGCAGCGAGGTGTGGACCCCCTTGCTGCACGCAGTGTGGAAACCTGAACCCAGAAGCCGCGACCAGGTGCGCCTGAGCCTGACCCGCAGCTACCGCGCACCGACCTTGAGCAACCTGCTGGGCCGGCCCAACCAAAGCGCCAACAACAGCCAGACCCGGCCGGACCGCGCCGGCAACCCCGAACTGCGGCCTGAACTGGCCACCGGCGTCGACATCGCTTTCGAGCACTACCTGTCCGGCGGCGGGCTGTTCAGCGCCAACCTCTTTCGCCGCAACATCAAGGACCTGATCCGCGCCATCACCCAGTTGGAGACCGACAGCACCAGCGGCGCCTCGCGCTGGGTGTCACGGCCGCAGAACGTCGGCAACGCCAGCACCCAGGGGCTGGAACTGGAAGCCAAGTTCCGCCTGCCCGAACTGCTGGCCGAGGCCCCGCCGCTGGATGTGCGCAGCAACCTCAGCGTCTACAGCAGCCGCGTCAAGACCGTGCCCGGGCCGGACAACCGGCTGGACCAGCAGCCCCATGCCACGCTGAACCTGGGACTGGACTACCGCCTGCGCGGCCTGCCGCTCACCGTGGGCGGCAACCTGAACCTGACGCCGGGCTATGACACCCGGCTGGCGCAGGACCAGACCACCCTCACCGGCCGCAAACGGGTGTTCGACGCCTACGCGTTGTGGACCTTCAACCCCACCCTGGGGCTGCGCCTGTCGGCCAGCAACCTGTCGCCGCAGGACTACCTCAGCGGCAGCACCACCGGCAACGAGACCACGCTCAACGAAGCGGCTTCGTCTACAACTTGGCAGTTGCGCCTGGAAATGAAGCTGTAAAGGCTTGGCATCCGGGCGGCGGGTACCGATGATGACGGGGACTTTGCAGACACGGCCAGTTCCGCCCCTTGCCGCCCTCCTCCAGCACCCCTGCCCCGGCTGCCGCGCACCGCAAGCCGGTGCGACTGGCACGGCACTTCTCGTGGGCCACGCTTGTGGGCGTGCTGCTGGTCACGGCCGCATTGATCTTCAGCTGGCGCGCGCTGACCGTGCGCCACCTGATTGAACACGAAAGCCACGCCAATGCCGACCTGACCCAGGCCTTCGTCAACTCGGTCTGGCGGCCCTTCCAGGCCTTGGCCGCGCCCACCGCGGGCCGCAGCCGCGCCGACCTGGCAGCGCACCCGCTGGTCAAGCCCCTGCGCCAGCAAGTGCTGGCCAAAATGCAGGGCCTGCGGGTGGCAAAAATCAAGGTCTACAACCCGCAGGGCATCACGGTGTTCTCCACCGACGAAAAGCAGATCGGCGAAAACAAGGCCGACAACGCCGGTCTGCAGCAGGCGCTGCGCGGTCAGGTGGTCAGCCTGATCACCTACCGCGACCGCTTCGACGCCTTTGAAGGCGTGATCAACCATCGCAACCTCATCTCCACCTACGTGCCGGTGCGCAGCAGTACCGGCGGCCCGGTGGACAGCGTCTTCGAGGTGTATTCCGACGTGACCGACATGCTGGAACGCCAGCAGCGCGCGCTGTGGGAAGTGGCCGCGGTGGTGCTGGGCCTGCTGGCAGCACTGTATGCCTTCCTGCTGGCGCTGGTACGGCGGGCCGACCGCGCGCTGGCGCGCCATGAACACGAACGCGCCACACGCGAAGCCCAGGTGCAACACCAGGCCTACCACGACGCACTCACCGGCTTGCCCAACCGGGCCTACTTCGGCGAGAGGCTGGCCGAGGTCGCCGCACGCGCCCAGCGCCAAGGGCCGAAGGCCCATCGCAGCGCGCTGATGTTCATCGACCTGGACCGCTTCAAATTCGTCAACGACAGCCTGGGCCACGAGGCAGGCGACCTGCTGCTGCAGGAAGTGGCGCGGCGCCTGCGAGCTGCACTGCGCGCCAGCGACCTGCTGTTCCGCATGGGAGGCGACGAGTTCACGGTCATCCTGCCCGAAATCGCCACGCCGCAGGAAGCCGCTCAGGTGGCGCAGCGCCTGCAAGCGGCGCTGGCCGCCCCGGTGAAACTGCGCGAGCACGACCTGCCGCTGGCCGCCAGCATCGGCATCGCGGTGTGCCCGGACGACGGCGTGGACGCCGACGCCCTGCTGCGCAACGCCGACGCCGCGATGTACAGCGCCAAGGCGGGCGGCCGCGGCATGCACGCCTTCTACAAGGAAGAAATGAACCTGCGCGCCCGGCAGCGACTGGAACTGGAAGCCGCGCTGAAACAGGGCCTGCGCAACGACGAGTTCCGCCTTTTCTACCAACCGAGGTTGCAGGCCGGCAGCCAGCAGGTGGTGGCCGTGGAAGCCCTGCTGCGCTGGGAGCGCCCGGGCCACGGCCTGGTGGCGCCGGCCGATTTCATCGGCGTGCTGGAAGACATGGGCCTGATGAACGCGGTGGGCGAATGGGTGCTGCGCGGCAGTTGCCAGCAACTGCTGGCCTGGCAGGCCATGGGACTGGCGGGGCTGCATGTCTCGGTGAACGTGTCGGTGAGCCAGTTTGAGAACGCCGGCTTCCTGGACATGGTGCGGCGCGTGCTGAACGAAGCGGGCGTGAACGCCACCCACATCGAGCTGGATCTGACCGAGTCCATGCTGATCCATCACCCCGCGCAGGCCGCGCGCACCTTGGCGGCGCTGAAGGCGCTGGGCGTGCGCATCGCCATCGACGACTTCGGCACCGGCTATTCATCGCTGAACTACCTGCGCCACCTGTCGGTGGACGTGCTGAAGATCGACCGCAGCTTCGTCACCGACATCAGCGCCAGCGCACGCGACCGCGCCGTGGCCACCGCCATCGTGCAACTGGCCCAGGCGCTGGACATCACGGTGGTGGCTGAAGGCGTGGAAACCGAGGACCAGGCCGGCTTCCTGCGCCGGTTGGGCTGCCACGAGATGCAGGGCTACCTGTTCTGCCGGCCCCAGCCGCCGCAGGCGCTGGCCGGGCTGCTGGGAGGCGCTGGGACGGCGCAGAACCACAAGGAACCGGCCCGGCAGGTCGCGATGACCTGAACCGGGCCGGTGTTCTTCTTGGCAGGTGCCTGATGCCCGTGTGGCCGTGCCACCTGGGCGAATCCCCATGGGGGGACGTACCGGCTCAGGCCGGCTTGGGCGGGCTCAGATGCGGCAGATCGGACGGCCGGCGCGGGTCTTGACAGAGACTTCCATGGCTTGCTCCCAGGTTCACAGCTTCCGTGCCCATCGCACGTGGATCGGGTCGGCCCCCTGCCGACCGGGTGGGGTTCGGTGGCGCAGCCACCAGGTCCAGGATGGTGATGGACCCCGCGTCCACCTCCAGGTGCAGGCCCAGGGCCTGCACCACATCGTCGTCCAGGCTGGGCAGGCGGCCACCGGCGCGCTGCACTTCGTCGGCCTGGTAGTGGTGGGCCACCAGCCGGTAGTGCAAGGCCAGGTCCGCAGCCACCAGCGGCTGTGGTGGCTGGGCACGGCCCAGCAGGCGGTTGATGCGCGCCTGCACCGCCGAGGCTTCACGCAGCACGGCCTGTTCGTGGGCCCAATGCAGCACCAGGTGGTCGGCCAGTTCATTCAACACCGCCTGCTGGGCCGGTGACGCCCCGGGGCAGCGACGCTGCAGCGTCTGCAGCAGGAACCCCCGGGCCCCCCCTTGCGCCACGGCGCCCACCGCATCCAGCCGCTGCCCCAGGCTGTGCAGGTCGGCCGGCTGGCCGGTGGCCACGGCACACGCGGCGTACATGTCGGCATAGGCCGCTTCCATGAAGTGGCGCCGCGGCTCGTCGCGAACGCGGCTGGCATCACGCAGGTGCTCGGCCGCGGGGCGCAGCACCTCGCGCCATGCCTGCGCCGCCGGCAGGCCCAACATCGCGGGGTGGTCCAGGGCCGCCATCACGCTTTCGTAGCTGCGCGCCATGCGGGGCCACAGCGCAAACACCAGGGCATAGGCCTGCAGGCCCAGCAGGCCGTAGTCGAACACCTCGTCCAGGCGGGACAGCGCCTCCTGCACCTGGGGACCCAGGCCGTCCACCTCGCCCACCGTTCCGCCGTCCACCAGCACGCGCAGGAACTCCTCGATCATCAGCTTGGGGCCGGCGCAGACACCGTGGTCGGACAGGAAGGCCGTGTTGCGCTCGGCATAGGCCAACACCCCGGCCGCGTCGATGGGGGCGGTGGCCGGGCGCGCGGGTTCATGGTCGGCGGTGAACAGCATGCGGTGCATCACCATGCGCACGCCATCGGTCACGCGGAACAGCGACGACAGCACCGGGTCCAGGTGGCCATTGGCCACCGGTTGGTCGGCACGCTGCATCAGCCAGGCCGGCAGGGCCAGCACCAAGGTGGTGAAGCGTTGCAGGTGACCGATGGTCATGCGCTGCGCCGCCTGCGGAAATCGCTGCACATAGGCCTGGCGCAGCTGCGCCAGCAGGGCCATGGCCGGCTTCCAGTGCTGCACCATGCTGCGCAGCGCCGACACGTTCATGGGCTGCGGGTCCTGGTAGCGGCTGCCGGCGTGGTTGCACACCCGCCACTCGGTAGGAATATCCAAACGCAAGGGGGCCGGGAACACATTGGCTTCGCCCACCTGGCGGCCTTCGGTGTCCAGCATGGCGTGGGCCACGCGGTACACCGGCACCACCAGTTCCAGCCAGCCCGGCGCCAGGGCTCGGCCGGTCAGTTCCTGCATCAGCGATTCACCCTCGCGCCAGTCGCGCGCCCGGGTGCAGGTGGCAGGCGGCAGCGGCGACGCCACCCGGCCCCGTGCCTGCGCCGGCCATTGCGGCAGCGTGTCCGCAGGCGACACCAAGCCGGCGTCGACCAGGGTCTGAAGCAGCGGCTGCACACGGCCCCAGTCCAGGCCGGGGCCCCAGGACACAGCCTCCGCGGCACGAAAGCGCGCATGGGTGCACAGGCCTTGGGCAAAGCCGAACAGCGTGGGGTCGTCGAAGCGGATGTCCTGCTCGCCGAAGGACAGGTGCAGCGTCGCCGTTCCGTCAGGATTGGTGTCACCAAATGCAAACAGGCGCTTGTGCAAGGGGATGGCCAGTTCGTCCTGCGGCTGCAGCGGCGCCGCCTGGCGCGGCGCGCCGTGCATCGGGCACGCGCTGGGCGGTTCTTGAACGGCGGCCATTGCCTGGGACATGCACCACTCCTTGGGCCCGTGTGGACCTTGCCTGCTGCAGCCCGCCGGGGTGGAAGACCACCGGTGGGCTGCGAGAGCGGCGAATGATGGGCGCCGGCCCCAGGGCGGCCCATCCCTAATCAACGAAGTCGGCGTCCCTAGGACAAGCTAGGGGTCACACCCTCTTTCGAGCGGACGCTCACTTCATGGGTGATTGACCGATGTCACGGTGCCGATGGCGCCTGCATGTCGAACGCGTCGCGCATGCGCAGCACGCGCCCGGTGTCGGCCGCCTCGTAGCCCGCCAGTGCGGCGATGGCGGAGCGGCAGGCCGGGCTTTGCAGCAGGGCCAGCGCCGGGCGCAGCTGCGCATCGTCCAGCGCGTCGCTGCGCAAGGCGAAGAAGTAGCGCTCCCGCAGCAGCGGGATGAAGGGCAGGCCAAAGCGTTCGGCTGCGGTGCGCACACCCACGCCCACATCGGCCATGCCGCTGGCGATGTAGGCCGCCACCGCCGCATGGGTGAGTTCGGTGTCGTCGAAGCCGCGCACCTCGCGTGGCGCGATGCCGTGCTTGTGCAGCAGCAACTCGGTCAGCAAGCGCGTGCCCGAACCTTCGGGCCGGTTCACGAAGCGCAGGCCGGCGCGTTTCAGGTCGGCCAGGCCTTTCACCTTCAGCGGGTTGCCCTTGGCCACGAACAGGCCCTGCTGGCGCACCGCCAGGTGGATGAGGGTGTGCTCGTCCGGCCGCAGCCACTGGCAGTGGCGCTGCAGCGCGCGGGCCTCGAATTCACCGATGGGCACGTGAAAGCCCGCCAGGTCGCAGTCGCCCCGCGCCAGCGCGGCCACGCTCTCCAGGCTGTTGCGGTAGCGCACCTGCACCGGCAGCTTCGCGGCCTGCATCTGCTCCAGCACCCGCGCCACCGCGAAACCGTGGCTGGCGTCGATGCGCAGCGCGCGGGGCGTGCCGCGCCGGTTGCGCTGCAACTGCCCGGACAACTCCGCCGCCAGCGATTCCAGCAGCGGCGACAGCCGCGCCGTGATGCGCCGGTCGGCCCAGATCAGGCGGTGTGCCAAGGGCGTGAGCGTGGAGCCTTGGCCGCGCCCGCTGTTCATCAAGGGCCCGCCGAACAAGGCTTCGGCCGCCTTCACCTGGCCCCAGGCGTGGCGGTAGGACAGGCCCAGGCCCCGCGCCGCCTGGGCCAGCGAGCCGGCGTCCTGCACCGCGGCCAGCAGGGCCAGCAGGCCGGTGGTGTCCACCTGGCGGTCGGGGTGCGGTCCCACTTCCCAATGGGGGCGGATGGTGATGTTCATACCGATGGCGACACGGACGGCCTCCAACGAAACTATAGGCAAGGAAGAACATATTGTGGCGCCTCGCGCCGCCTATGCTTCCCGGCGTCCATTCCCCCCAGCCCGAAGACCCGCCCGGCCATGAACACCACGTCCATTCCCCTGTCCAAGCTGGAAGCGCAGCGCCCCAGCCGCCGCGCGCGCGAAAAAAGCCGCGCGGTGGACGCCACGGCGCTGGCCGAAGTGCGGCTGGCCATCGCCGAACTGCCGCTGCGGCGCGACCTGCTGATCGAGCACCTGCACCGCATCCAGGACCGCTTCGGCCAGCTGAGCACCGCGCACATCGCCGCGCTGGCGTCGCTGCACAAGCTGGCCCAGGTGGAGGTGTACGAAGTGGCCAGCTTCTACCACCACTTCGACATCGTGCGCGAGAACCCCGACGGCAGCTTCCCGGTGCCCGCCAGCCTGACGATCCGCGTGTGCAATGGCCTGAGCTGCGAGCTGGCCGGCGCGCAGGACCTGCTCAAGCGCCTGCCCGCGCTGCTGAACACCGACGTGCGCATCCTGGAAGCGCCCTGCGTGGGCCGCTGCGAGCAGGCGCCGGTGGCGGTGGTGCACCAGAACCCGGTCGTGCGCGCCGACGCCGCTCAGGTGGCCGCCGCGGCCGCGGCCGGCCGCCGGCACGACGAGACGCCCAATGCGGTGGACCTGGACGCCTACCTGGCCGCGGGCGGCTACGCCACGCTGCGCCGCTGCATCAGTGGCGAGTTGCCGGTGGAAAGCGTGCTGAAGACCATGGAAGACTCCGGCCTGCGCGGCCTGGGTGGCGCCGGTTTCCCGTCGGGGCGCAAGTGGCGCATCGTGCGCGCCGAGCCGGCACCGCGTCTGATGGCGGTGAACATCGACGAGGGCGAACCCGGCACCTTCAAGGACCGCCACTACCTGGAACGCGACCCACACCGCTTCCTGGAAGGCCTGCTCATCGCCGCCTGGGCGGTAGGCACGGCAGCCGTCTACATCTACCTGCGCGATGAATACCACGGCTGCCGTGCACTGCTGGCGCGGGAATTGGCCAGGTTGAAAGCCAACCCACCGGTGCCCGAGCTGCCGCCCATCGAGCTGCGCCGCGGGGCCGGCGCCTACATCTGCGGCGAAGAGTCCGCGATGATCGAATCCATCGAAGGCAAGCGCGGCATGCCGCGCCTGCGCCCGCCCTACGTGGCGCAGGTGGGCCTGTTCGGCCGGCCCACGCTGGAACACAACTTCGAAACCCTGTACTGGGTGCGCGACCTGCTGGAACGTGGCGCGGACTGGTTCTCGTCGCAGGGGCGCAACGGCCGCAAGGGCCTGCGCAGCTTCTCGGTGAGCGGGCGGGTGAACCAACCCGGCGTGCACCTGGCGCCCGCGGGCATCACCCTGCAGGAACTGGTGGACGAATACTGCGGCGGCCTGCCCGAAGGCCACACGCTGTACGGCTACCTGCCGGGTGGTGCCTCGGGCGGCATCCTGCCCGCCCACCTGGCCAACATCCCGCTGGACTTCGACACCCTGCAGCCGCATGGCTGCTTCATCGGCAGCGCGGCGGTGATGGTGCTGACCCAGAGCGCGAACCATGTGGACCGCGCGACCGACGCCGCGCGCAACATGATGCGCTTCTTCGAAGACGAGAGCTGCGGCCAGTGCACGCCCTGCCGAAGCGGCACGTCCAAGGTGCGCGAGCTCATCGCCGGCAACCGCTGGAACACTGCGCTGCTGGCCGAGCTGAGCCAGGTGATGCGCGACGCGTCCATCTGCGGCCTGGGCCAGGCCGCGCCCAACCCGGTGGATTGCGTGGTGAAGTACTTTCCGCAGGAACTTGAAGCATGAACCGCGACACCATCGAATTCCAGTTGAACGGCCAGCCTGCGAAGGCGGTTCCGGGCGAAACCATCCTGCAGGCCGCCAAGCGCGCCGGCATCGCCGTGCCGCACCTGTGCTTCAAGGAAGGGATGGATCCCGCCGGCAACTGCCGCGCCTGTGTGGTGGAGGTGGCCGGTGAACGCACCCTGGCGCCCAGTTGCTGCCGCGTGCCCAGCGTCGGCATGAAGGTGGAAACCGCCAGCCCGCGCGCCGTGGCGGCGCAGAAGATGGTGCTGGAACTGCTGCAAAGCGACGCCGGCGAAGCCAGCGCGCGCGTCACCCACCAGAGCGAACTGCTGATGTGGGCCGACCAGCTGCAGGTGCCGCAGGGCCGCCTGCCCCTGCGCGAAAGCACCGCGCCCGACACCAGCCACCCGGCCTTTGAAGTGAACCTGGACGCCTGCATCCAGTGCACCCGCTGCATCCGCGCCTGCCGGGACCTGCAGGTGAACGACGTGCTGGGCCTGGCCGCGCGCGGCCACCACGCCAAGATCGTGTTCGACCAGGACGATTCGGTCGCCAAGTCCACCTGCGTGGCCTGCGGCGAATGCGTGCAGGCCTGCCCCACCGGCGCGCTGATGCCGGCGCGCGGCGTGGGCCTGGAGCCCATCCACAAGCAGGTGGATTCGGTCTGCCCCTACTGCGGCGTGGGCTGCGCGCTCACCTGGCAGGTGGGGCGCGACGCGAAGGGTGAAGAGTCCATCCGCTATGCCACCGGCCGCGATGGCCCGGCCAACCACGGCCGCCTGTGCGTGAAGGGCCGCTTCGGCTACGACTACGTGCGCAACAACGAACGCCTGACCGTGCCCCTGATCCGGCGCGAGGGCGTGGCGAAAGACCCGAAGCACATCGACCAGGTCAAGCGCGGCGAGTTGCCCCTGTCGGCCCTGTTCCGCGAAGCCAGCTGGGACGAAGCGCTGGACGCCGCCGCCAGCGGCCTGAAAGCCCTGCGCGACAGCCACCCCTTGGGCAAGGACAGTCCGCTGGCCGGCTTCGGATCGGCCAAGGGCAGCAACGAAGAGGCCTACCTGTTCCAGAAGCTGGTGCGCACCGGCTTTGGCACCAACAACGTGGACCACTGCACCCGCCTGTGCCATGCCAGCAGCGTGGCCGCGCTGCTGGAAGGCGTGGGCTCGGGCGCGGTGAGCAACCCGGTGGAAGACGTGGCCCTGGCCGACTTCATCATGGTGATCGGCGCCAACCCGTCATCCAACCACCCGGTGGGCGCCAGCTGGATCAAGAACGCGGTCAAGCGCGGCGCCAAGCTGGCCCTGTTCGACCCCCGCGCCACCCCGCTGACCCGCCACGCCACCTGGCACCTGGACTTCCGGCCCGATTCCGACGTGGCCCTGCTCACCGGCATGCTGCACGTCATCATCGCCGAGGGCCTGACCGATCCGGCCTTCATCGCCCAGCGGGTGAACGGCTTCGAGGCGTTGGCCGCCACCGTGGCCGAAGCCACGCCCGAGCGCATGAGCGAAATTTGCGGCATCCCCGCCGCCACAATCCGCGAGGTGGCGCGGGCCTATGCCACCAGCAAGGGCTCGATGATCCTGTGGGGCATGGGCATCAGCCAGCACGTGCACGGCACCGACAACGCGCGCTGCCTGATCGCGCTGGCCATGGTCACCGGCCAGATCGGCCGCCCCGGCACCGGCCTGCACCCGCTGCGTGGCCAGAACAACGTGCAAGGCGCCAGCGACGCAGGCCTCATCCCGATGATGCTGCCCAACTACCAGCGCGTGGTGCAGGCCGACGTGCGCGCGCACTTTGAAGCGCTGTGGGCCACGCCGCTGTCCGACGTGCCCGGCCTGACCGTGGTGGAGGTCATCCACGCGGCGGACGCCGGCCGCATCAAGGGCATGTACGTGGAGGGCGAAAACCCCGCGATGAGCGACCCCGACCTCGACCATGCCCGCGGCGCCCTGGCCAAGCTTGCGCACCTGGTGGTGCAGGACATCTTCCCCACCGAAACCGCCCTCCTGGCCGACGTGGTGCTGCCGGCATCGGCCTGGGCCGAGAAGTGGGGCACGGTCACCAACACCGACCGCCTGATCCAGGTGGGCCGCCCGGCGCTGAACCCGCCGGGCAGCGCGAAGCAGGACCTGTGGGCGATCGAGCAGATCGGCCGCCGCCTGGGCCTGCCCTGGACCTACTGGCAGACTGAAGACGGTGACGGCCATGCCGCGGCCGAGGCGCCGGTTTCACGCGTGTACGAAGAAATGCGCGGCGTGATGGCGCCGCTGACCGGCGTGTCCTGGGCCCGCCTGGTGCGCCAGGACGCGGTGATGACCCCCGCCATGACCGAGGACGACCCCGGCCAGGCCGTGGTGTTCACCCACGACTTCCCCACCGCCGACGGCAAGGCCACGCTGGTGCCGGCGCGCTTCATGCCCGGGCCCGAGCAGCCCGACACCGACTACCCGCTGGTCATTGCCACCGGCCGCGTGCTGGAGCACTGGCACACCGGCAGCATGACGCGGCGCGCCGACATGCTGGACGCGCTGGCGCCGCAGGCCCTGGTCAGCCTGCACCCGACCGACGCGGCGGCCCTGAACGTGGTCAGTGGCCAGCGCATCCGCGTGCAAAGCCGGCATGGCCAGATCGACGCGGTGGCCGATGTGAACGAGGTGGTGCGCCTGGGCCAGCTGTTCGTGCCTTTCGCCTACTGGGAAGCGGCGGCCAACAAGTTGACCGGCGACGCCATCGACCCCTTCGGCAAGATCCCGGGCTTCAAGGTCACGGCGGTGAAGGTGCTGGCGCTGGCTGGGCAACCCGCCTGAGTGCGCGTCGTCATTCGGGCACGACGGCGGTGACCTCGATCTCCACCCGCGCCCGGTCTTCGATCAGCGCGGCCACCTGCACCGCGGTCATCGCGATGTCGTAGTGGCCGACCAGGTCGCGGAAGGCGCGGCCCACCTCGGGAAGCGCGGCCAGGTACTCGCGCTTGTCCAGCACGTACCAGGTCATGCGCACGATGTGCCGTGGCTGCGCCCCGCCGGCCGCCAGCACGGCCACGATGTTCTGGAAGGCCTGGCGCACCTGGCCGGCGAAGTCGTCGGTCTCGAACTGCTCACGCTCGTTCCAGCCGATCATGCCGGCCACGAAGACCTGGCGGCCGGTGGTGGCCACGCCGTTGGCATAACCGCGTGGACGCTTCCAGCCGTCGGGCAACAAGGCTTGGGCTTGCATGGGCGTGCTCTTTCTCAGGGCTTGGTGTCGTCCAGCTCGCGCAGGCGAAAGCGCTGCAGCTTGCCGGTGGGGGTGCGCGGCAGGGCGGCCACGAAGGCCACCGCCCGCGGGTACTTGTAGGGCGCCACGGTCTGCTTGACGAAGTCCTGCAGCGCCGCGGCCAGCGCCGCGTCAGCGGCCTGACCCGGCCGCAGCACCACCCAGGCCTTGACGACCTGGCCGCGCTCGGCATCGGGCACGCCGGCCACGCCGCACTCGGCCACCGCGGGGTGCTGAAGCAAGGCCTCTTCCACCTCTGGCGCGGCGATGTTGTAGCCGGCCGAGACGATCATGTCGTCGGTGCGGGCGTGGTAGTGGAAGTAGCCATCGGCGTCCATCGAATAGGCGTCGCCGGTGTAGTTCCAACCGTCCTTCACGTACTGCGCCTGGCGCGCATCGCCCAGGTAGCGGCAGCCCGTCGGGCCCTTCACGCGCAAGCGGCCGACCGTGCCGACGGGCACCGCACGGCCCTCGTCGTCCACCACCTCGGCGCGGTAGCCGGGCACGGCCAGTCCGGTGGCCCCGGGGCGCGCATGGGCTGCGTCGGCCGAGATGAAGATGTGCAGCAGTTCGGTGGCGCCGATGCCGTCGATCAGCTCGATGCCGGTGGCCTGTTTCCACAAGGCGCGGGTGGCCGCAGGCAGGGCCTCGCCAGCGGAGACGCATTGGCGCAGCCGGCTGGCGCGCAGCGCCTCGCCATGGGCCGCCAGCGCCCGGTAGGACGTGGGCGCGGTGAACAGCACCGTGGCGCCGAAGTCCCGGATGCCCTCCAGCAACTGCGGCGCCCCCACACGTTCGACCAGTGCGGTGCAGGCGCCCACCGACAGCGGAAACAGCAGCAGGCCGCCCAGGCCGAAGGTGAAGGCCAGCGGCGGGCTGCCGATGAACACATCGTCGGCCTGGGGTTTCAGCACATGCGGCGGGAAGCAGTGGCACACCGCCATCACGTCGCGGTGGAAGTGCATGGTGGCCTTGGGCACGCCGGTGGTGCCGGAGGTGAAGCCCAGCAGGCAGGTGTCGTCGCTGGCGGTGTCCACGTTCGTGAAGGGCGTGTCGTGGCGCTGCATTGCGGCTTCCAGGCTGTCAGGGCCACTGTCCCCATTGAAGTAGCGAATGCGTTCACGCGCCAGCCCGGGGCAATCGGGCAGGGCCAAGTGCATCTCGTCGGCCAGGCGCGCGTCGCACAAGGCATGGCTCACGCGACCGATGTCGGCAATGGCCTTCAGTTCCTTGGCCCGCAGCAGTGGCATGGTGGCCACCGCAATGCCGCCGGCCTTCATCACCGCGAACCAGCAGGCCGCCAGCAGGGGGTTGTTGGGCGCACGCAGCAGCACGCGGTTGCCGGGCACCAGGCCCATGTCCTGCACCAGCACATGGGCGATGCGGTCGGCGCGGTCCAGCAGGTCGGCATAGGTCCAGCGCAGGCCGCGTGCCAGGATGGCGGGCCGTTCGCCCCAGCCACGCGCCACGGCACGGTCCAGCAGTTCGGTGGCGCAATTCAGCTGCGGCGGGAACTGCAGTTCGGGCAGCTCGAACAGGAACTCCGGCATCTGCTGCGTCGGCGGCAGGTGGTCGCGGGCAAAGGTGTCGATGTGGGCGCTGGCCATGGTTTCAAGCTCCCGATGGCAGGTCTTTCAACAGCTCACGCGCGATGATGAGCTGCTGCACCTCGGTGGCGCCTTCGTAGATGCGCAGCGCGCGGATCTCGCGGTACAGGCGCTCCACCGGCATGTCGCTCACCACGCCCAGGCCGCCGAACAGCTGAACCGCAGCGTCGATCACCTGCTGCGCACCTTCGGTGGCCACCATCTTGGCCATCGCGGCTTCGCGCGTGACGCTGCGGCCCTGGTCGCGCTGCCAGGCCGCGCGGTAGGTGAGCAGGGCCGCGCTGTCGATGGTGGTGGCCATCTGCGCCAGCTTGGCCTGGGTCAGCTGGAAGTCGGCCAGCACGCCGCCGAACATCGGCCGGGTGGTGGCACGCTGCAAGGCTTCGTCCAGCGCCCGGCGGGCAAAGCCCAGCGCCGCCGCCGCCACCGAAGTGCGGAACACGTCCAGTGTGCGCATCGCGATCTTGAATCCCTCGCCCGGCGTGCCAATGCGCTGCGCCGCCTTGACACGGCAGCCCTGGAAGGACAAGCGCGCCAGCGGGTGCGGTGCGATGACCTGGATGCGCTCGGCAATGGACAGGCCTGGTGCATCGGCATCCACGATGAAGGCGCTGATGCCGCGCGAACCCCGTTGGCTTTCAGCACCTTCGCCGCTGCGAGCGAACACGACGTAGAAGTCGGCGATGCCGCCGTTGGAGATCCAGGTCTTCTCGCCGTTCAGCACGTAGCCGTCGCCGTCTGGCCGCGCCGCGCAGGCCATCGCTGCCACATCGGAACCTGCCGCGGGCTCGGACAGCGCAAAGGCCGCGATGGCCTCGCCACGCGCCACGCGCGGCAGGTAGCGGGCCTTCTGTTCTTCACTGCCCGCCAGGCTGATGGCGCCCGAGCCCAGACCCTGCATCGCGAAGGCGAAATCGGCCAGGCCGGCGTGGCGCGCCAGGGTTTCGCGCAGCAGGCAGATGGCGCGGGTGTCGATGGCCTCGGCCGCGCCGCCCCAGGCGCGCCCGCCCACGGCATGGGCCAGCCAACCGCCCCGGCCCAAGGCACGCACCAGGGCGCGGCATTGGCCGTCGGTGTCGAGGTTGTGGGCCTGCGAAACATGGTTCGTGGCCCACGCGTCCACCGCGCGCGCCAGCTCGGCGTGGCGCGGCTCGAAGAAGGGCCAGTCCAGGTGGCGGGTGTCGGCCATGCGCATGCTCCCGCTTCAGTTGCCTTCGAACACCGGCTTGCGGCGCGCTACGAAGGCGTCGTAGGCGCGCTGGTAGTCCTGGGTCAGCATGCACAGGGCCTGGGCCTGGGCTTCGGCCTCCACGGCCTGTTCGATGGTCATGGACCACTCCTGGTGCAGCATGGTCTTGGTGATGCCGTTGGCGAAGGTGGGGCCGGCGGCCAATTGCTGGGCCAGGGCCTGGGCTTCGGCCAGCAAGGCGTCGGGCTCGACCAGGCGGTTGAAGAAGCCCCAGCGCTCGCCCTCTTCGCCGCCCAGTGAACGGCCGGTGTAGAGCAGTTCGCTCGCCCGGCCCTGGCCGATCAGCCGGGGCAGGATGGCGCAGGCGCCCATGTCGCAGCCGGCCAGACCGACGCGGTTGAACAGGAAGGCGGTCTTGCTGCGTGCGGTGCCCAGGCGCAGGTCGGACGCCATCGCCATGATGGCGCCGGCACCGGCGCACACCCCGTCCACCGCGGCCACGATGGGCTGCGGGCAGCCGCGCATGGCGTTGACCAGGTCGCCGGTCATGCGGGTGAAGGCCAGCAGGTCGGGCGCGGACAGCCCGATCAGCGGGCCGATGATTTCATGCACGTCGCCGCCCGAGCAGAAGTTGCCGCCCGCGCCGCTGAGCACCACCCCATGCACGTCGGTGGCGTACTTCAGCGCGCGGAACAGGTCGCGCAGTTCGGCGTAGCTGTCGAAGGTGAGCGGGTTCTTGCGTTCGGGCCGGTTCAGGGTGACGGTGGCCACGCCCCCATCCACCTGCCACAGGAAGTGCTGCGCGGCGTAGCCGGCCAGGGCCTTGCGGTTGCCCGCGGCCAAGGCGGGGTCCAGGGGCTTGGTCATGTCATGTTTCCTTGTCGGGAGGGGCACCGCGTTGGGCCAGGTGCAATCGCAGGCCGCCCAGCAGCTCATACAAGGCGTCGCGCTGCGGCGTGTCGAAACCGTCGAACAGCTCGATCAGCCAGGCCTCGTGCTCCTGGGCCATGCGCAGGAAGTGGCGCCGCCCGGCGGTCGTCAGGCGCACGCTGATCGAGCGCCGGTCCTCCGCGTCGGGCACACGTTCCACATGGCCTTCGGCCACCAGCTGGTCGGTCAGGCCGGTGACGTTGCCGCCGGTCACCATCAGGTAGCGCGACAGCGCGTTCATGCGCAGGCCCTGCGGGTGGCGTTCCAGCTGGGCCAGGTAGTCGAAGCGGGGCAGCGAGGTGTCAAAGCGCTGGCGCAGGCGGCTGCGGATCTCCTGCTCGATCTGCGCGCTGCAGGACAGCAAGCGCAACCACAGCTTCACGGCCTGGTGGTCGTTCGATTGCGCGCGCCCTTCCAGGCCGATGGCCTGGTCGCCCAGGGCCTTCAACAACTTGTGCTGCGGATTGCGAGTCATGGGGGCCCCGTTCAAGCCTTGGCGCCGTTGGATTGGCGCGCCAGCGACTGTTCACGCGCGAAGAGGGCTTCCAGTTGCGGCTTGGCGGCGCGGTAAGGCGCCGGCCAGGCCAGGCCGGCGTAGCCAATGCGGGCGGCCTCGGTCAGCGTCCAGGCCGGGTGGGCCAGGTGCGGGCGGCCCACCGCGCACAGGTCGGCGCGGCCGGCGGCGATGATGGCGTTCACGTGGTCGGCCTCGCTGATGGCGCCCACCGCCATGGTGGCGATGCCCACCTCCTGGCGGATGCGGTCGGAAAACGGCGTCTGGTACATGCGGCCGTAGGTGGGCTTCTGGTCCGGCGAAACCTGGCCGGACGACACGTCGATGAGGTCGGCCCCGGCGTCCTTGAAGGCCCCAGCGATCTGCACCGCATCGGCGGGTGTGATGCCGCCCTCCACCCAGTCGTGCGCCGAGATGCGCACCGACATCGGCCGCTCTGCCGGCCAGGCGGCGCGCACCGCGGCGAACACCTCCAGCGGGTAGCGCAGTCGACGGGCCAGGCTGCCGCCGTATTCGTCATGGCGGTGGTTGGTCAGCGGCGAGATGAAGGCCGACAGCAGGTAGCCGTGCGCGCAGTGCAGTTCCAGCCAGTCGAAGCCAGCCGCCGCGGCGCGGCGCGTGGCGGCCACGAAGTCGGCTTTCACGCGGTCCATGTCGGCGCGGTCCATCGCGCGCGGTACCGCGCCATTGCGCAGATAGGCTTGCGCACTGGCGGACATCAGCGGCCAGTTGCCATCGGCCAGCGGCTGGTCGGCGCCAGCGCCGTCCCAGGGCGCGTTGGTCGACCCCTTGGGGCCGGCATGGCCCAGCTGCATGGCGATGCTGGCGTCGCTGCGGGTGTGCACCCAGTCCACGATGCGCTGCCAGGCGGCGCCCTGCGCGTCGTTCCACAAACCCGGGCAGCCGGGGGTGATGCGCGCTTCGGGGCTGGGGCAGGTCATTTCGGCCACCACCAGTCCGGCGCCACCCTGGGCGCGCGCGCCCAGGTGCACCAGGTGGTAGTCGCCCGGCACGCCGTCCACGCAGCTGTACTGCGCCATGGGCGAGACCACCACCCGGTTCTTCAGCCTGAGGCCGCGCACGGTGATGGGCGTGAACATGGGGGGCGGGGCCGCAGCGCCAGCAGGCACCGGCACACCGGCACGGCGTGCGAACCAGTTCTCGTAGCCCCCCAGCCAGGCCGCGTCGCGCAGGCGCAGGTTTTCATGGCTGATGCGCTGGCTGCGCGTGAGCATGGAGTACATGAACTGCTCGGGGGGCAGCTGGTCGCAGTAGCGCTGGCCGCAGACCTCGAACCATTCCATCGCGTTCCAGGCCGCGTTCTGGATGCGCAGGGTTTCGATGCGGCGCGCTTCCTGGTAGGCGCGCAGCACGGTGGGAATGCCCTGCGGGCCGTGGGCCTGGAACTGCTTCACCAATTCAATCGCGTCTTCCAGCGCCAGCTTGGTGCCCGAGCCGATGGCGAAGTGCGCGGTGTGCACCGCGTCGCCCATCAGCACCACGTGGCTGCCGTGCGCATTCTTCAGCCACCACTGGTCGCAGACCACGCGCTGGAAGTTCAACCAGGCCGACCCGCGCAAGTGGCGCGCATTGGTCATCAGCTTTTCACCCTGCAAGCTGTCGGCGAACAGCTTTTCGCAGAAGGCGACCGACTGCTCGGAGTCCGCACTGTCCAGCCCATGCGCGCGCCACACCGCTTCCGGGCATTCGACGATGAAGGTGGTGGTGCTGGCGTCGAACTTGTAGATGTGCGCCTGGAACCAACCGTGCTCGGTGCGCTGGAAATCAAAGGTGAAGGCGTCGAAGAGCTTTTTCGTGCCCAGCCAGATGTAGCGGTTGGGCCGCGTCACGATGTCGGGCTTGAACACGTCGGCGTGCTGGCCGCGCACGCGCGAATTGATGCCGTCGCTGGCCACCACGAGGTCGGCGTCCGGGTAGTCCGAATCGGAGTGGGCCTCGCAGTCGAACACGAGCTTCACGCCCAACTGTTCGCAGCGCTGCTGCAGGATGTTCAGCAGGCGCTTGCGGCCGATGCCCACGAAGCCGTGGCCGCCCGATCGGATGCGGCAACCCTTGAAGCGCAGCTCGATGTCGTCCCAGTGGTTGAAGGCCTGCTGGATCTCATCGGCGGTGACCGGGTCCCACTGGCGCATGTTGTCCATGGTGGCGTCGGAAAACACCACGCCCCAGCCGAAGGTGTCGTAGGGGCGGTTGCGTTCCACCACGGTGATGTCGTGGGCCGGGTCCAGCTGCTTCATCAGCAGGCCGAAGTACAGGCCGGCCGGCCCACCACCGATGCAGACGATCTTCATGCGCCCTCCGTGCGATGGCGCAGTCTAGGTCGAATTACTTTAGTTGTGAATAGTTTATGAGGATGCTATTCACCGGGAAAACACGGGGCTGCGGATCAGGCGCGCACCGGCAGGGCCGCCAGTTCGGCGGGCGTCAGCACCCGCAGGTGCCACTGTCCGTCGTGGTGGGCCAGGCCGTGCAGGTCGATGCTGCGCTGGGTGAGCAGCAGGCGCGCCAGGTAGGACACGATGGCCCCGTCGATCACCTGTCCCGGCACCAGCACCGGGATGCCCGGCGGGTAGGGCACCACCTGGTCGCAGCACACCCGGCCGTGCAGCGCCGGGTTGGGCTGGCCGCTGGCGTCCAGCAGGGGCAGGCGTTCGCCGCTTTCGTAGAAGGCGTCGCGCGGCAGGCAGGCCAGCGCGGTGAAACGCGGCGCTTCGGGCATGCGGCCGTAGCTCAGCGGCGTGCGGCGCTGCTTGGCCAGGCGCAGCATGGCATCGAACAGGCGCGACACCTTGGAGCGCGTGCTGCCCAGGGTGAGCAGCAACGTGATCGTGTTGTGGGTGTTCTTCTCGATCTGGATGTTGTGGCGCTCGATCAGTTCGTCGCGCAACTCGTCGGCCGACCAGCCGCTGGCCGACAGGTCCACCGTCAGCTTGGTCGGGTCCAGACGGATCCGGTCCTGCTTCACCTCGTCGGGCAGCAGGTCCGGCAACTCCAGCACGCGGAAGGAGCCGGTGGCATTGATCTGCCCGCGCAGTTCGTGCGCGAACTTCAGGCAGCGGTCCAGCAAGCGGTAGCCTTCCATCACCGCCTGCTTGCGCGCCACGTCCAGGCTGGCGATCAGGTTGTACTGCGGGCTGGTGGAGGCGTGCATGTTGAAGTTCTCGCGGAACAGGTGCTCGTCGAAGTCGGCATCGTTCACGTGGATCATGCTGGCCTGCGAAAAGGCCGACAGCACCTTGTGCGTGCTCTGGGTGGCGTAGTCGGCGCCGCACTCCAGCGCGGTGGGGCGCAACTGGGGGTGGAAGCGCGCGTGGCCGTACCAGGCTTCGTCCACCACCACCTTGATGCCGGCCGCATGGGCCCGCTCGATGATCGGCGCCAGGTCGTAGCGCAGGCCGTCGTAGGTGCAACTGGTCAGGATCAGCACCTTGGCGCCGGGGTTCGCGTCGATCGCGGCAAAGATCGTGGCCTGCGGCACCGGGCCGAACAGGCCGTAGCGCCGGTTCACGCTGGAATCCAGGTACACCGGCCGCGCACCCGACAGGATGACGCCGTGGTGCACGCTCTTGTGGCAGTTGCGGTCCAGCAGCAGCGTGTCACCCGGCGCCAGCAGGGTCTGGAAGATCACCTTGTTGGAGGTGCTGGTGCCGTTGGTGGCGAAATAGGTCTTGCGCGCGCCGAAGGCCTTGGCCGCCAGGCGCTGTGCCTGCGCAATGACGCCGGTGGGGTGCAGCAGCGAATCCAGCTGCGGCACGCTCACGCTCAGGTCGGCGCGCAGCATCTCCTCGCCCACGAAGTCGTGGAAGTCGCCCACCCAGGGGCTGCCCTTGAAGGCGTCGCCGCCGGCATGGCCGGGCGTGTGCCAGCTGTCCTTGGCCTGGGCCACGTAGTCGCGCAGCGCGTCGTAGAACGGGGTGTCGGCCTTTTCCGCCACCTCGGCGGCCAGGATGCGCAGCCAGCCGGCGTGGTCGTTCTCGTCGCGCTGGAAGTAGCCCACGATGGCGTCGCTGGCCAGGCGTTCCACCAACAGCTTGTCGGCGTCGTCCTGCAGCGCCATGTACAGCGACAGCTCAGGCCGTGCCGCGCTGATGCGCTGGGCGGCGGCCACCGCCTGCTGCCCGGTGGCTTCAGAGGCGCTGCCGTGGTCGATCACCACCAGGTGCAGGTCGGCGCTGCCCGCGGTGGACAGCACCTGGGCTTCGGCTTCATCCGGGGCGCACGCCAGCGCCTGCAGGCCATGCGGGTTGGGGCGCCGCGCCGCCGCGGCGTTCAGGCCCTGCACCAGCGCCACCCGCCAGGCCTCGTCGGCGCTGACAACCAGGACCTGCGTGCTGGGGTTCATGCCTGCCGCCTCCTGCTTGCACCGGCCCGCGGTGCGGCCACGTTCAGGTGTTCTTGCTCACCGTGATGGTGGGGAACTTGCTGGAATAGTCCTTGGCCTTTTCGGCGATCTTCACCGCCACCTGGCGCGCCACGGTGCGGTAGATGGCGGCCACCTCGCCATCGGGCTCGGCCGCCACGGTGGGCGTGCCGGAATCGGCCTGCTCGCGGATCTTCATCGTGAGCGGCAGTGCGCCGAGATAGTCCACCTTGTACTCGGCCGCCATGCGCTTGCCGCCGTCGGCGCCGAAGATGTGTTCCTTGTGGCCGCAGTTGGTGCACACGTGCACGGCCATGTTCTCCACCAGGCCCAGGATGGGCACGCCCACCTTTTCGAACATGGACAGGCCCTTCTTGGCGTCCAGCAGGGCGATGTCCTGCGGCGTGGTGACGATCACCGCGCCGGTGATGGGCACGCGCTGGCTCAGGGACAGCTGGATGTCGCCGGTGCCCGGGGGCATGTCCACGATCAGGTAGTCCAGGTCCTGCCAGTTGGTCTGGCGCAGCAGCTGGTCCAGCGCCTGGGTGGCCATGGGGCCGCGCCAGACCATGGCCTGGTCGGGCTCCACCAGGAAGCCGATGGACATGACCTGGATGCCATGGCCCACCAAGGGCTCCATGGTCTTGCCGTCGGCGCTGTCGGGCCGGCCGCTCACGCCCAGCATCATGGGCTGGCTGGGGCCGTAGATGTCGGCGTCCAGCATGCCCACGTTGGCCCCTTCGGCGGCCAGCGCCAGCGCCAGGTTGGCGGCGGTGGTGCTCTTGCCCACGCCGCCCTTGCCCGAGGCCACGGCCACGATGTTCTTCACCCCGGGCAGCAACTGCACGCCGCGCTGCGCCGAGTGCGCCACGATGTGCTGGGTGACGTTGGCGCTGACATTGCCCACGCCCGCCACGCCGCGCGCGGCTTCGATCAGCGCACGGCGCAGCGCCGGGATCTGGCTCTTGGCCGGGTAGCCCAGCACCACGTCGAAGGCCACGTCGCCGCCGTCCACCCGCAGGTTCTTCAAAGCCTTGGTGGACACGAAGTCCTTGCCCGTGTTGGGATCGATCACGGCCTTCAGGGCGTCGAGCAGGGCACTTTCGGTGGGCTGGGTCATGGGGGCTTGGAGGTCGTTGCGGAGGAGTCGGCAGGCAGTCTAACGGAGGCCCGAAAAGCGCATCGCCCGGACGGCGGGAGGCCACCCGGGCGATGCGGTGAAGTCAGGCGGCGCCTGGTGTCGCGCCGCGCGGATCAGGCCTTGTTCTTCCGGCGGCGCACCGCGACCAGGCCCATCAGGCCCGCGCCCACCAGGCCCAGGCTGGCGGGCTCGGGCACCGCAGAGGTCGGGAAGGCCGTGGCCACCAGGCTCACGTTGTCCAGGTAAGCGGTCTGGTCGCCGGCGCTGGGGCCGCTGGTGAAGCGCAGTGTGTGGCTGTTGCCGGTGAGGCCGCTGACCGTGAAGCTGTAGTTCGTGCCGCCGCCGTTCCACGGGGCCACGATGGCAGCGCCGCCGACCAGCACGTTGTCCAGCATCACCAGCACGTCCTGCGCGTTGTTGGGGCGCTGGCCCAGGGTGAACGACAGCTGGTAGGCGATGGCGTCCGAGACGAAGCTTTGCTGCAGCACCGGCGCCGTGCCGCCGAACAGCGGGTGGTTTTGCAGAAAGCCCACCGAGGTGGTGCCCGCAAGGCCGCCCCAGG
This sequence comes from Burkholderiales bacterium JOSHI_001, assembly GCA_000244995.1. NCBI lineage: Bacteria > Pseudomonadati > Pseudomonadota > Betaproteobacteria > Burkholderiales > Burkholderiales bacterium JOSHI_001. Next base: position 1,613,144 of record CM001438.1, on the reverse strand, counting down.
CGCCGGCGTTGTGGTCGATGATGCCGCTGCCCGAGTTGGCCGCGAATTGCCAGCCGGTGGCCAGCACCGACTGTGGCAAGCCCGGCGCGGCGGGGTTGCTGGCATAAAGGTAGCCGCCAACGGCGACGTTGTTGTTCTCGAAGTCGCCGTTGACGATCAGGTTGGTGACAGGCCCGGCGGAGGCGCCGGTGGCGAATGCCAGCGTCGCCAGGCCAAGCAAGCTCAAGCGTTTCATGGTTCTGTACTTTCTGGAGGGTGGCCCAACGACGGCCTGTTGTAGGAAGCGCAATGGAAGCGAACTGTAGAGAGCAGGCGGGTAATTGCGGCACCACAAAGTCACGCTCGCGGCCACGGCGCACCGCCGGCCCCGCGTCTGCGGGGGACGCCTAGAATTGCCCCCCCACTCGTCAGGGCCCCGGCGGCCCGCGGACCCCCCCATGCACCGCAAGCTCTTCGTCACCACCGCTCTGCCCTATGCCAATGCGCCCTTCCACATCGGGCACATGATGGAATACATCCAGGCCGACGTGTGGGTGCGCTTCCAGCGCATGAAGGGGGCCGAGGTGCACTTCGTCTGTGCCGACGACGCCCACGGCGCGCCGATCATGATCGCGGCCGAAAAGGCCGGGCAGACGCCCCAGGCCTTCGTGGCCGGCATCGCCGCCGGGCGCAAGCAGTACCTGGACGGCTTCCACATCGCGTTCGACAACTGGCATTCCACCGATGGCCCCGAGAACCATGCCGAGGCCCAGGCGATCTACGGGGACCTGAAGCGCGCCGGCCTGATCGAGCAGCGCAGCATCGAGCAGTTCTACGACCCGGTGAAGGGCATGTTCCTGCCCGACCGCTACATCAAGGGCGAATGCCCCAAGTGCGGCGCCAAGGACCAGTACGGCGACAACTGCGAGGTGTGCGGCGCGGTGTACCAGCCCACCGAGCTGAAGAACCCCTACTCCGCGCTCACCGGGGCCACGCCCGAACTGAAGACCAGCGAACATTTCTTCTTCAAGTTGAGCGATCCGCGCTGCGTGGAATTCCTGGAGGCCTGGACCCAGGACGGCAAGCTGCAGCCCGAGGTGGCCAACAAGGTGCGCGAATGGTTCGTGCGCGACGAATCCGGCAAGGCCGCGCTGGGCGACTGGGACATCAGCCGCGACGCGCCCTACTTCGGCATTGAAATCCCCGGCGCAGCCGGCAAGTACTTCTATGTCTGGCTGGACGCCCCGGTCGGCTACCTGGCCAGCCTGCAGAACTACTTTGCGAAGAAGGGCTGGAGCTACGCCGACTTCATGGCCGACCCCGGCGTGGAGCAGGTGCACTTCATCGGCAAGGACATCGTCACCTTCCACACCCTGTTCTGGCCCGCCATGCTGCACTTCAGCGGCCGCAAGGTGCCCAACCACATCTTCGTGCACGGCCACCTCACCACCCACGGCGGCGAGAAGATGAGCAAGAGCCGCGGCACCGGCATCAGCCCGCTGAAGTACCTGGAACTGGGCCTGAACCCGCAGTGGCTGCGCTACTACATCGCCGCCAAGCTGAACGGCCGGGTGGAGGACATCGACTTCAACCCGGAAGACTTCGTCGCCCGGGTCAATTCCGACCTGGTGGGCAAGTACATCAACATCGCCAGCCGCGCCGCCGGCTTCCTGGCCAAGCGCTTCGGCGGCAAGCTCAGCGGCGACCTGGGCGTGGAAGGCCGTGCCCTGCTGGACGGCTTGCGGGCGCAGGTGCCGGCGATTGCCGAGTTGTACGAAGAACGCGAATTCGGCAAGGCCCTGCGCGAGACCATGGCCCTGGCCGACCGGGTGAACGAGTACGTGGACCAGCACAAGCCCTGGGAACTGGCCAAGAAGCCGGAACTGGGCGCCGCGCTGCATGACGTGTGCTCGGTGTGCATCGAAGCCTTCCGCCTGCTGACGCTGCTGCTCAAGCCCGTGCTGCCGAAACTGGCCGAGGACGTGGAAGCCTTCCTGAACATCCCGCCGCTGGTGTTCGACGATGCCCAACGGGCGTTGGGTGCACACACCATCGGCACCTGGCAGCACCTGATGCAGCGCGTGGACCCGCTGGTGGTGGACGCCCTGCTGGCCCCGCCAGCGCCGCCCCAGCTGGTGCCCGGCGGGGAAGACCTGGCGCCGGAAATCAAGATCGACGACTTCAGCAAGCTGGACCTGCGCATCGCCAAGATCGTGAACGCCGAACACGTGGACGGCAGCGACAAGCTGCTGCGCCTGACCCTGGACGTGGGCGAGGGCCGCACGCGCAACGTGTTTTCCGGCATCAAGAGCGCCTACCAGCCCGAGCAGCTGGTGGGCAAGCTCACCGTGATGGTGGCCAACCTGGCGCCGCGCAAAATGAAGTTCGGCGTCTCCGAAGGCATGGTGCTGGCCGCCAGCCATGCGGACGAAAAGGCCCACCCCGGCCTCTTCGTGCTGGAACCTTGGCCGGGCGCACAGCCCGGCATGCGCGTCCGTTAGGCAACCGGAACCGCCTTCAGCCACACGCTGAAGCGGCTGCCCTGGCCGGGCACCGAACTCACCTCGATGCGCCCGCCACACCCCTGGGCCACCTGCTGGGCCAAGGCCAGGCCCAGGCCGGTGCCTTCGTAGTCGCGCCGCAGGTGCAGGCGGCTGAAGGGCTTGAACAGCTTGCTCAGGTCTTCTGGCGCAATGCCGATGCCGTTGTCCTGCACCACCACCACCACCTGCTCGCGCTGCACCAGGGCGCTCAACCGCACCTGGGGCTGGCGACCCGCGGGCACGAACTTCAGCGCGTTGCCCAGCAGGTTGCCGAACAGCAGTTCCAGCAGCGAGGCCTGGCCCAGCACCGTCGGCAAGGGCTCCAGCGTGAGCACCGCGTCGCGCTCGCGCAAGCGGGCCGCCAGGTCCTGGCGCACCTTGTCCAGCACTTCGTCCAGCGCCACCGGCGCCAGCACCAGGTCGACCTGGCTGCGTTGCAGCCGGGTGTAGTGCAGCATGTCGTCCAACAGCCCGCGCATGCGCAGGGCGGCCCGCCGCACCAGCCCCAGGAACTGCTGCCCGTCCGGCGGCAGCAGGGCGCCGTGGTCCTGCTCGATCAGGCCACTGAACTGCACGATGGTGTTCAGGGGTTCACGCAGGTCGTGCGAGGCGATGCGCACGAACTGCTCCAGCCCCTGGTTGGCCCGCGCCAGGTCGGCACTGCGGGCCAGCAGGCTGGTGTGCTGGTCGCGCAGTTCGGCCACCGCCGCGGCCAGCAACTGCGCCGGCACCAGGGCGGCGGCATAGGCCATGTACACATACACCTGCTGCCAGTCGGCGGTGGTGGGCGGCGGCACCAGGATGCCCAGCCCCAGCACCAGCGCCACGGTCAGCGACACCCCCAGCGTCAGCAGCGCCACCGGCAGGAACTCCACCAGCATGGCCGCCACCAGCAGGGGAATGGACAGGTAGACGAAGGGAAAAGGCACATGAGCCAGCGACAGCACCGTCACCCCCAGCGCCAGCGGTGCGAGCCAGGCCATGTGCGCCACCATCACCTGCTGCCGGATGCTGGACCAGCGGTGGCGCATGGCGCACACCACCACCGGCAGCACCGACAGGGCCCCGATCACCGACCCCTCGAACCAGGCCAGCCACACCGTGCCGAACGGCGCCACGCCGCGCGCGGCGATGACGGCCGCGCCCAGCGTGGCCCCCACCACCTGCGGCAGCACGCCGCCGCCCAGCAGCAGGCGCAGCAGCAGCACCGGCGACCGCAGCCCCGTGCGGTGCAGGTTCCAGCGCCGCAGCAGCCAGGCGCCCAGCGCCATCTCCAGCAGGTTGGCCGGCAAAAAGGCCAGCGCATTGGCCAGGCCGTCGCCCCACGCCACGTTGACCGCCAGGTTGGCCAGCGCCACCACCGCCAGGCGCAGCGCCCAGTCTCGCGGCGTGCGGTGCATCAGCAAGCCCACCACCAGGGCGTTGGCGAACCACACCGTGGCCACGCTGCCGCTCTGGCGCGAAATGGCCACCGACAGCCCCGCCGCCAGCGCATAGGCCAGCGCCAGGATGGCCAGGCCCACAGGCCGGGAAAGCCGCGGTGCCAGCGCCACCTGCGGGTCGGGCGGCAGCGGCACGCGCCCGGTTTCAAACCAGGCCGAGGGTTCAGCCATGGCGCGGCGGCCGACCCCGTCGGCGGTGCAGGTGCCAGGCCAACAGCGACGCGACCAGCAACGACAGGACCAGCAGGCCCAGGCCAATGCGTGTGGCCAGCGGGGCCTTGGGCGGCGCCAGCGCGGCGCGCTCGCCGGGCAGCCAGCGCCCCAGCACCGTGCGGCGCTGCTGCGCATCCACCGCGCGGATGCCAGCGTCCAGGATGTCGCGCAACTGCGGCCAGTCCTTGCGCACGGCAAAGCTCAATTCGTAGTTGAAGCCGACCTGCGCGCCTGCCACCAGGCCGTCCAGACGCTCGCGCTCGACGATGTAGGCCACGCTGGCGGCGTCGGCCACGGCCGCGTCAAAGCGGCCGGCCACCACGCCGCGCAGCGCCTGGGCGTCGTCATCCACCGCCTGCCAGTTCACCTGCGGGTGGCGCTGCCGCATCACCGCTTCCACCGCGTAGCCGCGGCCCACCGCCACCGGGCGGCCCGCCAGGTCGGCCGGGCCGGTGGCCAGCGCACTGCCCCGGCGCTGCACCAGCACCGCAGCCACCGCCACATAGGGTTGCGTGAACAACAGGAACTGCGCCCGTTCGGGCGTGGGGCGCAGCGAGCTGATCAGGTCGACCTCCCGCCTTAGGGCCTGGGCCAGCAGCTGGTGCAGCGGCGCGGCCGGCGTGGCCTGCACCCGCAGGCCCACGCGCTGCGAGACCAGGGCGAGCAGGTCCACCGACAGGCCCTGAGGCTGCCCATTGGTGCCGGCAAACACCATGGGGCCGTAGTCGGCCTCGGGCGCAAAGCGCACCACCGGGTGGGCGGCCAGCCACTGCAGCTGGGCCGGGTTCAGCACCTCGGCCGCCACCACCCAGCCGGGCACGCCCGCGGCGGCCAGTGCCGCCATTGCCACCGCCGCCGCCCGGCAGAGGACCCGCAGCCCGGGGCCCATGCCGCTAAGGCGGCGCCAGGCGCAGCAGGGCGCGGGCAGCGTCTCGGTCCAGCGGCTTGACCACATAGTCCTTCACACTGCCAAAGGACGCGGCACGTTCGCGGTCGGCGGGGTCGGGTGACGATGTGAGCATCACCACCACAGCCTGCCCACGCTGCGCCGGCGGCAGTTGTTCGTAGCTGCGCAGGAAATCAAAGCCGTTCATGCCCGGCATGTTGATGTCCAGCAGGATCAGGTCCACATCAGGGCCCGGCCGCGCGGACAGCGCGGCCAGCGCATCGCGCGCCGACTCGAAGGCCAGCACCTCCTGGGCGGCGCCGCTGCGTTCCAGCACGATGCGGGTGTAAAGCAGGTCGGCGTCGTTGTCGTCGATCAACATCACGCGCTTGAGCATGCGGCCATGGTAGCCCTGTGGCAGCGCCTGACACAATGACCCTCACCCGGCCTTGATCAACCTTTGGCGGGATGCTCATGTTGCCCAACACCCTGCACCCCTTCCGTCCCCGCCTGCTGGACACCCTGTCCGGCTACAACCGGCGCAAACTGGCCGCCGACGTTGGCGCCGGGCTCACCGTCGGGGTGGTGGCGCTGCCGCTGGCCATGGCCTTCGCCATTGCCTCGGGGGTGAAGCCCGAACAAGGGCTCATCACCGCCATCGTGGCCGGGCTGCTGATTTCGCTGCTGGGCGGTTCACAGGTGCAGATCGGCGGGCCGGCGGGCGCATTCATCGTCATCGTCTACGGCATCGTCGAGCGCTACGGGCTGGCCAACCTGCTGATCGCCACCTCGCTGGCCGGCATCCTGCTGTTCCTGATGGGGCTGTTCAAGCTGGGCGCGCTGATCCGCTACATCCCGGTGAGCATCGTCATCGGCTTCACCAACGGCATTGCGGTGCTGATCGGCCTGAGCCAGGTGAAAGACCTGCTGGGCCTGAACATCGCCAAACTGCCGGCCGACTTCTTCACCCAGGTGAAGGTGCTGGTTCAGAACGCGCACAGCTTCAACCCGGTGGCGGTGGCGCTGGGCGCCGCCAGCCTGGCCCTGGTGGTGCTCTGGCCCAAGAGCTATGCCATGCCGGCCGCGCCGCTGGGCCTGGCCGGCAAAATCAAGCGCCTGGCGGCCCACCTGCCGGGCACGGTGGTGGCGCTGGCCGCGGCCACGCTGGCCACGGTGCTGCTGAACCTGCCGGTGGAAACCATCGGCAGCAAGTTCGGCGGCATCCCCAGTTCGCTGCCCGGCCTGTCGCTGCCCGAATTCAGCTGGACCACGGCCAAACAGCTGGTCATCCCCACCATCACCATCGCGCTGCTGGGTGCCATCGAGTCGCTGCTGTGCGCGCGGGTGGCCGACAACATGAGCGAGTTCCCGCGCCACGACCCCAACCAGGAACTGATGGCCCAGGGCGTGGCCAATTTCATCACCCCGCTGTTCGGCGGCATACCGGCCACCGGCACCATCGCCCGCACGGTGACCAATGTGCGCGCAGGCGCCACGTCTCCGATCGCGGGGGTGGTGCACGCCATCACGCTGCTGCTGATCGTGCTGCTGGCGGCGCCACTGGCGCTGCACGTGCCGCTGGCGGCGCTGGCCGGCATCCTGCTTTTCGTGGCCTGGAACATGGGCGAATGGCGCGAGTTCGCGCGCCTGAAGCACTTCCTGCTGCCCTACCGCACCGTGTTGCTGGGCACGTTTTTCCTCACCGTGGTGTTCGACCTGACGGTGGCCGTGGAAGTGGGCCTGCTGCTGGCCTGCGGCTTCTTCATCTGGCGCATGGGCCAGCTCTTCGAGGTGCGCCCGCACGCGCAGACCGATGTGCCCGCTGGCGAACCCGGCGCGCTGCCTCCGGGGGTGCAGGTCTTCGAGCTGTACGGCTCGCTGTTCTTCGGCGCCGTGGGCGCCATCGAAGCGCTGCCCGCGCGCATCGCCGCCGGCACCCGCTGCGTGGTGCTGGAGATGCACCGCATGATCAGCATGGACACCTCGGGCCTGGACGCGTTGGAGCACCTGCACCGCATGCTGCAACGCCAGGACACGGCCCTGGTGCTGGCCAACGTGAACCCGCAACCGCTGGGGTTGATACGCCGCTCGGGCTTCGAGGCCACGCTGGGCGCCGAGCAGATCGTGCCATCGGTCGTTGACGCATTGCAGGGTCGCGCCTCCGGCGCGGGGCTAGACTGAGCGGGGCCCAAGTTCCACGGCCTTGGCCAGGCCACACATCAATCAGGAGACCCCCATGTTGCGCACTGCACCCGTCCCCGTCCCCGCCCCGGTCCCGACAACGCGCCGCTGGATCGCGCGCGCCCTGGCCCCGGCAGCCACCGCTTGGCTGGTGGCCTGCGGCGGCGGCGGTGGCGACAGTTCGTCACCGGCCGACCAGGTGGCGGGCCCGCCCACGGTGGCGGCCACCCTGAGCGCTTCCACCACAGACGCCAGCCGCTCGGCCCAGTCCGCGGTGGCCAGCGCCGACGCGGCGGCCACGCGGGCGCGTTCACTGTCGGGCCTGGCGGCCCTGGTTGGGGCACCGATCGGTTCGGCCCCGGTGCAACTGGCCGGATTGCACACGCGCGCACAGATCCAGGCGGTGACCACCTCCGCCTGCACCGACTTTTTCGACCTGCCCTGCTCGGGCAGCATCGTCCTGGACACCAACGTGGCCGACAACGCCACCACGGTCCGGCCGAACGATTACGTCGACGTTCGCTTCCAGTCCGCCGGCGGCCTGCTGCTGGGCAGCCAGGTCAGCCTGAATGGCCGCCTGCGGGTGGACTTCCTGTCCACACTGAACCTGAACGCCACGACCTTCCCGGGAATGGACGTGCTGCTGACGCTGGACGCCTTCGGCGGTGCGGTCAACGGGGCGGCGTTCGGACCGATTTCCGACATCGGCCGGCTGCAGATCAGCAGCAGCGGCGTCAGCACCATGACGGCGGGCGGCGCCAGCTACCAGGGCCTGAGTGGTGTCACCACCAGCGGCGCCAGCAGCTACACCATTGGCAGCGGCACGGTGCGCACCGGCCATTGGACGGACTCGAACACCTATGTGGACGTGGCCCTGGCGGGCTGGCAGGTGGTGAACGGTCGGCCCGCGCCGGGCTCGCAGGCCACGCTGACCGCGGCCCAAGGCAGCATCAACGTCATTGTGGCCACGTCCACCGCACAGACGGTGACCTACACCGTGTCGATCACCGTCAACGGTGTCGCGTCCCACTACCTGGTGACGGCCACTTACGGCGGCGGCGCCACGCCCGCTTACAGCGCCGTGCCGACCTGACCCCGCCGCGCCGCCTGCAGGCGCCTCAGCGCAGGGGCGCTGCCTGCAGGCTCTGGCGCGTGCTTTCCACCGCGCTGCGCCAGCCCGGTTCGGCCGCTTCCACACGCCGCAAGGCCTGGCCCAGCGCATCCTGCGCATCGGCGTGCCGGCCTTGCTGCCAGCGCAACAGGGCCAGGTTGTTCCAGGCGGCTGCGCTGTCGTGCCGCCTTGCAGCGGCGTCCAAGGTGGCCGCGGCGGCGTTCAGGTCACCGCCATCGGCCAGCGCCTGCGCCAGGCCCATCGCCACGGGCAGGCTGTCGGGCAGGCGGCTGCCCAGGGCCTGCCAGTGGCGCAGCGCCGCTGGCGCCGGCGCCTGGCGCGCAAAGGCCAATGCGGCTGCCAACAGCGCCTCGTTGCTGGCGGCAGGCGGCAGTTCACCGGGCGGCAGCACCGCCAGGGCCCAGGCACCCGCGCGCACCCAGGTGTGCTCGAAGGTGGCCAGGCCCAGGCGCTGTTCGCGTTCGTTGCCGCTGCGCAGGATGAGTTCACGCGCGTCCAGGTCGTAGCCCACCAGCACGGCGTAATGCCACATCGGGTGGATCGCCAGGCCCAGGTTCTGCAGCACCAGCACCGGGTGACCGGCGGCCAGTTCCTGCACCAGCGCATCCAGCCGCGGCGGCAGCGCGGTGGCCACCGCGCCGTGGCGGCGCGCTGCAGCCCCCACCTCCACCTGCAGGCTGCCGCCACGCGCCGGCAGGAACACGGCGTCGGCCAGTTCTTCCGGGCTGGCGCGGGACAGGCCCTGGTGCTGCAGCAGCGTGGCCAGCGCGGCCGGCGCGCAGTGCAGCGGGGTCTGCGGGAAAAAGGGCACCGCCTGCAGGTTCACCCGCGGGGGCAGGCCGGCCGGGCGGTGTTCGCCCAGCGCAGCGCTTTGCACGGCACTCCAGCGCGCGCAGCCCGGCAGCGTGGCGATCGAGCCGGCCAGCAGCGCCGCGACGGCCAGGCGCCGCCGCGAAGGTTTCATCGCACCGAACGCGTGAAGGGGAACACCTTGGTGAAGCCCAGGATGTCGGTGATGAGCAACAGCACGAAGATGAAGACCACCGTGCCCAGCACGCCGTCGGCGCCGGCCGGGGCGCTGTCGATCTGCGACATCAGCTGCGTCGCCTCGGCGTCCGACAGCGACAGCGCCCGTTCACGCGCCGCTTCCACGCTGACGCCGCGGGCCTGCAAGGCCGCGGCCACGTCGGCCCGGTCCAGCAGGGCGGCCAGGCGCTGCGGCGCGGCCGGGGCGTCCGCCGGCGCGGCCTGGACGGCGGCCACCTCTTCGGCGGCAATCCAGCCGGCTTGGGCGCTGTGCAGGGTGCCGGCCCAGGCCAGGCTGGCACACAGGGTTTGAACGAGGAAGCGGCGGGTTCGGGTCATGGCGGTCTCCAACGAGGCAGTCAAAGTTCGGTTGAGGGGGTGGCGGAAAATGTAACCACGGCCCGCCCGGCCGGGTTACCAGCGGTAAGCACCTCTGGCCCCAGTGGGGCGGGCAGGTCCCAAGGCCGCGCTGGTACGCTTGAGCGCATGTCGATTTCCACCGCGGCGCCTGGCGAGATCGCGCGCGCGCCCTTGCTGTCGCCCGCGCTGGCGGCCTTCGTGCTGGCCATGCTGCTGGGGCTGCAGCCCCTGACCACCGACCTGTACCTGCCCGCGCTGCCCATGCTGGCGGCCGACCTGGGCGCGCCGATGACGCAGGTTCAACTGACCATGTCGGCGCTGATCCTGTCCTTCGGCCTGGCGCAACTGGTGTGGGGCCCGGTGGCCGACCGGGTGGGCCGCAGGCCGGTGCTGCTGGTGGCGCTGGCCTGTTATGCGCTGGCCTCGGTGGGCGCCGCGGTGTCCGACAGCATCGGCTGGGTGGTGGCCTGGCGCATGGTGCAAGGCGCCTGCATGGGCGCGGCGGTGATGTGTGGTCGGGCCATGGTGCGCGACCTGTACGAGCCGCACCAGGGCGCGCTGGTCATGTCGCACGCCCTCAGTGGTCTGGGCGGGGTGGCCATCGTCGCGCCGCTGCTGGGCGGCGCGCTGGCCCAGGCCTACGGATGGCGCGCCACCATGGCGGTGCTGGCCCTGTTGTCGGCCGCCATGGGGGCCTTCGTGGCCTGGCGCCTGCCCGAAACCGCACGCCACCTCAACCCGGCCGCCACGCAATGCAAGCCCTTGTGGGCGCAGGCCCGGGCCATCCTGGCGCACCGCGGCTTCCGGGCCTGGGCGGCGCTGGTGGCCTGCACCTATGGCACGCTGTTCATGTTCCTGGCCGGTGCCACCTTCGTGTTCATACGCCACTTCGGTCTCTCGCCCTGGCAGGCCGGCCTGGCCATGGCCACCAACTCCCTGGTGTACATCAGCGGCACCGTGCTGTGCCGGCGCTGGCTGCCGCGCTTCGGCCTGGCGGGCTCGGCGGTGCGCGCCAGCGCCTTCAGCGCCACCGGTGGACTGCTGATGGCCTGGGCCGCCACGACGCAGGCGCCGTCGATCTGGGCCTTCCTGGTGCCGCAGTGGATTTTCGTGCTGGGCCATGGCGTGCACCAGCCTTGCGGACAGACCGGTGCGGTGGCGGCGTTTCCGCGCGCGGCCGGGCTGGCGTCGGCGCTGGCCGGCTGCGCGCTGGCGCTGCTGGCCTTTGCCATCGGCCTGTGGCTGGGCCGCAGCATGGACGGCACCCCGGCCCCGTTGCAGGCCGCGCAGGCCGTGGGCGCGGCGCTGACGGTGCTGGTGGCCCTGACCTGGGTGCGCCGGCACGGTGAACCGCCGCGGGGCTGAGCCATGGCGGGCGAACGCGCAGCGCTTCCGCTGCTGGCCCTGGCCGGCCCCACCGCCAGCGGCAAGAGCGCGCTGGCCCTGAGCCTGGCGGCGCGCTGGCCGCTGGAAATCATCAGCGTGGACTCGGCCCTGGTCTACCGCGGCATGGACATCGGCACCGCCAAGCCCAGCCCGGCCGAACGCGCCGCGGTGCCGCACCACCTGATCGACCTGCTGGAGCCCACCCAGGCCTACTCGGCCGCCCGCTTCGTGGTGGACACGCAGCGCCTGGCGGGCGAGGTGCGTGCGCGAGGCCGCGTGCCGCTGCTGGTGGGCGGCACCATGCTGTACCTGAAGGCCCTGATGGAAGGCCTGAACGCCATGCCCACCGCCGACCCCGCGCTGCGCGCCGAGCTGGACGCGCAGGCCGCCGCGCAAGGCTGGCCCGCGATGCATGCCGAGTTGGCCCGGGTGGACCCGGCCACCGCCGCACGCCTGCCACCCAACGACGCGCAGCGCATCCAGCGCGCGCTGGAGGTGTGGCGTGCCAGCGGCGTGCCGCTGTCGCAGTGGCACGCGCAGGCCCGCAGCCCCGGCGCGGCGGTCACCCTGGTGGCGCTGGAGCCCGCTTCGCGCGCCTGGCTGCACGAGCGCATCGCGCTGCGCTTCCACGCCATGCTGGCGGCCGGCTTCGTGGACGAAGTGAAGGGCCTGCGCGCGCGCGGCGACCTGCAGCCCGCCCTGCCGTCGATGCGCTGCGTGGGCTACCGCCAGGCCTGGGAAGCGCTGGACACGGGCGAACTGGCCGCGCTGCCCGAACGCGGCATCGCCGCCACGCGCCAGTTGGCCAAGCGCCAGCTGACCTGGCTGCGCGGCCTGCCGCGCCAGGTGCTGGCCTGCGACGACGAACAACTGGCCGCGCAAGCCTTGGCGCTGCTGGCACCGCTGCTCGACGCCCAGGCACGTTTGTAAGCGCAGTGCAGTGCATCACGCACCGCGGCGGCCGGCGCAGCGGACGTGACAAGTTCACACGCCCAAGCGTGAAGCCTGACCTCAAGCCGGTCTGGCGGTGGCGCAGTTGCGCCGTTAGTCTTCCGGTCAATGACGCAACGGGGCCAACAAGCACCGTTTCGCCCCCCAACTTCAAGGACCGACATGATGAACAAGCTGCTTGCTGCGGCCCTGCTGGCCTGCGCCTTCACCACGGCGCAGGCGGTGCCCAGCCTGGCCATCACCGGCCAGCTGGCCGGGCAGGACAACGCCGCCTACACCGGCACGCTGGCCATCGGCGCGGGCAGCGTCAACGACCCGAACACGCTGTTCTTCGTGCAGGAACAGCAGGTGGGCAATGTCCAGAGCTGGGTGTTCTTCGCCGACCCGGCGGTGCTCACCCGCTTCACGGCCACGCTGACCTTCGGCGCCCCCATCCTGGCCGTGTACACCACCCGAACCGAGCTGGTGAACAGCGGTGCCACCTACGGCGTCGACGTCGACCACGACGGCGTATTCAACGACTACGCCAAAAACGCCAACATGGCCCTGGAAGTCAACGACCTGGTGACCTACACGCCTGGCGGCAACACACTGTCGCTGGACTGGCAGGTGCAGGCGGCCAGCGACATGATGCGCGTGGTGACCGCGGTGCCCGAACCCGGCAGCCTGGCGTTGCTGGCGCTGGGCCTGCTGGCCATGGGCCTGAAGCTGGGCCGTCGGCGCGGCTGAGAGCCCGCGCCCCATTCCGATCAAACGCAAAGAGGGACGAACCTCGTTGGGCAGCGGCCGCCTCCGGGCGGCCGCTGTATTTCCGCTGGGCCCCGGGCTGCACGCGCGGCTGCGGCATCATCGGGCGCATGCTGCGCGTGGAACAACTGGGCAAACGCTACGGCGACACCGCGGTGTTCGCCGGGGTGGACCTGCACCTGCGCCCGGGTGAGTTCGTGGCCCTGCAGGGTGAGTCGGGCGTGGGCAAGTCCACGCTGCTGAACTGTGTGGCCGGCCTGGACGACGCCGACAGCGGCCACATCACGCTGGCTGGCCAGCCCCTGGCCGGGCTGGACGAAGCCGCCCGCGCACGGCTGCGGCGTGAACACCTGGGCTTTGTGTTCCAGGCCTTCCATGTGCTGCCGCACCTGAGCGTGACCGACAACGTGGCGCTGCCGCTGCTTCTGCTGGGCCGGCCCGACGCACAACGCGTGCAGCAGATGCTGGCCGAGGTGGGGCTGCAAGGCCTGGGAACGCGCCAGCCGGCCCAACTGAGCGGGGGGCAACTGCAACGCGTGGCGCTGGCGCGTGCGCTGGTGCACCGGCCCGCGCTGGTGCTGGCCGACGAGCCCACCGGCAACCTGGACCCGGCCACCGCCGAACGCATGATGGACCTGCTGGCGCGCAGCGTGCGCCAGCACGGCAGCGCCTGCCTGCTGGTGACCCACTCGCACAGCGCCGCGGCGCGCGCCGACCGTGCCTTGTTGCTCACTCCCTCGGGCATCGTCTCGCAAGGCGGCACGGCCGCTTGAGCCGTGTCAAACCAAGCCAAGGGCCGGGCCCCTAAGGTGCGCCGATGCCCACCGAACTGTTCAACCACAACGGCCACCGCTGCCTGGTATTCACCGACCTGTGCGACAGCGGCGGCGAAGCGGTGCAGGCCAACCAGTTCCTGGTGGTGGACGGCGACAGCGGCGCCATCATCGACCCCGGCGGCAACCTGGCCTACAACGAGCTGTACCTGGCGATGACGCGGCTCATCGCCCCGCAGCGCCTGTCGGCCATCCTGGCGTCCCACGCCGACCCGGACATCATCGCGTCGCTGGACCGCTGGACCACCGCCACCCCGGCGCCGATCTACATCTCGGCCATCTGGGAGCGCTTCGTGCCGCACTTCTGCAAACCCGGCAAGACCGTGGGGCGCGTGGTGGGCATCCCCGACGCCGGCATGCGCATCCCCCTGGGCCGCAGTGAATTGGTGGCGCTGCCGGCGCACTTCCTGCACTCCGAAGGCAACTTCCAGTTCTACGACCCGACGTCGCGCATCCTGTTCTCGGGCGACCTGGGCGTGTCCATGCTCGGCGGCCGGGCGTCGGCCACACCGGTCACGCGCCTGGCCGACGTGCTGCCGAAGATGCAGGCCTTCCACCAACGCTACATGGTCAGCAACAAGGTGCTGCGCCTGTGGGCCGACATGGTGTCCACGCTGAAGATCGACATCATCGCCCCGCAGCACGGCGCCGCGCTGGCCGGGCCGGCGGTGGGCGAATTCATCGCCTGGGTGCGCGACCTGCCCTGCGGCATCGACCTGATGCAGGCTGCGAACTACCGCGTGCCCGCCTGATTCCGGGGCCGGTGGGCCACCGCGTAGCATGCGGGCGACATGCTCGCACCCGCCTCCGCTTCCGCCGCCGCAGCCCGGGTGCCCCTGATCGCGCTGCTGCGCGCGCTGTCGCTGCCCGAGTGGCGCCACCACCCCTGGCGCCACGGCGCCGCCGCGCTGGCGGTGGCGCTGGGCGTGGCCCTGGCGTTTTCGGTGCAGCTGATCAACACCTCGGCCCTGGCCGAGTTTTCCGGCGCGGTACGCAGCGCCAACGGCGAGCCCGACCTCACGCTGGCCGCGCGCACGCGCGACGGCTTCGACGACGCCTTGTTCGACACCGTGCGCACCGCCCGCGGCGTGAGCGAGGCCAGCCCGGTGGTGGAACTGGACAGCTACGCGCGCCGCACCACGGCGCCAGCGCGCCACGCGGTGCGCCTGCTGGGTGTGGACGCGCTGCGCGTGGCGGCGGTGGCGCCGGCGCTGTTGCCGCGGCCGGCATCGGCCCCGGCGACAGACAGTGACGCCCGCGCCGGCCTGTCGGTGCTGAACCCGAACCATGTGTTCGCCAACCCCGCGGCCCTGCAGCAGCTGGCTGTCCAGGTGGGTGACGAACTCAGCGTGCAGTCGACCCAGGGCTGGCAGGCCTTTCGCGTGGCCGGCACCGTCGCCGTGGCCGGGCCCGCGCTGCTGGTGCTGGACATCGCTGCGGCGCAGGCGCGCTTCGGCATGGCCGGTCGGCTGACGCGCATCGACCTGCGGCTGGCTGCCGGCATGCCGCGCGACGCGCTGTGGCCCGCGCTGCCGCTCACCCCCGGGCAGCGCGCCCAGTTGCTGCCGCAGGCGCCGGACGACGCGGCGCAGCGGGTGTCCAACCTGTCGCGCGCCTACCGGGTGAACCTCACCGTGCTGGCGCTGGTGGCGCTGCTGGTGGGGGCCTTCCTGGTGTGGTCGGTGGTGTCGCTGTCGGTGGCCCAGCGCACCCCGGCCTTCGCCCTGCTGGGCGTGCTGGGCTTGGGGGCGCGCGAGCGCCGCAGGCTGGTGCTGGCCGAAGCCGCGCTGCTGGGCCTGGCCGGCAGCGCCGTCGGGCTGGCCGCCGGCACTGCGCTGGCCTGGGCCGCGCTGCGCGCGCTGGGCGGTGACCTGGGCGGCGGCTACTTCCCCGGCGTACAGCCCACGCTGCAGTTCAGCGGCCCGGCCGCACTGGCCTATGCCGCCCTCGGCACCGCCGCCGCGATGGCGGGGGCCTGGGGGCCGGCCCGCAGCGCCCAGGCGCTGCCGCCGGCCCAGGCGCTGAAAGGCCTGGGGGCGGCGTCTCGCCAGGCCCCGCGCGCCCTGGTGGCGTCGGCGCTGGCGCTGTTGGCGGCCGGCGTGGCCTTGGCGCTGTTACCGCCCTTGGACGGCCTGCCGCTGGCGGCCTATGCGTCGGTGGCCGCGCTGCTGGCCGGCGGCGTGGTGCTGGTGCCGGGCGTCGTGGGCGCGCTGCTGGCGGCCGTGCACCCGCGCCGCCATGCCCTGGCCCTGCTGGCCGTGGAACGTGCGCGCTTCGCCCGTCACACCGCCAGCGCCGCGGTGGCCGGGGTGGTGGCCAGCCTGGCGCTGTGCGTGGCGCTCACGGTCATGGTGGCCAGTTTTCGCGACGCGGTGACCCAGTGGCTGGACAGTGTGCTGCCGGCCGACCTGTACGCCCGCAGCGCCGCCACCGCCGCGGCCAGCCAACAGGCCGTGCTGCCCGAGGCCTTGCTGCAGCAGGCCACGCGCCTTCCCGGCGTGCTGAAGGTGCAGACCACCCGCGTGCTGTCGCTCGCCCTGCACCCACAACGGCCCGCAGTGGCCCTGCTGGCCCGCCCCATCGATGCCCAGTCGCCCGAGCAAACCCTGCCCTTGCTGGACGCCCCGCAGGCCGCGCGCGCCGGGGAGGTGGCTGTGTTCATCAGCGAGCCGATGGCGCTGCTGTACGAATTGAAGGCCGGCGACACCCTGGTGCTGCCCCTGGCCAGCGGCGCGCTCACCACCCGCGTACGGGGTGTCTGGCGCGACTACGCGCGCCAGTTCGGCGCCGTCGCCATCGACCAGGCCGACTACCAGCGCGCCACCGGCGACCTGCGCCACAACGACCTGGCGCTGTGGCTGGCCCCCGGCACCGACCCGGCCGCGGTGACGGGCGCACTGCGCCGCCTGGCCGGGGACGCCACGCCGCTGGACGTGATGGCCACCGGCGACCTGCGGCGCCTGTCGCTGGCCATCTTCGACCGCAGCTTCGCGGTGACGCGCTACCTGCAGTTCGTCGCCATCGGCGTGGGCCTGGTGGGCGTGGCCGCCAGCCTGTCGGCCCAGGTGCTGGCACGGCGCAAGGAATTCGGCCTGCTGGCCCACCTGGGCCTGTCGCGTCGCCAGGTGCTGCTCATCGTGTGCGGCGAAGCGCTGGCCTGGCTGGCCGCCGGCGTGCTGCTGGGCCTGGTGCTGGGCGTGGCCCTGAGCGTGGTGCTGGTGAAGGTGGTGAACCCGCAGAGCTTCCACTGGCGCATGGACCTGGTGCTGCCGGCCGCACCCCTGGCGGCGCTGGCTGCCGCGGTGCTGGGCCTGGGCCTGGCCACCGCGGCCCTGGCGGGCCGGCGCGCCGCAGGGGCCAGCGCGGTGCTGGCGGTGAAGGAGGATTGGTGATGAACCCGCGGCGGCGCGCCTGGCTGCTGGCGCTGGCGGGCGGCGCACCCGCGACCTGGGCCGCTGCGGACGCCGCCGACCCGCCCGACCCGGTGCGCGCCGGCCGCGCCTTGGTCTTTCCGCGCGACCACGGCGCCCACCCCACGACACGCACCGAATGGTGGTATGCCACCGGTTGGTTGCAGGCGCCCGGGCAGACCCAGCCGCTGGGCTTCCAGGTCACCTTCTTCCGCAGCCGAACCGGCCTGGGCGATGACCTGCCCGGCCGCTTCGCGCCGCGCCAGTTGCTGTTCGCGCATGCCGCTGTCACCGACATCGTGGCCGGCCGCCACCGTCACGCCCAACGCATGGCGCGCTGGTCCGGCGACGAGGCCAGCACGGTGGACGTCGCCCGGCGCGCCGACACCCACCTGCGCATCGGCACCTGGTCCCTGCAGCGCGACGCCGCCACCGGCCGCTACAGCAGCCGCGTAGCCGACACCGGCGCCGGCTTCACGCTGGACCTGGACCTGCAGCCGACCCAGCCCCTGCTGCGGCAGGGCCAGGACGGCTTTTCACGCAAGGGCCCGCTGCCGCAGCAGGCCAGCCACTACTACAGCCAGCCGCAACTGAAGGCGCAGGCCCGCCTGACGCTGGATGGCCGCGCGCTGCAGGCCGAAGGCCGGGCCTGGCTGGACCATGAGTGGAGCGACGAGATCCTCAGCCCCGCCGCGGTGGGCTGGGACTGGGTGGGCTTCAACCTGGCCGATGGCGCCGCGCTCACCGCCTTCGTCCTGCGCCAGCGCGACGGCAGCCCGGTGTGGGCCGGCGGCAGCTTTCGCGCCGCAGGCGGCGCGGTGCAGGCCTTCGGTCCCGAGGCCGTGCGCTTCGAGCCACTGCGCCACTGGCAAAGCGGCGCCACCGGCGCCCGCTACCCGGTGCAATGGCGGCTGCACACGCCGGCCGGGGTGTTCGAGGTGGCAGCGCTGCTGGATGCGCAGGAACTCGACGGCCGCGCCGGCACCGGCGCGGTGTACTGGGAAGGCCTGTCGGAACTGAAGCAGGGCCCGCGACGCATCGGCCTGGGCTACCTGGAGATGACCGGTTACGCCGGCCGCATCACGCTGTAGCTAGCGCGGCGATTCCAACTGCTGGTGTTCGCTGGCGCGCGGCTGGATGGGCGCGGCGCGCACGCAGTTGCGGCCGGCCTGCTTGGCTTCCAGCAGCGCGATGTCGGCGTCGTGCGTCAGCACGTCCAGCGCGTCGTGGCCGGCACCCATGGACGCCACGCCAATGCTGACGGTGGACATCATCTCGTGGCCCTGGCGGCGCAGCCGCGTGGTGGCCGCCGCTTCGCGAATGCGCTCGGCCACGTCCAGCGCGCCCAATGGGTCGGTGTGGGGCAGGAACACCACCAGTTCTTCCATGCCATAGCGCGCCACCAGATCGGGCTGGCGCAGCCCTGAGCGCGCCTTCAGCGCCACCGCGGTCAGCACGCTTTCGGCCGCCGCGCTGCCATGCTGC
Source organism: Burkholderiales bacterium JOSHI_001 (assembly GCA_000244995.1). Classification (NCBI taxonomy): domain Bacteria; kingdom Pseudomonadati; phylum Pseudomonadota; class Betaproteobacteria; order Burkholderiales; species Burkholderiales bacterium JOSHI_001. The sequence continues at coordinate 1,594,570 of CM001438.1, read as the reverse complement.
AGGCCGATGGCGCGGAAATGGTCCGCCGCGATCAAGAGCACCGCGGCGTCCTCGCCATAGCGGCGGCAGCGCGCGAATTCACGTTCGGCCGCGCGTTGAAAATGGCTGCGGGCGGGCACGCCGCTGCCGTCGGCTTCCCGGGCCTGCGCGGCCAGGGCCAGGCGGGCCGCTTCGGCCTGCGCCAGGCGCAGGGTCAGCCACGCCAGCAGGGGCGCCAGCAGCACCGACAGCACCACCGCCAAGGTGGACGTGGCAGGCGCCAGTTCGTGGCCGGCCAGGGCCGAAAACAGCATCAAGCCGCCCAGCACCAGGCTGCACAGCGCCCCCGCGGCGGCCAAGGCGCTGCGCAGCAGGCCCCAGCGCAACACCACGCGGTGCAGCGCGCTGAGACGGGCGGGAAGGGGCGTGGCGTCCAACATGTTCAAGGCATTCTGATGCCTGCGGATTCGACCACAAAGCCCCTCAACCGCGCAGTGCGACATCGCGTCTCGTGTGATGTTGTTGCGCGGGCCGTGGCGCCTTCACAGGTGCATGGCGCAGAACTGGCTCGCCGGGCCGGCGCCGGCCCGACCCTGCCCCCGGCCCGGCATCGCGCCCTCGGCGCGCCGGCAAACCAACCCCGCACTTAGGGCTGGCGCCACCCAGCCATCCCTGGCAAGGTAACTGCCATTGGGAAGTGAACCTGTGCCGATGGGAACGTCGAAGTTCTTTACAAAGTCAAGTTCACTTCGCCAGGTGGAAAACGTAAGACCCTGATTGTCCTAAGGAATTCACGATCGGTATGGGTCTTGCTTGGAATTTTGAAGAGTGAACCAAATGGAAAGCGACCGGCAAGCGGCTGGGGTTTTCCCTTGGGGGATGAGGTGAATTTCCACCGTTCCTGCAGCCTCGCTGCCGTGGGTTCGGGTTCCTCGTGTATTGAGTTCAGTGCCAGTGCGTATTGCCCCGCCAGGGCAAGCTGTTTCAAACCAAACAAATGATTGGAAGGAGCGCCATGATCAAGCTGCCCTGTACCCTTCGGAAGACGGCAATCGGTGTGTTCGCCTGCATGGCCGCGTGGCTGACTGCAGGATCGGCACAGGCCGTCACGCCCTTCGAGCAGGACGTGTCCACGGCCATCGACCGTGGCCTGGAGTACCTGGCGAACTCCGGCGCCTACAACAACCCAAACTTTTTCTCTGACTCAACGGGCCTGCCTCTGCTGGCACTGCTGGAAAAGCGAGCCACTGGCATCCCCACCGATCCGCCCCAGGGCTATGTCGGCGCCAGCGTAACCGACCAGGGCCGCATGAGGACCTCGGCCACCAACATCCTGGACCGGGTCAATGACACCAGTTTCTACGCCTACCGCGACGGCGCGTGGCTGTTCGCGCTGGCCGAATACGCGCTGACTGGCGGCCCCGACAAGAGCGTGCTGGCGCCCGGCAACGTCGACGTCGACGACCTCAAGCAGGCGATGGACCGTTTGGTTGATCGAACCTTGGCCAACCAGCGCACGCCGGCCACCGGCTACCCCGACCCGGTGAACCAGGGCTACTGGTGCTACACCGACCACTTCTGCGAAGACTCCTCCACCACCCAGTTCGTGGTGGCCGGCCTGGCGTCGGCCAAGGCCTTCTACGCCTCGAACAAGTCGGGCGACCAGCCTTACGCCGATGCGACCCGCGTGGCCGCGATCGACGCCGCCCTGGCCCTGGCCAGGAAGGCCTATGAGCTGAATGCCACCACCGGTTCGGACAACGCCTCCTGCTCCGCGCTGACCACCACCGAGCGGGGCCACGGCTACAACGCGAAGTTCTATGTGCCTTCGCTGGCGCAGACCGCGTCGGGCGTGTACATCCAGTTGTTCGGCGGTGCCACGGTGAACGATGGCAGCGTGCAAAGCTACATGGAATGGCTGAAGAACCACTACCGTTGGCAGGACCTGGACAACATGGGCAACTTCTGGCCCGACCTGTCCTGGAGCTACTACATGTGGAGTTCGTTCAAGGGCATGGAGTTGGTGCGCCAGTCCGGCGTGACCCAGAACCCTGGCACCATCGGCCCGAATGACTTCGGCAAGCTGGCCGCGCTGTCGGCACCGGCCTGCCCCGTGCGCCAGGAAAACAAGGACCCGGCCACCCTGTCCCGCGTGGCCTCCTTCGGCGCTGGTGGGCCGGGCTACTATGCGGCCGAGCCCAAGGGCCAGTACTTCGACTACGCGCACCAGATCCTGAGCCTGCAATGCGCCGACGGCTCGTTCATCTGCAACGGCTCGCCGGGTCGCTGGGACGATGAAGCCCACAACTCCTACCTGCTGCTGGTGCTGTTGCGCTCCACCGGCGGTGGCTGCGTGGACACCGACGGCGACGGCGTGTGCGACAACGTGGACAACTGCCCGGCCGTGTCCAACCCCGGCCAGGAGAACACCTACGGTGACGCCCGCGGTGACGCCTGCGAACCCCGCCCCATCGCCACCTGCGACGTGGACGGCGACGCCGACATCGACCTCAACGACGTCAATGCCGTGCGCAGCGCCATCGGCCAGACCGTGCCGGCCGGCGACAAGCGCGACGCGAACGGCGACCGCAAGATCACCATCGCCGACGTTCGCGCCTGCATCCTGAAGTGCACCCGCGCAAGCTGCGCCATCAATTGACACCGGGTGACCCGACGCAGGCCATCCACCCATTCACAGAGAGAGGAACCCCACCATGAAAACCATCCTGTCCTCGGTCGCCCTGGCCGCCGCCGCCCTGTGCGCGTCGGTGCCGGCTGCGGCGGCGCCGGTACTGTCATTCAGCGCCACATCCAACGCCATTGGCGTGGGCGGCAGCACCACCATCACGGCCACGCTCAGCGGACTGGGCGCCGACATCCTGTCCGGCTACGACCTCACCTTCGTCTACAACCCGGCAGTGTTGCAACTTAACGTGATCGGCCTCAACGGCTTCCTCGGTAGCAGCCTGGGGGCAACCCTCACAGGCGGCCCTGGGGCCTATGGCCTTGATGATGCGTCCGTGGACAGCGATCTGACGCTAGCCGCCAACCAGGCGGACTCGTTCACCATGTTCACCTTCGATCTTGTGGGCTTGGCGAACGGTGCCACGACCTTCACGCTGGGCGCCAGCCCGGACTTCGACCGCAACTTCCTGGGATTTGCCGATGTGAACGGTGACCCGCAGCCCCTGAACGTGGACGTGGGCTCCATTTGCATTGCGGTCGGTACCGGCTCCTGCGACAACCGCGTGCCCGAGCCGGCCAGCTATGGCCTGGCCGGCGTGGCGCTGCTGGCGGCCGGCATCGCTGGCCGGCGTCGGCGTGCGCAGACCACGAAGGCCTGATGCCGGGAGGGGATGGCATTCGCGCCAAGGGCCGGCTTCGCCGGCCCTTTTTTCATGGGCGATGCCTGGGACCTGGCTTCAGCTGGCGGTCCAGCCGGTGATGGACTTCACCGCCACGATCTCGGTGTGGGTGAAGGGCTCGAATGGCGCTTGCAGACGGCGCACGGTGTCGATGTCCGGCGCTTCCAGCAGCGAGTAGTTGCGCGACTGGTCCACGGCCGCCCATTCGCCGCGGATCTGCACCTCGGCTGGCATCGACGCGTAGAAGGCCTTGGCCAGGGCGGCCAGTTCGCCGTACTGCGCAGGACTCAAGTCGCTGCGGGTGCGGTTGGTCAGCAAAAACAGCATGTTCGGTTCCTCGTCAAGGGTGGGTTGGGCGCAGCGCGCGCCAGATCAGCCAGCCGGCCACCGGCAGCAGCAAGGGCAGCAACAGGCCGGCGCCAAGGGGTTCACCGGGCAGCAACTGCGCGCCGTTCAAGGCCAAAGCGCCGGCGTACACCGCGTTGCCAAAGGCACAGGCCGCCAGGAACTGGCCCCAGCTCAGGCGCGCCGCCCCAGCGGCCAGGGCCACCGCTTCGGCCAGCACCGGCACGGGGCGGCTCAGCACCACCACGGCCAGCGTGGGCGCGGCGGGCAGGGCGTCGTTGGTCCGGCGCAGCAGGTGGCGGCTGGCCAGGTAGGCCGCGCATTGCCCGACCATCATGCCCATGAAGGCGGCAGCGAAACCAGCGCCAAAGCCCAGCCGGGCGCCCAGCATGGTGCCCACGATGCTGGACGGGATGGGCAGCAGCACGTCGGCCGCCAGCAGCGCCGCACCGGTCAGCGCGAAGGGCAGCGCGTGGCCGTCGCGCGCCGACAGCCAGCGTTCACCCGGCAGTTCGCCAATCAGGACAAACGGCACGATCGGCATGCACAAGGCCAGCCCGATGATCAAGGCGGCGCGGGCACTGCGTGGCATCATTGCGCCACCATAGCAGACGGCTTTTCGCAGGCCCTTGCGCGCCTGCAAGACCAGCCTGTCCAGGAAAGGAATCGGACGACATGACGACGCTCACCGGCTCGCCCGGCCTGAAGGTCCAGGTGATGTGCGAGGGCATCCGCTACACCGAGGCGCTGGGCCTTGCGGCGGCCCACTCGATGCCCAACTACTACCCCTACCGCTTCAAGCCCGGCGAACACGACCCCACCGGCAAGGGCCAGGCAACGATTCCCTACCTCATCAACACGGCCGACGGCACCGAGATCCGCATCATGGGCAATGGCGATTCGCCATGGCATGTGGAAGGTGACACCACCCAAGGCTATGTGCTCATCCATGACGGCAGCGGCCAGCGGGTGCCGATTGAATTTGAGCCGCTGCGTCCCTGGCTGACGCAGAAGACCGCCGACGGCATGCCCTTCTCGCAGGCTGGTGTCACCACGCACGGCGACATGCTGGTCATCAATGTGGCGCCGGGCTGCGAATACTTCCTGCACAAGCAGGACGGCGTGTCCATGCGGTGCAGCTTCTGCGCCTACGGCGCACCGGACGAACGCACCAAGCACCTGGGCCAGGTGACGGGCCAGGTGGAGATTCCGCCGCCCACGCTGGAGCGCATGCGCGAGGCGCTGAATGCCGTGATCTCGCAGGCCGAGATCCGCCACATCTACCTGGTGGGCGGCTCGCTCACCGACGCCCGCAAGGAAGGCGAACGCTTCCTGCAGCTGGCGCGATTCGTCAAGCAGGCCAACACGCGCGGCATCCCGGTGGCGCTGGGCAGCGGGGCGCTGCCCGACGACATCATCGAGCAGTTCCACCGCGAACAGCTGGTGCAGTACGTCTGCTTCAACCTGGAGATGTGGTCCGAGCCGCTGTTCGCCAAGGTGTGCCCGGGCAAGAACCGCTACGTGGGTTATGCGCGCTGGATCGAAGCACTGGAAACGGCGGTGCGCTATTGGGGCCGTGGCAACGTCTATTCGGCCATGGTGGCCGGCATCGAACTGGAGCCCGAGCACGGCCTGGAATGGGAAGAAGCCGCACGCATCGCGCTGCAAGGCGCCGAGGACCTGTGCAGCCGCGGCATCCTGCCGATCTATTCGCTGGTGTGGCCGGTGGGCGGGCGCACGCGCTCGGACTTCCACGCCCGCATCCACAGCTATTTCGAGACCCTGAACGTGGGCTACCAGGCCATCCGCCGCAAGCACGGCCTGGCCGTGTCCGACGGCTTCATGTGCCACCGCTGCGCCTACATGCAGCTGGAATGCGACATCGATCGCGCCGACCAGGCGGTGGCCGCATGAATGCGCCCCAGACCCCCGGGGCCGGCCGGCCCGATCCGTCGGCCATCGTGCGGCTGAGCACCGCCTACTGGGACAGCCAGACCCTGCTCACCGCCAACCGGCTGCGCGTGTTCGACGCCCTGGCGGACGGTCCACGCAGCGCCGAGGCCGTTGCGGCGCAGCTGCAACTGGACGCTCGCAGCACGGCGTTGCTGCTGCGGGCCTGCGTCGGCCTGGGCCTGCTGGCCGAATCGGCGGCGGGCTTCGAGAACACGCCCTCGTCGGCCATGTTCCTGGTCAGCCGCAGCCCGGCCTTCATGGGCAATGTCATCCGCTACAGCGACCAGCTCTACGGCGCCTGGGGCCAGCTGGAGCAGTCGGTGCGCCAGGGCCAGCCGGCGCTGCCGGCACAAACCTACCTGGGCGACGACCCGGCGCGCACGCGTGCCTTCGTCGTGGCCATGCACGAGCGTGCGCTGGGCATTGCGCGCGCCCTGGTGCCGCTGCTGGACCTGAGCGAGCGCAAGACGCTGCTGGACGTGGGCGGCGGCCCCGGCACCTACTCCGTGCTGCTGACCGAACGCTTCCCGGGCTTGACGGCCGAGGTGCTGGAACTGCCCGGCGTGGCCGCGGTGGCGCGTGAACTGGTGGCCGCGGCCGGTGCCGCCGACCGGGTGCACCTGCGCGACGGCGACTACCACAGCGCCGATTTCGGCAGCGGCAAGGACGTGGTGCTGATGTCGGGCATGTTCCACCGCGAAAGCGCGCACACCTGCCAGGGCCTGGTGCGGCGCGCCGTGCAATGCCTGAACCCGGGCGGCCTGCTGGTGGTGAGCGATGTGTTCACCGACGCCGGCGGCGCGCAGCCCGCGTTCGCTGCGTTGTTCGGGTTGAACATGATGCTCACCGCAGCCGATGGCGGCGTGCATGCCGACGCCGACGTGGCGCGCTGGATGGCCGACTGCGGCCTGCGCGACACCCGCATGGTGCCGCTGCCCCCGCCGATGCCACACCGCATGGTGCTGGGGGTCAAGCCATGAACCTTCGGCGCGCACCGGCGTGGCGGACCGGCCTGATGCTGGCGGCGTTGACTGCCGCGCCGCTGGCGGCGCAGGCCCAGGCGCAGGCCACAGCGCCGGTGGCGCCGGTGGCGCCGGTGGCACCGGCCAGCACAGCCAGTGCCGCCAGTGCTGCCAGCACAGCCGGCGCCGCCAGTGCGCCCGGCCGGCCTGCGCCGCCGCCGATCGACATCAAGCCCCTGGGCAACGAACGCTTCCAGATCGGCAGCATCGTGGTCGACAAGCGCGCCGGCAGCTTCGTCGTGCCGGGGCGGGTGAACGTGGTCAACAAGCCGCTGGAGTACCTGGCCACCAGTGCCCGCGGCATGAAGGCCTACGAAACCCTGCTGGAGCTGAACGCCCGCGGCAGTGAATTCAACCTGGCCTGCATCCTGGTGGGGCTGGAGCGCGACCCCGCCGGCGTAGCCGCCCGCAGCTACCGCCGGGTGCCCCAGCTCATCGGGCCGCGGGTGCGTCTGTCGGTGGCCTGGACCGACGCCGGCCAGCGCCGCCTGCTGCCCGCTGCCCAGGTGCTGCTGAACCCCGAAGCCGGCGTCGACCCGGCCACGGTGGAATGGGCCTACGTCGGGGCGCCGGCGTCGGACGCGCGGGGCCGCTTCACGCCGGACGACACCGGCACGCTGATCGGCTTCGTGCACGACCCCAACACCATCATCGAATCCGTCGCGCCCATCGGCCTGGGCGCCTACGGCTCGGTGCGTGGCCACGCCATGCTGCCTGCGCCGGGCACGGCGGTGGAACTGATCGTCGAGGCGGGAAGCGGCAAGAAGTGATTTTCCTGCGCATGGTCCTGCTGCTGGTGGCCAGCCTGCTGGTGCTGGCCGCCTTCGGCGCCCTGGCGCCCGATCCGCAACCCTCGGCCTTGCGGGTGATGGTGGCATCGGTGGTGGCGCTGCTGGCGCCGCTGTTCTGGCCCGGTGCAGCCGCGACGCCGCTGCGCACGCTGGGCAGGACGCTGGTCTGGTCGCTGGCGGCCACGCTGCTGGCGGGCCTGGCGATGGCGCTGCTGGGTCAGGGCGCACCGCCTGCGCTGCTGCTGCCGGTGTGTGCCATGTTGCTGCCCATCCTGCTGCTCACGCATGCCCTGGCCGCGGGCCTGCAGGCCGGCTGGCAGCCCGAGGCCACCGGGTCCCCCGACGCCCAGGCCGCCCGCTGGGCCGCCGGTATCGCCGCCATGCTGTTGCTGGCGCTGGCCGGCGCCGCGCCCTTGTGGCTGGGCCCGGCGGCCGAACTGGCCAGTGCCCGCCACGAAACCGCCCTGGACATACTGGTGGCCACCAGCCCGCTCACCCACCTGGCCGTGGCCGGTGGCCTGGACCTGCTGCGCACGGCCTGGCTGTACCAGAACGCCAACCTGGCCGCACTGCCGGTGAACTACCCGCAAGCCGGCCACCTGGCTGCGGTCTATGCCGCGGCCTGCGCGGTGCTCACACTGGCCCTGGTCGCGCTGCAGCGACGCCAGGGCGCCGACCACGCCATACCCCTGACGGAGAACCCCCCATGATGAAACGACGCCATGTCCTGGCCCTGCCCGCCGCGGGCTTGCTGACGCTGCCGGCCGCGCACGCCGCCGACAAGATGGACCCGGCACTGCAGCGCCGCGTGGTGCGCGCCATCGCCGGTGGCCTGCACTACCTGCGCGGCCAGCAGGCGCCCGACGGCTCGATCTTCAAGTCGGTGGGCATCACCGCGCTGGCGCTGCGGGCCTTCCTGGAAAGCCCGTCCAACTACAACGAAAGCGACGGCGCCTTCATCACCCGGCCGGTCGAATTCCTGGTGACCAACGCCAAGCCGGACGGCTCCATCAGCTCCACGCTGCAGTCCACGGCCTACAACACCGCCGTGGCCATGAACGCCCTGGCGGCCACCAAGAACCCGAAGTACGAACCCATCCTGGCGGCGGCGCGCAAGTTCCTGGCCGCCCACCAGGTGGACGAGGGCGAAGGCTATGCGCCCGACCACCGCTACTACGGCGGCATCGGCTACGGCGGCGGCGAGCGCCCCGACCTGTCCAATGTCTACATCGTGCTGGAAGGCCTGAAGGCCGCGGCCACCGACCCCAAGGACCCGGTCTGGCAGAAGGCGCTGAGCTTCGTGAACCGCACCCAGAACCGCACCGAGAGCAACGACCAGAAGTGGGCTGCCAACGACGGCGGCTTCGCCTACCAACCCGGCGCCAACCCGCCGGAATACGAGAACGGCACCTCGTCCTACGGCGGCATGACCGCCGCCGGCATGCTGAGCCTGCTGTTCGCCGGCGTGGACAAGACCGACCCGCGCGTGCAGGCCGCCTACAAATGGATGACGGCCAACTTCACCCTGGAGGTCAATCCGGGCACGAACAAGAAGCACGGCCTGTTCTACTTCTACAACGCCTTTGCCAAGGTGATGTCCGCCTATGGCGAAGACAGCTTCGTCGACGGCAAGGGCCAGCGCCGCAACTGGCGCAATGAACTGGCGCAGAAGCTGCTCAGCTTGCAGGCGGCCGACGGCAGCTGGGCCAACACCGAGAGCAACGCCTGGTGGGAAGACCGGCCGCAGCTCGTCACCGCCTGGTCGGTCATTGCCCTCGAGCACGTGCTGAAGTGACGCGGTGACGCGCCGCCTGCTGCCCTTGCTGCTGGGGCTGGCGCTGTGCTGCGGCGGGCCGGCCGGCGCCGCGCCGCGCATCGAACTTTCCGCGACGCCCGCCTGGAAGGGCTGGAGCCGGCCCGGCCGCGGCACCGAACTGGACCTGCGGGTGGGCAGCGACACCGCGCTGTCGGCCACGCTGCAGGTGCAGGCGGGCGCGGTGGGCCTGCATACCGCGCTGGACCTGCAGCCCGGCCGGCCCCAGCGGCTTCGCTTGGCCGTGCCGGCCGCGTCGGGCATCACGCTCACGCTGCAGGCCCCGGGGGGTGTGGTGGTCACGCGCGAACTCAGCCTGTCGCGCTCCGAGGCGCCCTTGCTGGCCCTGGCGCTGTCCGCCGATGCGGGCCTGCGCCTGGGCGGCTTCCACCCCGTGGCCTTGGCGCCAGACGACCTGCCCAGCCAGGCCGGCGCCTACGCCGGCATCGATGCCCTGGTGGTGGATGCCGCCACGCTGCAGGCGCTGGACCCGCAGCAACTGGCAGCGCTGCTGGCCCACGCCGCGGGCTGCGGTCGCATCGTGGTGGTGAACCAGGACGAGCGGGTACGCCGCATGTTCGAGGGCGCCGCCGGCTGTGGCGGCCAGGGCCTGATGAACGCCGCCCAGGTGGGCGATGCCGCCGCGCTGCTGGACGCGTCGCTGGACCGGCCGCTGGCGCCGGTGGCCGCGCCGGCAGGCCTGGACGATGCGCAGCGGCCCGACCTTGCGGTGTGGCAGGCCGTGGCCCTGTACGTGGCGGCGGGCGGGGCCGCGCTGGCGCTGGCGCTGCTGTTTTCGGCCTCGCTGCCGGTGCTGCTGGGGCTGCCGGCCGTGTGCGCCGGGGCCGCCCTGCTGTTCCTGCACGCGCTGCCGGCCGCATCGCAGGTGGCCATCTGGAGCGAAGCGGATTCCGGCGCCACGCAGGCACGCTACCAGGCCCGCCAGGCCTTCCCGGGCACAACCCGCGGCCAGGCCCTGGTGGCGCTGCCGGCGGCCCTGGCGCCGTCGGCCCAGCCCTGCAACACGGCGGCAGCCCTGCAGTTGCAGATCGACCCGCTCAGCGGCCTGCCGGTGGCGGCCCGCTTCGACACCCGCCTCTTCCGGTCGATGGCCCTGTGCTATGCGGGCAGCTTTCCGGTGCACCGCGCGCTGGTGGTGGGCCAGCGCGCCGACGGCACGCGCGAGGTGCGCAACACCGCCACCATGGCCTGGCCGGCGGGCTGGTTGCTCGCCGGCGGCCAGGTGCACGCGCTGCCCGCGCTGGCGCCTGGGGGGCAGACCCAGCTGCCGGTGGCCACGGGCCGGCCCGCCGCGCAGGCGCTGGAGCGCGACGCGCTGTCGCGCGTGCCCGCCGAAGGCGCTGCGGCGCTGTGGCGCCTGGACCTGAGCGGCGTGGCCCAGGTGCCGCCAGGCTCGCAGGGCTGGCTGCTGATGACGGCGGCCACGCGATGAGCGAACCGCGGCTGCGTCGCCTGCTGGCGCTGGCCGGCCTGCTCTTGACCCTGGCCCTGGCGACATGGTGGCTGGGCAGCACCCGCCTGGTGCTGGACCGCGGCGGCGACACCGCCCGCGTCGCGGCCGACGCGCTGTCGGCCACCTGGTTGCTGCGGGCCATGGGCCTGGCGCTGGTGGCCCCGGCCCTGGGCGCCCTGCGCGGTGCCCGGCAGGCAGGCGCTGCGGCACTGGCCCTTCTGGCGCCAGCCTGGCCCCTGGTGGTCCTGGCCTGGTCGGCCAGTGCCCTGGCCGCACTGCGGCCGGCCTTGACCGAGGCCTCGCTGGTGGCCGTGGCGCTGGCGCTGCCCTGGCTGGGGCAGGCCCTGAGGCGCGGGCTGCCGCGAGGCGACCTGGCCCTGCCACTGGCCAGTGCGGCCGGCGTGGCCGGGGCCGCCGCGCTGTGGGCCGCGCGCAGCGGCTGGCTGCCCGCCTGAGTGGGAGCGCTTGGTGCCCGACGCCACACTGGACAGCCTGATCGCCGTGACGCGCCGCCACCTGTGGCGGGTGCACCTGGGCGCGGCCGTGCGCCGCGCCGCTTGGGGCAGCGCGGGCCTGCTGCTGCTGGCCGCCGCCTGGCACCTGGGGCTGGGGCCGCTGGCGCCGCCCCTGTTGGCCGCCCTGCTGTGCGCCATCTGGGCCGCGGCGCTGGCCTGGGCCGCCCTGCAGCGGCCCGGCGACACCGACTGCGCCCTGTGGGCCGACCGCCACCTGGGCGGGGCGAGCGCCTTTTCCACCTGGCTGGACCTGAACCAGGGGCGCCACCAGGCCGCGGACCCCGGCGCCGTGGCCTGGCTGCAGGACTGGGCCACCGCACGGGTGCCGCCCGCCCTGCGCCAGCTGGCCCACAGGCCGCCGGCCGAGGGCGGGGCGCGGCCGGTGTTGGCGCTGGCGGTGTGCGCGGGCCTGCTGGCCGCGGTGGCCACGCTGTCGCCGCCTCGCCCACCAAGGCGGCCGGTGCCTGCGCCTGACACGGCCCTGGCCGCCGCGCGTCCCTCGACGGACGGGCTGGCGGCGGCGTCCGCACCCGGGCTGCAGGACCTGGCCGGTGAACTGTCACAGGCCCTGCGCCGCCGCGAACCGCAGGACGCGGCGCGGGGCGCTTCCGGCCAGGCGGGTCCCGCCGGCGGCGCGGCGGCCTCGTCGGGGGCCTCGGCCGGTGCAGCCCCCAGGCCCGCCAATGAGGTTCGCGCGGGCGGCCTCGCCCAGGCCGGCGCCGCCCCGGCCGCCGGCGATGGCGTCCCGGCGGCCACGCCGCCCGGCGCCACGGCGGCTTCCGGCGCCACCGCGGGCACCGGCCAGGGCGCCGGAAAAAGCGTTGACGAGCACAGCAGCACCGCGCCAGGCCGCACCCGTGCACCGGCCGTCGCGCTGCGCGAAGTGGCACTGGCGGCGACCGATGCGCCCCCCCAGAGGCAGGCTGACATGGCCCAGGGGGCCACGTATGATGAATCGCAGCCGGAACGACGGCCCGATGCGTCCGCGCTGCCGATCGCGGCGCCGGCCACGGCCCCGCCGGCCGACCGCGATGCGCGGCTGACCCCAACCGAATCGAGCTATGTACAAGCATGGATGAAGGCGATCACGCGCAGCAGCCGATGACCGCCCCTCCAGTCTCCGACCGCGCATTCGCCGACGCCCACCGCACGCTGGCGGACCTGCGCGGCCTGCTGGGCCGGGTGATCGTCGGCCAGGACGAGCTGGTGGCCCAACTCGTCACCGCCATCTTTGCAGGCGGGCATGTGCTCATCGAAGGTTTGCCGGGGCTGGGCAAGACCCACCTGGCCAAGGCGCTGGCCGCAGCGCTGGGGCTGCAGTGGTCGCGCGTGCAATGCACCCCCGACCTGATGCCGGCCGACATCACCGGCGCCGAAATCTACGCCGGCAGCGGCGGGGCCGCCGCGGGCTTCCAGTTCCGCCCGGGACCGGTGTTCGCCCAGCTGGTGCTGGTGGACGAAATCAACCGCGCCACGCCACGCACCCAGGCGGCCCTGCTGGAGGCCATGCAGGAACACCAGGTCACCCACGCCGGGGTGGGCCGCGCCCTGCCCGAGCCCTTCTGCGTGCTGGCCACGCAAAACCCGATCGAGCTGGAAGGCACCTACCCGCTGCCCGAGGCGCAGCTGGACCGCTTCATGTTCAAGCTGAGCATGCCCTTCCCGGCCCGCAGCGCCTTGCGCGCTTTGCTGGAGGTGTCGCTGGACAGCGAACCTTCGGACGCGGTGCAGCCCATCGCCAATGCCGCGCAGGTGCTGGGCATCACCCGCCTGTGCCGCGCCGTGCTGCTGGGCGACCGGGCCAAGGAAGCGGCGGTGGACCTGGTCGTGGCCACCCAGCCCGCGCCGGACGGCGCCACGCCGCAGCGGCACATCCGTTACGGCGCCAGCCCGCGGGCGCTGCAGGCCGTGGTGCGCGCTGCGCGCGTGCGGGCGCTGATGGCGGGCCGGCCGCATGTGGACGTGGACGACCTGCAGGCCGTGGCGCTGCCGGTGCTGCGCCACCGCGTGCTGCTGCGCCTGGAAAGCGAGCTCGACGGGCTGGACGTGGACGCCGTGCTGGGCACGGTGCTTGACGGATGGCGCCAGCGGGTTTGAGCGCCAAGCCGGCCGGGCCGCGCCCTGCCCACCACCCGATGGGCATCGCGCAACGTGGTGGAGCCCGCCTTGCCTGACCGCCCCGGCGCACTGCCTGGCGAGCCGCAACTGCGGGCCTTCGCCGGCGTGGCGGCACAACTGCTGGCCGAACGCCTGCCGCGCGCCCCCGGGGCCCAGGGCCTGACGCGGCGCGCCGGCGTGGGCCTGCAGCACCTGGACCACCGCGACTATGTGCCCGGGGACGAGGTGCGCCACATCGACTGGCGGCAAAGCGCGCGCGCGCAGCGCCCCATCATGCGGCAGTTCGAGGCCGAATCGGTGTCGGACTGGCACCTGGTGCTGGACGCCAGTTCGTCCATGGCGGCGCTGGACGCCGCCCACTGGCAGGCGGCCCGCTGCATGGCCGCCGGCCTGGCCTATGCGCTGCTGCAGGCGGGCCACCGCGTGGGCCTGGTGGTGGTGGGGGCGCGCGTGCTGGCCCAGTGCCCGCGCGGGCGCGGTCAGCACCACTACGCGGCCCTGGCGCGGCTGCTGGCCAGCCTGCAGCCGGCGCCCCGCGGCGAGCGCACCGAACTGGGCGCCTGCGGGCGCCACCTGCACGGCGCCAGTTCGGTCTTCGTGCTCAGCGACTTCCTGTCTGACGGCGGGGTGCAGCGTGACCTGACCGCCCTGCTGCAGCAGGGCGCGGCGCTGCATGCCGTGCAGCTGCGCTCGGCCGATGAAACCCGGCTGGCCCTGCGCGGCGAACTGGACCTGCTGGACATGGAAACCGGCCAGCGACGCCCGGCCTGGGTGGACGAGGCGGCCCTGGCCGGCGCCGCCGGCGAACGCCAGGCCCAGGCCGAGCGGCTGCGCGCCTTCTGCGCCCGCAGTGGCATCGCCTTCACCGATTGGGACACGGCCCACGCTTGGCAGCGCACCCTGCTGGACCACCTGCTGCGGGCGCGGCGGCACCTGTGACCATGGCTTCGCCCGGATGGTTGCTGGCGCTGGCCCTGCTGCCGCTGATCCGCTGGTTGCATCGCGGTGGCCGGCACCGGCAGGCGGTGCCGGTGGCCCAGCTGTCGCTGTGGCAAGGCGCCTCGGCCCGTTCCGCCGCGTCGGGCCGGCCCGGCCCCCACGACCCGGCCTGGCGGCGCCGCGCGCTGTGGGCCGGCCTGCTGGTGCTGGCGCTGGCCCAGCCCCAGGGGCTGGGCCGCGAACGGCCGGTGACGCTGTGGGTGGACGACTCGCTCAGCCTGCTGACACTCGAACCCGCCGGCCGCCGGCTGGCCCTGGCCATGGCCCAGGCGCGCGCCCAGTTGGCCGCGTCCGGGGCCACCGAGGTGGCCGTGCGCACCCTGAGTGAGCCCTGGGTGCAGCAGCACGGCTCGGACGACGCGCTGCTGCAGCGCCTCATGCAGCGCGCCGCAGGCCCGGGGCAACCCGCACCCGGCGTGCCGCCGGCGGCGCTGCTGGACGCCCGGCGCTCGCACTGGCTGCTGACCGACGGCGCTCACCCGCGCCTGCTGGACTGGCCCGCACCGGCGCGCCGGCCCGACCACCTGGTGCTGGTGGGTTCGGCGCAAGGCAACGTCGGGCTGCAGCGCCTGTCCGCGCAGCGCCGGCCGGACGACCCGCAGCGCCTGGACCTGGTGGTCACGCTGCACAACGGCGGCCAGGGCACCGCGACGCGCACGCTGGTGCTGGCCGGCGACGCCGGTGAACTCTGGCGCGCCGAGCAAAAGCTGGCGCCCGGCTCGAGCGCCCAGGTGGCGCTGACGCTGCCACGCACCGGCCGCGTCCGCGCCAGGCTGCAGCCTGCCGACGCCTTGGTGGAAGACGACACGCTGGAGCTGGCGCTGGACGCCCTGGCGCCGCAGGCCGTGGCGGTGGACCCCGCCTGCCCGTCGGCACTGCGCGCTGCGGTGGCGGCGCACCCGGCGCTGGCCCTGGTCGATGCCGCGGCGTCCGGCGCCGCCGTCGCAGCCCAGGTGACCTGTGGGTCCACCGCGACTCTGGCCTCACCCGCCCGGCCCACGCTGGACGTGCTGGCCACGCAAACCACCACCCGCCAGCTGCAACCGTTGCAATGGGGCGCCTCGGTGGCGCTCACGCCAGCGCTGCAGTCCCAGGCGCTGCCGGTGGCAGCCCAGCTGGCCGCGCAGCCGGCCGACCAGGTGCTGCTGGCCGCCGGCGGTGAACCGGTGCTGGTGCAGCGCGCCGGCACGCCGCTGCGGCTGGCCACGGCGCTGGACTTCGCCGCGCTGCAGGCCGCGCCCGGGCCCGACCTGCCGCTGCTGCTTAACCTGGCGCTGGAACGCCTGTTGCAGCGCCGGCTGCTGGGCGCCCAGGCGCTGGTGGAACGCGGTGCGACCGCATCACAGGTGCTGCCCCAGCCGCTGCCAGCACCTGGCGCGGGCGCTGCGGCCGTGCCCGACGCCCCCTCGGGCGATGCCAGCCGCGTGTTGCTGTGGCTGGCGGCCGCGGTGCTGCTGTGGGAACTGGGCGCGCTGGGCCGCCAGGCCCTGCGGCTGAACGGGGACGCTGCTTGAAGGCCCTGCACCGCCGCACGCTGCTGGCCCTGGCGCTGCAGGCGGCCGCGCTGCTGGCCCTGGCGGCGGGGCTGGCGGGCTTGTCCTGGCTGGACCCGCGCAGCCAGCCCACGCTGCTGGTGCTGCTGGACCGCTCCCTCAGCATGCCGCGCCAGCCCGTCGATCAGGCCGTGCAAGGCCTGGCGCAGGCGGTGCAGCAGGCCGGTGGCCGGCTGCAAACCCTGGATTTCGCCGGCCGGGTGGCGCCGGCCGTGCCGCCCGCCGATGGCAGCGCCCCGGACCTGGCGCAGGAGGCCACCCACCTGCAGGCCGCGCTGGAGGCCGCATTGGCGCTGCATGCCCGCCAGCCGCTGGCCGGGCTGGTGCTGGTGTCCGACGCACACGCCACCGCGGGCGACAGCGAAGCAGGGCTGCGCGCCGCGCGCAGCGCCGGCCTGGCCGTGGGATGGATCCCCATCGGCCGCCCACCACCGCGCCAGCGCATCGTCGGGTTGCTGGCGCCGCAGCACGCGCGCAGCGGCCAGCCGGTGCGGGTCACCGCGCAGGTGGACGGCGCTCGGGACCGTCCCTTGCGCGTGCGCGCCACCGCGCGGGCCCTGGACGGGCGCAGCCAGGCCGCGCAGGCCGAGGTGGACGCCCAAGGCCGGGCCGAGCTGCGCTTCGACGCCCTGGCCCCCGGCGCCTGGGTGGTGGAGGCCGCCTTGGTGGACGGCCAGGACGCCACCCCGCTGCACACCCTGGCCGATGCCGCGGTGCTGGACGTGCAGGCAGCGGCCCCGCTGCTGTACGTGCAGGGCGGACCAGCCGCCTTGGCCGACAGCCTGGTGCGGGGCGGCTGGGCGCTCCAGCGCGTGCCGGCGGCGCGCCTGGACGGCCAGGCCGATGCGCTGGCGGGCGTTCGTGCGGTGGTGCTGGACGACGTGGCGGCCACCGACGCCGGGCCACGCTTGTGGGCCGCACTGGACATTGCGGTGCGCCAACACGGCCTGGGCCTGCTGGTGCTGGGCGGCGACCGTTCCTTCGCGCGTGGCGGCTACCGCGGGTCCGAGTTGGAAACCCTGTTGCCGGTGCTGGCTGAGCCGGCGGCGATGGACCAGCCGCTGAGCCTGGTGTTCGCGGTGGACAAGTCCGGCAGCATGGGCCAGGGCAGTGGCGGCGTGGACCGTTTCGCCATGGCCCAGCGCGCGGTGCAGGACACCGCCCGTGGCCTGGGCGAGCGCGACGCGCTGGGGCTGGTGCTGTTCGACGCCGCGCCGCGCGTGCTGCTGCCGCTGGGGCCGGCTGCGGCCGGCCAGGCCGCCTTGCAACGCGACTGGCAGGCCAGCCCGCGCGGCGGCACCCAGTTGGCGCCGGGCTTGCAGGCGGCCTTGGCCGAACTGGCCAAGGCGCCCGCCTCGCGCCGCATGCTGGTGCTGGTGACCGACGGCTTTGTGGACGACGCGCCGCTGGCCGAACTGCGGGCGCGGCTGCAGCAAGACCGCATCGAAACCATCGTCCTGGCGGTGGGGCCGGACGCCGATGTGGCCGCCCTGCAGCGCCTGGTGGGCGACGGCGGCGGCCAGGTGCTGCGGGTGAACGAGGCCGCAGAGCTGCCACGCGTCATGCGCAGCGGCTTCGAGCGCCGCCGCGCGCGCGTGCAGCAGGGTGCCATCACCGTGCAGCAGCGCCAGGACCTGCCTTTTGCGCCGGGCCGCTTCGCGGACTGGCCGCCGGTGGCCGCCTACGCGGTGACCCGGGCGAAGCCGCAGGCCACGGTGGCGGTGCAGACCGAAAGCGCCGAGCCGCTGATCGCCTGGCACCGCGCCGGCCTGGGCCGCGTGGCGGTGGTGACCAGCGGCCTGGGCCCCTGGGCCCCGCAATGGCTGGGCTGGCGCCACTGGCCGCCACTGGCCGGTGGCCTGGCCGAGTGGGTGGCCAGCGCGGGCCAGGGCGGCACCGCACTGACCGTGACCGACAACGCCGACGCCCTGCAGATCGACGCCGAAGGCCCGCCGGGCGACGCCCCGCTGCTGCGGGTGGACAGCCCCGGCGCGCCGGACCGCCCGGTGGACACCGACCTGCTGGTCCCCGGTCGCTGGCGCGCGCGGGTGCCGGCCGCCGGTCCCGGGCTGTACACCTTGAGGCTGACCACGGCCCAGGGCACGCAACGCCACCTGCACCTGCGTCGCCCGTCGGACGAGGCGCAGACCTTCGGCATCCATCCGGCCCTGGCCGCCTGGCGGGCGGCAGGCTGGGTGGTGGATGCCAACCCGGCCACGCTGCTGCGCGCGCCGGCCCCAACGGCGGACACCCCGCCGCCGGACCGGTCGCTGCTGCTGCTGAGCCTGCTGCTGTTCCTGGCCGGCGTGGGGGTGGACCGCAGCGGCGGTGCCGCGGCCCTGTGGACCCGCCTGTCAGGGCGTTGGCGGCGGTGGCGCCCTGGGCTCAACGGCCGGTCTGCATGAAGTGGCGGGCCCAGTCGCCGGCCTCGCCGGCGGCCAGGGCCTGGGGGCTGCCGTCGGCCACCAGGCGGCCCGCGCGCATCAGCAGCACGCGCGCACCCAGTTCGGCCGCATCGGCGGGGTCGTGGGTGATGACGATGGCCCCTTCCACGTGGGCCAGGCGGGCCTTCAGGCGCTGCACCAGGTCGGCCCGGGTCAGGCGGTCCACATTGGCAAAGGGTTCGTCCAGCAGCAGCAGGCGGGCCTGGGCCGCCAAGGCGCGCGCCAGCGAGACGCGCTGCGCTTCGCCCCCGGACAGGGTGCCCACGTCGCGCCCGTCCATGTCCTGCAGGCCCATGTCGGCCAGTGCCTGGCGCGAGCGCTGCTCGCGCGTGGCCTTGTCGGGGGCGTGGATGCCGAAGGCGGCGTTGCCCACCGCGTCCAGGTGCGGAAACAAGGTAGCGTCCTGGAACGCCAGGCCCAGCGCACGCCGCTCCGGCGGCACCAGCACCCGCCCAGGGGCCGACACCTCCTGCCCGAACAGCCGGATGCTGCCGGCGCTGGGGGCATCCAGGCCGGCCACCATGCGCAGCAGCGAGGTCTTGCCGCTGCCCGAAGGCCCCAGCACGGCCAGCACCTCGCCCGCGGCCATGTCAAAGTCCAGTTCGGCCACCACCGCCCGGCCGGCAAGGACCCGGGACAGCCCGCGCACCGACAACACCGGCGCGTTTCCCGCGGCGCCCATGGGTTCAGACATGCTGCGTGCCCCCCTGGCGGCGCATGCGCCACCACAGCAGTGCCAGCGGCGGCAACATCAGCAACTGGCTGATCAGCACCCACACCGCCGCGCGGTCCATGTTCTGGTGGCGCGAGAAGGCGTAGATTTTCAGCGCCGGTGACGAATAGCCGAAGGCCTGCAGCGTGAGGCTCAAGTCCAACTCCTTCACCGATTCCATGAACACCAGCGCGCAGCCCAGCAGCATCGCCGGCCCCACATGGCCCGAGAAGGCCACCCAGCGCGCACGCAGGGGGCTGGCACCGAAGGCCCGGGCGGTGTCGATCATCGCCGGCGGCGTGCGGCGCAGCGCGTCCAGCACCGGCAGCAGCGCAAAAGGCGCGTAGCGCAGCGCTTCGGCCACCACCACCAGCAAGCGGCTGTCGCGCGCGCTGCCCAGCGCGGTCGCCAGCACGGTGCCGTCGGCGCTCATCATCACGAAGGCCAGGGCCAGCACCAGCGAGGGCAGGAAGTAGTTGGCGAGGAACAGCCAGGGCGCCCGCTCGGCCCAGCGCGACTGCCCGCCCGATCGCAGCAGCACCACGGTGGCCGCACACAGCCCGCCCACCAGCAGCGCCGTGGCCCCGGAGGTCAGCGCGGCCTGCAGCATGTCGCCTGGGATGGCCGCAAAGCGGGTGCGGTCCCACTTCAGCCAGGCCCAGCGCAGCACCAGCGCCTGGGGGATCCAGAAGGCGGGCAAGGAGCACAGCAGGCTCCAGCCCAGCAGCGCCGCCGCGGCCGGCCCGGACAGGGGCTTGCGTGCAGCCGCGGCTGCGGCGGGCGCCAGCGGGTTGCGGCTGATGAGCGCGGTGCTGGCCCAGGCCGCCACCGCCACCAACAGCACCGACGGCACGATCAGCACCACCGACACGATGGCCGCCACCTGCGAACTCTGGCTGGCCAGCCACAGGTTGTGCATGCCCACGCTGAGGGTGTCGATGCCCAGCCGTTCGGCGGCGGCGTAATCACCCACCGCCTGCGCGAACACGATCATCAGGCTGGCGGCGGCCGGCACCGCATAGGCCGGCAGGTGCACGCGCAACAAGCGCTGCCAGCGGCCATGGCCCAGCGCCGCGGCCAGTTCGGCAAAGGACGTGGGCATGCGGGCGGTGGCGATGCGAAAGATGACGAAGACATAGGCCGAACAGCTCAGGCCATGCTGGATGGCCAGCGCGTGGCGGCTGTCCAGGAAGGCCCAGGAAAAGCCCACGGTCCAGATGCCGGCGGTGACAAAGGGGGCGAACAGCAGGGGCAGCAGCGCCAGCGCGGTGACCAGCGTGCGCCCGCGGAAGGTGTAGCGCGACACCAGCACCGCCGGCACCGCACCGGCGGCGAAGGCCACCACCGCGGCTTCCAGCGCCACCCACAGGCTCAACTGGGCCTGGTGGGGCAAGGTGGTGCCCGCGAAATGGGCCAGCCAGCCGCCGCTGGACAGCACCGGCAGCGCCGCGGCCAGCAGGTAGACCGCCGGGCCCAGCGCGCAAGCGGCCAGCAGGCCGGCGAACGCGGCGCGCCAGCCATCGGACGAAGCATGCGGCAAGGCCCGGCCCACCGGGCCGGGCGCGGGCGCGGTCGCCACCGCGATCGCTTCAGCGCTCAGCGTCGAAGCGGATTTCATTGACGAGCTTGATGGCCTCTTCGCGGCGACCCGCCATGTTGGCCAGCGGGATGAAGTCCATCTTGAAGCGGCCTTCCGCCAGCCCTTGCTCGGCGCCCAGCTTCACCATCAGCGGGTGCACCGCCACGTCACGCCGCACCGAATACTGCTGGGTCTTGTCGACGATGAGCTGCTGCCCTTCCTTGGAGGCCATGAACTCCAGCAGGCCCAGCGCCAGGTCGCGGTTGGCCGCGGCCTTGGTGATGCCCGCGGCCGAGCGCATGATGAAGGTGCCCTTGCCGTCCTGGCTGGGGAAGAACACCCCGGTGGCGTCGGCCCAGGCCTTTTGGTCGGGGTTGGCCGCCATCATCGAGTGGTAGTAGGTGTTCATCAGGGCCACGTCGCACTTGCCCTCGAAGATGCCCTTGGCCTGCTCGCGGTCGTTGCCCTTGGGCGTGCGGGCCAGGTTGGCGGCAATGCCCGAGACCACCGAACGCGCCTTGGCGTCGCCATACGAAGCCAGGAACTGGCCGAAGAGGGCCAGGTTGTAGTCGTGGCTGCCCGAACGGATGCAGATGCGGCCTTTCCACTTCGGGCTGGCCAGGTCTTCGTAGCTGGACAGTTCGCCCGGCTTCACGCGCGCCTTTGAATAAAAGATGATCCGTGCGCGGTAGGCGTCGACGAAGTAGCGCCCGCCGGGGTCGCGGAATTCGGGCGGCACCGCCGCGTTGATCCTGTCGGACTTGATCTCGTCCAGCAGCCCCCGCTGAGCCGCGATTTCCAGCAGTTCGGCGTCCTTGGTGATGACCACGTCGGCCTCGGTGGGACGCGACTCCAGGCGGTTGACCAGGCCCTGGTCCATGAACACGCCTTCAACCTTGGCGCCGGACCTGGCCTCGAAGGCATCCAGGATGGGCCGCAAGGTGCCCTGGTCGGTGCGGTCCGAAATGACCCGCAGCACACGCTGCTGGGCCAGGGCCGAGCCGCACAGCACCAGCAGTGCGGCAAGCGCGGCAAGGGGACGCCTGAAGTTGTGGTCAGGTCCAACCATGTAAGAGCTCCTGGACGACAAAGGACGAAGAAGGGCAAGCGGGCAGACTTTAAGGCCCATGCGGCATCGCAGCACCCCCAAACCTGGGGTGCGGCGCCGGCGCCCTGGGCCACTGCGCCCCCCCGACCTGAAGAGTGTCCTCGCCAGAGGGGGCCGCTACACTGGCCAAAACGCTTTGAGCCCGGTGGCCCGGGCTTCCAGATTCGCGTGGTCGCATCCGTCGCAAGGACATCATCGCAGGCCGCGGCAGTGCGGCGCCTCACGCCGCGGGCCGGCCGGGTTGCGCCAGCACCGGCCCGCCACCAGGCCGAGGGCCTACCATGACGCCCACCCTGGTGCTGAACGTGGTGGGCCTCACGCCCGCGCTGCTGCCGCACGCGCCGCATCTGCAGGCACTGGCGCAGCAAGGTGCCATGCGGGCGCTGGGCACGGTGCTGCCGGCGGTCACCACCACCGTGCAATCCACCCTGCTGACCGGTGCCCTGCCGCGCGACCATGGCATCGTGGCCAACGGCTGGTACTTCCGCGACCTGTCCGAGATCTGGCTGTGGCGCCAGTCCAACCGCCTGGTGGGCGGCGAGAAGGTGTGGGATGCCGCGCGGCGGCGCGACCCCCGCTTCACCTGTGCCCAGATGTTCTGGTGGTACAACATGTACGCCGATGTGGACTTCGCGGTCACGCCACGGCCCCAGTACCTGGCCGACGGGCGCAAGCTGCCCGACATCCACACCCACCCCGCGGGCCTGCGCGACGACCTGCAGGGCGCTTTGGGCACCTTCCCGCTGTTCCAGTTCTGGGGCCCGGGCGCGGGCATCGCGTCCAGCCGCTGGATCGCGCAGGCCACGCTGCAGGTGATGCAACGGCAGCAACCCACGTTGACCTTGGCCTACCTGCCGCACCTGGACTACGACCTGCAGCGCCTGGGGCCGAACCACGCGGACATCCCGGCCCAGGTGGCCGCGGTGGATGCGCTGTGCAAGCCGCTCATCGACCACATGCAGCAGCGCGGCGGCCACGTGGTGGCGCTGTCCGAGTACGGCATCACGGAAGTTTCGCGACCGGTGCACATCAACCGCGCGCTGCGCCAGGCCGGCTGGCTGAAGCTGCGCGTCGAGCGCGGGCTGGAACTGCTGGACGCCGGCGCGTCCGACGCTTTCGCGGTGGCCGACCACCAGCTGGCGCATGTCTACGTGGCGCGGCCCGAACTGCTGCCCGAGGTGAAAGCCTGCCTGGCCGCACTGCCGGGCGTGGAAGCGGTGCTGGACGAAGACGGCAAGCGCGCCGCCGGCCTGGCCCACGCGCGCTCGGGCGAACTGGTGGCCGTGGCCAAGGCCGACAGCTGGTTCACCTACTACCACTTCCTGGACGATGCGCTCGCGCCCGACTTCGCCCGCACCGTGGACATCCACCGCAAGCCCGGCTACGACCCGGTGGAGTTGTTCATCGACAAGCGTTTCGCCTTCCCCCAGCTGGCCGTGGCCACGCGCCTGGCGCGCAAGGCCTTGGGGCTGCGCTACGTGATGGACGTGATCGGGCTGGACGCCACGGTGGTGCGCGGCTCGCACGGCCGGCCCACCGACCGGCCCGAGGACGGCCCGCTGTTCATCACCAGCCAAAGCCGGCTCCTGGGCGACGGCCCGGTGGCCGCCACCGCGGTGAAACAGTTGCTGCTGGACCATCTGTTCGGCACGGCGGCGTGACGCACCAGGCCCCCATGGCACCCGCCGACACAACCACCCCCCACGCGCTGCTTCAACAGTGGCTGGCGCGCCGCGTGGACGCCGCCGGCACCGCCTGGATGGGCGAACAACTGGCGCGGCTGGCGGGCGGCGGCAGCGACCGCGATCTGTTTCTGGCCGTGAGCCTGGCCTCGCGCAAGCTGGGCAAAGCCGCGCTGGCGCTGGACGCCAACGAGCAGGCGCAGGCCGAGCGCGCACGCCACCACTGGCAACCCGCCGGCTGGACCGTGGACCAGGCCGCCCGGGTGCTGCTGCTGTTGGCCGCCGGCGGTGACGCCCAGCAGTTCTCGAAGCGCCTGGACCAGCTGTGCGCCACCGCCGACGTCGACGAACTGGTGGCCTTCTACCGCGGCCTGCCGCTGTACCCCGACCCGCCGCGCCACCGCCAGCGTGCCGCCGAAGGCCTGCGCTCCAACATGAAGGTGGTGTTCGAGGCCGTGGCCCATGCCAACCCCTACCCCGCCGAACAACTGGACGATGAGGCCTGGAACCAGATGGTGCTGAAGGCCCATTTCGTGGGCAGCGCGTTCCACCCCATCGTCGGCCTGGATGACCGCGTGAACGAGAAGCTGGCGCGCATGCTGTGCGACCATGCCCATGAGCGCTGGGCCGCACACCGTCCGGTCAGCCCCGAGGTCTGGCGTTGCGTGGGCCCGGTGGCCCAGGGGCCGCTGCTGGCCGACCTGCAGCGCGTGCTGGCGCAGGGCGAGCCGGCCGAACGGGCCGCCGCCGTGCTGGCGCTGCGCAGCGCACCCGACCCCGCGGCACGTGCCCTGCTGCAGCCGCACGCGGCCCTGTGCGACGCCGTGGCCGCGCGTGGGATCGACTGGACCACCGTTGTGGACTACACCTGACCCGAAAGGGGCACCTCATGAAGACCATCGACCCACACATCCACATGTCGTCGCGCACCACCGATGACTACGAGCGCATGCGCGATGCCGGCATCGTGGCGGTGATCGAACCCGCGTTCTGGCTCGGCCAGCCGCGCACCCACGTCGGCAGCTTCATCGACTACTACAGCAGCCTGGTGGGTTGGGAACGCTTCCGGGCTTCGCAGTTCGGCATCCGCCACTACTGCACCATGGGGCTGAACAGCAAGGAAGCCAACAACGAAGCGCTGGCGGAAGCCGTGCTGGACATCCTGCCGCGCTTCCTGTCCAAGGAAGGCGTGGTGGCGGTGGGCGAGATCGGCTACGACGACCAGAGCGCGCTGGAGGACAAGTACTACCGCGCGCAGCTGAAGCTGGCGCTGGAATTCGACATGCTGGTGATGGTGCACACCCCCCACCGCGACAAGAAGGCCGGCACCGTCCGCAGCATGGAAGTGGCGCTGGAAATGGGGCTGGCACCGCACCGGGTGGTCATCGACCACAACAACGAAGAGACCGTGCGCGACGTGCTGGACCGCGGCTTCTGGGCCGGCTTCACGCTCTACCCCAAGACCAAGATGGGCAGCGAACGCATGGTGGAGGTGGTGCGGCAGTACGGCAGCGAGCGCATCATCGTGAACTCCAGCGCCGACTGGGGCGTGTCCGACCCGCTGGCCGTGCCCAAAACCGCGCGGCTGATGCTCGAGCGCGGCATCCCGCGCGACCAGGTGCAGGCCAGTTGCTACGGCAACGCGCTGGCCGCCTACGGGCAGACCGGCCAGATGCGTGAATCGGACTGGCTGGCTGCGGCGTCGGTGGACCAGCGCACGCTGTTCGAAGGCAACTCGGTGCTGCGCGGCCAGGCCCCGCTGGTGGGCGACCTGCCGCAAGCGGCCGAAGCCGTGGACACCGGCCTCATCAAGTAAGCCCGCCAATCCCCCCCTGCACAGGAAGCCCGCACCGTGAGCGCCCAGATCACCCCCCTGCCCCAGCGCGACGAGGCGCAGGGCGCCATGTACCTGCAGTCCTTCGCGGTGCGCTACGAATACCCGGTGTGCTTCACCCAGCACCTGTTCGCGCGCGACAACCCGGTGTTCCGCGACACGCTGCTGCGGCGCGAACCCGGCCGGCGCCACCGCTTCGTGGTGTTCATCGACGCCAACGTGGCCGCGTCCTTCCCGTCGCTGGTGCACGACATCGCCGGCTACGCCGGCGTGCACGCCGAGGCCCTGGAGCTGCTGGCCCCTGCCGAGACCGTGCCCGGCGGCGAGCCGGTGAAGAACGACCCAGCGCTGTTGACGCAGTTGCAGCACCGCCTGGTCGAATTGGGCGTGGACCGCCACGCCTTCGTGGTGGGCATCGGCGGCGGCGCCTTCCTGGACCTGATCGGCTTCGTCGCCGCATCCACCCACCGCGGCATCCGCCACATCCGCGTGCCCACCACGGTGCTGGCGCAGAACGATTCCGGCGTCGGGGTGAAGAACGGCATCAACGCCTTCGGCGTGAAGAACCTGCTGGGCAGTTTTGCACCGCCCTTCGCGGTGCTGAACGATGCCGACTTCCTGCGCACGCTGCACCCGCGCGACAAGATCGCCGGCATGGCCGAGGCGGTGAAGGTCGCGCTGATCCGCGACCGCTTGTTCTTTGAATGGCTGGAAGCCAACGCACAAGCGCTTCGCGAATGCGAACCCGCGGCCATGGCGCGCATGATCCGCCGCTGCGCCGAGCTGCACATGCGCCAGATCGCCCTGGGCGGCGACCCCTTCGAGACCGGCAGCGCGCGCCCACTGGACTACGGCCACTGGTCGGCCCACAAGCTGGAGGCGCTGACCGCGCACGAGCTGCGCCACGGCGAGGCGGTGGCCATCGGCCTGGCGCTGGATGCGCGCTATTCGGTGCAGGTGGGCATGCTGCCGGCCGGCGGCGAGGACCGGGTGCACGCCCTGCTCAAGCGCCTGGGCTTCCACCTCTGGCACCCGGCGCTGGAGTCACGCGACGCGCAGGGCCGCTGGCTGCTGCTGCGCGGGCTGGAGGAATTCCGCGAACACCTCGGCGGCGACCTCACCGTCACGCTGCTGCGCGACATCGGCGTGGGCGAAGAAGTGCATCAAATGGACAGCCACGAGATCCGCCACGCGCTGGCCTGGTTGCGGCGGCAGGAGCTGGGCACGTGAAACTGGGCGGTGGTGTCCACCTCACCTACTGCAGCAACATCCATCCCGGCGAAAGCTGGCCCGAGGTGCGGGCCAACCTGGGCCGCCATGTGCTGGCGGTGCGCGACCGGCTGCGCCCGGCCGCTGATTTCGGCGTCGGCCTGCGGCTGTCGGCGCGCGCCGCCGCCGAGTTGTCGGAACCCGCCGCGCTGACCGAGCTGAAGGCTTTTCTTGCGCGTGAACGGCTGTACGTGTTCACGCTGAACGGCTTTCCCTACGGCACCTTCCATGGCGCCCGGGTGAAAGAAGCGGTGTACCTGCCCGACTGGCGCGACCCCGAGCGCCTGCGCTACACCAACCAGCTGGCCGACCTGATGGCCGCCTTGCTGCCGGACGAACCGGGGCTGGAAGGCAGCGTCAGCACGGCGCCCGGGGCCTACAAGGCCGCGCTGGGCGGGCCCGACGACCTGCCGCGCATGGTGGACCACCTGCTGCAGCACGTGGCCCACCTGGTGGCCTTGCAGGCGCGAACCGGCCGGGCGGTGACGCTGGCGCTGGAGCCCGAGCCGGACTGCTTCCTGGAAACCATCGACGAAGTGGTGGGCTTTTTCCAGGCCCACCTCTTCTGCGACGCCGCCGTGCACACGCTGGCATCACGCACCGGGCTCGAAGCCGCCGCGGCCGCTGCGGCGCTGCGCCGTCACCTGGGCATCTGCCTGGACCTGTGCCACGCGGCGGTGGAGTACGAGGACGCCGCCCCTGCGCTGCAGCGGCTGCGCGAAGCCGGCATCCGGGTGCCCAAGATGCAGATCAGCGCCGGCCTGCGCCTGCCCGCGCTGGACGCCGAAGCGGTGCAGGCCTTGCGCCGCTTCGTCGACCCGGTGTACCTGCACCAGGTGATTGAACGCGGCCCCGACGGCCTGCGGCGCTTCGCCGACCTGCCGCAGGCACTGGCCACGCTGGCGGCCGCCAGCCCGGGGGCGCGTGAATGGCGGGTGCACTTCCACGTGCCCATCTTCATGGACCGGCTGGCCCCGTTCGGTTCCACCCAGGCCTTCATCCGCGAGGTGCTGGCCTTGCACCGGGCGCAACCGGTGTCGGCCCACCTGGAAGTGGAAACCTACACTTGGGACGTGCTGCCCGAGCCCTTCCGCAGCGGCGCGGTGGACGAAGCCGTGGCGCGCGAACTGGCCTGGGTGATGGCGGAACTGCAGGCATGAACCTCGGTCTGGCACTGCGGCTGGGCCGCATCTCCAACCTGCCCACGGTCTGGACCAATGTGATGGTGGGCGCGCTGCTGGCCGGCGCCGGCCTGGGCGATGCCCGGCTGTTGCTGCTGATGGGGGCGCTGTCGCTGTTCTACGTGGGCGGCATGTTCCTGAACGACGCCTTCGACCGCGAGTTCGACGCCCGCCACCGGCCCGAGCGGCCGATCCCGTCGGGCCAGGTCTCGGCGCAGCAGGTGTTTGCCATCGGCTTCGGCCTCTTGGCGTTGGGCCAGGCCGGCGTGGCGCTGGCCACCGCCCAGGCGGCTGGCGTGGCAGCCTGGCCGGCGCTGGTGTCGGGCCTGCTGCTGGCGGCGGCCATCGTCCTGTACGACGCGCACCACAAGGGCAACCCGCTCAGCCCGCTGGTCATGGGCCTGTGCCGCGTGCTGGTGGTGACCACCGCCGCGCTGGTGTGGGTGCCGCCACTGCCCACGCCGGTGCTGCTGGCGGCGCTGGCGCTGCTGTGCCACCTGATCGGCCTGACCTACATCGCCAAGCAGGAGCACCTGGACCGCATCGGCGCGCTGTGGCCGCTGGCCTTCCTGGCGGTGCCGCTGCTGTACGGCCTGAGCCTGGCGCTGGCCGCGCCCTGGGCCTGGCTGCCGCTGCTGCCCTATGCCGGGGTGCTGGTGTTCGCGCTCGGCCGC
Organism: Burkholderiales bacterium JOSHI_001; assembly: GCA_000244995.1. NCBI lineage: Bacteria > Pseudomonadati > Pseudomonadota > Betaproteobacteria > Burkholderiales > Burkholderiales bacterium JOSHI_001. The sequence continues at coordinate 1,566,160 of CM001438.1, read as the reverse complement.
CTGCGCCGGCGCGCGCCGGGGGACGTGCCTCGCGCCGTGGTGTCGCTGATCGCGGGCATGTCGCTGCTGGACGCCGTGCTGCTGGCCGGCGCCGGCCAGACCACGGCGGCCCTGCTGGCCATGGCCGCTTTCGGCCTGACGCTGGCGCTGCAGAAGTGGGTTTCGGGCACCTGACTCAGTGCGCCGCGTCGGCCTGTGGGGCTGTGCTGACGCCGCCACTGGCCACCACCCGCGGCGGCCGGCGCGTCAGCCAGAGCACCGCGATCAGCAGCAGGAAAATCACCGCCGAGGCCAGGAACACGTCGTCGGCCGCGCGCGTGAAGGCCTGCTGGTCCAGCAAGCGGTTCACCTGGGCCAGGGCCTGCTCGCGCGCCATGCCGCCGGCCAGCAGGGTGTTCAGCACCTCGGCCAGCGGACCGGCGGCACCGCTGCCAAGTTGTTCGGCCAGGTGCGCGTGGTGCAGCGCGGCGCGGTCCTCCCACACCGTGGTGATGATGGACGTGCCCATGGCCCCGGCGGTGATGCGCGCGAAATTGCTCAGGCCCGCCGCCGCCGGGATGCGTGCAGGTTCAATCCCGGCCAATGTCAAGGTGGTCAGCGGAATGAAGAAGAAGGCCATGGCCGCACCCTGGATGATGGTGGGCACCAGGATGTGGGCCAGGTCGGTCTGTGTCGTGAACTGCGAGCGCATGAACAGCACTCCCGCGAACACGATGAAGGCCCCGGTGGCCATGACCCGCGGGTCCCACTGCCCCACCTTCTTGCCCACCAGCGGCGTGAGCAGGATGGCCAGCACCCCCACCGGCGCCAGCGCCATGCCGGCGTTGGTGGCGGTGTAGCCCATCCACTGCTGCAGCCACAGCGGCATCAGCACCACGTTGCCGAAGAACAGGCCGTAGGCCAGTGACAGTGACAAGGCGCCGGCGGCAAAGTTGCGGCGCTTGAACAGCGACAGGTCCACCACCGGGTGGGCGTCGGTCAGCTCCCAGGCCAGGAACACCGCAAAGCCCACCACCGCCAGCAGGGCCAGCACCACGATCAGCGGCGACGAGAACCAGTCCAGTTCCTTGCCCTTGTCCAGCATCAGCTGCAGCGAACCCACCCACAGCACCAGCAGGGCCAGGCCCATGCTGTCGATGGGCAGGCGGCGCGTCGCTGTTTCGCGCTTGCGGTAGATGGCCCAGGTGACGCCCGCTGCGCCCAGGCCCACCGGCACGTTGATGTAGAAGATCCAGGGCCAGGACACGTTGTCGGTGATCCAGCCCCCCAGCAGCGGCCCCACCACCGGCGCCACCAGCGTGGTGACGCCCCATATCGCCAGCGCCGCGCCGGCCTTGGCGCGCGGGTAGCTGGACAGCAGCAGGGTCTGCGACAGCGGGATCATGGGCCCGGCCACCAGGCCCTGCAGCACGCGAAACACCACCAGCCATTCCAGGCTGGACGCAAATCCGCACAGCCAGGAAGTCAGCACGAACAGCAGCACGCTCATCGTGAACAGGCGCACCGCACCGAAGCGCTGGGTGAGCCAGCCGGTCAGCGGCACCGAGATGGCGTTGGCCACGCCGAAGCTGGTGATGACCCAGGTGCCCTGCGACGGGCTCACGCCCAGGTCGCCCGCGATGGCGGGGATGGACACGTTGGCGATGGACGAGTCCAGCACGTTCATGAACGTGGCCAGCGACAGCGACAAGGTGCCCAGCAGCAGCGCGGTGCCGTGCAGGGGTGGCGGCGCCGGTGGCGCGGCGGCGGGGGCTTGGCTCATGGCGTTGGGGGCGGGCGCCTGCTCAGTGCGCGGCGGCAGCACCCGCGCGCGGCACCAGCGCCGGGGCGGCGCCACGGCCGAGATGGGCGGCGACGATGCGGTGCACGTCGGCGTCGGCCGTGCGCGCGGCGGCGTCGTCAGTGTCGGCTGCGGCGGTGGCGGCGGCCGTGGTGGCGGCCGAGGGCGTGCGTGGGACGTCGGCCAGGGTCTTGCCGCCTTGCTGGGTCACGTCCACCTCCACGTTCATCGACAGGCCCAGGCGCAGTGGATGGGCCTGCAACTCGGCCGCATCCAGCGTGATGCGCACCGGCACCCGCTGCACGATCTTGATCCAGTTGCCGGTGGCGTTTTGCGCCGGCAGCAGCGCAAAAGCCGCGCCGGTGCCTGCGCCCAGGCCCGCCACGCTGCCGTGGTAGGCCACCTGCTTGCCGTACACGTCGGCGCGCAGTGTGGCCGGCTGGCCGATGCGCAGGTTCTTGAGCTGGCTTTCCTTGAAGTTGGCGTCCACCCACAGCTTGTCCAGCGCCACCACGGTCATCAGCGGCGCGCCGGCCTGCACCCGCTGGCCCAGTTGCACCGTGCGTTTGGCCACATGGCCCTGCAACGGTGACAGCAACTCGTTGCGTTGCAGGGCCAGGTGGGCTTCACGCACCCGCGCCGCGGCACGCTGCACGTTGGGGTGCTGTTCCACCGACGTGCCTTCGGTCATGGATTGGTTGGACGCCAGCTGCTCGCGTGCCGCCGACACCCCCTGCTGCGTGGCCGCCAGCGCCGACTGCGCCGCACCCAAGGCGCTGCGCGCACTGGCCAGCTGGGCGTTGGCATGCTCGAACTCTTCGCGCCCCACCGCGCCGCTGGCCACCAGCGGGGCGCGGCGGGTCACATCGTCCAACGCGCGCTTGACCTCCGACTGCATGCGCGCCACCTCGGCCTGGGCGCGCTGCGCTTCAGCCTGGCGCACCGAGGCCTGCGCGCCCAGGGTGGCGTTGTTGACGTACAGCGTGCGCACCTCGCGCACCGTCTGCGCCAGCTGGGCCTCGGCCTGCTGCAGCGCCACCCGGGCGTCGGCCGGGTCCAGCTTCACCAGCACCTGGCCGGCCTTGACGAAGTCGGTCTCGTCGGCCTGGATGGCCAGCACGGTGCCGGCCACCTGCGGCGTGATCTGCACCACATGGCCTTGCACATAGGCGTTGTCGGTGTGCTCCACATGGTTCAGCACCAGGGCCCAATAGGCGCCATAAGCGGCGCCACCCAGCAGCACCGCGGTGGCGATGAGCAGCAGCGCGCGGCGGCGCTTGGCAGGGCCGGTTGCAGCTGCGGCAGGCGCTGCAGGGCCAGGGTTCGGGGCGTGTGTGTTCATGGCGGGTTCGCGGAGGTCTGGGGCGCCCATGTGGCGGCGCGGGTGATCGTTTCGGTGGCAGGCGGATCATCGTGGTAGCCGCCGCCGAGTACGCGCATCAACTGGGCCTGGGTGTCCAGCACCCGGGCCTTCAGGTCCACACCCAGGCGGCGCTGCGTGAGCACCGCGGTCTCGGCGTTCAGCACCACCAGGTAGCTGCCCAGGCCGGCGCGGTAGCGTTGCAGCGCCATGTCGTGGGCGCCTTCGGCCGCCTGCTGCGCCTGCGCCTGTTCAGCCTGCTGGCGCTGCAGCGACTGCAACGAACCGGTGGCATCGGCCACCTCGCGCACGGCATCCAGCAGCGTGGCGTTGTAGCTGGCCACCGCGGCGTCCAGTTCGGCCGCGCGACCGCGCAGGTTGGCGCGCAAGCGGCCGGCGTCGAACAAGGGCAGGCGCAGCGCCGGGCCGCCGCCCACGAACTGGCTGCCGCTTTGCACCAGCCGGTCCAGGCCGATGGCGTTCAGGCCGACGAAGGCGCTGAGGTTGATGTTGGGGTAGAACTGCGCGCGCGCCACCGCCAGGTCCTGCTGCGAGGCTTCCACCCGCCAGCGCGCGGCCACTAGGTCGGCGCGTCGGCCCAGCAGGTCCACACCCAGGCGCGGCGGCAGGTTCGGCACCTGCAGCGGCGCCAAGGCAGGCGCCAGGCGGACCAATGCATCCGGCGCCTGGCCGGACAGCGCGGCCAGCTGGTGGCGCGCCAGCACGGCCTGCTCGTCCAGCGCTTCGATCTGCTGGCGCAGGTCGGGCAGCGCGCCTTCGGCCTGGCGCAGTTCCACCGCGGTGTCCAGCCCGGCCAGCACGCGCTGGCGCGTCAATGCCAGCACCTGTTCGCGCTGGGCCAGCGTGCGTTCCAGCACCTGACGTTGGGACAGCACCCGGGCCAGTGCCACATGGGTGCGCACCACCTGCGTGGCCACCGCCTGGGCGGCGGCCTGGCCTTCGGCACGGGCTGCGCGCTCGGTGCCCAAGGCAGCCTTCAGTGCGGCGTGCTGGCGGCCGAAGAAGTCCCACTCCCAGCCCAGCGACAGCTGCGCGTTGGCGGTGTTGCGCCAGGTGCCGGCGATGGGCGGCGGCACCAGGCCGTTTTCGGTGTACAGCTGGCGCGTGGCGTCCAGGCCCAAGCCCAGTTGTGGCCCGTCGGCGGCCTGGGCACCCGACACCGCAGCGCCGGCGCGCGCCAGCCGGGCCTGGGCGGCCTGCAGGCTGGGGTGGTCGGCCAGTGCGCGCCGCACCAGCGCGTCCAGGGCCGGGTCACCGAAGCCGGTCCACCACTGGGCGGGCGCCGCCGGGGTGGTGGCATCGTCGGCCAGGCCCAGCGTGGCCGGCTCGGTGCGCGCAGCCGGCACCGGCACCACGCCGGGCGAAGCACAGCCACCCAGCAGGGCCCCGGCCGCCACCAGCGCAGCCCATGCGTGTTTCACGCGGACTCCTTCCCTGCGGCATCCTGGCGCAAGGCCTCGCCGTTGAGCAACACGCGCTGCAGCAGGTCCACCAGCTGGCGCCATTCTTCGCGCTTGAAACCGGCCAGGTGCGCGTTCATCACGTCGGCCAGCACCGGGGGCACGGCCTCGGCCAATTCGCTGCCGGCCGCGGTGAGGGCCAGCTTCACCACGCGGCGGTCGTCGGTGCTGCGCTCGCGCGTGACCAGGCCTTTGGCTTCCAGCCGGTCCAGCCCGCGCGAGACGGCGCCGGGGTCGGTTTGCAGTTCACGCGCCAGCTCGTTGTGGGTGCAGGGCCCGCGGCGCGACAGGAAGAACAGCGGCACCCACTGCGTGTGCGTGAGGTCGCTGTCGGCCAGGCGGCGGTCCACCTGCTGGCCGATGGAATGCAGCACCCGCTTGGACAGCAGGGCCAGGCTTTCTTCGGGCTGCAGCGCGTCGGGCTTGTAGAAGGCAGCCGGGCGGGAGGTCTTGGGCATGCGGCGAATTTTATTTGCCTATGCAAATATTGCCGTGACAATTCTTGAATAGGCAAGTAAACCATGCGGGCATTGCCGCGCTGCCTACACTGGTGCATGCCCGCTGCCACCACCGAACGCGCCAAGGCGCCAACACCGCGCTCCCTGTCCGGGCTGCTGCCTTTCGTGCGCCCCTACCGCGGCCGCATCCTGCTGGCCGGGCTGTACCTGCTGCTGGCCGCCGCCACCACGCTGGTGATGCCGCTGGCGCTGAAGGGGCTGATCGACACCGGCCTGGTGCCCACCGAGCCCGGTGCGCGCGTGATGGCGCTGCGCGAACATTTCCTGGCCCTGTTCGGCGTGGGCGCGGCGCTGGGCCTCTTTTCGGCGCTGCGCTTCTACATGGTCACCTGGCTGGGCGAGCGCATCACCGCCGACCTGCGCGCCGCGGTGTACGCGCACGTGCTGAAACAAAGCCCCGAGTTCTTCGAGACCACCGCCACCGGCGAAGTGCTCAGCCGCCTGACCACCGACACCACGCTGGTGCAGACCGTGGTGGGCTCCTCGCTCAGCCTGGGGCTGCGCAACACGGTGATGGGCCTGGGCGCGCTCGGCATGCTGGTGGTGACCAACCCGCTGGTGATGACCCAGGTGCTGGGCATCCTGGTGCTGGTGGTGCTGCCCAGCCTGTACTTCGGCCGCCGCGTGCGGCGCCTGTCGCGCGCCAGCCAGGACCGCGTGGCCGACGCCAGCGCCATTGCCGCCGAGGTGCTGAACGCCATTCCGGTGGTGCAAAGCCATGTGCAAGAAGCGCGCGAGGCGCAGCGCTTCGAGGCGTCCACCGAAAGCGCCTTCGACACCGCGCGCAAGCGCACCCGGGTGCGTGCGGTGCTGGTGGCCTTCATCATCAGCGCCACCTTCGGCGCCCTGCTCTGGGGCCTGTACCAGGGCACGCAGGCGGTGGTGGCCGGCAACATCACGGCCGGCCACCTGGGGCAGACCGTGGTTTACGTCATCCTGCTGGTGGGCAGCGTGGCCGTGCTGTCGGAAGTGTGGGGCGACCTGCTGCGCGCCGCCGGCGCCACCGAGCGCCTGATGGAACTGCTGGACGCCCGGTCCCCGGTGGCCGAAACCGCCACGCCGCGCGCGTTGCCACCCACCCAGGGTGGCTCGGCCGTGGCGTTGCGCCATGTCACCTTCCACTACCCGTCGCGGCCCAAGGTGGCCGCGCTGTCGGACATCAGCCTGCAGGTGCGCCCCGGTGAAACGGTGGCCCTGGTGGGCCCCAGTGGCGCGGGCAAGAGCACGGTGTTCCAGATGCTGCTGCGCTTCTACGACGCCCAGCAGGGCGTGGTGGAGGTGGACGGCGTGCCGGTGAAGGACGCGGCCCTGTCCGACCTGCGCGCGCGCATCGGCCTGGTGCCGCAGGATTCCACCATCTTCTCCCGCAGCGCGATGGAAAACATCCGCTACGGCCGCCCCACGGCCAGCGACGCCGAGGTCATTGCCGCCGCCAAGGCCGCCTTCGCCCACGACTTCATCCTGGCGCTGCCCGAGGGCTATGCCAGCTTCCTGGGCGAGCGCGGCGTGCGCCTGTCGGGCGGGCAGCGCCAGCGCATCGCGATCGCGCGCGCCATGCTGAAGAACCCGCCGCTGCTGCTGCTGGACGAAGCCACCAGCGCGCTGGACGCCGAAAGCGAACGCATGGTGCAGGCCGCGCTGGAAGCGGCCATGCAGCACCGCACCACGCTGGTCATCGCTCACCGCCTGGCCACGGTGCAGCGCGCCGACCGCATCGTGGTGCTGGACGGCGGACGCATCGTGGAAACCGGCAGCCACGCCGAACTGGTGGCCCAAGGCGGGCTGTATGCGCGGCTGGCGGCGATGCAGTTCGGGCTGGACCGCGGCGAGGGGGCATTGGCAGGCGCTGGATAATTGCACGCATGACGCGCCCCACCCACCCCATCCGTCAGCAGTACGAAGACTTCATGCGCCATGTGTTCGAACAGGGCGTGGCCAAGGCCGACCGCACCGGCACCGGCACGCGCAGCGTGTTCGGCCACCAGATGCGCTTCGACCTGTCCGAAGGCTTTCCGCTGGTCACCACCAAGAAGGTGTTCCTCAAGGCCATCATCGTGGAACTGCTGTGGTTCCTGCGTGGCGACAGCAACGTGAAATGGCTGCAGGAACGCGGCTGCACCATCTGGGACGAATGGGCGCGCGAAGACGGCAGCCTGGGGCCGGTGTACGGCGTGCAGTGGCGCAACTGGCCCAAGCCCGGCGGCGGCCACATCGACCAGATCGCCCAGGTGGTGACCACGCTGAAGTCCAACCCCGACAGCCGCCGCATCATCGTCAGCGCCTGGAACGTGGCCGACCTGGACCAGATGGCGCTGATGCCCTGCCACGCCTTCTTCCAGTTCTATGTGGCGAACGGCAAGCTCAGCTGCCAGCTCTACCAGCGCAGCGCCGACATCTTTCTGGGCGTGCCCTTCAACATCGCCAGCTACGCGCTGCTGACGCACATGCTGGCGCAGCAGTGCGACCTGGACGTGGGCGACTTCATCTGGACCGGCGGCGACTGCCACATCTACGACAACCACACCGAGCAGGTGCGCACGCAGCTGGCGCGTGAACCGCGGCCCTACCCCACGCTGCACATCAAGCGCCGTCCGCCGTCGATCTTCGACTACGAGTTCGAGGACTTCGAAGTTCAAGGCTACGACCCGCATCCGCCCATCAAGGCGCCGGTCGCCGTTTGAAACTCAGCCGCGCCCAGTGGGTCAGCCTGGTCGCCCTCACCCTGGTGTGGGGCTGCAACTGGCCGATCATGAAGTTCACGCTGCGCGAGATCACGCCGCTGTGGTTCCGCGCCATCACCATGCTGGGCGGCGCGCTGGTGCTGCTGGCCTTCTACCGCTGGCGCGGCCTGCCCATGGGACTGCCGCGCGCACAGGCCGGCACGGTGGCCATGCTGGCCCTGCCCAACATCGTGGGCTGGCACTTCGCGTCCATCACCGGGCTGTCGCTGCTGGCGTCGGGGCGGGCGGCCACGCTGGCCTTCACCATGCCGATCTGGACCGTGCTGCTGGGCGCGCTGCTGGCGCATGACCGGCTGACCCGCCGCGCCGTCGCCAGCGCCTTGGCCGGCGCGGCGGCGGTGGGCCTGCTGGCGGTGAACGAGCTCACCCACCTGGCGGGACGGCCTGTGGGCATTGTGTGGATGCAGGTGGCGGCGGTGAGCTGGGCCCTGGGCACCCTGGCCATGCGCCGCACCAGGACACCCCTGCCCACCGAAGCGGTGACGGTGTGGATGATGCTGATGGGCGCGGCGGTGTTCTGGGCGCTGGCGCCGGTGTTCGAGCCGCTGCCGCAACCGGCCCGGTTCTCCACCGGCATGTGGTGGGCCATGGCCTACGGCGTGCTGCTGAATTTCGGCGTGGCCCAGGTGCTGTGGTTCGGCCTGGCGCGCAACCTGCCGCCGGCGGCCAGCGCGTTTTCCATCATGGCGGTGCCGCTGGTGGGCACGCTCACCGCCACGGTCATCGTGGGCGAACGGCCGCAGGCCACCGACTGGCTGGCCGCGGGCTTCATCGTGGTGGCAGTGGCCGCAGCGCTGTTGCCGGCGCGGCGCGCTTCCAACGCTGAAAATGCCTCCCCATGACCGAAGCTGCCCCTCCCCCTCACCTGTCGCTGCTGATGGCGGTGGCGCGCAACGGCGTCATCGGCCACCAGGGCCAACTGCCCTGGCGCCTGCCCGAGGACATGGCCTTCTTCCGCCGCACCACCACCGGCCACGCGGTGGTGATGGGCCGCAGGACCTGGGACTCATTGCCTGCACGTTTTCGCCCCCTGCCGCAGCGGCGCAACATCGTGGTCACGCGCAACACCGCCTGGTCGGCACCTGGTGCCGAGGCCGTGCCGTCTCTGCAGGCCGCCCTGCAACTGGCCGCGGGCGCACCGCGCCTGTTTGTCATCGGCGGCGCCGAACTCTACGCCGCGGCACTGCCGCTGGCCGATGAACTGCTGCTGACCGAGATCGACGCCGACATCGAGGGCGACACCCACCTGCCCGACTTCGACCGCCAGGCCTTCGTGGAAGTGCAGCGCGAACGCCACCAGGCCGCAGCACCCAACGATTTCGGCTTTGCCTTCGTCACCTACCGCAAACGATAAGGAGACCCACCCATGTCCGGACACGGCTTTCACGTGCACGGCCCGCACGACCACGAGGTGGAACACGCCGCCCAGCATGGCGGCAAGGACAGCTTCGCCGGCACGGTGGCGGTGATGACCGCCATCCTGGCCACCGTGGGCGCGCTGTTCTCCTACATGGGCGGCGCCACCCAGGCCAACGCGGGGCTGTTCAAGAACAACGCTGCGATCAAGAAGACCGAAGCCTCGGACCAGTGGAATTTCTACCAGGCCAAGAGCAACAAGCAGAACCTGGCCGAACTGGCTGCGGTGCTGGTGGTGGAAGAGCGCAAGGCCAACTACCTGCAGGAGGCCGAACGCTACAAGAAGGAAAAGGCCGAGATCAAGGACAAGGCCGAGAAGCTGGAGGCCGAATCCAAGGACTGGGACCACCGCAGCGACGAGCAGATGCACCTGCACCACCGCTGGGCCCAGGCCACCACCGCGCTGCAGATCGCCATCGCCATGGCCGCCATCGCCCTGCTGACCCGCAAGCGCTGGGTGGAATGGGGCATGTTCGGCTTTGCCGGCGTGGGCGTGCTGCTGGGCGGCGCGGCCATGCTGCACCTGTAGCCGGCGGACCCGCCGGCGGTTGTCAGGGGCCGCCGGTCACAGCGTCCAGCGCTGCCGCCGCGCCCAACAGCGCCGGCGGCAGTTCGGTGCCATCGATCAGCAGCAGCGGCACGCGCTGGAGCCAGGGCGCGAAACGGCCCTTGGCTTCAAAGCGGCTGCGCAGGGCCGACGACGCCAGCAAGGGTTTCAAGCGCGGCAGGATGCCGCCGCCCAGGTACACGCCGCCGCGCGCGCCCAGCGTCAGCGCCAGGTTGCCGGCGGCACTGCCCAGCAGGGCCAGGAACATCTGCAACGCCTCCGCCGCATGGGCGTCGCCGCCCTTCAGGCCACGCTCGGTCACGTCGGCGGCGCTGATGCCCGCTTCGGCCTGCAGCCCGTCCAGTTCACGCAAGCTGGCGTGCAGGTTCTGCAGGCCCATGCCCGAGACCAGGCGCTCGAAGGAACAGTGGCCGTGGAGGGCGTACTGCGCCTGCACCACCGCCCATTCGCGCGCGGTGGCCGGGCTCACACTGGTGTGGCCGCCTTCGCTGTCCAGCGCCACCCAGCCCGCACCCGCGCGCACCAGGCCGCCCACGCCCAGGCCGGTGCCGGGGCCGATCAGGCCCTTGCTGCCCAGGGGGTCGGGGGCATCGCCGCCCAGGCGCAGCAGCGCGTCGTTTGGCAGGTGCGGCAGCGACAGCGCCAGGGCCTTGAAGTCGTTCACCACCACCAGGCGCTGCAGGCTCAAGGACCGGCGCAGCGCCTCGATGGAGAAGGACCAATGGTGGTTGGTCATGCGCACCGCATCGCCATCCACCGGGTTGGCAATGCCGATGGCCCCCAGCGTCGGCGCCGCCAGGCCGCAATCGGCCAGGTAGCGTTGGGCCGCGTCCTGCAGTGTGGGGAAATCGGCGCAGGCGTAGGTGCGCTGCACCTGCAGCGGTGCGCCGCTGGCCGCCTGCCAGGCAAAGCGCGCGTTGGTGCCGCCGATGTCGGCCAGCAGCCGGGGGGCCGGGGTGATGTCAGGGCTCGTCATGCCCGCCATCATCCCATCCGCACCCCATTTCGGCCACCGAACAGGTGCACCTTGGCCGGGTCCCAGGCCAGGTGCACGCGGTCGCCCACGCGCGCGTCCAGGTTGCCCGACACGCGGGCCGTGAAGGCACCGGCGGGCGTGTCCACGGTGGCGCAGGTCTCGGGCCCGGTGGGCTCGATCATCGACAAGCTGCCGGCCAGCCCGGCGTCATGGCCTCCACCTGGCCGTCCCAGATGGAACTGGCAATGCCCAGCCAGCCCAGCGCCTGGCTCATGGGCAGCAGCAGCACCTGCATGGGCATGAACACGCCGAAGAGCATCAGCGCGAACATGAACTCGCTGCCGCGGACACGCCACTTGCTCAGCACCTGTCCGTTCACCGACCGATGGCGGTAGACGCCGCCACCGCCGGCAGCACCATCAGGATGCTGTTCATGACAAAGGACTTCAGGCCCCCGCAGTCCTCGCCGGTGCAGGCCGCGCTCCAGGCCTTGGCCCAGGCGGGGAAGGACGGTGAGGCCGGCCTGGCCCGGTGGGCCTCACAGCTGGGACAGGATTTCCTTGCGCTTTTGCTGGTATTCGTCCTCGGTGATCAGGCCGCGCTCGCGCAGGCGCTTCAACGTGCTCAGGCGGGACTCGGCCTCGTCGCCCGACATCGGCTCGCGGGATTTGGGGACGGCCGCAGCCGGCGCAGGCCGGGCCGGAGCGGCCACCGCCGGCGGTGTCGCCAAGGGCGAGACCGCCGGCGCGCCGACGATGGGCATTGCCGTGGGCGGCGGGGGCGTCGCCGGAGCGGCTGCGCCTGCGGGCAAGGCCACCCAGTCTGCACGTGGGCTGCTGCCCAGCGCGGTGCGCAGCACCGCACGCCCGGCCTGGGCCCGCGTGCCGAAACTGAACTCCGGCGCCTGCCGGGACCCGATGTAGTTGTTGTAGAAGTCCCGACGCGCATCGGCCAGCACCAGGTTCAGCGCACCGCCCTGGAAGAACAGGCGCGCCGTGATGGCCGTGGGCGGCACAAAGAGCCCCTTGCCGCGGCGAGAACTGCTCAGCAGCAGCAGGTCGTCCTGGGGCCGCGCCACGGCCAGGGCCTGCACCATCGGCGCCACCAGTTCGGCCAGTTCGTCGGCCGCAAACAGCGGCTCGGCCCCCGCGGGCAGGTTCACCTGCACCTGGGCCAGCGCCTGCCGCAGGCCTTCGGCATTGACCTGCTGCGGATGCTCGTTCGGGGGGGCGCCCGCCTCGCGCGGCACCAGGCGCAGCGTGGTGAAGTCGTGCAGCGCCCATTCACGTTGGCCGTTATCGGTCACCGCCGGCGCGGCGGGCTTGCCGAACAGGCCGTCCAGCAAACCTGCCTGGGCCGGCGCGCTGGACAAGGCGGCCGCCAGGGCCAAGGCCAGGCAGGCGCTTCGCGGCACACGGCCAGGACAAATCGAGAGGAAAGGTCGTTTCATGGTGGTCGCAGTGTCGGCCAGCCGGAAGTCGCCAGGGGCTATCGCGAACCCGCAGCGCCGACTTCAAGGCGCGCACGCACCAGGAGAAACGGCGCCGTAACCCGGCGGATGAATCTGCCGGCACGCTGGCCCTGACGGCCACCGCCGTTTCGCTGGCGCCCCCGGGGCGGCAGGACCGCGCCTGCGCGGCGCAAGCCGCTCGGCGCGGCAAAGCCTATCAGTATGCGCCTTGGTAACCGCCCGTACCCAAGTCGGCTGTGCGTGTTGTTGCTGACTTGCACTGCGCTCGAAAACCCGGGTTTCTACGCACCCCAGGGAAAACTAGAGTTCGCGCCGCGCATGGAGATTCACCACGGCGCTTTGGACAACAACCTTCTAAGGAAACAAGCAATGAAGCTGAGACAAACCCTCCTCGCCACGGCCGTTCTCGGCCTGCTCTCCACCGGCGCCAGCGCCATCGACTTCGGCGGCTACTTCCGCGCCGGCCCCGGCCAGAAGACCACCACGGGCGACTCGGCGCGCTGCTACAACGGCAGCACCACCAACGGCCACGGCGGCTTGGGCCGCCTGGGCAACGAATGCCACACCTATGGCGAATTCGCGCTCGGCCACAGCGGCGAAATCGGCGGCGTGAAGTTCAAGGCCCTGTGGATGCCCAGCCTCTTCCGCGACGGCTCCGACCCCGAAGGCCAGACCGTGAAGGCCGCGGAGCAGCTGTATGTCGAAGGCAAGGGCTTCGACATCGCACCCAACCAGAGCTTCTGGATCGGCAAGCGCTACTACCACCGCGCCGACGTGCACTTCGACGACGCGTTCTTCGTGAACATGACCGGCATGGGCGCGGGCGTGGACGGCATCCCGGTGGGCGGCGGCTCGCTGGGCCTGGCCGTGTTCCGCCAGGACGACAACGGCGCCAACCCGCTCAGCCGCTTCAACGCCGACCTGGAAAACCTGGCCGTGAACCCCGGTGGCAAGCTGCGCATCACCTTGTCGCTCACCGAAGGCAGCGGCTCCAACGGCAAGAGCGGCTCCGGCATCAGCCTGCAGCACAACCAGGCCAAGCTGCTGGCCGGTGGCGACAACACGCTGTGGGTGCAGTATGCGCAGGGCTCTGCCGGCATCAACATGGGCTCGGGCACCGCCACCGCCAGTTCCAGCGTGAAGACCACGCTGGTCGCTGACAGCCTGGCCTGGACGGACGGCCCGCTGTCCGGCCAGACCCTGGTGCAGTTCGGTGAAGCCAATGACGGCACCATCAAGCGCAAGTTCAACTCCATCGGCGGTCGTGTGGCCTATGCCATGACCAACAACTTCAAGCTGCAGGCCGAACTGGGCATGAACAACAGCAAGCCCAACGGCGGCGCGTCGGAGCGCGTGACCAAGCTGACCATCGCCCCCACGCTGACGGTCGGCAAGAACTACTACGACCGCCCCGAACTGCGCCTGTACGCGTCCTACTTCAGCTTCAACGAAGCCTACAAGCGGGCCAACGTCCTGACCAAGTCGAACAAGACCGCCATCGGCGCCCAGGTCGAAGTCTGGTTCTGACCCCTTAGCGTCTGCCCTGCCAGGGCCAGCCCGAAAGGGCTGGCCCTTTTTTCTGCGCCGACGCCGCCGGCCCGCGGCCTGCAACGCACAATGCCGCCAGCGGTTTCCACCCTCATCACATGACCCCCTGCGAGGCACCCACTTGAAGCTCGCCACCTGGAACGTGAATTCCCTGAACGTGCGCCTGCCGCACCTGCTGGACTGGCTGGCCACCCAACAGCCCGACGCGCTGGTGCTGCAGGAAACCAAGCTGACCGACGACAAGTTCCCGCAGGCCGAACTGGCCGCGGCCGGCTGGCAGGCGGTGTGGTTTGGCCAGAAAACCTACAACGGCGTGGCCCTGCTCACCCGCGCCGGCACGGCCGTGGACGGTGTGGTGAAGAACATCCCGGGCTTTGCCGACGAGCAGGCCCGCGTGATCGCCGGCAGCGTGAACGGCCTGCGGGTGGTGGGCGGCTACTTTCCCAACGGCCAGGCCCCCGACAGTGACAAATTCGTCTACAAGATGAAGTGGCTGCAGGCGCTGCAGGACTGGCTGGCCACTGAATTGCAGCAGCACGAACAGCTGGTGCTGATGGGCGACTTCAACATCGCCCCCGAGGACCGCGACGTGTACGACCCGGTGGCCTGGGCCGGGCAGATCCATTGCACGCCCGAGGAGCGCGCGCACTTCCAGGCCCTGCTGGGCCTGGGCCTCGTCGACGCCTTCCGCCTGTTCGAGCAGCCGCCGAAAAGCTGGAGTTGGTGGGACTACCGCAACCTGGCCTTCCGCAAGAACCAGGGGCTGCGCATCGACCACATCCTGGTCAGCGCGGCGCTGAAGGGCCGCGTGCAGGCCTGCGTCATCGACAAGGCACCGCGCAAGCTGGAGCGGCCCAGCGACCACGCGCCGGTGGTGGTGGAGATCGGCCCGTAGACCCACCAACCGGCGCGTGCCGCCGTTTCACACGTTGCGGCTCAGCGCGCCGAAGACCGCGTTGCCGCGCCCGGGCAGCTGCGCCCCCAGCACGAGTTGGGTGCCGGACGACCAAGGCAAGGCCACGCCGGTGACGGTGTCGCCTGTGTCACAGAAGGCGGGGTTCAGCGTCAGCGTCAGCGACACCGGGGCCTTGGCCTCTGGCCGCAGGCTGAAACGGCCGCTGAAGCGACAGCCCTCGGTTTCACTGCCGGTGAAGCTGCCGTCGGCAGCCACGGCGATGGTGACCGCGATCGAGCCGTTCACCATGCCCAGCGTGCCCCGCCAGCTGCCCTGCAGCGACGCCAGCGTGGTGGGCGTGTCATAGCCGGCCTGGCGGCTGATCTGGAAGGTGTCGGTGTTGCCGTTGCTGTAACTGGTGCGGCCACTGATGGCACTGGCGCTGTAGCTGCCGCTGGCCGTGAAAGCCAGCGGAGCGGCCAGGCCGGCGTTGTAATTCATCGCGTTGGGCAACGTGAAGCTGCCGGCGCTGGTGGAGAAGCCGCCTTGCAGCAAACCCGGCGAATCGCCGGCGCCGGAATAGATGAACCAATAGGCTCCGTCGGGCAGCACCACACCGTTCAAGCTTGCGCCCGTGCTGACGCTGCCGCTCCACAGTCCCACCACCGCGTCATCCGGCGCCGCCGGCGTTTCGTCCCCGCCTCCGCCGCCACAGGCCGCCACAAAGGCGGTGCAGGCCAGCGTCAACAGCGTCAACTTCATCTTCAACATGATCGGTCCTCCATGGATCCAGGGCGCGAAAGAGTGTCGGCCCACGCCTTTGGCCGCTTCCTTCCGGGTCCAGGTCGTGCAGACCCATCGGGATGCGGTCATTCTTGGCAGCACCAGGTTGCGGTGTGGACACCGCGGCGGTTACCGCGCCGGTTACCGATGGGCCTGGGTCGGCGGGCTGTCGGTGTCGTCGGCAGCGGCGGTGGCCTCGCCGAGCAGGAGTGACAAGGCACGCCCCGGCCGGGCGCCCAGGTGAAGACGCAGTTGGTGTTCAAGACGTTGGTAGGCGCGCACGGCCTGCGCCGGCCAACCCGCACGCAGGCACAGGCGCATCAGGGCTTCGTGGCTGGGTTCGTCCAGCGGGTCCGCCGCGGTGATGGCCTCCAGCCGGGCCCGCAGGGCAACCGACTGCTGCGCGCTGTTGTCGTCCCGCCCGGCCAACTGGCACACCAGCGCCCGGTAGCGGGCCCGCAGGCGCTGGCGGAACGGCGCCAACCAGGGCAGGCTGTCATCGCCGGCCAGGAAGTCGTCGCAGTACAGCGCCAGCGCAGCGTGGCCGGCCGAGGTGTCAGGGTCGTCCGGGGTGTCCAGGAACTGCAGGGCATCCACCTGGCACAGCGCGCGCACCAGGGAGACCTCGCCATGGCGCATCACCACCCAGGCCGGCGGCTCGGCCGCACCGGGCGTGCGCGCCAGGCCGGCACGCCGCAGCCGCCACAGCGCCACCTTCAGGTTCTGCCGGGCCTGGCCGCCATCGGCGTCGGGCCACAGCAGATCGCACAAGGCGTCGGCAGGAACCTTGTGGCCGCCCAGCACCACCAGTGCCTTCAGCAGCGCCTTGCTGCGCCGGCCGCGCCATTCGCGGTCGGTGAGCAAACGCGGCCCGACCTGCAAGGCCAATGGTCCCAGCATGCCCACGCGAACCGGCAGATCCTGATGGTCACCCTCCACGGGCAGCGAGCGCGGCGGCAGCAGTTGCGCGCGCAAACGTTCGGCCAGGCCGGCCGGCCGGTTCAAGTCACACAGCGGCTGGCCGGTCGGCCAGGCGTTGATGGCGGCGTGCAGCGCGCGCCTGGCGCCTTCGGGCGAACCGTGCCGAAGGCGCGAGCGCGCCACTTCCACCCAGGCGCTGACCTCCAACGCCACCATGCCATGGTCTTGCCAGGCAGCCAGGTGCTCGGTGTGGCAGGCCTGCGCCTGCTCATGCCGGCCCAGATCCACCAGGGCCTGCAATTGCAGCAGCGCGGGCACCAACTCGGCCGACCCGCTGCGTGCCAGGCGGCCATGCTCGATGGCCGTACCGGCGTGGGCCAGCGCCTGCGCGGGCTGCCCGCGCCACAGCGCAGCCACACCCAGCGAAAAGTGCAGGTAGCTGCGTTGGTAGGCGTTGTGCGCCGGAATCACGGCGCAGCGCAGCAATTCGGCCTCGGCGTCCAGCTGCTCGGCGTTGGCCCATTTCGCCAGGCACAGCAGCCGGTGCGCCCGCGCCATGGTCAGCATGACCGGCGGCAAGCGTGGCGCCAGCGGGTGTTCCAGGATGCCGCGCAACAACACGTCGCCACGCCGACCGTCGCCCGCCAGGGCGTCCAGCATGCCGTCGGCGCCGGCCAGGTACAAGCGCGGCAGCACCGCACCCGGCGCCGCGCTGGCCAGGTGCAGCGCGTCCTGGATGCACTGGCGGGCAGGCTCCATGTCCCCGGCCATCAGCAAGGCATGGCTGTGGATGGCGGCAAAGTACAACTGCAGTGGATCGGACTCGCTTTCCAGCACGGCGGCCGAGGTCTGCGCCGCCTGCGACTGCACCTGGCGCAGCGCCGCCGGCCCGATCAGCCCGGCCAGCAGGCGCGCCACACCCAGTGCGGCCTTCGCCACCGACGACAGCCGCCCGCCTGCCAGCAGGCCGTTGGCGCGTTCCGTCCAACCGTCCAGGCGGTCGAAATGCCGGCCCTCGGAGAAGATCAGCCCGACCGCCAGCACCACGGCTGCGGCGGCCCAGTCGGGGCGGTCGTCGGCCTGGGCTTGTTGGTACACGGGCAGCGGGTCGACCGGCACCACCCGGCCAACCAGATCCAGATCCAGTTCAAACCAACGCCGCAGTTGCCGGGCATCCAGAGCGGACAGGTTCAGGCCCGCAGGTTCTGCGTTCAACATGAACCCACTCTAGTGCCCGCCAAGGACGCGGCACCCCACCCAGCGCAAGCTGCGGCCACGGTGGAGGCGGCCGCGCCAGTTGCCGGCGTCAGTCGTCCAGCCCCAGCTCCTGGATCTTGCGCGTGATGGTGTTGCGCCCTATGCCCAGGCGGTGGGCGGCTTCGATGCGGCGCCCCCGCGTGATGTCCAGCGCGGTGTGGATGAGCTGGCCCTCGAACTGCTTGGTCAGCGTGTCCCAGACCTCGGGCACGCCGCTGTCCAGCAGCCGCCGTGCCTCCAGTTCCAGGTCGTGCAGCCAACCGGCGCCCACCAGGGACGGCGCCGCCACGGGCGCAGGCGCGGGCGACAGCGGCGCGCTCTGGAAGGAAGGCGTCGCCGAATGCATCGCGGTCGGCGTCAGTTGCACGGCGGCAACATCCGGCACCATGGTCGCGGCATGGCCCGCCAGCAGTTCGGGCGGCAGGTCCTTGGGCTCGATCACCTGGGCCGGCGCCATCACCGTGATCCAGTGGCACAGGTTTTCCAGCTGGCGCACGTTGCCGGGGAAATCGAACTCGGTCAGCCGTGCCAGCGCCGCGTCGGTGATGCGCTTGGCCTCCACGCCGAGTTCCTTGGCGCTCTTGGCCAGGAAGAAGCGGGTCAGCGCCGGGATGTCCTCGCGCCGCTCGCGCAGCGCCGGCAGGCGCAGGCGGATGACGTTCAGGCGGTGGAACAGGTCTTCGCGGAAGGCGCCGTCCTTGACCCGCAATTCCAGGTTCTGGTGGGTGGCGGCGATGACGCGCACATTGGCCTTCAGCGGCTGGTGGCCGCCCACCCGGTAGAACTGGCCGTCCGACAGCACGCGCAACAGCCGTGTTTGCAGGTCAAACGGCATGTCGCCGATTTCATCCAGGAACAGCGTGCCGCCGTCGGCCTGCTCGAAGCGCCCGCGGCGCGTGGTCTGCGCACCGGTGAAGGCGCCGCGCTCATGCCCGAACAGTTCGCTTTCCAGCAGATCCTTGGGGATGGCCGCGGTGTTGATGGCGATGAAGGGCCCGGTGGCCCGCGGGCTGTGCTTGTGCAGCGCGCGCGCCACCAGTTCCTTGCCCGAGCCGGACTCACCCGTTATCAGCACGGTGACGTTGCTTTGGGACAGGCGCCCGATGGCGCGGAACACGTCCTGCATCGCCGGGGCCTGGCCCAGCATCTCAGGCATCTCGGCGGTGCCCACATCGCGCACGTCCTCGCGCAGGCTTTCTTCCACCGCGCGGCGGATCAGGTCCACCGCACGCGGCAGGTCGAAGGGCTTGGGCAGGTACTCGAAGGCACCGCCCTGGAAGGCCGACACCGCGCTGTCCAGGTCGGAATAGGCGGTCATGATGATGACCGGCAGGCCGGGCAGCTTTTCCTTCACCTTGGCCAGCAGGTCGATGCCCGACCCGCCAGGCATGCGGATGTCGCTCACCAGCACCTGGGGTTCATCGTCCACCAGCGCAGCGAGCACCTCGCGCGGGCTGGCAAAGCTGCGCACCGCGAACTGCTCGCGCGCCAGCGCCTTTTCCAGCACAAAGCGGATGGATTGGTCGTCGTCAACGATCCAGATGGGTTTCATGCGGCAGCGGCCTTGTTTCTTGACTCAGTGCGGCTGCCAGCAAACTATGGCAGCGGGATGACGATGCGAAATACCGTGCGGCCGGGTCGGCTGTCGCACTCGATCATGCCCTGGTGTTGCTGCACGAAAGTCTGCGCCAGCGTGAGCCCCAGGCCAGACCCGCCATCGCGCCCCGACACCAGTGGGTAGAAGATGCGATCGCGGATGTCCTCGGGCACACCCGGTCCGTTGTCTTCGATATGCAAGTCCAGTGCCAGTAGAAAGCGGTGCTTACCGATCGTGACCTGGCGGCCCACCCGCGTGCGGAGCACGATTTGGGCGTCGCCGTCGACCATGCGTTCGGTCAAGGCCTGGGCGGCGTTGTGGGCGATGTTCAGCACCGCCTGGATGAGCTGCTCGCGGTCGCCGCGGAATTCGGGGATGCTGGTGTCGTAGTCGCGCTTGACGGCCAGGCCCCGTGGGAACTCGGCCAGGATGAGCGAGCGCACCCGCTCGCACACTTCGTGGATGTTGACATCGCTCACGACGTGCGGCTTGCGGTGCGGGGCCAGCAGGCGGTCCACCAGGGCCTGCAGGCGGTCGGCCTCGTGGATGATGACCTGGGTGTACTCGGTCAGTTCGCGCGAATTGACTTCCATGCCCAGCAACTGGGCCGCGCCACGGATGCCGCCCAGCGGGTTCTTGATCTCGTGCGCCAGGTTGCGGATGAGTTCCTTGTTGGCCTGCACCAGGTTGTGGGCGTGTTCGTCGCGGTCCTGGCGCGTCTGCTGTTCCACTTCCAGCATCTCCACCAGCACGCGGTCGCTGCGGTGGTCGATCTGCGTCACGATCACATGCACCGGCAACAGTTCGCTGGCCGCCACAGGGGCGCGGCGCATCACGGCTTCAAAGCGGCCGGTGGAGATCTCGTTGCTGGCCACCGCCGCCAGGGTTTCAGCCAGTTGCAGGTGCCCCTGCGAGAACCAGTCCAGCAGGCTGCCGCGCATCAGGGTGCGGCGCGACAGGCCCACCACGTTTTCCAGCATGGCATTGGCGAACAGCAAGCTGCCGTCGGGCCGCACCAGGGCCACCATGGTGGCCAGCAGGTCGAAGGCCTCGTAACGCGGTTCGGGGTCGCCGGAGCGTCGCAGGTTCACTGTGGCAGCTTGGCCAGTTCGCGCTTGATGGCGGCGATGTCGCTTTCCTTGCGCGCAATGCCGGACTTCATCTCGTTCACGCGCTCCTGGTAGCGCGCGTAGTTCTGCTCTTCGCCGCGGCGCTCGGGGTTGCCGCCGTTGTAGTCGCGCTGCAGCGCGGCCAGGCGCTCTTCCTCGCGCCGCAACTCGGCTTCCAGGATGCGGCGGGCGTCGCTGTCGCGCTGGCGCTGGGCCTGCGGGTCCACCTTCAGGTCACCCTGGGACGCGCCGGGCGACGGCGGCCGAGGCGCCGACGCGCCATTGCCATTGCCCGCCACCGGGCGCGGGCGCGGCTTGGGGGCCTGCATGATGGTGATGGGGGCGCCGTCGATGGTGCGGCAGCCGCGGTCCTTGGCTTCCTGCGGGGTGATGGCATCGGTGTAGAGCACCGGCGGCCCCGGACATCGGAACACCGCGTTCGAGCCGGTGGCCGGTGCGGGCGACAGCACGGGCGCCGGGGCCGGGGCCTGGGCCCGCAGCGGCGACACCGGCGCCAGGGCCAGGCACGCACAAGCAACGGTCAAGACACGCATCCAAGGTTCCTCGGGGCCGCGGGGCGGCCGTTGGGGTTGATTCTCGCCCGGAAGGAAAAAGGGGCGGCCCGCAGGCCGCCCCCCTTAACGCATGAAAGCGGGAATTCGTCAGAGGCTGTAGTACATGTCGAATTCCAGCGGGTGCGTGGTCATGCGGAACTTGGTGACCTCGCTCATCTTCAGCTCGATGTAGGCGTCGATGTAGGCGTCGGTGAACACACCGCCCTTGGTCAGGAAGGCGCGGCCCTTGTCCAGGTAGTCCAGCGCCTGGTCCAGGCTGTGGCACACCGTGGGGATCTTCGCGTCTTCTTCCGGCGGCAGGTGGTACAGGTCCTTGGTGGCGGCTTCGCCCGGGTGGATCTTGTTTTCCACGCCGTCCAGGCCGGCCATCATCAGCGCGCTGAAGCCCAGGTAGGGGTTGCACAGGGGGTCCGGGAAACGCGCCTCGATGCGGCGGCCCTTGGGGTTGGCCACGAAGGGGATGCGGATGGACGCCGAGCGGTTGCGCGCCGAGTAAGCCAGCTTCACCGGGGCTTCGAAGCCGGGCACCAGGCGCTTGTAGCTGTTGGTGCCGGGGTTGGTGATGGCGTTCAGGGCGCGGGCATGCTTGATGATGCCGCCGATGTAGTACAGCGCGAATTCGCTCAGGCCGCCGTAGCCGTCACCGGCGAACAGGTTCTTGCCGTCCTTCCAGATCGACTGGTGCACGTGCATGCCGCTGCCGTTGTCGCCGACCACGGGCTTGGGCATGAAGGTGGCCGTCTTGCCGTAGGCATGGGCCACGTTGTGGATGAT
Organism: Burkholderiales bacterium JOSHI_001; assembly: GCA_000244995.1. Classification (NCBI taxonomy): domain Bacteria; kingdom Pseudomonadati; phylum Pseudomonadota; class Betaproteobacteria; order Burkholderiales; species Burkholderiales bacterium JOSHI_001. The sequence goes on along the minus strand of CM001438.1, from coordinate 1,544,390 downwards.
GTACTTCTGCAGTTGCAGCCAGTCGGCGCGCTGCACCAGGGTGCTGAACTTGGTGCCGATCTCGTTCTGGCCCTGGCCGGCCACTTCGTGGTGGTGCACTTCCACCGGGATGCCCACTTGTTCGAGCAGCAGGCACATTTCCGAGCGCATGTCCTGGAAGCCGTCCACCGGGGGCACAGGGAAGTAGCCGCCCTTCACGCCGGGGCGGTGGCCCATGTTGCCGCCTTCGAAGCTGGCACCGCTGCTCCAGGGGGCTTCTTCCGAGCCCACCTTCACGAAGCAGCCGGACATGTCCACGTTCCACTGCACCTGGTCGAAGATGAAGAACTCGGGTTCCGGGCCGAAGTAGGCGGTGTCGCCCAGGCCGCTGGCCTTCAGGTAGGCCTCGGCGCGCTTGGCCAGCGAACGCGGGTCGCGCTCATAGGGCTTGCCGTCACCCGGCTCCAGCACGTCGCAGGTCAGGATGATGGTGGGTTCTTCGAAGAAGGGGTCGATGTTGGCCGTGTTCGGGTCCGGCATCAGCAGCATGTCGGACGCTTCAATGCCCTTCCAGCCGGCGATCGACGAGCCGTCGAAGGCGTGGCCGGAGGTGAACTTGTCTTCGTCGAAATGCGAAACAGGCACCGAAACGTGTTGTTCCTTGCCGCGGGTGTCGGTGAAGCGGAAATCAACGAACTTGACTTCGTTGTCCTTCACCATCTTCATCACGTCGGCGACGGTCTTGGCCATCAAAGATCTCCTAGCGGGAACGGGGGGAGTTGTGGGGGGGAAGGCGTTCAGACAGAAAAATCCGGCGCCGGATCACTGCGCAAGCCCGGCTGGGGCTGCCGTGAAGCGCACCGGAATTTAGCAGAATCCATGCCCGCTTCGGGGCCGCTTTCGGGGCCGCTTGCCCTGGCGCAGGGCGCCGCCCTCACCCAGCAACGCACCAATAAAGTGCGATCAATTGCACCAAAGTGGGTTGGCTTGGGTGCGCCTCATCGCACCGATTCAGGGCCCAGCTTGGCGCCCAGCGCCTGCAGGCCGGCCAGCAGCTGGGCGAAGGCTGCGGCGCTGGCGTCGGCCGGGCCTTTCACGCCCAGGTCGATGTGGCGGCCCCACTGGGGATGGTCCACGCTGGGCAGGCTGAACACCTTCACCAGCGGGTGCGCGGCTTCCACCGCTTCCATCAGCGGGGTGAGCGTGGCCTCCATGGCGCCGAAGACGATGACCGCGCGCTCGGTCTGCACCGCGCTGCCGTGCAGCGCGCGGTAGCGGCCGTCCAGCAGGCTTTCGATCATCGGGTGGGCCATCACCGGGAAGCCGGGCACGAAGTGCACGTCGCCCACCGAGAAGCCGGGGATCTTGTTGTAGGGGTTGGCAATGATGTCCGCCCCCGCCGGGAACACGCCCATGTTCAGCCGGTGCACGTTGTCGGCACGGTCGGGTTCGTAGGCCAGGCCCTGCTCGGCGGCCACGTCACGCATGCGCTCCAGGATGAGTTCACGCGCCTTGGGGTGCAGCACCAGGTCCCGGCCCAGCGCCGCCGCCGCGCACTGGCGGGTGTGGTCGTCGGGCGTGGCGCCGATGCCGCCGCAGGAGAACACCACGTCGCCGGATGCGAAAGCGTCCTTCAAGGCCGCGGTGATGCGCGGGCGGTCGTCACCCACATAACGCGCCCAGCCCAGGGCCAGGCCGCGTGCGGACAGCAGTTCAATGACCTTGGCCATGTGCTTGTCCTGGCGGCGGCCCGACAGGATTTCATCGCCGATGATGATGAGGCCGAAGTTCATGGTGCGGGGCTCAGGCGGGGGGCAGCAGGTCGGTGGCGGGGGCCGGGCCGGTGGCCCCGGGCGGCAGCGCCGGGGCAGGCACCACGTCCGGCGGCGACGCGGGCGCGGCCGGCACCACTTCGGACGCGGTGCGGCGCAGCCGGTCCAGGGCCGCCAGGCCATAGTGCGCGAACCAGGCGGCGCAGAAGATGAAGACCAGCGTGTACAGCCACATCAGCAGCGGCGCCAGCAGCGGGCTGAAGATCAGGGTGGCCACGCTGGCGAACAGCAGCAGCGAAGGCGCCGCGCCCAGGTAACCCGCCACCACACCGATGGCCAGCAGCGGCCAGCGGTGTTCACGCAGCAGTTGCCGGCGTTCGTCCTTGGACGCGTGTTCGCTCAGCGTGTCGTAGGAAAACACCTGGGTGGTGAGCCAGCCCCAGATCAAGGGCGGCAACACCAGCACCAGGGGCGGTATCAACCACAGCGGCATGGTCACCACCAGCGCCACCACCGCGGCCAGCGTGTAGGCGGCCGAGCGGAACACGCTGCCCACCAGGCCGCCGCCGCGCTTGCGTTCCAGGCTGGCGAAACGCCGCACCGCCACCAGCCGCACCACCGCCGGCGTGGCCAGGGCGGCCACCAGCAGCACGGTCAGAATCACCATCAGCGGCAGCGCCACGGCCAGCAGCAGCATGGGCGCCAGCGCCACGCGCAGCTTCATGCCGGCCATGTCCTCGGCCCAGCGCAGCGCGGCGTCCACCAGCGAGAAGCTTTCCAGGGTGCTGCGCACGGCCTGCACCGCACCGTCCCAGAAGAAATAGCCCAGGCTCACCACCAGCGCGCTGCTCAGCAGCACCGGCAGGATGGACAGGGCAATGACCTGCGGGTGCAGGCAGTAGGCGGCGGCGCGCCAGAACGCATCCAGCAAGGGCTTCATGCGAGGGAGGATACGTCAGGCGCGCAAGCCGGTGCCCGTGGCGGGCAGCGCCGGTTTCAGGCCCGGTGCGCCAGGCGCTTCAAGCCCAGCCACTGCTGGGCCCAGAAGCCACGGCCGTAGTCGCGGCCTTCCAGCTGGTCGCGGATGCCGGTGGGCTGCAGCGGGGCATCGAAGCGCGCACTGCCGAAGACCAGGTCCCAGACGGGGAACAGCACCGCGAAGTTGTGGCCGCCCAGGCTGCCCGCGCGCCCACTCTCGTGCCCGACGCCGATGCCGTGGTGCAGGCGGTGGTAGGCGGGGCTGACCAGCAGGCGACCCAGCAGCGGCCCGAAGGACAGCCGCAGGTTGGCGTGCGACAGGCTTTCCATCAACTGCGTGGCGGCGACCACCGCGACGAACTGCCCCGGCGGCACGCCCAGCACCATGGCCACCACCACGAAGGCGCTGTCGCGCAACAGGTCGTCCAGCAGGTGGTTGCGGTTGTCGGTCCACATCGTCATCTGGCGCTGGCTGTGGTGCAGGGCATGCAGTTGCCACCACCAGTGGAAGGCATGTTGGCCGCGGTGCAGCGCATAGTCCACGAAGTCGAACAGCAGCAGGTACAGCACGAAGCTGACCAGCGCGGTGTCGGTCACCCCGGGCCAGAAGGCATCGAGCTGGAAAGCCGGCAGGCCGGCCACGCGAAGGCGGCCGATCAGGGTGTCCCACAGCGGGTCGATGCTGAAGAACAGCACCAGGCGCACCAGGCCCAGGCGGTGGATCAGCGTGTAGATGACATCGGTTCGCACCGCCGCGCGGTCGGTGACGGGCTCCACCGGCCGCCAGCGCTCCAGCGCACGGATGACGGTGAGCATGACGATGACCTGCAGCACACCCACCAGCACCCAGCCGGTGGCGCGGTAGGCCTCGGCCAGCAGGTTGCCCACGCCGGCGGCAAACATCAGGGGCTGCACCCACTGCTCGAACAGCCACTGCTGCGCATCGGCGAAGAGGTCCAGGAACCACTGCATGACAGGAACCTCAGGGCCGCCCGTACTGCGGGTGATCGCGCAGCGTGGCGAAGCAGAAGCCGCGGTCCTTCAGGCCGGTGATCAGCGGCTCCAGCACCGCCGGGGCCCAGGGGTCCTTGCGCGACCAGATGCCCAGGTGCGCCACCAGGATGTCGCCGGCGCGGATGTCGCGCAGCGCCTTCTTCAGCAGCAGGTCGTTGGGGAACTGTTCGCTGGCCAGTTCGTCGCCCAGGAAGCCGGCCGGCGCCCAGCCCACATGGCTGAAGCCGCAGGCGCGTGCGGCGGCCAGCAGCTTGGGCGAGGTGCGGCCGGCAGGGGCGCGGAACAGGGGCAAGGTGCCCGCGGCCGCGCCCATGGCACGCAGCCGCGTCACCGGGCGCTTCAATTCGGCGCAGTACTGCGCGGCATCCAGGCGCTGGAGCTTGCCGGCGTTCGGTCCGGCCGTGGGCTTGAGCTCGAAGCCGTCGCCCGCGTCGGCGCGCCAGACGAAGTGGTCCCAGGTGTGCGACGCGAAGGCATGGCCTTCCTGCGCCCGCGCCAGCCACCAGGGCGCCCATTCGTCGTCCAGGCTGGTGCCGCCGGTCTTGGTGCGCTCGTTGGCGACGAAGAAGGTGACTTTCACGTCCTGGCGCTTCAGCACGTCCGCGATCAAGGGCGCCACACCCATGTGTCCGGTGTCGAAGGTCAGGTACAGCGGCTTGTCGCAGGCGGGTGCGGCAGCGCTGGCGGCGGCCACCAGCGCCAGCCCCAGCGCGCTGGCCAGTTCAGCGGCGCGGCGCATGGTCCAGCGTCCACACACCGTGTGGCGAGGTGCCCACCGCCACCTGCTTGACCACCTTGCGGCTGGCAATGTCGATGAAGGTGAGCTTGCGCGCCCAGCGGCTGGACAGCAGCAGCGTCTTGCCGTCGGCGGTGATGTCCATGCAGTCCGGCCCGCCCGGGCCAGGCAGTTCGGCCACCACGGTCAACTTGTCGATGTCGATCATGCTGATGGTGTTGGCCACCCGGTTGCCGACGAACACATGCTTGCCGTCCCCCAGCGAACGGAAGGCGTGCGCGCCCTCGCCCGTGGGGATGCGGGTGATGAGCTTCGGGCTGGCGCCGGTGACGTCGTACACCTCGACAAAGCGGTCCCCCGTGAGGCCCACGAACAGGCGCTTGTCGTCGGGCGACAGGTACACGTCGGCCGGCATCTTGCCGACCTTGACCTTCCAGCGCACGGCCTGCGTGCCCAGGTCCACCGCCAACAGTTCGTCGCTGTCCTGCAGGCTGGCATAGACCACGGTGCTCTTCGAATCGATGGACAGGTGGCTGGGCGTGCGCGGGGCGTCGATGCGCTTGACCAGTTTCAGCGGCTGATCGGCGTTTTCGGGCTGCCAGCGGTACAGGTCCACGTGGTTCAGCCGGTTGGCGGCGGTGACGAACCACTTCATGTCCGGCGAAAAGCGCAGGTGGTAGGGGTCGACGATGTCGCGCAGCGTGCGCTGCACCGCCCCGGTGACCGGGTCCAGGAACATCAGCTGGTTGCCGGCGGAGTTGGCCACGATCAGGCTTTTCTCGTCCGGCGTCAGGTACAGGTGGTGCGGCTCCTTGCCGGTGGGGATGCGGCGGATTTCGGTGGCCGTCACCGGGTCGATCATGCTGATGGTGGCGTCCAGCGAGTTCAGCACGAAGATGGGCCTGGGGCCGGGCGCCCTTGCGGAAGCGGAAGCGGAAGCCGGCGCGGAAGCGGGCGCCGAAGCCGGCGCCGCCGCTTGGGCCATCACGGCCCCGGCCAGGCACAGGCCGGCAGCGAGCATGGCGCTGCGGTGGCGGCGCCGGAAAACGTTCAGGGTGAATGACAAGGCGTTTCGCCGGGCGGGCCGGCGCATCGATTCGGGGCAACCGATGAGTTTAGGCGCTGGCCCATGGCGCCCCCGCCCGGCTTGACTGACCGGCGTCAACAAAGGCCGCTCAGTCGTCGTCGCCACTCAGGATGCCGCCCAGCAGCCCGCCGCCGGCAATGCCACCCAGGATGCTGCCCTCTTCGCGCCCACCGCCGCCGGCTTGCGGCGCGGCGGCGAACACGCGGCTGGCCAGGCGCGAGAACGGCAGGCTTTGCAGCCACAGCGTGCCCGGGCCGGTGAGCTTGGCGAAGAACAGGCCTTCACCGCCGAACAGCGCCGTCTTCACCTTGCCCACGTACTGGATTTCGAAGTTCACGCTGGGCGTGTAGGCCACCACGCAGCCGGTGTCCACCAGCAGGGTCTGCCCTGGAGCCAGTTCGCGCTTGAGCACGGTGCCGCCGGCGTGCACGAAGGCCAGGCCGTTGCCCTCGAGCTTCTGCATGATGAAACCTTCGCCGCCGAAGAAACCCACCGACATCTTCTGCTGGAAGGCGATGCCCAGGCTCACGCCGCGGGCCGCGCAGAGGAAGGCGTCCTTCTGGCACAGCAGCGTGCCGCCCAGCTGGCGCAGGTCCATCGGCAGGATCTTGCCGGGGTAAGGGGCCGCAAAAGCCACGCGCTGCTTGGCGCTGGCGTTGTTGGTGTAGACGGTGGTGAACAGGCTTTCACCGGTGATCAGCCGCTTGCCCGCGCCCAGCAGCTTGCCGAACAGGCCGCCGCCACCGCCCTGGGAGCCGTCGCCGAACACGGTGTCCATGCCGATGCCGGCGTCCATGAACATCATGCTGCCGGCTTCTCCCACCGCAGCCTCGCCGGGGTCGAGTTCGACCTCGACGAACTGCATTTCGGAACCCTTGATCTCGTAATCCACCACGTCCATGGCCATGCCGGTGATCCTCTTGAAAAAAAGCGTGTCTGAAAAGGCGGGCCATCAATGGTAGCCAATGGCCCGGCATCCGGGCGCTGAGGGGTGAAGCCGGGGCCGTTGCATCTGCACGGCTTCCGCTGCGTCTGGTTGCAAGCTCGTTTGAACCGGGGCCCAGAATGAATTTCTGCGAGCCCCTTGATGGAACTTCACCTGCCCACCCTGCTGCTGGCCTGCGCCGCCATGATGGGCCTGTCCGCGGCGGTGCTGGGCCTGACCGGCCTGACCCAGCGCGTCTACCGCGGCCACCCTTGGTGGGTGGCGGCCACCTGGGGCGCCACGCTGGGGGTGGCGCTGGAGTCGCTGCGCGACGCCGCGCCCGGGGTGTCCCTGGTCGCCCACCTGCTGCTGCTGCAATGGCCCATCGTCGTGCTGACCGGCCTGCGGCGCTTCGACGCCCGCCTGCCCCTGCCCTTCAAACCAGCCCTGGACGCCGGTCTGCTGGGCCTGGCGGCGGTGGCCGTGCTGGTGCTGGACATCCGCAATGGCGGCGCCGGCGATGCCGCCACCGCCTACGCCCTGGCTGCCGGGCTGCTGCACCTGTACGTGGCGGTGGTGCTGCTGTCAGTGGCGCCGCAGCCGCGCGTGCCCGCGCTGCGCCTGGTGGGCGCGCTGTTCATGCTGCTGGGGGTGGTGCTGCTGGCCCGCACCTGGCTGCCGCTGGACACCCAGGCCGCGCAGGCCGTGCGCCAGCATGCGCTGACGCACGCGCTGGCCTGCGTGGCCTTTGCCTTCCTGGCCCTGCACGCCACCTATGAACGCACCGAAAAGGACCTGCGTGAAAGCCGCCGCAAGCTGAAGGTGCTGGCCAACCTGGACATGCTCACGCAGGTGCCCAACCGGCGCCACTTCCAGGAACTGGCGCGGCGCGCGCTGGACCGCGACCCACCGGGCTCGGCGGCGGTGGTGATGTTCGACATCGACCACTTCAAGCAGATCAACGACAACTGGGGCCATGCGGTGGGCGACCGGGCCTTGCGCCTGCTGTCGCGCTGCCTGCAGGAGGTGCTGCGCCAGCACGACGTGTCGGGCCGTCGTGGCGGCGACGAATTCGCGCTGCTGCTGCCACGCACCCAGGCCCAGGACGCCATGCTGGTGGCCCAGCGCATCGTCTCGCGCGTGCAGCACCTGGCCCAGGGCCAGCAGATGCCGGCCATCTCGCTCAGCTTCGGCGTGGTGCAGATGCGCGGCGAGGACGACGTGGACGCCGCACTGCGCCGCGCCGACCAGGCCCTGTACGAAGCCAAGCGCCAGGGCCGCGGCTGCGCGGTGCTGGCCGAAGGCGACGAGGACGAGCCGGTCTATTCCGAGAGCCGCCCCTTGGGCCTGACCCCCAACTGATCTCAGCAGGCGGGGGCCGTCACTTCGGGTTTTCAAAGAAGACGTACGGCGCGTAGTCGCTGACCTCGAAGTACACGCGCTTCTCGTCCGGGTCGGCCAGACCATTCAGGTTGGCGTCCAGCACGCCGTAGCCGTAGCGGTAGGCGCGCGGCTGCCTGTCGTCGGTGCCCAGCGCCGTGGACAGCTTGTCGATCTTCAGGAAGCGCTTCACGACCTGGCTGCCGCTGTAGACCTCCAGCACGCCGTCGGTGCCGGTCCAGTTCTGGATGTCGCGCTTGATCTTGTTTTGCTGCTCCTGCGTGCAGCCGGCCAGCGCAGCCGCCAGAGCCAGCACGGCCAGGGTGTGTTTGTGCTTCATTCGCGTCCTTATTCCTTGGTTCCGAAGATCTTGTCGCCCGCATCTCCCAGGCCGGGAATGATGTAGCCCAACTCGTTCAGGTGGCTGTCCACCGCAGCGGTCCAGCAGCGCACGTCGGGGTGCGCCGCCTCCAGCGCCCGCACGCCCTCGGGCGCGGCCACCAGCACCAGCGCACGCACGTCGCGGCAGCCGCGTGCCTTCAACAGGGATACCGTGGCGATCATGCTGCCGGCGGTGGCCAGCATGGGGTCCACGATCAGCGCCGTGCGCTCGTCCAGGTGGCCGACGAACTTCTCGAAGTAGTGCACCGGTTTCAGGGTCTCGTGGTCGCGCGCCAGGCCGACGACGCTGACCTTGGCGTTGGGCACCATGTCCAGCACGCCGTCCAGCATGCCCAGGCCGGCGCGCAGGATGGGCACCACCGTCACCTTGCGCCCGGCGATGCGCTGCACCTGCACCGGGCCGCTCCAGCATTCCTGCATCGCCGTTTCCAGCGGGAAGTCGGCGCTGGCCTCGTAGGCCAGCAGGCGCGCCAGTTCGCCGGTGAGTTCGCGGAAGTTCTTGGTGGAGATGTCGGAGCGGCGCAGCAGGCCGATCTTGTGTTGCACCAGCGGGTGGGTGACGGTGATGACGGGCATGGCGGCAGCGCGTGCGAACGGGTGGAACCGGGTTGTCGGGGCAGTGTAGTCACTCGCGCCAACGGCGCACCTGGGCCGCGGCCACAGGCCCCGCCGCGTGGCCCCAGCGGCTGCGCAGCCAGCTCATCAGCACCGCCGCTTCGTTGTCACTCAAGCCCTGGGGCGGCATGCCGTAGGGGCGCGGGTGGCCGGCGGTGACGGGGGCGAAGCCGCCATCGTCCAACACCCGCAGCAGGTTCAGTGCATTCGTGGCAGTGACCACGCGGCTTCCGCGCAGCGGCGGGTAGGCAGCGCCGCGGCCCTGGCCCTGGGTGCCGTGGCAGTCGGCGCAGCGTTCGCGGTACAGGCCGGCACCGGCTTCCTGCACCGCGGCGTCGGCGGTCCAGGCCACGGCGGGCGCTGGGGGCGCTGGCGGCAGGCTCTGCAGGTAGCTGGCCAGGGCCTGCAGGTCCGCCAAGCTCCAGTGCTGGGTGCTGCCCATCACCACCTCGGCCATGGGACCCAGGGCATTGCCGCGTGGGCCGTGGCCGGTTTGCAGCCATCGCACCCGCTCGGCCACCCGGTCGGGCGCCACCGGGCCCAGCGGCGGCGCCCACCAGCGGCCATCGGGCATCGGGCCCCCGGCCAGGCCCAGGGTGTCGGCCGAACCGCCCAAGCCGCTGCGGGCGCGGTGGCAGGCGCCGCAGTGGCCGGCGCCTTCGGCCAGGTAGCGGCCACGTTCCCAGGCCGCGCCGCGCCCGGTTTCGGCCGGCAGCGCGCCGGGCCGGAAATACAGCGCGCGCCACCAGGCGATGGCGGCCTGTGTGCCCAGGGGAAACGGCAGGCCATGGGGCCGGTTGGCCAGGTGCACCGGCGCCACGCCACGCAAATGCACGTACAGCGCGTCCACATCCGCCAGGGCCAGTCGCGTGGTGTGCGTGTAGGGAAAGGCTGGCGAGAGCAGGCGGCCATCGGCGCTGCGGCCCTGCAAAAGCGCGCGGCGGAACTGCGCCAGGGTCCAGCGACCCAGGCCGGTCGGCGCATCCGGGGTGAGGTTGGACGCATACACCGGCCCGAAGGGCGTGGCCACAGCGCGCCCGCCAGCATAGGGCGCGCCACCGCGCGCGGTGTGGCAGCCCTCGCAATGGCCCACGCGGGCCAGGTAGGCGCCGCGTTCGGCCGCATCGGCGCCGGCCGCCGCGCCGGGCTCGGTCAGCGGCAACTCGGCAAGCTGCCAGGCCCACACCGCCGCGGTGGCCAGCGCCAGCAGCAGCACCAGAGCCAACAGCCCCAGCAGGCCCCGGCGCAGCACAGGGTGGACGCTCATTTCAGAAGCCCCTTGACGTCAACGCGCCGCGCCACAGTCCAGGCCCAGGGCCTTCAGGTCCGCGGCCTGGGCTGGGGCTGAGCCGGCCGGCTTGGCGTCGTCCGGCACGCGCTGGGCCGCCAGCCAGGTGGTCACCGCACCCAGGTCGGCCGACGACAGCCGCCGGGCCACCAGCGCCATGCAGTCGGGCTCATCGGCACGGCGCTGGCGGGTCTGCCAGGCCCCCACCTGGGCCACGAGGTAGTCGCGCGGCAGGCCCAGCAGGCCGGGCACCTGCGGCGCCACGCCCATCAGCACGCTGCCATGGCATTGGGCGCAGGCGGGCAGCTTCAAGGCGGCGTCGCCGCGCTGGGCCAATTGCTGCCCGCGTTGCAGCAGGGCGGCGGGATCGGCCGCGGGCAGCGGCAGGGCGTAGGGCACTTGCAGCGTGGCGAAGTGGCCCGCGATGTCGCGCAGGTAGTCGTCGGTCATGAACTGCAGCAGCTTGGCCATGCCGGGGTGCGGCCGGCGCCCGTCGCGGAAGTGGCGCAATTGCCTGAACAGGTAGCCCGCCGGCTTGCCGGCGATGCGCGGCACGTAGCCCTGCAGGGTGGAACGGCCATCGCGCCCATGGCAGGCGGTGCAGGCCAGCAGGCGCTGGGCCATCGTGTCGGGCACCGGGGTGTCGTCGGCCGCGTGCAGCGGCGCGACCAGGGCCAGACCGCAGAGCGCAGCCGCGGCCCCGCGCCGCATTCGCTCAAACCCCATCGAACAAGGCCGGCAAGACCGTGGCCGAAGGGCCGCGCAGCAGGAAGTGCGCCTGCTCGTCCAATTCGGACTCGTGCGGGTTGACGATGGCCACCGTGGCCCCGTGGCGTCGCGCCAGGCCGGCCAGACCGGCGGCGGGCCACACCGCGCCCGAGGTGCCCACCACCAGCAGCAGGCCGGCGCTGCGCACCGCGGCTTCAGCCGTTTCCATGGCACCCGGGGGCAGCATCTCGCCGAACCACACCACGCCAGGGCGGCGCAGGTTGCCGCAATGGGCACAGCGCGGCGGGCGTTCGGGCAGCGCGTCGCGGCCATCGCAGGGGGGCTGGCGCGGGCAGGGGTCCAGCCAGCGGTCGGCCAGGATGTCACCGTGCAGGCGGATGGCGTCGGTGTTGCCGGCGCGCTGGTGCAGGTTGTCCACGTTCTGCGTCACCACCGTCAAACGCCCCGGGTGGCGGCGCGCGAAGTCGCCCAGTGCGCGGTGGCCGGCGTTGGGCTCGGCCGCCAGCACGCCGGCACGGCGTTCGGCGTACCAGTCCCACACCAGGGTCGGGTTGGCGCGAAAGCCGTCCACGCTGGCCAGTTGCGCCGGATCGAAACGCGACCAGTGGCCGGGTTCGCCGCCGGGCCGCCCCGAGGCGAACGCGCCCCCCTGGGGGGCCGACGCCGCAGGCGCCTTGGGGGCTCGATTCAGGGCGTCCCTGAAGGTGGCAATGCCGCTTTCGGCGCTGACCCCAGCGCCGCTGAGCACCACCACCCTGGCCGCGAAACCCAGCGCGGCGCGCACCGCCTGCAGGGGCTCTTCGGACAGCACGGCCTTCAGCCCTTGAGGCGTTGGCGGCGCGCCTCGTACAGGCACACGCCGGCGGCCACCGACACGTTCAGGCTTTCCACCGCACCCTGCATGGGGATGGACAGCAGGCGGTCGCAGGTCTTGGCCGACAGCTGGCGCAGGCCCTTGCCTTCGGCACCCAGCACCAGGGCCACCGGGCCGCTGAAGTCGGCGTCGTACAGGCTTTCGGTGGCGGTGTCGCTGAAGCCCAGCACCATGACGCCGTTGTCCTTCAGTTCATTGAGCGTGCGCGCCAGGTTGGTCACCATCAGGTAGGGCACGGTCTCGGCCGCACCGCTGGCCACTTTGGCCACGGTGGCGTTCAGGCCCACGGCATGGTCCTTGGGCGCGATGACGGCGTTGGCGCCGGCGCCATCGGCCACGCGCAGGCAGGCGCCCAGGTTGTGCGGGTCGGTCACGCCGTCCAGCACCAGCAGCAGCAGCGGGCCTTCGGCCAGGTCCTGCACCTCGGCCACGGTGCGCGCAGCGCTGACCGGGTTCACGCGCGCCACCACGCCCTGGTGGCGCGAGCTGCCGCCCAGGCTGCACAGGCGCGCGTCGTCGCTGTCGATCAGGCGCACGCCGGCGGTCTGCGCCCGCTGCAGGAATTGCCGCATGCGGGCGTCGCGCCGGCTGGCATCAACGTGGATTTCAATCACGGAGTCGGGCGCCGTTTTCAGACGCACCGTCACCGCATGGAAGCCGAACAGGACCTTGGCGCTCATCGGCCCATGGTAGCCGCCCGGGCGGGCGGATCCGCGGTGTCAGGCCGCGACGTTCAGCAGCCGGCCGCGCGCGCTGCATCCGCAGGCGTCGTTGGCGGCGCGCTGGCCAGGCGCGGCCAGGGCCTGGGCCAGTTGTTCCAGGAAGCGTGCCAGGCGCTCGCGCGCCGATGGAGCGTCCGCCGCCGGTGTGGCCGGGTCCGATGCCGGCTGCGCCGTGGTGCCCAGCGCGCCAAAGGCGTCCAGCAGGCGTTGCAGCGGGTTGGGGCGCGCGGCGGGCGCGGCCGCGTTGACCGCGTTGGCCGCGGCTGCCGGTGCTGCCGCTGCGGCCGTCGGCGGTGTGGGCACCGGCACGTCCACCGGCGCCACCGGGCTGGCGCTCGGCGCCGCGGGCGCCGTGGCGCTGGGCGCGGGGGGCCGGGGTGGCCGGCGCATCAGCACGGCGGATCTGTGCCGCCAGTTCGCCCAGGCGCTGCGCCAGGCTGTCCATGTCGCGGTAGGCGCGGGCACCGTCGCGGCGGTGCCAGCGCTCGCCATCATCGTCGTCGCCATGGCCGCGGCCGTGGCCGTGGCCGTGGTGGCGGCCATGGCCGTCGTCCTCGTCACGTTCGCGCCCGGCACGGTGCAGGGCGAACATCAGGGCCTGGGTGAACTGCTGCACCACCGGGTCCACCTCGGTGCGCGCCACCGGCGTTTCGGTCACGGGGGCCTGGGGCGCCACCACGGGTTCGGGCCGCGTGGCGGCCTGCACGGCCGTGGCCAGGTCCTGCGCCGCGCTGGCCGGCGCGGCCGGGGCCGCCGCGGCGACAGGCGCGGTCGCGTCGGCGCTGCTGCGCACCGCGGCGGGCAGCGTCACCTGGGCTGCGCGCTGCAGCCAGGCCAGGGAAGCAATGGGGTGGGACATGGACAGACCTCTCGCGTCCGGTTGAACCGCGCGGCGTGCTTCGCCGCTGACAGGGCTATCGGCGCGGGCGCGGCACGGACAAGGCCAGGCAGGCCCGAAAAAGCGCCGCCAATCGAAGCAGCGGTAACGGAGGGTTTCAGCCCCGGGCGGTCAGTGCAGGACCTGCATGGCCAGCACGATCAGCGCGATCAGCAACGGCTGGTGCAGCATGTAGAAGCTGAGCGACCAGCGCCCCAGCCGTGCCAGCGGGGCCAGCGCCTGTGGCAGTGCGCCGGCCAGCACACCCGGCCGGTGCGACAGCAGCCACTGGCCGGCGGCCAGGCCCCAGAGCATCACGCCCAGCCAGGGCAGCACCGGCACGAAGTCTTCGGTGACGGGCTTGTGCGTGACCAGGCCCACCCAGTTGGTGGCGCGCTGGTCGAAGAAGGGGTGCTGCAGCCACTGGGGCAGCGCCAGCAGCAGCGCGCCCAGCGGCCACAGGCCCGCGCGCAGCGGTGCGGCCAGGCGGGCCAGCACCAGCATCACGGCCATGCCGTGCAGCACGCCGAAGCTGATCCAGCTGCGCGGAAACATCAGGGCCGAACCGGCGGATACCGCCAGCGCGCACAGCGCCACCTGGGCCCAGCGGCGCCAAAAGCGCGGCCAGCCCTGGGGCGCGTGCAACGCCACCGCCTGGCCCAGCCCGGCACAGAAAAGGAACATCGACACGATGGCCGTGCGCTGGCCGGTCCAGAAGGCGTCGGTGTAGAAGTTCTGTCGCGGCTGCAGCAGGCCGAAGTGGTTCAGGTCGAAGCTGAAATGAAAAACGGCCATCCACACGATGGCCAGTCCGCGCAGCGCGTCCAGGCGGTCGAAACGCAGGCCGGACGTGAAAGTGGCGGGCGGGGGAACGGTCATCGGGCCGCACGATAGCGCATGCAAGCTGCCGCGCCCGTGCGTGTGCCCGGCGGCGCCGACCGCCCGCCCCGCCCATGAACCGGTGCGTCAGTGCTGCATGACGCGGTTCGTCACCTGGCGGTAGATGCGCAGGTTGTCCTCGGTGTAGAAGCGCAGGCCCAGCTGGCGCATGGCATAGCCGTTGTCGATGCAGCCGGTGCTGCCAGTGTCCTGCGCGAACAGGTCGGTGCCATACAGCGGCTAACCCACCGCCGCCACAAGCAGCCAGGGCCCGCAGGCCCGCGGGCGCTCAGCGCGCCACCGTGACCCACTCCAAGGTCAGGTAGTTGTCCGGGCGGTGCACCACGGTCACGTTGCTGCGCATGGCCCAGGGGATGACCTGGCGGTGCAAGGGGATGGTGTGCACCTGCTGCTTCCATTCCATCAGCGCGGACTTGACCAGTTCCTCGCGCTTCTTCGGGTCGGGCTCGACGGTGGACCGGGCGGCCAGGGCGTCGAACTTGTCGTTGGTGCTGCGGCCGTAGTTGTAGTAGCCCACACCCTTTTCGCCGGGGTTGCGCATCACGGGCGTGAGGGTGGGTTCGGCGTCGGTGACGCTGCCGCCCCAGCCCAGCATGTACATGCTGGTGTCGTGCTTGTCCAGCTTGGGGAAGTACAGGGTGCGCGGCATGGCGTTCACGCGCAGGCGCACATTGATCTTGGCCCACATCGAGCCCAGGGCCTGGCAGATTTCTTCGTCGTTGATGTAGCGGTTGTTGGGGCAATCCAGCGTCACCTCGAAACCGTTGCCGTAGCCGGCTTCGGCCATCAGCTTCTTCGCCGCTTCCAGGTCATAGGGGAAGCGAGCTTCGATGGCCGGGTCGTTCCAGTAGGCCAGCGACGACGGTGTGTTGCCGCCGGTGGGCACCGACAGGCCCTGCATCAGCTTGGTCTTGATGGTCTCGATGTCGATGGCGTGGTACAGCGCCTTCCTCACGCGCTGGTCCTTGAACGGGTTCTTGTCACCGGGCACGCTGGCGTACTGCAGCTTGTCGCTGTGCTGGTCCATGCCGATGAAGACGACCCGGTTCTCGGTGCCCTCCACCACCTTCACGCCGGCGGTGTTGCGCAGCCGCGGCACGTCGCGCGGGGCGGGGTCGAGCACGAAGTCCAGTTCACCCGAAATCAGCGCCGACAGCCGCGTGGCGTCGTTGGCGATGGGTGTGAACACCACCTCCTGCACATTGCCATCGTGCTTGTCCCACCACGCGGGGTTGCGCTTGTAGGTGGTCTTGATGCCGGGCTGGCGGCTCACCAGGATGAAGGGGCCGGTGCCGTTGGCGTTGAAGGAGGCGAAGCTTTCCTCCTTGTTCTTGAAGTCCAGCGGTTTGCTCACCTTGTTCTTCTCGCTCCAGCCCTTGCTCATGATGAGCAGGCTGTCCAGGTGCTGCAGGAAGATGGGGTTCACCGCGGGCAGCTGGAACTCCACCGTCAGGTCGTCCACCCGGCGCGCCGTGCCCATGGCGTTGGCGTAGGTGGCGAACTGCGAGGTGAGTTCCTTGGCGCGCTGCAGGGAGAACACCACGTCGTCCGCGGTGAAGGCGGTGCCGTCATGGAACTTCACGCCCGGGCGCAGCTTGAAGCGCCACAGCGTCGCATTCACCTGCTGCCACTCGGTGGCCAGCGAGGGCACCAGGTTCAGCTTCTTGTCGCGCCGCACCAGGCGTTCATAGGTCAGGAAATTCGACAGGTTGGTCAGACCTTCGTTCTGCGAGTGCGGGTCCATGGTCAGAGCGTCGCCCTGGCTGGCCCAGCGGAAGGTCTGGGCGCTGGCCAGCGCGCTGGTCAGCGCCAGCGCGCCGATCACCAGCGCGCGGCAAAGATGGCGGTTCATCGTCAGGGCCCCTTCAGGGTTGCACACGGTGGCGCGAGTGTAGGCAAACCCGGTGCCGCTCCGGGTCGGGGCCGGCCCTGTCAACGCCAGGGGTGGCGCTGGCCGCGGGTTCCTCAGGCCGGCGCGTAACCTTCTTCGGTGAGCGCGGCGCTGAAGGCCTGGGGCGGCTGCTGCGATTCAATGCGCACCCGGTGGGCCGGCAGGTCCACCTGCAACTGCGCCTGCGGGTCCACGCGCTGCACGGTTTCGGTGACGGTGCGCACGCAGTGGCCGCAGGTCATGGTGGGCAGGGTGAGTTCGATCATGGTGGGCTCCATCGCCGGCCCAACCGGGCCGGCATACGGGGCACAGTATGCGACGCCCGACCCGGCCCTGCGCGCGGCAGGGCTTGCGCAAAATCAAGTCCTTGCCCCGGCACGCCGGGCCGCCACGCCCTAGCATCGGGCCATGAACACGGTCGCGGCCCCTGCCTTGCTTCAACTGCCGGTCTCTGGCATGACCTGCGCCAGCTGCGTGGCACGGGTGGAAAAGGCCCTGGCCAAGGTGCCCGGCGTGCAGGGGGTGCAGGTGAACCTGGCCACCGAGCAGGCTGCCGTGCAGCTGGCCGACGGCGCCAGCGCGGGCACGGTGCTGGCCGCGCTGGACAGCGCGGTGCAACGCGCCGGCTACGCGCTGGGCCACGAGGCTGTCACCCTGCAGGTGGACGGCATGACCTGCGCGAGTTGCGTGGCACGGGTGGAAAAGGCCCTGCTGAAGGTGCCCGGTGTGGGCAGCGCCAGCGTGAACCTGGCCACCAACACGGCCCAGGTGCAGCGCCTGGCCGGCAGCGCCACCACCGAAGCCTTGCTGGCCGCGCTGGCCCGCGCCGGCTACGAGGGCCACGCGGCCCCCAGCGACGGAACACCCCAGCGCCCCGCCGATGCCGGCGGCTGGCGCGTGGCGCTGGCGTTGGCCCTGTCGGCCCCGCTGGTGCTGCCCATGCTGGGCGATGCCTTCGGGCTGCACTGGATGCTGCCGGCCTGGTGGCAGTTCGCCCTGGCCACGCCGGTGGTGTTCGGCCTGGGGTGGCGCTTCTTCCGCGCCGGCTGGGGCGCCCTGCGCGCCGGGGCCGGCAACATGGACCTGCTGGTGGCCCTGGGCACCGGCGCCGCCTGGGCCCTGAGCCTGGCGCTGTGGGCCAGCGACACCAGCGGCATGCCGCACCTGTACTTCGAGAGCGCGGCGGTCGTGGTGAGCCTGGTGCTGCTGGGCAAGTGGATGGAAGCCCGCGCCAAGCACCGCACCCTGGCCGCGCTGGACGCCCTGCGCGCCCTGCGGCCCGACACCGCCCGGGTTCGGCGCGGCGGCGTGGACCAGCTGCTGCCGCTGGCCGAGGTGCGCCTGGGCGACGAGGTGCTGGTGGGCCCGGGCGAGCGCATCGCGGTGGACGGCGACATCCTCGAAGGCGCCAGCCATGTGGACGAATCGCTGCTCACCGGCGAAAGCCTGCCGGTGCCGCGCGACGTGGGCCAGCGCGTCACCGGCGGCGCGATCAATGGCGAAGGCCTGCTGCGGGTGCGCACCACGGCCATCGGTGCCGAGACCACGCTGGCGCGCATCGTGCGACTGGTGGAATCAGCCCAGGCCAAGAAGCCCGCCATCCAGCAGACCGTGGACCGCGTGGCGGCGGTCTTCGTGCCGGTGGTGCTGGGCATCGCCGCCCTCACCTTCGTCGGCTGGTGGGCCCTGCGTGGCGACGCCGCGGCGGCGCTGATCCACGCGGTGAGCGTGCTGGTCATCGCCTGCCCCTGCGCCCTGGGCCTGGCCACCCCCGCCACGCTGATGGTGGGCACGGGGCTGGCGGCGCGGCTGGGCATCCTGGTGCGCGACCCGCAGGCGCTGGAGCTGATGCGCGCGGTGAAGGTGGTGGCCTTCGACAAGACCGGCACCCTCACCGAAGGCCGGCCCCAACTGCAGGGCCTGGCCGCGGACGACGACACCCAGGCGCTTCGCCAGGCCGCATCGCTGCAGCAGGGCAGCGCCCACCCACTGGCGCGTGCGCTGCACGACGCCGCCGGCCAGCGCGCCTTGGTGCTGCCCGCGGCCAGCGCGGTGCAGGCCGTGCCGGGCCGCGGGGTGCAGGGCACGGTGGACGGCCGCAGCCTGGTGCTGGGCAGCGGCCGCTGGCTGGACGAGCTGGGGCTGGCCCCGCGGCCGCAACAGGCGCAGGCCGACGCCTGGGCGGCGCAAGGCCTCAGTGTGTCCTGGCTGGCCGACACCGGCAGCGCCCAGGTGCTGGCCGCGCTGGCCTTTGGCGACGCCCTGAAGGCCCGCAGTGCGCCGGCCATCGCCGCCCTGCACGCGCTGGGCGTGAAGACGGTGCTGGTCAGCGGCGACCACCGCGGCGCGGCCCAGGCCGCGGCCCAGGCCCTGGGCATGGACGAGGTGCGCGCCGAGGTGCTGCCGGCCGACAAGGCCGCGGTGGTGGCCGCGCTGCGCCAGGGCCTGCAGCCGGGCCAGCGCGTGGCCATGGTGGGCGACGGCATCAACGACGCGCCCGCCCTGGCCGCCGCCGACGTGGGCCTGGCCATGGCCACCGGCACCGACTCGGCGATGGAAAGCGCCGGCCTCACGCTGATGCGCGGCGACCCGATGCTGGTGGTGGCCGCGCTGCAGTTGTCGCAGGCGGTGACACGGCGCATCCACCAGAACCTGTTCTGGGCCTTTGCCTACAACGTGGTGGGCATCCCGCTGGCCGCCTTCGGGCTGCTGAACCCCATGGTGGCTGGCGCGGCGATGGCCTTGTCCTCGGTCAGCGTGGTCAGCAATGCACTGCTGCTGGGCCGCTGGCGGCCGGCCACGCCGCCGACCTGAATCGCCGCCCCCCGACGGGGGGTCTCTAAAAGAGCAGTCTCTTTTTGGGCATTTTGCCGAGCGCGCCGCCTGCCTACAGTCCGCTCCCATGCCGTCTGCCGCGGCCCTGGTCAGGGCCTGAAGACGCGGCACGCCGCAAGGAGAACCGCCATGACACTGCTCACCGAAACGCTGAACCTGGACGCTGCACCGCCGGCGCAGCACGCGCCCACGGCCTACGACGAGGCCGTGCACCAGCTCAGCCACACCGTGCAGCAGTTGGTCCTGGCCGCCCTGGCCCGCGCCCGCCACCTGGAACCCGCCGCCCCGCCGCCGTTGGACGGCACACCGCTGAGCGCGCGCGAGCGCGAGGTGCTGCAGCGCATTGCCGCCGGCGACAGCAACAAGGCCATCGCCCGCGCACTGGACCTCAGCCCGCACACCGTCAAGCGCCATGTCGCCAACATCCTGGACAAGCTGGACCTGCGCTCGCGTGGCCAGGCCGCGGCCTGGTGGCTGACCCGCCAGGCCCGACCCCAGGGGCACTGACCGGCCCGCTGCGCCCCGCCCATGTGGACCCTGTCGCCCGACCTGCTGCTGAAGGACACGCTGGACCTGTGGTCCTCGCGCGCGCTGGCGGCCGGCCAGCATCTGGGCGTGTTCGCCGAACTGGGCAAGGGCCCGCGCACCGCTGCGCGGCTGGCCGCCACCCTGGGCCTGGCACCGGGCGCCGCCTCTGACCTGCTGGACGCCCTGGTGGCGCTGGGCTGGCTGCAGCGCGAGGGCGACGACGCCGACGCGGTGTACGTCAGCACGCGGACCAGCGCCCAGTACCTGGACCCGCGCGGCTCGGCCTACCTGGGCGACCTGCTGCAGGCGGCCCGGGCACCGCTGCAAGCGAGCGACGACTCCCGGCTGGACGACGCGCTGCGCGCCCGCGCGCCAGCAAGGGCGCCACCGGTGTCGCCCGTCTGGGACGCGCAATGCCAGCTGATGCGGCGGCGCCTGGGCGCCCTGCATGGCCAGGCCCTGGCGACGCTGCCGGTGGCAGCGATGGCGCGTCGGGTGCTCAGCCTCAACGATGCCGGCGCCTGCCTGGCGCGTGCCTGGGCGGCCCAGGCCGGCCCGCGAACCCGTTTCACCAGCCTGCAAGGGGCCGAGGACGCGGCGGCGACATGCGCCGAGGTGCCCACCGCCGCCATGGCAGCACGGGTGCAGGTGGTGAGCGACGACACCCCGACGGAAGAGCACGACCTGCTGGTGTTCAACCTGGTGCTGGCGCCGGGCGACAGCGCCTGGCGCCGCGCCGGCTTGCGGAAAGCCCTGCGCTGGCTGGGGCCAGGTGCCCGGGTGCTGCTGCTGGACCACCTGGCCGATGATGCCCGGCGCGTGCAGGTGCCGGCCCTGGTCTTCGGGCTGGCCCAGCGCATGACCGGCCAGGCCCAGGGCACGCGCACCGAAGGCGAACTGCGTGCGGACTGCCTGGCGGTGGGCCTGCAACCCGACGAGTGCCTGCCCCTGCTGGGCGGGGCCAGCGTGCTGGTCACGCACCAGGCCCTGGCCTGACCCCCTTGGGTTCGGGCCGGCCCGCTGCACGTCGGGCGGCGACTGCTTCTAAGATCGGTCAGCGCCCTGCCCGCCGCAGTGCTGTCACCACCCTGCCCTGCCTGCCATGCCCCCTCCGGCCCCCGCCGCCGCCCTGCCCGCGCGCCTGCGCCAGCGCCCGCTGGAACGCGAGGACGTGCCCGAGGCCCTGGACCTGCTGCCGCCGTGGCTGCTGCTGCCGCCCGCGCAGCGCAGTGCCTTGCCCGAATTGCTGTCACGCCTGTGCGAACACCCGGCCCTGGTGGCCGGCCCCATCGAGGACCTGGCGCGGTCGCCCGGCCAGCGCCTGCAGGGCCTGGGGGTCACCGTCATCCTGCCGCAGGCATTCATGGCGGCGAGCATCGCGAAGACGCTCCAAGGCGGAGGGGGCGCCGCCGACCTGGTGGCGGGCGTGTACGCCGCGCTGATCGACGGCTCGCTGGACCTGCCCGACGAACGGGCCATCGGCCGGGCCAACGCAGCCGACGGCATCGTGTTCTTCGCCCTGCACTACCACCAGCGCAACATGGACCTGCAGGACCCGCAGGCTCTGAGCGTGCTGAACATGGCCAACGAGGCCTTCCGCGTGGCCCACAGCGGCCACCGCATCGCGGCCTTCTACCAGGCGGCGCCGCTGGCCCACGAGCCCTACCTGCTGGCCGCGGGCCAGCGCCGCAGCGACGAACTGCCAGCCGGTGCGCCGCCCGATGGCTGCGCGCTGTTTCGCATCACCCGCGGCGAGGCCATGGCCATGTTGCCCGGGTTGACGCTGCGCCATGTGTTCGAGCACACGCCGCCGCGCTTTCGCCTGTCGGCCAGCCAGCGGCGCCTGCTGTGGCGGTCCTTGTTCGACGAACGCGACGACGCGCTGATGCGCAAGCTGGACGTGTCGGTGCACGGGCTGAAGAAGCTCTGGCGCGGCATCTACGAACGCATCGAAGACGTGGAGCCCGAATTCTTCGGCGGCGATGTCGGCATTGGCGCCGGTGTCGACGACGGCAAGCGCGGCCCCGAGAAGCGCCGCCTGGTGCTGGCCTATGTGCGCCAGCGGCCCGAGGAACTGCGGCCCTGGGCGCCATGAAGCCGGTGGATCGCATCATGCGCATGGTGCACCGGCCCATGCAGCCGACCGACCTGTCGGAATGCATGGCCCTGCTGCCGCCGCACGTGGCGGCCGACGCGGCCGACCGCGCCGCCATCGCCGCGCAGTGGCCACGCCTGATGGACGAAGCCGCGCTGCTGGCCGGCGTGATGGAGGACCTGTCGCTGCCGGCCGGACAGCGCGTGCTGGGCTGGGGGGTGTCGCTGATGCTGTCGCCAGCGCAAGCGCAGGCCCTGGCGCTGACCGGCCGCCCCCGCGCCCACCTGGCCCGGCGCGTTTACGACGGCCTGCGCGGCGGCGCCCTGCTGCCGATGGACGACCGCGAGATCGGCCGCTGCAACGCCGCCGGCAGCCTGGTGAACCTGGTGCTGCACTTCACCATGCCCAGCCTGGACCTGGCCGACCCGCAGGTGCACAAGGTGGTGGCCTGCGCCCAGGAGTCGTTCCGCGTGCACCACCTGGGCTGGAATTGGCAGGCCCTGTACCTGGAGAACAGCCAGGCCATGAGCGAGGTGCACCGCCAAAGCGGCTACGACCTGCTGGCCTTCGCCGACGAGGAGGCGCTGGCCCCGCTGCCGGCGCCGCTGCGGCCCACGTTCATGGGCCTGACGCGCGAGCAGGCCCGCACGCGCCTGCCCGGCACCACCATCCGCAACTGCTTTGAGAGCGAACCGCCACGTTTTCGCTTCTCAGCCCAGCAGCGCCGGCTGCTGTGGCTGTCGCTGTTCGACGACGCCGACGCCGCGCTGATGCCGGCGCTGGGGGTGTCGGTTCACGGGCTGAAGAAGCTGTGGAAGGGCATCTACGAACGCATCGAGGACGTGGCGCCCGACTTTTTCGGCGGCGATGCGGGTGGGGACGACGACGGCAAGCGCGGCCCGGAAAAGCGCCGCCAGGTGCTGGCCTATGTGCGCCAGCGCCTGGAGGAACTGCGGCCCTGGGTCAGCGCCGGCTGAGCCGGCAACGGGCGGGCGCATCCAGGTCCGGCCCCTCGGGCCGGGCCGGCCTCAGGGGCTGGGCGGCAGGGGCTCGGGCACGCGGTTGTTCACCGCCGGCACCGAGCGCAGGTAGGCCCAGACGGCCTTCAGGTCGGCGTCGTTGAAGTGCTTGGTGGCCACGATGGGCATGGGCGGCAGCACTTCGCGCCCGCGGCCCTGGTGGCGGCCGGTGCGCAAGGTGTCGCGGAAGTCCTCGAAGGTCCAGCGGCCCAGGCCGGTTTCGGCGTCGGGGGTCAGGTTGGCGGTGAAGCTCACGCCCCAGGGGCCGGCCCAGGCGGTGTTGGTGGCGGCCACGCTGACGATCCAGGGGCCGGCCGGCAGGCGCGGCGCAGGCGGCAGGGCCAGGCCCGCCGGGTGGCCCGACAGCGCGCGCGCCAGGTCGGGTTCGGGCCCGCGCTCGCCCATTTTCATCGGCGTGTGGCAGTCGCCGCAGCCAGAGGTGGCCACCAGGTAGCGGCCACGCTCCACCAGGCGCTTGTCGGTCTGGCCGTGGCGCGCCGGGTCGGCCTGGGCCGGGCCGGCGGCGGGCAGCAGCAGCGCCGCGGTGGTCAAGGCCAGCGTGCCGGCGGCCAGGGACGTGATTCGGGTGCGATGGGTCATGGCAGGTTCTCCTTGGGGGATGGGGTGTTGGCAAGCCAACGTTCGATGAGGGCCAGGCCCTCGGGATCAGGAAGACGGGTGCCCAGTGGCGGCATCTGCAGGCGCGGATCGCGCGAGCGCAAACGCAGCGGCAGCGCGGCCGCGGCCGTTGGCGCGTGGGCCACCAGTTCGCCGGGGTGAAAGCGCAGCGGCGCGGTGAACAAGGATTCGCGCACCCGCTGCAGGCTGGCGGGCGCGTCCACCACGGTTTGCGACAGGCTCAGCGCCACCGGCACCGGCCGGCCGACATGGTTGTGGCAGTGCGCACAGTTGCCGTGCAGATAGCCCAGCGCGGCGCGCTCCCCGGGGTCGACCGCGGGAATGCGCGGCGGCGCGGCCAGCAATGCGGGGTTCAGGTGGCGCAGGCGGCCCTGGCGCACCAGCGCTGGCAGGTCCAGCGGAGACGACGTGGCGTGCGGGGCCAGCGGGTCGCGATCGGGTGAGAGTTGCAATGCCGAGAAGCCCAGCACCGGCACCGCGGCCCCGTCGTGGCAGGCGCGGCAGTCCCTGCGCGAGGGCACGTCGTGCGCCGCCGGGGCGGCCACGCCCGTGGGCAGGCCGTGCAACCCGGCTTCGGGCGCCAACTGCGCTTCGGTGCCTGCGGTGTTCCACACATAGGCCGCAAAGCGCCAGGTGCCGTCGCGCAGGCGTTCCAGGTAGCGCGTCTCCAGGGGCCGGCCGCCGTAGGCGAATTCCTTCCACAGCCGGGTGCCGGGCGGAAAGCGCCAGGCATCGGCGTTGCGGGCGTCGATGGCGGTACCGGGCGGCAGCCAGATCCAGCGGCGCTTGTCGGCGCCGTCGGTCCACAACGGGTACTGCGGCGCGAAGGCCAGCACGCCGGCCGCGTGCAGGCCGGTGTCCGCCAGGCGCTGAGGCAGCGCGGGGGCAGACGGCGTGCCGTGCGCATCCCCGGGCGCCAGCACCAGGGCGCTGGCCACCAGGGCCCAGGCGCTGAGGCAGGCCAGCAGCGCGGTGAAGCCGGTCCAGGCCCGGGCGGCAAGGCGGCGCAAGCGGTTCATGCTTCGTTCCAGCAGGTCGGCGGGGCCAAGGCGTCAGCGCTGCGCGGCCGGGCCGGGCGTCATGGCATTGGCTTCGCAGTCCAGTGCGTCAAAGCCGCGTTCGGAGCGCGCCGGGCGCGGGGCCAGGTTCAGCCCGGCGGTCCAGGCCAGGCCGCGCGCGCCCAGGGTCAGAACCAGGTGCATGGCCAGCGAACGCGGCGAGGGCTGCGGGTGCGAAGGGGTGCGGGTGTTCATGGGGGACTCCAGTGCAACAAGGCCGTCAAGGTCGACAGGGCCTGGGAAGCAGTGTCGGAATTCAGGGCCCGCGGCACATGCGTCCTCGGTACCAAAGCACATGGCCCGCATGGGCCAGGGCCATGCCCCATGGCCCGTGCGGGCCACGGTGGCGGCACCACGCGCTGGCTCCAGCGGCCGATGCGCCGCCACGCGCACAGCGGAACACTGGCCGCAGGTCGCCGGTGAGGCCGGCGCCGACCCCCTCAAGCGAACTTCACATCACCAGGAGATCCCATGAACATGGCCGTCCACCCCGCCCTGCTGCGTCCCGCCACCTTGCAGCGCCACGACATCTACCGCTTCATCCACAAGGCCCTGCGGGCCCGCCTGTGCCAGGTGCTGGTGCGCGTGGGCAGCCTGGACATCGACGACACGCAGGCACGGGCGCAGGTGCTGACCCAAGTGGACGGGTTGCTGGCGCAATGCCGCGCCCATGTGCAGCACGAGAACGACTTCGTGCACGCGGCGATGCAGGCGCGCCAGGGCGGCAGCTGCGCCGAGGCCGAAGCCGCGCACGGGCAGCACCTGCAGGCCATTGCGGCGTTGCAGGCGGCCAGCCAAGGGCTGCGCGCCCAGCCCGACGCGGCGTCGGCGCTGGCGCTCTATCAGCACTTGGCGCTCTTTGTGGCGGAGAACCTGGCACACATGCACCTGGAAGAGACCGCGCACAACGCCGTGCTGTGGGCGAATTACAGCGACGAGGAAATCCGCGCCCTGGAGCAGCGCCTTCACGCCAGCCTGTCGCCCGCCGAGATGGAAGACACCCTGCCCTGGCTGGCCGTCGGCCTGAACCCGGCCGAACGAGCCGAACTGTTCGGGGCCCTGCAGCAGCAACTGCCGCCGGAGCCCTTCGCCCAGGTGCTGGCCAGGGTGCGCTCGCGCCTGGACGACCGGGCCTGGGCCCGGCTGGCGCGGGACCTGGGCCTGCCGCCGGTGCCCGGCCTGGTCACCGTTTGACGGCGCGGGGCGGGTGGCTCAGCCGCGCTTCTTCAGCGCGTCCTCGCCCGCCCACATGGCGTCCAGGTGCGGGAAGTTCCACTTGGCCGGGTTCTCGCGCTCGACGATGCGGTCGCTGCAGCCCGGCCGGGCCAGGTCGATCAAGGTGGGCGTGATCGGCATCTGGCTCTTGGTGGAGAAGAAGGCCCGCACCAGCGGCGATGTGAGCAGCTGCGGGTGCTGCTCCACCACCACCGCCAGCTTGCCCGACTCCAGCCGCACCAGCGAGCCGCTGGGGTAGATGCCAAGGCTCTTGACGAAGGCGCGGAACACGTCCTCGTCGAACTGGCCCTTCCAGCCGGCCATGCGGGCGATGGACTCGGCCGGGTCCCAGCCGGCCTTGTAGGGCCGGTTGGAGGTGATGGCGTCGTACACGTCGCACACCGCACCCAGGCGGGCCAGGTGGGTGAGCTGGTCGCCCGACAGCTGGTGCGGGTAGCCGCGGCCGTCCACGCGTTCGTGGTGGTGCAGGCACACCTCCAGCGCGCTCTCGTTGGCGCCGCGCGCTTCCAGCAGCATTTCATGACCGCGCAGCGGGTGCAGGCGCACCACGGCGAATTCCTCTTCGGTCAGCTTGCCGGGCTTGTTCAGGATCTCCATCGGCAGCGCCGCCTTGCCCAGGTCGTGCAGCATGCCGGCCAGGCCGGCCTCGCGGCAGAAGTTGTCGTCGTGGCCCAGCTGGCGCGCCAGCGCCACCATCAGCGCGCACACGGCCACGCTGTGCATGTAGGTGTAGTCGTCGGCGGTCTTCAGGCGTGCCAGGCTGACCAGCGCGCCGGGGTTGCGGAACACCGAGGCCGACACCTCGTCCACCAGCGGCCGGCAATGTTCGGCGTCCAGGGCCTTGCCCAGGCGGGCCTCGTTGAACATGGATGTCACCGCGGCGCGCGAACGTTCACACACCTTGGCGGCTTCGTGCAATTCTTCCTGCAGGCTGCGGCGCGGGGCCGGGAGCTCAGGCAGTTCGGCGGCCAGCGGGACCGCGGCGGTGGGCACCAACCCGCGAGGCCCGGTCGGCCCCGCGGTGCCCAGCGGGCTGCGCTGAGGCGCCACGCCCTCGCGTTCTTCCGCCACGTCCAGGCCTTTGGCCGGGTCGATCCACAGTTCCTTCACCGGGCTGGTCCGCAGCTTGTGCAGGTCGGCCGGGTCGCGCAGCACGAAGCGCGTCTTCCAGAAGGGATGGTCCAGCCACGCGCCTTCCAGCGCATGCACGTGCATGCCCAGGCGCAATTGGGTGACCGGAATCTTTTTCAGCATGGGCTCGAACGCAGGCCAGCCAAGGCCCCTTTCGATATCGGACGGGACCGGCCAGCGCTTGAGCAGCTTCGCAGGTTCAGCCGCACCCAGAAACGAGAAAAGCCGCTGCATTGCAGCGGCTTTCCGGCGACCGGGCGGCAGGCCCGGCAGGGGTGGCGTCAACGCAGCGGCGGCTGCTTGACGGTTTTCAGCTCGCCGGGCAGGCTGGACAGGTAGGCCGCCAGCTGCTTGATCTCGGACGGGCTGAAGGTGGCCTTTTTCTTGCCATCCACCTGCTGGGCCACCATGCCACGCATGGTGGCGTTGGAACGGCCCACCTGCGGGTTGCCGTCCACCATGTAGGAGCGCAGCGCCACGGCCAGGTAGTCCGCGTGCTGGCCGGCCAGGCGCGGATTGGCGGCGTCGGTGGTGTTGCTGAAGTTGGCACCGTGGCAGGCCACGCACACCTGCAGGCGGTCCTTCAGTTCGGCCGGCACCGGGCTGGCCAGTTCGGCCGGCACGGCCGCGCCGCTGCCCTTGCCGTGTTCAGCGTAGAAGGCGGACAGGTCGGCGATGTCGGCGTCGGTGAGCGAACCGGCCACGCCACGCATGGTGGGGTGCTTGCGGTCGCCCTTGCGGTAGGCGTCCAGCGCCGAGGCGATGTACTTGGCGTTCTGGCCCGAGATCATCGGCACCTTGTGGATTTCAGGGAAGCTGGCCTGGTAGCCCGGGATGCCGTGGCAGCCCTCGCACATGGCGGCCTTGGCGGCACCGGCCTTGGCGTCCTGGGCCTGCGCGCCCCAGGGCGCGGCCAAGGCCAGAACCATCAACGACAGGCTGAAGTGCGAGCGGAAGGCTTTCATCAGATTTCGCGGCGATTTTTGAGGATGGTCAAAGATTATAGGGTGGCGGGCACGGTCGATATACTGGCCCGCACCCACCTGCTTTCCCTGCCATGGCCGCCCCAAAATTCGAAGGT
Source organism: Burkholderiales bacterium JOSHI_001 (assembly GCA_000244995.1). Classification (NCBI taxonomy): domain Bacteria; kingdom Pseudomonadati; phylum Pseudomonadota; class Betaproteobacteria; order Burkholderiales; species Burkholderiales bacterium JOSHI_001. The sequence continues at coordinate 1,516,599 of CM001438.1, read as the reverse complement.
ACAGAAGGCTACGTCGCCACCCCCGACCTGATGCTGGCGGTGAACGCGGCCATCACGCTGAAGCGCCCGCTGCTGATCAAGGGCGAACCCGGTACCGGCAAGACCATGCTGGCCGAGGAAGTGGCGACGGCGCTTTCCATGCCGCTGCTGCAGTGGCACGTGAAAAGCACCACCAAGGCCCAGCAGGGCCTGTATGAATACGATGCGGTCAGCCGCCTGCGCGACAGCCAGCTGGCCGACCCGGTCAGCGCCGACAAGGTGCGCGACATCCGCAACTACATCGTCAAGGGCACGCTGTGGCAGGCCTTCACGGCCGAGCAGCCGGTGGCGCTGCTGATCGACGAGATCGACAAGGCCGACATCGAATTCCCGAACGACCTGCTGCGCGAGCTGGACCGCATGGAGTTCTACGTCTACGAGACGCGCGAACTGGTGCGCGCGGTGCACCGGCCGGTGGTGTTCATCACCTCGAACAACGAGAAGGAACTGCCCGACGCCTTCCTGCGCCGCTGCTTCTTCCACTACATCAAGTTCCCCGAGGCCGACACGATGCAGAAGATCGTGGACGTGCACTTCCCCGGGCTGAAGAAAGAACTGCTGGGCGCGGCGCTGAAAACCTTCTACGACGTGCGCAACCTGCCCGGGCTGAAGAAAAAGCCCAGCACCAGCGAACTGCTGGACTGGCTGAAGCTGCTGGTGGCCGAGGACATTCCGCTGGAAGCGCTGCAGAGCAAGGACGAGAAGGTGGCCGTGCCGCCGCTGGTGGGCGCGCTGCTGAAGAACGAGCAGGACGTGACCCTGTTCGAGAAGCTGGTCTTCATGCAGCGGCACAACCGGTGAGCCCGCTGCCCCGCATCGCCGTCCCGGTCACGCTGCGCGGCGAACACGCCAGCCTGGTGCCGCTGGCCGCCGAACATGCCGGCGCCCTGTCCGACGCGGTGCTCGAAGCGGAGCTGTGGAAGCTTTGGTACACCGGCATCCCCGCCCCCGAGCAGATGGCGGCCGAAATCGCGCGCCGGCTGGACCTGCAGGACAAGGGCCTGATGCTGCCCTTCGCGGTGCTGGACGCGGCCGGCACGCCCGTGGGCATGACGACCTACATGAACATCGACGCGGTTCACCAGCGCGTGGAAATCGGCTCCACCTGGTACGCCAAGCGGGTGCAGCGCAGCCCGCTGAACACCCAGGCCAAGCGGCTGCTGCTGGCCCATGCCTTCGACACCCTGCAGTGCATTGCCGTGGAATTCCGCACCCACCGCTTCAACACCGCCAGCCGGCGCGCCATTGAACGCCTGGGCGCGCAGCTGGACGGCGTCCTGCGCTCGCACCAGCGCGCCACCAATGGCACGCTGCGCGACACCGCGGTCTACAGCATCACCGCGGCCGAATGGCCCACGGTGCGCACGCACCTGGACTTCCAGCTCACGCGGCCGCGCTGACTGCCTGCGGCGGGGCCACCACGGCCAGCCCGGGCGCCACCACCGAGCGGTTGCGGCCGCTGCGCTTGGCCACGTACATCGCGGCGTCCGCGCGTTCGATCAGGCGCTCGGGCGTTTCGTCAGCGTCGGTGGCCGTGGCCACGCCCACCGACACGGTCAGCTCGATGGCCTGCTGTTTCCAGGCCAGGGCCGTGGCCGCCAGGGCGCTGCGCAGGCGCTCGGCCGCCGCCAGGGCTTCGGCGGCGTCGGCGCGCGGCAGCAGCACCACGAACTCTTCGCCCCCCAGCCGGCCCACCACGTCCATGCCGCGCACGGTGGACAGCAACAACTGCGCGGTGCTGACCAGGACGGCGTCACCCGCCGGGTGGCCCCAGGTGTCGTTGATGCGCTTGAAGTGGTCAATGTCCAGCAGCAGCACCGAAAAGGGCTCGCCGAAGCGGCCCAGCCAGCGGTGCTGGGCCTGCAGCTGGCGCAGCCACTCGCCGCGGTTGAGCAGGCCGGTGAGGGCGTCGCGGGTGGACAGGCGCCGCATGCTGGCCATCAGGCGCAGCACCACCATCGAGGCCATGCTCAGGTGCAGCAGGGCCGTGAACAGCAGGTACAGCAGCGCCACCGCCACGTTCAACAGGGTGTCCACGTGCAGCACCTTGACGCCGCCGGACAGCGCCCCGGCCAGGCGCACCAGCACCATGCAGGACATCAGCGCCATGGGCAGCATCAGTGCCAGTGCCACCCGATTGTTGAATTCAAGGCGCAGCGCCCGTGCGCTCTGCCAGGCGGCCTGGGTGAAGGCCCACAGCACACCAGCGCTGGTGGCCATGGCCAGAAGCACCACCCCGGGCCCCTGCAGTGTGAAACCCGCCGCCACCGCCGTCACCGACACGCCGGCCAGAAGCGCCAGGTTTTCACGGTCGTTCAGCGGCAGGCCCAGGAACACCCGCAGGCCGCGCGCGAACGCCAGCGCCGACGCCAGCGTGAACACATTGCCCAGCGGTATGGCGAACCACAGCGGCAAGGTGCCGCGCAGCAAGGTCAAGGCCATGCCAGCCGCCCCCAGCGCCGAGGCGGCGGCCCAGTGCAGGGCCGGCCGGCGCGGCAGTTCCAGCGCCCATTGGCCCAGCGCCCAGGCGCAACTGACCACCACCTGCATCAGGAAGACGGTGAACAGGACGAGGGCGACATTGCTGAACATTCAGACCGTTATCGGCCGCGGGGCGCTGCCATTGACCCCGAAATTCAATCCCCCGGCCCAATGGGCGGCCGCCAGCCTGCCGCCGGGCTTTCAGGCCGCCACAGCTTCGGCCTCGGCCGCGTCCAGCACCACCCGGTTGCGGCCCTGTGCCTTGGCGCGGTACAGCGCCTGGTCGGCGCGCTGCAAGACCTGCTGCGGGTCGCTGTCGCCCTGCGCCACCAGGGCGGCCCCCACGCTGGCGGTCAGCGACAGCCGAACCCCCGGCAGGTCAAAGCCGCTGCCCGCCAGGTCGGCGCGCATCCGCTCGGCCAGCATGCCCAGGCCATCGGCCTGCACCTGCGGGGCCAGCACCACGAACTCCTCCCCGCCAATGCGCGCCACCGTGTCGGTGGCCCGGGCGCTGGCGCGCAGGCGCTCGCCGGTCTGCGCCAACACCGCATCACCGGCCAGGTGGCCGTGGGTGTCGTTCACCCGCTTGAAGTGGTCCAGGTCCAGCACCAGCAGGGCAAACGGCAGCCCGGTGCGGCGCCAGCGCTGCCATTCGCGCTGGATGTCATCGTCCAGCGCGCGGCGGTTCACCAGGCCGGTGAGCGCGTCGTGGCGGCTGAGGTGGCGCAGGCGCTGCAGCAGGCGCTGGGTGAGCAGCGCAATGAAGGTGAAGTTGAAGATGGCCGCCGCGGCGATGAAGACGAACAGCGCACGCAGGTTGTTGCTGTCGATGCGGTGCACTTCCAACGGCATTTCCATGTGCATCAACTGCCGCGCGATGGCCACCAAAAACGCGATGGCGATCAGCAGCCCTGGCAAGGCCAGCAGCAGTGCCCGGCGGCGCCCGTACTGGCGCGACACCCTGCCATGCACACCGGCCAGCAGGGCGAGCATGACGGTCAGGTTCATCGCGTTCATGAACACGACCCGCATCGAAGCCTGCTCGCGCGCGGGGCCCATCAGCATCAGGCCGCCGAAGGTGAGCACCAGCGCCGCCCACTGGAAGTGAAGCCACGGCGACAGCCCGAAGTAAGAGGCCAGGCCGCGCCACAGCGACAGCAGCCCGGCCGTGAAGGCCAGGTCGGCCCCGCAGTAGGCCAGCCAGGTGCGGGCGTCATCGCGCTGGGCACTGAGCACGAAGCCGGTGCCGATCAGCGCCATGAAGCCCGCCCAATGGAAGATGGTGGCGCGGTGCTCGCGCAGCAGGAAGCCGCACAGCACCCAGCCCACCGCATACAGCAGGAACTGGGTGGCCACCAGCCACACCATGGCGTTCAGGGTGGTGTCGGCCGTCATTGCCCGCCCGCGCCGGCGGCCCACCCCGACCACGGCGTGGCCGGGTGAATGGCTGATACTGCGGGCATCATCGTCCCGGGTTATCGTCCGCCGGCAAGCCGCATTGAGCCCCGTGGCCAGGAAAGATCACCATGCTCATCCAGTTCTTCTACACCCTGCGTGCGGCCAAGCTGCCGGTTTCTGTCAAGGAATTCCTCACCTTGCTGGAAGCCATGCAGGCCGGCGTGATCGAACCCCGTGTGGACGACTTTTATTACCTGGCCCGCACCACGCTGGTGAAGGACGAGGCCCACTTCGACAAGTTCGACCGCGCCTTCGGTGCCTATTTCAAGGGCGTGGAGTTGCTGACCGATTTCTCCAAGGACGTGCCTTTGGAATGGCTGCGCAAGAACCTGGAACTGCAGCTCAGCGCCGAAGAAAAGGCCCAGATTGAAAAAATGGGCTGGGACGAGCTGATGGAAACGCTGAAAAAGCGTTTCGAAGAGCAAAAGGAACGCCACGAAGGTGGCAACAAATGGATAGGCACCGGCGGCACCAGCCCCTTCGGCGCCTATGGCGCGAACCCGCAGGGCATCCGCATCGGCCAGGACAAGGGCCGCAACAGGAGCGCGGTGAAGGTGTGGGACCAGCGCGCCTACAAGGACTACGACGACACGCTGGAACTGGGCACGCGCAACATCAAGGTGGCGCTGCGCCGGCTGCGCCGCTTCGCGCGCGAAGGCTCCGAGATGGAGCTGGACCTGGACGACACCATCCACTGCACCGCCGCCAACGCCGGCTTGCTGGACATCAAGATGGTGCCCGAGCGCCACAACAAGGTGAAGGTGCTGCTGCTGATGGACGTGGGCGGCACCATGGACGAACACATCCACCGGGTGGAAGAGCTGTTCTCCGCCGCCAAGACCGAGTTCAAGCACCTGGAGTTCTACTACTTCCACAACTGCGTCTATGACTTCATGTGGAAGAACAACCGCCGGCGTTACAGCGAGAAATTCGCCACCTGGGACGTGATCCGCAAGTACAACAAGGACTACAAGCTCATCTTCGTGGGCGACGCCACGATGAGCCCCTATGAAATCCTGCAGCCCGGTGGCAGCGTGGAATACAACAACGAAGAACCCGGCGCGCAGTGGCTGCAGCGCCTGACCAGCGCCTTCCCGAAGTTCGCCTGGATCAACCCTGAACCCCCCGGCGTGTGGCAATACCGCCAGAGCATCGCCGTGGTGCAGCAGTTGATGAACCAGCGCATGTTCCCGCTGTCGCTGGCCGGGCTGGAAGGGGCGATGCGCCTGCTCAGCAAATGAAAAACCGCAGCGCCGCAGCGGCGGCGCTGGCCGGGCTGGTCCTGCTGACCGCCTGCGCCACCCCCGCCCCGCCGGTCGTGCCCGTGCCGGCCGGCGCCGCAGCGTCGGCCCCGGCTGCAGCGGCACCGGCCTTCACCTTGCAGGTGCAGGCCCCGGCCCCCTTGAAGGCGCTGCTGGAGCAGCACCTGGACCTGGCGCGCGTGGCGCGCCTGTCGGGCGAAGACGCCGTCGACGACACCGAATGGCTGCGCCTGCAGGCCGGCGCCCCGGCGCAGGCACGTGCGCTGCTGCAGACCGAAGGCCACTTCAACGCCCAGGTGCAGCTGGAACGCGATGCGGCCAACCCCGCCCACCTGCAACTGCGGGTGGAGCCCGGCCCGCTCACCCGCGTGGCGGGATTCAGCCTGGTCACCGAAGGCGCGTTGGACCGCGACATCGCGGCCCGCCAACCCGCCGCGTTGGCGCTGCGCGACGCGCTGCGCAGCAGTTGGCCCTTGCGCGAGGGCACGCCCTTTCGCAACGCCGACTGGGCCGCCGCCAAGAGCGCGCTGATGGGTCGCTTGCGCAGCGCCGGCTACGCCGCGGCCGAACTGGCCGGCAGCGACGCCAGCGTGGACGCCAGCACCCAGCAGGCACAACTGCTGCTGGTGGCCGACAGCGGGCCGCTGTTCCGCGCCGGTGACATCCAGGTGCAGGGCCTGGTGGCGCACGACGCCGACATGGTGCGCCAGCAGGCCGGCTTCGGCCCCGGCACGCCGCTGACCGAGACCCTGCTGCTGGACTACCAGGAGCGGCTGCAGAAGACCAGCCTGTTCGACAACGTGACGGTCAGCTTCACGCCCGACCCGGCCCAGGCCGGCGCCACCGCCGTTCAGGTCCAGCTGCGCGAGATGCCGTTGCGCCAGGCCACGCTGGGCCTGGGCTTTTCCGACAACACCGGCCCGCGTGTGTCGGTGGAACACACCCACCGCCGGCCCTTCGGCTGGGCCGCCATCGCCCACAACAAGATCGAACTCGGCCGCGACCGCCGCGCCTGGGAAGGCGAACTCTCCAGCCACCCCGGCGAGCGCTTCTACCGCAACCTGCTGGGCTGGAAGGTGGAGCGCCTGGCCTCCGACAGCGACGTGGTGCTGTCGCAGCGCCTGCGCCTGGGCCGCACCCAGGACACCCCCGGCATCGAGCGGCTGTATTTCGTGGAGCTGGAAAACGCCACCCAAAGCAGCACAGGCACCGCCGCCGCCCAGCGCAGCAGTGCCCAGGCCCTGAGCGGCAACTACCACCTGGTGCTGCGCCGGCTGGACAATGTGCTGCTGCCCACGCGCGGCTACACCCTGTCGCTGCAAGGGGCGCTGGGCCAGGCCCACAGCAGCAGCGCGGCCAGCGGCCCTTTCACGCGCCTGTACGGCCGGCTCACCGGCTACTGGCCGCTGGGCCAGCGCTGGTACGGCCAGGCGCGGCTGGAAGCCGGCCAGGTGTTCAAGCGCAGCGACGTGCAGGTGCCCGACACCCTGGCCTTTCGCGCCGGCGGCGACGACTCGGTGCGCGGCTACCCCTACCGCTCGCTGGCACCCACGGTCAATGGCGTGCTGGACAGCGGCAATGTGCTGTTCACCGCCAGCGCGGAACTGGCCCGGCCGCTGTGGACCAGCATGCCCTCGCTGTGGGGCGCGGTGTTCATCGACGCCGGCCGCGCCGCGGCCGACTGGTCGGGCCTGAAGCCCGCGCTGGGCTACGGCGTGGGCCTGCGCTGGCGCAGCCCGGTGGGCCCGCTGAAGCTGGACTGGGCCTGGGGTGACGAGTTGCAGCAGGGCCGTTTCCACCTGTCGGTGGGCATCGCGTTCTGATGGCCCCCCCCCGCAGCGCCTCCGGCGCCTCCCCCCCAGGGGGGCACCGCCAGCGGACCGGCGAAGCCGGATCCGCGGCGGTCGCGTGGCGACCGCGGCGTATGGCGCTGGTGCTGGCAGCGATGGTCGTGCTGCTCGCCTTGTTGGCTGGGTTGGGCGCCGTCCTGTTCGCGCGCAGCGAGGCCGGCGCGCGCTGGGCCCTGCGCCAGGTGCCGGGGCTGCAGTTCAGCGGACTGACGGGGTCACCGCTGCGCGACACCTTGCGCATCGAGCACCTGCGCTGGCAGGCGGGGCCGAACCCGCTGGCGGTGGAAGTGCATGGCCTGCAGCTGCAATCCCCGCGCTGGACCTGGCGCCCCTACCCCGGCGCCTGGATCGGCCTGGACGCGCCCAGCGCCAGCGCGCAGCGGGTGCTCATCCTCACCACGCCATCCAGCACCGACGCGCTGAAGCTGCCCACCCAACTGCGCCTGCCGCTGGAAGCCCGGATCGACGCGCTGGCGGTGGACGAATTGCGCATCGACCAGCAGCCGCCCTTGAACGCGTTCAAGGCGCAGCTGCACCTGGGTGCCGACCTGGGGCGGCGGCACAGCGCGCACGGGCTGACGGTGCAGACCGAAAAGGCGACGCTGCGCGGCGACCTCAGCCTGGGCAGCGACGCGCCGATGCCGCTGGACGCCCAACTGGCGCTGCAGTCCCGGCAGGCCCCGCCCTGGTCGGCGCAACTCAAAGCCCAGGGCCCGCTGGCGCGGCTGCAGGTGCAGGCCAGCCTGCGCGGCCAGGCGCCGGCCGGTGGCCAGGCCACGCTGGACGCCACGGCCACGGTCACCCCCGAAGCCGCCTGGCCGCTGGCCGCGCTGGCGCTGACCACGCGCGACCTCGACCTGGCCAGCCTGGTGGGCGGGGCGCCACACACCCGCCTGTCGGCCGACGCCCAGGTGCAAAGCAGTGGCCTGAAGCAGCCCGTCACCGTGGCCCTGCAGGCCCGCAATGCCACCCCGGGCCGCTGGGACCTCGGCCACTTGCCCATCAGCAGCCTGAACCTGCAGGCCCGCACCACGCCGGCCGACCCGCAGCGGGTGGACATCCTGGCGCTGCAGGCCCAGGCCGCCAGCGCCGACGGACCCGCCGGCCGCGTGCAGGCCCAAGGCGAATGGACGGCCCAGCACCTGCGGCTGAAGGCCCAGCTGGACGGCCTGCAGCCGGCGCGCCTGGACGCCCGCGCGCCCGCCCTGCTGGCCAGCGGCCCGCTGGAAGCCACGCTGGCCGGCCTGCCCGGGCCGGCGGCCTGGCAGCAGGGCGCCGCGCCCCGCGTCGGCCCGCTGGACATCGGCCTGGACACCACGCTGCAAGGTCACCTGCTGAGTGGCCCGCGCCAGCCGCTGCAACTGGCCCTTCGGGCCCAGGCCCAAGTGACCCAGGGCCGCCTGGTGCAGGCCCGGGTGGGCCCGCTGAACCTGCAGGCCGGCGCCGCGCGCGCCCAGGCCACGCTGGCGCTGCAGGCCGAAGCCGGCGAGCGCTGGCACCTGGTCGGCCAGGGCGAGCTGTCGCAATGGGACCCGCTGCCCTGGTGGCCTGGCGCGCCCGCAGCATGGCGCAACAGCGCCCCGCACCGCCTGGGCGGCCCCTGGCGCGTGGACCTGCACGCCCCCGCGCGCGCACCCGGCGCCACCCTGGCGGCCTGGCTGCAAGCCGGCCGGGGCGACGCGTCCTTGTCCCTGGCCAACAGCCAGCTGGCCGGCCAGCCACTGGCGGGCGACATCACGCTGAAAGCCGACGGCCAGCGCGCCCAGTTGGCGGCCCGCCTGGCCAGCGCTGACAACCGCGCCCAGGTGGATGCGCAACTGCAGCCCAGCGGTGCTGACGACCGCTGGCAGCTCAGCGTGGTGACCCCCCGCGTGGCGGCGCTGGCGCCCTTCACCCGCCTGGTGCCGGCGTTGGCCGCGCAAGCCTGGCCCGATGCCGGCGACCTGGACCTGCAGGCCCAGTTCGAAGGGCGCTGGCCGCAAATGCGCAGCAGCGGCCAGGCCAGGCTGGCCGGCTTGAAATGGAAGACGCTGCAGCTGGCCCAGGCCCAGGCCCAGTGGCAGGCCGGCACCGATGCACGCGCCCCGCTGGACCTGCGCCTGACGGCACGCGACCTGCGCCAGGGCGAACAGCGCCTGGACAGCCTGGACGCCAGCGTGCAGGGCACCCCGGCGCAGCACCGCCTGAGCCTGGCCCTGGCCAGCCCGGTGCGCCCGCCGGCCTGGACCGAAAGCCTGCTGGGCGACAGCGGCCAGGGCACGCGGGTGCAGCTCACAGGCAACGGGGCCTGGCAGGACAGCGCGCCCGGCGGCGGCCAGTGGCAGGGCCGCATCGCCCAGCTGAGCCTGGCGGCCGACCGCAACGGCAGCCAGGCCACGGCGAACGGCAGGTCCGCCGCCAAGGCGGCCGAAGCCACGCCCTGGCTGGCCGCCCAGGACCTGGTGGCCACGCTGCGCCTGGACCCGCACGCACAGCTGCAGGAAGCCACGCTGGCCCCGGGCCGCGCCCAGCTGCCCGCCGGTGCCGCGCTGCGCTGGTCCCAGTTCGGCTGGCAGCGTGAAGCGGGCAGCGGCGGCGACCGGCTGGACCTGAGCGCCGAACTCGAAGCCCTGGCCGTGGCACCGCTGCTGGCCCGCTTCCAGCCTGAACTGGGCTGGACCGGCGACCTGCGCGTGGGCGCGCGCATCGAGCTGCACGCACGCGAACGCTTCGAAGCCGACATCGTGTTCGAACGCGTGGCGGGCGACCTGCGCGTGTCCGACGAGTCCGGCACCACGCAGGCCCTGGGCCTGACCGACCTGCGCCTGGGCCTGGTGGCACGCGATGGCGTGTGGCAGTTCACCCAGGGCGTGGCCGGGGCCCTGGTGGGCGAGATGGCCGGCGCCCAGGTGCTGCGCACCACGCCGCAGCGCCGCTGGCCGGCGCCCGACACGCCGCTGGACGGCGTGCTGGAAATGCGCGTGGCCAATCTGGCCGCCTGGGGCACCTGGGTGCCGCCGGGCTGGCGCCTGGGCGGCGCCCTGCGCGTGAGCGCCGGCCTGGGCGGGCGTTTCAGCGCCCCCGAGCTGCGCGGTGAACTGCAGGGCAACAACCTGTCGGTGCGCAACCCGCTGCAGGGCGTGGGCCTGTCCGACGGCGAACTGCAGGCGTCCTTGCAGGGCACCCAGGTGCGGGTGGACACCTTCAGCTTCAAAGGCGGGGACGGCCGCCTGCTGCTGTCCGGCGGCGGCACATTGGGCGCGGCCCCCAGCGCCACGCTGCAACTGAAGGCCGAACGCTTTCGGGTGCTGGGCCGGCTGGACCGCCGCCTGGTGGCCAGCGGCCAGGCGCAGTTGCAGTTGAACGCCGAGCGGCTGAAGCTGGACGGCGACATCGCGGTGGACGACGGGTTGTTCGACTTCAGCCGCGCCGACGCGCCGTCGCTGGACGAGGACGTGGTGGTGCGCCGGGCCGCGGGCGAACCGGCCAAGGCCCCCGTCAGCAACGGCAGTGGCAGCGCCAACGACGGCGCGCTGGCCCGCAACGCGCCGCTGCCCACGGCCCTGCGCAATGCCCAGGTGGACCTGAAGGTGGACCTGGGGGCCCAGCTGCGCCTGCGGGGCCATGGCCTGGACACCGGGCTGCGCGGCGAGTTGCGCATCACCAGCCCCGGCGGGCGCCTGGCGGTGAACGGCACGGTGCGGGCGCAGAACGGCACCTATGTGGCCTACGGCCAGAAGATGAGCATCGAACGCGGCGAGGTGGCCTTCAGCGGCCCGCTGGACAACGCGCGCCTGGACATCCGCGCCGTGCGGCCCAACCTGGACGTGGTGGTGGGCGTGGCCGTCACCGGCAGCACGCAGAACCCGCGCATCCGCCTGTTCAGCGAACCCGAGATGAGCGACCTGGACAAGCTGTCCTGGCTGGTGCTGGGCCGCGCCGCCGACGGCCTGGGCCGCACCGACACCGCGCTGTTGCAGCGCGCCGCGGTGGCCCTGCTTGCCGGCGAAGGTGAAGCGCCCACCGACGCGCTGATCCAGAGCCTGGGTCTGACCGACTTCTCGCTGCGCCAGACCGAAGGCGACGTGCGCGAAACCGTGGTGTCGCTGGGCCGGCAGTTGAGCCGCCGCTGGTACGTGGGCTACGAACGCAGCGTGAACGCCACCACCGGCACCTGGCAGCTGGTGTACCGCATCGCCCAGCGCTTCACGCTGCGGGCGCAAAGCGGGCAGGAAAACTCGCTGGACCTGATCTGGAGCTGGCGCTGGTAGTTGCCCTTCCGCTGGCGTGAGCGGGTTGGGCGGCGTATGCTTTTTCGCTTCACCGGCCCCAGCGCCTGAAGCGATGCCCCAGCGCCCCCCGTCCTCCCTGGTCCCTGGCCTGGCGCCATGGCTGCTGGCATGGCTGCTGTGCCTGCTGGCCGGCTGTGCCGCCCCAGGCCCGGGGGCGGCCTTGCCGCCGGGCCTGCTGGCCGATGAGCAGTTCAAGGCACCCGCCGAAGCCCCGGACGCCAGCGACCTGTTCACCATGAGCGAAAGCATGCGCGACTTCCTGCGCCAAAAGGTGCAGCACCCGGCGCGCCGCAAGGGCGAGGCCCAGGCCCTGCTGGACGCCCTGAACGCCGGTGGCCGCATGCGGCTGGACTACGACGCCAGCCGCACCCGCACCGCGGCCCAGGCCTTTGCCGACGGCCAGGGCAATTGCCTGTCGCTGCTGGTGATGGCCGCCGCGCTGGCGCGCGAACTGGGCCTGCAGGTCAGCTTCTACAGCGCGCAGGTCGAGGACACCTGGGTCCAGGACGGCGGCTTGCTGATGGCCAGCGGGCACGTCAACCTGGGCCTGGGCACGCCGATTTCCACCCCGCGCGGGCTGCGCAACGAGATGCTGGTGGACTTTCTGCCCGCGGAGCAGTTGCGCGGCCTGGTGCTGACACCCATCACCCTCGCCAGCGTCGAAGCCCTGTACATGAACAACCGCGCGGTCGAAGCGCTGCGCACCGGCGCCCTGGACACGGCCTACGCCTGGGCCCGCGCCGCCTTGCTGCGTCACGGCACGCAGCCGCATGCGCTGAACACGCTGGGCGTGGTGTACCAGCGCAAGGGCTTGTGGGTGCTCGCCGAAGCGGTGTTCGCGCACCTGTTGGCCGGACAGCCCGAACGCAGCGCCCTGTACCGCCACGCCTTGTCCAACCAGGTGCAGGTGCTGCAAGCCCAAGGCCGCATCGAAGCCGCACGGGCGCTTCGCCTTCACCTGGCGCGGCTGGACCCCGACAGCGCCCTGCAGCGCTACCAGGCCAAGCTGGAGCGGCTGCGCGACGCGGCCGGCCCCACCACGCACTGACGGCGCGCGCGGCCTGCGACCGCAGGCTCCGCGACAATGGCGGCTTGTCAGCGACTGAACGCACCCGCCATGTCCGAATCCGCAGATCCGTCCCAACGTCCCGCCCTGCCCGACCACCTGAGCGCCGAACCCAGCAGCCCGTACCATGTGGCGGCCGTGTTCGAGCACGAGATCGGCATCCGCCTGAACGGCAAGGAGCGCTTCGACGTGGAGGAGTACTGCATCAGCGAAGGCTGGGTGAAGGTGCCCGCCGCCCGCACCGTGGACCGCCGCGGCAAGCCGGTGATGATCAAGCTGAAGGGCACGGTGGAAGCCTTCTACAAATAGGCCGCGTGCCACAATCCGCGCCCTTGCCCTCGCCGTAGTTCAATGGATAGAACGGGCGCCTCCTAAGCGCCAGATACAGGTTCGATTCCTGTCGGCGGGACCACCCCCGGACCCCCCGCCCTCCCATGAGCAAGAGGACAGCCGCCCTCATCGGCGGCGGCCACAACGGCCTGGTGTGCGCCTTCTACCTGGCGCGCGCCGGCTTCGACGTGACAGTGTTCGAACGCCGCGGCGTGGTGGGCGGGGCGGCGGTCACCGAGAGCTTCCACCCGGGCTTTCGCAACTCGGTGGCCAGCTACACCGTCAGCCTGCTGGCGCCGCACATCATCGCGGACATGCGCCTGCACGAGCGGGGCTTGCGCATCCTGGAGCGGCCCCTCTCCAACTTCCTGCCGCTGTCGGACACGCAGTTCCTGAAGCTGGGCGGCGGCCTGGCGCGCACCCAGGCCGAGGTGGCGAAGTATTCCGCCAAGGACGCAGCCGCCCTGCCCGCCTACTACGCGCGGCTGGACGCCATGGGCGACCTGCTGCGCGAGTTGTCGCGGCGCACGCCGCCCGACCTGCTGAGCCCGAGCCGTTCACTGCCCCGTGCCTGGGCCCAGGCCCGCTTGCTGAACGGCCTGAACGCGGTGCAAAAGCGCGACCTGCTGGCCCTGTTCACACAGAGCGCGGCCGAGTTCCTGGACGCCTGGTTCGAGAGCGATCCGGTCAAGACGGCCTTCGGCTTCGACGCCGTGGTGGGCCATTTCGACAGCCCGTACTCGCCCGGCTCGGCCTATGTGCTGCTGCACCACACCTTCGGCGGCGTGAACGGCAAGAAGGGCATCTGGGGTCATGCGGTGGGTGGCATGGGCGCCATCACCCAGGCCATGGCGAGGGCCTGCGAAGCGCACGGCGTGGTGCTGCGCACCGACAGCCCGGTGGCGCGGGTGCAGGTGAACCAGGGCCGCGCCACCGGCGTGCAACTGGAAGACGGCAGCCGCTTCAGCGCCGACCTGGTGGCCGCCAACGTGAACCCGCATTTGCTGTTCACGCGGATGGTGGACGCGGCCGACCTGCCGGCTGACTTCGCGCAGCGCATGGCGCACTACAAGTCGCATTCGGGCACGCTGCGCATGAACGTGGCGCTGTCGGAACTGCCCAGCTTCACCTGCCTGCCCAACACCGGCCCCGCCCTGGCCGAGCACCACGCCAGCGGCATCATCATGGCGCCCAGCCTGGCCTACATGGACCGTGCGCACCAGGACGCCAGAGCCTTCGGCTGGTCGCGCCAGCCCATCGTGGAGATGCTGATCCCCAGCAGCGTGGACGATTCGCTCGCGCCGCCCGGCCAGCATGTGGCCAGCTTGTTCTGCCAGCACTTTGCCTACACCCTGCCCGACGGCCAGACCTGGGACGATTGCCGCGAGCAGGCGGCCGACCTGGTGACAGACACCGTCACCCGCTGGGCGCCCAACTTCAAGCGCAGCGTGCTGGGCCGCATGGTGCTGACACCGCTGGACCTGGAGCGCACATTCGGGCTCGTTGGCGGCGACATCTTCCACGGCGTGATGTCGCTGAACCAGATGTGGGCCGCGCGCCCGGTGCTGGGCCATGGTGACCACCGGGCGCCGATTGCGGGGCTGTACCTGTGCGGTTCGGGCACCCACCCGGGCGGCGGCGTGTCGGGCCTGCCGGGCTACAACGCCGCGCGCGAAATCCGGCGCGACCACTCGGCCTGGGCGGCGCTGAAGTTCGCCCTGGCGGGTGAATAGGCCGCAGGCCTACTTGCGCAGCGCGCGGCTCAGCATCACCACCGGAATCAGCCCCACGGCCACGATGGCCAGCGCCGGCAGCGCGGCTTCGCCCAGGCGTTCGTCGCGCGCCAGGTTGTAGGCCACCACCGCCAAGGTGTCGCTGCCGAAGGGCCGCAGCACCAGGGTGGCGGGCAATTCCTTCATCACGTCCACGAACACCAGCAGCGCGGCGGCGAGGGCCGACCGCTTCAGCAAGGGCAGGTGCAGTTCACGCCAGGTGCGCCAGGGCGTGGCGCCCAGCAGCCGGGCGCTGTCGTCCACCGCCGGGGCGATGCGGGCGTAGCCGCTTTCAATGCCCTGCAGCGCCACCGCCGAAAAGCGCACCAGGTAGGCGTACACCAGGCCCAGCACCGTGCCGGTGAACAGCGCGCCCACACCGGTGGTCGGAAACGCCGCCTGCAGCGCGCCCACCGGGTGCAGGATGCCCACCGCGATGACCGCCCCCGGCACCGCGTAGCCCAGCGACACCACACGCGCCGCCGCGGGCAGCACGCCGAAACGCTGGCGTGAACGCAGGCGCAGCGCAAAGGCCAGCGCCAGCGCCAGCGCGGTGGCCAGCCCGGCCGCCAGCGCGGCCAACTGGAAGCTGGACCAGGCCCACTGCGCAAAGCGCGCCAGCGGCAGGCCCACGTCGGCATGCAGCGCTTCCAGCCACAGCATGCGCACCAGCCAGGCCACCGGCAGCACGAAGCCCAGCAGCACCGGCAGCGCGCTCAGGCCCCAGGCCAGCAGCGCGTGGTGGCCCTGCAGGCGCAGCGGCCGGGCCTCGGTGGCGTGCTGCGCGCCCTGGCGGCTGGCGGCATAGCGCATGCGGCGCTGCGCGTGACGCTCGGTCCACAGCAGCAGCGCCACCGCCACCAGCAGCACGCTGGCCAGCTGCGCCGCGGCCAGGCGGTCGTTGGCCACCAGCCAGGCTTTGTAAATACCGGTGGTGAAGGTGGACAGGCCGAAGTACGACCCCACGCCGTAGTCAGCCAGGGTTTCCATCAGCGCCAAAGCCACCCCGGCGGCCATGGCCGGGCGCGCCAGCGGCAAGGCCACCGCCAGCATGCGCCGGCGCATCGGTGCGCCCAGCAGGCGCGCGGCTTCCATCAGCTGCGGTGCGCGTTCGGCCAGGCTGGTGCGCGCCAGCAGGTAGACATAGGGGTAGAGCGCCAGCACGAACAGGAACACCGCGCCCCACAGGCTGCGCACGTCGGGCCACAAGGGGCCTTGGGCGCCCAGCAGGCCGCGCAGGCCGGCCTGCAGCGGGCTGCTGAAGGCCAGCGCGTCGGTGTAGGCATAGGCCAGCACATAGGCCGGCATGGCCAGGGGCAGCAGCAAGGCCCATTCAAAGCTTCGCCGGCCGGGGAAGTCGAACAGCGTGACCAAGGCCGCCGCGCCGCCGCCCACCACCGCCACGCCCAGCGCCACGCTGCCCGACAGCAGCAGCGACTGCCAGGCGTAGCCCGGCAACACGGTGTTCCACTGGTGGCGCAGCAGCGCCAGCGCGGCGTCGTCCCACTGGAACCAGGCGGCCAGCACACCCGCCACCGGCAAGGCCAGCAGGGCGCACACCAAGGTCAGAAGCGCTCGCATGGCGACGGCTTATCCCAGATCAATGCGTTCGCCAATGCGAACTATTTTTATTCCGGTCGAGCGTATCATGGCCCCATGGGCTTGCAGTTGGAACAGGTCAGCGTGCGCTACGGTGGCGCCACCGGCGCCAAAGGGGCAGCGGTGGACGGGGTCAGCCTGGGCCTGGCGGCCGGCCAGATCGGCGTGCTGATCGGCCCGTCGGGCTGCGGCAAGACCACCTTGCTGCGCGCCGTGGCGGGGCTGGAACCGCTGGCGGCGGGCCGCATCACGCTGACCCACACCCCGCTGGCCGACGCCGCAACCGGCCTGCACCTGGCCCCCGAAACACGCCGCGTGGGCATGGTGTTCCAGGACTACGCGCTGTTCCCGCACCTGAGTGTGGCCGACAACATCGCCTTCGGCCTGAAACACCTGCCTCGCGGCGAGCGCGACGAGCGCGTGACCCGCATGCTGGACCTGGTGGGCCTGGCGCATGCGGCCAAGCGCGCGCCGCACCAACTGTCCGGCGGCCAGCAGCAGCGCATTGCCATCGCCCGCGCCCTGGCGCCCAGCCCGCACCTGCTGCTGCTGGACGAGCCCTTTTCCAGCCTGGATGTGGACCTGCGCGAGCGCCTGGCACAGGACCTGCGCGTCATCCTGAAAGAAGCCGGCACCACGGCCCTGTTCGTCACCCACGACCAGATGGAAGCCTTCGCCGTGGGCGACGTGATCGGCGTGATGAACAAGGGCCGGCTGGAGCAGTGGGACGAGGCTTACGCCCTGTACCACCGCCCGGCCACCCGCTTCGTGGCCGGCTTCATCGGCCACGGGGTGTTCACGCCGGCGCGCATCGTGCCCGGGGCCCAGGGCCCGCTGGTGCTGACGCCGCTGGGCGAGATGTCCGACCTGGACGAATGCCCCCTGCCCGACGCCTACCCCGGCGGCGAATGCGACCTGCTGCTGCGCGCCGACGACATCGTGCACGACGACGAGTCGCCGGTGAAGGCCCGGATCGAACGCAAGGCCTTCCGCGGCAGCGAGTTCCTGTACACCCTGCGGCTGGAAAGCGGCGAACAGGTGCAGGCCCATGTGCCCAGCCACCATGACCACCATGTCGGCGAATGGATCGGCATCCGGGCGGCTGCTGACCATTTGGTGACGTTTTCACGCGCTGACACCCGCGCGCACTGAAAACGCCACATCGGGGGGTGCGTCTTCACGCCGCAGACAAGCAAGGGCTCACACGCGAGTCTTATACTGGTTCGATCCATATTGCGCCCGTTTCCCGGGCAAGGCAGGTCGTGATGGGTGGCAAACTCAAGGTGGCAGGTTGGCTCGCGGCGGGCGCCGTGGCCGGGGCTTTGGCGACCATGCAGCTGCAGGCCATTGCCCGCAACTCGCTGGCGCCCCTGCCGCTGGAAGAGCTGCAACAACTGGCGGCCGTCTTCGGCATGGTCAAGAGCGACTACGTCGAGGCGGTGGACGAGAAGAAGCTCATCACCGACGCCATCTCCGGCATGGTGGCCGGGCTGGACCCCCACAGCCAGTACTTCGACAAGAAGACCTTCAAGGAATTCCGCGAAGGCACCACCGGCCGTTTCGTCGGCGTGGGCATCGAGATCGGCATGGAAGACGGCCTGGTAAAGGTGGTGTCCCCCATCGAAGGCTCCCCCGCCTTCCGTGCCGGGCTGAAGGCCGGCGACCTGATCACCCGCATCGACGACACGCCGGTCAAGGGCCTGTCCATGGACCAGGCCGTCAAGCGCATGCGCGGCGAGCCCAGCACCAAGGTGCAGCTCAGCGTCTACCGCAAGGCCGAGAACCGCACCTTCCCGGTGACCATCGTGCGCGAGGAAATCCGCGTGCAGAGCGTGCGCTCCAAGATCGCCGAACCCGGCTACGGCTGGCTGCGCGTCAGCCAGTTCCAGGACCGCACGGTGGACGACTTCGCGCGCCGCCTGGATGAGCTGTTCAAGCTGGAGCCCAACATGAAGGGCCTGGTGCTGGACCTGCGCAACGACCCGGGCGGCCTGCTCGAGGGCGCGGTGGCCATTGCCGCGGCCTTCCTGCCCAGCGACGCCGTGGTGGTGTCCACCAACGGCCAGATCGCGGAAAGCAAGGCCAGCTTCAAGGCATCGCCCGAGTACTACCAGCGCCGCGGCACCGGGCTGGACCCGCTCAAGCGCCTGCCCGCCGCGGTGAAGACCATTCCGCTGGTGGTGCTGGTGAACGAAGGCTCGGCCTCGGCCAGCGAGATCGTGGCCGGCGCGCTGCAGGACCACAAGCGCGCCACCATCATGGGTGCGCAGACCTTCGGCAAGGGCTCGGTGCAGACCGTTCGCCCGCTGTCGCCCGACACCGCGCTGAAGATCACCACCGCGCGTTACTACACCCCCAGCGGCCGCAGCATCCAGGCCAAGGGCATCGTGCCCGACGTCTGGCTGGACGAAACCGCCGAAGGCAATGTCTTCGCCGCGCTGCGCATGCGCGAGGCCGACCTGGAAAAGCACCTGGGCGGCCCTGAAGAAAAGAAGGACGACGCCCGCAGCAAGGCGCGCGAAGAGGCCCGCGCCAAGCTCGAAGAGCAAATGGCCAAGAACAAGGAAGCGCCCAAGCCGCTGCCTGAATTCGGCAGCCCCGAGGACTTCCAGCTGGTGCAGGCCCTGAACCAGTTGAAGGGCAAGCCGGTGGCCGTGAGCAAGACCCAAAGCGAACGCAAGGCCGAGGCCGACACCGGCACCCGCCAGTAAGCCCAGAAGTCACGGCGGACGGCGGCCTTCCGATGGAAACGGATCGCCGCCGTCTTCGTGTGGGCCAGCCCATCACGCCGGAAGAATTCGAACTGCTGTCCGACGCCCAACTAGCGCGCCTGGTGCCCAAGGCCTACCGCGAGTTCTTCCCCGGCAAGGACTTCTGCGCCGACGGTCACTTCTACCTGCACGACGGCAGCGCCTGGTGCTTCTTCAAGGGCGACCTGCTGGACGGCTGACGGTGCGGTGGATGAACCGACCCGGCCAGCGCGTATACCGGGTTCGCGATGTTTCACGTCGCGCAGGAGGAACCCGTCATGCACCGTCCTTTCCTGCATTCCCTGAGTTTGGCCGCCCTGCTGGCCTGCGCCGGCACCGCCCAGGCCATTGGCATAACGGACGCGGTGGGCGACTATGTGCCCGGCTATGGCGGCAGCCGCGCCGGCGACCTGGACGTCATCGGGGCCTTTGTCACATACAACCAGACGACCGACAGGTTCGTGCTGTCCGGCACCATGAACGCGGACATCGGCTTGTCGCCCAATGGCTTCTACGTCTGGGGTGTGACCCGGGGTACCAGCATCGCCAGCTTTGCCGCCAACGGCCTGCCCGGGGTGGTGTTCGACGCGGTGGTGGTGTTCAACCAGGACGGCTCGGGCGCGGTCAACACCCTGGGGCCGGGCGGAAGTTCCACGCCGCTGCCCGCGGGCACGGCCGTGGTGGTGGGCAGCACCATCATCGGGCAGGTCTCCGGTGCGCTGCTGCCCAGCACCGGCTTCGCGAAGACGGACTACGGCTGGAACCTGTGGCCGCGCGACGGCACGATCCAGCCCTTCGGCTTTGCGCAGATATCCGACTTCGCCCCCGACAACACGGTGTTCGGCAACACGCCCATCGCGGCGGTGCCTGAACCGGCCAGCGCCGCGCTGCTGGGGCTGGGCATGGCTGGCCTGCTGGCGGCCCGGCGCCGCCGCGGCAGCCGCTGACGGCAGACCTTCAGGCCGGCGCCAGAAGCCACCCTCTCAGCCAATCGGCCACCTGCGGGTGGTCCAGCAGGTCCCAGTGGTTGGCCTGGGTCAGCACGCGCTGGCGGCTGGCCGGCACCTTCAGGTTCATCGTCGGCCGGCGGTGGCGGCCCAGTGCGCTGGGCAGCAGCACCAAGCCGTCACCCAATGTGGCATGGCGCAGGCCGCTGGCCTGCGGTGCGGTGGTGGCGGCCACCAGGTAGGTGGCCACGCCCTCAGGCAGCGGGGTGGGACGGCGATCGTCGCGCCGCTGGTCGTGGTGATGGCGGCCTTGCCAGTCGGCCGCCTGCAGGTTGCCGAAGCGCAGGTCGGTGATGCCCGCGCTGCGCGCCTTGCCCAGGCGCGCGAACGGGGCCACGTACGGGCTGACGCCCAGCAGGCGGTCCACCAGGTGGCCGCCACGCTCCATCGGCGCGCCATGGTGCGGCGTGCCCAGGAACACCTGCGCGCGCAGTTGGGCCAGCCACGGCGCCCCGGCCTGCGCGGCCTGGTGGCAGGCGCTGCGCAGCACCAGGCCGCCCATGCTGTGGCCCAGCAGCACCAGGTCGGTCACCGGCACCGGCCAGGTGGCCAGCATGCGGCCCAGCAACTGCGCCAGGTCCCGCCCGTTCTCCGACACATGCCGGCCGCTGTTGTAGTGCAGGTACAGCGGCGTGTAGCCGCCTTCCCGGGCCAGCATGGCGCCGTGGTCGTGGCCGTTGCGCCGCCATTGCAGGTCGTTCATGCACAGGCCGTGGGCCAGCACCAGCACCCGGCCGCTGGCCGGCTGGGGGTGCTGCTGCAGCGGCACGCCTTCCTGGCGAAAGGCCATGGGCAGGGCCAGCGGGTTGCCGCTGGCGGCCAGGTGATCGCCCCAGACGCCATTCACCACGGCCAGCAAGGCCTCCCGCGCCGGGTTCACCATGGGATCGGTGGCAGCCGCGGGAGGCACCTGGGCCAGCACGGCGTCCAGGCCGCGACCCACCCAGCGCGTGCCACCGCGCACCGCGCCATACACCACACCCGTGATGCCGCGCGTGCGGCCACTGGGCGCCGTGCCCACGATCCCGGTGCGCCGGACGATGGTGTGGTGCATGGCCTCCACCAGGTCGGTGATGCCCAGCGTGGCGTCGGTGCCCAGGCGCAGCAGGCCACGCAGGTCCTCGGCGCTCCAGGGGAAGCGGCGCATCTTGGCGTCAGAGGGCGGCATGGCAGCTGTTCAGGGTGGCAACCCGCCACTATGGGCGCAGCGCCAGCCCCAGGGCAAGGACGGGTTTAGATGCGGCTCCCGGTGCCGCCGTGGCCCTCAGGTACGCCAGACCCGTGGCTCGGCCGCTTCCAGCCCCCAGGCCAGGCGGCGCCAGGCCAGGCGCACCTGGCGCAGCAGGCCCAGGGCCGGCTCCACGCGCTGCGCCAGCACGCGCAGCAACAACAGGCCAGGCTGGGGCGAGGTGGCGCCGGCGGTCGCGGCCAGTTCGTGGCTGGCCATCTCGGCGCGGGCCGCGTCGAGCGCTGTGCTGCGAAGTTCAGCGCCCCAGGCCGAGCCCGAGGCCAGCCACAGCGTGGCCAGCACGCCCTGGCCGGCCAGGCCCAGCGGGGAATCCAGCAGCAGCCTGTCGCCGGCGTCGATCACGCCCTGTTCCAACCAGGTGCCGGTGACGGCGATGCGCTGCGCATAGCGGCCGCGATCAAAGGGCTGGCCACTGGCCGGCAGGCCCAGGGCCAGCACATCCCAGCCCAGCATCTGCGCGCCCGGCGCCAGGTCGAACTGCATGCGGTTCTCCGCCAGGCAGCCGGCATGGGCCAGGGTTTCCTGTGGCAGCCATTCCAGGCGTGCGCCATCGGCCAGCGTGGCCTGCACGCGCTGCAGCGCGGTCTCGCCCTGGCTGCGGTAGAAGCGTGTCGCGCCAGGCGTGGTCAGCAGTGCATGGCTGCCTGCGCCCAATTTCAGCGTCAGGTCCAGCGTGTCGCCGCCGACCAGCCCGCCGGGCGGGTGCACCAGCACCTGGTGACAGACGCCCGGACCTTCCGGGTACAGGCTGCGCAGCACGCGCAGCGGGCCTTCGTGGCGGTCCAGCGCGCGCGTGGTGTCGCCGTCGCGCCGGTAGTCAACGCGCAGGTGCGCCTGCCAGCCCATCGTCAAACAGCAACGGGGTCGGTGCGCAGCAGGCCGCGGGTTTCAATGAAGTCGATCACCGCCTGCAGCCCGTCCAGTGCCTTCAGGTTGGTCATGGCGTAGGGCCGCTGGCCGCGCATGCGGCGGGTGTCGGCCTGCATCACGTCCAGGTTGGCGCCCACGTAGGGCGCCAGGTCGGTCTTGTTGATGACCAGCAGGTCGCTCTTGGTGATGCCGGGACCGCCCTTGCGCGGGATCTTTTCGCCACCGGCCACGTCGATGACGTAGATCGTCAGGTCGCTGAGTTCGGGGCTGAAGGTGGCGGCCAGGTTGTCGCCGCCGGACTCGATGAACACGATGTCGGCGTCGGGAAAGCGTTCGAGCAGGCGGTCCACCGCTTCCAGGTTGATGGACGCGTCCTCGCGGATGGCGGTGTGCGGGCAGCCGCCGGTTTCCACGCCGACGATGCGCTCGGGCTCCAGCGCGCCGGCGACGGTGAGCAGGCGCTGGTCTTCCTTGGTGTAGATGTCGTTGGTGACCACCACCAGGTTCCAGCGCTGGCGCATCGCCTTGCACAGCATTTCCAGCAAGGTGGTCTTGCCGGAACCCACCGGCCCACCCACGCCCACACGCAGCGGGGGCAGCTTCTTGGTGCGGTGGGCGATGGTGTGCAGCGTCATGATCGGAACAGCCTCGAGTATTGGGTTTCGTGTTGGGCCGACAGGACGGCCAGCATGGGCGCGAAGGCCTGGCGCTGGCTGTCGGGCAGGGCCAGTGCCTGGTCCACCACGGCGGGAATGGCTTCGGACAGCGCCGCCAGCAGGCGCTGGGCCGCGGACTGGCCCAAGGGCACGGACTTGATGGCCGCCTGGGTCATGTTTTCGGCCCAGCCCAGGGCCAGGGCCAGCAGGCTGTCGCGGCAGGGTGCGCCGCAGCGCTGCGTGGCCAGCGCGAAGGCCACCGGCCAGCACGGCGCCGGGCGCAGCGCGGCCAGCTGCGCCACGCGCTCGTCGCCCGGGTGGGCGATGCGCAGCCACTCCACCAGGGACCGGCCCATCTGCGCCGCCTGCTGGGCCGATTCGGCACCGTCGCGGGTGAGGGTGTGCCAGGTGTTGAGTTCGCGCACCGTGTCCAGGTCGCCCCGCAGCCAGGCGCGCCAGGCGCGCGCGGCCAGGGGCAGTTCACTGCGCGCCAGCACCAGTTGCAACTGGTCCAGCAGCCAGGCGCGCGCGTCCGCCTCGTTGCCGACACGACCCTGCTCCACCGCTGATTCCATGCCTTCTGAATAGCTGAAGCCGCCCACTGGCAGGGACGGTGAGGCCAGCCGCATCAACTGCAGCAGCGATGGCGCAGACAGCCGGGGCGGTCGATCAGTGCGGATGCGTGTGCGCCGGGTCATCGTGGTCGTGGTGTGCGTGACCATGGCCATGCCCATGGCCGCCCGCGGCATAAGCGCCGCCTTCGGGCTCGAAGGGTTCTTCGCAGGCCTGCACCTGCAGGTGCAGGCGCTGCAGCATTTCAGCCAGCACCGGGTCGGGTTCCAGTTTCAGGTGGTCGGGCTTCAGTTCCAGTTCCACATGCCGGTTGCCCAGGTGGTAGGCGGCGCGCAGCAGCGCGAAGGCATCGCTTTGCCCTTCCGGCACGGTGACGCGCAGCACCGCCTGCGGCGCGGCCTGTACCTGCACCAGGCTGCCGTCCTCGGCCACCAGCACGTCGCCGCCGCGCAGCACGGTGCCACGCGGCAGGAACACCGCCAGGCGCCGGCCGCTGGAATCCAGCGCTTCGAAGCGGCTGCGGCGGCGCAGGTCCCAGTCCAGCGCCACACTGGGCGCACGGGCGCGCAGCGCCGCAGCCAGGCCGCGGCCCTGGGGCAGCAGCTTGTCGATGGTGAGCATGGCCCCGATCAGAACAGAAAGTAGCGCTGGGCCATGGGCAACTCGGCCGCCGGGTCGCAGCGCAGCAGCACGCCGTCGGCGCGCACCTCGTAGGTCTGCGGGTCGATGGCCATGGCCGGCAGGTAGCTGTTGTGCACCATGTTCCGCTTGGTCACGCCGCGGCAGCCCTTCACCGCGGACACGGTCTTGCTTAAGTGCAAATGCTGCGGCAGGCCGGCCGCCACCGCGGCCTGGCTCATGAAGGTGAGCGAGCCCGCATGCCGCGCGCCGCCGTAGGCGCCGAACATGGGCCGCATGTGCACCGGCTGCGGCGTGGGGATGGACGCATTGGGGTCGCCCATGGCCGCCGCGGCGATGAAGCCGCCCTTCAACACCAAGGCCGGCTTCACGCCGAAGAAGGCCGGCTTCCACAGCACCAGGTCGGCCCACTTGCCCACCTCGATGCTGCCCACTTCGTGCGCAATGCCATTGGCCAGCGCGGGGTTGATGGTGTACTTGGCGATGTAGCGCTTCACCCGCGCGTTGTCATGTCTTGAACTGTCACCTTCCAGCGCGCCACGCTGGGCCTTCATCTTGTGTGCGGTCTGCCAGGTGCGGATGATGACTTCGCCCACACGGCCCATGGCCTGGCTGTCGCTGCTCATCATGCTGATGGCGCCCAGGTCGTGCAGCACGTCTTCGGCGGCGATGGTTTCGCGCCGGATGCGGCTTTCGGCAAAGGCCAGGTCTTCGGCGATGCCCGCGTCCAGGTGGTGGCACACCATCAGCATGTCCAGGTGCTCGTCCACGGTGTTCACCGTGTAGGGCATCGTGGGGTTGGTGGAGGACGGCAGGAAGTTGGCTTCGCCCACCACGCGCAGGATGTCCGGCGCATGGCCACCGCCCGCACCTTCGGTGTGGAAGGCGCACAGGCTGCGGCCCTTGGTGGCGGCGATGGTGTCTTCCACAAAGCCGGACTCGTTGAGCGTGTCGCTGTGGATGGACACCTGGGTGTCGGTGGCTTCGGCCACGGCCAGGCAGCAATCGATCGCCGCCGGCGTGGTGCCCCAGTCTTCGTGCAGCTTCAGGCCGATGGCGCCGGCTTCCACCTGCTGGCGCAAGGCCTGCGGCTGGCTGGCGTTGCCCTTGCCCAGGAAGCCCAGGTTCATGGCGAAGGCATCGGCCGACTTCAGCATGCGCGCCAGGTTCTCAGGCCCCGGCGTGCAGGTGGTGGCGAAGGTGCCGGTGGCCGGCCCGGTGCCGCCACCCAGCATGGTGGTGACGCCGCTGGCCAGTGAATGTTCGATCTGCTGCGGGCAGATGAAATGGATGTGGCTGTCGATGCCGCCGGCGGTGACGATCAAACCTTCGCCCGCGATGACCTCGGTGCCGGGGCCGATGACGATGTCCACGCCCGACTGCACGTCCGGGTTACCGGCCTTGCCGATGGCCGCAATGCGGCAGCCGCGCACGCCGATGTCGGCCTTGACGATGCCCCAGTGGTCCACGATGAGCGCGTTGGTGATCACCAGGTCCACCGCGTCGCCCGGCCCGGGGCCGTTGACCCGTTGGCTCTGACCCATGCCGTCGCGGATGGTCTTGCCGCCGCCGAACTTCACCTCTTCACCCGGGGTGCAGAAGTCGCGTTCGACCTCGATGACCAGGCCGGTGTCGGCCAGCCGCAGCCGGTCGCCAGTGGTGGGGCCGAACATTTCCGCGTGCGCGCGGCGTGAGATGGTTGCCATGGTCAGTACCGCCCGGCCGTTCCGAAGGTACTGACAGCCCCCTCGGGGGGCAGCGAACGAAGTGAGCGTGGGGGCTTCATGTCAGAGTTTTCCTTGCACCAGGCCGCGGAAGCCCCAGGCTTCGCGCGCGCCCGCGTAGTCCACCAGTTCCACCGTGCGCTGCTGCCCGGGTTCAAAGCGCACCGCGGTGCCCGAGGCAATGTTCAGCCGCATGCCGTGCGCAGCCGTGCGATCAAAGTGCAGCGCCGCGTTGGTCTCGGCAAAGTGGTAGTGCGAACCCACCTGGATCGGCCGGTCACCGCGGTTTTCCACCACCAGACCCAGGGTGCGCCGGCCGGCATTCAACACGTGCTCGCCTTCGTCGGTGAAGAGTTCGCCGGGGATCATGGGCAGGCCTTTCAGCGACGGCGCGAGACGACGACCAGGGCCGCCGCAACGGCCACCCCCAGTGCCAGCAGGTCCCAGCCATGCAGGTGCGGCGCGTTCAGGCCATGCCCGCCGTGGGCCTGGGCGGTGGTGGCCGCAAGCAGCACGGCCAGCGCAAGGATGGTGCGCATCGGAGGTTCCTTTCAGTTCATGCGATGGGTTGGTGCACGGTCACCAACTTGGTGCCGTCGGCGAAGGTGGCTTCCACCTGGATGTCGGGAATCATCTCGGGCACACCCTCCATCACGTCGGCCCGGGTGAGCACCGTCTTGCCCTCGCCCATCAACATGGCCACGCTCTTGCCGTCGCGCGCGCCTTCCAGGATGGCGGCGGTGATCAGGGCCACCGCCTCGGGGTGGTTCAGCTTCAGGCCGCGCGCTCGCCTGCGCTCGGCCAGCAGGGCGGCGGTGAAGATCAGCAGCTTGTCTTTCTCGCGCGGTGACAGGTCCATGGTGGTGCGGGGTCTGGTTCAAGGAGGTGCGTGCAAGTGTAGTGACGCAAGCCGGGTGCCAACGAGGGGCGGGCGGGACGGGTCCAGTCTGGTGCGCACTGGCGCGCAATGCACTGGCATGACGCTTGCTGACCAGCCTTGCGAGCCCGGTGCAGCGTGCGCCGGGCCCCACCCATCCATTCAAGAGGACCACAAGATGCTTCGTCGCCATGCCCTCAGCGCCCTGGGCGCCGCCTTCGCCGCCTCCGGGCTGCTTGCCACCTCGGCCTATGCACAGGACACCATCAAGGTGGGCGTGCTGCACTCGCTGTCCGGCACCATGGCCATCTCGGAAACGGTGTTGAAGGACACCGTGCTGATGACCATCGACGAGATCAACGCCAAGGGCGGCGTCATGGGCAAGAAGCTCGAAGCCGTGGTGGTGGACCCGGCTTCCAACTGGCCGCTGTTCGCCGAGAAGGCGCGCCAGCTGATCACCAAGGACAAGGTCGCGGTGGTGTTCGGTTGCTGGACGTCGGTGAGCCGCAAGTCGGTGCTGCCGGTGTTCGAAGAGCTGAACTCGCTGCTGTTCTACCCGGTGCAGTACGAAGGCGAAGAGCTCAGCAAGAACGTGTTCTACACCGGCGCCGCGCCCAACCAGCAGGCCATTCCGGCGGTGGAATACCTGATGAGCAAGGACGGCGGCTCCGCCAAGCGCTGGGTGCTGCTGGGCACCGACTACGTGTACCCGCGCACCACCAACAAGATCCTGCGCGCCTTCCTGAAGAGCAAGGGCGTGGCCGAAGCCGACATCATGGAGGAGTACACCCCCTTCGGCCATTCGGACTACCAGAGCATCATCGCCAAGATCAAGAAGTTCGCCTCGGAAGGCAAGAAGACCGCGGTGGTGTCCACCATCAACGGCGACTCCAACGTGCCCTTCTACAAGGAACTGGGCAACCAGGGCCTGAAGGCGACCGACGTACCGGTGGTGGCCTTCAGCGTGGGTGAAGAAGAACTGCGCGGCGTGGACACCAAGCCCCTGGTGGGCCACCTGGCAGCCTGGAACTACTTCATGTCGGTCAAGAACCCGACCAACACCGCCTTCGTGAAGACCTGGAGCGACTACGCCAAGGCCAAGGGCATTGCCGGCCACAAGGACAAGCCGCTGACGAACGACCCGATGGAAGCCACCTACATCGGCATCCACATGTGGAAGCAGGCTGTCGAGAAGGCCAAGAGCACCGACACCGACAAGGTCATCGCCGCGATGGCCGGCCAGACCTTCCCGGCCCCGGGCGGCTTCATGTCCACCATGGACAAGGAAAACCACCACCTGCACAAGCCGGTGTTCATCGGTGAGGTGAAGGCCGACGGCCAGTTCAACGTGGTGTGGAAGACCAAGGGCCCGGTGGTGGCCGACCCGTGGAGTGACTTCATCGCCGAGAACAAGGGCAAGAAAAACATCCCCGAGAAAAAGTGAGCCCCCGGCCGCCTGGCGGCCACCCCCCGTGGGGGTCACCACACCGGACCGGGAAACCCGGATCCGGTGTGGGGCGCTAACTCAGATCCCGCTCCCCTGGCCGCTGCGCGGCCTGTCCCCTGCCGGGGACGGGGAGCCTATTTTTTGTCTGCGATTGATGCCACTTCCATTCGTTCGTCTGCTGTTCGGCTTGTTGGCGCTGCTGGTGTCTGGTGCACAAGCGCTCACGCCCGACCAGGCCTTCAAGATCGCCGCGGGCGAGACCGAGGACCGCATGGCGGCGCTGGGCGCCGCGGTGGCGGCCGGGGACGCTGCGCTGCCGGCCTTTGTGCAGGCCATGCTGGACGACGCGGTGAAGGTGGGGGGTGGCAAAGCGTTTGTGGTTGCTGCGGATGGCAAGGTCGTTGAAGCGGCCTCTGGGGCTGCGGCTTCGCTGCCCGCCGATGCCGAAGACGTGGTCAACAACAACCGCATGCGGCGTGAGTTGGAGGCTGCGCTGGCGGGCCTGAGCCTGTTCTCGCCCGACCGCGCGGTGCGCGCGAAAGCCATCTCCGAATTGAAGGACCAGGTCGACGAAGGGCGCGTGGCGGTGATCGAAAAGGCCGCCGCGTCCGAGACCGACCCGGTGTTGAAGGCCCAGTTGGGCCTGCTGCGCGCGGCGGCACTGATCTCGTCGCCGGACAAGGCCAAGCGCATCGCCGCGGCCAAGCTGCTGGCCGACAGCCAGGAGCCGGCCACGCGCTCGCTGCTGCTGGAGAAGCTGGCCTCTGAATCCGATGGCGAGGTGAAGGCGGCCATGCAGGCTTCGCTGGACCAGGTGCAGTCGCGCCTGGTGTGGGGCGAACGCCTGGGCGTGCTGTTCACCGGGGCCAGCCTGGGGTCCATCCTGCTGCTGGTGGCACTCGGCCTGGCCATCACCTATGGCCTGATGGGCGTGATCAACATGGCCCATGGCGAGCTGATGATGATTGGCGCCTATTCGGCCTACATGGTGCAGAACCTGTTCCGCCACTACCTGCCGGGGGCCTTCGATTGGTACATCGTGGCGGCCATCCCGGTGTCGTTCGGGGTGTCGGCGCTGGTGGGCGCGGTGCTGGAACGCGGTGTCATCCGCTGGCTGTATGGCCGGCCGCTGGAAACCCTGCTGGCCACCTGGGGCATCAGCCTGATGCTGATGCAGACCGTGCGCTCGGTGTTCGGGGCGCAGAACGTGGCGGTGGAAAACCCGTCCTGGCTGTCCGGCGGCGTGCAGGTGCTGCCCAACCTGACCCTGCCCTACAACCGCTTGGCCATCCTGGTGTTCGCCGCCGCGGTGCTGGTGGGCATGGCCCTGCTGATCGCCAAGACGCGCCTGGGCCTGTTCGTGCGCAGCGTGACGCAGAACCGCCGCATGGCCGCCTGCGTGGGCGTGAACACAGCGCGGGTGGACATGATGGCCTTCGCACTCGGCGCCGGCATCGCCGGGCTGGCCGGTTGCGCCCTCAGCCAGATCGGCAATGTGGGGCCGGACCTGGGGCAAAGCTACATCGTGGACAGCTTCATGGTGGTGGTGCTGGGCGGTGTGGGGCAACTCACCGGGGCGGTCGTCGCGGCGCTGGGCCTGGGCGTGCTGAGCAAGTTCCTGGAAGGCATGGCCGGCGCGGTGCTGGCCAAGATCATGGTGCTGGTGTTCATCGTGGCCTTCATCCAGAAACGGCCGCAAGGCCTGTTCGCGATCAAAGGTCGGAGTGCCGAAGCATGAGCGCCGCTCTTCCTGCTGCCCATGCCCTGGCCCTGCAGTCCCGCCGCGGCCTGCTGCTGGGCGCCAGCGGCTGGGCCGGGGTGCTGGCCTGGGTGATCCTGGTCAGCGTGCTGGTGCCGGTGCTGAACCTGCTGGTGCCCGAGGGCAGCGTTTTCCACCTGTCCGACTACACGGTGACGCTGGCCGGCAAGATCCTGTGCTACGCCATCTGCGCACTGGCCATGGACCTGATCTGGGGCTACACCGGCATCCTGAGCCTGGGCCACGGCCTGTTCTTCGCCCTGGGCGGCTACGGCATGGGCATGTACTTGATGCGCCAGATCGGCCGCGACGGCAACTACAAGAGCGACCTGCCCGACTTCATGGTCTTCCTGAACTGGAAGGAACTGCCCTGGCACTGGGCGCTGTCGGACAACTTCATCGCGCAGATGCTGCTGGTGGTGGGGGTGCCCGGCCTGCTGGCCTTCGTGTTCGGCTGGTTCGCCTTCCGCTCGCGCATCAAGGGCGTGTACTTCTCCATCATCACGCAGGCGCTCACCTTCGCGGCCATGCTGCTGTTCTTCCGCAATGAAACCGGCTTTGGCGGCAACAACGGATTCACCGACTTCAAGCGCATCCTGGGCATGCCCATTGCCACACCGGGCATGCGGGTCTTCCTGTTCGTGCTGACCGGCCTGGTGCTGCTGGGCTTTTTCCTGATGGCACGCGCCATCGTCAACAGCAAGTACGGCCGCGTGCTGCAGGCCATCCGCGACGCCGAGACGCGGGTGATGTTCACCGGCTACAACCCGGTGGCTTACAAGCTGAGCATCTGGACCCTGAGCGCGGTGATGTGCGCCATCGCCGGTGCGCTGTACGTGCCGCAGGTGGGCATCATCAACCCGAGCGAAATGTCGCCCGCGGCCAGCATCGAGATCGCCATCTGGGCCGCGGTGGGCGGCCGGGCCACGCTGATCGGCCCCATCGTCGGCGCCATCTTCGTCAACGGCGCCAAGAGCTGGTTCACGGTGGCCTTCCCCGAGTTCTGGCTCTACTTCCTGGGCGCGCTGTTCATCGCGGTGACGCTGTTCCTGCCGCACGGCATCGTGGGCCTGTTGCGCAAGGCCAAGGAGAAGCGGGCATGACGCCTGACCTCATGGAAGAGGGGGCGCGCAGGCGTGAGGCCTACGCGAAGAAGCAGGCCGAGCGGGCCACCGAAAGCGGCGGGCGCAGCGCCAGCTACGGCCGCATCGCCAAGATCGGCCAGGCCGATTTCACCCAGGGCGTGGCCCTGTACCTGGACGACATCAGCGTCAGCTTCGACGGCTTCAAGGCGCTGAACAAGCTGAACCTGACGGTGAACGTGGGCGAGCTGCGCTGCATCATCGGCCCCAATGGCGCGGGCAAGACCACGATGATGGACTGCATCACCGGCAAGACCCGGCCCGATTCGGGCAAGGCCTTTTTCGGCAGCACCATCGACCTGCTGCGCCTCTCCGAACCCGACATCGCGCAGATCGGCATCGGCCGCAAATTCCAGAAGCCCACGGTCTATGAAGACCTGAGCGTGTTCGAGAACCTGGAACTGGCCCTGGCCGCCGACCGGCGCGCCCGCGCATCGCTGTTCTCGCGCCTGACCGGCACGCAGCTGGACCGCATCGCCGAGGTGCTGACCACCATCCACCTGCGCGACGACGCGCAGCGCACCGCCGGGCTGCTGTCGCACGGCCAGAAGCAGTGGCTGGAAATCGGCATGCTGCTGATGCAGGACCCGCAGCTGCTGCTGCTGGACGAGCCCGTGGCGGGCATGACCGACGAAGAGACCGAGCGCACCGCCGAGCTGTTCCTGAAGCTGGAAGGCAAGCACTCCCTGGTGGTGGTGGAACACGACATGAAGTTCGTGGACCAGTTGACCCAAGGCCGCAAGAAGGTGACCGTGCTGCACGAAGGCAGCGTGCTGGCCGAAGGCCTGCTGTCCGAGGTGCAGAACAATGAAAAAGTGGTTGAGGTCTACCTTGGAAGGTGAACATGCTCAAGGTTGAAGGCCTGAACCAGTACTACGGCGGCAGCCACATCCTGCGCAACCTGTCGCTGGAAGCGAAGCTGGGCGAGGTGACGGTCATCCTGGGCCGCAACGGCGTGGGCAAGACCACGCTGCTGAAAAGCCTGATGGGCGTGGTGCCGGTGAAGACCGGCACGGTGCAGCTGGACGGCGCCGACATCACCCGCGCCACCAGCTACGAACGCGTGCGCCGCGGCATCGGCTACGTGCCCCAGGGCCGCGAGATCTTCAGCCGCCTGACGGTGGAAGAGAACCTGCGCATGGGCCTGGCGGTGAAGCCGGGCGGCACGCCCGTGCCGGGCGAGCTGTTCGAGCTGTTCCCGGTGCTCAAGCAGATGCTCAACCGCCGCGGCGGCGACCTGTCCGGTGGCCAGCAGCAGCAACTGGCCATTGCCCGCGCGCTGGCCGCGGGGCCGAAGCTGCTGATCCTGGACGAACCCACCGAAGGCATCCAGCCCAGCATCATCAAGGACATCGGTCGCGTCATCCGCATGCTGGCCGGACGCAAGACCATGGCCATCATCCTGGTGGAACAGTACTACGACTTCGCCGCCGAGCTGGCCGACCAGTACCTGGTGATGGAGCGCGGCAGCGTGGTGCAGCAAGGGCGCGGCGCCGACATGGAAGCCGAAGGCGCCCGCGAGCGCCTGGCCATCTGAAGGCGGCCCCCGCCACCTTCCAGACGGCTCACACCGCCGGTTCGCGCAGGTAGATCTCCACCCGGCGGTTGCGCGCGCGGCCGGCGTCGGTGGCGTTGTCGGCCACCGGCTCCTGTTCGCCCCGGCCGCTGGTCTGCACATGGCTGGCCGGCACGCCGCGCGACACCAGGTAGGCACGCACGCTGTCGGCCCGGTCCACCGACAGCGGGTTGTTCACCGACGCCGGGCCGGTGTTGTCGGTGTGGCCCACGATGCTGATGCGCGCCAGGCTGTCGTCGTTCAACTGCCGCGCGAAGGGGTCCAGCACGCCGCGCAGGCCGGGTCGGATGGCGGCGCTGTTGGTGTCGAAGGACACGTCGTTGGGGATGTTCAGCTTCAGCTGGTTGTCGGCGGTGCGGCTGACCTCCACGCCGGTGCCGCGCGTGGCCTGCTCCAGCGCCACGCGGCGGTCTTCCTGGCGCTTGGACCACACATTGCCAGCCACCGCGCCCGCCACGCCGCCCAGCACCGCACCGGTGCCGGCATTGCCGCCGGTGACCGAACCCAGCACCGCACCCGCCAACGCGCCCAGGCCCGCGCCCTGCGCCGTGCCGCGCTCACGTTCGCTCATGCCGGCGCAACCGGCGGCCAGCCAGACCGAAGCGGCCACGCAGGCGGCCGTGGCGCGAAGGGTGTGGTTCGTGTTCATGCTGAAGTCCTTGCATCAAGTGGCGTCGGCGGGTTGCCGACGCGGCCTGTGAAGTCTGGGCGCGTGGCCGCGGCATGGCCATCGTCCGGCGGCCCGTGCGGCTGTCAGCCGCGTCCTACAGGCTCCGCTGTACGCCCAGGGCCTGTCAACGCCATGGGAAGGCACGCCGCAGCGCCTTGCGGATTTCGCTCAACCACAGCACCCCGCTGGCCAGGACCAGGCAGATGGCCCATTGCGCCAGGCTCAGCGGCGCGGTGCCAAAGGCCTGGTTCAGCACCGGCAGGTGCACCACCGCCACCTGCAGCGCCGCCGACAGCGCCACCGTGCCCCACAACCAGTGGTTGGCGAACAGACCGAGCCAGGCGCTGCGCGTTTCCGACCGGGCGTTGAAGCAGTTGAACAGTTGCGCCAGCACCAGCACCGTGAAACCGGCGGTGCGCGCGCGGGTGAGGCTTTCGTGGCCTTCGATCAGCCCGCCGGGCAGGAACAGGTCGATGGTCAGCAGCGTCAGCAGCGCCATCGTCAGTCCGGTGCCCAGGATTCCGGCCCACATGGGTGCGTCGATCATGCGCGCACCGCGCTGGCGCGGTGGCCGCGCCATCAGGCCCGGCGCGGCCGGGTCCACGCCCATGGCCAGCGCGGGCCCGGCGTCGGTGATCAGGTTGATCCACAGGATCTGCGTGGCCAGCAGCGGCAGCACCATGGTGGCGCCCGCGCCCTCGGGCCCGGCTTCGGCCACCGTCAGCCCGATGAGGCCCGCGCCCACCACGCCCAGGAACACCGTGAGCACCTCGCCCAGGTTGGACGACAGCAGGTAGCGCAGGAACTTGCGGATGTTGTCCAGCACGCCGCGGCCTTCACGCACCGCCTGCACGATGGTGGCAAAGTTGTCGTCCGCCAGGATCATGCGGGCCGCCTCCTTGGTGACCTCGGTGCCGGTGACGCCCATCGCAATGCCGATGTCGGCGGCCTTCAGCGCCGGTGCGTCGTTGACGCCGTCCCCGGTCATGGCCACCACGTCGCCGCCGGCCTGCAGCGCGCGCACGATGCGCAGCTTGTGGCGCGGCGCCACGCGCGCAAACACGCTGGTGTCGCGCACCGCGGCGGCAAAGGCCGCGTCGTCCAGCGCGTCGAGCTGGTGCCCGGTGAGGGCGCGTTCCACACCACCGGGCGGCACCAGACCCAGATCGGTGGCGATGCGCAGCGCGGTGCGCGGGTGGTCGCCGGTGATCATCACCACCCGCACGCCGGCCGCGTGCGCTTCGTGGATGGCAGCCGCCACTTCGGCACGCGGCGGGTCGATGATGCCCACCGTGCCGGCGTAGACCAGGCCCTGCTCCAGGCCGGCCTGCGGCACCGGCGCTTCGCCCGGCGCCAACGGCCGGTAGGCCACCGCCAGGGTGCGCAGCGCCGCGTCGGCCAGGCCGGCCACCTCGGCCAGGATGCGCTGGCGCAAGGCCTCGTCCAGGGCCACGGTGGCGCGGCCGACGCGGACGCGGTCGCAGCGCGCCAGCAGCACCCCCGGCGCCCCTTTGGCGATGAGCACCGGTGCGCCGCCATGCGCCTGGTCGGTGTGCAGCGTGGACATCATCTTGCGGTCCGACGTGAAGGGAATCTCCGCCAGGCGCGTGAAACGCGCCTGGCGCCGGGCCGTGACGCCCAGCTTGCGCTCGGCCACCAGGAAGGCGGCTTCGGTCGGGTCGCCCTGGATCTGCCAGCTGCCGTCGGCCGACTGGTGCAGTGCCGCGTTGCCGGCCAGGCTGCCGCCGCTGAGCACGGCCTGCACCTCGTCCAGCAGGGCCCCGGGCGCCAGCGGCCGGCCCGCGTATTCCACCTGGCCGCTGGGCGCGTAGCCCACGCCGGTGACCTGGCAATCGCCCGACGCGGTGAGCACGCGCACCACCGTCATCTCCGCCCGGGTGAGCGTGCCGGTCTTGTCGGTGGCGATCACCGAGGCCGAGCCCAGCGTTTCCACCGACGCCAGCTTCTTCACGATGGCGTGGCGCCGGGCCATGCGCTGCACCCCCAATGCCAGCACCACCGACAGGATGGCCGGCAGGCCCTCGGGCACCGCCGCCACCGCCAGCGACACCCCCAGCAGCAGCACATGCACCAGGTCGGCCGGCGCGTGCACCGGGTGCAGCAGCAGGATGGTGGCCACCACCACCACCGAGATGAACACGGCCGCCAGGCCCAGCACCCGGCCCACGCGGGCCACTTCCCGCTGCAGCGGCGTGGGACTGTCCTCGGTCTCGTCCAGCAGCGTGGCCACGGCGCCCACCTCGCTGCGCATGCCGGTGGCCGTCACCACCGCCCGGCCGCTGCCCTGTGCCACGGCCGTGCCCTTGAACACCATGTTCACGCGGTCACCCAAGGCCACCGGCGCGGGCAGCGTGGCGCTGTGCTTTTCCACCGCTTCGCTCTCGCCGGTGAGCGACGCTTCCAGCAAGCGCAAGGCCGCTGCCTCCACCAGGCGCGCGTCGGCGCCGACGGCGTCGCCCTCGGCCAGCACCAGCATGTCACCACGCACCAGGTCCGCGCTGGGCACGCGCAGCAACTGGCCGCCCCGCACCACGCTGCAGGCGGCCTGCGTCATCCTGGCCAGCGCCGCCACGGCGTTGCGTGCCTTGGCTTCCTGGGCAAAGCCCAGCACGGCGTTCAGCACCACCACCACCACGATCACCATGGCGTCCATGGGCCAGCCTGGCCGCCCTTCGGCGACCCAGGCTGCCAGGGCCACAGCCGCGGCCAGCAGCAGCAGCACGACCAGCGGGTCCCGCATTTGCGCCAGGGCCCGCCGCCAGGCCGCCGTTTCGGGCACGGCGCGCAGGCTGTTGGGGCCGTCCTGGGCCAGGCGCCGGGCGGCTTCGTCCGGGCCCAGCCCCTGCGCCAGGTCGGTGCCCAGCGCGGCAGCGACGGTCTGCGCCGAAGCCAGCGTGGGGTCGACCAGGGCCGCCAGGGCGAGGTCGGGTGTCACGACAGGGTCATTGCCAGCCATGGCGTCGGATGTAGAAGTGCTTCATCGCGGTGGTGAGCGTGGCGTAGCCCCCCAGGATGGCCCCCAGCCAGCCGTAGAAAGCCGGCGGCAGCGCCTGCAGCTGGAAGTAGCCGGCCAGCGGCCCCAGCGGCAGCCACAGGCCCAGCGCCATGATGGCCAGGGTCATGGCCGTCAACGGCCAGGCCGCCCGGCTTTGCACGACCGGCAGCCGCGGCGTGCGCAGCATGTGCACCACCAGGGTCTGGGTCAGCAGGCCCACGACGAACCAGCCCGACTGGAACAGGCCTTGGCGGGCCACGCTGTTGGCGCCGAACACCCACCACATCAGGCCGAAGGTGGCGATGTCGAAGAGCGAACTGATGGGGCCGAAGAACAGCATGAAGCGGCCGATGTCGGTGGGGTTCCACTTCAGCGGCTGGGCCACCAGTTCCGCGTCCACGTTGTCGAAGGGGATGCCGGTTTGGCCGATGTCGTACAGCAGGTTCTGCACCAGCAATTGCAGCGGCAGCATGGGCAGGAAGGGCAGGAAGGCGCTGGCCACCAGCACCGACAGCACATTGCCGAAGTTGGAACTGGCCGTCATGCGGATGTACTTCAGCATGTTGCAGAAGGTGCGGCGGCCTTCCACCACGCCTTCGTCCAGCACCAGCAGGCTTTTCTCCAGCAGGATGATGTCGGCGGCCTCCTTGGCGATGTCCACCGCGCTGTCCACCGAGATGCCGATGTCGGCCGCATGCAGCGCCGGGGCGTCGTTGATGCCGTCGCCCATGAAGCCCACCACATGGCCCCCGGCGCGCAGCGCCCGCACCACACGTTCCTTGTGCAGGGGTGTCAGGCGGGCGAACACATTGTGGGTCTCGGCCGCCGCCTTCAGGGCCTGGTCGTCCAGCGCTTCGACCTCGCTGCCCAGCATCACGCGCCCGGCCGTCAGGCCGACCTGGCGGCACACCTGGGCGGTGACCAGCTCGTTGTCGCCGGTGAGCACCTTCACCGTGATGCCGTGGGCGGCCAGCTGCTGCAGCGCCGGCGCGGCCGACTCCTTGGGCGGGTCCAGGAAGGCGATGTAGCCGATGAGGGTGAGGCCGGCCTCGTCGGCCACCGAGTAGGTGGCCTGGTCCGGCGGCAGGGTCTTCACCGCCACCGCCACCACGCGCAGGCCCTCGGCGCTGAGCGCAGCCGTCACCGCGCGGGTGCGGGCCATCAGCGCGGCGTCCAGCGGCTGCGTGGGCAGGGGGCGCTCGCCGTCGAGGCTGGCGTCGGTGGCCACGCCCGGGTCGGGCGCGCGCACCTGGGTGCAGGCGGCCAGCACCTCTTCCACCGCGCCCTTGCAGATCAGCTCATGCTGCTTGTCCTGGCCCGCCACCAAGGTGGCCACCACCACCGACATGCGTCGGCGCTGGAAGTCGAAGGGCACCTCGTCCACCTTGCGGTAGGCGTCCTTCAGCTTCAGCTCGGTGGCCAGTTGCACATGGGCCAGCACGGCGTGGTCCAGCAGGTTCTTCAGGCCGGTCTGGTAGTGGCTGTTCAGGAAGGCGAAGTTCAGCACCTCGTCGGTGTCCTGGCCCCAGGCGTCGGCGTGGCGGGCCAGGGCCACCTTGTCCTGCGTGAGGGTGCCGGTCTTGTCGGTGCACAGGATGTCCATGGCGCCGAAGTTCTGGATCGCGTCCAGCCGCTTCACCACCACCCGTTTGCGCGACAGCAGCACCGCGCCCTTGGCCAGGGTGCTGGTCACGATCATGGGCAGCATCTCGGGCGTCAGCCCCACGGCCACCGACAGCGCAAACAGGAAGGCCTGCAGCCAGTCGCCCTTGGTGAAACCGTTGACCACAAAGACGACGGGCACCATCACCGCCGCGAAGCGGATGAGCAGCCAGCTGACGCTGTTCACCCCGGCCTGGAAGGCATTGGGCGCGCTCTCGGTGGCGCCGGCGTGCGCGGCCAGGGTGCCGAACCAGCTGCGCGCGCCGGTGGCCAGCACCAGCGCGGTGGCGGTGCCGGACACGACGTTGGTGCCCATGAACACCAGGTTGCGCTGCTCCAGCGCGCCCGCGCTGGCGCTGGGGTCGCCGGCCTGCACGAACTTCTCCACCGGCAGCGACTCGCCGGTCATCGCCGCCTGGGCCACGAACAGATCGCGCGCGGACAGCAGGCGGCAGTCCGCCGGGACCATGTCGCCGGCCGACAGCGCCACCACGTCCCCCACCACCAGGTCGCGCACCGGAATCTCCGCCGCGCCCACCGGGCGACGGATGACGCTGGCGGTGTTGCTGACCAATGAACGCAGCCCTTCGGCCGCACGGTGCGACCGACCCTCCTGCACGAAGCGGATGCCGGTGCTCAAGGCCACCATGAAGCCGATGACCACCGTGGCACGGGCGTCCGCACTCAGGTAGGACAGCGCGGCCAGCGCCGTGAGCAGCAGGTTGAAGGGGTTCAGGTAGCAGCGCCACAGGCGCAGCCAGCCCGGCAGCGGCGCTTCGTGCTGCACCTCGTTCGGGCCGTCGCGCTGCAGGCGGCTGGCGGCCTCGGCGCTGTCCAGCCCATCCGCGCGCGACCGCAGACGCGCCAGCAGCGTGCCGGCGTCCTGCCGCGCTGCCGACAGCAGGTCGGGACCCCAGGCCACGGCGCCCGCCGCCTTCTGTGCCGCCACCCGCGCGGGTGACGCCGCCAGGGTGTCCAGCAGCGGCCGGCGTTCGAAATGCCGCTTGGCGCGGCGCCGGCGCAGGAAGGTGCTGAAGCCCTGGGTGAAAACCTTGCGCATCTGCCTTCCGCGTCGTTCGGCCAAGCGGGCAGCGTACCCGCTGCGCGCCCTGGTGCACGGTGCGGCAGCGAACGCGGATGTGACGCCGGTCAAGCTGCCGCTGTTCGCTTGCGAACAGACCCTGCGGCGGCCGAGGCGCAGGCTGGGTGTCTACCCATCAACCAAGCGGAACCGCACCATGAAGACCGACGCACAACTGCAGCACGACGTGATGGAAGAACTGAAATGGGAGCCCGCTGTGCACGCGGCCCAGATCGGCGTGGAGGCGAAGGACGGCGTGGTGACGCTGGCCGGCGAGGTAAGCAGCTTCGCCGAAAAGTGGAACGCCGAGCAGGCCGCACAGCGCGTGCACGGCGTGATGGCGCTGGCGGTGGAGTTGACGGTCAAGCTGTCGGGCCTGGGTCAGCGCACGGACAGCGACATCGCCCGCTCGGCCGAGAACATCCTGGCCTGGACCAGTTCACTGCCGGCCGACGCCGTGAAGGTGCTGGTTCAGAACGGCTGGATCACCCTGTCCGGCGACGTGGAATGGCAGTACCAGCGCCAGGCCGCCGCCAACAGCGTGCGCCACCTCTCGGGCGTGACCGGGGTCAGCAACCAGATCGGCATCCAGCCCTCGGCCTCGGCCAGCGTGGTGAAGTCGGACATCGAAGCGGCGCTCAAGCGCCGCGCCGCGGCCGACGCGAACACCATCGCGGTGGAAGTGACGGGCGCCGACGTCACGCTGACGGGCACCGTGCACAGCTGGGCCGAGCGCGACCTGGCCACGCGCTCCGCCTGGGGCAGCGCCGGCGTTCGCCGCGTGGTGGACAAGATGGACCTGGTCTACTGACCGGCCGGGGTGGCCGTGGGGCTGCGGCGCCAGGGCCGGCGTCAGGGCGCCGGCTTGGCTCAGCGCGGCTCCAGTGCTGCGCTCAGGTCGCCCATGGGCGCAAAGCCGTTCGCCTGCAGCGAGCGGTCACGCAGCAGCACGCCGGGCAGGGGCTCCAGGTTCCAGCGCCGCGTGATGAAGCGCAGGATGGACGCGGTGTCGTAGGCCGTCTTGTCGACATGGCCCTTCTTCGCCAGCGGCGACACGATGAGGGTCGGGATGCGCGTGCCCGGCCCCCAGCGGTCGCCCTTGGGCACGCGCACATGGTCCCAGAAGCCGCCGTTCTCGTCGTAGGTGACGACGATCAGCATGCGGCCCCACTGCGGGCTCTTGCGCAGCCGCTCGATCACATCGGCGATGTGCGCGTCGCCGTCGGACAGGTTGGCATAGCCCGCGTGCTGGTTCAGGTTGCCCTGCGGCTTGTAAAAGGCCACGTGCGGCAGCTTGCCGGCGTCGGCGTCGGCAAAGAAGCGGCTGTCGAAGTCCAGCAGGTGCTTCGCGCGGTCGTCGGCATGGCGCTGCGGGTCGAAGCGTGCATGGTAGTTGAAGGGCTGGTGGTGGGCCTGGAACTGCGGCTTGCCGCCGTAGATGATGCCGCGCGCCGCCGGCGTGTTCTCGCTGGCGGCCTGCCAGGCGCCGGCGTACCAGGCCCAGGAAACGCCTTTCGCATCGAGGCGGTCGCCGATGGTCGCCAGCGTCAGCGGCGGCAGCGTCGTGGGCTTGGCGGTGTCCGCATAGCGCGGGTCGCCGTTGGCCGGTGGCGCGTTGCCGCTGGGCTGGTAGGGCGGCTGCATGGTGTTGATGGTGTAGGCGCTGCCATCGGCCTCCTTGGGCGCCAGGGGGCCGTCGCGCTTGTAGCGCGGCGGGCCTGAGAGCGCCGAGGCGGGCATGTCGGCGGCCGGCGTCAGGCGCAGGAACCGGCCCTGCGCGTCGGTGTCGACCAGGCTGACCAGGTCCTTGGCCGGCGACGCGTCCACGTTCGGGTAGGCCGGTACGCAGGCGCAGACCAGGTAGTGGTGGTTCAGGTACGAGCCGCCAAAGGCACCCATGAAGAAGTTGTCTGCCAGCACGTACTGCTGCGCCAGCTTCCACAGCCGCATGCTGCTGCCGTCGTAGTAGCCCATGGCCAGGCCGCCGGCGTCGGAATAGGCGGCGAAGCGGTCGTTGCTGCCGTCGCCGATCTGCATCATGTTGTTGTAGAAGCGGTGCACCAGGTCGCGCGTGGTCACCGTCAGGGGCAGCACGGTGCCGCTGCCGTTCAGCCCGGCCGGGTCGTCGATGCGGAAGGGCCGGTTGGGCATGCCCAGGGTCTGCGCCTGGGTCACGCTGACACCCTGCCCGGCGGCCGTGACACCGCCCCAGGTGGGCGGCAGTTTCGGCAGCACGCTGCCGTCGAAATCCTTTTGCGGCGCCACGCCACCGACAGCGCTCGTGTTCACGCCGGGGATGCCATTGGCCCCGGGAAACAGGCCATACAGGGTGTCGAAGGCGCGGTTCTCGGCGTAGATCACGACCACCGTGTCGATCGCCTGCACGGCGGCGTCGTTGCCATGCGGGGGGGTGGTGGCGCAGGCGGCCAGCACCACGGCCAGGACGGTGAGCGAACAGGTCTTCTTCATGGCCCGATCAGAGCATTGCCGAAGGACGGTGGCAAGACGCAAAACCCTGGCCGGGAGGCCAGGCCGAGCGACGGTGCCAGTTCAATGACGCGGCGGACACAAGGCCCAACAACCCATCGAAACCGGCGTCAGCGGCGCCGAGGGACGCAGGACCGCCGTGCAGGCAAAGAAAAACGGGCCAGACGCCGAAGCATCTGACCCGTGGTTCTAGAACGCAATGTTCTGGTGCGGCTGGCAGGATTCGAACCCACGACCCCTTGGTTCGTAGCCAAGTACTCTATCCAACTGAGCTACAGCCGCGAAGCCTTGAACTATAGCAGTTTCTGGAACGGTTTCACGGCGCTGGCGGGCCAGCGAATTTCAGTCCAGAGCGGCCCCGGCGCGTTCGCAGTCCAGGGCGCGTTGATCGTCGCCCTGTTCGCGCGCCAGCGCCGCCAGGGCGCGCCAGGCGTGGCGGCGGGCCGCACTGTCCAGCTCTGGGTGCTTGGCGGCGTTTTCCAGCGGGCGCCGCGCCTTGCCCCACAGGCCGCGGGCCGCGAAGGCGTGGCCCACGGCGGCCTGCACCGCGGGCTCGGACACCCAGGCCGACTGGGCCGCCTCCAGGCGCGGCAGCCATTCGGGGCCGATGTCCTGGCAGGCCAGCGCCAGGGCCAGGGCCAGTTCGGTGCGTTCGTCGCTGCCCACGTCCCCCAGCGCATCCCAGAAGGGGCGCAGCCACTGGCGCGCATCCTCGGGCACGCCCAGCGCCACGGCACGGCGGGCGCCATGGGCCACCACCACCGGGTCGCGGCGATCGGCGCTGTCCATCTGGCCCCAGGCGCGACGCAGTTGGTCGGCGTCGTGTGCGCCGTCCAGCACATCGGCCGCCAAGGACCGCAGCAGGCCCTGCGCGGCAGTGCGGGAGAAGGCCTGGTGCTTGGCCAGCAGGCGGGCGGTGTGCAGCGCTTCCAACGGCTGGCGGGCCAGGCGCGCCAGTTGCAGCCGAAGGCGCAGCGCCTGGGTGCGGCGCGCGGTGCCGGGAGGCAGCTCGCGCAGCAGGCCCTCGGCACGCTCCACATTGCGGTCTTCCAGCGCCCATTCGGCCCCCAGCAGGCGCGCGCCGTCACCCACCGCGCGCGCATTGCCCCGCACCCGATCCAGTGCCAGCTGCAGTTGTTCGTCGCGGCGCGGGCGGTCCTGCAGGCGGTGCAGGCTGCCAGCGGCCAGCAGGTGGGCCTGCACGCTGAATTCAGGGTCTTCGCGCAGCACGCCGGCCGCGTCCTGGATGGACAAGGCGCGCAGTGCCGCCCGGTGGGCCCGGCTGTAGCGGGCGCCGAAGTATTCGGACAGCGCTTCGCGCAGCGCGGACTGCGCGGCGCGTTCGCGCTTGAGTTCGCGCCACTCGCGCGCGCGCCGCGGCAGCGACAGCAGCGCGTTCAGGGC
Organism: Burkholderiales bacterium JOSHI_001; assembly: GCA_000244995.1. Taxonomy (NCBI): domain Bacteria; kingdom Pseudomonadati; phylum Pseudomonadota; class Betaproteobacteria; order Burkholderiales; species Burkholderiales bacterium JOSHI_001. The sequence goes on along the minus strand of CM001438.1, from coordinate 1,473,882 downwards.
CTGCAGCCCGGCCACCAGCGCCAGCACCGCCGCCAGCGCCAGCAGCAGGAACAGGTTCAGCGACATGTCCACCCGCCGCGTGCCCCAGAAAAAGGACACCAGGCCGTCGTTGTCGCCCAGCGTGAGCGCGGCCACCACCGCGGCCACGAACAGCAGCACCAGCCAGATCACGCCACGCATCGTGTCGCCGGCCCCGCGCTAGCGCCCCGCCTGCACGGCGGTGATGGCCGACAGCGTTTCCTCCGGCCGCGGCAGGTTCACCAGCCGCGCCTGGGCGGCGACCTGCTGCACCAATTCGCGCGCGCTCAGCACGCGCTTGGCGCCACGGTCGAAGTAGCGGTCCAGTGCCGCCAGCGCGTCGCGCAGGTCGTTCTGGGCTGAATCGAACTGGCGCGACATCAGCGCCAGGCGCGCATTCAGCAGGCGCAGCTTCAGGTTTTCACGCAGGTACCAGGCCTGCTCGGGCGACACCAGCATGGCCTCGGGCTGGTCGATGCGGGTCACGCGCACCAGGCCCCGAACTTCCCGCCACAGGTGCTGGCCGAAAGCCTGCCAGGCCTGGGACCAATTGGGCAGCAGGCCCGGTGGCGCGGCCGGATTGGCGCTGCTGGCGGCGCTGGCGGCCGAAACCGCGCTGGCCGCCGCCGGCGCCGGCACCGTGGGCACCACCACCGTGTCCGCGCGCGCCGCGCCTCGGGACGGTTCGGACAGCAGCGGCAAGGCGTCCACCAGCCGCACCACTTCGTCCAGGCGCAGGGTCAGGGATGCGATGTCCACGGCGCCCACGGCCTTCACCTTGTCGATGTCGTGTGCCACCGCGCGGCGCACGCGCTCCAGCCGCGGCTGGTTGGCGCGCGCCAGGCGCTCCTCGGCCTGGCGCAGCGTGGTCATCAGGGGGTCGGTACTGCCGGTCAGCGCGCTTTGCTGCACGGCCACGCGCAAGGCGGCGTCCACGTCGGCCAGCATGTTCTCGTCGCGCGAGCGCGACATGGCCTGGATCAGGTCTTCCAGCTGGCTGCGCTGCAGGCTGCTTTCCGCCACCCGGGCTTCCAGCAAGGCCACCTTGGCCGTGGCGTCGCGCGCATTCTCTTGCGCCTGCTTGGCCAGGGCCCGTGACTCGGCACCCTGGTTCTGCGTGTCCTGGGTTCGGCGCACCAGTTCCTGTTCCAGCGCACGCATGCGCTGGTGGGTGGTCCAGGCCAGCACCAGGGCGGCCACGCACAGCACCACGGCGGCCAGGGCCGCCAGCATGACGAGCGGAGAACCTAAAGGTGCTGCCGGCGCGTCGGCCGAAGCCGGTGCGGCAGAGGCAGCCGGCGCCTCGGCAGCCGGCGGCGGCAAGGCCGCGGACACGGCCGGCGCCTGGGGTGCGGCCGGGCCGCCGGGCGCTGCGGGGAAGGTGGCGTCGTTCACGGTCAAGCGGGCATTGTATCGACGGGGTTCAGCCGGGCGGCGCGCCAGTGTCCAGGTGTTTCAGGGCCTGCACCTGGGCGTCGAAGCCAGGTGCCACCACCTGGGCTTGCACAAAACCGTGTTTGCGCGCGTTGTCCGCAATGCGCGGGTGCGTGGCCAGCGCCCGGGCCTGCGACCAGTTGGCTTGGGGCACCAGTTGCGTCAGGTTGGCCACCGCTTCCGAACTGCTGAACAACCAGCACCAGCCGAACGGATGCGCCTGGGCCTGGGCCAGCCATTGCCAATGCGGGGCGTCCAGGGTCGGCGCGGCTCGGCGGTAGGCGGTCAAGAAGTCCACCTGCGCCCCGTGTTCGCGCAGGGTGTCGGCCAGCCAGTCACGGCCACCTTCACCACGCACCACCAGCACTCGCTGGCCGCGCCAGTTTTGGTCCTGCAACCGCTGCTGCCAGAGCGCTTCGGTGTCCAGGCGCGGGCTGTCGGGGGCGGGTTCGCGGATGCAGCCCTGCGCCACGCCGCAGGCGCGCAGCGCGGCGCTGGTGCCCGGCCCGGTGGAGCCGGCCCAACAGGCCGGCGGCCACAGCGCATCCAAGGGGCGCGCGGCAAAGAAGGCCTGCACCGCATTGGCGCTGACGAACATCACCAATTGGTGCCGGGGCAGCGTGGTCCAGGCGGCACGCAGCGGCGCGTCGTCGGCCACCGGCTGGATCTGCATCAGCGGCAGGGCCACGGCGTCCACGCCCGCGGCGCGCAGGCGCTGCACCCATTCGTCGGCCTGCGGCTGGGGGCGCGTGACCAGGACGCGCATGCTTTTGCCGCAGGCTCAGGCCGCGGGCAGGTACTGCCCGGCACCCTGGGCGCGCAGCGCGGCGGCAGCCTGCTCGCCCAGCGCGGTGGCCGCGGCGGCGTCGGCCGGGCGGCCCTGCACGGTGGCGCGCAGCAGCGGCAGCGTGGTCTGCTCGGCATGGCCCAGCGCGGCCTGCAGCACCAGCGTGGCGCCCTGCCACACGCCGTGTGCGGCCAGCGGCATGCTGCAACTGCCGCCCAGCGCGCGCGACACCGCCCGCTCGGCATGCGCCGTCAGCCAGGTGGGCGTGTGCACCAGGGGCGCCAGGGTCTGCGCCAGTTCGGGGTCGTTGGCGCGGATCTCGATGCCCAGGGCGCCCTGCCCCGCGGCCGGGATCATTTGGTCCACCTCGAAGGTGGCGCGGATGCGCGCGCCCAGGCCCAGGCGCTTCAGCCCGGCGGCGGCCAGCACGATGGCGTCGTAGCCGCCTTCGTCCAGCTTGCGCAGGCGCGTGTCCAGGTTGCCGCGCAGCGGCTCGATGCGCAGGTCCGGCCGCACCGCCAGCAACTGCACCACGCGGCGCAGGCTGGAGGTGCCCACCACCGCGCCCTGGGGCAGGGCCGCCAGCTGCTCGTAGCGGTTGGACACAAAGGCGTCGCGCGGGTCTTCACGCTCCATCACCGCGGCCAGGGCGAAGCCGGGCGGCAGGTCCATGGGCACGTCCTTCAGCGAATGCACGGCCAGGTCGGCCCGGCCCTCTTCCAGGGCGGTTTCCAGTTCCTTGACGAACAGGCCCTTGCCGCCCACCTTGGACAGCGCCCGGTCCAGGATCTGGTCGCCCTTGGTGGTCATGCCCAGCAGTTGCACGTGCAGGCCGAAGCGCTGCTGCAGCAGGTCGCGCACGTGTTCGGCCTGCCAGAGGGCCAGGCGGCTTTCGCGCGTGGCGATGGTGACGGTTTGCTTCATGGTGGTGCGGATTATCGCCAGCCCAGCCCACCGCACCCGGGCACGCTTGATGCATGCGGCGCAGCGCCTGCTACGATCCGCGTTTGGTAACCAAGTTACATCATCGGAGCTTTCCCATGCCCCGCGCCGCCGCCAAAAAAACCTCCGCCGCCACCGCCACACCCGCCGCAAAACGCCTGAAGGCGGACGATGCTGCGCAAAAAAACAAGCCGCTGGTGGAAGATATCCGGTTACTGGGCCGCATCCTGGGCGACGTGATCCGGGAGCAGGAAGGCCGCGCCGCCTACGACCTGATCGAGCGGGTTCGGCAGCTGTCGGTGGCCTACCGGCTGAAAAAGGACGCGTCGGCCGGCCGGGTGCTGGACCGGCTGCTGAAAAACCTGTCGGGCGACCAGACGGTGAGCGTGATCCGCGCCTTCAGCTACTTTTCCCACCTGGCCAACATCGCCGAGGACCGTCACCATGTGCGCCGGCGCCTGCACCATGAACGCCAGGGCCACCAGCACGAAGGTTCGCTGGCCCTGACCTTCGAGCGCCTGCACGCGGCCGGCCTGCGCGCCGCCGAGGTGAGCCAGGCGCTGGAGAAGGCCTACATCTCGCCGGTGCTCACCGCCCACCCCACCGAGGTGCAGCGCAAGAGCATCCTGGACGCCGAGCGCGCCATCGCCGAACTGGTGGCCCAGCGCGACGACCTGTCCACCGACCGCGAGCGGGCCGAAAACGAAGAACTGCTGCGTGGCCGCGTCACGCAGCTGTGGCAGACCCGCATGCTGCGCTACACCAAGCTGACCGTGGCCGACGAGATCGACAACGCGCTGAGCTACTACCAGACCACCTTCCTGCGCCAGCTGCCGCGCGTCTACCGAGAACTCGAACACTTGCTGCCCGGCCACCCGGTGAGCAATTTCTTCCGCATGGGCAACTGGATCGGCGGCGACCGCGACGGCAACCCCAACGTGAACGCCGGCACCCTGCGCATGGCCCTGGCGCGCCAGGCCGAGGTGGTGCTGCGCTACTACCTGACCGAGGTGCATGCGCTGGGCGCCGAGCTGTCCATGAGCCAGATGCTGGCCCCGGTGACACCGGCCATGAAGGCCCTGGCCGAAGCCTCGCCCGACCGCAACCCCCACCGCCTGGACGAACCCTACCGCCGCGCGCTGATTGGCGTGTACGCGCGCCTGGCCGCCACACTGCACGACTTCACCGGCACCGAGGCCCTGCGCCACGCGGTGCCGCCGCAGAACGCCTACCGCAGCGCCGACGAGTTCAGCGCCGACCTGGCTGTCATCGAAGCCTCGCTGCGCAGCCACCACGCCCAGGCCCTGGTGGCGCCGCGCCTGGCGCCCTTGCAACGCGCGGTGCAGGTCTTCGGCTTCCACCTGGCCACGGTGGACCTGCGGCAAAGCTCGGACAAGCACGAGATCGTGGTGGCGGAGTTGCTGCAGGCCGCGCGCATCGAAGCTGACTACAGCGCGCTGGACGAAACTGCCAAGCGCGAACTGCTGACCCGGCTGCTGAACGACGCCCGCCCGCTGCGCGTGCACGGCGCGGTGTACAGCGAGCACAGCCAGGGCGAGCTGGCCATCTTCGAGGCCGCGCGCGAAATGCTGTCGCGCTACGGCCGCGCGGCCATCCGCCACGCCATCATCAGCCACACCGAAGACGTGAGCGACCTGCTCGAGCTGCTGCTGCTGCTGAAGGAGGTGGGCCTGGCCCGCGGCACGCTGGATGGCGACGGGCCGCTGGCGATGAGCAGCGACCTGATCGTGGTGCCCCTGTTCGAGACCATTGGCGACCTGCGCCTGGCCGAACCCATCATGCGCGCCTTCTACGCCCTGCCCGGCATGGCGGCCATGGTCCAGCGCAGCGGCGCCGAGCAGGACATCATGCTGGGCTACAGCGACAGCAACAAGGACGGCGGCTTCTTCACCAGCAACTGGGAGCTGTACCGCGCCGAGATCGCCCTGGTGAAACTGTTCGACGAGCTGGACGCCGCGCACGGCATCCGCCTGCGCCTGTTCCACGGCCGCGGCGGCACCGTGGGCCGCGGCGGCGGCCCCAGCTACGAAGCCATCCTGGCCCAGCCCCCCGGCACGGTGAAGGGGCAGATCCGGCTGACCGAGCAGGGCGAGGTCATCGCCAGCAAGTACGCCAACCCGGAAATCGGCCGGCGCAACCTGGAAACCCTGGTGGCCGCCACCCTGGAAGCCACGCTGCTGCACCCGACCAAGAGCGCCCCGGCGGCCTTCCTGGAAGCGGCCGCGCAGCTCAGCGAAGCCAGCTTCACCGCCTACCGCAGCCTGGTCTACGGCACCAAGGGCTTCACCGACTACTTCTTCGAAGCCACGCCCATCCGCGAGATCGCCGAACTGAACATCGGCAGCCGCCCCGCGTCACGCAAGGCCAGCCGGGCCATCGAAGACCTGCGCGCCATCCCCTGGGGCTTTTCCTGGGGCCAGTGCCGGGTGGCGCTGCCGGGCTGGTGCGGCTTCGGCTCGGGCGTGCAGGACTGGCTGGGCACCGACGCGGCCCAGCGCCAGGAACGCCTGGCGCTGCTGCAGCGCATGCACAAGCAGTGGCCCTTCTTCCGCACCCTGCTGTCCAACCTGGACATGGTGCTGGCCAAGAGCGACCTGCGCATTGCCGCGCGCTACGTGGAACTGGTGCAGGACAAGCGCGCGGGCAAGCGCCTGTTCGACGCCATCCGCGCCGAATGGCAGGCCGCCAACGACACGCTGTCGCTGATCACCGGCGAGCCCGAGCGCCTGGCCAGCAACCCGGCGCTGGCGCGCAGCATCGAGCACCGCTTCCCCTACCTGGACCCGCTGAACCACCTGCAGGTGGAACTGATGCGCCGCTACCGCCTGGCCAAGGACAACCCGAAGAAGGACAACGCGGCGCTGGACGAGCGCATGCAGCGCGGCATCCACATCTCCATCAACGGCATTGCGGCGGGCCTGCGCAACACCGGATGACCCGCCACCCCCCTCTCAACGACCAGGGCCACCATGATCCGCATTGAACTGGACGTGCAGCTGAACTACCTGGTCGACGCCCAAGGGGCCGACTTCGTCTTCCACATCCACGCCGCCCAGACGCCGCAGCAGCACCTGGCGCATGAGCGTTTGCTGCTGAGCCAGCCGGTCACGCCGCAGGTGCACACCGACTCGTCCACCGGCACCCGGGCCATGACCCTGCGCGCCCTGCCCGGGCCGCTGAACCTGTCCTACCAGGTCACGGTGGACCTGCTGCACCACGCCACCGACCCCGCGGCGCTGGGCGAAGTGCCCCTGCACCAGCTGCCGCCGCAGGTGATGCCCTACATCTACCCCAGCCGCTACTGCCCGTCGGACCGGCTGCTGCGCCTGGCCGCCCAGCTCTTCGGCCACCTGCCCCATGGCCACAGCCGCGTTCAGGCCATCCAGGACTGGGTGGGCCAGCAGGTCTGCTTCACGCCCAACAGTTCCACGTCCACCACCTGGGCGCTGGACACGCTGGTGGACCGCGTGGGCGTGTGCCGCGACTTCAGCCACCTGATGATTGCGCTGTGCCGGGCGCTGAACATCCCGGCGCGCTTTGCCACCGGCACCGACTACGGCGCCGACCCCGTGCTGGGCCCGCCGGACTTCCACGCCTACGTGGAGGTCTACCTGGGCCACCGCTGGTACATCTTCGACCCCTCGGGCACCGCCATCCCCATGGGCTTCGTGCGCTTTGCCACCGGGCACGACGCGGCCGACACGGCCTTCGCCACCATCTTCGGCGGCGTGGCGGCCCAGGCCCCGGTGATCCGCAGCATGGCGCTGTATGCGCCGCAGCAGGGCATCGTGAGTCCGCAGCACAGCCCCCTGGCGCTGTCCACCGACGACGGCACCGACCGCGCCCCCGTGTGGCACTGAGGCACCGACACATGGTGTTGCAGGGCCTCAGGCGGTCCGGGCTAGGCTGTGGGGTTTTCCACCACCCCTGATTCCATGTTCGGTTCGCCCAAGCCCGTCGTCCTGGACCGTTACGGCCACCAACGCCGCAAGCGCCTGCCGCGCTGGCTGGTGCTGTTGCTGCTGGGCGTGGGCCTGGGCGCGGCCGGGGTGCTGGTGGTGCAGCAGCGCTACCTGCCGCCGCGGCTGTCGGCCCAGGCCTCGACCGAACTGCGCCAGGCCTTCGAGAAGGCCGACGCCGAACGCGCCCGCCTGCAGCAAAGCCTGAACCAGACCAGCAGCGAGCTGGCCCAGACCCAGGCGGCGCAAAAAAGCCAAGCCGACGAACTGGCGGCCCAGCGCGGCCAGGTGCAGCGCCTGCGCGACGACCTGGCCAGCACCGTGGCCGCGCTGCCGCCCGACCCGCGCAGTGGCAGTGTGGCGGTGCGCGCGGCGCGTTTCTCGGCCCACGCCGGGCAACTGGCCTACGACGTGGTGCTGACCCGCGAGCGCGGCGGCGCCAAGGCCCTGACCGGCCTGGTGCAGGTGACCGTGGCGGGCGAATCGGCGCGTGGCGGCGACACCACCGTGGCGCTGAAGCCGCTGGCCCTGTCCATGGACACGCATGAAGTGCTGCGCGGCAGCCTGGCCCTGCCCGAAGGCCTGCGTCCGCGCGAAGCGCGCCTGCAGGTGCTCAGCCAGGCCGGTGGCACCCTGCTGGGCATGCGGGTGCTGCCGGTGCGTTGAAACCGGCGCCCGCGGCGATCAGGCCGCCTGGCGGCGGCGGCGCGCGGCGCCCAGCACCAGCAGGCCCAGCGCGGCCATGCCGGCAGTGGCGGGTTCGGGCACGGCCGCGATCTGCGACACCTGGGACACGGTCATCGAGGTGAGCGTGGCGTCCAGCAGGCTGGCGTCCTTGAAGCTCAGCTGCAGGCTGTTGGTGTCGGAGAACAGGCCCAGGTTCACCGCCGAGGGCAGCGCCAGGCTGGTGGTGGCCGACGGCGCGCCGCCCAGGAAGGGCGAACGCAGCATGAAGCTCATGGCCGACAGGCCGCCACCCAGCGCGGTGGCGGTGAACGAGGTGGTCGGCTCGGTGCCCAGGCTGGCGGCAAAGACGTCCTGGTAGGCGCCGCCGGCACGAACCAAACGGCGGTTGTTGTCCACTTCCGCGTTGCCGGCCCCGGTACCCCCCACGCTCAGGCCGCTGGTGTTGAAGCTGAACGCATTGACCACGTCCACATAACGCGCTACTTCGCCAGCAAACCCCCAGCCGCCGTTGTCGGGCGTCACGCCATTGAGCAGGTAGACCTGGCCGGCCACCGACGAGCCGGCGGCGAAGCTGGTGCCGCTGATCGTGGTGTTGGACTTGATCGTCGCGGTGTAGTCGTACAAGGTCCACGACGGGGTGGCGGCTTGGGCCACGGCGGCACCCATCAGGGCGGCGGCGACGGCAAGGCGGGTCTTGAGGCTGTTCTTCACTTTCTGTCCTTCGGCTGCAGCGCCTGGCGCTGGCGGGTTGATCGGGGTTCCCAACGACGTCTGTTCGCGACGCCTGGAACGCACTGTATGAAGAACTGAAGGGCAAAGCCCGGTCAATCTTCGTGATCGACTCCGCGCGCGATGTGCGCAGCGGCCGGCGGCGTGAAGGACTGCCCATGCAGGATGCAGGCGCCGGGCAAAGAGGGCGCTGGCAGGCGCCGCCACTGTGGCGCCGGTGCCACCGCGCCACGGGTGCGGACTCAGCGCTGTGCCAGGGCCTCGCGCACGGCGGCCACCTGGCGGCGCGACACGGCGAGCCATTCGCCACCGGCCTCGTCCGACAGTTGCACCGCCCAGCCCTCGGCGCCTTCCTCGTCGCTGGCGCGCCGCTCCAGCGCGCGCACCGCATGCAGGCCGACGATGGCATTGCGGTGGATGCGCACAAAGCCAGGCCCCAGGCGAGGCTCCAGCTCGGACAGGCTTTCGTCCAGCACCCACTGGCGCTGCGCGGTGTGCAGGGTGACGTACTTGAGCTCGGCCTTCAGGAACAGCACCTCGGGCAGCGGCAACCGCAGCGTGCGGCCCCGGTCGGTGATGCTGAGCACGCCGTCCTGCGCCGCCGCGGCCTCGGCCGGGCGCACAACGCGGCGCTGGGCCACGCGCTGCAGCGCCGCGGCCAGGCGTTCACGGCGGATGGGCTTGGTCAGGTAGTCGGTGGCCGCCAGGTCGAAGGCCTTGAGCGCGTGCTCGCCGTGCGCGGTGGTGAACACGATGGCCGGCGGCGCGGGCAGGGCCGCGATGGCCTCGGCCACGGCCAGGCCATCCATGCCGGGCATCGCAATGTCCAGCAGCACCGCGTCACAGGCGTTGGCCTGCAGCCAGGCCAGGGCCTGGGCGCCGTCCTCGGCCTCACCGGCCACGCTGCACAACGGCTCGGCGCAAGCTTCCACCAGCGCCTGGGCACGCATGCGCGCCAGCGGTTCGTCGTCCACGATCAGCACGGACAGCGGGGTGTCGTTCATGGTGTCACCACAGCCTCACAAGGGCACGCTCAGGCGGGCGTGGAACTGGTCGCCTTCGCGCCAGGTTTCCAGCGAGCCACCCACGTCGTGCAGCAGTTTCACGCGTTCGCGCACATTGGCCAGCGCCATGCCGGCGCCGGGGCGCGACGGCGCCACGCCCACGGTGTTGCTGACCAGGATGCGCGCCATGCCGTGGCGGGCCTGGGTGCGCACCTTCACCCGGCCGCCGCCGGACAAGGGCTCCACGCCGTGGCGCACCGCGTTTTCCACCAGCGGCTGCAGCACCAGCGGCGGCACGCGGGCGGCGGCGGCGGCCGGATCCAGGTCCCAGTCCAGTTGCAGGCGCTTGCCGAAGCGCAGCTGCTCGATCGCCAGGTAACGCCGCGCGATGTCGATCTCTTCGTCCAGCGACACCGAGGCCCCTGCTTCGGCCAGCGCCACGCGGAACAACTCGGCCAGGTCTTCCAACATGCCCTCGGCGCGCTGCGGGTCCACTTGCACCAGGGTGATGGCGGTGTTCAGGGCGTTGAACAGGAAATGCGGGCGGATGCGCGACTGCAATTCGGCCAGCCGCGCGCTGGCGTCGGCCGGTTGGGCGGCGCGGGTGCGCTGTTCGATCCAGGCCCACAGCGCCAGCGCCAGGCCCATGCCCACGCCCAGCGCCGACAAGGCGCGCCAGGGCCCGGGGGACGCCAGGCCCAGCGGCAGCAGCAGGGCCCAGCCCAGCAGGGCGGCCACGCCGCCCAGCAGGCTGGTCAGGCCGGCGCGCGCGAAGGCGCTCAGGCGCGCCAGGCCGCGCTTGGCCGCGCACACCATGGCCAGCCACAACAGGCTGCCGGCCAACGCGGCCAGGGCCATGGCGTCCATGCGGGCCAGCCAGTCCAAGGGGCCGTCGGCCGCCAGCAGGGTGCCCAGGGCCAATGCGGCCTGCACAAACAGCACGGCGCGCAAGGCCAGCACCGGGCGGCACAGGTTCAGGCCCTCGGCGGTGCGTTCACGCGCACTGGCCACCGCCGCGTCGGGACCGAACTCCCCCAGGTCGGTCAGCCGGCTGGCAAAGGCGGACGACTCGGGCTCGGATGGGGGCGGTGCGGCCATGGGGTGGGGTCCGGTACAGCGCGCAGCGAAGGCTGCGCTGCCCGGGCGGGCCGGATAATACGGGCCTTTCCCGCCCCACTTGCCCCAAGAGCCCCCATGTCCGGCAACCAACTCGACAAGAAATCACAAGCCTGGTCGGCGCTGTTCACCGAGCCGATGAGCGAACTGGTGAAGCGCTACACCGCCAGCGTGGGCTTCGACCAGCGCCTGTGGCGCGCCGACATCGAAGGCAGCCTGGCGCATGCGCGCATGCTGGCGGCGCAGCAGGTCATCGGCCCGCAGGACCTGGCCGACATCGAGCGCGGCCTGGCCCAGGTGCGCCAGGAAATTGAATCCGGCAGCTTCGACTGGAAGCTGGAACTGGAGGACGTGCACCTGAACGTCGAGGCGCGCCTGACGCAACTGGTGGGGGACGCGGGCAAGCGCCTGCACACCGGCCGCAGCCGCAACGACCAGGTGGCCACCGACGTGCGCCTGTGGCTGCGCGGCGAGATCGACCAGCTGGCGCCGCTGCTGGCGGGCCTGCAGCGCGCATTGGTGAACGTGGCCGACAAGAACGTGGACGTGGTGCTGCCCGGCTTCACCCACCTGCAGGTGGCCCAGCCGGTGAGCTTTGCGCACCACCTGCTGGCCTATGTGGAGATGTTCGCGCGCGACGCCGAGCGCCTGGCCGACGTGAGGAAGCGCACCAACCGCCTGCCGCTGGGTGCCGCCGCGCTGGCCGGGACCAGCTACCCGCTGGACCGCGAGGCGGTGGCGAAGGGCCTGGGCTTTGAAGGCCTGTGCGAAAACAGCCTGGATGCGGTGAGCGACCGCGACTTCGCGATCGAATTCTGCAGCTTCGCCACCATCACCATGGTGCACATCTCGCGCCTGGCCGAAGAACTGGTGCTGTGGATGAGCCAGAACTTCGGCTTCATCGACCTGGCCGACCGCTACTGCACCGGCTCGTCGATCATGCCGCAGAAGCGCAACCCCGACGTGGCCGAACTGGCGCGGGGCAAGAGCGGGCGCGTGGTGGGCCACCTGATGGGTTTGATCACCTTGATGAAGGGCCAGCCCCTGGCCTACAACAAGGACAACCAGGAAGACAAGGAACCGCTGTTCGACACCGTGGACACGCTGGCCGCCACGCTGCGCATCGTGGCCGAGATGGTGGAAGGCATCGTGGTGAAACCCGCCGCCATGGAAGCCGCGGCGCGCAAGGGCTTTGCCACCGCCACCGACCTGGCCGACTGGCTGGTGAAGCAAGGCCTGCCCTTCCGCGATGCCCACGAGGTGGTGGCGCATGCGGTGAAGCGGGGGCTGCAAAAGGGCGTGGACCTGTCCGAGCTGAGCCTGGACGAACTGCGGGGCTTCCACCCCAGCATCAACGAACAGGCCCTGGCCGCGCTGACGCTGTCGGGCAGCCTGAACGCCCGCAACACCCGGGGTGGCACGGCACCGGCGCAGGTGCGCGCGCAGATCACGCGCCACCGCCAGCGGCTGGGCTGAAGCGCCTGGCTCAGCCCGATCAAGCCGCCGTCAGGATCGTCTCGTCCGGCAGCAGCGCGGTGATCATGGCCGCGCCCGCGGTCTGCTGGTCCGCGGTCAGGGTCAGGGTGCCGGCGTCGGTGAGCGAGATGCCACTGAGCTTGCCGCTGCCGTCGCCGTAGGCGGCCACCAGCGCATCCCACTGGCTGGCCAGGTTGCTGGCGGTGTCGGCCACGGCCATCTGGCGCACCGTGGTGTCGGCGGCCAAGGCCTCGGCGCTGCCGGCGTCCACCTGCGACAGGTCCACCTGGTAGCTGCCGGCGATCTTCGCCAGGGTGCTGTTGGCGGCCGACCAATCCTGCTGGCTCAGCGCCAGCACGGGATCGGCATCGCTGAGTTGCACGCTGGCCAGCGTGCCGCCCAGGGCCACCAGGTCGCCCAGGTTGGCGGCCACCGTGGCCGCGCTGTCACTGACGCCGATGGACGCCACGTCCTCCAGCGCTTCGATGTCCGCCAGGTCGGCCAGGGCCACGCCGGTGGCGCTGATCTGGAAACCGTTGCCGATCTTGGCGAAGGTGTCGCCACCGCCCAGCACCTGCGTGGCGCTCAGGGTCAGCGTGCCGTTGTCATCGCTCAGGGTGATGCCGCCCAGCTTGCCCAGCGTGGCCAGGCTGTCGAACAGCTGCGCAATGTCGCTGCTGCTGCCGATGACATCCATCGCCGCCACGTGGCCGTTGGCGTCCAGCCCGGCGGCGTCGGCCACGGCCACGTCGCTGAGCGCCACCTTGTACTGGCCGTCCTTCACCTTCGCCAACAGGTCCGAGGACGCGTTGAAGGTGTCGGCCGACATGGCCAGCGCGGTGGCCGGGTCGGACAGCTGGATCTGCGTGAGCTTGGTGTTGGCGGCCAGGTCGGCCCAGGCGTCGCCAATGGTGTCGGCGACGTCACTCACCTGAATCTGCTGCACGGCATCGTCGCTGCCCAGGGTGGCGGCGTCGGCCACGCTGGCGCCCGAGATGGACAGCCCCAGCGTGCTGGAGAACTTGTCGCCCAGGGCCTGGCCGTTGGCCCACTGGCTGGCGGACAGCTGCAGCAGCGCCGAGTCGGACTGCGCCACACCGGTGAGCTTGGCGCCGAGCGCGTTCAGCGCGTCCCAGGTGGCGGCCAGGTTGGTGCCGCTGTCGGCCACCTGCAACGACTTCACCTGCGCGTTGGCGGCAAAGCCGGCGGCCTTGGCGGCGGCCACCTCGGACAGGTCCACCTGGTAGCCGCCGCTGATCTTGGCCAGCGTGGCCTGGTGCTGCTCGAAGCCCGTGCCGGTGAGCGACAGCGCCGCATCCGCCGCGTCGCTGCGTTCAATGCCCAGCAGCTTGCGGCCCATGGCGGTGAGTTCGCTCAGGTGGTCGGTGATGGCAGCGGCATCCCCCATGACCTTCATGCTGGCGATCTTGGTGTTGGACGTCAGCAGGCCGGCCGCATCGGCCACCGCCACCTGGTCCACCGCCAGGGTGTAGCGCCCCCCGTTGATCAGGTCCAGCAGGGCTTGGGCGCCGTCCAGCTGGCTGGCGTGCAGCGACAGGCGCGTGGCCGTGGTGTTCAGCGCAATGCTGTGCAGCTTGCCGGCGGACGCCAGGTCCGACAGCTCAGACAGGCTGGCGGCCACCTCGCTGCCGTCGTCGGCAATGTCAATCTGCTCCACCGCATCGTCGGCGCCGATCTCCCTGGCCTGGGCCACGCTGGCACCGGTCACGGCCAGCTTGGTGTCGGCACTGAACTTGCCCAGCAAGCCGTCGTTCTGGCCCGCCAGGTAGTGGTTCACCGACAAGGCCAGGCGGCCCTCGTCGGTCTTGGACACCTCGGCCAGCGTGGCGCCGATGGCCCGCAACGCGTTCCAGTGCGCCACCAGGTTCTTGCCCGTGTCGGCCACGCTGACGCTGGCCACATGCGCGTTCATCGCGTCCACCAGCGCCTTGCTCGCGCTGGCGTTGCTCAGGTTGACCGTGTAGCCGCCGCTCACCTTGGCCAGCACCGAAGCGCGGGCCTCGAACTGGCTTTGGGTCACATCGATGGCCTGGCCGCTGTCGGACTGCTCGATCCTGGCAAGGCGCCGGCCCAGTTGCGCCAGGGTGTCCAGGTGGGCTTCGATCTCGTCGCTGGAACCCACCACGTCGATGGCGGTCACGTGCGCATTGGCCGCCAGGTCGCCCAGTGCGTCCACGCCGGCGCCGCTGACCGCCAGGCCGTAGTGGGTGTTCGCCAGCTTGTCCAGCACGCCCTGGGTGGCGCTGGCCTGGTCGCCCTGCAGCTGCGTGGCGTCCAGGCTCAGGCTGGTCTTCTTGCCGGTGATGGCCACGCTCTGCAGCAGGCCCTGCGCGTCCACCGACTTCAGGTCGGCCAGGTTGGCGCTGATGTTGTCCGCCGTGTCCGAGACCTTGACGGCGCTGACGTGGGCCATGCCGGCCACGGTGGCGGCCTGGCCGGCCCGCACGCCGGTGACGGCCAGCTGGTAGTGGTGGTCGGCGTCGTCGCTGAACTTGGCCAGCAGCCCTTCGCCCAGCGCCAGCTGGTTGGCGGTGATGGTGACGGCGTTGGCCGCGTCGGTGACCTCGATGCCGGTGAGGCTGTCGCCCAGGCGCTGCATCAGCGACCACTTCTTGGCAATGTGCGCGGCGGTGTCGGCCACCTGCACCGTCACCACCTTCTGGTTGGCGGCCAGCTTGGCGGCCTGGGCCGCCGACGCGCGGATCACATCCAGCTGGAAAGGCGTGATGATCTTGCCGATGGCCAGCGCGTCCTGGGTGTACTGGCTGGCCGTCACCGTCATCGGGTTGTCGGCGTCGGTCTGTGAAATGCTCTTCAGGCGCAGGCCCACGCGCTGCAGCTCGTCCAGGTGGGCCTCGATGGCGTCGGTGCCGTCGCGGATCTCGATGGACTTCACCTTGCTGTTGGCCTTCAGCGCGGCCTGGCCGTCCAGGCCCAGGGTGTCGCTGACGCTGGCGTTGGTGATGGCCAGCGCGTAGGCCTGGTTCTTGATGGCGTTCAGCGCATCGCCATTGGCGGCCAGCTGCTCCGCCGTGATCTTCAGCGTGGACGACGCGCCGGTTTGCACAATCTGCCGCAGGCTGCCGCCGCTGACCAGGCTTTGCAGGCTGTCCAGGTTGCGTGCAATGCCCCCGGCCGAATCACTGACCGTGATGGAGTTCACATAGGCCGGCTTGGCCGCCACGAAGGTCTGCGCGCTGGCCGCGGCCACACCGGTCACTTCCAGGGTGTTGCCATCGCCCGCGCCCCACTTGGCCAGGATGGCAGCGTCCTTCTGGTACTGCCCGGCGCTCACCGCCAGTTGCTTGTCGGCATCGGTGGTGTCCAGGGCAGTCACCCGGCCGGCCGCGGCCTGCAGGGCATCCAGGTTCTTCAGGATGTTGGCCCGGGTGTCGGCAATGGCCACCGTGCTGCCCGGGCGCAGTTTCAGCGTGGTCAAGGCCTGGGCCACCGTCACGGGGGTGGCGGCATTGGGGGCGTCCAGAAGCAGGCTCGTGGTCGAGCCGACAGAGTTCACGGTGGGCATTTCGGCCTTATCGACCGGCCGCCCCCTGGCTTGAGTCAGGCCATGTGCCCCAGCCGCGGAACCGGCGCTGCAATGGGCAGTTTTTCCCTGCCATTTCCACGCATTCCCCGGTGCCGCGCCATGAAAACATGGCCGAACGAAACCATTGGGGTCTTGCGTGTTCGGTCTGTCACGTCGTTCTTCCTCGCCCGGCTGGGTGGCCTGTGCGCCGCATGGCGCCCAGGCCCTGCTGGCGTGCGTGGAACGCAAGCCCGGCCAGCCGCCGCGCCTGGCCTGGGCCGACAGCGCCCCCTGGGGCGACCCGCGCGCCACGCTGAAGCGCCAGCGCAGCCGCTTGAAGAAGCAGCGCCGCGTGGTGCTGCTGCAACGCAGCCAGTACCAGTGGCTGCCGATGGAAGCCCCCGACGTGCCGCGTGCCGACTGGGCCCAGGCCACCCGTTGGCGCCTGAAGGACCTGGTGGACTTCTCCCCGGACCAGGCCAGCGTGGACGTGCTGGAACTGCCGGGCGACCCGCAGCAGCACCGCCAGCCGCAGCTGGTGGCGGTGGCCGCACCGCACGAGGCACTGCGCCCGCTGGCGGAGGCCGCCGACGAGGCCGGCCTGCCCTGGACCGCGATGGACGTGGGCGAGACGGCCCTGCGCAACATCAGCGCCCTGGTGGCCCCGGAAGGCCGCGCGCAGGCGCTGCTGCACCTGGGCGACAGCGACGGGCTGCTGGTCATCACCCACGGCACCGACCTGCTGATGGCGCGCCAGCTGGACATCACCGCCGCGGCCCTGGTCAGCGAAGACACGGAAATGCGCAGCGCCGCCTTCGACCGCATCGGCCTGGAAATCCAGCGCACCCTGGACGGCTTCGACCGCACCGTGCGCCATGTGGCGCTGGCCCGCCTGCTGGTGGCCCCGGCGCCCGGCGCGGACGCGCTGTGCTGCCATGTGAGCGAACTGGTTTATGTGCCGGTGCAGGAACTGGCGCTCGGCGACACCCTGGATCTGTCGGCCGTGCCGGCGCTGGCCGACCGTGCCGCGCTGAACCGCCACCTGCGCGCCATTGGCGCCGCCTTGCGCCTGGACGCCTGAACCCGCCATGGCCACGCAACAGATCAACCTGGACCACCCCGCGCTGCACCGCCAGCGCGTGCCCTGGTCGCTGGGCCAGGGCCTGGTCGCGGGCGTGCTGCTGCTGCTGGCCCTGGGTGGCGCGTCGCTCGCGCTGCAGCGCTCGGCGGCCCAGTTGCAGGCGCAGGCGCAGGTGATGAAGGACCTGGCCTCGATGCGCCCGTTGGGCTTGGACGCCGCGGCGTCCGGACCCACCGGCAGCGACGCCGGCGAGCAGGAATTGGCCCAACTGCGCCAGCTGGACGCGGCGCAGCGCCGCGTGCTCAGCGCGCTGGACACCGGCACCGCCGGTTCGCCCGAGGGCTACACCGCCTACTTCCTGGCCTTGGCGCGCCAGGCCCAGCCCACCCTGTGGATCACCGGCCTGGCGGTGGGGGCCGACGGCCAGGCGCTGGAAATCGAAGGCCGCATGCTCGACGCCCAGGCCCTGCCGACCTACCTGAAGCGCCTGACCGCCGAGCCGCGCTTTCGGGGTCGCAGTTTTGCCCAGCTGCAACTGCGCAGTGCCACCGAAGCCGGCGTGCCGGTCACGGAATTCACGCTGCGATCGGTGCCCGCGGCAGGCACCACGGTGGCCGCCAAATGAAAGCCACCGCCCGCGCGCCCGCCGCGTCCCTGAAGGTCCGGCTGCAGGCCCAGGTGCAGCGCCTGCGCGCCCTGGCGCAGCGCTTTGACGCCCGGACCCAGCGCGAACGCGTGCTGCTGCTGGCCGCCGGCCTGGCCGTGGTGTGGCTGGCTGCCGACGCGCTGTGGCTCACCCCCGCCACCCGCGCCTGGCAGCAGGCGCGCCAGGCGCGGCAGGCCGCGCAGGCCAGCACCACCACGCTGAACGCCGACGTCCAGCGCCTGACCGAGATGCGCCGCGCCCAGGCCCAGCTCACCAAGACCGAACTGGCGCAGTGGCGCGACCGCGTTCGCAGCGGCGAAGCCGCCCTGCGCAGCCACGAAGCCACGCTGGTGGGCCCCGAGCGCATGCTGCCGCTGCTGCAAGACCTGCTGAACAGCCACGGCCGCGTGCGCGTGCGCGCCATGCAGTCGATGCCGCGCGAAGACCTGCTGGCCGGCGCCGCCGCCGCGCCCGCCGCCAACGCCTCCGCCCCCGCTGCACCCACGCTGGCGAACGACCCGCCGCGCATGGCCCAGGCGCCGTCGCTGTACCGCCATGGCGTGGAACTCACTTTGGAAGGCAGCTTCGCCGACCTGCTGGCCTACCTGCAGGCCCTGGACGCCCTGCCGCAGCGCCTGCTGTGGGGCGGCATGCAGTTCAAGGTGGAACAGCACCCCGGCGCCGTCCTGACGCTGAAGTTGTGGACGTTGAGCCTGGAGCGGCACTTCCTCGAGATATGACGCCTCCCCGCCGCACCCTCGTTGCCTCCCCCCCAGGGGGGCGAACCCACCGGACCGGCCAAGCCGGATCCCGGGCCTGCGCTTGCTTGCGCCTTGGCGCCTGCGCGC
Organism: Burkholderiales bacterium JOSHI_001; assembly: GCA_000244995.1. Classification (NCBI taxonomy): domain Bacteria; kingdom Pseudomonadati; phylum Pseudomonadota; class Betaproteobacteria; order Burkholderiales; species Burkholderiales bacterium JOSHI_001. The sequence continues at coordinate 1,455,587 of CM001438.1, read as the reverse complement.
TGGGCGCCTTGGCGGGACCGTTCGCCTGGGGCGCCCCACCTGCCCTGCCCGACCCCACCCGGCCGCCCTTGCTGGAAGCCGCGCCCAGCGGCAGCGCCTACGGCCTGCGCCACCCGCTGCGGCTGGCGGCCCACCGTGCGGCCGAAGCCGCCTCGGCCCCGGCCGCGGTGCCGCTGCCGCTGGTGCAGTCGGTGCGGCTGGCCCGCCAGGGCGCCGCCACGGCCCTGGTGGACGGCCGCCTGCTGCGCGTGGGCGACCGCCTGGCCGGACCCTGGGGCGAACGCCCCATCACGGCCATCGACGAACAAGGCCTGCTGCTGGCCGCCGCCGCCAAGGACCGCGCACCGCTGCGCGTGTGGCTGCTGGGCGCCACCGCACAGGGCCCTGACCCCAACACCCCGCCCATTGCCGCATCCCCCACGCCGACCGCCAAGCTGGCCGGCAGGAGCACCCCATGAATTCGCGCCACGTCCTGCTGCCCCTGTCGGCAACGGCTGTCCTGCTGCTGGCCAGCGGCCCGGCCCTGGCCGCCCTGCCCACGCTCACCGCGGGCTGGCGGGCCGCCGTGGCGGGTGAAGAAGGCCAGCGGCCCCTGCGCCTGGCGCTGGCCGCACCCACAGCAACGGCCCCATCGGCTGCGCCCACGCCGCTGCCTGCACCGGCGCCCTCCGTCGCGGTGCCTGCACAGGCAACTTCCCCGACGCGGCCCACGCCGGCGCCCAGCGCCAAAGCGGTGCCTGCAGTGCAAGTGGCCACCTCCCCCATCCAGACCCTGCCCGCCCCGGTCCTGCTGCCCCCGACCGCGCGCGCCGTGGCCAACGACGGCCGCTTCGACCTCAGCGTGAACAACGCGCCCGCGGCGCAGGTCTTCATGCAACTGGGTCAGGGCACGGCCTTCAACATGCTGGTGTCGCCCGAAGTCAGCGGCAACGTCACCCTGGCGCTGAAGGACACCACGGTGACCGAGGCGCTGGAAGCCCTGCGCGAGCTGTACGGCTACGACTTCCGCATCAGCGGCAACCGCGTCTTCGTGCTGCCCAACACGGTGCAGACCCGCCTGTACCGCGTGAACTACCTGCCCGGCCGGCGCCAGGGTGCCAGCGACACGCGCGTGACCTCCAGCGCGCTGTCGCTGTCGGGCGCCGGCAGCAACGGCAACAGCAACAGCAGCAACAACAGCGGCAACGCCGGCAGCAGCAACAACGGCGGCGGCAACAACGGCGGCAACTCCCAGCGCCAGGACGACAGCGCCCATGTGCGCACCACCTCCGACGCCGACTTCTGGCGTGAAGTGCAGTCCTCGCTGGGCATGATGGTGGGCGCCAAGGAAGGCCGCAGCGTGGTGCTGAACATCGCCGCCGGCGTGATCGTGGTGCGCGCCACACCGGCCGAACTGCGCCAGGTCGAGGGCTACCTGAAGGCCGTGCAGGTCTCCATCGACCGCCAGGTCATGCTGGAGGCCAAGATCGTGGAGGTGCAGCTGTCCAAGGACGCACAGACCGGCATCAACTGGTCCGGCTTCGGCCGCGTGCTGGGCACCGGCAGCGGTGCCATCGGCATGGCCGCCCCCGGGGCCACGCTGCCCACCACCGGCAGCATGGGCAGTGGCGACGGCAACACCGTGAGCCCCGGCGCCGCCTTGTTGACCGGCACGCTGGGGCGTGGCTTCTACGGCCTGGCCTTCCAGAGCGCCAACTTCGCCGCGCTGCTGAACTTCCTGCAGACGCAAGGCAATGTGCAGGTGCTGTCCAGCCCGCGCATCGCCACGCTGAACAACCAGAAGGCGGTGCTGAAGGTGGGCTCGGACGAGCTCTACGTCACCGGCATCACCACCAGCACCACCAGCAGCGGCACCAACACGGTGTCCACCCCGTCGCTGACCCTGCAGCCCTTCTTCAGCGGCATCTCGCTGGACGTGACGCCGCAGATCGACGAAAACGGCATGGTGATGCTGCACGTGCACCCGGCCGTCAGCACGGTGAGCGAGAAGACCAAGAACGTGGACCTGGGGGCCCTGGGCGCCTACAAGCTGCCCCTGGCCGCCAGCACGGTGAACGAAACCGACTCCATCGTGCGCGTGCGCGACGGCCAGATCGTGGCCATCGGCGGGCTGATGAAGCAGGAAATGCGCGACGAAAAGACCGGCCTGCCGCTGGCGCAGGACATGCCGGTGGTGGGCGGGCTGTTCCGCCAGACCAGCACCGTGGTGTCCAAGCGCGAGCTGGTCATCCTGCTCAAGCCCACCGTCATCCACGAAGACGGCAACTGGCCGGCCGCCGACGTGCCGGCTGTGTCCCTGGCCGCGCCGAAGTAGTTCCACCGCACCATGGCCCGCCCCGAACGCATCCGCCTTGGCGACCTGCTGATCCAGGAAGCCCTGATCACCGCCACCCAGCTGCAGGAAGCGCTGGCGGCGCAGAAGGAAACCGGCCGCAAGCTGGGCCGCGTCTTCATCGAACGCGGCTGGGTGACCGAAGTGCAGATTGCCCGCGCGCTGGCGCGCCAGCTGCGCGCGCCCTTCATCGAGCTGAACCCGCGCAATGTGCGGCCCGACGTGGCCCGCCTGCTGCCCGAGGTGCAGGCGCGGCGCCTGCGCGCCCTGGTGCTGGAAGACCAGGGCGCCACCGTGCGCGTGGCCCTGGCCGACCCCACCGACCTGGCCGCCTGGGACGAGGTGACGCGGCTGCTCAAGCGCGAGATCGACCTGGTGGTGGTGGCCGAAAGCCAGCTGCTGGCCACGCTGGACCGGGTGTACGCCGGCGGCGACGAGATCGCCGGCCTGGCGCGCGAACTCACCAGCGAGATCAACAGCGTCGAGGACGAGATCGGCGACCTGCTGGGCCTGTCCGCCACCACGGCCGAAGACGCGCCGGTGGTGCGCCTGCTCACCAGCATGTTCGAGCAGGCGCTGCGCGCGCGCGCGTCGGACATCCACATCGAGCCGCAGGAAAAGAACCTGCGCATCCGCTTTCGCATCGACGGCGTGCTGCGCGTGGCCACCGAGGCCGACATCAAGGTGGCCAGCGCCGTGGCGCTGCGCCTGAAGCTGATGAGCGGCCTGGACATCAGCGAAAAGCGCCTGCCGCAGGACGGCCGCTTTGCCGTGCAGCTGAAAAGCGGCATGGTGGACGTGCGCATTTCCACCATGCCCACCCAGCACGGTGAATCGGTGGTGATGCGGCTGCTGGCCCAGGGCCAGGGCCAGCTGGGCCTGCTGGGACTGGACCTGCCGCCCCCCATGGCCGCGGCCATCGTGCGGGCCATCCAGCGCCCATCGGGCATGGTGCTGGTCACCGGCCCCACTGGCAGCGGCAAGACCACCACGCTGTACGCCGCGCTGGCCGAGCTGAACGACGAGGGCCGCAAGATCATCACCGTGGAAGACCCGGTGGAATACCGGCTGCCGGGCCTGAACCAGGTGCAGGTGCAGGAGAAGATCGAACTCAGCTTCGACCGCGTGCTGCGCGCCGCGCTGCGCCAGGACCCGGACGTCATCCTGGTGGGCGAGATGCGCGACCGCAACACGGCCGAGATCGGCATGCGTGCGGCGCTGACCGGGCACCTGGTGCTGTCCACGCTGCACACCAACGACGCGCTGTCCACCCCCATCCGCCTGCTGGACATGGGCGTGCCGCGCTACATGGTGGCGCTGGCGCTGCAGCTGGTCATCGCCCAGCGCCTGGTGCGGGTGCTGTGCACGCAGTGTTCACAGGAACACCGCCCCGACGCCCACCAGCGCGCCTGGCTGGAGCTGGAACTGGGCGCGCAGGTGGACCAGCACCGCTACCGGCGTGCCGGCGGCTGCCCTGAATGCAACGACACCGGCTACGCCGGGCGCACCGCGGTGTTCGAGTTCATCGAGATGACGCGCGACATGGTGGAAGCCATGAACCACGGCGAGCCGGCCGCCTTCGTGCAGGCAGGCCGGCGCCAGATGGCCGGGCGCACCCTGCGCAGCGACGCGGTGCGGCTGGCCTGCACCGGGCGCACCACCATCGACGAGGCCATGCGCATCAGCACGCAGCTGGATGAATGATGAGCCTGCAGTTCGCCTACACCGGGCGCCAGCACGACGCCAACGTTTCGGGCTCGATCGAAGCCCCGAGCGTGGACGTGGTGGTGGACCTGCTGCTGGCGCGCGGCATCACGCCGCTGTCGATAGAACCCCGTGGTGACGGCCCCTCCGACGCGCCGTCCACCGACCTGCTGGCGGCGCTGAAGGCGCGGCTGGAGCCGGCGGTGCAGCTCACCGACCTGCTGCTGTTCGCGCGCCAGATCCACACCCTGCTGCGCAGCGGCGTGCCCATCCTGCGTGCGCTGGCCGGGCTGCAGGAGTCGTCCACCGCGGTGCGGCTGAAGGCCGCGCTGGGCGAGGTGCGGCGCAGCCTGGAGTCGGGCATCGAGCTGTCGATGTGCCTGGCCCAGCAGCCCCAGGTCTTCGACGCCTTCTTCGTTTCCATGGTGCGCGTGGGTGAAATGACCGGCCGGCTGGACGAGGTGTTCCTGCGCCTGTTCAAGCACCTGGAGTTCGAGCTCTTCATGGGCCAGCAGGTCAAGAGTGCACTGCGCTACCCGGCCTTCGTGCTGGCGGCCATGGCCGTGGCCATCGGCGTGATCAATGTCATGGTGGTGCCGGCCTTCGCCGGGGTGTTCAAGAGTTTCAACGCCGAACTGCCGCTGGCCACGCGCCTGCTGATGGGTGCGTCGGATTTCACGCTGCAATGGGGCTGGGCCCTGGTGGCCGCCGCGGTGGCCGCCTTCTTCGCCCACCGGCACTGGGTGACCACGCCGGCCGGCCACGAGGCCTGGGACCGCTTCCGCCTGCGCGTGCCGCTGGCCGGCAAGATCGTGCACAAGGCCACGCTGTCGCGCTTTGCGCGCAGCCTGTCGCTGGCGCTGAAAAGCGGCGTGCCCATCGAGCAGGCCCTGGCCGTGGTGGCGCAGACGGTGGACAACCAGCACATCGCCCGCAAGGTGGAAGGCATGCGCCACTCGGTCGAGCGGGGTGAATCCATCCTGCGCGCGGCACTCGGCGCGGGCGTCTTCACCCCCGTGGTGCTGCAGATGATCGCCGTGGGCGAAGAAACCGGCGCCGTGGACGAAATGATGGAGGAGGTGGCCGACCTCTACAGCAACGACGTCCAGTACGAGCTGAAGACGCTGTCCCAGCAGATCGAGCCCATCCTCATCGTCTTCATCGGCGTGCTGGTGCTGGTGCTGGCGCTCGGCGTGTTCCTGCCGGTGTGGGACCTGGGCCGCGTGGCCTTCAAGCGCTGACTCAAGCCCGCCCCACCGCTGCCGATAACCCCTCAAGTCCCGACCACCGTCTGGCCGCCCCCCCTCAATCCCGCCGTTATCCAACCCCACAGTCCTGCAAGGAGTGTCCCCATGAAAACCCGCCAACACGGCTTCACGATGATCGAGCTGATCGTCGTCATCGTCATCCTGGGCATCCTGGCCGCCACGGCCCTGCCCAAGTTCATCGACATGCGCAGCGACGCCGAAAGTGCCGCGGTGGACGGTGTGGCCGGTGCCGCGGCTGCCGCCATGAACCTGAACTACAGCGGCTGCATGCTCACCAACAACGTGGTCACGGCCAACAAGTGCGCCAAGGTGGACCAGTGCTCCGACGTGTCCGGCCTGCTGCAAGGCGGCGTGCCCACGGGCTATGCCGTCGCGGCCTCGGGCGCCGACATCGGCACCACCAACGGTGCCACGGCCACCTGCTCGGTGACCAAGGGCAGCACGGCCAAGGCCTTCACCGGCGTGGCCGCCGGCAACTGACGCCGCTGGCGCGGCGCCCGCACACCGCCCATGCGCTGCCGGCTGCGCTTCCTGCTGAAATTCGCCCTGCTGGTGCTGAGCGCCTGGCAGGGCTCGGCGCTGGCGGCCAGCTATACCTTCCGCAACGACACCTACGCCTGGGAAACCACCACCACCACGGTGAGCTGGGCACGCAGCTGCACCAGCTTCCCGGGTGACGACGACCAGTCCACCATCAGCTTCAGCGGCGGCTTCAGCTTCCGCTTCGCCGGTACCAACTACACCAGCGTGCGCGTGCTGACCAACGGCATGCTGCAGTTCGGCAGCGACACAGGCAGCTTCCGCGCCTGGGACAACAGCACCCTGCCCGCTGCCACCGGGCCCAGCTACGGCTTTTGCACCAACAGCACGCCAGCGCGCCTGATGATGCCTTACTGGACCGACCTGGACCCCAGCCGCAGCGGCTCCAGCGTGACCTGGCAGCAAAAGGGCAGCACGCCCAACCGCTATGTGGTGATCAGCTGGAACAACGTCTACGAATACCAGCAGTCCACGCCCTACACCTTTCAGGTCATCCTGTACGAGAACGGCGAGTTCAAGTTCCAGTACGGCAACGCCAACACCACCGGCTCCAACGCCACCATCGGCGTGCAGGTCAGCAACAGCGACTACACGCTGTACTCCTTCAACAGCGGCTACCGCACTGCGGGCACCGCCATCCGCTGGGGCCCGCCCAACACCTCGCCCATGCTGGTGGCCGAGTACCGCTTCGATGAGCAGGCCTACAACGGCACCGCCAACGAAGCCACCGACAGCAGCGGCAACAGCCACGACGGGGTTCGGCTGGGCACGGTGGACACCACCGCCAGCGGCTACCTGTGCCGCGGTCTGGACGTCCCTGCCAACGCCAGCACCACCACACAGGCGATAGACACCGCGCTGGATGTTCCCACCGCACTGGGCGACAAGGGCAGCATCGCGTTCTGGTACCGCGCCAACAGCGCCTGGTCTTCGGGCGGCGACGCGCAGCTGTTCGACGCCTCGATGATCAGCGGTCGCTCCTTCCACCTGGTGCGGCGCAGCGGCACGCTGCGCTTCGCGGTCACCGACAGCGGCGGCAGCACCCAGACCGTGGACAGCCCGGGCCAGAGCTTCGCCGCCGGCACCTGGGTGCACGTGGCCGCCACCTGGTCGCTGGTGAACGCCGCCAACGGCTCCGCGCTGAAGCTCTACCTCAACGGCGCCCTGGTGGCCACCCGAACCGCCACCACCTCCGGCACGCTGGACCAGGGCCTGGGCACGCTGTTCGTGGGCGACAGCCGCAACAACATCACCAGCAACAACGCCACGGTGAACTCGGCCGATGGCCGCATCGACGAGCTGCGCATCTACAACTACGAGCGCAACGCTACCGAGGTCAACGCCGACCGCACCGCCACCCACACCTGCCCGGTGACCCTGCACCACCTGGAGATTCGCCATGCCAGCGGCAGCGGGCTGACCTGCACGCCCGCCACGCTGACGCTGGTGGCCTGCAACGACGCCAGCTGCGCCAGCCCCTACACCGGTGGCGTCACCGGCACGCTGGCGGCCAGCGGCGCGGGCATGACGGTGAACTGGCCCGCCGGTGCGGCCTTCAGCATCCCCGCCGGCTCGTCCACGCTGGCGCTGTCCATGCACCAGACCACCGTCGGCAGCGTGGCGCTGTCGGCCTCGGGCCTGACGCCCACGCCACCCAATGCCACGACCTGCAACTTCGGCAGCCCCAGCTGCACCTTCAGCGCCAGCGATGCCGGCCTGCTGTTCGACGTGCCCAACCATGTGTCCGAACTGCTGCAGACGGTGAACCTGTCGGCGGTGAAGAAAAGCGACAGCAGCCTGGCCTGCGTGCCGGCCTTCGCCAGCGTGAGCAAGAGCATCAACTTCGCCTGCTTCCACCGCAACCCCACCAGCGGCAGCCGCGCGGTGCGCGTGGGCGGCAGCCCGGCCGTGGCCTTGAACGCGGCCAACAACGCCAGCGCCGCCTGCGACGGCAGCGAGCGCGCCGTGACCCTGGCCTTCGGCCCCACCGGCGTGGCCCCCATGACGGTGCAGTACGCCGATGTGGGCCGCATGGAGCTGACCGCCACCTACCGCGGCAGCGGCAGCGACGCCGGCCTGGTGATGAGCGGCAATGACTTCTTCATTGCCGCGCCGGCGTCCTTTGCGATCACGGTGACCACGCCCGCCCCCATCCGCGCCGGCAACCCCTTCGCCGCGCAGATCACGGCGCGCAACAACAGCGGAACCGCCACGCCCAACTTCGGCCAGGAAGGCGAAAGCGTGGACATCAGCTTCGCCCGCAGCCAGCCCACCGGGGTGAACGCCAAGCCCGGTGTGTTCAGCGGCAGCGTCGGCGCCTTCAGCAGCGGCGTGGCCACACCCGCCAGCCTGGCCTGGACCGAGGTGGGCCGTGGCGACCTGAACGTGGTGCTGGCCAGCGGCAGCTACCTGGGCAGCGGCCTGTCCGCCAGCGGCAGCACCGGCAGCGCCGGCGCGGTGGGCAAGTTCATCCCGCACCACTTCAGCGTGGCCCTCAGCCCGGCCTGCGGCGCCTTCAGCTACGCGGGCCAGCCCAGCAGCGCCACGGTGACGGCGCTGAACGCCAGCGGCGGCATCACCGAAAACTACGACGGCAGCAGCGGCACCAGCCCCAACTTCGCCCAGGCGGTCACCCTGAGCGAACCCATTGCGCTGGGCGTGGGCACCCTGTCCGGCAACACGGTGGCCGCCGGCGCCTTCCTGCGCGGCGTGGCCAGCGCCACGCCGGCCTACGCCTTCACCGACAAGCAGACTTCACCCAAGGCCCTGGTGCTGCGCGCCACCGACACCGATGGCGTGGCCTCCTCGTCCCCCTACGAAGGCAGCCTGGCCTTGCGCAGCGGCCGCCTGCGCGTGGCCAATGCGGTGGGCTCGGACAAGGCCGCGCTGCAACTGCCCGTGCTGACCGAGTACTGGAGCGGCAATTCCTGGACGGTGAACGGCGCCGACAGCTGCACCACGGTGCCCGCCGCCGCCGTGGCCCGCAGCAATGTGCGCGACGGCAAGGGCAATGCCACCAGCGCCTGGAGCAGCAGCCCGTCGGCCATCACCATCACCGCGGGCAACGGCCTGCTGACCCTGGGCGCGCCGTCGCCGGCCGGCAGCAGCAGCAACGGCACGCTGGACCTGGCGCTGAACCTGGGCGCCACCGCCGCCGACCAGTCCTGCCTGGCCACCCACCCGGCCAGCACCGGCGCCAACCTGCCCTGGCTGCGCAGCCGCCAGGGCGCCTGCGCCGCCACCGCCGACCGCGACCCCTCGGCCCGCGCCAGCTTCGGCGTGTATGCGCCCGAGACGCGAAAGACCGTCCATGTGCGCGAGATTTTCTGACCCCGGCCGCCGACAGCGTGGTTTCACCATGGTGGAACTGGTGGCCGTGCTGCTGCTGGTGGGCGTGATGGCGGTGGTGGTGGTGCCCAAGATGGACGTGGCGCTGGCCCTGCGCGGCACGGCCTGGCGCGACCAGGTGCTGGCGTCGCTGCGCCTGGCCGCGGCCACGGCACAGAGCCACCGGCGCCTGGTGTGCGTGGACATCGCCAGCGGCAGCGTCACGCTGCGCCTGGCCACCGCCAACCCGGCCAGCAGCTGCGACCAGGCCCTGGCGGGCAGCGACGGCAGCCCCAACACCGCCAGCGTCGCCAACGCGCCGGCCACCACGGTCAGTCCGGCCGGCACGCTGTATTTCCAGCCCGACGGCCGCGTCAGCAGCGACGGTGCCGGCACCAGCCTGGCCGACCGCAGCATCAGCGTGGCCGGTGAGCCCGACATCAGCCTGGTGGCGCAGACCGGCCATGCGAACTGACCCCCGGGCTGAGCGGCCGCACCGCGGCTTCACGCTGGTGGAGGTGCTGGTGGCCATCGTGGTCATCGGCGTGGGACTGGCGGGCGTGCTGTCGGCGCTGCAGTTCACCACCCGCAGCAGCGCCGACCCGCTGGTGCGCAAGCAGCTGCTGGCGCTGAGCGAAGAAATGCTGGAAGAAGTGCAGGGCAAGCCCTACACCCCCGCCGCCCACACCGCACCGGTGGGCTGTGCGCGCGACACCTTCAACGACGTGAGCGACTACCACGGCTACGCCAGCACCGGCAGCATCTGCGCGGTGGATGGCACCGCCATCGCCTCGCTGGCGGGCTATTCGATCAACGTGTCGGTGGTGGTGGCCACGCTGTCGGGCGTGGGCGCGGCCAAGCGCATCACGGTCACGGCCAGCCGCGGCGGCGAAAGCTTCACGCTGGTGGGCTGGCGCACGGACTACGCCTCATGAGCGGCGCGCGCCAGGCCCAAGGCGGCTTCACGCTGGTGGAGCTGGTGATGGCGGTCGTGGTGCTGGGCGTGGTGGGGGCCACGCTGGCGGTGTTCCTGCCGCCGGCAGTGGCCGGCTACAGCGCCAGCCGCAGCCGCGCCGAGTTGTCGGCCGAGGCCGACGGCGCCCTGCGGCGCATGGTGCAGGAGCTGCGTGCCGCAGTGCCCAACTCCGTCCGCAGCCCCGACGCGGCCTGCTTCGAACTGGTGCCCACCAGCAGCGGTGGGCGCTTTCGCACCGGGCCTGACACGGTGAACGACAACGCCGCCGGATGCAGCCCGTCGGCCACCTGCGCCGCACCGCTGGACAGCACCCAGGCCACCACCAGCTTCGACGTGTTGACCCCGCTGGCCAGCACCCCCGCGGTGGGCGACTTCGTGGTGGTGGACAACCAGAACCCGGGCGATGTGTACGCGGGCAGCAACCGCGCGGCCATCAACGCGGTCAGCACCCCCGCGGCCAGCCAGGGCCAGCTGCGCCTGGGCGTGGCCAGCACCCAGTTTCCGCTGGGCTACGACGGTGCGCGCTTCGTGGTGGTGCCGGCGGCGCAGAAGGCGGTGTTCTACGTCTGCAGCGGCGCCGACGGCACGCTGAACGCACAAGGCCAGGGCAAGGGCACGCTTTACCGCCTGGCCAACTACGGCTTCAACGCGGCAGCGCCGGCCAGCTGCCCGGCCACCACCGGCGGCGCGGTGCTGGCCACCGGCGTGCTGCGCTGCCGCTTCGTCTACGACCCGGCGCAGGGCGCCACCCAGCAGAACGGCTTCGTGTCGCTGCAGCTGGAGCTGGCGCGCGGCGGTGAAACCGCCAGCCTGCTGATGGGCGCGCACGTGGTGAACACGCCATGACGCGCCCCGGCCCGCACCCCCTGCACGCCGCACAGCGCGGCCTGGGGGCGATCGCCGTGATCCTGGTGCTGGTGCTGCTGTCGGCGCTGGCCGCGGCGGTGGTTCGCTTGTCCCAGGGCCAACAGACCGGCCTGGCGCTGGACCTGGGTGCCGCCAGGGCCTCGGCAGCGGCGCGCGCCGGCGTGGAATGGGGGCTGTACCAGGCCTTCAAGGGCAGCTGGACCGCCTGTGCCGGGGCCAGCCAGACCCTGGACCTGGCGGCCGACACCGGCATGCGGGTGACCGTCACCTGCAACTCCAGCAGCTACAACGAGGGCGAAAGCGCACCCGGCACGCCGCGCGTGGTGCGCATCTACACACTGGACGCGGTGGCCTGCAACAGCGGCGGCACCTGCCCGGACGCCAGCGCCGCGGCGAGGCCGGGTTATGTGGAGCGGCGCCGCCAGGCGCACGCCAGCGATTCCTGAAGGACGCTAGTCGTCGTCTTCCACCTGCACACTGCGCGCGACCAGCGTGCCCGAACGCAGCGCGCCTTCCACTTCCACCCGCACGCCCAGGGCCAGACCGGCCGGCAGGTTGTTCACCAGCACCGAGGCGTCCACCGGCACGCCGTTCACAGAAAACAGCGCCGGCGTGGCGGCGTTGTAGGCGGTGATGCGGCCCTTCAATTCGGCCTCGGTGGCGTCGCTGCGCAGCGGCGCGCTGTTGTTGAACCCCGAAACCACCCAGCGCCCGTCGTCGGTCTTGCGGGTCTGCATTTCCACCCGCGCATAGCCGCCCTCGCTGAGGCCGGCGTCGCCGGCGGTGCCGCTGTAGCTGAAGGGCTGGCCGTTGATGTTGAAGGCTTGCGCCGTGAGCCCGGTGACCGGGCCGCGCACGATGAACTTGGTGAGGGAGCCCGAGCGTGACTCGACGCGCGTGGCCACGTACTGGCCCCGCGCCGGGTCGAAGTAGCCGAACACCTCCACCACGCCGGTCACGCCGACCAGCCCGTTGGTGAAGCGGTCGTCCAGTTCCGTGGCGCTGGTCACCCGTACCGCCTGGCCCATCACAACCAGCGTGCCGGCTGCCAGGTTGACCGAATCCACCTGGCCCAGCAGTTCCGGCGCCACCCGCAGGCGCGAGGCCACCGCACGGGGCGTGCCGCTGCTGCTGTCGATGGCGCTGGCCGCCACCTCCACCACCATGCCGAGCTTCAGGTTGGCGTTGGTGCGTCCGCCGCCGCCCAGGTCTTCCAGCTTGTCGCCGCCCACACTGGACACGTCGTAGTGCACGCCGTTCACGATGATGGAGCCGAAGCCGGTGATGGGCCCGGAGGCCAGGGTTTCCAGCGTGGTGCCGGTGCCTTCCAGGCCCACACCGCCGCCGCCGCCGCATGCGCCCAGCGCCAGGGCGCACAGGCCGATGGCCCACCCGCGGCGCCAGCGCCCGCGGGGCAGGAGGAATTTGGATCGGTTGCTCATGCTTGCTTCCTGTTTCGTCGGGTCGGGCCTGCGGTGCCCTTGCCGCGGCCCTTGTCGCTGCCTCGGCCCGAGCGTGCGGCGACATCGGTGTCGGCCGCTGGGGCATCGGGGCGTTTGGCACCGGCGCGCTTGGCGGCGGGCTTGCGGGCCGCGTCGGGCGCAACCGGGGGTGGGGGTTCCATCGGCGGCGGCGGGGGCGCGTGGCCATAGTGGTACAGGCCCAGCCGCATCTCGTGGGTGGCGTCGGCCGCATCACGATCGCGCTGCACCATCGCTTCCACCGCGGGAACCAGGGACTGGACCAGGGCCTGCCACTGAACTTCCACCAGGGTGCGCACCTCGTCCAGCGACCGGGCCGTCAGGCCGTTGGCGAACAGGGCGCGCTCCAGGTGCCGGGGTTCGCTGCTTTGCACGTTGTCCACCGCGGCGTGCAGGTGCGCGCCCACGTTGGTACCCAGCACGCGCAGCATGCGGGCCTGGTCGCCGCGCGGCAGGATGGCATCGCGCTGCAGGCACAGCACATCGCCGTCCAGGCGGGCCATGTTCCGGCGCAGCAGTTCGTCCAGCAGGCTGCGCGGGTGCACGTCCCGCGTCACCGAATGGGCCAGTTCCTCGAAGCTGGGCCCGCCATCGGGCGGCGCGTTTCGCGGCAGCTTCAGCGGCTGGCCATGGCGGTCGCGAAAACGGGGGTCGGTGAGCCAATGCGCCACCACTTCGTTGGGCACCGAACGCTTTTCACGCGGGTGCCCCAGGCGGCCTTCGCGCAGTTCCTGGATCAGGCGCGTCACCTCCCGGCGGTGAATGCCGGTGGCTGTGCTCACTCGGCTGACGCGGCGGTGTGGCAACAGGTCGGCGTGGGCCCGGTCGGCCTCGTCCACGAAGGCCTGCTTGAGCAGTTCTTCCAGGGTGCCGAACGGCAGCCCGCGGGCCAGCGCCAGTTGCGCCAGCGGGGTCAGCACGGCCTGCACCGCCGCCAGCAGGGCGCTGCGCTGTGGGTCGTCGTCGCTGTCAGAGGGGCTGGCGCGTGGGGCTGTCATGAAATGGGCGGGGCCGCGAAGCTCCGAAGGGAGCCTGCGGCCCGATGCTAGCCGGGCGCTGGCAGCCCGCGCAGGCGCTGCGTCGCTCGGGGGCAACGTGGCATCAGCTCTTGAATTCAACCACCTTGGCCACCAGGCTGCCGTCACTGGCCAGGCGGGCCTTCACTTCCACCACGGCACCCACCAGCAGCTTGGCCACAGTGCCGTCCTTGAAACTGGCGCCGGCATAGCTGATGGTTTCGCTGCGGCCCTCGATCTGGAAGGTCTTGGCGCTGGTGTCCACCGCGCTGACGGTGCCGTCGATCTCGGGCTTGTTGCGGTCGTCGTCGTCGCCGCTGTGGTGGCTGTCGAACTCCACCTTGGTGGCCACCAGCACACCATTGACCATCGCGCCTTCCACCTCCACCCGGGCACCCGCCACCAGGCCGGTGGTGCCGTCGGGCCAGCTGGCGTTGCTGGCGTCCACCGTGATGCCGTCCACCGTGAAGGACGTGGGCGAGTTCACCGTGCCGATGGTGCCGCGCAGGTGGGCGTGGCTGGAGTCTTCCACCTTGCGTACCCCGGTGCTCAGCGTGGTGGCCACCCACTGGCCATTGACCTGGGCGGTGGCCAGGCGCACGCGCAGCTTCAGGCCATCGGCCAGGTTGGCGGGCCGGCTGGCCGTGGGGATGCCGCCGTAATTGATGATCGCGTTGCCGATCTTGAAGGTGGTGGCCACCGTGTCCAGGCTGGCCACGGTGCCGCGCAGCTTGTAGCTGCTGAGGCTGGTTTCCAGCTCGATGCGGGTGGCCAGGTACTGGCCGGTGGCGCTGTTGAACTGGGCATGCACTTCCAGCAGCACCGGGCCGGCGGCCAGCAGTTCGGCCAGCTTGGTGATGCCGCCCGTCAGGCTGCTGTCCCACACCGTGGAGGAGGACACCGCCACGGTCTGGTCCAGCAGGGTGATCAGGCCGCCGGATGTGTCCACCGCGCTGACCGGGCCCTTGAGTTCACTGCCGAAGCGCACCGTGGCGGCGTTGGCGCGCGAGGTGCTGGTGTCCACCGCGCCGCCCTGGATTTCCACCACCATGCCCAGCTTCAGCGCGCTGGCGCAGGCGCCGCACTCGACATCGTCCTCAAAAACACGGGCGCTCTTCTCGTTGTAGTGCACGCCGTTCACCACGATGGAGCCGTAGCCGGTGATCGGCCCCAGCGCGTAGGACGCCACGGTGGCGCCGCCGCCGGTGCCCACGGCGGCGTCGGAGCCACCGCCGCCACAGCCGGCCAGCAAGGCCAGGGCCAGCAAGCCCCCGCCAAGGCCGCGGCGCTGGAAGGAAAGCGAAAGCAGGGGCTGCGATGTCAGGCGCGGATGGTGCATGTCAATGGTTCCTTGGCAGGTGGGGGTCCGCAGGCGTGCGGAGCGAATCTGTAATGTGCATTTTGCCCATCTGACGCTGGCGGACAAGCCGAAAACCGGTCTTTGCCGAGTAAAGCTGTGTATCGGATGTGCGCCAAATCGCATCCGGCCGGATCGCCCGCCGCGCCGACCGCCCCCGCCACAATGGGCCATGGCCCCCGCCCCGCGCCGCTGGATCGCCCACCTGGACATGGATGCGTTCTATGCCTCGGTGGAACTGCTGCGCTACCCGGAATTGCTGGGCCAGCCGGTGGTCATTGGCGGCGGACGACGCCACCAGCCCGAGGTCCAGCCCGACGGCAGCCGGCGCTTCGCGCTGCTGAAGGACTACACCGGCCGCGGCGTCATCACCACCGCCACCTACCCGGCGCGCGACCTGGGCGTGCACTCCGGCATGGGCCTGATGAAGGCCGCGCTGCGCGCCCCGGACGCGGTGCTGCTGCCGGTGGACTTTGACCGCTACCGTCTGTATTCACGCCGCTTCAAGGCCGCGGTGGCCGAGGTGGCGCCGCTGATCGAAGACCGCGGCATCGACGAGATCTACATCGACCTCAGCGCCCTGCCCGGCCTGGGCGAGGCCATCGCCCACGACCCCCTGGGCGGCGTGAAGGCGCTGGCACAGGAAATCAAGAACAACGTGCGGCGCGCCACCGGGCTGTCCTGCTCCATCGGCGTCACGCCCAACAAGCTGCTGTCCAAGATCGCCTCCGACCTGGACAAGCCCGATGGCCTGACCGTGCTGACCTGGGACGACCTGCCGCAGCGCATCTGGCCCCTGCCGGTGCGGCGCATCAATGGCATCGGACCCAAGGCCGGGGCCAGGCTGGCAGCGCTGGGCATCCACACGATCGGCGAGCTGGCGGCGCAGCCGCCGGCTCTGCTGGTGCAGCACTTCGGCAAGGGCTACGGCGTCTGGTTGCACGAAGCCGCGCACGGCCGCGATGAACGCGCCGTGGTGACCGTGAGCGAACCCGTCAGCATGAGCCGAGAAACCACCTTCGAGCGCGACCTGCACGCCGTGCGCGACCGCGCCGAACTGGGCCGCGTGTTCACCGAACTGGCCGCCGAGGTGGCGCAGGACCTGCAGCGCAAAGGCTACGCCGGGCGCACCATCGGCATCAAGCTGCGTTTCGAGGACTTCAAGACCGTCACCCGCGACATGACGGTGCCCCAACCCACCGACGACGCCGCCACCATCCGCCGCCATGCCGGCCAGTGCCTGAAGCGGGTGGACCTGGCGAGGCGCATCCGCCTGCTGGGGGTGCGGGTGGGCACGCTGGTGCGGGCGCGCAACCTGCCGGCGCCACAAGCCGCTGCGGAGTCGGCGCCCGACCAGGAACTTTTCTGAACCTGCGCCGGGGCTCAGCGTCGGGTAGGCAGCCGCCAGAGCCAGATCGCCACCGCCAGGCAGCAGGCCGCCGGCACCCAGGCCCAGGCGGCCGGCAGGCGCCAGGCGGCCAGGGCCGAGCCGAAGGTCATCATCACCGTGGCCAGTTGCTTGGCCCTCAGCGGCACGGCACGGCGTTCACGCCAGTCGCGCACCATCGGGCCGAAGCGTGGGTGTTCCACCAGCCAGCGTTCGCAACGCGTGCTGCCGCGTGAAAAACAGAAGGCCGCCAGCAGCACAAAGGGCGTGGTGGGCAGCAAAGGCACGAAGATGCCCACGATGCCGGTGACCAGCGCCAGGGCGCCGGCCGCCACCCACAGCGCACGCTGCCAGCTTGGCCGCCGGGGCGGCGGCAGCGGGGCCGCAGGGGCCGGCACCACGGATGCGGGGGACTCCATGCCGCATGCTAGCCGGGCTGCTGCCTTGATTCAGGGCAAAATGAAGCTTGTTTCAGGCTGTTAGCCTGTTAGTGCCTGAAAAGCCATTGAATACCCCGCAGACGCACTGCCATGACCGTTCTGACCTGGACCGACGACCTCGCGCTGCAGCAGCCGCAGATGGACGCCACGCACCGCGAGTTCATCGACCTGCTGGCGCAGGCCGCGCAGGCCCGGCAGTCCAAGGAGACAGGCCCCCTGCTGCAGCGCTTCGAGCACCTGGTGGAACACACCGTAGAGCACTTCGCCCAGGAAGACCGCTGGATGGCCGCCACCGGCTTCGCGCCCGAGAACTGCCACAGCTTCCAGCACACCGCGGTGCTGAACGTGATGTCCGAATGCCTGAAGCGCGCGCGCGACGACGGCGACTTCGAACCCCTGGGCGTGGCGGTGGACGAACTCGCGATCTGGTTCCCCCAGCACGCCAAGATGATGGACGCCGGCCTGGCCCTGCACATGGCCGAACTGGGCTACGACCCCGTCAGCGGCGCCTGCGCCCGCCCGATGGTGCGCGAGGACGAGCCGGCCGCGCTGATCAGCGGCTGCGGCAGCGCCAGCTGCGCCTGAGTTCCCCACGAGGCGAGCCAGGGTCCGATCCACAATGCGGCCGTGAGCGCCGCCCCGCCCCCTGCCGACCTGCGCCTGCCGTCCATCGACGGCCTGCGCGCCTTCGAGGCCGCCGCCCGCCTGGGCGGCTACGAGCGCGCCGCGGATGAACTCCATGTCACGGCCAGCGCGGTGGGCAAGCGCATCGCCACGCTGGAAGACCTGCTGGGTGCGCCCTTGTTCGTGCGCGGCGGCAAGGCCCTGGTCCTGACCGCGCTGGGGCGCGAATACCTGGAGCAGGTGCGCGCCGGACTGGCCCTGCTTTCGGCGGTGCCGCTGCACCGGCGCTCGCAGCAGCGGCGCGAGCGGCTGCGCGTGGTGAGCCCGCCCACCTTCGCGCGCCAGATCCTGGTGCCCGAGCTGGAAAGCTTCACCACCGCCCACCCCGACATTGAACTGGAATTGCTGCTGTCCATGCCCTACCTGGGCAGCGAAGGCGTGGACGCCGACGTGGTGATTCGCCATGGCGACCCGGCCGAAGCCAGCCTGGCGCCATTGATGCACGACCGCCTGCTGCCGGTGGCCGCGCCGGGCCTGCTGGCGCGCCTGGGCACCCCCCAGCGGCCGGCCGACCTGCGCGGCCTGCCCCTGCTGCGCACCCCGCTGGAAGCCTGGGTGCCGTGGTTCCGCGCCGCCGGGCTGGACTGGCCCGAACCCACCGACGGCCCCCGGCTGGTGGACCTGGGGCTCACGCTGGAAGCGGCCGTCAGCGGCCAGGGCGTGGCCCTGGCCCGGCCCACGCTGGCACGCCACTGGCTGGACACCGGCACGCTGGTGCCGCTGTTCAAGATCACGGCCCCGGCCCGCCAGCCCTACCACCTGGCCCGGTGGGCACAGGGCGGCCCGGCGGCCCAGTTCGCGCAGTGGCTGCAAGGGGTGTGCGCACGCGCCGAGCGCCACGCTCAGGAATGGCTTTCCGCCCAGGCCTGAGCAACCTTCCGGTCCCCGCCCGCCGCGGCTGGCTAGCATCACGGCTTCAGGAGACAAACAACCATGACCGTGATCACCACCATCGAAGACCTTCGCCTGCTGGCCAAGAAGCGCGTGCCGCGCATGTTCTACGACTACGCCGACTCCGGCAGCTGGACCGAAAGCACCTACCGCGCCAACGAAAGCGACTTCCAGAAGATCAAGCTGCGCCAGCGCGTGGCGGTGAACATGGAAGGCCGCAGCACCGCCACGAAGATGATTGGCCAGGACGTGGCCATGCCGGTGGCCATCGCCCCCACCGGCCTGACCGGCATGCAGCACGCCGACGGGGAGATCCTGGCGGCCAAGGCCGCCAAGGCCTTCGGCATCCCGTTCACGCTGTCCACCATGAGCATCTGCTCCATCGAGGACGTGGCCGCCGCCACCCAGGCGCCGTTCTGGTTCCAGCTGTACGTGATGCGCGACCGCGACTTCATCGAACGCCTTATCGACCGTGCCAAGGCCGCAAACTGCAATGCCCTGGTCGTGACGCTGGATTTGCAGATCCTGGGCCAGCGCCACAAGGACATCAAGAACGGCCTGTCCGCCCCGCCCAAGCCCACGCTGGCCAACATGATCAACCTGCTGACCAAGCCGCGCTGGTGCCTGGGCATGCTGGGCACGCCGCGGCGCCAGTTCGGCAACATCGTGGGCCATGTGAAGGGCGTGACCGACATGGCCAACCTGGGCGCCTGGACGGCCCAGCAGTTCGACCCGCGCCTGAACTGGGGCGATGTGGAGTGGATCAAGAAGCGCTGGGGCGGCAAGCTCATCCTCAAGGGTATCCAGGACGTGGAAGACGCCAAGTTGGCGGTGGCCAGCGGCGCCGACGCGCTGATCGTGTCCAACCACGGCGGGCGGCAGCTGGACGGGGCGCAGTCCAGCATCGAAGCCCTGCCCAACATCGTGGCCGCCGTGGGCTCGCAGATCGAGGTGCACATGGACGGCGGCATCCGCAGCGGCCAGGACGTGCTGAAGGCCTGGGCCCTGGGCGCGCGCGGCACCTACATCGGCCGTGCCTTCCTGTACGGCCTGGGCGCCCTGGGAGAAGCCGGGGTGGCCAAGGCGCTGGAGGTCATCCACCGGGAGCTGGACCTCACCATGGCCTTCTGTGGTCGCACCCGGGTGGCCGATGTGGACACCCGCATCCTGCTGCCGGGCACCTTTCCCAAGCCCGACGCGGCCTGACACGCGAAAGCAGCGGCCCGTCCGCTGCGCCGGGCGGGCGGGGCATCCGTGCAACCCATCCCTCTTCAGGGGTAAAGAGCCCCCCTGGACGGTTCGCCAATTCGTGACGTACACCACGAATTGCGGCCCGACGCCTGCCAGGGGGTCCCACAGCGGTCCCAGATCACGCGGCCGGCGCGCGGGGATGGTTGAAAATCCGGCGGCGATCGTCCCCTTGGTCAGGGGCCGATGACCTCAACCTGAAAGCCCCGCCTCCGCCACCAATGCTGACCATTTCCGCCGCCTGCGATGCCACCGATCCCCAGGGACTGGTGCTGGACGAGTCCGCCCTGGTTCGGCTGGCCGAGCTGGACCCCAGCGGCAGCGCCGGCCTGGTGCCGCGGGTGCTGCGAACCTACGTCGCCTCGCTGCAGCGCCTGCTGCCGCAGGCCGGCGCCGCGCTGTCGGCCAACGACGCAGCGGCCCTGCGCTATGTGGCGCACACCCTGAAGTCGTCCTCGGCCAGCGTGGGGGCCCAGCGCCTGGCGGCGGTGTGCCTGAGCCTGGAGCGTCGGCTCACGCCGCCCGCCCGGATCGACTGCCCCGAACTGGTGGCGCAGCTGCTGGCCGAAGGCCACAGCGCCTGCGCCGCGGTTGAACAGCGATTGTCCGACACCGCATGACCAACCTGGACGCGCCCGACGATCCGGTGGCCAATGTGCTGCTGGTGGACGACGATGCGGTGAACCTGCTGCTCACCAGCGTGGCGCTGCGCGAGCGCGGCTTCCACATCACCGAAGCCGACAGCGGCGAGAAGGCGCTGGACCTGCTGGGCAGCGAAACCCCGGACATCGTGGTGCTGGACGCGATGATGCCCGGGCTGGACGGTTTCGAGACCTGCCGCCGCCTGCGCCAGCTGCCCGGTTTCGACAACATGCCGGTGCTGATGCTCACCGGGCTGGACGACGACGTGTCCATCAACCGTGCCTACCAGGCCGGTGCCACCGACTTCTTCGTCAAGGCCACGCAGTGGAGCCTGCTGTCCGGGCGGCTGCGCTACCTGCTGCGCTCGGCCCGCACCCGCCAGGAACTGGAACGCAGCAAGGCCAAGCTGGCGCGCGCGCAAGACCTGGCGCGCATGGGCAGCTTCGACTGGCGCCCCGGCCCGGTCGGGCGCAGCTTCGGCCAGCTGGTGATGTCGCCCGAGGGCCTGCGCGTGTTCGCGCTGGACGTGGCCGAGCAGGTCTCGCTGCGCGCGCTGCTGCGCATGGTGGTGCCGGCCGAACGCGGCGAGGTGCTGCGCCTGCTGGCGCAGGCCATGCGCCTGTCCACGGTGCTGACCACCGACATGCGGGTGGAACTGATCGACGGGCGCGAACGCATCCTGCACGTGGAGGCCGAGCCCGAGTTCAACGAGCACGGCCACAGCATCGGCTACACCGGCATCGTGCAGGACGTGACCGACCGCCGCGTGGCCGAGGACCGCATCCGCCACCTGGCCAACTACGACGCCCTGACCGGCCTGCCCAACCGCCGCCACCTGATGTGGCGCACCGAGCGCGCGCTGGACCATGCGCGGCGCCTGCAGCACCAGGCCGCACTGCTGCTGATCGACCTGGACCGCTTCAAGGTCATCAACGACACGCTGGGACATGCCGCCGGCGACGAGCTGCTGGTGGAAACATCGCGCCGCCTGCGCATGTGCGTGCGCCACACCGACCAACCCTACGACGGCGTGCTGGACGCCGCCGGCTCGCGCAGCCACCGCTCGCTGGAAGCCGTGGGCCGGCTGGGCGGCGACGAGTTCGTGGCCCTGCTGCCCGAGGTGCAGAACGATCGCGACGCCGAACGCGTGGCCGAACGCATCCTGGAAGCCATGCGCGAACCGGTGTACGTGGCCGGGCAGGAATGCTTCGTCACCACCAGCGTGGGCATCTCGCTGTTCCCGCGCGACGGCCAGTCGGTGGCCGACCTGATGCGCAATTCCGACGTGGCCATGTACTCGGTGAAGTCGGGCGGGCGCAACAACAAGGCCGTGTACAGCCCTCACCTGGCCGGGCGCGGGCGCGAAAAGCTGGAACTGGAAAGCGCGCTGCACAAGGCGCTGGAGCGCAAGGAACTGGTGCTGCACTACCAGCCCAAGGTGGACGTGGCCCACGCCGGCATGATGGGCGTGGAAGCGCTGATGCGCTGGCGCCGCGGCGACAAGCTGGTGCCGCCGATCGACTTCATCCCGCTGGCGGAAGAAACCGGCCTGATCGTGCCGTTGACCGAGTGGGCGCTGACCGAAGCCGCGCGCCAGGCCAGCGAGTGGAAGCGCAGCTTCGGCTTCAACGATTCGGTGGCGGTGAACGTGCCCACGCGCATGTTCGAGAAGCACGACCTGGTGGAACTGGTGCACTACGCGGTGTCGGCGGCGGACATCCCGCACCGCATGATCCAGCTGGAAATCACCGAGACCGGCCTGATGAAGGACCTGCAGAGCGTGATCCCGGCGCTGCACCGGCTGAACGAGCTGGGCATCGAGATTTCCATCGACGACTTCGGCACCGGCTATTCGTCGCTGTCCTACCTGACCTCGCTGCCCATCTCGGAGCTGAAGATCGACCGCAGCTTCGTGATGGACCTGGGCGTCACGCCGCAGAGCTCGGCGGTGGTCACCGCCATCATCGCGCTGGCCCGCTCGCTGGGCCTGCGGGTGGTGGCCGAAGGCGTGGAAAACCTGCGCCAGATGGAGGTGCTGCACCGCCTGGGTTGCGGCCAGATGCAAGGCTGGCTGTTCCACAAGCCCATGCCGCCCGAGGAACTGGAACTGTGGGTGCACCAGAACACGCAGCCGCAGAATTCGCCCTGGGTGAAGCAGCTTCACCTGCTGGAAGGCGGCTTCGACCCGCTGCGTGCCCCCGGACACCACTACTGACCCCGCCACCGTGAACGACGCCGCCCCGGCCCAGAACCCCGCGCAATGGGCCAAGGGCGCGCTGCGCCGCCTGGCGCTGGCGCGCCAGGAACCCACACCCGCCAACTTCGCACGCGCCTACGCCGAAGAAAGCGGCCAGCCCCCCGAGCCCCTGCTGCCGCCGCGCGCCAAGCCGCTGCTGGACAAGCTGGCCGCCAGGGTGAGCGACGAGCCCGCCCAGCGCGAGGCCCTGGCGCGTGCGCTGGCCGAAGGCCGCTGGGACGAGTTGCAGCGTTGTCTGGACGGCGCCGCCGAGCGGGCGTCGCGCCAGTCGGCTGAACTGGCCGACCTGATCGAGCGCCTGGCCCGTGGCCTGGAGCGCGGCAGCCGCGAATGGACCAGCGCGCGCAAGAAGGAAAGCCTGCAGCGCGTGCTGGAAGGCAGCCGCAGCGACGCCACCCGGCTGCAACAGCGCCTGCGCCAACTGGTGGCGGCCTGGGACGGCGGCGACAGCGCCGAGGTGCCCGCCACCGAACCCGCCAACGCCGCGGCCGAGACCGCGGCACCGGTTGCGGACCCGGCCACCGTGGCCACACCGGGCTGGGAGGCCGCTGCGCCCCATGCCGCAACGCCCGCCGGCGACCCGCAGGCAGCCAAGGACCTGGCGCAGACCCTGCATGGCGCACTGGCCGCCGCCCTGCCCCCGGGCGACGCCCGCGCCGCCGACCTGGCCGACGAACTGGCCGCGCTGGCCGGGCGCATCGCCCGCGACGGCATCGAAGCCCCACTGGTGGCCGAGGTGGCCGACGCCTGCGAACGCACACGCCGGCTGCTGGCGCACCGCCACCACCTGGTGGACGAACTGGCGGCGCTGTGCCGCTCGCTCACGGCCGGCCTGGGCGAGCTGTCGGAGGACGACAGCTGGGTGCGCGGCCAGTGCACGGCCCTGGATGAACAGCTAGCGGGCGGCAGCGGCGCGCTCACCGCACGCGGCGTGCGCGCCGCAGGCGACCTGCTGGAGGCCACCCGGGCGCGCCAGCGCGAACTGCGCGGCGACCGCGACCGCGCCCGCCTGGCGCTGAAGGACATGATCGGCCGCATGCTGGCCGAACTGGGCGAACTGGGCCAACACACCGGCCGCTTCACCGACAAGGTGAGCGGCTATGCGCAGGTGATCGAGCAGGCCGAATCGCTGGAAAGCCTGGCCGCGGTGGTGCACGAAATGGTGGGCGAAAGCCGCGCCGTGCACGAACTGGTGAGCGGCACCCGCGAGCGCCTGGCCGCCGACCACGCCCGTGCCAGCGAACTGGAGAACCAGGTGCGGCGGCTGGAAGGCGAACTGCGCAGGCTGTCGGAGGAAGTGTCCACCGACGTGCTCACGCAGGTGGCCAACCGACGCGGCATGATGCAGCTGTTCGAGGCCGAACAAGCACGGGTTGAACGCGAGGCCGCCGACCTGGCCATCGGCCTGATCGACATCGACAACTTCAAGAAGCTGAACGACACGCTCGGCCACGCCGCCGGCGACGTGGCCCTGAAGGCCCTGGCCGCGCGCGTGAAGGGCTGGCTGCGGCCGGTGGACCACATCGCCCGCTTCGGCGGCGAAGAATTCGTGGTGCTGCTGCCCGCCACCCCGGTGGACGAAGCCCAGCAGGTGCTCACGCGCTTGCAGCGCCAGCTGACCGCCAGCCTGTTCATGCACGACGGCAAGGAGGTCTTCGTCACCTTCTCGGCCGGCGTCACCCGCTACCGGCCCGGCGAAACCATCGAAGCGGCGCTGGAACGCGCCGACGAGGGCCTCTACGAAGCCAAGCGCACCGGGAAAAACCGGACCTGCATCACCTGACCCCGAAGTACAGGCTCAGTCCATGCGGGCCAGCAGCGCTCGGGTCATCTCGGTGACCAGGGCTTCGTCGATGGGTTCGCTGATGCGCATGCGGTACAGCCGCGCGCCCGGCCCCTGGCCCGCCAGCATGGGAAAGCGCCGCACCAGCGCCGCGCCATGCATCAGCTGCAGGTGAACGAACTTGTTGAAGGGCGTGATGCTGAGTTGCGGCTGGTCGCCCAGCAAGACCACCAGGCTGCCCCATTTCACGGCCACCGACAGCCCCGGGTGGGCCTGCGCCACCGCCTTCATCACCGTGCGCACGGCCGCGGCCTGGGTGGGGCGCATCAGCTCCAGCCAGGCTTCCACCACCGCGGCGGGTCGATAGACATTGCGCACGGTGGTGGCCTTCGTTCAGCGCGCAGCGCGGGCGGGCAGGTGCACGGGCGGCAGGACAATCACCGCGCGTCGAAGGTGTTGCACTCGCGGACCTGCCCGCCCTGCAGGCCGCGCTTGAACCAGGAAACGCGCTGCGCGCTGCTGCCGTGGGTGAAGCTCTCCGGCACCACCGTGCCCTGGCTCTTGCGCTGCAGGGTGTCGTCGCCGATCTGCGACGCAGCGTTCAGCGCCTCTTCCAGGTCACCCTGCTCCAGCAACTGGCGCGCGCGCTGGGCGTGGTGCGCCCACACGCCGGCGAAACAGTCGGCCTGCAACTCCAGCCGCACGCTCAAGGCATTGCCCTGGGCTTCACTCATGCGTGAACGGGCGGCATCCACCTTGTCGGAAATGCCCAGCACCTTCTGCACGTGGTGGCCCACCTCGTGCGCTATGACATAGGCCTGCGCAAAGTCGCCCGGCGCGCCCAGGCGCTGCTTGAGGGTGTCGAAGAAGGCCAGGTCGATGTACACCTTCTCGTCGCCAGGGCAGTAAAACGGGCCCATGGCCGCATCGCCGGTGCCGCAGGCGGTGGGGGTGCGACCGCGGAACAGCACCAGCTTGGGGTTGCGGTAGGTGCCGCCGCTGGCCTTGAACAGCGGACCCCACACGTCTTCGGTGTCGGCCAGCACGGTGGACACGAAACCGGCCATCTTGTCATCGGCCGGCGGGCGCTGCGCCGGGGCCTGCTGCGCGACCGGGGCGTCGCCCACACCGCCGCCGCCCAGGATGCCCAGCACAGTCAGCGGGTTGATGCCGAAGATCCAGCCCGCCACCAGGGCGATGACGATGGTGCCCAGGCCGACACCGCGCCCGCCCAGCCGCACGCCACCGCCGCCGCCACCGCCATCCCGTCGGTCCTCGACGTTGTCACTTTGCCGATTGCCTTCCCACTTCATGGGCTCCCCCTTGCTGCTTGTCGGTGTGCTGCGGGCCGGCTCAGGTCTTGGGCAGGGTCACGCCGCGCTGGCCCTGGTACTTGCCGCCCCGGTCCTTGTAACTCGTTTCGCAGACCTCGTCACTTTCGAAGAACAGCACCTGAGCACAGCCCTCGCCCGCGTAGATCTTGGCCGGCAGCGGCGTGGTGTTGGAAAACTCCAGCGTCACATAACCTTCCCATTCAGGCTCGAAGGGCGTGACATTGACGATGATGCCGCAGCGGGCATAGGTGCTCTTGCCCAGGCAGATGGTGAGCACATTGCGCGGGATGCGGAAGTACTCCAGCGTGCGCGCCAGCGCGAAGCTGTTGGGCGGGATGATGCACACCGGGGCGTTGATGTCCACGAAGCTCTTCTCGTCGAAGTTCTTCGGGTCCACCACCGTGCTGTGGATGTTGGTGAAGACCTTGAATTCCGGCGCGCAGCGGATGTCGTAGCCGTAGCTGCTGGTGCCGTAGCTGACGATGCGCTGGCCATCGGGCGACTGGCGCACCTGGCCGGGCTCGAAGGGCTCGATCATGCCGTGCTCCTGCGCCATGCGGCGGATCCACTTGTCACTCTTGATGCTCATGCCGAGGCCTCATAGGGAAGGCGGTGATTCTAGGCACGCCGGCCCCCGGGCTTTCCGCTTTGACACCGGCGCGGTGCTGTGCTGAAGTGAGGGGCATCGATTGCCAGGGCCGTTCCATGTCTGCCAGCCTCCGCCTTCCCGCCAACGACCTGATGGTGCAGTACGCCCGCTACCACCGCGACCGCCGCAACATCGCCACCCATTTCGTGGGCATACCACTCATCGTGCTGGCCATCGGGGTGCTGCTGGCCCCGGCCAGCCTGGCCGGCCTGTCGCTCGCCTGGGCCCTGTGGGCGCTGGCCACGGCCTGGTACCTGAGCCGCGGCAACCTGGTGCTGGGCGCGGCCACCAGCGCGGTGAACGGCCTGCTGTTCGCCCTGGGCCAGGCCCTGGCGGCCCGACCCAGCTGGCTGGCCTGGGGCCTGAGCCTGTTTGCACTGGGCTGGGTGATCCAGTTCATCGGCCACTACTACGAAGGCCGCAAGCCGGCCTTCGTGGACGACCTCGTGGGCCTGCTGGTGGGCCCGATGTTCGTGGTGGGGGAATGGCTGTTCGCCACCGGCTGGGGGGCTGATTTGCTGGCCGAGATCGAACGCCGCGCCGGCCCCGCGCATGTGCGCGACCTGGCGCACCCCGTCACCTGAACCCCGACCCGCGCGTTCCTGGCCCGGTGCTGGTGCTGGGGGCCGGCGCCATTGGCGGATGGCTCGGCGGGCGGCTGCGCTGCGCCGGGGTGCAGGTCCAGTTCGTTGGCCGGCCGCGGGTGCTGGAGGCCTGGCGCCACCAGGGGCTCACCCTCAGCGACCTGGCGGGCTGGCAGCACCACCTGGCGCCCGCCGAACTGGACCTGCACGACGGCCTGACCACGATCACCCCGCCGGCCCTGGTGCTGCTGTGCGTGAAAAGCGCGGCCACCGCGGGGGCGGCGACCGAGTTGGCGGCGGCGCTGCCGCCCGGCACGCCGGTGCTGTCCATGCAAAACGGCGTGAACAACCTGGCCGTGGGCCAGGCGGCGGCCCCCGGCCTGCTGTGGCTGGCCGGCATGGTGCCCTACAACGTGGCCGAACCCGCACCGGCCCACCTGCACCGCGCCACCACCGGACGGCTGGCCGCCCAGGACCACCCGGCGCTGCGCGCCTGGAAGCCTGGGTTCGCAGCGGCCGGGCTGCCGCTGCAGTGGCACACCGACATGCGGCCCGTGCAATGGGGCAAGCTGCTGCTGAACCTGAACAACCCGGTGAACGCGCTGTGCGGCCTGCCGCTGCGCGAAGAACTGCTGCAGCCGGCCTGCCGCCGGTGTCTGGCCTTGCTGATGGACGAAGCGCTGGCGGCGCTGAAGGCGGCCGGCATCGCACCGATGAAGATGTCGCCCTTGCCGCCGGCGGCGGTGCCCATGCTGCTGCGCCTGCCCACGCCGCTGTTCCGGGTGCTGGCCGCGCGCATGCTGCGCATCGACGCCCAGGCGCGCAGCAGCATGGCCATGGACCTGCAGCGCGGCCGGCCGACCGAGGTGGACGAACTGTGCGGCGCGGTGGTGCGGCTGGCCCGGGCGCAAGGCCTGGCGGCGCCGGCGAACGAACGGATGCTGGCCCTGGTGAAGGCCTGGCCGCAGCAGCCGCGGGCCTGGGGTGGACCGGCCCTGCTGCAGGCATTGCGGGGTTGTTGAAACCCGCTCAGACGGGTGGTCGCTGCAAGCGTTGCAACTCCTCCAGGGTGTTGGCGTTGAAAAACGCGTCGGCATCCTCGAACAACACCGTGGCGCAGCGGTGCTGGCCGGTCCAGCGGTCGATCTTGCGCTGGCCGTCCTGGATGAAGCTCACCAGACTTTCCATCAGCGCGGCCTTCATCAGGCAGAAGACCGGCTGGACCTGCACCCGGCCGTCATCGCGCGTGGCCGCCATGGCGATGTCGGCGCCCTCGGCCACCAAGGTAGCAGCCAGGCGCGCCACCAGGTCCTCCGGGAAATTGGGCGTGTCACAGGGCACGGTGACGAGGTAGGGCGTTTCGCAATGCTCCAACCCGGCCAGGAAGCCGGCCAACGGCCCCGGGTAGTCGGCCACCGCGTCGGGCCACACGGCGGCGCCCAAGGATTCATAGGCCCCGATGTTGCGATTGGCATTGATCAACACCTCGCCCACCTGGGGCTGCAGGCGCATCAACGCATGCATGGCCAGCGGCAGGCCCAGGTGGTTCTGCAGGCCCTTGTCAACACCGCCCATGCGGCTGCCGCGGCCGCCCGCGAGAATGAGCCCCGTGACATCGGCACGGGCAATGTCAGTGGTCATGTCGTCATTCGATCATGTCGAAGGCCTGTGTCTCCACCTGCACGAAGGCGGCGGTGAACGCGGCCAGTTCCCGAGCCAGCACAGCACGTGGATGGGCCTGAACCACATCGCACATCGATTCAACCCAGGTTTGAAGGTGCGCGCGGAAGAAGCGGCGCTGCTGCTCCAGGTTGCACACCGCCACGTCGTCGCCGGCAATCAAGTAGCGCATCACTTCGCAGAGGAAAGCAATGTGGTCCTCGGTTTCGCCGCGCTGCGCATCGCGCTGCAGGCCCAGCCGGGTCAGGTCGGTGCGCAGGGCGGCCAGGGGACGCTCGTTCAGGAAGCCCGCCAGGTGGTAAGACCCATAGACGAAGACCTCGGGCTTGCCCACGCCGCCAAACAGCGCGTCGTACTCCTTGGCGGCCGTTTCGGGCGTGCTGGCACGCAGGGCCGCCACCAGGGCCTGCCAGGGCGCTTCCAGGTGGCCGCCGGGCTCGGGCGCTTCGGTCACCGCCACAGCAAACTGCTTCAGCAATTCGGCGTCCGGCGGCGCGAACCACAGCCGCGCCAGCAGGCCATACAGTTCGGCACGCGCCAGTTCCTCGCTGTCGTCCATGCTGGCAAAACCCAGCGCGCGGATGTTGGCATTGCTCATCGGGGGGGTCACAGGTCGGTGATCCGGGTTTCGTTCGGGTTCGAGTAGAGGTCGATCACGCGGCAGTCGTTGCACATTTTCAACCGGTCGGCCGCCGCGCCCTGGAAAGCCGCGTGGCCGGCCAGCTTGGCCGCCATGTTTTCGATGGCCTTGAGCGTGCCGAAGGGCTTGCCGCAGCGCACACAGGCGAAGGGCTCGGCCTCGTGCAGCACCCGGGCGGACTTGCGCGCCCGGCCCTCGTCGGCCAGCCACAGGCGTGGCACCAGGGTGATGGCCTTTTCGGGGCAGGTGCCGGCGCACAGACCGCACTGCACGCAGTTCTTCTCAATGAACTTCAGTTGCGGCCGGTCCGGGTTGTCGGCCAACGCAGCGGCAGGGCAAGCCCCCACGCAGGACAGGCACAAGGTGCATCGGTTCGCGTCCACCACCAGGCTGCCGAAAGGCGCGCCGGCCGCCGGCAGCGGGACGGCGTCCGCCGCCAGCGGCGCCTGCGCGCGCAGGTGTTCGATGGCCAGTTCCAGCGTGGCGCGCTTGTCGGCCTGCGCCACCACGCTGGCGGCCTGGCGCACGCCGCGCGCGGGCGCGCAGCGCAGC
This sequence comes from Burkholderiales bacterium JOSHI_001, assembly GCA_000244995.1. Lineage (NCBI taxonomy): Bacteria > Pseudomonadati > Pseudomonadota > Betaproteobacteria > Burkholderiales > Burkholderiales bacterium JOSHI_001. The sequence goes on along the minus strand of CM001438.1, from coordinate 1,425,948 downwards.
GCCGCGTCCAGCGCTGGCAGGTCCCGCGCGTCGCCCACCTCCAGCAACTGCAGGTGGCCTTCGCCATACCCCAGCCCGCTGAGCAGGGCCTGGCCCTGCGCCATCTGCTCGGCCAGGGCACGGCGGTAGTCGGGCGCCTCTTCGTCGGTCAAAAGCACCAGCACCTGCGAGGCGCCCTGGGCCACGGCCATCAGCCACAGGTCCAGGCCCACGCTGGCGGTGTGCCACAGCCCCACCGGGATGACCCGCGCCGGCACGCCGTGCACCGCCTTGTCGGTGCGTGCGGCGCGGCCCAGGTCGTCGATCAGGCGTGAACCGGCACCATCGCTGTGCAGCAGCAGCGCGGCGTCGCGCCCGCCGGCTGCAGCATAGGTGGCCAGCAGGGTGCGCAGCCGCTTGCCCTGGTCGGCCGTGCCGGGGTAGACAAAGCCCATCGCCCCGCTGGGACACACCGTGCTGCAGGCGCCGCAGCCCACGCACAGGTGCGGCTCGACGATCACACCGGCCGCGTTGCCACCCACGCCCTTGCCCACCGTCTTGCCCTTGAGCGACGCGTCGCTGCGGATGGCGCTGGCCGAGCACACGTCGATGCAGGCGCTGCAGCCAACGCGTTGGTTGCGGCTGTGGGCGCACAGCTTCTCGCGGTAGTGAAAGAAGCGCGGCTTGTCGAATTCACCCACCAGTTCGCGCAGCGCCAGCAGCGCGTCGAACAGGCGGCGCTGGTGGTCGCCACCCGGCGCCACATGGAAGTAGCCCTGCGGCGGCTGGTGCTGGCTGAAGGCCGGGGTGGCGCGCAGGTCCAGCACCAGGTCGAAGGTTTCGGCCAGGGCCTGCGGGTCGCGTGCGAAGTCGATGGCACCGGCCGCGTCGCACACACGCACGCAGGCGCGGTGGCTCTTGCAGGCTGCCAGGTCCACCTGGTAGTCCAGCCCGATGGCGCCTTCGGGGCAGGCGTCCACACAGGCGTTGCAGCGTGTGCACAGGTCCAGGTCGATCGGGTTGCTGGCTTCCCACTCCACCTGGAAGTGGCCCAGCCAGCCGCTCAGGCGCGTCAGCCTGCCGTTGTGCACCGGGTGTTCGCGCACCTGGGGCAAGGCGCCGCCGGCGCGGTCCAGCAGCAGGCTGACCTGCAGTTTGTCGGCCATGCGCTCGGCCGCGGCCTGCGCGGCTTCGGCTGGGCCGATGACCAGGCATCGCCCGCCCGAGCGGTAGCTGATGGTGGCCACGGGATCGGGCGCCGGCAGTTGTGCGGCGGCCAGCAGCGCGGCGATCTTGGCCGTGGCCTGGGCGCCGTCCTTGGACCAGCCGGCGGTTTCCCGGATGTTGACGAAGCGGATCGGCCGCTCTGCCGCCGGCTTGGCGCCTTCGGTTTCTCGTTCCAATTCGACGAACAGGCGCTGTTCCTGGGTGCAGGCCACCAGCAGGTGCTCACCCGAGTGCAGCGCGCGCTGAAAGGCGGCAGCCTCGCGCCGGCACAAACCGGTGTGAACCTGCTCCAGACCGTCAGCGCTGATCGCCGGCTGGCTGTTCGCCTGCAGCGAAAGGCTGCGCTGCAGCGCCTTCGCGTCCAGCGCCATCGTCTTGTTGCAGTCGCAGATCAGCGTCTTCATCGGGCAGGGTTTCAGCGGCGTCGGGCCGCGGTGCGGGATTGTGATCGGGGTCGGTGTTCGGGTCCGCCGCGGGGGCTTGGGCGGCGTCAAGGGGATGGGCCGCGGCGCGGGCAGCGGCTTCGTCCTCGTCGCGGAACAAGCCCAGGAACTGGCTTTGCACCATCTGCCGCAGCATGCCTTCGGGCAACGGGTCGGGCTGGGAATAGTCGTCGATGTAGATGTCCAGCCCGTCCATCAGGTTGAAGTGAGGGTCGGTGAACAGTTTCTTGAGCGCCGCGTTCTTCACCTCGGGCTGCACGTCACCGGCCACGAAGCGCGAAAAGTCGGGGGCGTCGCTGCGCAGCAGGGCCACGTCCTCCAGGGTGGGCGGCGGAGGCGGCGCAACAGCAGCCTGCGCTTGCGGCTCCGGCGCCGCCGGTTCGGGCGCCGTCATCGATCCGGGGCCGGGAGTGGGCGCCGGGGCGGGCACCAGTACCGGCTCGGCCGTTGCCTGCCCCTGGCGCGCCAAGGCCTTGCGGCGCGACCAGCGGGAAACGAAAGAGTCGTCTTCGGCCATGGTGCGCGCTTCAGCGCTGGTCCGGCGCCTGGAAGGACGCCGGGCGCTTGCGCTTCTTCACTTCAGGCTGGTAATGGGCATCGGCATAGGCCTGCAACCAGTCGCGCACGCGGGTGGGCAGCGGCAGGTTGTCCACGCGCTCTTGCGCGTCCAGCAGGCGGCCGGCTTCGTTGTAAGACAGGGTCACCCGTTCGGGCCAGGCGCGCGACGGGTCGTCTTCGGCCACACGCCACATCACGAACCATACCGGCGCACCGGAGCTGAGGTTCAGGTGGTAGCCCTCGCATTCGTCGGAGTAGAGCGTGAGGTCCAAGCCCGGGTGCAGAAAGGCGGCTGTCTTGCCGTCGTCGCGCAGGGGGCGCGGGGCGGTGCCGAACTGGCCTTCGTCCAGCAGCACCTCGGCGATGCGGTGGCGCCAGTCTTCCCAGCGATTGGGTTGGTGTTCGCGCTCGATGACCACCGCCACCTTCAGGCTGGGCCTGGCGGGGACGGTGGGCGGGCCGGCCGCGGTGTCGGGGTTCAACCGGCCACCACACGCACCGCCGGGTGGGCAGGCGGCGGCAAGGGTTCGGCGTCAAAACGCTCGAAGCCGGTGTAGCAGAGGAAGTGGCGGTTGGCGGCCCGTCCAAACAGCGTCATGCCCAGGCGTGTGGCCAGGTCATGCCCCATCTGCGTGACGCCGTTGCGCGACACGACGATGGGCACGCCCATCTGCGCCGCCTTCATCACCATTTCGCTGGTCAGGCGCCCAGTGGTGTAGAACACCTTGTCGGCACCGTCCACGCCGTGCATCCACATCCAGCCGGCGATGGTGTCAATGGCGTTGTGGCGGCCCACGTCTTCGACGAAGGTCAGCATCTGGTTGCCGCGAAACAGCGCACAGCCGTGCACCGACCCCGCACGGCGGTGAATGCTGTCCTGCTGCCGCACCTGCTCCAGCAGCGCGCGCAAGGCCCCTTGGCTGATGCGCGCGCTGGCCGCATCGGGCAGACGCACCGAATCGACGTGAGACAGCACATCGCCGAACACCGTGCCCTGGCCGCAGCCGGTGGTGACCACGCGACTGGCGGTGCGGGCTTCGATGTCGGGAACGCCGCCGTGGGTGCGCACCGCAGCGGCGCCCACCTCCCAGTCCACCTGCACCGAGGCCACGTCCTGCACCCGGCTCACCAGGCGCTGGTTGCGCAGGTAACCCAACACCAAGCATTCAGGCCGCGAGCCCAGGGTCATCAGGGTGACCAGTTCGCGCTTGTCCACGTAAACAGTGAGCGGACGCTCCAGCGGAATGTGGATGCGGCGACGCTCGCCATACTCGTCCACCACCTCGATCTCGCGCAGCGGATCCACCCTCGCGCTGGACAAGGCGGGCGCGCCGGACACGATGGCCGGCGCATCGGCGATGGCGGGGGCGGGGTCCGGCAACATGGCAGACGCTTGGGGCCGAGGAAAGCCGAGACGAGCCGGGGGCCGAGCAGCCGCGGCTTACTTCTTCGCCGGCGCCGCTGCGGCCGTGGCCGTGGCGGCGGCCGAGGCCGGGGACGCAGCGGCGGGCACGGCGCCAGGTGCTGCGGCCGACGCCGGGGCATAAACAAAAGCGCCAGGGTCGGTGCAAGCCGGGGTTTCGGCGGCGGGCCTGGCCTCCTTGCCGGCCTTCTTGGCCGATTCGCGGTAGGTGGCAGCCACCCGGTCCATGGACTTGCACAGTTGGAAGTCGGCCACCTTGTTGCCGTGCGCGGTCTTGGCCGCGGCTTCGGCCGCCTTGGCCTTGGCTTCGTCGCTGGGCGCGGGCAACTTGGCCAGGGACACAGACGCAGCCAAAGAGGCGGTCAGCGCCAGCAGCAGCAAGGTGGGGGAGAGGGATCGCTTCATGAGTGTTCCTTGCAAGGGGTCAACCCTGAGCCGCCGACGCACCGGGTACCCCGGGTCGTGCCGAGGCAGCGTCACGGGACCGATGCGCCGAAATCTTGCCGGCCTTCACGTCGTCATACCACAGCACATGGTGTTCCTGAGCCCAGGCTTCATCGACCCAGCCCGTCTTCATGCCTTCCAGCGCGCCCTTCACACCCACCGTGCCCATGTAGATGTGGCCGGTGAGGGCCACCATCATCACCACCGCGGCGACGGCGTGGAACATGTGGGCCAGTTGCATGTCGCCGCGCAGGTAACCCAAGCCAGGCAGCAACTGGTCCAGGATCAGGCCCGAGGCCACCACCACAAGGCCGGGCACGCACACACCCCACCAGAACAGGCCCTTTTCAGCCGCATTGAACCGGTGCGACGGCACCTGGCCGTCCCCCAGCATGCCGCCGGCACGGCTGAGCCAGACGAAATCGGCGGCACTGGCGATGTTGTCCTTGACGAAGGTGACCAGCACGATCACCAGCGACACCGCGAACAGCGGGCCGATGAAGTTGTGCAGGTTCTTCAGCGCAAAAGCCAGCCATCCGAACAGCGTGCCGCCCAGCACCGGCAGCAGGAAGAACTTGCCGAAGGCCATGACGATGCCCGACACCGCCAGCGCCAGGAAGGCCCCGGCGTTGGTCCAGTGCGCAGCGCGCTCCAATGGCGTGAAACGTTCGATCTTGCGGCCGGTGTCGGGAATGTGGCCACCGAGCGCTCCCTTGCGCCAATAAAAGATGGCCAGCGCCAGCACCGTGATCAGCAGCAGCGAGCCGCCATAGGGCAGGATCCACTGGTTGCGCACCTGGCGCCAGGCTTCGCCCGCGGTGGTGACGCGTGAGCCAGGGTACTGAACGAAGGGCTGGATCAGCATGCCGCGCTCTGGCCCCACCTGGCTGGTGTAGCCCTGCTGCACACCCGATTCACGCACCGCGCGCCAGAACGGCGCGTTGTTGCCGGGCTGGGTCTTGTTGCGTTCGGCGTTGGACTCGTCCGGACGGGGTTCGGCCGGCGCCGCCGCGGCCGACGCCGCGGGCGCGGCCTGCGCCAGCGCCGGGTTGGCCGCGGCCAACCCCAAGGACAAGGCCAGGGCCAGGGCGGGCAGGCCCCGGCGCATCCATGGCAGTGCTTGCATGCAACCTCCTGGGCGGGCGGGCGAGCTCATTGCGCCGACGTGCGGCTGTATTCGTTCTGGCCCTGGTTGCGGCTTTTCACTTGCTGCTCCCAGGCCGCCTTGTCGCCGGGCTTGAACCCGGCAGCGTCGAACTTCGTGGCGGCACTGTCCCAGGGCTTGTCATCGGCCTTGCGGGCGGTGGCGGTCTGGGGCTTCTCACCGCAGGCGGCCAGCAGCACCGCCACCAGAAGGCACATCAAGGTGCGGGTCATGACTTGCTGGGCTCCTGCTTGGGCGCTGCGCCGGGCGCCGCGGGGGACGTGCCGCCCTGGGCGGGTTTGCCGTAGGCAGTGCCCCAGCCCCAGACCTCGCTGCCCTTGCCGCGGGTGAGCACCCGGGTGCGGAAGATGTCGGCCACCACGTCGCCGTCACCGCCCAGCAGGGCCTTGGTGCTGCACATCTCGGCGCAAGCCGGCAGCTTGCCTTCGGCCAGGCGGTTGCGGCCGTACTTCTCGAATTCGGCCTCGGTGGTGTTCTTCTCCGGGCCGCCAGCGCAGAAGGTGCACTTGTCCATCTTGCCGCGCAGGCCAAAAGTGCCATTGCTGGGGAACTGCGGCGCCCCGAAGGGGCAGGCATAGCTGCAGTAGCCGCAGCCGATGCACACATCCTTGTCGTGCAGCACCACGCCTTCGTCGGTGCGGTAGAAGCAGTCCACCGGGCACACCGCCATGCAAGGTGCGTCCGAGCAGTGCATGCAGGCCACCGAGACGCTTCGCTCGCCGGGCACGCCGTCGTTCAGCGTGACCACGCGGCGGCGGTTCACGCCCCAGGGCACCTCGTGCTCAGCCTTGCAGGCGGTGACGCAGCCGTTGCATTCGATGCAGCGCTCGGCGTCACAGATGAATTTCATTCGGGCCATCGTTGTCTCCTGCGCTTAGGCCGTCGCTTTTTCGATCTGGCAGACCGTGGTCTTGGTCTCCTGCATCATGGTCACGCTGTCGTAGCCGTAGGTGGTGCCCAGGTTGACCGACTCGCCACGCACCACCGGCATGGCACCTTCCGGGTAGTAGGGCGCCATGTCCACACCACCCCAGCGGCCCGAAAAGTGGAAGGGCAGGAACACGGTTTCCGGCCCCACCCGTTCGGTGACCAGGGCCTTCATGCGCATGCCCTTGAATTCAGGCAGGGCCTGCATCGGGGGGGTTTTCACCCAGACGAAGTCACCGTTGCGTATGCCACGGTCGTTGGCCGCCTTGGGGTTGAGTTCGACGAACATGTCCTGCTGCAGTTCGGCCAGCCAGGGGTTGGAGCGGGTTTCTTCACCACCGCCCTCAAATTCCACCAGGCGCCCAGAGGTCATCACCAGCGGGTAGTCCTTGCCGATGTCCTTGTTCTTCTCCTGCACCGTCTTGTACAGCGTGGGCAGGCGCCAGAAGGCCTTCTTGTCGTCGTGCGTGGGGTACTTGGCCACCAGGTCGGACCGGTTGCTGTACAGCGGTTCGCGATGCTGGGGGATGGGGTCCGGGAAGTTCCAGACCACCGCGCGCGCCTTGGCATTGCCGAAGGGGTGCGCGCCGTGGTTCTTCATGGCCACCTTGATGATGGCGCCGCTGGGGTCGGTCTTCCAGTTCTTGCCTTCGGCGGCCTTCTTCTCGTCATCGCTCAGCTCGTCCCACCAACCCAGCTTCTTCAGCAGCAGGTGGTCGAACTCCGGGTAACCGGTGGTCAGGTCGCAGCCCTTGCTGTGCGAGCCGTCGCCGGCCAGCAGGGAAGCCCCTTCACGTTCCACGCCGAAGTTCGCGCGGAAGTTGCCGCCGCCGTCCATCACGTGCTTGCTGGTGTCGTACAGGTTGGGCGAGCCCGGATGCTTCAGTTCAGGCGTGCCGTAGCACGGCCAGGGCAGACCGAAGTAGTCGCCGTCAAGCGAGTAGCCGGTTTCCTTGTCCACGCCGCCCTTGGCGCGCAGCGTCTTCACGTCGAAGACGTTCATGTTGCGCATGTGGGCCTTCAGGCGTTCCGGACTCTGGCCGGTGTAGCCGATGGTCCAGACGCTCTTGTTGATTTCCCGCAGGATGGATTCGGTCTCGGGCTCGTCCAAACCGCCCTTGCCCTTGACGATCTTGTAGTTCTTGACCAGTTCCTTGTCGAAGCCCAGCTTCTGGGCCAGCTGGTACATGATCATGTGATCGGTGCGGCTTTCCCACAGCGGGTCGATCACCTTTTCACGCCACTGGATGCTGCGGTTGGACGCGGTGCAGGACCCGCTGGTCTCGAACTGCGTGGTGGCCGGCAGCAGGTACACCGCGCGGTTCGCATTGCCATCCTTGCCGGGCATGGCCGCCATGGCCGCGGTGGCGCTGGGGAAGGGGTCGATCACCACCAGCAGGTCCAGCTTGTCCATCGCCTTTTTCATCTCCAACCCGCGGGTCTGCGAGTTGGGCGCATGGCCCCAGAAGAACACGCCGCGCAGGTTGCTTTCCTGGTCGATCAGCTCGTTCTTTTCCAGCACCCCATCGATCCAGCGCGACACTGTCATGCCGGATTTGCTGAGCATGCCGGGTGCGTACTGCTTCTTGATCCAATCGAAGTCCACGCCCCACACCTTGGCGAAGTGCTTGAACGAGCCTTCGGCCAGGCCGTAGTAGCCGGGCAGAGAGTCGGGGTTGGGGCCCACGTCGGTGGCGCCCTGCACGTTGTCGTGGCCGCGGAAGATGTTGGCGCCGCCGCCGCTCTTGCCGATGTTGCCCAACGCCAGTTGCAGGATGCACGACGCACGCACCATGGCGTTGCCGATGCTGTGCTGGGTCTGGCCCATGCACCAGACGATGGTGCTGGGGCGGTTTTCGGCCATGGTCTTGGCCACCTGCAGGCAGGTGGCTTCGTCCACGCCGCAGGCTTCCAGCACCTTGTCGGGGGTCCACTTGGCCAGCACGTCTTCACGCACCTTGTCCATGCCATAGACGCGGTCGTCGATGTACTGCTTGTCTTCCCAGCCGTTCTTGAACACGTGGTAGAGCACGCCAAACAGGAAGGGGATGTCGCTGCCCGAGCGGATGCGCACGTACTGGTCGGCCTTGGCCGCCGTTCGCGTGAAGCGCGGGTCCACCACGATCATCTTGCAGCCGCTTTCCTTGGCGTGCAGCATGTGCAGCATGCTCACCGGGTGGGCCTCGGCCGCGTTGCTGCCGATGTACAGCGCCGCCTTGGCGTTCTGCATGTCGTTGTAGCTGTTCGTCATGGCGCCGTAGCCCCATGTGTTGGCCACACCGGCCACGGTGGTGCTGTGGCAGATGCGTGCCTGGTGGTCGCAGTTGTTGCTGCCCCACAGCGTCATCCACTTGCGCAGCAGGTAGGCCTGTTCGTTGTTGTGCTTGGACGAGCCGACCACGTACACGCTGTCGGGCCCGCTTTCCTTGCGCAGCGCCAGCATCTTGGCGCTGATCTCGCCCAGCGCCTCGTCCCAGCTGATGCGCTTGTATTTGCCGTCCACCAGCTTCATCGGGTATTTCAGCCGGAACTCGCCATGGCCGTTCTCGCGCACCGCGGCGCCCTTGGCGCAATGGGCGCCCAGGTTGATGGGGCTGTCGAACACCGGCTCCTGGCGCACCCAGACGCCGTTTTCTACCACCGCGTCGATGGCACAACCCACCGAGCAGTGGCCGCACACGGTGCGCTTGACCTCCACCTTGCCGCTGCCGTCGCCGGCCTTCGCCGCATCGGCCGCCTGGACCTTCTGGACCAGCGTCAACTGCGACGCCGCCATGCCGGCACCCAGGCCCATGCCGGAGCGGCGCAGAAAGGCGCGGCGGTCCATGGTGGGTATGGCGCGCGAGACACCGCGCACCAGGCTGTTCACCAAGCCCGACGTACCGGGGCCTGCGTGGGAGGTTCTGCGAGTCAGCAGCATGGCTTCTCCTGGTTCACGCCCCTGTCGCGGACCTGCAGGCCCGCAGCAGCGACGTCTGCTTCTTGTTGTTGACGAACGGCCTCAGACCTTCGCGGTCTGGTAATAGCGCTTCACGTGCTCGGTGAGTTGGTAGCCGCCGCCGGCATCGGGCGCCGGCTTCAGGGCGGCCGATGCCGTTTCAGCCGCCGGGGGTGCCTTGGCGGCCAGCACCGCCACGCCGGCCAATGCGCCGGCCGCGCCCGCGCCGGCAAACAGCCTGCGGCGGGACACTTGCGCTTGCTTGGGGTCGTTCATGGGTATCTCCAGATGGCTGGCCTGTTCAAGGCAAGCATAACCGGGCCCATTAGGGCGCCGGCCGATGCGGCTGGCAATCGGGAGTGGCCCGGACAACGGGCACTTGCGGAGGACCTTCAACCCCGCAGATCGGAGGGCCAAGGCGGTGGAGTGTCCGCCTGGCGGCCCACGGGGGGGCGCCGGGGATGCGGACTGCCGGAGGGCGTCAGTTCACGCAGGGAACAAAGCCCGGCGCACCATTGGGGCTGCACAGGCTGGTGCGGCCCAATGGCGACAGCCGGACCCGCACGCGGTCTCCGATGGCGGTTTCCATCATCGCCCCGCCCTGCTGCAAGGCCACACCATCGGTGGTGCCAAAGGTGGCTCCGGTGGCCTGCAACAGGTTCAGGCCCGGGTGATCTACCGCACGCGCCTGGCGGAAAGCGCCCGAGACACTCTGGTGGCAGTCGGCATCGGCCCGGTCGGTGATGGCCCAGCACCAGTCGCGGCCCTCGCGCACCACCAGCTTCAGCGGCCGGCCGCTGCGCACCGCCTCGTGGCGGGCTTCGGCCATGTCCACGGCCAGGGTCTGCGACACGGTCTTCAGGCGCTGGCGGCTCACCGCGCTGCCGAAGGACGGCAGGGCCATCGAGGCCAGCACGCCCACCAGCGTCACGGCCAGCATCAGCTCCAGCAGCGTGAAGCCGCGCGAGCGCGAGGTGGACAGGTGACGCATCGGTGGTACCTTATTTAAGACGTTATTTATTCACGCGTGGCCACCGTTCCTTGCCCTCAGGAGAGCGACATCAGGCGGCGCCGTTTCTGTGTCTGGTCAATGTAGCGTTGCAGTCCGCGCTGGGCCAGACCGTCCATGTGCAGCAGTTCACAGCCCAATCTGGACCCCCGCGAAGAAGGCTGTATGACCGTGACATGGTGCAGGCGCAGCGTGGCGGCAAAGCGCGTGTCGGGGTCCAGTTCGATCACCGCGCCCTGGATGTCGGTGCCCGGCTCCAGCGGCGGCACGTCCTCGGGGAGGAACAGCGCGCAGCCGCCGATGCTGACGTCCAGCACCCGCAGCGCCAGGCCCATGTCGGGCAGCGCCGGGTGGCGAAAACGGGCAGTGGGCGTGCTGCGCTCCAGCGTGCGCACACGGAAGGTGTTGCGGCGCTGGAAGCGGTACAGCTCGCGTGGCATGGCCGCGGCCAGGGTGCACTGCTGCGCGCCGCGCACGAGCATGGTGTCCAGCAGGTCGAACTGCAGCTTCACCGCATCCACATAGGCCACCGCCGTCACCTCGCTGGCCTCGGCCAGGGGCTGCAGCTGCGGGTGCATGGTGTCGGCGGCGAACATGATGCGGCGCTGCGCGGTGTCCACCGTCCACATCACCGTGGTCAGCGCGGTGCCGTCCGGGGTGGACAGGTGCACCGGCGCCGCGGCGTCCATCAACTGGTGCATCACCGCGGCGATCTCGCGCGGGTGGTCGATGCGGAATTCGGCCATCGCGTCCAGCTGGCCGTCGGCGCCCATGGCGGCCGGTTGGGTGTCTTCGAACATGGCAGGCTGCGCCTCGGGCACCGTGTCCAGGGCAGGTTCAATGCAGGGTCTTGGGACGCCCGGCCAGCATGTGGTCCAGGTCTTCCAGCCAAGGCTCGGCCAGGTGGCGGATCTCGGCATCGTTGACCAGGATGCGCTGCATGATGCGGGCCTTCAGCTGGCCCTCCTCGGGGCTGAGCGCCGCGCCGCGCGCAGCATGCTTCAGCTGGCTGATCAGCAGCACGCAGGCGCCTTCGATCTTCACCACCTGGTCCCAGTCGCCCACGCGCGCGGCGGCCAGCATGTCGGTGGAGGCTTGTTCAATCGCTTCGTAGTAGTTCATCAGGGTGGCGGCCATGACGTGGCCGCGGTTGTCCGCGCTGCTGTCTTCGGGGTTGCGGCTGGAATGGCTCATGACTTGCCCCCGTTGTCCACCTGCGGGCCGATGGACGCCCAGGCGTCACGCAGCGGCTGGATCAGGCGCTTGCACTCGTCCAGGGCCGCGAGGTCGCTGCGCAGGTTGGCCTGGGTCAGGCGCAACTCCACGTAGGCGTACAGGTCGGACAGGTCGGCGGCCAGGCGGCCCCCTTCCTTCAGGTCCAGGCCGGCCTTCAGGCCTTCTTCGACAATGCGCACCGCGCGGCCGATGGCCTGGCCCTTGGCCGCCACGTTGCCGGTCTCGATGGCCCCCCGCGCCTGCGCCAGGGTTTCCATCAGGCCGTCGAACAGCATGGTCACCATATGGTGAGCGCTGGCACTGGCCAGGGCGGTCTCCACACCCACACGGCGGTACAGGGCGCCGGGGTGGCGTTGATGGGAAGAAAACGGGCTCATGGCAGCGTACATGGGCGTAAGGTCCGTAGGGTGGGAGCGGAGGGTGGATCAGTCCCCTGTCTTTTCGGCCCCCGCCCGCTGGGCTTGAGTCGCTGAACCCGGTGTTTGTCCGGTCAGAAGCCTGCAGTTCCGACTTGCCAAACTCAGTTCTTGTTGAACTGCGCGATCTGCTGGGTGATGTAGCTGGACAGCCCGCTCAGCTGTCCCATGCGGGTGTCCAGCGCGCTGTACTGGGCGCGCACGCGCTTCTCGAAGGCGTCCACGCGGTCGGCCAACTGGGTCTGGCGCGAATCGTTGCGGGTGATGCTGGCGCGCAGCGCCTCCTGGCGGCTGGTGAGGGCTCCGCCGTCACCCAGCACCAGGTCGGTGAAGCGGCGCATCTGCACCGCAAAGCCATTGTTGGCGCTGACCGCGCCGTCGGTGCCCGAGAACATCTTCTTCAGTTCGTCGAGCTTGGCCACGCCGGACGTCAGCTTGGTGGCGTTCACCTTCAGCGTGCCGTCGCTCTGCGGGTCCAGGCCGATGTCGGTCAGGCGCTTGAGCACGCTGGACGCCCCGGTGGTGGCGCCCATGATGGCGCGCAGCTGGTTCTGCAGCATGGCCGCGGTGCGGTCGCCCTGCAGCGTGCCGGCGGCCTTGCTGCCCGCGTCGTACTTGGTCTGCTCGCGCAGGAATTTCACCGTCTCGTTGTAGGCGGTGGCGAAGTCGGTGATGTTCTTTTTCACCGCCTCGGTGTCGCGGTTGACGGTCACGGTCACCGGCGTGGCGCTGGGCTTGCCCAGCGTCAAGGTCAGCCCGTCCATCACGTCGCTAAGGGTGTTGCTGGCCGATTCCACGGCCAGGCCGTTGATGGTGACCTGAGCGTTGGCCGCCTGTTGGTTGCGGCTCATCTGCTCGTCGCCCACCGACGGGTCGTAGGCCAGCGCCGACAGCCCGGCCGCGCCGTCTTCGGTCACGCCGATGCGAAAGGCGTTTTCGGCCCCGGTCTGGGTGGAACGCAAGGTGAGCCGCGCGCCGTGCACATCGCGCACGATGGAGGCCGTCACGCCCACGGCGGCGCCGTTGATCTTGTCGCGGATCTTCTCCAGGGTGTCGTCCCCCGGGCCAATGACAATGCTGGCCGTGCTGGCCGGTACCTTGGGGATGAAGGCGGACTGGTCGCCATTCCAGCTGCCGATGTCGATGGTGATGGTGCCCTGCCCCACCGTGGCAGCGGCGCTGGAAAAGGCCACGCTGGCCAGTTGCTGGGCGCTGGCCATGCGGGCCACGGTCATTTCGTAACTCGACGGCACGGCCGACGAGCCGGCGGACACCGCCACCGTGGCGGCGTCGGACGACGCAGCGGTCACCGGCGACCAGCCGGTGGTGTCGGTCAACGTGCGGGCCGCGTCGCGCAGCGTGGACAGTTGGCTCTGCAACTTGCCGTATGAAGACAGGTCGGCCTGCAGCCGGGACTTCTCGGTCTGCAGCTGATTGATGGGCGCGCGTTCCAGCGCGACCAATTTGGTGACGATGGTCTCGACGTCGAGACCGCTGCCAAGACCGGCGGACGAGATCGTTGCCATGATGGGTTCCTCGGGGCTACGCCAGCACTATCGGCGGCCCGTTGCGGAACTTGAGGCCCGGCTTGATGCCCGCCGCGACGATCACCCTTGCAGCAGGCGCAAGACCTGTTGCGGCAGCTGGTTGGCCTGGGCCACCATGGCGGTGCCGGCCTGCTGCAGGATCTGCGCGCGTGACAAATTGGCGGTTTCCTGCGCGAAGTCGGCGTCCATGATGCGGCTGCGCGCCGCGCTCTGGTTTTCCACGCTCTGCTGCAGGTTCGAGATGATGGCCTCGAAGCGGCTTTGCGTGGCGCCGAAGGTTGCGCGCTGGTTGTTCACTGTATCCAGCGCCGTGTCGATGAAGCTGATGACGCTGGCGATGGCCGTGGCGTTGGCGGTGCTGTCGATGACCGCGGTGCTCACCGTCACCGCCGTGATGTCGGCGTTGCTGTTCAGGTTCTCGGTCGTGACCTGGATGATGTCGTCGCCGGTAACATTGGCGCCGATCTGGAAGGTCATGCCCGTGGCCTCGGCGCCCATGATGTGCTTGCCGTTGAAGGTGGTGCCCCCGATGACGCGGGTGATTTCCTTCTGCAGCTCGGCGAATTCCTTGTTCAGCGAATCCTTGTCGGAGTCGCTGTTGGACGCATTGCGCGACTGCAGCGCCAGCTCACGCATGCGCTGCAGGGCGTCGCCCACGCGGGACAGCGCGCCTTCGGCCACCTGGGACATGGATATGCCGTCGTTGGCGTTTCTCACTGCCACGTTCATGCCGCGCACCTGCGCGTTCATGCGTTCGGCAATCGCCAGGCCGGCAGCGTCGTCCTTGGCACTGTTCACACGCAGGCCGGAGGACAGCCGCTGCATGGACGTGGCCAATGAATTTTGCGAACCGTTGAGGTTGCGCTGGGCATTCATCGAGGCCAGGTTGGTATTGATGGTTTGCGGCATGGGTTGAACTCCTTAGGAAGCCTGTGACTCCATGAACCGGATTGTGAGAAGGCTTGAATTCCCCGAAGCACCGAAATGAAGCTGCAAAACCCGCCAAAAGAAATGCCGCAAGGCACCTGGTCCTGGAACCGGGTGCCTTGCGGCGGGGGGGCGGGAAGGCGGCGCGGGAAGCGCCCCCGTCATGCGCTGCTGAGTCGACGTCAGCGCAAGAGCGACAGCACCTGCTGCGGCAACTGGTTGGCCTGGGCCACCATCGCCGTGCCGGCCTGCTGCAGGATCTGCGAGCGGCTGAGGTTGGCCGTTTCCTGCGCGAAGTCGGCGTCCATGATGCGGCTGCGCGCGGCGCTCTGGTTTTCCACGCTCTGCTGCAGGTTCGAGATGATGGCCTCGAAGCGGCTTTGCGTGGCACCGAAGAAGGCGCGCTGGTTGTTCACCGTGTCCAGGGCGGTGTCGATGTTCTCGATCACGCTGGCAATCGCGGTGGTGCCGGCGGTGGAGTCGATCACCACCGTGGTGGCGGAGATCGCGCTGATGTCGGCGTTGCTGTTCAGGTTCTCGGTCGTGACCACCACTTCGTCGTCAGCGGAGGTGTTGGCGCCGATCTGGAAGGTCATGGCCGTGCCGTCGGCGCCGATGACATGCTTGCCGTTGAAGGCCGTGCCGCCGATGACGCGGGTGATTTCCTTCTGCAGTTCGGCGAATTCCTTGTTCAGCGAATCCTTGTCGCTGTCGCTGTTGGACGCGTTGCGAGACTGCACCGCCAGTTCCCGCATTCGCTGCAGGGCGTCGCCCACCTTGGACAGCGCGCCTTCAGCGGTCTGCGCCATCGAGATGCCGTCGTTGGCATTGCGAACCGCCACGTTCATGCCACGCACTTGTGCGTTCATGCGTTCGGCAATCGCCAGGCCGGCGGCGTCGTCCTTGGCACTGTTCACACGCAGGCCGGAAGACAGGCGTTGCATGGACGTGGCCAAAGAGGCCTGCGAACTGATCATGTTGCGCTGAGCATTCAGCGAACCGATGTTGGTGTTGATGATGGCACCCATGATGATCTCCAAAAAGGTTTCAGCAAATCCCGGCATTGCAATCGCCGGCGTCAACTTCCAGCACGGCGGCGTATTCCGCCGCACCTTGGTCTGCCACCGCCGGTGAAGGTGGTGGCGCCGCCCGCGTCAGCCGGATCTCCAGTTGCCAATGAACATCGGGTTGTTGCATCGCAATCTGTCAACCGGTCCAACCGGACCCCGGAACCTCTTGCATCTGCCTTGCGACTTCTGCCGTCGATCCCGTTGGCTGGTTATCGAGTCCGTGGCAGGTGAACTTGAGTGATTTTTTGCTCGCTCGCTGTGCCGCTGCCACTTGACGTGGTGGACCGATAAACCCCGCCAAACCAGCCCATATCGGCGGTGCGCGCGGCAACTGAAGTCCTAGACTGGTCCGCACACATGTCCACGCAACACAACGTTACCCAAAAGGCCCAGCGCCACTGGAAGACCGGCACCCAGCACGCCAAGGCGGGCCAGTGGTCTGCCGCCTCCAAGGCCTTTGACCTGGCGCTGAAGCTGGCCCCGCACGAGTCGCTGTACGCCTTGAACCTGGCGCGCGCGCTGCTGCGCCAGGGCCGCATCCGCGAAGCCGGTGACGCGGCCGAGAAGGCCTTTCGCGCCGACCCCGCGCAGGTGGTGGCTTGCGCGCTGTGGGCCCATTGCCTGACCGAGCAGAAGCGCCACGCCGAGGTGGTGACGGCGCTGCGCGCCCTGCCGCCTGAAGCGCCACGCGGGCACGATTGGCACGAGAGCCTGGGCCGCGCCCTGCAGTACAGCGGCAAGCCCAAGGAAGCGATCGCGGCCTACTTCGACGCCCTGGCGCTGAAGATCGACCTGCCCCAGGTGCACTACCAGATGGGCACCTGCTTCAACGAACTGGACATGAAGGAAGAAGCCGCGCAGTGCTTCCACACCGCGCTGGCGCTGGGCATCGGCCGCCATGAGCTGGGCGTGCGCGGGCTGCTGAGCTACTTCGAACGCGAAGTCTGCCGCTGGCAAAGCGCCCAGGCCGACCTGGTCGCCCTGCTGGCTGCGCTGCATGCCTTGCCCGACGGGGCCGCCGCGCCCACCACGCCGTTTGCCCATGTCACCCTGTTCGACGACCCGGTGGACCAACTGCGCGCCGCACGCGCGGCGTCGCGCCAGTCCACCATCGACGTGCAAGCCCTGCCGGCCCTGCCCGCGCGCACGCCGGCCGAACGCCAAGGCCGGCTGCGCGTGGGCTATGTGTCGGCCGATTTCCACCAGCACGCCACCTGCATCCTGATGGCCGAGATGCTGGAGCACCACGACCGCGAACGCTTCGAGGTGACGCTGTATTCGCACGGCAAGGACGACGGCAGCCTGATGCGAAAACGCATCGAAGGCGCGGCCGAGCACTTCGTGAACCTGCGCGGGGTGAGCGACCGCGACGCGGCGCAGCGCATCCGCGACGACCGTGTGGACCTGCTGATCGACCTGAAGGGCTACACCAAGGACAACCGCCTGTCGCTGTTCGCCTGGAAGCCGGCCCGGGTGAGCGCGTCCTTCCTGGGCTTTCCGGGTTCCACCGGCGCCGACTTCATCGACTACATCGTGGGCGACCCGGTGGTGACCCCGCTGGAACACGCGGCGCACTTCGACGAGAAGATCGCCCAGATGCCCGTCTGCTACCAGCCCAACGACCGCCAGCGCGCGCTGCCGACCCCGCCCACGCGCAGCGAGGCCGGGCTGCCCGACGATGGCCAGGGCGGGCCGCTGGTGCTGTGCGGCTTCAACCAGCCCTTCAAGATTTCAGCCCCCGTGTTCGACACCTGGTGCCGGCTGCTGCACCGCCTGCCGCAGGCCGTGCTGTGGCTGCTGGAATGGAATGGCCAGGTGCGCAAGAACATCGAGCTGGAAGCGGCCAAGCGCGGCATCGCGCCCGAACGCCTGGCGTGGGCGCCTCGGCGCCATCCCAAGCACCACATGGCCAGGCTGCAACTGGCCGACATCTTCATCGACACCTGGCCCTGCAATGCGCACACCACGGCCAGCGATGCGCTGTGGGCCGCCGTGCCGGTGGTCACCTTCGCCGGGCGCACCTTCGCCAGCCGGGTGGCGGCCAGCCTGAACCACGCCGTGGGTCTGGACGGGCTGATCTGTGACGACGTGGCCCACTACGAAGAACGCATCGTGGCATTGGCCCATGACCGGCCGCAACGCGAACGCCTGCGCGAGCACCTGGCCCAGGCCCGCAGCGGCAGCGCGCTGTTCGACAGCCTGCGCTTCACGCGCGACATCGAAGCGCTGTACCTGCGCATGCTGGACCGGCACGACCAGGGCCTGCCCGCGGCCCACCTGCCGGCAGCCTGAGCCGGCGGCGCGGCGTTCAGCGCGGGTCCAGATACACCCGCGCGATGTCGCAACCCTGGACCTGGCCCACCTGGCGCCGGTCGCCCGCCAGCCAGCGCTGCGCGGCCGCGCGGCCCAACGCGAACAACTCGGTCAGGAAGCGCCCGTCGGTGTTGTACTTGCTGCTGGCCGTCAGCGGCGCCAGCGCCTCGTCGTCGGCAATGCGGTGCAGCCGCGGCACCAGGTAGCCTTCGGGCAGATGGCCCTGAGCGGCCAGCTTCTGGACGAAGTGGATGGCGCGCATCTCGGCCGTGAGGCTGGCGTTGAAGGTGATCTCGTTCAGGCGGTCGGTGATTTCCACCGCGGTGTCGGGCGTGTCCTTGCGCAGCAGCGGGTCCAGTTGCACCAGCACGATGTCGGCCACGCCGGTCTCGAACAGCGGCCACAGCGACGGGTTGCCGACGAAGCCGCCGTCCCAGAAGGGTTCACCTTCGATCTGCACCGCCTGGAACAACTGCGGCAGGCAGGCCGAGGCCATCAGCGCGTCCACGCTCAGGCCTTGGCCGCTGAAGACGCGCGGCTGCCCGGTTCGCACCGAGGTGGCGGTGACGTACAGCGGTGTGGGCAGGTTCTGCAACTCCACGTCGCTCACATGCGCGCTCAGCACGTCGCGCAGCGTGTTCAGGTTCAGCGGGTTGAACTGGTAGGGGCTGAACAGGCCCAACCAGGCGTTGATCCAGCCGAAGAAGGGGTTGGCGTCCAGGTTGAACTGCGCCAGGCCAGGGGTGCCGCCCAAGTTCATCGCGTTCATCGCCGGCAGGTCTGGCGCGGGGCCAAAGGCCTGGGCCTGGCCCGACAGGCAGGCCCAGAACGAGCGCAGCGCTTCGCGCGCTCCGTCGCGCCCGCCGCGCGCCAGGCCGCAGGCCAGCACCGCGGCGTTCATGGCGCCGGCACTGGTGCCGGACAGCCCGGCCAGTTCCAGCGAGCCGTCTTCCAGCAGTGCGTCCAGCACGCCCCAGGTGAACGCGCCGTGCGAGCCGCCGCCCTGCAAGGCCAGGTTCACCGGTGCCGGGCCCTGGGCCGCGCGGCGGCCGGGCCGGGAAGCCGCTTTGCGTGCAGGTCGGTGGGGCGGGGCGGAGCTCACGATATGTCCTCTCTGGCGCGCAACAGCGCCTGCAAGCTGTCCAGGGTATCAGCCTGGTGCAACGGCTTGTCCGGCCGCAGGCGCAGCATTCTGGGGAAGCGCAAGGCCACGCCGGATTTGTGGCGCGCGCTGCGCTGGATACCTTCAAAACCCAGTTCGAACACCAGCGTGGGCCGCACGCTGCGCACCGGACCGAACCTTTCCAGCGTGTGGGCACGCACCTCGCGGTCCACCGCGGCGAATTCGGCGTCGGTCAAACCCGAGTAGGCCTTGGTGAAGGCCACCAGCTGCAAGGCACCGGGCTGGGCCGGCTCGCGCCGGGCGATGGCGTCCACCACGGCCTGGGCCTCCGCCGCGTCCCGCGGGGCCCGGTTCCAGACCGCGAAGGTGTAGTCGGTGTACACACCGGCGCGGCGGCCGTGGCCGGCCTGGGCGTAGATCAGCACCCCGTCCACCCGTTCGGGTTCCAACTTCCACTTCCACCAGGCGCCGCCCGCCAGGCCGGCGGTGGCCTGGCTGCGCCCGCTGCCGTAGGCGCTGGCCAGGGCCTTGAGCATCAAGCCCTCCACGCCCTGCGCCAGGCTGGTGGCGCGCTGGGCGGCCAAGCTGGGCCAGTCGGGTGTGTTCAGCACCGGCGCCGCGGCGTAGGGGCCCTGGGCCAGCAGGGCTTCCAAGGCCGGTCGGCGTTCGGCCAGGGGCCGTTCGCGCTGGTCCACGCCGCCGAACTCCAGCAGGTCGTAGGCGACGAAGCGCACCGGCGCACGCTGGCGCAAGGCCTTGCCCACGGTTTTTCGGTTGGCCCGCTGCTGCAGTTGGGCAAAGGGTGCCGGCCGCGCAGCACCATCGGGCCACACCAGCAGTTCGCCGTCCAGCACCGTGCCGTCGGGCAGGGCCGCGGCCTGTTCCAGCACTTCGGGGAAGGCCTCACCCACCAGTTCCTCGCCCCGCGACCACAGCCAGGCGCGGCCTGCGCGCCGAACCACCTGCGCACGCATGCCGTCGTACTTCCACTCGGCCTGCCACAGACCGCGTTCGCCCAGGCTGGCCGCCGGTGGGCCTTCCAGCGCCTGGGCCAGGAAGAAGGGGTAGGGCTGCCCGGCGTCGGCCGCGCCCTGCCCCGGTGGCGCCAGCAGCGCGGACAGGGCCTCGGCCGTGGGCCGGGTGCGGGCGCTGGTGAAGCCCATCATGCGCTGTGCCACCAGGGTGGGGTCCAGCCCGGCGTGTTCGGCCAGCGCACGCTGCACCAGCAGCCGGCTCACACCCACCCGGAAGCCACCGCCGATCAGCTTGCCCAGCAGAAAGCGGCCGGGGGTGTCCAGTTCTCGCCACCAGGACTGCAGGGCCTGGGCTTGCATCGCCGCGTCGGCGCCGTGCAGCGGCAGCAGGCGCTGGGTCATCCACGCGGCCAGGCCGAGTGAGGCCACACGCTCGGGCGGCGGCAGCACCTGGGCGATGGTCTCGGCCAGGTCGCCGGCGGCTTGGTAGCCGGCTTCGAACAGCCAGTCGGGCAGGCCGGCGGCCAGGCAGGCCTGTTCGCGCATCAGCGAAGTGGACACGCTGCGCCGCGGCCGCCCGCCGGCCAGGAAGTACAGCGCCCAGGCGGCGTCTTCGGGCACGGCCTGGGCCAGGTAGCGCCGCAGCGCCGACACCTTGTGCTGGGTGGAAGGGCTGGCGTCCAGTTCGGCGTACAGCGCGGCGAAGTGCTGCATGGCGCGTCACGCGGCGGGGACGACGGGCGGTGGGTCGGCGGCCTCGGCCGCGCCGCCATCACCTGCAAACTGCGTCTGGAACGACCCGGCCCGCAGGCCCTGTTCGCGCAGCCAGCGCACCATCACCGCTTCAAAGCCGTGGGTGACGATCACCCGCTCGGCCCCGGTGTCGGCCACGGTGCGCAGCAGGCCGGGCCAGTCGGCGTGGTCGCTCAGTGCAAAGCCGCGGTCCAGGCCCTGGCGGCGGCGGTGGCCGCGCAGTTGCATCCAGCCGCTGGCGAAGGCCTCGCTGGCGTCACCCAGCGGTGCGGCCCAGGCACTGCCGCGCACCATGGGTGGCGCCACCACCAGGGCCTGCTTCAGCGCGGCGCGGGTGGCCGCATCGGCCTTGCCGGCGCCCAGCACCCGGGTGGGCGGCAGCGGCACGCCCACTGCGCGGTAGGCGGCGTTGATCGGCTCCACCGCCGGGTGCACGAAGATGGGACCGATGCCCGCGTCCACCCCGGCCAGCACGCGCTGCGCCTTGCCCAGGCTGTAGGCCAGCAGCAGGCTGGGCCGGCCGGCCGCGGCGTTGTCGGCCCACCAGGCATTGATGTCGGCCAGCACGTCTTCTTGAGGCCGCCAGCGGTACACCGGCAGGCCAAAGGTGGATTCGGTGATGAAGCAATCGCAACGGATGGGTTCGAAGGCGGGCGTGGTGGGGTTGCTGTCCTCGTGCCCGCTGCGGAAGTAGTCACCCGACACCACCCAGACCTGGCCGCCATGTTCCAGCCGCACCTGGGCCGACCCCAGCACATGCCCGGCCGGGTGCAGGCTGAGGCGCACGCCGTGGTGGTGCACCACTTCGCCATAGGCCAGGCCCTGCAGCGTGATGGCGCCCAGGCGCTGGCGCAGCACGCCTTCACCGACCGCGGTGGCCAGCACCCGGCCATGCCCGGCGCGGGCGTGGTCGGCATGTGCATGGGTGATCACCGCCCGCGGCACCGCGCGCCAGGGGTCGATGTAGAAATCGCCCGGCGGGCAGTACAAGCCTTCGGGCCGCTCGATCACCAGGTCGCCATCCGGGGGCATGGCAAGCATCCTAGGCCACAATCCGATGCCATGACCCGCCTCCCAGCGATGGCCTTGGCTGCGATGCTGACGGTGGCTGCACCCGCGGCCTGGGCACAGGCAAGTTGGACCTTGCAGGCCACACGGGCGCACTACGAATCCCGCGAAACGCTGCCGGGCGGCCTGGTCTTCAACCAGGAGCAGGGCACGGTGTCGGGGCTGCGTGTCGAAATGGCCGCAGCGCTGACCGACGGCTGGATGTGGCGGGCCAGCGCCTGGCACCAGGGCAATGCCGTGGACTACCAAGGGCTGAACCAACTGGCCCTGCCAATCCGCACGCGCACCGACCTCAGGTTGACGACCCTGGAAGTGACCTTGGGCCAGCGCGCGGGCTGGGCGATCGCGACAGGAAGCCTTCACGCCGATGTCGGCCTGGCATGGCACCGCATTGACCGAGACATCCGCCCCAGCGTGCTGTCCTTGCGCGCGCTGGAGCGCTTGTCGGCCAGCCGCGCCCTGGCGGGCTTGACGTGGTCCACCGAAGCCTGGCCTGGGGTGAATGTGGCCGCGCGTGCCCACCTGGCCTGGCCGCTGCACCAGCGCCTGAAGGTGGACACCTTCGGCGAGTTGGACACCTATGCGCTGGCGCCCCAATCGCGTGCCAGCATGCGTTGGCAGTTGCACGCGCGCTGGCCGCTGGCGGCCGGCTGGGGACTGGTGGCGCAACTGGAAGCGGCACAGAGCCGCTACGGGCCATCGGACCAGGTGACAGTGCATCGCCAGGGCCGCCCAGCCGGGGTGTCCAGCTACCCGGGCAGCGAACAATGGTTGCGCAGCATGGCACTGGGCGTCGAGCGCCCCTGGTGATCAGCTCGGTCCCTAGTTCAAATTGGGGACGACTGCGCGCCGTCCTGGCCGGCCGAGCGCAGCGCCATGCATACTGAAACGCAGCGGCATCTCCGCGTCTTCATAACTTCCCAATTTGGGGGTACATGCTCATGAGCCCATGGTTTCGGATCCTGTCGGTGGCGGTGTTGACCGCTGTGCTGTCGGCCTGCGGAGGCGGCGGCGATTCGCCAAGCGCCCCGGCTGCCGGCGGCAGTGCGGCACCCGTCATCGCGTCCGCGCCGGCCGCCCAGTCGGTCACGGCGGGACAGACCGCCACCTTCAGCGTCACAGCCAGTGGCAGCGGCACGCTGTCCTATCAATGGCTGAAAAACGGCGCCGAAATCGCCGGCGCCACCGCAAGCAACTACACCACGGCCGCCACGGTGTCCGGTGACAACGGTGCCGCCTACGCGGTGAAGGTCACCAACGCCAATGGCACCACCACCAGCGCCAGCGCGGTGTTGACCGTCAGCCCCGTGGCCGGTGGCGGACAGTTGACAACGATCGCCGCCAGCCAGGACACGGCCAACAAGGCGGTGCAGTCCGTGAACCAGGGCGTCGCCACCCTGCGTCAGGCCGACGCCGCGAGTTCGCTGCCCGGCGGCGCCTTCACGCGAACCTTGCCAGGCGGCGCTTCCATCCAGCAGTCCCTGGCGTGCGCCACACTGGGAACCGGTGGTTCGGGCACGATTGACTTCACCATCAACGTCGACGATGCCACCCAAAGGCCCACCACCTCCACCTTCAACTACAACAACTGCAGTTTTCAGAGCGTGGGCTACAGCGCCAGCTTCAACGGCACCGGGGCGCTGACCTACAGCAACTATGTGAGCGCGGAATCCTTCACCTACTCGCTCACCTTCAACATGAGCTACAACATTTCCTCAGGCGGCGTGGTGGAGCAAGGAACGCTGAACAGCACCGAGGTCTGCACCATCAGTGCCGCCGGCGCCGACTGCCGCTTCCAGGTGGGCGACGCCCTGGTGGACAACGTGACGATCAGCACCAGCGGTTCGGTCACCACCATCAGCAGCGGCAGCATCGACAGCTCCACCATCGACTGTGTGTACACGGGCTACACCTATGACGGCGCGACCGGGCGCGCGACCTCAGGCTCGGTCACGGTCACCGACGCCCAGGGCAACCAGGCGGTGGTGACGGCCTCCGCGACGGGCTACACGGTGGTCATCACCGTGAACGGCCAGTCCAGCACCTGGACGGTGGCCTTCAGCAGCTGACACCATCAAGTTGCCCGCGCTGGGGCCTTTGCAGGCCCCAGCGCGCGTTCAATACCTGCCGGTGATGCCCGCCATGCGCAGGAACCATCGCGCCACCGTGGCCACGAAGCCGCGGCGCAGGAATGCCACGGGGCTGTCGCCGACGTCTGGCGCCACCACCTGGCGCGAACCGGCCAGCGCCTCTTCAAAGCGCTGCGACAGGTCGGCCGCGAAGCCGGCGTCGTTCACCACCACATTGGCTTCCAGGTTCAGCAGCAGGGACAGGGGGTCGATGTTGCTGGAGCCCACGGTGGCCCACTGCCCGTCCACCACCGCCACCTTGGCGTGCAGGAAGGCGGCGGTGTACTCGAAGATCTGCACGCCGTCGGCCAGCAGTTCGGCATACAGCACCTGGGCGGCCATGGCGGCAAAGCGGTAGTCGGGCTTGCCCTGCAGCAGCAGGCGCACCTGCACGCCGCGGCGCGCGGCACCGCACAGCGCGCGCCGGAAGGCCCGGCCGGGGTAGAAGTAGGGCGTGACCAGGTCCACGCGTTGCTGCGCCCGGCGTATGGCCTGCACGTACCAGCGCTCGATGGCGCGGCGTTGCCGGATGTTGTCGCGCACCAGAAAGGCCGCCTGCACCGGCTGCAGGGCCACGGCCTGCAGGGCCGGCCGGCGAAGCAGGCGCATGCGGCGCAGCATGCGGCGCGCACGGGCCAGCGGCTCGGCGCTGCGGGCCAGGGCCACCACCTCGTCGCGCCAGTCGTTGCCCAGCGACGCGCGGGTCCACATGGCGCGCACGGTGTGCGCCAACTCGGCCACCAGCGGGCCGCGCAGTTCCACCGCAAAGTCCAGTCGGGGGCTGTCCAGCGCGCCGTGGCGCAGGTCGCGGCAGTCGTCAATGATGTTGATGCCGCCGACGAAACCCACCTCGCCGTCCACTACGCACAGCTTCTGGTGCAGGCGGCGCAGCTGGCCCGGCTGCAGCAGGCTCCACCAGTTGCCCACCGGGCGGAAGACCGCCAGGCCCACCGCGGGCGCCACCAGCCACTGTTGCAGGACGGCCAGCGTGTCCTTGCTGCCGAAGCCGTCCACCACCACGCAGACCTTCACGCCGCGCGCGCCGGCCTCGGCCAGGGCCAGGGCCATGGCATGCGAGGCTTCATCGTCGTGGAAGATGTAGGTGGCCAGCCAGACCTCCTGTTGGGCCCGGGCGATGGCACCGTGCATGGCCGGGAACAGTTCCGCACCACCGCGCAGCAGGCGCAAGGTGTTGCCGCCGCTGAAGGCGACACCCGGCGCGAGGTCCTCGGGCGGCTGGCGCATCAGCGCAGCGGCCTCACAGCGCCTCCAGTTCCACCAGCATGGGCAGGTGGTCGGACATGCGGGCCCAGGCCACACCACGCGGCACCTGGGTGTTCACGCATCGGAAGCCGCGCATATAAACCCGGTCCAGCGCGAACACCGGCACCCGCGAGGGGTAGGTCAGGCGCCGCGCCAGCCCGCCTTCGGGCGACACCGCGCGGGTGAGGCCCATGTCGCGCATGGGGCCGTCGAGCTTTTCGCCCCAGTCGTTGAAGTCGCCGGCCACCAGCACCGGTTCATCCGCCGGCACCTCGCGTGCCAGCATGGCGGCCAGGCGTTCGGCCTGGCGCACCCGGCTGGCATGCATCAGCCCCAGGTGCACCACCACCGCATGAACCAGGCGCCCCTGCCATTGCACCGGCACGTGCAGCAGGCCGCGCTGTTCGAAGCGGTGGTCGCTGACGTCGTGGTGGCCCACGTCGCCCAAGGGCCAGCGCGACAGCAGCGCGTTGCCGTGTTCGCCGTGGCGTGTAACCGCATTGGTGCGGTAGGCCACGTCATAGCCTTCAGGCGCCAGGAAGTCGGCCTGGCCCTGCTCGGGCCAGCCGAACCAGGTGCGGGCGAAGTGGCGCTGCTCGCGGTGGTGGAACAGGCGCACCTCCTGCAGGAACACCAGGTCGGCGTCCAAAGCCTCCACGCCCAGGCCCAGGTTGTGGATCTCCAGCCGCTTCTTCGGCCCCACCCCGCGCACCCCCTTGTGGATGTTGTAGGTGGCCACGCGCAGGTGGGCGTGGAAGCCGCTGGTGGCCGCGTGCTGTCGCGAATGGGAAAAGGCGGGGACGGGACCGGGGGGGGCGCGCATGGGCGGGCTATGTCAGGGTGGGCAGGTGCAGGATGGCTTCGGCGTTGCTGGGCGAGAAGCAGCGGTCGGCGGCGTCGCGCCAAGGCAGCCAGGCGAAGGCCGTGTGTTCACGCGGGCTCAGTGTGACCGCCGTGCCCGCCGGCACGCGCAGGCCGAACACATGCTCGGTGTTGTGGGTCACCCCCGGCGCATAGCGGTGGCGCCACACCGGGTAGATCTCGTACACATTGGCCAGTTGCCAGTTGTGCAGGGCGTCCAATGGCACCGCGGCGCTGCCGATGGCAATGCCGGTTTCTTCGGCCACTTCGCGGATGCAGGTGTCCACCAGCGCCTCGTCGGCGCGGTCCTTCGAGCCGGTGACGCTTTGCCAGAATCCAGGGTGGTCGGCACGTTCGATCACCAGCACTTCCAGGTCGGGCGTGTGGATCACCACCAGCACACTTTCAGGGATCTTGAAGGGCTTGCTTGTCATGGCCACAGTGCAAAGGGGCGCAGGCGATGAAAAAAAGGGGCCTGGAATGAACCCGGCCCCCATCATGCCCTGGCCCGACGCGAATATCGCGCCGGCGGGTCTTCAGCCCGCCGCCTGCGGGTTGCGCAGGCGGATGTGCAGTTCGCGCAGCTGGGCCTCGTCCACCACGCTGGGCGCGCCGGTCAGCAGGCACTGGGCGCGCTGCGTCTTGGGGAAGGCGATCACGTCGCGGATGCTTTCGGCCTTGGTCATCAGCGTGGCAATGCGGTCCAGGCCGAAGGCCAGGCCGCCGTGCGGCGGGGCGCCGTACTGCAGCGCGTCCAGCAGGAAGCCGAACTTCACCTTGGCGTCCTCGGGGCTGATCTTCAGCGCGCTGAACACCTTGCTCTGCACCTCGGCACGGTGGATGCGCACTGAGCCGCCGCCAATTTCCCAGCCGTTGAGCACCATGTCATAGGCCTTGGCCACGCAGGCGCCGGGGTCGGTGTCCATCAGGTCCTCGTGACCGTCCTTCGGGGCGGTGAAGGGGTGGTGCACCGCGTTCCAGCGCTGGCCTTCCTCGTCGTACTCGAACATCGGGAAGTCCACCACCCACAGCGGGGCCCACACGTCGTCGAACAGGCCGTGGTTGCGGCCGAATTCGCTGTGGCCGATCTTCACGCGCAGGGCGCCCAGCGCGTCGTTCACCACCTTGGCCTTGTCGGCGCCGAAGAAGATGAGGTCGCCGTTGCGCGCGCCGGTGCGGGCGATGATCTCGGCGATGGCGCCGTCGTGCAGGTTCTTCACGATCGGGCTTTGCAGGCCCTCGCGGCCCTTGCCCGCGTCGTTCACCTTCACCCAGGCCAGGCCCTTGGCGCCGTAGATCTTCACGAACTCGGTGTAGCCGTCAATCTCGCCACGGCTCATCTCGCTGCCCGCCGGCACGCGCAGCGCGGCCACGCGCCCGCCCTGGGTGGTGGCGGGCGTGGAGAAGACCTTGAAGTCCACGTCCTTCATCACATCGGTCAGTTCGGTGAACTGCAGCTTCACGCGCAGGTCGGGCTTGTCGGAGCCGTACTTGTGCATGGCTTCGCTGTACTTCATCACCGGGTACACCGGCAGCTCGATGCCCATGGTCTTGCGGAAGACGGTGCGGATCATGGCTTCGGTGATGGCGCGGATTTCCTCCTCGCCCAGGAAGCTGGTCTCGATGTCGATCTGCGTGAACTCGGGCTGGCGGTCGGCGCGCAGGTCCTCGTCGCGGAAGCACTTGGTGATCTGGTAGTAGCGGTCGAAGCCCGCCACCATCAGCAACTGCTTGAACAGCTGCGGACTCTGCGGCAGTGCGAAGAACATGCCGTCGTGCACGCGGCTGGGCACCAGGTAGTCGCGCGCGCCCTCGGGCGTGCTCTTGGTGAGCATGGGGGTTTCGATGTCGATGAAGCCCTGCTCGTCCAGGAACTTGCGCACCTCGATGGCCACGCGGTAGCGCAGCATCAGGTTCTTCTGCATCGCGGGACGGCGCAGGTCCAGCACGCGGTGGGTCAGGCGCGTGGTCTCGGACAGGTTCTCGTCGTCCATTGGGAAGGGCGGCGTGACACTGGCGTTCAGCACTTCCAGTTCCAGGCACAGCACCTCGATCTTGCCACTGGTGAGGTTGGCGTTCTCGGTGCCGGCCGGGCGCGGGCGCACCTTGCCCACCACCTTCAGGCAGAACTCGTTGCGCACGCCTTCGGCGGTCTTGAACATCTCAGCCCGGTCCGGGTCGCAGACGATCTGCACCAGGCCTTCGCGGTCGCGAAGGTCGATGAAGATCACGCCGCCATGGTCGCGGCGGCGATGGGCCCAGCCCATCAGCGTGACGGTCTGGCCCATCAGCGCTTCGCTGACCAGGCCGCAGTAGGTGGTTCTCATGTCGCGGTTTCCGTTGCTTTTGTCTGGGGTAGGGCGTGCGGCGGTGCGGGCGGCGCAGGCTCCACCACACCCATGGAGATGATGTACTTCAGCGCTTCGTCCACGCTCATGCGCAGCGGCACCACCGCTGCGCGCGGGAACATGACGAAATAGCCGCCGGTGGGGTTGGGCGTGGTGGGCACGTACACACTGACGTGGTCGCCCGGCAGGTGGCCCGCCACTTCACCGCCCGGCAGGCCGGTGACGAAGCCGATGGTGTAGGCCCCCGCGTGCGGCCACTGCACCAGCACCGCTTCGCGGAAGGCGTTGCCATTGCTGGAGAACAGCGTGTCGGACACCTGCTTGACCGAGTTGTAGATGCTCTTGACGATGGGGATGCGCGACATCGCGCGGTCCCACTGCCGCACCCACCACTGGCCGAAGATGTTGGTGACGAACACGCCGGTGGTCAGCAGCAGCGCGATCATCACCACCACGCCCAGGCCGGGCACGTTGCGCAGGCGCTCGATGTTCTGGAAGGCGCTGGCCGGCAGCATGGCCTGCGACAGCGACAGCAGGCTTTCGAACATGCCGTCCATCACGCCCAGCACCCACAGCAGCACCCACACGGTGATGGCCAGCGGCAACCAGGTCAGCAAGCCGGCGATCAGGTATTTCTTCAAGGCGTGGGTCCGGTGGGCGGAAGGGTTCAGGAAACGGCGAAGTGGCCGTAACCGTCAGTGGCAGGCGCAGCCCGTGCCACAGCCGCCAGAAGCAGCCGGCTTGCTGTCAGAGGACGCGGCCGGGGTGCTGGTCTCGGCCGGCTTGTCCTTGCTGACGCCATCCGCCGGCTTGGCGGCCGGCGTGCTGCCACCCTTGAAGTCGGTGGCGTACCAGCCCGAGCCCTTCAACTGGAAGCCGGCCGCGGTGAGCTGCTTGGCAAACGCTTCGGCCCCACAGGCCGGGCAGGTGGTGAGCACCGGATCGGCAAGCTTTTGCAGAACGTCTTTCGCGTGGCCACAGGCGCCGCAGCGGTAGGCGTAGATCGGCATGGCTAAACCCTTGACGCAAAACAGAAAATTATAAGCCCCCGGCCGCCTGGCGGCCGCCCCCCAGGGGGGCAGTCCTCGGGACCGGCGAAGCCGGATCCCTGCGGCGCGCATTTCTTCACCGCTGCCCCTGGCCGCCTTCGGCGGCCTGTCCCCACAGGGGTGGGCCTTGTCGCGGCAGGGATCCGGCTTCGCCAATCGCGAGAAATCCCCACGGGGACAGGCCGCCAAAGGCGGCCAGGGGCAAAGGCCGTGAAACATGCGCCGCAGGGATCCGGCTCCGCCGGTCCCGAGGACAGCCCCCTCCGGGGGGCGGCCGCCAGGCGGCCGGGGGCCGTCAGGTTAAGCCCTTGACGTGGTGTTCGTGCTCGTGGCGGTTCTTCAGCCACTGCGGGGCCAACGAGCCCGCCACCATGCCCACGAAGGCGGCGATCAGCCCGGCCAACTGGCCCGGGAAGCGCTCGCCCAGGGTGCTGACCTGGGGAAAGAACATCACCCACACCGCAATGCCCAGCACCACCGAAGCGATGGCGCCCTGGGTGCTGGCGCGCTGCCAGTACAGCCCCATGACCAGCGGCACGAAGGCCGCCACCAGGGTGATCTGGTAGGCCGCCGACACCAGGTCGTAGATGGACGTGCCCTTCATGGCAATGGCATAGGCCAGCACCAGGCCGGCGAAGGCCACGATGGTCCAGCGCATCGCGCGCAGCTGCTGGCGGTCGCCCATGTGGGGGCGCAGGTTCTTCAGGATGTTCTCGACAAAGCTGGTGGACGGCGCCAGCAGCGTGGCCGAGGACGTGCTCTTGATGGCCGAGAGCAGGGCACCGAAAAACAGGATCTGCATCACCAGCGGCATCTTGCTCATCACGAAGGTGGGCAGCAGGCGCTGGTAGTCGTCCTTGGCCAGTGTCAGCGCCTCCTGGCCCATCACCACCACCGCGCTGGCCACCACGAACATGGGCACGAAGGCGAACAGGATGTAGCTGACCCCGCCGATGACCGCGCCGTTGCGCGCGGTCTTCTCGTCCTTGGCCGACATGACGCGCTGGAACACGTCCTGCTGCGGGATGCTGCCCAGCATCATGGTGACCGCCGCGCCGATGAACATGGCCACCTCGGTGAAGCCGGGCGCGGGCAGGAAGTTGAAGAGTTCCTTGCTGTGCACCAGGGCCAGCACCTTGTCGCTGCCGCCGGCCAGGTCGGCCGAGAACACCGCGATGACGGACAAGCCCACCACCAGCACGATCATCTGGATGAAATCGGTCCAGGCCACCGCCAGGAAGCCGCCCACCACCACATAGACCAGCACCGCCAGGGTGCCGACGATCATGCCGGCGGTTTCACTCATGGCGCCGTTGGTCAGCACGCTGAACACCAGCCCCAGCGCGGTGATCTGCGCCGCCACCCAGCCCAGGTAGCTGAGGATGATGGCCATGGAGCAGAACACCTCGATGCCCTTGCCATAGCGCTTGCGGTAGAAGTCCCCGATGGTCAGCAGGTTCTGCCGGTACAGCTTGGTGGCGAAGAACAGGCCCACCAGGATCAGGCAGGTGCCGGCGCCGAAGGGGTCTTCCACCACGGCGCCCAGGCCGCCCTGCACGAAGCGGGCCGGGATGCCCATCACGGTTTCGGCCCCGAACCAGGTGGCGAAGGTGGTGGTGATCACCATCACCAGGGGCAGGCTGCGCCCGGCGATGGCGAAGTCCGCCGTGTTCTTGATGCGCGTGCCGGCCCAGACGCCCAGCGCCAGGGTGCCCAGCAGGTAGAGCACGACAAAGACGATCAGCGTGGTGTTCATGCCGACATCGGGCGGCACGGTGCCGCAACAGGTGGGTGACGCGGCAAATTATCTATGGCCGCGCCCCGCCCCGGCCGATGCCGTGGTATTCCAGCCCGAAGCTGCGCGCCAGGGCGGGTTCGTACAGGTTGCGGCCGTCAAACACCACCGGCTGCTTCAGGGTGCGGGCAATGCGCTCAAAGTCAGGGCTCTTGAATTCCCGCCATTCGGTCATGATGATCAGCGCATCGGCACCTTCCAGCGCGGCCATGGCGCGGCTGGCGTAGCGCATGGCCGGCCCTTCGGGCATGAGCTTCTTCGCGGTGTCGGTGGCCACGGGGTCGTAGGCGCTCACGGTGGCGCCCAGCTCATGCAGCGCCTGGATCACCACCTGGGCGGGGGCTTCGCGCATGTCGTCGGTCTCGGGCTTGAAGGCCAGGCCCCACACCGCGAAGCGGCGCCCGGCCAGGCTGTCGCCAAAGCGCGCACGCACCTTCTTCACCAGCACCTGCTTCTGGCTTTCATTGACTTCGTGCACGGCCTGCAGCAGGGCCAGCGGCTCTTGGTAGTCCTGCCCCGTGCGGATCAGCGCGCGCACGTCCTTGGGGAAGCAACTGCCGCCGTAGCCCGGGCCGGCGTACAGGAACTGGGTGCCGATGCGCGGGTCGCTGCCGATGCCGCGGCGCACGGCTTCGATGTCGGCACCGGCCTTGTCGGCCAGGCGCGACAGCTCGTTCATGAAGCTGATGCGGGTGGCCAGCATGGCGTTGGCGGCGTACTTGGTGAACTCGGCGCTGCGCGCGTCCATCACCAGGATGCGGTCGCGGTTGTGGGTGAAGGGGGCGTACACCGCGCGCATCAACTCGATGGCGCGTTCGTCGTCGCCGCCCACCACCACGCGGTCGGGCTTCATGAAGTCGGCGATCGCCGCGCCTTCCTTCAGGAATTCGGGGTTGGACACCACGGCGAACGGGATGTCCACGCCGCGCTTCTTCAGCTCGGCCGCCACCGCGGCCTGCACCCGTTCGCTGGTGCCCACGGGCACGGTGCTCTTGTCCACCACCACCTTGTAGTCGGTCATGTGCTGGCCGATGGTGCGGGCCACCGCCAGCACATGCTGCAGGTCGGCCGATCCGTCCTCGGCCGGCGGCGTGCCCACGCCGATGAACACCAGCTGCCCGTGCGCCATGGCAGCGGCGGCGTCGGTGGTGAAGGCCAGTCGCTGCGCGGCCACGTTGCGCTTGATGACCTGTTCCAGCCCCGGCTCGTGGATCGGCACGCCACCGTCCTTCAGCATCTGGATCTTCGCCGCGTCCACGTCCAGGCACAGCACATCGTTGCCCACGTCGGCCAGGCAGGCCCCGGTCACCAGGCCCACATAGCCGGAGCCCACAATCGTCACTCTCATGTCTTCACCCTCACCAGGCCGGCTTCAAGCGGCCAGCAACAAACATCAATAGAGCAGCGGTCCGGCGGCCAGATACCGTCTCACATGCCGTGCCAACGGCCCCAGAGCAGCACCATCAGCACCCCGAGCACGAAGCCCATGGCCGCCCAGGTCAGCCCGTACAGCAGGCGGTTGCTGCGCCGGGCCTCGGACAGCAGGGCCAGCAGCACGGCGTTGTCCGGTGCGGCACTCTGCCGCGTCAGTGCCTGGTGCACCAGGCGTGGCAGCTCGGGCAGCAACTGGGCGTAGCGCGGCGCTTCGTTCTTCAGCCGATCCAGCAGGCCCCGCCAGCCCACCTGTTCGTTCATCCAGCGCTCCAGGAAGGGCCGCGCGGTGGTCCACAGGTCCAGGTCCGGGTCCAGTTGCCGGCCCAGGCCTTCGATGTTGAGCAGGGTCTTTTGCAGCAGCACCAGCTGGGGCTGGATTTCCACGTTGAAGCGGCGTGAGGTCTGGAACAGGCGCAACAGCACCTGGCCCAGCGAGATGTCCTTCAGCGGGCGGTCGAACTGCGGTTCGCACACCGCGCGGATGGCGCTTTCCAGCGCATCCACGCGGGTGTTGGGCGGCACCCAGCCGCTTTCCACATGCAATTCAGCCACACGCTTGTAGTCGCGGCGGAAGAAGGCCAGGAAGTTCTGCGCCAGGTACTCCTTGTCCCACTCGGTGAGCGTGCCGATGATGCCGAAGTCCAGCGCGATGTAGCGGCCGAAAGTGGCAGGCGCCACGCTCACCTGGATGTTGCCGGGGTGCATGTCGGCGTGGAAAAAGCCGTCGCGAAACACCTGGGTGAAGAAGATGGTGACGCCGTCGCGCGCCAGCTTCTTGATGTCCACGCCCGCCTCACGCAGGCGGTCCACCTGGCTGATGGGCATGCCGTGCATGCGCTCCATCACCAGCACCCCCGAAGTGCACAGGTCCCACAGCATTTCGGGCACCATCACCAGGTTCAGGTCCTGCATGTTGCGGCGCAACTGTGCGGCGTTGGCGGCTTCGCGCACCAGGTCCAGCTCGTCGTGCAGGTAATTGTCGAACTCGGCCACCACCTCGCGGGGCTTCAGGCGCTTGCCGTCCACCCACACCCGCTCCATCCAGCGCGCCAGGGTGCGCATCAGGGCGATGTCGTTGTCCATCACCGCCAGCATGCCGGGGCGCAGCACCTTCACCGCCACCTCGCGGCCGTCCAGCAGGGTGGCGAAATGCACCTGGGCGATCGACGCACTGGCCACGGGCTGCTCGTCAAAGCGGGAAAAAATCTCGGCCAGCGGTTTGTGGAAGGCGCGCTCCACCAGGGTCACGGCCTGCGCGCCCGGAAAAGGCGGCACGCGGTCCTGCAAGCGGGCCAGTTCGTCGGCCACATCCAGCGGCAGCAGGTCGCGCCGGGTGGACAACACCTGCCCGAATTTCACGAAGATGGGCCCCAGCCTTTCCAGGGCCAGACGCAGGCGTTCGCCGCGCGGCGCTTCCAGTTGCCGGCCCAGCGTGACCACGCGCACCAGCGTGCGGACCCAGCGCTGGCGAAAGCCCGACAGCGCCACTTCGTCCAGGCCGAAGCGCAGCACCGTGAACACGATGAAAATCAGGCGGCCCAGCCGCCGCAGGGAGATCATGGGAGCAACCCGGTCAACCGAACCCGCCCGGCGCGGTGCGGCACCCGGGGCTCAGCGCGGGCCACCGGCGCCCGGGCGCAGCCGCCCGGCCAGGGAGCCGGCCTGCTCCACGGCGGCATGCAGGCCGCGCGCCAAGGCACTGCCCAGCCGGTGCAGTTCATGAGCCACCGCCGGTGGAAACAGGCGCTCCAGGTCGGCCGCAACGTCCCAGCGCAGGTTCTTCAGCAGCCAGTCCACGTCGGCGGCCAGCTGGGCGTCGCCCTGGATGTCCACCGCAGGCCACTGCCCTCCGGCCGCACGCAAGGCCAGCGCTGCCGGGTTGCTGGCGTCGATGCGCACCTGCAGGTCGGCGGCCACAGCCAGGGGCTCGCTGCACCACTCCATCAGCCCGGCGGGCGTGACGCGGAAAGCCAACTGCGGCGGTGCCGGCAGCAAGCTGGGCCAGCCTTCCAGTTCCAGCCTCAGGCAACGCCCGGAATGGGGGGTCAGGCGCTGCACGGCGGCCGGCTCACTGGACAGCACATGGTTGACCACCAGGGTCAGCCGCTCCATCAGGGCCGGCGCCAGCAGGGAGTTCAGAGCGTTAAGCATTCACGGATTGTAGGCACCGGGCCACACACCTCCCTCGCATCGGGGCCTCAGCCCTGACATTGATGTGATCCACAATGCGCCTTGGTCGCCCGGGGGCGATCTGCCCGTGTTCGCCAGTCCCTGGCGTCCAGAAAATAGTGAATACGTCGTTGCTGAAGCCCTGCCCGGCGCGCTGACGCTGGAAAACTTCCCGTGCCCCTGTTCGAGAACCGCAGTTCCAAACGCACCTTCTTCAGCGCACCTCAATCGGTGACTTCGCTGGTCGCGGCGTTCCTGGAACCCAGCGTGACGGTGCTGCTGTTCCTGATGACGGCCAGCGCCTTCAACGAACCGGTCATGCGGCACGACCTGACGCTGTGCCTGCTGGTGTTCGCGCTCACCTTCCCGGGGCGCAACCGCTTCCAGGACACCCTGCTGGAAGCGGGCATCGACATCATCACCTCCTGGCTGTCGCTGCTGGCCATCCTGGCGCTGTGCGGCTATGCCACCCGCAGCCTGGGCTACTTTGAAGAGCATGTGCTGGCCTGGTGGATCGGCCTCACGCCGGTGGTGCAGTTATTGGCCGTGTGGCTGGGCAAGCTGGTGCTCAAGCACGACGCCGCCCGGCCGGAGAACCGCCGCCGCGCCATCGTGGTGGGGGCCGGCGCGCTGGGCGTGAAGGTGGCCAAGAGCCTGGGGCTGAGCCTTGACACCGGCGTGGACTTCGTCGGCTACTTCGACGACCGCGCCGACAGCCGCGTGGACAGTGAAGCCACCCACAACCGCCTGGGCACCCTGAACGATGCGGCGCCCTACATCATCGAAAACGGCATCCGCGAGGTTTTCATCACTCTGCCGCTGGGCAGCCAGCCGCGCATCCAGCGCTTGCTGGAAAGCATCCAGGGCACCACGGCCAGCGTGTACTACGTGCCGGACGTGTTCGGCATCAGCATCATCCAGGGCCGGTTGCAGGACATGAACGGCGTGCCGGTGGTGGGCATCTGCGAAACCCCCTTCACCGGTACCAACGAACTGGTCAAGCGCATCAGCGACGTGGTGTTGGCCGGTGTCATCCTGGTGCTGATCTCACCGCTGCTGCTGTTGATCGCCATCGGGGTGAAGCGCAGTTCGCCCGGGCCCATCATCTTCAAGCAGCGACGCCACGGCCTGGACGGCCAGGAGATCGTGGTCTACAAGTTCCGCAGCATGCGGGTGATGGAAAACGGCGCCCAAATCACCCAGGCCAGCAAGGACGACCCGCGCGCCACGAAGTTCGGCGCCTTCCTGCGCCGCAGTTCGCTGGACGAACTGCCCCAGTTCATCAACGTGCTGCAGGGCCGCATGAGCATCGTGGGCCCACGCCCGCACGCGGTGGCGCACAACGAGCACTACCGCAACCTGATCAAGAGCTACATGGTGCGCCACAAGGTCAAGCCCGGCATCACCGGCTGGGCCCAGGTGAACGGCCACCGCGGCGAGACCGACACCGTCGAGAAGATGGAAGCGCGGGTGCAGTACGACCTGGAATACCTGCGCAACTGGTCGCTGGCGCTGGACCTGCAGATCATCCTGCGCACCATCAAGGTGGCCTTCTTCGACCGCCGCAACGCCTACTGATTTCTCGGGGAGATCACCATGAAAACTCGGATGAAGGCCGCCGCGATGGCCCTGTTCGCCGCCACCGCGGCACATGCGGAAAACAGCCCCTGGTACGTGGGCGTTTCGCAAGGTTTCACGCACAGCTCCAACGTGCGCCTGGTGCCCGACGGCCAGACCCCGGGCGCGGAGTCCGCCACCATCTCCGCCACCACGCTGCTGGGCGGGCTGGACCAACCCTTCGGCCGCCAGCGCCTCACCGCTGCCGCTTCGCTGCGGCAGTTGGCCTACTCGGGCCACAGCGACCTGAACAACCTGGGCTACAACCTGAACGCCGGGCTGGACTGGTCCACCGTGGAACGCCTGTCCGGCCGCATCAGCGTGGCCGCCGACCGCCAGCTGAACCTGAGCACCGAACTGCCTTGCGGCGTGGGCGCGGCGGGACAGAAGAACCTGCAAAGCAACACCAACCTGGACGCGCTGGTGCGCATGGGCGTGGTCACGGCCCTGACACTGGAGGCCAGCCTGGGCTGGCGCGAACAGAACCACAGCCTGGGCGCCTACGACTGCCAGGACATGCGCGGCAACACGCTGTCCCTGGGCGCTCGCTACCGCTTCAGCGGCGCGCTGTCGGCCGGCGCTGCGCTGCGCCACGCCACGTACGACTACCCGCGGGCCGTGGGCGGCGCCAACACCACCACGTCCAACTACCTGGACCTCACCGCCAACTGGGTGGCCAGCGGCGCCAGCAGCCTGGACGCCCGGCTCAGCCTGGGCCGCCACACCGACTTGGTCCGGGAGCGCGATTTTTCCGGCGCCACCGGGGCGCTCAACTGGCAGTGGCAGCCCACCGGCAAGATCCGCGTCAACACGGCGCTGCAGCGCGACATCGGCGCGGACTCCGTCAACCGGGTACAGGCCATCAGCATCAACCAGTTCGCCGTCGTGCGGGCCGACAGCAGCCAGCTGACCACGTCGCTGAATTCGCGCGTGAGCTATGAATTGACCAGCAAGATCGCGCTCAATGCCAGCCTGGGCCTGGCCAAGCGCGACCTGGCGGACGTGGGCGCGGCCCCCGGCGTGGACGCCACCAACAGCTTCAGCCTGGGCGCCACCTGGGCGCCCACCCGCAGCGCGCTGATCGGCTGCGACTTCAGCCGCGAGCAGCGGCACAGCTCCTACGCCCCG
The DNA here is from genome assembly GCA_000244995.1 of Burkholderiales bacterium JOSHI_001. NCBI lineage: Bacteria > Pseudomonadati > Pseudomonadota > Betaproteobacteria > Burkholderiales > Burkholderiales bacterium JOSHI_001. Next base: position 1,388,615 of record CM001438.1, on the reverse strand, counting down.
TCTTTGCCCTACGGCGTGAACACTTTTGGTTGCTACGGGCAACTGGTGCTGCAATAAGGTTCTGCAGCATGCAAGCCACCGTCCTGCTCACCGGCGCCACCGGCTACATCGGCTCCCACACCTGGCTGGCGCTGCTGGCCGCCGGCTTTCACGTGGTGGGCGTGGACGATTTCCGCAACAGCGCGCCCGAAGTGCTGAACCGGCTGGCCGAACTCAGCGGCGCCACGCCCCGCTTCGAGCGCGCCGACGTCTGCGACCCGGCGGCGATGCAGCGGGTGTTCAGTGCCCACCGCCCGGACGCGGTGGTGCACTTCGCCGCGCTGAAGTCGGTGGGCGAAAGCACCGCCCTGCCGCTGGACTACTACAGCAACAACCTGGGTGGGCTGCTCACCGTGTGCCGTGCCATGCTGGCGCATGGCTGCCATCGCTTCGTGTTCAGTTCCAGCGCCACGGTGTATGGCGTGCCTGAACACCTGCCCCTGACCGAAGACGCGCCGCTGTCGGCCACCAACCCCTACGGCCAGACCAAGCTGATGGGCGAGCAGATGCTGCTGGACCTGGGCCTGGCCCAGGCGCAATGGCAAAGCGCGCTGCTGCGCTACTTCAACCCGGTGGGCGCGCACGAAAGCGGGCGCATCGGGGAAGACCCACGCGGCATGCCCAACAACCTGACCCCCTACGTGGCCCAGGTGGCGGTGGGCCGGCGCGAGTACCTCAACGTGTTCGGCAACGACTACGCCACGCCCGACGGCACCGGCGTGCGCGACTACATCCACGTGCTGGACCTGGCCGCAGGCCATGTGGCCGCCCTGCGCCACCTGCTGGACGCGCCGGGATCTTTCACCGTGAACCTGGGCACCGGCCGCGGCCACAGCGTGCTGGAGGTGGTGCGCGCCTTCGAAGCCGCCAGCGGCCGCTCCGTGCCCTACCGCTTCGCGCCGCGCCGCCCCGGCGACGTGGCCGCCTGCTACGCCGACCCGGCGCGCGCGGCCAGCCTGCTGGGCTGGCGTGCACAGCACGACCTCAACCGCATGTGCGCCGACACCTGGCGCTGGCAGCAACAAAACCCCAACGGCTTCGCGCCTGCCCCATGAGCATCCAAGTTCAACCCGTCATCATGGCCGGTGGTTCCGGCACCCGGCTGTGGCCGCTGTCGCGTGCCGGCTACCCCAAACAGTTCCTGGTGCTGTCGGGCAACAGCAGCTTGTTCCAGCAGGCCGCCAGCCGCCTGGCCCACCTGGGCGCCGAGGACATCGCCGTGCAGGCGCCGCTGGTGGTGGGCAACGAAGAGCATCGCTTCCTGGTGCTGGACCAGTTGCGCGAACACGCCATCGAACCCGCCGCGGTGCTGCTGGAGCCGGTGGGGCGCAATACCGCCCCGGCGGTGACGCTGGCTGCCCTGGCCGCGATGGCGCAGGGCCAGGACCCGGTGCTGGTGGTCACCCCGGCCGACCAGACCGTGACCAACGCCCCCGCCTTCACCGCCGCGCTGCAGCGCGCCGTGCGCGCGGCCGCCGGCGGCGCGGTGGTCATCCTGGGCATCACGCCCGACCGGCCCGAAACCGGCTACGGCTACATCCGCGTCGCCGAAAAGGACAACGGCGCCACGCCACCCCGGGTGGCCCAATTCGTCGAGAAGCCCGACCTGGCCACCGCGCAGCGCTACCTGGCCGAAGGTGGCTACTACTGGAACGGCGGCATGTTTGTGCTGCGCGCCAGCACCTGGATGAAGGCCCTGAACACCCTGCGCCCGGACATCGCCCGCGCCACCCAGTCGGCCTGGGACGGCCGCGCCACCGACGCCAAGTTCGTGCGCCCCGGCAAGGCCGAATTCGCCGCCGTGCCCGCCGAGAGTGTGGACTACGCGGTGATGGAACATTGCGAACAGGCCGGGGTGGCGCTGCACATGGTTCCGCTGGACGCCGGCTGGAACGACCTGGGCGCCTGGGACGCCGTCTGGCAGGTGGCCGACAAGGACGGTGCCGGCAATGCCAGCACCGGCGACGCCATCGTGAAGGACAGCCAGGGCACCCTGGTGCACGCCACCAGCCGGCTGGTCAGCGTGGTGGGCCTGAAGGACGTGGTGGTGGTGGAGACGCCCGATGCCGTGCTGGTGAGCGACCGCTCGCGCAGCCAGGACGTGAAGCACATCGTCAACCAGCTCAACACCGAAAAGCGCGGTGAACAGACCCTGCACCGCAAGGTGCACCGGCCCTGGGGCTGGTACGACAGCATCGACAGCGGCCCGCGCTTCCAGGTCAAGCGCATCATGGTCAAGCCCGGCGCCAGCTTGAGCCTGCAGAAACACCACCACCGGGCCGAGCACTGGATCGTGGTCAGCGGCACGGCCGAAGTGACCAACGGCGACAAGGTGCTGCTGCTGACCGAGAACCAAAGCACCTACATCCCTTTGGGCCAGGTGCACCGCCTGGCCAACCCGGGCAAGGTGCCGCTGGAGATCATCGAAGTGCAGTCCGGCAGCTACTTGGGCGAAGACGACATCGTCCGCTTCGAAGACACCTACGGCCGCCAGTAAGGCGACGCACGCCCGGTTTCGCCATGCACATCAACCCCGACCAGATGGCCCGCCTGGCCGACACCTCGTTCAATGAACGCATGGTGCAGGTGCTGGCCGCCGCCGACCCCAAGGCCCCCGCCGAGCTGCGCAGCGAAGCCGGCCAACGCACCCTGAACCAGCTGACCGACCGCGCCCGTGCGCACGGCCTGCAGTCCGAACTGGACATCGGCCGCTTCATCGTCACCGCCTGGGTGCTGGGACCGGACTTCGACACCCGCTTCCCGGCCATGCGCGAAATCCTGGCCGAACCGCGCCTGAGCCCCACGCAAAAGGCCGACGCCGTGGAAACACTGACCACCACGCTGATGAACAACCTGCACCGAGGCAAGCCGTGAGCTGGGGCGACGCACTCGCATCGGCCTGGCAGGCCACCAGCGACGTGGCGCGCCAGGCCGCCACCACCACCATGAGCTCGGCGCGCGCCGCTGCCACCACGGTGCAGCAGGCGGCCGCCACGGCCGCGCAGGCCACGGCGGACGCAGCCATGGCCGTGGGCAACGCCGCGGTGGCCACCGGTCGGGCCGTGGGGAACGCGGCCGTGGCCACCGGCAGGGCGGTGGGCCAAGCCGCGGTGGCCACCGGCCGGGGCGTGGCCAACGTGGCCGGTTTCGGTGCCCGTGCTGCGGGCGAAACCGTGGGCGCTGCCGCCCAGGGCGCCGCGCACCTGGTGGACAAGGGACTGGAGCAGCACCCGGTGGTGGGCACGGCCTACAAGGCGGCCAAGCAATTGCTGTCGCCCACGAAGGCGCCTCGCGCCACCTCGGTGGAACCCTGCCCGAACTCGGTGGAAGGCAAGATCAAGCGGCTGGAAGAACGCAACCAGCTCATCAAACAAGGCAGCGCCCCCGGGGCCAGCCCCGACCAGAAAGCCGCCGCCGCGCGCCTGGCGCGCAACAACGAAGCGGTGGAACTGGCGCGGCTGTCGGAAGACACCTACAAGCAGTACGACCCCAACGCCCCCAAGGACCACAAGCCGCCGCTGGGCTGGAACAAGATGAGCGATGCCGACCTGGCCCAGGCCGGCATCGACAAACGCCTGTTGGAAGACAGCAAGGCGGTGGTGTACCAGACACCCGAAAACTGGCCGGGCGGGCAAGAGACGGTGCTGGCGTTTCGGGGAACGGTGCCTTCTGAAGTGGAAGATCTGAAGACCAATATGGACCAAGCGTTGGGGAAGGAGACGGTGCAGTACAAGGCGGCGAACCAACTGGGACTGGTGATCAGCAAGAAATACGGTGCCGATACCTTGGTCACAGGACATTCGCTGGGCGGTGGCAAGGCACAAGCGGCAGGTTCCATGGGCGGTTTGACCGGGATGATGTTCAATTCGGCCGGCCTGCACCCGGACACGGTGGGCGGGGCAATACCATTGAGTGGCCAGTTCCTTCAGTACCGTTCCCCCTTTGACCCACTCACGGGAGTTCAGAACTCTGCTGCCTTGCAAAGTGCTGTTGCAGGGGTTGCAGGAATAGCTGCCCCGCTTGCGAGCGGGGCAGCGGCCAGCAACTTCATCGGCGAACGCCTTGGCATGCCTTTCTTGAGCACTGACAACGCTGCGCTGGCTGGGAAAGCAGCCATGGCGTTCCCACGCGGCATGGGCAATTTGGTCAGCGAGGGCTATGTGATTCCGCCCGCCCAAGGCCGGGTCATTCAAGTCCCATCGCTGGACGATGCAGGCCAGCCCATCGGCAAGGCCGACTTGGGCGGTCAGCATTCGGTGCACAACGTCATCAATGGCATTGAGCGTGAGAAATCCGAAGACATTGCCACACTGAAGCAATGACGCTCCACTGCTCCACTTCTCGCCGCGTTTTCGCCGCGGCCCTAGCCAGCCTGCTGCTGGTGGCCTGCCAGGAAGCCAACACCATGGGCATTCAAGCCTCCCCCGTCGACACCAAGAAGTTCTTCACCGACCCCCGCCTGGCCGAGTTCGCCGACCACATCCAGAAGGGCGACCTGGCCAAAGTTCAGGCCGGCTTGCGCGCCGGCATCAGCCCCAATGCAGGTGGGCTGCAGGGGTTCACTCCAATTTTCTTTGTGTTTTCAGCCCAGACCGCCGACGTGGCACGTGAACTGCTGAAAGCCGGCGCCAACCCCAATGCCCGCCTGGACGACGGCACCCCGCCACTGCTCTTCGCCGTGCGCCTTGAGAACCCGCTGTTCACGCAAGCCCTGCTTGAGTTCAAGGCCGATCCAAATGCGACCGGGCCAAACGAAAAACCCGTCATCCACGAAGCTGTCCAGGCGGGCGAGCCAGCTCAGCTGAACCTGTTGGTGAAGGCCGGCGCTGGCATTGAAACGGTGTGGGGCGCAGGCGCGCCGCTGTATGCGGCCATTGCCGCCGCCAACTTCGCGGCGGCTGCCACGCTTCTGGACCTGGGTGCCAACACACAGTGGCGCAGTCCCGGCGGCAAGATTCAGGACACAGCCGGCGAGAGCTTCTGCTCACTGGTGCCTAGACTTCAGCCAACCAAGAAGAATCGCGACCCATTGCTAAAGCTCTTCGCCGCCTTCGAACGCCGAAACGTGAAGCTCGCGTGTGCCGCCGAGGCCGCTCGTTTCAAGTGACCCGAGGCTTCATCGCCGCGCTGCTGCTGTCGTTGAACAGCGTAGCTGCCATGGCCGGCATTCAAGCCTCCCCCGTCGATACCAAGAAGTTCTTCACCGACCCCCGCCTGGCCGAGTTCGCCGACCACATCCAGAAGGGCGACCTGGCCAAAGTTCAGGCCGGCTTGCGCGCCGGCATCAGCCCCAATGCCCAGGGCCTGCAGGGTTTCACGCCGCTGTTCTTTGTGTTCCCGGCCAAGATGGCGGATGTCGCGCGTGAACTGCTGAAGGCTGGCGCGAACCCCAATGCCAAGCTTGAAAACGGCACGCCGCCGCTGCTGTTCGCCGTGCAGCTGGAAAACCCGGCTTTCACGCAAGTGCTGCTGGAGTTCAGGGCAGACCCCAATGCGACGGGGCCGAACGAAAAGCCGGTGATCCATGAGGCCATATTTGCCAAGGCCCCGCACAACCTGAAGTTGCTTGCCCAAGCGGGCGCAAACATCAACGTGGTGTGGGGCAATGGAACGCCCTTGTATGGCGCCATCGGCGCCCAGAGTTTCGAATGTGCCAGTGCCCTGCTGGACCTGGGCGCCGACACGGAATGGCGCAGCCCAGGTGGAATGACCCAACTGAATGCTGCTGAAAACTTTTGCTTCAACATGGACCGGCGTCAGCCAACCGCCGATAACCGCAAGCCAGTGCTGGACCTGTTCGCGGCCTTCGAACGCCGCGGGGTGAAAGTGCCCTGCGCCGACCAGGCCCAACGCTTCAAGTAAGGCCCTGGCCCTTGATTTTGGGGCGCGCGGCCAGCAGGCAATGCGGCCGGACGTGACGAGCGCCACGCATGCGGCGGGTGCCCCCCGGTCCAGGCAGGCCTGGCAAGCCGACAATGGCGCCCGGTGGCAAGGAACGCGCCGGCGGCCCGGCGCCCGCGCGCCCGCCCCGAGGAGACCCCGCATGACCCGCCCCGCCCTGCCCCGCCCGTGTTCACTGCCGCCGGCCGCCGGCCTGGCCATCGCACTGCTGTTCAGCCCCCTGGCCGCCTCCGCCCTGACCCTGGGCGTGACCGAAGGCGTGACCTACCGCGCCAGCGACGCCGAAATCGCCGCCAAGTTCGAGCCCCTGGCCGCCTACCTGAGCGGCGCGCTGAAGCAGCCCGTGCAGGTGCGCGTGCTCAGCACCTACAACGCCCTGCGCGAAGCCACCGGCAAGAAGGAACTGGACATCGCCTTCATCCACCCGGCCCATGTGGCGCTGGAAGCGGTGAAGACCGGCAACTACAGCGTGGCCGCCTGGACCAGTGGCTTCACCGAATACCGGGTCAGCTTCCTGTGCAAGGAACCCACCCCCATCAAGGACTGGGCCAGCATCAAGACCAAGAAGCTGGTGACGCCCGACCCCGACTCCATCACCGCCGTGATGACCCGCGCCATGCTGCGCCAGCAGGGCCTGGCCCCGGGCGCACCTCAGGTGCTGAACACGCGCTACCAGGACGCCGTGCCCTTCTACGTGGAAAACACTTTCGCGCAGTACGGCGCCACCGCGTCCAAGAGCGTCATCAAGGCCTGGACCGACAAGGGTGGCCAGGTCTGCGCACAGAGCCAGCCGGTGCCGATCAAGCAGTGGATTGCCGCCAATGCCTTGCCGGCGGCCACCCAGGCCGCCGTGCGGGCCGCGCTGCTGGGCGCAGGCGACAGCGACGCTGGCCGCAAGGCGCTGGCGGCGTCGGGCTACAAGGGCTTCGAGGCGCCCACCGAGGGTGCCGAAAAGCAATTGACCGCCTGGCTGGGCCTGTAGCGGGCGGGCCCCGGGCCCCAGGGGCGAGAACAGGGCCGGAATAACCGCCGCATTTCAGCGCCAGGCCGGCTCAGGTGCCGGTGTAACCTGTCCCCAGGCAGGCAAGCACCTCACTTTGAGGCCTATTTCATGACCGTTCTCGTCACCGGCGGCGCCGGCTTCATCGGCAGCAACTTCGTGCTGGACTGGCTGGCCCACCCCGCCACCCGCAACGAGCCGCTGGTCAACCTGGACGCGCTGACCTACGCCGGCAACCTGGCCAACCTGGCCAGCCTGCAGGGTGATGCGCGCCACACCTTCGTGCACGGCGACATCGGCGACCGCGCCCTGGTGGACAGCCTGCTGGCCACGCACCAGCCGCGCGCCATCCTGCATTTCGCCGCCGAGAGCCACGTGGACCGCAGCATCCACGGCCCGGGCGAGTTCATGCGCACCAATGTGCAGGGCACCTTCACCCTGCTGGAAGCCGCCCGCGCGTACTGGGGCGGCCTGACGGGTGACGCCAAGGCGGGTTTCCGCTTTCACCATGTCAGCACCGACGAGGTGTACGGCAGCCTGGGCCCCAACGACCCCGCCTTCAGCGAAACCCACCCCTACGAACCCAACAGCCCGTATTCCGCCAGCAAGGCCGCCAGCGACCACCTGGTGCGGGCCTGGCACCACACCTACGGGCTGCCGGTGCTCACCACCAACTGCAGCAACAACTACGGGCCGTTCCACTTCCCCGAGAAGTTGATCCCGCTGATGATCGTCAATGCCCTGGCGGGCAAGCCACTGCCCATCTACGGCGACGGCCTGCAGGTGCGCGACTGGCTGTACGTCAGCGACCACTGCAGCGCCATCCGCGCCGTGCTGGCCGGCGGGCAAGTGGGCGAAACCTACAACGTCGGCGGCTGGAACGAAAAGCCCAACCGCGAGATCGTGCACACCGTGTGCGCGCTGCTCGACGAACTGCGGCCCAGCCCGCAGGGCCCCTACACCCGGCTGATCACCCATGTGACCGACCGCCCCGGCCACGACCGCCGCTACGCCATCGACGCCCGCAAGATCGAACGCGAACTGGGCTGGCGCCCGGCCGAGACCTTCGACACCGGCATCCGCAAGACGGTGCAGTGGTACCTGGACCATGCCGACTGGGTGGCCAGCGTGCAAAGCGGTGCCTACCGCGAGTGGGTGCAGAAGCAGTACGCCACATGAAGATCCTGCTGCTGGGGCCGAACGGCCAGGTGGGCTGGGAGTTGCAACGCGCGCTGGCGCCGCTGGGCGACCTGGTGGCGGCGGACCGCCACCACGATGCCGATGCCGACTTCAGCCGACCCGAGCGCCTGGCCGCGCTGGTGCAGCGCGTGGCCCCCCAGGTCATCGTCAATGCCGCCGCCCACACCGCGGTGGACAAGGCCGAGAGCGAGCCAGAACAGGCGCATGCCGTCAACGCCAGCGCTCCCGGCGTGCTGGCGCGCGAAGCGCAGGCGCTGGGCGCCTGGCTGGTGCACTTCAGCACCGACTACGTGTTCGACGGCAGCGGCCACCTGCCCCGTGCCGAAAACGCCCCTACCCGGCCCTTGTCCGTGTACGGCCGCAGCAAGCTGGAAGGCGAACAGCGCATCGCCGCCAGCGGCTGCCGGCACCTGATCTTCCGCACCAGCTGGGTGTACGCAGCGCGCGGCGGCAATTTCGCCCGCACCATGCTGAGGCTGGCGACCGAACGCGACAGCCTGAACATCATCAACGACCAGATCGGCGCGCCCACCGGCGCCGACCTCTTGGCTGACGTCACCGCCCATGCGCTGCGCGCCGCGATGGCGCGGCCCGAACTGGGCGGCATTTACCACTGCGTGGCTGCCGGTGAAACCAGCTGGCACGGCTACGCGCAATTCGTCATCGAATGGGCACGCCAGAACGGACAGGCGGTCCGGGTGCCACCGGACCGCGTGATGGCCATCCCGAGCCGCGACTATCCCAGCCCGGCGCAACGACCACTGAATTCGCGCCTGGACACAACACGGCTGCGGTCGGAATTCGGGCTCTCTTTGCCGGATTGGAAGGCAGGGGTCGAGCGCATGCTGCGCGAGGTTCACGACCGCTGAGGGAAGACAACTCCATGCAACGCAAAGGCATCATCCTGGCCGGCGGCAGCGGCACGCGGCTGCACCCGGCCACGCTGGCCATCAGCAAGCAACTGCTGCCGGTGTACGACAAGCCGATGGTCTACTACCCGTTGACCACGCTGATGCTGGCCGGCATCCGCGACATCCTGCTCATCAGCACACCGCAGGACACGCCGCGGTTCGAAGCGCTGCTGGGCGATGGCAGCCGCTGGGGGCTGAACATCAGCTACTGCGTGCAGCCCAGCCCGGACGGCCTGGCACAAGCCTTCATCCTGGGTCGCCAGTTCGTGGGCCATCACCCCAGCGCCCTGGTGCTGGGCGACAACATCTTCTACGGCCACGACTTCGCGCCCCTGCTGCACCGCGCGGCCGGCCGCGACAGCGGCGCCACGGTGTTCGCCTACCACGTGACCGACCCCGAACGCTACGGCGTGGTGGCCTTTGACGCCCAGCAGCGGGCCATCAGCATCGAGGAAAAACCCAAGCTGCCGCGGAGCAACTATGCGGTGACGGGCCTGTACTTCTACGACAAGCAGGTGTGCGACATCGCCGCCGACATCCGGCCCAGCGCACGCGGCGAACTGGAGATCACCGAGGTCAACGCGCGCTACCTGCAGCACGGGCAATTGGACGTGGAGATCATGGGGCGCGGCTATGCGTGGCTGGACACCGGCACGCACGACAGTCTGCTGGACGCAGGCCAGTTCATCGCCACGCTGGAAAAGCGCCAGGGCCTGAAAGTGGCCTGCCCGGAAGAGATCGCGTACCGTTCGGGCTGGATCGACGCCGCCCAGCTCGAAGCGCTGGCGGCACCGCTGCTCAAGAACAGCTATGGCCAGTACCTGATGCATGTGATGCGAGACACCGTGTTCAGCAGCGAGCCGGTACCGGCCATGGCCAGGCGGATGCTGGCGCCCCACCGAAGCCGGCCGGCGGCCCCGCTGGCTTACGCGCCGACGTCCTGAGCATGAAGCTGACCCCCACCGCCTTGCCGGGCGTTTACCTGGTCGAACCCGCCGTGTTCGGCGACGCCCGCGGCTGGTTCTACGAAAGCCACAGCGACGCCAAGTTCCATGCGGCGCTGAAAAGCGCGGGCCAGCCGCTGCCGCGCCCCTTCGTGCAGGACAACCACAGCTGCAGCCAGGCCGGCGTGCTGCGCGGCCTGCACTACCAACTGCCGCCGCACCCGCAGGGCAAGCTGGTGCGCGTGGTGCGGGGCCGCGTGTTCGACGTGGCGGTGGACATCCGCCCCGGCAGCCGCCACTTCGGGCGTTGGACCGGCGCCGAACTCAGCGCGGAAAACAAGCGGCAGCTGTGGATACCCGAAGGCTTCGCGCACGGCTTCATCGCGCTGGAAGACGACACCGAGTTCCTCTACAAGACCACCGACACCTACGCCCCGGCCTGCGAACGCGCCATCGCCTGGAACGACCCGGCCATCGGCATCGAATGGCCCCTGCCCGCCGGCATCGGCGCGCCCACGCTGGCGGCCAAGGACGCGGCGGCGGTGGGGCTGGCCCAGGCCGAATTGCCCCGCTGACCCACTCGGCGCGGGCTGGCGGCTGGCGGCTGGCGGCACAAATGCCGGGCGAACCCGCACCGTCACATCCGTGGCGACCGAGGTGGTTACCATCCCTCCCATCCAGCCACAGGGGCTGGACACGCGGCAGTTTCGGGGCATTCGCCCTGGCACCCGGCCGACATTGCCGCAGGACGTGGCCTGTCAAGCCATGGCGCCAGGCGACTCCTCACATCCCAGGCATCCCAGATCCATGGACAACCCGTTGGAAGCCAGCTACAGCCGGCAGCGCGTGCATGGTCGCGACATGGATCTGCCTTCTTGCTACACCGCGCCTGAGTCGGTGGACAACTGGCGGCACAACCGGATGCGTGCGAACGCCCTGCCTTTGCTCCAGGCCTGTCCCGGCAGCACCTGGTTAACCATCGGCGACGGCGCCTACGGCTCCGACGCCCATTTCCTCAAGGCGCATGGCGCCAACGTGGTGGCCAGCAGCCTGGTGGCCGACCGGCTGGAAGTGGCCCAGGAACGTGGCTACATCGACAGCTTCTTGGAGATCAATGCCGAGGCCATCGATACCGCCAGCGACAGCTACGACTTCGTCTTCTGCAAAGAGGCCTACCACCACTTTCCACGCCCACCGGTGGCGCTGTTTGAGATGATTCGCGTGGCCCGCAAGGCCGTTGTGATGGTGGAACCGCAGGAGCAGACCGGCGCGTTGAACGGCCTGCGGACCTTCATCAAGCGCGTCCTGCGAGGCGACACCACCACGGAGTACGAGCCTGCCGGCAACTACATCTATCGCATTTCGGTGCGTGAAGTCGAAAAGCTCATGCTGGCCTTCGGGCTGACCGGACTCGCCTACCGTCCGTTCAATGATTTCTACTGGGGCAAGTACGCCAACGACGCGGCCGGCGCTGGATCGCACGGACTGCGGGTCACCCGGGCCGGCATAGCGGTCCAGGATGCCCTGGGCCGCCTGGGTCTGATGGGGCCGGGACTGTGCTGTGTCGTGATCTTCAAGACGCGGCCTGACGCAGCATGGGTCGATGCACTGGTGGCGCAAGGCTTCCGCATGCGCAGCTTGCCCGAGAACCCCTACGCCAAGGCCTGACCGCTCGGACCCGACCTGCTGTTGCAGACCGACCCTGGCCGGCCACCCATGCACATGCCCCTGCGCATCCTGATCGCCCACAACACCTACCAGCAACGCGGCGGGGAAGACGCCGTGGTGGAAGCCGAAGTGGCGCTGCTGCGCGCACACGGCCACGAGGTGCGGCTGTACCAGCGCAGCAACGACGACATCAACAGCATGTCCAAGGCCAGCGCGGCACTGCAGACCCTGTGGTCAAGCCGCACGCAAAACGACGCCGCAGCGCTGTTCGCTCAGTTCCAGCCCCAGGTGCTGCACGCCCACAACACCTTTCCATTGATCTCGCCGTCGCTGTACTGGGCTGCGGCGCGTGCCCGCGTCCCCGTGGTGCAGACCTTGCACAACTTCCGCCTGATCTGCCCCCAGGCCCTGCTGATGCGCGAGGGCCAGGTGTGCGAAGACTGCGTGGGCCACATCCCCTGGCGCGCGGCGCGACATGCGTGCTATCGCTCATCCGTGGCGCAAAGTGCAGTGGTCGCTGGCATGGTTCAGATGCACCGTGCGCTGGGCACCTGGCAGCACAAGGTGGCGCGTTACATCGCACTGAACGCGTTCTGCCGCGACCGCTTCGTGGCAGGCGGCCTGCCTCGCGAGCGCATTCGCATCAAACCCAATTTTGTAGACCTCCCAGAGCCCCCGGCGGGTCCGCGCCAGGGCCTTTTGTTCGTGGGCCGGCTGTCGGAAGAAAAAGGCGTGGGCGTGCTGGCGGCCGCGGCTGCAATGGGACCGCCCGGCATGTCCGTGCAGGTGGTCGGTGGTGGCCCGCTGCAGAGCCTGCTTCAGGCGTCCAACCAGGTGTCTTTGTTGGGCGCCCTGGCACCCGCCGAGGTTTACCAGGCCATGGGACGGGCCCGCGCGCTGCTGGTGCCCAGCATCTGGTACGAGAACTTTCCGCGCACGGTGGTGGAAGCCTTCGCCTGCGGCACACCGGTGATCGCCAGCCGCATTGGTGCACTGGCCACTCTGGTGGACGACGGCCGCACCGGCCTGCTGTTCAAGCCCGGAGACGCCGCCGACCTGGCCGTCAAGATGGCCTGGGCGCAGGCGCATCCGGATGAAATGGCGGCCATGGGCCGCCAGGCCCGCGCGCACTACGAACGCGAACTGACCGGTGAGTCCAACCAGCGGCAACTGCTGGCCATCTACGACGAAGCCATGGCCGAGGGTCCGGCATGAACGACAACACCCGCCACACCCTGCCCGTGCTGGGCGCGCCCATCGACGTGGTGGGCTGGGACAGCGCCCTGGCGCGCCTGGCCGACTGGGCGGCGCGACATGAAAGCCGCTATGTGTGCATCTGCAATGTGCACTCGGTGGTGACAGCCTCTGGCGACCCCAGCTTCATGCGCAGCCTGGCCGGCGCCGACATGGCCACGCCCGACGGCGCGCCGGTGGCCTGGATGCTGCGGCGCCTGGGCGCCACCGGCCAGCCGCGCGTGAGCGGCCCCGACCTGATGCTGGCCTATTGCCAGGCTGCCAGCGAGCGTGGCGAATCCATCTTTCTGTACGGCAGCACGCCGCAAACCCTGGAAACGCTGCAACTGCGCCTGCGCGAGCGCTGGCCCGCGCTGAAGATTGCCGGCGCCATCTCGCCACCCTTCCGCCCCCTGACGGACGCGGAGGACCAGGCCCATGTGCGCGCCATCAACGCCAGCGGTGCCGGCACAGTGTGGGTGAGCCTGGGCTGCCCCAAGCAGGAACACTGGATGGCGCAGCACCGCGGCTGCGTGAACGCGGTGATGGTGGGCGTGGGCGCGGCCTTCGACTTCCACGCCGGCACCGTGGCCCGGGCCCCGGCCTGGATGCGCGACAACGGCCTGGAGTGGCTGCACCGCCTGCTGTCCGAACCGGGCCGGCTGTGGAAGCGCTACCTGGTGACGAACACGCTGTTCATCGTGCGCGCGCTGCGCCAGTTGCTGTGGCCGGGTCAGCGCACCCCGAGATGAGAACCCCGGCGCTGGTATTGGCGCTGAGCGCCTGCAGCGCCTTGGGGGCCGCTGCCGATGGGTCGGGGCTGAGCGTGGTGCAAAGGCGCGAGTTGGGGCCCAACGCGCTGGTGGTCCTGGCCGGCGTGCCGACCCAGCCTGTGCCGGCCCGGTCCTGGGTGCTGCCGGCCGACGCGCGTCGCTTTCACATCAACAGCCAGACTGGTGACGACGCGCTGGATGGGCTGGCCGCACAGGCCGCGGGGCCCGGCCAAGGCCCTTGGCGCAGCTTCGGCCGCCTGGCCGGCGCCGGCCTGCGCCCCGGCGACGCGGTGCTGCTGGCCTGCGGCAGCCAGTGGCAGCAGACCTTGAAGTTGCCGGCGTCCGGCACCGCCGAACGGCCCATCTACGTCGGCACCGACCCCGGCCGCCCTTGCGCCGCGCCGCCCACGATCCATGGCCGCTTGGACATTCCCGCCAGCGCCTGGTCGCCGCTGCGCGGGGCCGTCCACCGTGCCACGCTGGCGGCCACGCCGCTGCAGCTTTTCAGCAGCGCGGGAGCGCTGTCGCTGGCACACCACCCCAACCGCGGCCACCTGGGCAACGACCCGGCGTCGCCCTACCTGGCCCTGCCGTCGCCCGGCAATGCGGTGCCCAAACAGGGAGGCGGCACGGGCAGCAACCAGGTGACCCTGGGGCCGGAACTGCAACTGCCCGCGGGCGCAGCGCTGGAAGAGGGCCTGCAGTTCCACGTGCGCACCACCTCCTGGCTGATCGACACGGCGACAGTCACCGCTGTGGCCGGCCGCCAGATCAACCTGTCGCGCAGCACCAGCTACCCGCTGCAAGCCGGCTGGGGCTACTACCTCACGGGGCAGGCCTGGATGGTGGACAGCCCGGGCGAATGGCATTTCGACGCTGCATCCCGCGTGCTGACCTGCTGGTCACCGGACTCGGCAGCGCCCGGCAGCGGGGTGGTGGCCAGCGTGCTGGACACGGGCATCGACCTGCGGGATCGCCAGCATGTCGTGGTGGACGGTGTTGCCATCGACCACGTCGGCACCGGCATCGACCTGCGGCGGAGCGAGCGGGTGCGCATACGCAATGCCAGCGTGCAGGACGTTGCCGAACGCGGTGTGAATGCCGCCAGCACCCGAGGCGCCACCATCGAGTCCTCGCTGATCGCCCGCACGGGGCTGGACGCCCTGGGGGGGCATTTCGAGGGCGAAGGCCATGCCATGGCGCTGACCGCATTGAACAACCTCATCCGCGACAGCGGCGTGCGCCTGGACGGTGACACCGTGCTGTCGCTGCCGCGGCGCAGCCAGGGCGCCATCCATGCCGGGCCGGACTCGGTGGTGCGCGGCAACACCATCGTCAACGCCGGCTACCACGGCATCCGCCTGTGGGGCAACTCCACGGTGGAGAACAACCTGGTGCTGGGCGCCTGCAGCGTGCTGGACGATTGCGGCGCCATCTACGCCTGGTCCAGCGCCGACAGTGCCATCCGCAACAACATCGTGGCCCACACCCGCAGCCCGCTGTCCGGCAAGCCCGACAAAGAGCGCCACAGCCAATCCCAGGGCCTGTACCTGGACCTGGCAACCAGCCGCATCACCGTGCAGGGCAACAGCGCGGCGGACACCGACAACGGCATCCAGGTGCACGTGGGCGACCACCATGCACTGGAGGCCAACCACCTGTACGGCAACCGCCGTGGCCAGCTGTGGCTGCAGGAAACCAGCAACGCCCGGCGTGCCGCGGGCGACCTGCATGACATCGGCGTCAGCCGCAACCTGATGGCCGCCGTGGTGCCCGGGTCGAGCGGCCTGCGCCTGCAGACGCGCTTCGGCAGCACGGCCGGCTTCGGCAGCGTCAACGGCAACCGCTACCTGGACGCACCCGACGCCGTCGCGGTGTCCAACGCCAGTGCCGGCGGCACGCGCGACTTCAGCTTCCGCCAGTGGCAAAGCGGCACGGCCAGCGGCCTGCCCGATGCACGCGACGCCACTGGCAACAGTGCCAACGCGGGCCGCAGCTGGTACAGCGTGGCCGGCGCCAACCTGGTGCCCAATGCTGCACTGGAGGACGGCCTGGCGGGCTGGAGCAGTTGGAACGCCGCCCCGCAGGCGGCCCAGTTGCTGCGCGAACCCTGCCCGTCCGGGCTGTGCGCGCGCCTGGTGGCCGGGGGCTCGGCCAGCCGGCTGTCGTCGCCACCCATGGCCCTGCGCCGCGGCCAGTGGTACCGCCTGAGCGTGGACCTGTCCAGCGACTCCGACGCCCAGCGCGTGGCACTGGTGCTGCGGCGGGCGGGCGGCGCGGGCGAAGCAGGGCCCAGCCTGGCCGACCGACCGCTGGGCACCACCGCGGGGCGGGACTGGCGCCGGCACAGCGTGTTGTTCCGGTCCACGCTGGACACGCCCTCCGGCAACTCCGGCGCGCGGCTGGACGTGGATGGCATCGCGCCCGGGCACTGGCTGAGCCTGGCCCGCTTGGAGTTGGTGCCTGTGCAGCCTTCGGCGCTGGCCCAGGTGTCGGCCATCCTGTTGAACGCAGCGGCCGCACCCGCCCTGCTGGCCTGCCCCTTCACGGGCGCGCAGGCCGCGTCCTGCAACCATGTCCTGGACATGCAAACCGGTGAGCCGGTGGCCTGGCCGCTGCGGGTGGCGGCGCACGCCAGCACGATCGTGCACGGATTCGACCCCCAGTTGCTCGACGCCGACGGCGACGGCATCCCTGACCACCAGGACCTCTGCCCGGGCACCCCGGCCCTCAAGGTGGTGGACGCGTCCGGATGCGCGCTGGATCCGCGCTGAAGTTGCACTTCGTCACGCCTGCGCCGACGAAGTGGGCATGGGGTTCTCACCCCCTAGGACTACCGTGTGCAATTCACTCGCTTGCCACGCCTCAAGCCTATATTATTTCCCCAGACAGAACTTTCGTGCCGCCCATCGTTACCTGGCATCCCATCATGATCCAACGTGCTCGTTTTCGCCTTCAGTTGCTGCTGGTCATGCTGGCCTTGCCGGCCTTGGCGGGTGACCTGCTCGGCGGTCGTGATTTCTCCCTGTGGGCGTTGTATGCCCTGCCGGTGATGATGGCGGCCTGGTTGGGCGGCCGGAACTGGGCCTTGTCGGCCGCCGCCGCGGCCGTGGCACTGACCTGGCTGGCGGCGATGGTGGCGGGCCACCCCTTTGAAAGCGATTGGGGCCTGGCGGCCGCCATGGTGAACCGCGGTGTGGTGCTGGGCCTGCTGGGCCTGCTGGTGGACCATGCTCGCGTGGTGGACCTGTACCAAAGCATTGCACAATCGCAGGAAACCGAAGCCTGATCCGCGCGTCCCCGCCCCTGCCCGTGGCGCCCGGGCGCCGTGCCCCTTCCCGTGCCCGCCCTGCCGCCACCAGACGCTTCCCCTGCCCCTGCCAGCCCTGAGCACCGCATCCGCCTGGCGGTGGTGACCAACATCCCGGCGCCCTATCGGGTGCCGGTTTACAACCTGCTGGCGCAGGACCCTGGCATCGAATTGCGCGTGTTCTACGCCGCGCACACCGAGCCGGACCGCCAATGGGACCTGCCCCCGCTGGCGCATGAGCACGAGTACCTCGATGGCAGGCTGGTGGAGCGCCAGGGCCGCTTCATCCACTACAACCCTGACATCTGGGGGGCGCTGACCCGCTTCAGGCCGCAGGTGGTGATCACCACCGGCTACAACCCCACGCACCTGATGGCGGTAGCCTACGCGGTGCTGAACGGCGCGGCCCATGTGGTGATGACCGATGGCACCCAGGCGTCGGAAGCGCGGCTCAGCCCGGTGCACCGGTTGGTGCGGCACCTGGTGTTCGCCTTCAGCCGCAGCTTCGCGGTGGCCAGCCATGGCGGCTTCCGGCTGCTGCGCGGATTTGGCGTGCCCAAGGACCGCATCCACTTCTCGCCGCTGTGTGCCAACACCACCGCCAACTGGTCGCCCGACGGCAGCGCGCCGCGCGACATCGACCTGCTGTTCAGCGGGCGTCTGGCCCCGGTGAAAAACGGCGGCTTTGCACTGCGGGTGGCCCAGGGCGTGGCCCAGCGCCTGGGCCGGCCGGTGACCATGGCCTTCCTGGGCAGCGGCCCCCAGGAAGGCGACCTGCGCGCTCTGGCCGACACCCTGGGACCGCAGGTCCAGGTGCAGTTTGTCGGGCATGTGACGCAAGGCGATCTGCCGGGTTGGTACCGGCGTTCCCGAATCTTCCTGTTCCCATCGCTGTGGGACCCCTGGGGCGTGGTGGCCAACGAAGCGGCGCTGGCCGGCGTGCCGGTGATCGTGTCGCCGCACGCGGGCGCGGCCGGCGAGATCGTGCGCGACGGCGTCAGCGGCCACGTGCTGCCGCTGGAGGTGCCTCTGTGGGTGGACGCCGCCACCCAGTTGCTGCAGGACCCTGCGCTGCACCAGCGCTTCCAGGCCGCCGGCCTGGCCTGCGTGGCCCCATTCAGCATGGCCAATGCCGCCGCCGGCATGGCCGACGCCACGCGGCAGGCGGTCGGCATCACCCCGCCGCTGCCGGAAAGCCGCTTCGTGCGGCGCCCGCGCGTGGTGTGCGTGCAGCGCCGCCTGCCCCACTACCGCGAGGCCCTGTTCCGGCACCTGCGCGACAACCTGGAAGCGCGTGGCATCGAATTCGTGCTGGTGCACGGCGACGCTTCGCCGGCTGAACTCAGCAAGGGCGACAGTGGCCGGCTCACCTGGGCGCGCAAGGTGCCCTGCCGCTACCTGGCCGGCGGGCGCCTGGTGTGGCAGCCGCTGCGCGACGAACTGGTGGGCGCCGACCTGGTGATCGTGACGCAGGAAAACAGCCTGATCTACAACCTGGCCTTGATGACCGTGCGTCGGCCGCCGCGCCTGGCCTACTGGGGCCACGGCCGCAACTTCCAGGCCCAACGTCCGCAGGGCCTGTCGGAACGCCTGAAGCGCCTGCTGGCCACGCGGGTGGACTGGTGGTTCGCCTACACCGGGCTCACCGCCCGCTACCTGCAGAGCCTGGGTTTCCCGGCCGAACACATTTGCACGGTGAAGAACGCGGTGGACACCTCTGCGCTGGCCCGGCAATGCGCGACGATCACGGCGCAGGACGTGCAGGATTTTCGTGCACGCCACCTACTGGGCGACGGTCCCATCGGCCTGTACATCGGCTCGCTGTACCCGGAAAAGCGCATCCCCTTCCTGCTGCAGGCCGCGCAGGCGCTGGCGCAACAGGTGCCCGGCTTCCGCCTGGTGGTGGTAGGCAACGGGCCGGACGCCGCGCTGGTGAAGGCCGCGGCCACGCAGCACCCCTGGCTGCGCTTCCTGGGCGCCCAGTACGGCCGCGACAAGGCGGTGTGCCTGCGCGCTGCGCAGCTGCTGCTGAACCCTGGCCTGGTGGGCCTGGGCATCCTGGATGCCTTCGTGGCCGGGCTGCCCATGGTCACCACCGACTGCCACCTGCATTCGCCCGAGATCGACTACCTGCGCCACGGCGAGAACGGCCTGATGACGGCCGATGAGCTGGGGGCTTTCGTCAGCGCCTGTGCGGACCTGCTGACCCGCCCCGACGCACACCGCCGCCTGAGCGAAGGCGCGGCCCGGGACGCGGCGCTTTACACCATCGAAACCATGAGCGAGAACATGGCCGAAGGCATTGCCAGGGCGGTTCAGGTGCTGGGCTGAACAGGTCTAGCGGAAGTACCCCAGGTTCAGGTCAGGAAGCCCGGCGTAGGTCGGCTGGTCCAGCGCGGTGGGGAATGTCCGGCGGTTTTCCACCAAGCGCCCCTGCACGTCGCTGCGCCGCACACAGGTCACTTCCATGAGGTCCGGCAGCACCTTGTCGCCAATCCAGAGGGGCGTGCAATTGATGTTGGCGTGCACATGAACGCATTGGTGCGTCAGGTTCAGCTTTCGAAGCGACTGGACAACAGCGTCGTGGTGCGCAGGTCCTCGCGTCGGACACAGTTCATGCACTTCCATCACGATCTGGGAAAACTGCTCGATCACTTCGGAAGGTGTCTGCTGGAAGACATCCCATTCACAGGCTTCCACATCCATCTTCAGGATCAGTCGCCGCGATTGGGCGTGGCCGTTCTCGCGAATGTGCTCGGTGAGCGTCCTCAGGTCGGGGCCCTGCACGGCGCCCGTGACGCCAAGGCGCCGAAAGTGGAACCTGGGATGGGCGGCCGGCAGCGCATCGATGGTGTGGTCGAACATGAAGACATCGATGCCCCGCTGCGCGACCGCAGTGTCCCAGGACACGTCGTCGTTGATGCCAAAACTGTAGGCGGCATCGACCGTGTCCCCGCTGAAGTTGTCGACCATCACGTAGCCGCCATCGTTCTGCCGACCCACCCGCACATAACGCGCGCCTTCCACATCCATGGGTGACAACAGGGCGACGATCTCCGCGCATTGCCGGTAGGTTTCGGTTGACTTCACCGCGTTGGAATCGATCACCGAATGCCGCAGCAGCGAAAGGGTCTCCAGCAGCAGTTGCTGCTGCTTCTCCAGCCGGGCCATTTGCGCTTCCACGCCGATGAACTTGCGCACGTGGTGCCGGAACCGTTTCAACAATTCCTTCATGCTGGATGCCTCGCTCGTCCACTTCAAATCGAGCCGCTTGCGACACGCACCCGCCGCGCCGCACGCCTGCATCGCCCGAAGGGGATGGGCGCCAGCGCCAATGTAGCGCCCATTCAGCCCTGGGCAGCCCGGCGGATCGGTACGACGCCGAACCGGACCAAGTCCGCCGTTCTGCGGCGGCGGCTCAGACACTGCTCCAGCGACTCCATCATGGCGGCATCCAGTTCGGAGCCTGGCCAGTGGGCAAAGCACCGGTTCGCTGGGGATGGACCATTCATCTCGGCACGGAGCGACCTGACGGTCAAGCTGGCATCGGCACCCTGGCCCGGTTCATGACCCCAGATCGAACCCCAAGATCCCTCGTGAACCTGCAGTTGCGGTGCGAACCAGAGGTAGGGGCCTTTCGAGAGCGCTGCCGCCCAGAGGCTGTAGGACGAAATCGAACAGACCAAGAGGTCCGCGGAGGACATCGCGAGCAGGTCGGACACATCCGATGGCCAGGTGCAGGACGTGTCCACCGGTCCAACGGCCTTGATCAAGGGAGCCAGTTGTTCCGGGGTCCCGTCGGAAAAGACCTGGAACTGCAATCGGTCGCCCCAGGCTTGCCGAAGCCGGGTGCCTATTTCGATGAACCACTGCAAGGGTATCGAAACGTTGAACTCGCCTCGGTAGGCCTCCAGCGGTTCACGTCCACTGGAGAAGTCGCCAAGGCGCACGTGCATGGCCACCGTGGGCTTGTCCGGGTCCAGGCGACGTGCCAGTTGCGCCAGGTTGGCCGCCGACCAGCGCGCGCCGTACAACTTGCCTCGCACGAACTCGAAGCCGCGCTGCACATGCTGCAAGCCGCCCCACATGCCGCTGGTCGAGACCA
Organism: Burkholderiales bacterium JOSHI_001; assembly: GCA_000244995.1. NCBI lineage: Bacteria > Pseudomonadati > Pseudomonadota > Betaproteobacteria > Burkholderiales > Burkholderiales bacterium JOSHI_001. The sequence continues at coordinate 1,367,531 of CM001438.1, read as the reverse complement.
GGCACATGCCTTCGCGCGGCAAGCGGGCCGCAGCGAATGAAGCGAAGGCATCGCACACGTCACCCCCGCCATGTTCCGCATGGTCCCGCTCGCTGAAGTTCACCACAGGCAGCACCTTCAACAGCGACCGCTGCCACAGCCAGTCCCACCTCGGCGTACCGAAGAAGCGGTGGTAGGCCCGTTCGTTCAAGCCGAAGGCCGGGGTGACGCAGTCCCCGTTCATGACCGTGGACATGAGGTAGGCGCGGGCCCACGGAATGAGTTCATTGCCCAGTCCGGAACCCCGGCCATGGACCCTGGGAATGCACAAGCGGGGCAAGCTCACCAAGATTTACCGATATTCATTGAAGCGGTAGTGGAACACCGTGCTGATCTGTCCGGCATTCGCAGCGACCTTGCCGAAGGCGCGAAGCACGGCACCGAAGCCCCCGGGGATGGACAACACCGCCCATGCCAGCGCAGCCAGCAGCAGACCCGTTCTGACGGACAGCCACCCCAGCACCCGCAAGGGGCCGTTCGGTCGCCCCACGATGTCGGCATAGGACTGGCCACCGCGGAACTGGCGCCGCAGAATCCAGCCCAGCGACAGGCGCGCGGCAGGCAGGTGCTCGCTGACCTGTGCCTCCTGGCACCAGATCAAGCGTGCACCCTGACTGGACAGGCGGTGAAAAAAGTGGGTGTCCTCGCCCCCGGTCAGGCCGAAGCGCGGGTCGAAGCGAATTCCGTTGCGAAGCAAGCGCTTTGACAGCAGTGCGTTGTTGCAGGCGCCGAAGGGAAGCACGGACCCGGTGCTGCGGACCTGCGGGTCGAAGAAGCCTCCGCTGCGAATCCACGCGGGCGCATCCGCCGGCAGCAAGCCCCCCACCGGGCCAAACACTGCATCGGCCTCAAAGCGCCGCTGGCATGCCAACAGGGTGCTCAGCCAATGGCGGGGCACAAATTCATCGTCATCGACCAGTGCAAGCCAGTCGGCCTCGGCATGGTCGAGGGCCACATTCCGGGTGAGCGAGATGTTCTTGACCTGCTGCGTGAAGTAAACCACCTGCAGCCGGTCCGAGGCGAAACGCTCCACCACGGCCCGGCCGGACTCGGCGGGGTCATTGTCGACCACGATGGCGCGCATCCGGGTGGCTTCGGGCAGGTCCTGGTCTGCCAGGCTGTCGAGCAACTGCTTCAGCCACTCGGCGCGCTTGTAGGTGGCGATGCAGATGTCAACGGTGGTCATGGCTGGATGGGAAGCTTTCGAAGGCCCTGCTGCAGCAGAGACTCAAGCCGGGTGCCTCCAGGCGCCGACGTCAACCCACTGGCCAAGGTCAAACCGCGCATGAACGGCCCAACATGATAGTCGGCCTTCGGCGGCCACCAGCGCCGAGGGGCAGGCTCAGCGGCGCCAGGTCGAATCCGAGCGCAGATACAGCACGCTGGTGCCGGCCGACTGGGTGGCGGGAAGCGCCACCGGCAGGCCATCCAGGTTCAAGGCCGAGCAGCCCGCAGGCCAGCCCAAGCCTGCGCAGGCGACCACCGTGGACGCACCCGCCTCGGCATGCACCACCACGGCGTAGTCGGCCGGCCTGGAAAGCCCATAGCCCAGCAAACGCCGCACCGAGACGTTGTCGAAGGACACAGGCACGTTGGCGCTGGCCACCTTCAGCGCCAACTGGGCGGGGTCGGACTGCGCAGGCACGAAGATGGCCATGTAGTCCTGCACGTCGCCCGCCAGACCGTCGCTGGCCATCCAACTGCGCAAGCCATTGGCGTCCACCACGTTGTTCCACGGTGAACTGGCCTTGAAGATGTAGGGGTCTGCCACCTGGCCCGTGGCCCCGTAGACCGCCGTGAAGGACACCAGGTGCGGAAGCCCTGCGCTGAGGCTCAGCGGGCCGCCGATCATGGAGTCCAGGACGCTGCCCGTCGAAAACGTGAGGCAGTTGCCGCTGCAGCCCGGGACGCCCGTGTCCAGGTGTGAGCTGCCGCTCGAACCCTTGGAAAAGTTGGTTCCCCAGCCTTGCGCATCGACATCGAAGCCGCCGTTGGGAAGCAGTTCAGGTCCGGTGTCAGGCTGGAACAGGGCAAAGCGCACGGCACTGTCGGACAGATCCAGGGGCGCCATGACGCGCCATTGCGACAAGCGCCATTGCGAGGTGCCGCCGCCGCCCGTGACGGACGCCACCGGCAGGGAATTGCCATGCATCAGCGAGATGCGGTTGTTGGCGAAGGACAGCCCGCCTGGGCCATTGATGGCCGTGGAACCGTGGAGGCGATGAAGGAGGTCGACCGCCACCGAATTGCCCATGCTGGGCAAGGCCGGGAAGGCCCCGCTGCCCTGGCGGGCAGGCAGCAGCCGATTGCCGTTGATGACGTTGCCGCGCAGGTAGTCCGTGCCACTGCCGTCCACGAGGTCCATGCCCAGGCTGATGGAAGCACGGGACGTCAGCAGGACCTCGTTGGATTCCACCCGGTTGTTGAAGGAGTTGTGCACACCGATGCCGATGGGCATGCCCGCCAGCTGGTTGCCGCGGACCGTCACGCCGCTGGTCTTGTCGTCCAGGAAGATGCCCGCCACCACGTCGCGCCCCGCACCCACCGCGCCTTCCACGTTGGGGCTGGCCGCCGCCACCCGGTTGGCGCTCACCGTGGAAGATCGGCTGGTGCTGGTGCGGGAGGTGCCGCTGCCGTTCCAGGTGTAGATGGCACCGCAATCGGTGAGCCGCAGGCAGTAGTCGGTGATGAAGTTCCCGCTCACCTGCGTACCGTCGTCGCCATTGAAATAGACGCCGTGGTAGGCGCTGCCAACGATGCGGTTGTTCAGCACGCTGGCGCCCGGGCCGACCTTGATGGCAGCCAGCGAGCCGTCCACCGCACCCAAGGTACCGGTGTTGCGCAACTGACTGTCCCGCACCACGACACCGGCTGCAGCGCTGGCATCGATGCCCATGTTCACGTTGCCCTCGGCGCGGCTGGACGCGATGGTGACACTTGCCTGCCCAGGCGCCGAGATGGCGTTCTGCTGCACGCGGACGCCGACATCGCCATTGTCGTGGGCCAAGATGTCGCGCACCACGGCGCCAGGCGTGTCTTCCAGGGTCAGGCCGGTGTTGCTGGCCATGCCAACGGCCAGGCCCTGAACCGTCAGCCCTGAAACGCCGCGCAAGAGCAAGGCCCAGTCCCGCACCGATCCGTCCACCTGGGCCAGATTGAGATTGGCCTGGGCTGAGGCATTGCTGGCGATGACGTAAAGGCGCTGCGCCGCGACGTCGTGGAAAAATTCGCCCGCTGCATCGAGCATCCATGCCTGCCCGGCCAGCACGATGCCATCGCCGGCTTCCATGGCGTACTCGGTGGTCTGGTCCAGCGTGAGGGCCCCGGTGGTGCTGTTCCAGCCTGCCACCGAACGCCGCTCGATGCACCAGGGCTCGCTGCGGACATACAGCCGTGCGCCCACGAGGTTGCGCCCTGCCAGGGCAGCCAGATCGGAAGCGCCGAGGACCGCCGAGGACCGGGAGGCCATGGTGGCGCTGCCCAGCAAGGCGTATTCGGCCCCCAGCCCGCCGTGGTTGGGCCACTGCGCCAGGCGGTGTCTCACCCCACCGACGAACAACTGCGTGATGGCCGGGGTACCCGCCGGCAACGCGCGGGACCAGATGTTGCCGCTGCGCGTCCAACCTCCTGAAAAATCATCGGCCCCCAGGATGCGAGGCGGATTGCCGGCGCAATGGCCATAGCCGGCGATGTTGGCGTTGGCGCCCAACTGGCCGCTGGCCAGCAGCAGGCTCTCGCGCCACACGCTGCCGCAACGCAGGTAGACCGCCTGCCCGGGCTGGGGCAGCAGGCCAGACAGGCGCGAAAGCGTCCGCCAAGGCTGCAATTCGGTGCCGGGGTTGGCGTCGTTGCCGCTCGCCGAGTCGATGTACACCGACGCCGTCGGCGGGGTGGTCGAAACATTGACGACCGTGCTGCCGCTGATGGGCACGGTGGTCGTGGCAGGTGACGAAACCACCGACGTTGGCAAAGGCGCCGTCGGGGCCGGCGTGGTGGTGGTCTCGGTTGTGGCCACCGGGGCGCTGGCTGTCGGTGCGGCTGCCGGCGTGCTTTCGACGGCCGTGCCGGCTCCGCCAACACCCGCCGCGCCACCGCCGCTGCCCACCGTCACTGCGACGGGCGAGCCGCCGGTCGCGCCAGCCGTCTGGTCCGCCGGCGGCAACGTGGACGAGGCCGGCGCCGAGGCGCTGGCATATTCCACCGGCGCGTTCACCGTCACCGCCCCCGCCACCGTCACTGGTGCAGCTGCAGCCGCATTGGCGACCTCTTCGGCCACCGGTGCGAAAACCGGTGTGCCCGTGCCGGCAGCCGCAACCGGGACCTCCGTGGAGGACCCACCGCCGCACCCTGCCAGCAACGCCAGGCCCCATCCCAGGGCAGCGCGTCGCCAAGCGGCCGGTGACATCAACATAGGAACACCCTCATGAACTGTGATGGCGGATTGGAAGTCAGGCTGGAAGGTCACCACCGCGCACGCTGCCCTGGCCTGAACCAGTCGTTATCGGTCGCCGCGGGGTCAATTTGAGCATCGCTGCTGGGCACCCTCGCTTCCGGGCCGCAGAGGCCCTCTGCGGCGGCTGAGGTCAAGAATAAGCGCGCCACGCACCGACTTGCCTACCAGGCCCGCCAAGCACCTCACACCTAGGGATGCGGGGACAAACTCTTACAAGGCGCCGGTGCAGCCTGGGGGGGCAATTTCAGCGGGCCTGCGCGGCCATGCGCCACAGACGCCACCGGCGGCGCACGCGTGCGACCTGCAGTCCGACCGCCAGCAAGGCCGGGGAAACGTACTGCAGCCTCAGTTGGTGTCGCTCGCGGGCCAGGGCCTGCGGATCGAGTGTGTGCATGCCGCCCACATCGAAGCGGCCGATCACCCGGGGGACATAGTGCGTCGCTGCGCCGCTGCGGAAAACGCGCAAGAACCAGTCGTAGTCCGCACTGGTCCGAAACGCCAGGTTGAAGTGGCCCAAGCGCTGGAACAGGTCGCGCCGAGCGAAGGCCGCCTGATGGTTCAGGTCCTCGAACGGCAGCGTCGTCCGGCCGACATGGCCGTAACGCATGTGGTCGTCTCGGCCGGGGCCGATGAAGCGCATGTCCCCCCAGATCAACTCCGCCCGGGGCTGTTGCCGGATGGTCCTTGCCACGTCGGCCAGCACGTCGGGGTCGGCCAGCGCGTCTCCGGCGTTCAGGAAGTAGATCCAGCGGCCTCGCGCCAGGCGGACGGCCTTGTTCATGGCATCGTAGATGCCCTTGTCCGGTTCGGACACCACGCGCCGGCGGGTGATGCCGCTGGCTTCAACACGGCCCAGGGTCTGGTCGCGGGACGCGCCATCGACCACCAGCCATTCGTAGTCCTCAAAACCCTGCTGCCTCAGCGACGCGGCGGTGCCGTCGATCAAGGACTCGGCATTGAACGTCACCGTGACCACGGTGAACAACGGCCCGGCCTCGCCCGCGGCCACCGGCAACAAGTCTTCCACTCAGCCAAGCCCCAACCGCGATGGGCTGAATGCGCGCGCCGCGACGCCCCGGCGCCGGGGTGGAGCCACGGGGTCGGTCACGGCGATCGCAGCCGACTGGCGCCGCAGCATCAGGGGGATGGCCATGAAGACGCCCAACACCAGCATGGTCCGAATTTCGATGATCGGTGTGCCGACCAGCAAGGTGGGGATGGCCGCGAAGAACCCCGCGATCGCGCCCACGTAAAGGCTGCGCGACGGCTCGCTCATCACCCGGGCGGCTGCACGGCAACTTCGGGCCCAACTGCCAAACAGGGCGATGTAGCTCAGCAATCCCAGCAAGCCCAGTTTCAGAAACACATGGCCGAAGCCACTGTGCACGTAGGTGTAGTTGCCCCCGTGAAACTCCAAGCCCACATGGTCGTTGACCTTGAACGCACCGGCCGGACCGACGCCCAGGATGGGTTGCTCCTTCAGTGTCTGCCAGGCCGTGGTCAATTCGTGGAAGCGGCTGCGCCGGGTGTCGGTCATCTGATCGGATTTCACGTCGATCAGGATGCGCTCCATCCAACCTCGGCCGGTGTCGGCACTGCGGCCGCCCAGGGCCACCAGGATCAGCGGCACAGCCAGGGCAGCCACCATCGCCAGCGGCCAGCGCCGGCCCCGTGGAACCATCCAGGCAATGGCCACCATGGCCAGCAGCATGCCCCCCTGGGCGGTGCGTCGGGCCGACAACATGGTGGTCGCAATCACCACCAGCGCGCCCAGGGCCCACAGCCAGCGCTGCTGCATGGGTTTGTCGGTGCCAGCCAAGGCGCGCCAGGCGCAGAAGCCCAGTGCGAAGGACGCCCAGAGGGAATCGTTGATGTCCCAGAAGGTGATCTTCACCTTGATGTGCTCGATCGTGGCGTAGGCGTTCTGCGAGTCGCCACCCAGGAACAGGTAGCGCACCACGCCGAAGCCCTGGCGCATGGCCAGGCAGGCCAGAAGCACCCAGGCCAGGTCACGCAGGTCGCGCTCGGTGCGCACATGCGACGCCAGCATGTAGACCAGCATGCCCTGCCACAGCAGGTTGGTGACGCCACTCTGACTGAGGTCGAGCAGCGAAACATGCTTGGGGTCGCCCAGGCCCACCAGGAAGTGCGCCAGCAGGAAGATGCCAAACAGAATGAAGTACTTGAAGATCGGCGCCCTTGCGCTGCGGTCTCCCGCCCAACCATTGCGCATCAAGGTGGACACCCACCCCGCAAACAGCGCCATTTCAATGAAGGCGAAGAAGAAGGTGCGCGAACCCTTGACGTAGAAGACGTTCGTCGTGGTCACGTCTTCCACGCCATAGGTGGACGACTGCGAAAACAGCACCAGACACCCCACCAGCGCCATCAGCAGCCAACGCGGGAACGCCAGCATGGCCCCCATGGCCAGCGTGATCACCAGCATGCCCAGCAGGCCGATGGTGGACGGAACGGCAAATGCCAACAGGTCTCTCATGGCGATCCCCTGGGGTTGCCTTGCGGCATGGGCACGGGCATGCCTGCACGGTAGACAGTCTCGATCGCCGGCACTCGCGCCAGCACGCCCGCTTTATCGCTGCGGGGCCAGTCGGGCACCGGCACGGATGGCAAGGCAGCGGCCAGTTCGGGCAGCGATTCGAACAGGCGGAGTTGCCCCGGCTGGCCGTAGTCTGCCAACTCGGGCGTGCCGCCACGACGAAGTGCCAGCACGGTGCGGCCAAGGGCCAGCGACTCCAACACGGTGGTGGGACAGGCTTCCTCCAGGATGGAGGGCACCACGCACACCTGAGCGTCACGCACCGATTCAAGCACGCGGGACGGCGACTGCCAGCCCAGGAAGCACACGCCACGACTTTCATGGGTCGCCCGGGTGGCCGCCAGCGCAGGGCCATCGCCCGCCACGATGATCTGCAGCTTGCCCAAGCTTCGCTCGTCCAAGGCCGACAGGAAGTCGCCAAAGCCCTTGGCAGCGTCGATGCGCCCGGCACACAGCACCCGAAGACGGCCACCGTCACCCGATCCAGGAACGGGCGCCAGAAGGGCTGCACGGATCCGGTTCATGTCGACGAAGTTGTGGATGACATGGGACCGGATCGAACCCGGCTCGACCTGCAGGTTGTGGCAATAGCGCTGTCGGATGAAATCGGACACGAAGATCGCGCGGTGGCGGCGGAAGGCCCGCAGCGATGCCCGACGAAGCCCATTCACGGAAGTGACGCTCATCCAGCGCTGCAACGCATTGGGTGCAGGTGCCGCGCACTTGGCGCACTCGATCGCACGGTCCGCTCGGCAGGGCTGGTCGTCGCGGAAGCGCACCTTGGTCAGACACTCTGCCCCCTGATCGTGAAGGGTATGGACAAAGTTGACCGTGGCCGGCACCAGCGCGCCCAGGTGCGGGTTGTGTCCGTGGTAGTGCACCACGTCCCACGGCCCGGCCACCTGTGAGATGGCGGCCCACAGCCGGCGCGCCATGTGCGGCCGGGCCAAAGGCACAAAGGCACCCGTCGAGTTCTCGCGCCAGCGTGCGCCCCGGAAGTCGATCAATCGGTGCAGCTTGCCGGCAAAGCCGTTGTCACCATCGAAGCCATCTTCGCTTCTGGCGCCGACGAATTCGACATGATGACCCGCATTCAGCAGGGCATTGCCCAGCGTGATGGCATGAGCGCCCGCCCCGCCCAGTTGGGCCATGGGCACGTCTTCGGTGACCAACAGGATTCGCATGGCAACAACCCGGTCAGGTCATGCGCAGCCGTGCACGCGCCATGCCCACCAAGCGATGACGCTGCGCGTCGGGCAGCACCACCAACCAGCCGTAGACCGCCAGCCCCAGCAGCAGCGAAACGCCAGCGGCGAAGAATGCGAAGGGCGGCACGACACTGCGTTGGCCGGCCAACCAACCCAGGCAACCGGCCAAGGCCAACACCGGCACGCTGGGCATGAAGCCATGTCGGATCACATCGCCCAAGGGCACGGGCAGTGATACCCGATGCAGGAACACCAGCGTGATGACCGTGGCCACCAGGGACACCAGCAGCTGAGCGACCGCCGCGCCCAGGATGCCGTAGTGGCGAACCGCCCAATAGGACAGCACGATGCCCGTCGCGGCCCTCAGGATGGCAGCCATGCCCGTGTAGCGAGGGTGGCCCAGACCGTCATTCAGGATGGACGGCAGGTTGGTCAGGCTGTCCAGAAAGACGGCCAGTGCCACGCACACCATGACGGTGACCGCCAGGTCGCCGAAGTCCTTGCCGGCCCAATAGTGCAGCAGTTCCGGCGCCAGACTCACCAGCAGCAGGCACAGGGCGGCATTGACGAACACCACCACCCGGGTGGAACCGATGTAGGCGGCGCGCAGTTCCTGGTGGCGATTCTGCGCCGCCATGGCACTGGCTGCCGGAAAGAGCACCTGTGCCAGCCGGTACACATTGCTGAACACCCGGTTGACCAGCGTGAAAGGCACGGCGTACAGCGCCAACGACCGCATGTCGGTCAATGCGCCAACGAACAACTTGTCGGAATTGGCGGCGCTGACGTTGGCCAGCCGGCTGAGGTAGGAGTAGGCGCTGAAGCCCGCGACAGCGCGCGCCACCTCTCGGCCCGGCATGCGCATGCGAACCTGTGGCAACAGGCGACGCAGGACGACCAGCTGCCAGGCGATGTTCACCATGTTCAGAAGCAGTCGGGCCACGACGATGGCAACAAGGCCGCCCCCCATCAGCACGGCGAACATGGTCAGCAACGAGGCCACGGTACCGAACACGGATTCCGACTTGCCGGAGAGGTCAAACCGCTGCAGTGCGTGCAATACGCTTTGCAGGTAAGTCTGGAATTGGCCACACAAGAAGCCTGCCCCAGCCCATTGGAGCGCACGGATGGCGTCCGGCTGGGCGGCCAGCGGAATGTTGAAAAGCTGCACGGCCAGCGGGCGCGCATAGATCACCAATGCCGCCGCGCCAGCCAGGCCAATGCCCAGGTACAGCAGGGAGCCAAATGCCAGCACCTGGCCCACACGGTCGTGGTCCCCCCGGGCGTGGTGTTCGGCGAGGTACTTGGTGGAGCCGGCCGTCACATTGACGTCGAGGATGGAAAAGTAGCCCACCACGGACAGCACCAGCACCAACACCCCGTACTGCGCAGCGCCCAGGTGGGCGATGACCACGGGAACGGTCAACAACGCGCTCAGGGCCGGCGCAATGCCGCCGGCGAAGTTGTAGACCGCGTTGCGAATGAGGCTCATGCCAATGCCCGGTTCACCGCGCCAACCACTCTGCCAGCGCCAGCGAAATGCCGTCGCGCAGCGGCGTCTTGGCGCGCCAGCCCAGCCCCGCCAGCCTTGACACATCCAACAGCTTGCGCGGCGTGCCGTCGGGCTTGCTGGAGTCGAAGACGATGCGGCCGGGGAAGCCCACCACGTCCATCACCGTCTCGGCCAGTTCGCGGATGGTCACGTCTTCACCGGTGCCGATGTTCACCAGCGGACCGTCGTAGCCCTGGCTCATCAGGTGCACGCAGGCGTCGGCCAGGTCGTCCACGTACAGGAATTCGCGCCGCGGCGTGCCGCTGCCCCACACCACGTACTCGGTGTCGCCGCGGCCCTTGGCTTCGTGGGCCTTGCGGATCAGCGCCGGCAGCACATGGCTGTTGGCCAGGTCGTAGTTGTCGTTGGGGCCGTACAGGTTGGTGGGCATCACGCTCACGTACTGGCGGCCGTACTGGCGGTTGTAGCTTTCGCACAGCTTGATGCCGGCGATCTTGGCAATGGCATAGGGCTCGTTGGTGGGCTCCAGCGGGCCGGTCAGCAGGTAGTCTTCCTTGATGGGCTGCGGGCAGTCGCGCGGATAGATGCAGCTGCTGCCCAGGAACATCAGCCGCTGCACGCCAGCCAGGTGCGCGCCGTGGATGAGGTTGGCCTCGATCAGCAGGTTCTGGTAGATGAAGTCGGCGCGGTACTGGTTGTTGGCCTGGATGCCACCCACCTTGGCAGCGGCAATGAAGATGTAGTCCGGCTTGTGCTCGGCCAGGAAGGCATGCACCGCGCGCTGGTCCAGCAGGTCCAGTTCAGCATGGGTGCGGGTGATGATGTGCTTGAAGCCGCCGGCCTGCAGGCGGCGCACGATGGCGCTGCCCACCATGCCGCGGTGGCCGGTGACGAAGATGCGGGCGTCTGGAGCGGGTGTGTTGGGCATGTGGGGCGATGTCATGAAACGGTACCTGGCTCAAACACCAAGGGCCAGCCTTGCGTGCTGGCCCCGTGGCGCAGGCGGGCAGGCGGTGCCGTGGGTGGAAGCTTTGGCCGATGGCTTCAGGAGGTGAATCGAACGCTCACTCGTGGAAGTCGTAGGCCTGGAAGCCGGCCAGCTTCACCAGGCTGTCGCGCTTGGCGCTGTTGAAGTCGCTTTCCACCATTTCGCGCACCAGTTCTTCGAAGGGCGTGGTGGGCTCCCAGCCCAGCTTGGCCTTGGCCTTGCTGGGGTCGCCCAGCAAGGTTTCCACTTCGGTGGGGCGGAAGTAGCGCGGGTCCACGCGCACGATGACATCGCCCTTCTTGCACTTGGCCTTGTCGCCGGAAACGGCGGCCACCACGCCGATCTCATTTTCGCCTTCGCCCTTGAATTCCACCGTGATGCCCAGTTCGGCCGCGGCGCGCTCCACGAACTGGCGCACGCTGTACTGCACGCCGGTGGCGATGACGAAGTCTTCGGCTTGTTGCTGCTGCAGCATCATCCACTGCATGCGCACATAGTCGCGGGCATGGCCCCAGTCGCGCAGGGCGCTCATGTTGCCCAGGTACAGGCAGTCCTGCAGCCCCAGCGCAATGCGGGCGATGGCGCGGGTGATCTTGCGGGTGACGAAGGTTTCGCCGCGCAACGGGCTCTCGTGGTTGAACAGGATGCCGTTGCAGGCGTACATGCCGTAAGCCTCACGGTAGTTCACCACGATCCAGTAGGCGTACATCTTGGCCACCGCGTAAGGGCTGCGCGGGTAGAAGGGCGTGGTTTCCTTCTGGGGAATTTCCTGCACCAGGCCGTACAGCTCGGACGTGCTGGCCTGGTAGAAGCGGGTCTTCTTTTCCAGCCCCAGGATGCGGATGGCCTCCAGCAGGCGCAGGGTGCCGATGCCGTCGGCGTCCGCGGTGTATTCGGGTTGTTCAAAGGAAACGGCCACGTGGCTCATGGCGCCCAGGTTGTACACCTCGTCGGGCTGCACTTCCTGCACGATGCGGATGAGGTTGGTGCTGTCGGTCAAGTCACCGTAGTGCAGCTTGAAGCGCTGGTTGTCCACGTGCGGGTCCTGGTACAGGTGGTCCACGCGGTCGGTGTTGAACAGGCTGGCGCGGCGCTTGATGCCGTGCACGTTGTAGCCCTTTTGCAGCAGCAGTTCGGCCAGGTAGGCGCCGTCCTGGCCGGTGACGCCGGTGATGAGTGCAGTCTTTGAGGTCATGTCTGGGGGTCCGGAACAGAGATGGTGCCGATCAGCAAGGCCTTGTCGGCGGTGGACATCGCGGCCACCAGATCAACAAGGAAGCGGTCATGCATGCGGTAGGCCTCGGTGTCCGAGCGGTCGATGGACGACACGCGCACCAGCAGGCCATCGGGGATGCGGCGACGCAGCCCGTACTTGATGCTGACCATGCGGCGGCGCCAAGTGGAGATGGTAGCTTCGTCGCCCGTGGTCACCCAGTAGGTGATGGGTTCCACCCGCGGGCCCATGGTGGTGACCAGGCGGCGCACCGGGATGTTCAGCCCGCCCAGGGTCATGCGCGCGTCGCGCTGGGCTTCCAGCCGGAAGCCCTGCCCCACGTAACACACCTCGGGGATGTGAACGGTCAGGCCGTCGGACTGGTCGCCGCCATAGGCCAGCGACAGCATGACACGGTAGCCCTGGTCATTGACGTAGGTGCGCCCCAGGGTCTGGTTGTAGATCTTGTTCAGCAGTTCCTGCTGGTCCGGCGGCGGCAATATGACCGGGATGTTGCGGTCGATCTGCCAGCTGCCGAACTTCGCCGGGATGATGCTGTCCAGCTTGAAGTCGGGGCGGGAGTCCGACTCCTTGATGGTGGGCCGCGCCCAGGCAGCCAGGCCGGCGGTGGCCGCCATGCCGGCCAGCAGGCCCAGGGCCGAGCGTCTGGACCGGCTCATGGGCGCCGCCCCTTGCGTCCATCCAGCACCAGGCTCACCAGTCCGTCCACCGACAGGATGAGGGTGAGCGCCACCATGAACAGCACCATGCCGGCAAAGCCATGCACGAAACCCTGGCCGGCCGCGTCGCCGAAGTGGTAGGTGACCAGCACCAGGATGATGACGCGGATGACATTGGCCACGAACGAGATGGGCACGATGACGATGGCCAGGAAGATGTTGCGCGCCGCCGAGGTGTGGCTCTTCAATTGCATGTACAGCATGCCCAGGGCTTCCAGCGTGAACATGCTGTTCAGGCCGGCGCAGGCGTCGGCCACCAACAGCTGGTAGGGCCCCACGGTCATCACCACGCCGGTGCGGCCCACCGGGTAGCCGGCATGGAACAGCAGGGTGCTGGCCACGGCGGACACCGCGCTTTTCAGCGGGGTGGTGACCGCGGCCACGAAGGTGGCGGGCAGGGGCACCATGAACAACATGAAGAACAAGGGGAACCAGGCCAGGCGCAGCGCCCGCGGGCCCTTCATCAGCAGCAGGATGGCCATCAGCAGGGGAATCTGCGAGCCGGCCTCGAACATGGCCACCGCCTGCGAACGGCCCACCACGTACAGCAGCATCGCCACCACGAAAAGCGCCATCCCGGGCCCGCGCGCGGGCTGCTCGGGCAGGGCCACCAGCGCGTCGCGCAGGCGCCAGAACAGCCAGACCGCCAGGCCCAGGATGATGGGGCCATGGCCCTGCTCGTCGCGCGCCCAGATGGTGCGTGACAGCTCGTGGTACGTCGGCCCGTACAGCAGGGCCCAGCCCAGCAGCAGCAGCAAGCCGGGGCCCAGGTCCACGCCCGCCGGCAGCCACCTCGCCAACGGCGACGTCTCGGCGTCCAGCTTCACGCGCGCCCCAGCATCAGAACTCGTTGAAGATGACACCAGCCAGCTTGGCGGGGCTCTCCGACAGGAAGGCGACCAGGTCCTGGATGGCATGCACCTGCGACGCATTGCGACGGGCCACCACCAGCGCGGCACCGCACTTGCCGGCGATGACACCGCAGTCGGCACCGTACACGGCGGCCGGGGTGTCCACCACGACGTGGTCGAACTTGTTGGTCAGCTCGCGCATCAGCAGGCCGAAAGCCGGCCGCTCCACCAGTTCCACCGGGTTGGGCGGCGTGATGCCCACCGGCAGCACGAACAGGCTGGGCACGCCTTCAACCTGGCGGATCACCTTGTTCTCGGCCCGGCCGGACAGGATGCCGGACAGGCCGGAGCTGTTGTCCACACCGAAGATCTCGTGCATGCGCGGCCCGCGCATGTCCGCATCCACCACCAGCGTGCGGCCGCCCAGTTGCGCCAGGGCCACGCCCAGGTTGGCGCTGAAGAAGGTCTTGCCGTCACCGCTGTCGGGGCTGACCACCGCCAGCGCGCCGCGCACCTCGCCACCGTTGAACACCCGCATCATCACCTGGCTGCGCATGGCCCGGAAGGACTCGGCCTGGTGCGAGAAGGGCTGGTGCAGCATGACCAGCTCGCGGCCCTGCTTGCTGCGCCCTTCGTTTTGCGAATAGGGGTAGTGGAACTGCTCGGCCAGGGCGTGCAGCACGTCGTCCGGCGTGGCCAGGCCCAGCGCCACCGCGGCTTCGCCGAAGCGGATGCCCTTGCTGCGCTGGTACTCGAGGATCTTCTCCACCTGCTCGGCGCTGAAGTTCTTCGCGGCGCCCATGATGTCGCCGATGGAACGGTCGGTGACCTGGTTATCGCCGGTGGCCACATCCTGAACGGTAGTGTCCCTGTATTGCAGATCGGACATCTGCGAATCCCTGAATCTGGCCATCACGCCCTCCGCGGCTTGGGGCCGGGCAGTTGGCCCAGCACACGTTGTTGCATCAGGGGCATGCGCTTGCCGCCCGCCAGCCGGCGCGCCGAGGGGCGCGGCATGATGCCGATGACCGGCAGGCCGACCGCCGTGGCGGCGTCTTCCAGCGAACGAACCCGGCGGTCCAGCAATTCGCGCGCAAATGCCGCCAACAGCGCCAGGAAGGTGCCCACGCCCACCGACAACAGCACGTTCAGCAGCAGCTTCGGCGACGAAGGCTGCAGCGGCGGCGTGGCCTGGGTGAGGAAGTTCACGTTGCTCTGATTGGCCTGGCTTTCCAGGCTGGTCTGGTTCAGGCGCGCCACCACGGTGTCGTAGGCGCGCTGGGCGCTTTCGATGTCGCGCATGAGCACCGCGCCTTCGTCGCGCACGGCCTTCATCTGCAGCAGCTTGGCGCGTTGCGCGTCCAGCGACGCACGCAGCTGGGTTTCGCGCGAGCGGTTGATCGTGTTGTTGACCGTGACGCTGCCGGTCACGCGCTTGGTTTCTTCGGCCAGGCGCGAACGCATCTCGGCGATGTTGGCCTTCAGCTCGATCACCTGCGGGTGCGCTTCGCCCAGGCGGGCGTTCATTTCCTGCAGACGCGCTTCCTGGCGCGACAGGTCGGCCTTCAGGCCCGAGATCAGCGGGTTGTTCAGCACTTCCTGCATCCTGTCGGCGCTGTTGACGGCCTGGGCCTGGCGGCTGCCGGATTCGGCGCTGACGGCCTGCAAGGCCACCAGTTGGCTGGACAACTCGTTCAGGCGCGCGTTTTCAACGTCCAGGCGCTCGTCGGAGGCGATGATGCCCTTGTCGCGCTGGAAGGCAGACAGCCGGGACTGGGCCTTTTCCAGGGCCTCGCGCGCTTCCTTGGCGCGGCCGTCGAAGAAGGCCGAGTACTGCTTGGCCGGGTCCACGCGCATGTCCAGCGTGGTGTCGATGTAGGCCTGCACGAAGGCATTGGCCAGCACCGCCGCGAAACGCGGGTCGGCCGCCTTGTAGGAGATGCTGATGACGTTGGATTCGCGCGAGGGCTTCACGTCCATGTTCTGCGAAAACGAACCCGCCAGCCAGCCTTCGACCGTGCCCTGGCCCTGGGCTTCTTCGCGCCACTGCGCCACCACCTGCGGGTTGTCGGCCAGCTTCAGGTTGCGCACCACACGCAGCGCCACGCGTTCGCTCTGGATCACGTCCACCTGGGTGGCCAGGAAGCCGGGGGCGGCCATGCCGGGGTAGATCATGGCCGTCACCGGGTCGGGCTTGGCGTCGATCACCACGCTGGCGGTGGCGCTGTACTTCTTGGGCCAGTAGTAGCTGGCTGCGGCGGTGCCACCCACCACCAGCAGCAGCACCACCAAGGCGGTGAGCCAGCGCGCGCGCAGGATGGCGAAGAACTGCGAAATTGTCATGTTGAACCCTGATTGCCTCAGAACAGGCTTTCGCGCACGTAGACCACGTCGCCGTCCTGCACCTTGTCGTCCATGCCCGGCTGCAGCACCTGCGCCTTGGCGTCGGCGCTCTTGCGGTGCAGGCGGATGCCCTTTTCGGTGCCGCGCTGTGTGAGGCCGCCGCCGGTGGCCAGCACCTGCATCAGCGTCATGCCACGCTCCAGCCGCATGGGGCCCGGGCGCTGCACCTCACCATAGATGTAAACAATGGGCTGGCGGTCCACCCACACCGTGTCGCCGTTCAGGATCTGGATGTTGTCCTGGGCCTTGGCCTGGGGTCCGAACACGGTGGGCAGGTCGACTTCCAGGCGCATGGGCTTGCCGTCGCGCGTGCCGGTCACCACCACGGCATCGGCGCCGCCGGGCGCCGTGCCGCCGGCCATGGCCAGCAGGTCGGTCAGGCGCATGTCGGCCACTTCAATCGGGTAACGGCCCGGGCGGTTCACCTGGCCCAGCACGCTGGCCTGGTTGCCGCGCACCTGCAGCAGCACGATGGTGACCTGCGGTTGCTTGACGAAATTGCCGTTGCGCAGGCCGTCGGCAATCTGCTTCTCGGCCGCTGTGATGGTTTGCCCGCCCAGCTTGATGCTGCCCAGCAAGGGGTAGCTGACCAGGCCGCTTTCGGTGACCCGGGTTTCCAGGGTGAGGTCGGGGTTCTGGAACACGCTGATGCGCACGATGTCGCCAGAACCCAGCCGGTATTCGGATTGCGACGCGACCGGCGCCTGGGCGGCCACCGGTCCGCTGGCCAGCAGGCCGCCCAGCGCCAATGCGGCACCCAGCAGGCCACGGTGGATGAAGGAGCGCAGGTTCAGGCGTTGCATCACTTGATCCCCAGGCCCTTGCTGATGGCACTGGCATCCAGGCCGCCCGACGCCGCAGGCGCCGCTGGCGCTGCGGTGGCGGCCGGCGCGGCGGCCGGGCCAGACGCAGCCGCGTCGGCCGCAGCCGCAGCGGACGCCGCACCGGCAGCGCCAGGCGCGCCTTCGGCAAACTTGCCGATGTATTCGATCTTGGCCGCGGCGCGCATGGCTTTCAGGTCGTCTGCAATCAGCTTGCGCTTGCGATCGTTCAGCAAGAACTGCTCGATGGCCGGCTTGGCCTGCTCCAGCGTGACGGGCTGGCTGCGGCTGCCGGCCAGGAACACCACCTGCAGGCCGGCGGGATTGGGCAGCACCATGGCCTGGCCGTCCTGCAACTTGGCGAAGGCTTCCAGCATGTTCAGCGGCAGTTGCTCGGCCGCGCGCACGGCCTGGTTGCCGGCGTAGCGAATGTTGTCGGCCTTCAGGCCTTCCATGAAGTCGTTGACCGACTTGCTGGCCTGCAGCTTGGCGCGCACCGCCGCCACCTGGTCGGGCTTGGCCTCGACCACGATTTCCTGGATGCTGTAGACGCGGCGGTCCTTGAACAGCGCGGGCTTGTCGTCGTAGTACTTCTGCAGTTCTTCCGGCGTGGGCTTGGGCGCGGCTTCGCCGACCTTTTCAGCGTAGGCACGGGCGATGATTTCGCGCTTGGCGGCTTCCAGTTGCTGCACCACGCGCGGGTCGCGGTCCACCTTGAGCTCTTCCCCCTTCTGCACCGCCAGTTCCTGGTCGATCAGGCGCTCCAGGATCTGCTTGCTGGCCGCGTCGGCCTGTTCGGGCTTGATGTTGCGCTGCTGCTGCAGCACAAAGTTGATCTGGTGGACAGTGAGCTCTTCCTTGTTCACCCGGGCGGCGGTTTGCGACGCGCCCTTTTCCTTGTTGCCGCCGCCGCAGCCAGCCAGCAGCACGGCCGTGGCAGCCACGGCCAGGGCGGTGGCCACCACACGCGGGCAACGCAAAACCTGAACGGGGTGGGTAAGGAGGGTCTGAGTCACGCTGAAATGCTCCCGCCTCGGTGAACCGAGGCCTGTGTTGGTGCGCCCTGGATGGTCGTGCCCGACCGGGGTCGGGCGGCACGGTAACGGCCCGGTGGCCGGATGAACCGGCCGAAAGACCATCTGAATACGAAGGAAACCGAGTGTAGCGGCGGCGTATTGGACTTCCATGACCCTGGTTCAGGGGAGCCAGCCCCCCTGACCCTCGGATTTGTGACGCCCTGCACACTCCGGTGTCCGGCTGCCAGGGTGTGAGTGGGCCAACCGGCCGTGGTTCCGCCAGCACCCTGAGCATGGGGCAGAACTTTGGCAAGACGCCCGCAAGCGCCGCAACCACCATGAAAAACGGCGCCCTGTGGCGCCGTTGGTACGAAAGGCCGCGGCCTTCAGGGCTTGGAACGGCGGCGCAGCATGAAGCCCATGGCACCCAAGCCAGCCAGCAACATGGCGTAGGTCTCGGGTTCGGGCACCGGCACCACCGACAGCGTGCCGGCGTAGTTGGCCAGGGCTGGCGTGGTGGCACTACCCGCCAAGGTCAGCGTGAACGGGCTGGTGTCGGAGGTTTGCAGACCGAAGAAGCGGATCACACCGAACAGGTTGAACACCTCGGGCACCACGTTGCTGTTCAATGTGACGACCAGGGGCGTGGTGTACTGGCTGCTCAAGGTGAGCGTGACGTCGTACAGGCCGGCCGCCAGGTTGTCGAAGGACAGGACATCGTCGCCGCCGGACAGCAAGGGCCCGGTGCTGGCGAACGAGGCATTCGCTCCCGTGAAGCTGACCGTCTGGTCAGCCGCCATTGCGCCCAGGGCGGACATGGCAAGGAAAGCGGCGAGAACAGGCTTTTTCATCTCAAAACTCCCAGTTTCTTGGCATTGGCAGGTTCAAAGTGGTGCGCGTTTTCACACCGCAACCATGCCTATGCACAAAGTATTCCACGATTCAAGCCCGCAATCCGGTTGCCGCCAGGGCCAGACCTCATTGACAGACACCGCATTGAGGGGGATGGAGTCGCAAACCAGGAAAAACCTGAGCCCAAACCCAGGCGCGGACGCAAGCTCAGCAGCGGATGCCGACGTGCAAGGCCACCACCCCGCCGGTGAGGTTGTGCACGTCCACGTGGCCAAAGCCGGCCGCCTGCATCATGGCCCTGAGCGCGGCCTGGTCGGGGTGCATGCGGATGCTTTCGGCCAGGTAGCGGTAGCTGTCGGCGTCGCCCGCCACCCACTGGCCCAAGCGCGGCAGCACATTCAGGCTGTACCAGTCGTAGGGCTTGCGCAGGGGTTCGGCCACCTTGCTGAATTCCAGCACCAGCAGCCGCCCGCCCGGGCGAAGCACGCGGCACATCTCGGCCAGGGCCAGTTCCTTGTGCGTCATGTTGCGCAGGCCGAAGGCCACGCTCACCAGGTCGAAACTGCCTTCGGCAAAGGGCAGCTTTTCGCCGTCGCACAGGGTGGTGGGCAGGGCGAGGCCCTCGTCCAGCAGACGGTCGCGGCCGGTGCGCAGCATGGCTTCGTTGATGTCGGTGTGCACCACGGTGCCGCGCGTGCCCACTTTTCGGGCAAAGGCGCGGGCCAGGTCGCCGGTGCCGCCGGCGATGTCCAGCACGCGGTCGCCCTCGCGCAGGTTGGCCACCGCCACCGTGTAGGCCTTCCACACCCGGTGCAAGCCCATCGACATGAGGTCGTTCATCAGGTCGTACTTGGACGCCACGCTGTCGAACACGCCGCGCACCTTGTGCGCCTTCACCTGTTCGTCCACCTGCTGGAAACCGAAGTGCGTGTTGGCCATGGTTGCTTGAGGCTCCAGGTTCAATGGGAATGGCCGCAACTGCCGCCGGCCCCTGCCGCGGCCACCATGGGTGCGTCGCGGTCCAGGCCGGCATCCGCCAGGCGCTGCAGGTAGGCCGCCATCAGTTCCTGCTGGCGCGCGCCCAGGTCATACAGCAGGGCCCAGGTGAAGATGCCGCTTTCATGCCCGTCGCTGAACACCGGTTGCACCGCGTAGTGCCCCACCGGTGCCAGGGCCTGGATCTCCACCAGGCGTTTGCCGGTCTGCAGCACCTCCTGCCCGGGACCATGGCCCTGCACTTCGGCCGACGGCGAATAAACGCGCATCAGTTCAAAAGGAATGCGCCACTGGGCCCCGTCGCTGAAGGCGACTTCCAGGACGCGTGACGCCTGGTGCAGCGTGATCGCTGTGGGCGATGGGACGGACGTTTGCTGTGTGGCCATGGCGCGGATTATCGCCCGCGAGGTGATGCCCCTGCCGGGAAGGACCTGGACAGTGACGGAAGTCATGACCCGCGTTTCGCCCCCGGAACCAGGGGGTACAGACAGGTCTGAAAGCTGTGACGGAATGCTTCCGCTTGGCGAGCGGCAAAACGGTGACAACCGGTGCCTGCAACCACAATCTGCCATCAAGAAAAACCCGGCATCTGCCGAAGGTGGGGAGTGGCAGACGCGCAGCACGCGCCGCATCCGCGACCGCCCTCCCCGGTGCCCCTGCCCAACCCGTTAGCTGAAGCGCCCAAGTTTCCGTCCATGACGTCGCCGCTCCTCTTCAACAGCCACAGCCCCTGGGTTTCGATCAGCGCGATCGGCCTGGGCAGCGTGCTGCTGTGGCTGGGCGCGGCCCTGGCCGAGCTGTGGCGCAAGCCGGTGCAGGCGCTGCCGCGCCGGCAGTCCGAACTGGTGCTGGCCGCGGCCGTGCTGCTGCTGGCCACCGGCCTGTGGTGGCCCGGCCAGGCCATGCTGCACGACACCCGTTTCCCCGCCTCGCGTGAAGCCCGCTCGGCCGTGGCCTGGCTGCTGGCGCTGCTGCCGCCCATCCTGGCGCTGGGCCTGGCCCAGGTGTCCAAGCGCTGCAGCAACGGGGTGCTGGCGTTGGCCACCGGCGCGTCCGGCCTGCTCAGCGCCCTGTGGGTGGCCGTGGCCCACCCGGGCGCCTTTGGCGCCGGCGACATGGCCGGCCTGGGCGGGTCGCTGGCCCTGGGGCTGGCCATTTCCGGCTTCTTGACCCTGCTGCTGGTGCCGCGCCGCTGGCCGCTGGAAACCCGCCATCTGCGCCCGCTGGCCGCCATGGGAACCGCCTTCTCGGTGGCCGCCGTGGCCGCGGCGTCGGTGCCGCCCCCGGGGGACTGGGGTTTCGGCAACTGGGCCCCCAGCCTGATGCTGGCCACCCTGGCCGGGCTGGGCTGGGCCTGGCGCGCCACCCTGCGCGTGGCCCCGCCGCCACCGCCCGAACCGGTGAAACAACGTGATCCCAAGGCGGAAATGGCTGCCCAGGCGCCGCCCATGGACAGCCTGACGCAACTGCCCACGCGCCAGTTCTTCGAGCAGCGCCTCATTCGCGCCACCATCCAGTGCGACGCCGAGAAAAGCCGCCTGGCCCTGTTGTTCGTGGACCTGGACGGCTTCAAGCCGGTGAACGACACCTTCGGCCACAGCCTGGGTGACCAGGTGCTGGAAATGGTGGGCGAACGGCTGAAGAAGATGGCCGGCACCACCAACGTGGTGGCGCGCATCGGCGGCGACGAATTCCTGCTGCTGGTGACCGGCAACCCCACGGTGGAAAGCGTGGGCGACCTGGCCACGGTGCTGATCGAGAACATCAACCGCCCCTACACGGTGGAAAACCGCGAGGTGCTGATCAGCTGCTCGGTGGGCGTGGCCTTCTACCCGGACAACGGCGCGCACGGCAAGCTGATTGCCCGCGCCGACGCCGCCATGTACGCCGCCAAACGCGCCGGCGGCAGCTGCTACGCCTTCTACACCAGCGCCATGGACGCCGATGCGCGCGAGCAGTTCGACCTGCTGCGCGACCTGCGCAAGGCGCTTGAATTGAACCAGCTGGAACTGTTCTACCAGCCCAAGATCGACGCCACCACCGGCAAGGTCACCGCCGTGGAAGCGCTGCTGCGCTGGAAGCACCCGGCGCGCGGCGTGGTGCCGCCCAGCATCTTCATCCCGGTGGCCGAGCGTTTTGGCGTGATCGGCGCGCTGGGCAACTGGGTGATCGAAGAATCGTGCCGCCAGGCGCGGGTGTGGCGCGAATCGGGCCTGCGCATGCGCGTGGCCATCAACCTGAGTGCGCTGCAGATGCGCCAGGACGATATCGTGGAACGCATCCAGGGCGCGCTGGCACGCAACAGCATCCACCCATCGCTGTTCACCTGCGAGATCACCGAAAGCGTGGCCATGGAGGACACCAAGGCCACGCAGGCCGCCGTGCGCCGCCTGGGCGAAGCCGGCGTGCACCTGAGCATTGACGACTTCGGCACCGGGTACTCCAGCCTGGCCTACCTGCGCAAGCTGCCGGCCGAAGAGCTGAAGATCGACCACAGCTTCGTGCAGGACGTGGAACGCAGCGCCGACGCGCGTTCGGTGGTGGACGCGGTGGTGAAACTGGCGCACGCACTGGGCCTGCGCGTGGTGGCCGAAGGCGTGGAGAACGAGCGCCAGCAGCAGATCCTGGTGGAGATGGGCTGCGACGAACTGCAGGGCTATATGTTCGCCAAGCCCATGAGCGCCAGCGCCCTGCTGCTGTGGGCCATGGACGACAAGCACCGGGCGGTGTCGTTCAGCCCTTCGCTGTTTGGCGAAACCATTCCGGAAGAGCACCTCTGACGTCCGCCGCGAGGCCGGGCGCGACTTTGTTCGCAGACACCCGGGAAGTCCCGCGCTAAGGTGTCATTGATATTCGACACGACCCCTCACCAAGAAGCGAGCAACGCCATGGGCGATCTGAACACGACGACGATGATCCTGATGGGTGGCGCAGCCACCGGCGGTGCGCTGCTGGCGGTGGCGGGTTCCTATTTCTTCTTCGGCCGCCGCGCCAAGGAACTGCTGGAACGCCTGGACAAGGCCGACAAGTCGCGCGCGCGCACCAACGACATGCTGATGCAGGCCCGGCGCCAGGCCGAAGCGCTGCAGAAAGAGATGCTGGCCACACGCCCGAACCGGGCTGCCGCGCCGGCCGCAGCGGCAGCGCCGGCCGCCAAGCCCGAGCCCGCCATGGCCGCCGCAGCCGCGGCGCCTGCCAAGTACAACCCGCCGTCGCAGCACCCGCTGTCGCAGGCGGCACTCGAACAGAGCCAGGCCCTGGCCCGTTCGCGCGAGCGCGCCAAGGCCATGCTGGAAGAAGAACTGGACCGCACCGTGGTGCTGCACCGCCCGCCGGGCGGCTTTGCCGAGACGCAGCCGCTGTCGCGCCTGTGACTTGGCTGCGGCCTCAAGACCAAGCCGCCCCGAGGGGCGGCTTTTTCATGGGGCGACCGGGCTGGTCAACCTCAGTTCGCACAGGTAGCCGTCGGCGGTGCAGCCGGCCAGCAGTTCATCGGCCAGGCGCAGCCACTGCGCCGCTTCAGCCCGACCCAATTTCAGCGCCAACACATGCGTCGTGGGATCGATGACCACCCGCACAGGCCCCGCAAACGACACCATGCCGTTGCTGTCGAATGGCGCATCCAGCGTCAAGGTGCCTGGCAAGGCCGGGTGAGGCGGGGGCGCCAGCGCCTCGTGCGACCACCTCGCCGGGTTGGAGCGAATTTCGCCGCCTGTCAGGCGACGGCTCGCATCGAGTTGCAGGTCCAGCGCATCGATCGAAATGCGCCATGCCGGCTGCGTCACCCCCAGGCGCTCATCGATGACCGCCGCCAGCGTGGGCGCGCCGGCAGCCACCCGCGCACCGCCCTCCAGGAGGTCAAAACTCAGCAGCATGGACTCGGTGTCCAGCATCACCGACGCCCGGCAGGCCGTGGACCTGGGTTCCCACCGGGCGAGAGGCAAGTTCGATGTCATGGCTGCGATTCGAAGCTCAGTGGTAATGAAAGTGAAGCACGGTCCAGTCGCTTTCACGAACGACGACGTCCAGCGTGTACTGCCGCCCGTTTCGGATCATCTGCGTCGTGTATTGGAATGCACCCTTGACGCCCTGCGGGTCGGCAATGCGCTTTCCATGCCGGATGGCCAACTGCAGAATCTGCAAGGGCACGTGCCGGCCGGCGGTGGCCATCCTGGCCGCCGTGGTGGCCGTGAATTTGAGGTTGCGAACAAACACCAGGCGATAACTGGCTCGCATGGCACCGGCAACCGAAACGGCAAGTGAGCGCGCAGCCAACCGGCCCCCGGTGAGCATGATCAACCCACGTGCGCCTCCACGGGCCATGCCCAAGACGCCGCGACCAATGCCACGGGCAGCGCTCCTGACCAAGCCCCCGACAATGAACGCCAAGTCCAGCGGGTCGATCAATGGCGATTCGAGACCCACTTCTTCAATGGCCACCTGCGTGCCATGGAGGTCGTACAACTTGAAAACGCCCGTGACCGCCTCGTGCCGGTAGCCGATCACCGCGTCCAGGGACTCGTCAAATACGGGAACTGCCGACGCCGGAACCGTCGGTGGCCGAACGTCGAACCACTCGTCGGGACCCGAATTCGCAACGGCACCCAAGTCAACGGCGGTTTCGCTTCCCGAATAGTCAGCCATCAACAAGCCTTCAAAAAGCCTCAGACCAGCACCCGCTCGATGCCCCCCGAGTTGGCCATGGCCACATAGTCGGGCAGCCAGTTTTCCCCCAGGATGCGGCGCGCCATTTCCACCACGATGTAGTCGGCCTCCAGCAGGCCATGCCCCAAGTCGTCCTGGTAGCGGTTCAGGCCCTGCAGGCAGCTGGGGCAGCTGGTCAGGATCTTGATGTTGTCCTTGGCGCCCACCGCCCCGCTGGCGCGCAGCTGGGTTTCGGCCTGGCGCAGTTCTTCTTCCTTGCGAAAGCGCACCTGGGTGGCGATGTCCGGCCGGGTGACGCCCAGGGTGCCGCTTTCGCCGCAGCAGCGCTCGCTCTTGGTCACGGCCGCACCCACCAGGGCCTTCACGGTCTTCATCGGGTCCTGCTGCTTCATCGGGCTGTGGCAGGGGTCGTGGTACAGGAAGGGACCGGCTTCACCCAGGGTGATGCCCTTTTCCAACAGGAACTCGTGGATGTCGATGATGCGGCAGCCGGGGAAGATGTCCTCGAACTTGTAGCCCTGCAGCTGGTCGTAGCAGGTGCCGCAGCTCACCACCACCGTCTTGATGTCCAGGTAGTTCAGCGTGTTGGCCACGCGGTGGAACAGCACCCGGTTGTCGGTGATGATCTTCTCGGCCTTCTCGAACTGCCCGCTGCCGCGCTGCGGGTAGCCGCAGCACAGGTAACCCGGCGGCAGCACCGTCTGCACCCCGGCCTTCCACAGCATGGCCTGCGTGGCCAGGCCCACCTGGCTGAACAGGCGTTCACTGCCGCAGCCGGGGAAATAGAACACCGCCTCGCTGTCCACCGTGGTGCCTTTCGGGTCGCGGATGATGGGCACGTAGGCCTTGTCCTCAATGTCCAGCAGGGCCCGCGCGGTGCGCGTGGGCAGTCCCCCGGGAAGCTTCTTGTTGATGAAGTGAACGACCTGCTCCTTGATGGGAGCGGCCCCCACCGAAGCCGGCGGTGCATTCGTCTGCGCCCGGGCGGCCAGCTTCATCACGTCGTTGGCCAGGCGCTGCACCTTGAAGCCCACGCCCACCATGGCCGCACGCGCCAGCTTGATGGTCTGCGGGCTGGTGGCGTTGAGCATCAGCATGGCCGCGGCGTTGCCGGGGCGCCAGGTCTTCTGGCCCATCTTGCGCAACAGGTTGCGCATGTTCATGGACACGTCGCCAAAGTCGATCTTCACCGGGCAGGGCGACAGGCACTTGTGGCAGACCGTGCAGTGGTCGGCCACGTCCTCGAACTCCTCCCAGTGCGCCAGGCTGACGCCGCGCCGGGTTTGTTCTTCATAGAGGAAGGCTTCCACCAGCAGCGACGTCGCCAGGATCTTGTTGCGCGGGCTGTACAGCAGGTTGGCGCGCGGCACGTGGGTGGCGCACACCGGCTTGCACTTGCCGCAGCGCAGGCAGTCCTTGACGCTGTCGGCAATGGCGCCGATGTCGCTTTGCTGCATGATCAACGACTCGTGCCCCATCAGGCCGAAGCTGGGCGTGTAGGCGTTGTGCAGGTCGGCGGCTCGCACGTCCTCGCCCAGGCCCTTGAGCGCATTGCCGCGCAGCAGCTTGCCCTTGTTGAAACGGCCTTCAGGATCGATGCGGGCCTTGTAGGCCGCAAACGGCGCGGTCTCGGCCTCGGTCAGGAATTCCAGCTTGGTGATGCCGATGCCGTGCTCGCCGGAGATCACCCCGTCCAGGCTGCGCGCCAGCACCATGATGCGGGCCACCGCTTCGTGGGCGGTCTGCAGCATGGCGTAGTCGTCGCTGTTCACCGGGATGTTGGTGTGCACATTGCCGTCGCCGGCATGCATGTGCAGCGCCACCCACACCCGGCCGTGCAGCACTTCCTTGTGAATCTCCCTGCAGCGTTCCAGCAGCGGCGCAAAGGCCGCGCCGGCGAACAGGGCCTGCAATGGTTTCAAGACCTGGGTCTTCCAGCTCGCGCGCAGGGAATGGTCCTGCAACTGGTCGAACAGGCGGTGCCCGCCTTCGCCCTCGCCGGGCTCGTCCAGGTGGTTCAGCCAGTGCTGCCACTGGGCCCGCACGCTGCCGATTTCATCCAGCGCCTGGCCCACGCGTTCGTTCAGCAACTCGGCGCTGGGCATCTCGGTGCTGTCGTCGGCCTTGCCCAGGGGCAGCGAGCCGGCGCTGAAGAAAGCTTCCAGGCGGTCCAGCAGCTGCAGCTTGTTGCGCAGGCTGAGTTCGATGTTGATGCGCTCGATGCCAAGCGTGTATTCACCCATGCGCGGCAGCGGGATCACCACGTCTTCATTGATCTTGAAGGCGTTGGTGTGGCGGCTGATGGCCGCGGTGCGCTTGCGGTCGGCCCAGAACTTCTTGCGCGCGTCGGCGTTCACCGCCACGAAGCCTTCACCGGCGCGGCTGTTGGCGATGCGCACCACCTCGCTGGTGGCGCGCGCCACGGCGTTTTCGTCGTCGCCGACGATGTCGCCCACCAGGATCATCTTCGGCAGGTCACCGCGCTTGCTCTTGGTGGTGTAGCCCACGGCCTTCAGGTAGCGGTCGTCCAGGTGCTCCAGGCCGGCCAGGATGGCGCCCTGGGGCTTCTTGGCCTCGGCAAACATGAAGTCCTTGATCTCCACGATCGAGGGCACTGCGTCCTTGGGGTTGCCGAAGAATTCCAGGCACACCGTGCGCACATGCCCCGGCATGCGGTGCACCACCCAGCGCGCGGACGTGATCAGGCCGTCGCAGCCTTCTTTCTGGATGCCGGGCAGGCCGGCCAGGAACTTGTCGGTGACGTCCTTGCCCAGGCCTTCCTTGCGGAAGACCCGGCCGGGGATGCGCAGCACCTCGGTGCGCTTCAGGTTCTTGCCGCTGGGGTCGTACCAGCAGAGTTCGAAGCGGGCTTCTTCCACGTCGTGGATCTTGCCCAGGTTGTGGTCCAGGCGCGCCACTTCCAGCCAGTCGCCGTCGGGCGTGACCATGCGCCAGGACGCCAGGTTGTCCAGCGCGGTGCCCCACAGCACAGCCTTCTTGCCGCCGGCGTTCATGGCGATGTTGCCGCCCACGCAGCTGGCTTCGGCGCTGGTGGGGTCCACCGCGAACACAAATCCGGCGGCCTCGGCCACGTCGGCCACGCGCTGGGTCACCACGCCGGCTTCGGAAAACACCGTGGCCACCGGGTGCGCCAGGCCTGGCAGCTGCACCATTTCCACCGCGCTCATCTTCTCGAGCTTTTCGGTGTTGATGACGGCGCTCTTCCAGGTCAGCGGGATGGCGCCACCGGTGTAGCCGGTGCCGCCGCCACGCGGGATGATGGTCAGCTTCAGCTCGATGCAGGCGGCCACCAGGCCGGCCATCTCGGCTTCGGTGTCGGGCGTGAGCACGACGAAGGGGTATTCCACGCGCCAGTCGGTGGCGTCGGTCACGTGGGACACGCGCGACAGGCCATCGAACTTGATGTTGTCCTTGGCGGTGTGGCGCGACAGGGCCTTGCGTGCGGCCTGGCGCAGGTCCCACACGTCCATGAAGCGGGTGGCAAAACGCTGCACCGCGGCACGCGCCATGGTGAGCAGTTCGCCCACCAGCGCGTCGCGTTCCCGGTCAGCGTCCGGGCTGCGGCGCTTTTCCACTTCCGACAGCCTGTGCTCCAGCGCGTCGATCAGCATCTGGCGGCGCTGGCGGTTGTCCAGCAGGTCGTCTTCCAGGTAGGGGTTGCGCTGCACCACCCAGATGTCGCCCAACACTTCGTACAGCATGCGGGCGCTGCGGCCGGTGCGGCGTTCGGCACGCAGTCGTTCCAGCAGGGTCCAGGCGCGCTCGCCCAGCAGGCGCTGCACGATCTCGCGGTCGGAGAAGGACGTGTAGTTGTAGGGGATCTCGCGCAGGCGCGGGGCGCCGGCGTCGGGTTCGCCGGAACCGGCCGAAGCGGCCGTGGCGGCCAGGGTAGCTAGTGGATGCGGTGCGTTCATCTCGGGGCAGGTGGCCAAAGCCCATGGGGCGGAGCGGCGTTCACCTGTCGCGGCACAGGGTCGGCCATTATCGCAGCGCAGCATTCGCACCCGGTCCGCGAAGGGCATTCAGCCGATTCGCCGGGTAAGCCCCGCTTGCCTGGGTGCGCGCGCCATGACACAAACGCGGCGCCCCGTCACAAAGCCCTGGCAACATGGCGGGCACACCAGAACCCGTTTGTGGAGATGCCATGAAGCCCCCCATCACCTTGGCCACCCTGGTCGCCACCGCCCTGGCCGCCACCCTGTCCCTGCCCGCCGCGGCGCAGACCGAAATCCAGTGGTGGCATTCCATGACCGCCGTCAATGGCGAATGGGTGAACGACCTGGCCAAGCAGTTCAACGAAAGCCAGAAAGACTACAAGGTGGTGCCCACCTACAAGGGTAGCTACGACGAAAGCATGACGGCGGCCATCGCGGCCTTCCGCGCCGGCAATGCGCCGCACATCCTGCAGGTGTTCGAGGTGGGCACCGCCACCATGATGGCCAGCAAGGGCGCCGTGGTGCCGGTGGGCCAGGTGATGAAGGACGCCGGCTACAAGTTCGACGCCTCCGCCTACGTGCCGGCGGTGGCGGGTTATTACACCGCGCCCAACGGGCAGATGCTGAGCTTCCCGTTCAACAGCTCCACCACCGTGTTCTACATCAACCGCGACGCCTTCAAGGCCGCAGGCCTGGACGCCAGCAAGCCGCCCACCACCTGGCCCGAAGTGGCCCTGGCCGCCGCCAAGCTGAAAGCCAGCGGCCACAAATGCCCCTTCACCACCGCCTGGCAGGGCTGGACCCAGCTGGAAAGCTTCTCGGCCTGGCACAACGTGGAACTGGCCACGCAGCGCAACGGCCTGGGCGGGCTGAACGCGCGCCTGGTGAACAACTCGCCGCTGCACGTGCGGCACATTGAAAACCTGGGCAACATGGCCAAGCAGGGCCTGTTCGTCTACAAGGGCCGCGGCAACGTGCCCGAGGCCAGCTTCGTGTCGGGCGAATGCGCCATGATCACCACCAGCTCGGGCTTCTACGGCAATGTGAAAAAGAATGCCAAGTTCGCCTTCGCGCTGGCCACCCTGCCCTACTACCCCGACGTGCCCGGCGCGCCGCAGAACACCGTCATCGGCGGCGCCAGCCTGTGGGTGCTGTCCGGCAAGAAGCCGGCCGAATACAAGGGCGTGGCCACCTTCTTCAACTTCCTGTCCAACGCCGAAACCCAAAGCGCCAGCCACAAGCGCACCGGCTACCTGCCCATCACCCTGGCAGCCTACCAGCTGACCGAGAAGAGCGGCTTCTACAAGGACAACCCCGGCACCGACACCGCGGTGAACCAGATGATCCGCAAGGTCACCGACAAGTCGCGCGGCATCCGCCTGGGCAACTACGTCCAGATCCGCACCATCGAAGACGAAGAGCTGGAACAGGTGTGGGGCGGCAAGAAGACGGCCAAGGAAGCGCTGGATGCCGTCGTGCAGCGGGGCAACGAACTGCTGGAACGTTTCGAGAAGGCCAACAAGTAAAGCAACGTGGCCGCCGACAAGCGCGTCGTCTTCCGCTCGGCCTGGCTGCCGTGGGTGCTGCTGGCGCCGCAGCTGGTCATCGTGGCGGTGTTCTTCTTCTGGCCCGCGGGCCAGGCGCTGCTGCAGAGCCTGCAGCAGAGCGACGCTTTCGGCACCTCGGTCAGCTTCGTCGGGCTGGAGAACTTCCGCAATCTGTTCGGCGACCCGACCTACGTGGCCAGCTTCAAGACCACGGCGCTGTTTTCGGTGCTGGTGGCGGGGCTGGGCATCGCCATCTCGCTCACCCTGGCGGTCTTCGCCGACCGGGTGGTGAAGGGCTCGGGCTTCTACCGCACCCTGCTGATCTGGCCTTATGCGGTGGCCCCGGCAGTGGCCGGGGTGCTGTGGATGTTCATGTTCTCGCCGGGCGTGGGCATCGTGTCCTACCTGCTGCGCAGCTGGGGCGTGGACTGGAACCACCTGCTCAATGGCAGCCAGGCCATGGCCCTGGTGGTGATGGCTGCGGTGTGGAAGCAGATCTCGTACAACTTTCTGTTCTTCCTGGCCGGGCTGCAGTCCATCCCGAAGAGCCTGATCGAAGCCGCGGCGATCGACGGCGCCAAGCCCTGGCGGCGCTTCTGGACCATCCAGTTCCCGCTGCTGTCGCCCACCACGTTTTTCCTGCTGGTCATCAATGTGGTGTACGCCTTCTTCGACACCTTCGCCATCATCGACGCCGCCACCCAGGGCGGCCCGGGCAAGGACACCGCCATCCTGGTCTACAAGGTGTACTACGACGGCTTCAAGGCCATGGACCTGGGCGGCAGCGCGGCGCAGAGCGTGGTGCTGATGGTCATCGTGGTGGCGCTGACCATCGTGCAGTTCCGCTTTGTCGAGAAAAAGGTGACCTACTGATGCAGGCCTGCCGTGGTTGAACGCTCCCCGCTGCTGAGCTTTTTTTCGCACCTGGTGCTGCTGCTGGGCGTGCTGGTGGTGGCGCTGCCGGTGTACATCACCTTCGTGGCCAGCACGCGCAGCACCGAAGAGATCGTGCACCCGCCCATGCCCCTGGTGGTGGGGCCGCACGCAGCGGAAAACTACACCGCCGCCATCACCGGCGTGCGCGAAGGCCCGGGCAGCAAGGCCGCGGTGGGCCGCATGATGTGGGTCAGCTTCGTGATGGCCATGAGCATCGCCCTGGGCAAGATCGCCATCTCGCTGCTGTCGGCCTTTGCCATCGTGTACTTCCGCTTCCCGTTCCGGATGCTGTGCTTCTGGGCCATCTTCATCACCCTGATGCTGCCAGTGGAGGTGCGCATCGCGCCCACCTACAAGGTGGTGTCCGATCTGGGCATGCTGAACAGCTACGCCGGGCTGACGGTGCCGCTGATCGCCAGCGCCACCGCCACCTTCCTGTTCCGTCAGTTCTTCCTGACCGTTCCCGAAGAACTGGCCGAGGCCGCGCGCATCGACGGCGCGGGCCCCATGCGCTTCTTCAAGGACGTGCTGGTGCCGCTGTCGGCCACCAGCATCGCGGCGCTGTTCGTCATCCAGTTCATCTACGGCTGGAACCAGTACCTGTGGCCGCTGCTGGTGACCACGGACGAGAGCATGTACCCGGTGGTCATCGGCATCAAGCGCATGATTTCCGGCGGCGACGCGCAGACCGACTGGGCCGTGATCATGGCCACCGCCATGCTGGCCATGGTGCCCCCCGCACTGGTGGTGATGCTGATGCAGAAATGGTTCGTCAAGGGCCTTGTGGACACGGAAAAGTAAATGGCTGCCATCAGTCTGCGCAACGTCGAAAAGTCCTACGGCAGCGGTGCCAAGGCCAACAAGGTGATCCATGGCGTGAACGCCGAGATCGCGGATGGTGAGTTCATCGTCATCGTCGGCCCCAGCGGCTGCGGCAAGAGCACCCTGCTGCGCATGGTGGCGGGGCTGGAGGAAATCACCGGCGGTGAAATCTGCATTGGCGGGCGCGTGGTGAACGACGTGGAACCGGCGCAGCGCGACATCGCCATGGTGTTCCAGAACTACGCGCTCTACCCGCACATGAGCGTGTACGACAACATGGCCTATGGCCTGAAGATCGCCAAGGTGCCCAAGGCCGAGATCGACACCCGGGTGAACAAGGCGGCCAAGATCCTGGAATTGGGCGCACTGCTCGAACGCACGCCGCGGCAGTTGTCCGGCGGGCAGCGCCAGCGCGTGGCCATGGGTCGGGCCATCGTGCGCCAGCCGCAGGTCTTCCTGTTCGACGAGCCGCTGTCCAACCTGGACGCCAAGCTGCGCGCGCAGACCCGTCTGGAAATCCAGAAGCTGCATGCCGAGCTCGGCATCACCAGCCTGTTCGTCACCCACGACCAGGTAGAGGCCATGACCCTGGCGCAGCGCATGATCGTGATGAACGCCGGCCGCATGGAACAGGTGGGCACCCCCGAGCAGGTGTACGGCACGCCGGCGTCCACCTTCGTGGCCGGCTTCATCGGCAGCCCGCCGATGAACCTGATCACCGGCGCGGCCAGCGGCAGCCGTTTCACGCTGGGCGCGCAGGCGCTGGAACTTCCGGCGCCCGCGCCGCGCAATGGTGAGCTCATCCTGGGTTTGCGGCCCGAACATGCGCAACTGGGCAGCGGCCGGTGGCCGATGGTGGTGCAGATGCTGGAAATGCTGGGCGCCGAACGCCTGGTGTACGGACGCATTGGCGACGCGATGTTCACGCTGCGCATCGACGGCACCTTGCCACCGCCCAAGCTGGGCGAGACCGTGATGGTGAACGCCCCACCGCAGCACCTGCACTGGTTCGACGCGACCAACGGCCAGCGCGTGGGTTGACGCGGACCATGGCGCTGACCACCCCCTGGCCCTACCCCTTCTGGATCGCCCACCGCGGTGCCGGCAAGCTGGCACCGGAAAACACGCTGGCGGCGTTTCGCGTCGGCGCCGGCCACGGTTGGCGCGCCTTCGAGTGCGACGTGAAGCTGTCGGCCGACGACGAACCCTTCCTGCTGCATGACGCCACGCTGGAGCGCACCACGCCCGAAGCCGGCGTGGCGGGCGAACGCACCTGGTCCGTGCTGTCGTGCATCGATGCCGGCGCCTGGCACAGCCGGCGCTACGCAGGAGAGCCCATCCCTCACCTGCAAGCCATTGCCCGCTTCGTTCAGGCCAATGGCTTCGCGCTGAACATCGAGGTCAAACCCACGCCGGGAACGTCGAACGCCACCGGGCGCGTGGTGGCTCAGCAGGTGAAAGCCCTGTGGGCCGGTCAGGCGCTGGTGCCTTTGCTCAGTTCCTTCCAGGTGGACGCCTTGAAAGGCGCCCGCGACGCCGCGCCCGAACTGCCGCGCGCGCTGCTGGTGGACACGCTGTGGGACGGCTGGCACGACGCGGCCACCGACCTGGGCTGCGTGGCCGTGGTGGCCAACCACACGCTGGCCGACGCGGCCTTCATCCGGCGCCTGCACGCCAGCGGCCTGCGCGCGCTGGTCTACACGGTGAACGACCCCGCAGCGGCGCAACGGCTCATTGCAGACGGCATCGACGGCATCATCACCGACGCGGTGGACCGGTTCAGCCCGGTGGGCTGAACCGGCCGTCCATCAGGCACCGCTGCCGGCCTGGGGCGCCGTCAGCACCGGCGGCAGGGCCGCTTCCTCGCCGATGAAGTCGTCCTGCGCCTGCGGCTGGGGCAGTTCGCGCACCGCCCGCAACACCGGGTGACGCCAGGCCACCAGGGCCAGCAAGGCCGCACCACCGCCAGCGAAACCCAGCGCGGCACGCAGGCCCACGTGTTCGCCCAGCCAACCGCCCAGCAACGCGCCCGGCCCGGCCGGGATGAGGATGAGCCAGCGCATGGTGCTGGTCATGCGGCCCAGCATGGGCTCGGGCGTGACCGCCTGGCGCAGGGCCAGGAAGTTCACGAAGATCAGCACGGCGCCCACGCCGAAGGCGAACAGCATGAAAGCGAAGGCCAGCACGCCCCAGCGGTTGGCCGGCGCGGCGGCCAGCACCGCCCAGCCACTGGCGCAGATGGCAAAAGCCAGCGCCAGGCTGGGCCCGGGCCCGATGCGCCGGCTGATGCTGTGGCCCTGCACGCTGGCCAGCACCGTGCCCAGACCCAGGGCCACGAAGCAACTGCCAATTTCCTGCTCGGTGAGGCCCAGGGTGCGGGTGGCGAACAGGATGTTCACCACCATGGCCGCCTGGTGAAAGCACTGGAAGGCACCCACCGCGCAGGCCAGCGTCACCAGCAAGCGGTGGCCGCGCACGAAGGCCACGCCCGAGCGCAGGTCGCGCCAGAAGTGGGCGTCAGGGCGCGGCACGCGGCGTTCGCTCACCTTCACGCCACGCAGGATGGCGGCCGAGAACATCAGCATCACCGCGTCCACCAGCAAGGCCACCGGCGCACCCACGGCGCGGATCAGCACCCCGGCCAGACCCGGACCCACCACCTCGGCACCTGAACTGGCCAGGGCGTTGCGCGCGTGCGCCTCCACCAGCCGTTCGCGCGCCACCACCTGCGTCAGCACGATCTGCGCGGCGCTGCCGGCGGTGGTGTGGATGGTGCCCAGCACAAAGCCCACGGCATACAGCCAGGCCATGGTCAGCCAGCCCATCGCATGGGCCAGCGGCACGCTGGCCACCGCCAGGCCCAGCACCGCTTCACCGGCGATGTACACAGGCAGCTTCTTCACCCGGTCCAGCCACACGCCGGCGGGCAGCGAGAACAGCACGAAGGGCGCGATCTCGGCCGCGGTGAGCAGGCCCATCTGGGTGGGCGATGCATTCAGCAGTACCGCCGCGGTGAGCGGCAGCGCCAGCATGGTGACCTGCCCGCCCAGCGAGCTGACCAGGATGCTGGCGAACAGGCGACGGTAGACGGCGTCGCGCAAGAGGTCGTCGGGGGCAGGCAGCAGGCGCCGCAGGGCGGCCTGCTGCCATCGCTGGTGCCACGGAGCGTGGTGGCTCATGTCGGTCTCCCTGTGGCCGCCCGCGTCCCTTGTGAGGCGCGGACAGGCGGAATCGATGTTCAATCGACGGCGGGGAGGGTCTTGAAGGACCCCTGTCGGGTTCCCGCCGAAGGACTCGGCGGGGCTTCCTGGTTGAGGAAGCGGGCCGAGGGGCTAAGGTGCCAGGTGCCGGTGCTGCATGCCGAACCCACCGGCACGCACGGCGCAAGCGCCCGGCAGGGCGGCTTGGATCGTGGTGGGCTTGGATCGGATCATGCGACGTCTCCGGCGGTGGGCGGGAAGCAGGGTGCGGATGCTATCAGCGCCCTGCGGGCCGGCACAAGCGCCGCGCTCCATCAAACTGGGGAGGCCGCGCTTGCCGCGATAATCCTGCCCCAATGCCAGCACCCGAAACCATCGACAGCTACTTCACCCGCAGCATCGTGGGGTCTGCCCTCACCGTGGAGATGGGGCCCGGCGACACCGCCCGCAACCAGCCCGAGCACGGCACCTGGTTGGAAGCCACCCGCAACGGGGCCGAACTGGTCAGCTTGGCCGGCCGCAGCCTGCTGGGCGCCGACCCCGAGTCCGCGCCCATCAACCAGCCGGTGTCGCCGCAGCGCCTGAGCCGTGTGAGGCGCCATGTGGCCCTGGCGCTGCTGCTGGCCTGGTCGGGACTGCTGTGGCTGGTGTTCACTGCGCTGAACCGATGAGCGCCGCAGCTCCCACCGCCGCCACCGCCCTGGACCGCAGCCAGGACACCCTGGTCATCGACCCGGTGCGCATGAACATCGTCAACCGCGTGGCGGCAGGCACCTCGCTGGCCGGCGACTTCAGTTTCAAGGGCGGCCTGCTGCTGCAGGGTGAACTCACCGGCAGCGGCGACGTCGCCGGCCGCCTGGTGGTGTGGCATGGCGCCCGCCTGACCGGGCGCTTCAAGGTGCTGGGCGACCTGTACGTGCTGGGCCGCCTGGGCTTCGACGTCGAAGGCGAGGACGAAGCCACCGAGGTGGAATGCCTGGGCACCGCCTTCGTTGCCAGCACCGGCGTGAGCACCGGCCGCATCATCGCCGCGCGACTGCGTATGTATGATGGAGCGGTCCTTCAAGGGCCGTTTTCCACCACCCGTCCAGAACACGCCCTCCCGGTGCTGAAATGACGCAACGCGCCCGGCGTTTCGAACTCCCCTCCAACCTCGACGTGGGCCTCACCATGGACAGCGAAAGCAACTCCCCCCCCCAGGACGGCGACGCGGCCCCCGAAGCGGCCGGCGTGGCCGTGCCCATGGGCAGCGCCATGCCCGTGGTCGAGCGCGTGCCGGTGCTGTTGGAGGGCCAGGAGGCCGCGGCCCCGGTGCCCCAGGGCGACGAGCCGTCGCGCCATTCCATGATCGGCCACGGCCTGTCCTTCACCGGCAGCGCCGACATCGTGGGCTCGCTCACCATCGCCGGCGAAGTGCTGGGGGATGTGCGGGTGGCCGAATCGGCCGTGGCCGGCCAGGTCACCATCACCGACACCGGCACCGTGGTGGGCGATGTGCGTGCGCGCAGCATCTCGGTGCTGGGCAGCACCGAAGGCCTGCTGGACGCGGGCGGCGGCAAGGTGTCGCTGCACAGCTCGGCCAGCGTGTCAGGTCGCATCCGCTACACGCACCTGCAGGTCAACGGCGCAGACCTGAACGCGCAGCTGGAGCGGGTGCGTCCGGATGGCGAACGGGCTGCCACCCCCCGCTAGGATCCCCTCCTCCGAGGCCATTCGCAAAGCGGCGCTGGCCCGCTCGGCGAAGCGTGGCGCTCGTGTGGCGGCCTGGCGCCTGGGTTTTCGCTGGCTGCTCTGGGGCAGTGGCCAGGCGCTGATCGGCCTGGGCGCCCTCACCGCAGCCGCCGCAGTGTTCATGGGCCTGCGCTGGGGATGGACGGCCGTTCAGGCCAGCGGGCCCGCGCCGCGCCCCGAACCGCAGGCGGCCGCTCCCCCCCTGAAAGCGTCCGCGCCCACGCCCGCAAGCCATGCGGCGCTGCCCGAAGCCGAGCCGGCCTCGCTGCCGGCCACGGCCACTTCCCCCCGACGCGGCTACCCGCTGCGACTGGACGATTCCGAGCCCGCTGCAGCGCCGAAGCGCGCTGCAGCTGGGGCACAATCCCCCGCAACCCGCAACACCGAAACCCAACGCCCATGAACGACGATCACAGCGCCGCCGCCCGCCTGGTTCCTGCCGATCAGTTGAACGCCATTTCCAGCCTCATCGCCGAAGGGGCGGTGTTCGAAGGCTCGTTCAGTTCGGCCCAGGACCTGGGCCTGAAGATCGACGGCGTGTTGAAAGGCGGCATCACCTTCCAGACCGGCGGCACGGTGCACGTGGGCCCCACCGGCATGGTGGACAACACCACCATCGAAGCCGACCACGTGCTGCTGGAAGGCAAGGTGCGCGGCACCATCATTGCGCGCAAGACGCTGGAAATCACCGGCTCGGCCACGCTGCAGGGCGACGCCCAGTACGACGCCATGATCGACGTGCACCCGCGCGCGCGCATCCGCGGCAAGGTGGAATACCGCGGCGACATCGATTCGCCGTCGAACTGAAGGCCGCTCAGGACCTGTAGTCAGCGTTGATCTTCACGTAGTCGTACGAAAGATCGCAGGTCCACACCGTGGCTTGGGCCTTGCCGCGGTTCAGCACCACGCGCACCGTGATCTCAGCCTGCTTCATCACGCGCGCGCCCTGCGCTTCTTCATAGGACGGATGGCGCCCGCCCTTCACCGCCACGTGCACGTCGTCCAGGTACAGGTCGATCAGGCCCTGGTCCAGGTCGTCGATGCCGGCATACCCCACCGCGGCCAGGATGCGGCCCAGGTTGGGGTCGCTGGCGAAGAAGGCGGTCTTCACCAGCGGTGAATGCGCAATGGCGTAGGCCACGCGCTGGCATTCGTCTTCGGTGCGGCCCGCGTCCACCTGCACCGTGATGAACTTGGTGGCGCCTTCGCCGTCGCGCACGATGGCCTGGGCCAGCTGCTGGCTGACCGCCAGCACCGCGTCGCGCAGCGCGCGGCCATCGGCGGAATCCAGGGACGTGATGGCCGCGTTGCCCGCGGCCTGGGTGGCCACCAGCACGAAGCTGTCGTTGGTGGAGGTGTCGCCGTCGATGGTGATGCGGTTGAAGCTGGCGTTGGCCGCTTCGGTGACCAGGGGCTGCAGCAGCGCTGGCGCGATGGCCGCGTCGGTGGCCACGAAGCCCAGCATGGTGGCCATGTTGGGCCGGATCATGCCGGCGCCCTTGGCGATGCCGGTGACAGTGACGGTCTTGCCGCCGACCTGCACCTGGCGCGACGCCGCCTTGGGCAGGGTGTCGGTGGTCATGATGCCCTCGGCCGCCACCGCCCAGTTCGCGGCCTTCAGGTCGGCCAGGGCCGCGGGCAGGCCGGCTTCGATGCGGTCCACCGGCAGGGTTTCCATGATCACGCCGGTGGAAAACGGCAGCACCTGCTGCGGCGTGATCGCCATCTGCGCGGCCAGCGCCTCGCAGCTGCGCCGCGCGCGCGCCAGGCCATCGGCGCCGGTGCCGGCGTTGGCATTGCCGGTGTTCACCACCATGGCGCGGATGCCGGCAGCGCCGGCCAGGTGTTCGCGGCACACCTGCACCGGCGCGGCGCAGAAGCGGTTCTTGGTGAACACCCCAGCCACGGCCGAACCCGCCGCCAGTTCGAACACCACCAGGTCACGCCGGTTGGCCTTGCGCACGCCGGCCATGGCGGTGCCGATGCGGAGCCCGGCAACCGGGTAAAGGTGGGCCGGGTCAGGGGCGATCAGGTTGACAGGCATGTCCGGACGGGGTCGGTGGTGGGTGGGCGAAGTGTATTCGCCCCACCCCCACCGACCCGCCCGAAACGTCAGTCGCGGTCGTCGTCGCGGTCGTGTTCGCCGATGCAGTGCAGGATGCGCGAGCGCTCATGCCCGCTCAGCAGCCGATCACGCCGCGCCTGCTTGGTCACGTCGCGCACGCAGTCCCTGAACTCGCGCTGCTTGGTGGCAATGCCCACGCAGGCGTCCACGCTGGCGTGAAGCATCTGACCGGTGCGCAGCGTGCTGGCGACGCCGGTGTCGCAGCGGCCGATCTTCAGGGTTTCCAGCTTCCAGCCGATGTCCTTCATCAGCGACGAGGTCAGGTCCAGGCTCTGCGCCGAACGCAGGTCCAGGGTGATGTTGGGCTCCATCAGCAGGCTGGGCGAGGCCACGACGTCGAAGTGGGAGATGGACGAGCCGGGCTGGTAGACCGGCGGCGCGAACAGGCGGACGAACCCTTCTGCCGCACCGGCGCGGCGGGTGGGATCGACGAAGTAGGCCACGCTCACGGTCGGCAACGCGGCCTTGATCGCATCGCCGTCGGCGTTGGACACCAGGATCGACGGGATGGTGACCGTGGGGTCGGTGCCGGCCATGCCGGCCACGCCGCGGCCCAGGGTGTTGGCCACGATCAGGCCCGTGGCGCCGGCGTTCTGGGCGTTCTTCGCCTTCACGACGAAACCGCACAGCCCCCGGTCCACCAGCGCGATCTTGCCCGCCACCGCGGCGGTGATGGGCTCGCAGCCGTCGGTGATGGTGCCACCGCCCGGCGCGGCCACGCTGTCGGTGGCCAGCACCACGGCGCCGCTGAAGTTGGCCACGCTGGGCGGGGCGCCGAAGGCGGCGGTGCCGAATTCGGGCTCACCGGTCAGGGCGCCGGACAACCGGATGCCTTCGAAGGGCCCCAGCACCAGCGGCGCGTTGGCCGTCACGTTGGCGCCGTCCCAGACCACCTTGCCATTGCGCAGGGCCGAGGCCACGATCTCCGGCCCTGTCAAGGTGTTCCACTTGCGGCGCGTGCTCAGGTCCAGGGTGTTGGCCATGTACACGTCGGGCAGGCCGTCGACCAGGTTGCCGGTGCCTTCGTTGACGAAGTTCTGGAAGCCCAGGCCATGCGCCACCTCGTGCATGAAGGTGTCCAGGAAGTCGATCTGGCCGGCCGGGGCGTTGTTGTCCAGCCCGTAGTACCAGCCCGGGCCGGGCAGGCAGTCGGCCTTGCCGACGTCGCCGTTGAAGCTGGCGATGATGTCGTCGTTGCCGTTGTCGGTGGGGCCGGGGATGTCCAGCGGCCCGGGCGCGAGGTCCTCGCCCGCGATGGCGTTGGCCAGCGCCACGCCGTACCAATGGCCAGGCAAGGGCGTGCGGGGAAAGTCGGAGAAGATCTGGATGGCACCCGCCTGTGCCAGCACGCCGCGCACGCAGTCCAGCCGGGCGAAGGACCCCCGCACCACGACGGTCACGTCGCTGCGCAGGGTCTTGCCCCACAGTTCCAGGGCCCGGCTGTAGGCCACCAGGCGCTGCGCGCCAACGGTGGTGCCGGCGTTGCCGCCCACCGGCGTGGCCGGCGTCGGGTCGTTGAAGCCGATGCCCGGGGCGTCGACGTTGTTCAGCACCATGCGGGCAGCGCCCGCGGGGGCGGCCAGGGCGAGGCCGAGCAGGCCGGCGGCGATCAGTGTGTTGGTTTTCACTGCGGGCCTCACTCGGTGGCTTGCTGTTGGGGGGCGACCGGGTGCTCATGCGCCGGGTTGGCGTGCTTGATCACCAGCTTGCCATCGGGGCCGCGCTCCGCCCTCAGCGTGACGAGGTATTCCGGCCCCAGCACGGCACTGCGCATGCCGTTGGGGTGCTGGCGCACGGCCAGCGGTACGCGGTTCGCACCGGGCTCGGGTTCGCCCCGCGCCTTGCGTTCAGCGCGCTCGGCCGCCAGTTCCTCTTCGGTGGGTGAGCGCAGCTTGCCGGTTTCCTTGTCGCGCACCACACGCCGGGATTCCTGCAGCGGGCTGGCGGTGGTCCCGGAGGTGTCAACGGGGGGGGCGGGTTCGGCGGCCAGGGCGGTACTGGCCGCCAGGCCGAACAACGAGATCGACGCGGTGATCGCCTTCAATGTCATGGGTCAGGCTCCGTGGGTGGGCGGTGGATGCACCCCCTGCACGGCCTGCCGCCTGTCGTCCCGACTCAGGGCCCGTCAGCGCGTCTGCACAGGGGGAACCGGCTCGGCCGGGGCGACTGGCGCCACAGCCGAGCGATCCACCTTATGCGGGATCAAGGCCACAAGCAATCCCCGCTGACGCGAACCCCCAAAGAAGCGATGGGGCTGTCAGGCCAGCTTGCCGTGGCACTGCTTGTACTTCTTGCCGCTGCCACAGGGGCAGGGGTCGTTGCGGCCCACCTT
Source organism: Burkholderiales bacterium JOSHI_001 (assembly GCA_000244995.1). Classification (NCBI taxonomy): domain Bacteria; kingdom Pseudomonadati; phylum Pseudomonadota; class Betaproteobacteria; order Burkholderiales; species Burkholderiales bacterium JOSHI_001. Next base: position 1,326,567 of record CM001438.1, on the reverse strand, counting down.
GGGCAGGTCGCTGCCCGCCGCCGCGGTGACGGTGGCGTCGGCCTCTTCGGACACGCTGCCGTCTTCGTTCGGGTGGGTGTAGGTGACATTGCTCACCTGGCTGGCGCGTTCCTCGATGGCCTCGGCCGCTTCGGCCGCCTGCTCCTGGCTCTGGATGCGCACGGTCAGCAGCACGCGGGTGACTTCCAGCTTCACCACGTCCAGCAACTGGCCGAACAGCTCGAAGGCCTCGCGCTTGTATTCCTGCTTCGGGTTCTTCTGGGCGTAACCGCGCAGGTGGATGCCCTGGCGCAGGTAGTCCAGCGCGGCCAGGTGTTCACGCCAATGGCTGTCGATGGACTGCAGCAGCACCATGCGCATGAAGGGGTTGAACTGCTCCTCGCCCACCAGTTCCAGCTTGCCGGCGAACACCTCGTCGGCGGCCTTGGTGGCCATGGCCACCACGTCGTCATCGGTGGCGGCATCGGCCTTGGCGATGGTGTCGGCCACCGGCAGGGTGATCTGCCATTCGTCGGCCAGCGTCTTTTCCAGCGCCTTCAGGTCCCACTGCTCTTCCATGCTTTCGCGCGGCACATAGGTGCGCACCACGTCTTCCATGGCCGACTGGCGCAGGTTGTTGATCTGCGCGGTGACGTTGGTCGATTCCAGGATCTCGTTGCGCTGCTGGTAGATGACCTTGCGCTGGTCGTTGGAGACGTCGTCGTATTCCAGCAGCTGCTTGCGGATGTCGAAGTTGCGCGCTTCCACCTTGCGCTGCGCGCCTTCGATGCTGCGGCTGACGATGCCGGCCTCGATGGCTTCGCCGTCGGGCATCTTCAGCCTTTCCATGATGGCCTTGACGCGGTCGCCGGCGAAGATGCGCATCAGCGGGTCGTCCAGGCTCAGGTAGAAGCGGCTGGAGCCGGGGTCGCCCTGGCGGCCCGAGCGGCCGCGCAGCTGGTTGTCGATGCGGCGGCTTTCGTGGCGTTCGGTGGCGATGATGCGCAGGCCCCCTTCGGCCTTCACCTTGGCGTGCAGGCCGGCCCATTCGTCCTTCAGTTGCTGGATGCGCTGGGCCTTCTCGATCGTGGACACGGCTTCATCGGCGTCCAGGAACTGGATCTGCTTCTCCACGTTGCCGCCCAGCACGATGTCGGTGCCGCGGCCGGCCATGTTGGTGGCGATGGTGATCACGCCTGGCCGCCCGGCCTGGGCCACGATCTCGGCTTCCTTGGCGTGCTGCTTGGCGTTGAGCACCTGGTGCGGCAGGCCGGCCTTGGTGAGCAGATCGGAGATGAGCTCGGAGTTCTCGATGCTGGTGGTGCCCACCAGCACCGGCTGGCCGCGGGTGTGGCAGTCGCGGATGTCTTCGGTCACCGCGTTGAACTTCTCGCGGCTGGTCTTGTAGATCAGGTCCAGTTCGTCCTTGCGGATGGTGGGCTTGTTGGGCGGGATGACCACGGTTTCCAGGCCGTAGATTTCCTGGAATTCATAGGCCTCGGTGTCGGCCGTGCCGGTCATGCCGCCCAGCTTGCCGTACATGCGGAAGTAGTTCTGGAAGGTGATGGACGCCAGGGTCTGGTTCTCGCTCTGGATCTCCACGCCTTCTTTGGCTTCCACGGCCTGGTGCAGGCCGTCGCTCCAGCGCCGGCCGGTCATCAGCCGCCCGGTGAATTCATCCACGATGATGACTTCGCCGTTCTGCACCACGTAGTGCTGGTCGCGGTGGTACAGCTGGTTGGCCCGCAGCGCCGCGTACACGTGGTGCATCAGCGAGATGTTGGCCGCGTCGTACAGGCTGGCACCTTCGGCCAGCAGGCCGGCGCCCGAGAGCAGGTTCTCGGCGTTCTCGTGGCCGGCCTCGGTGAGGTAGACCTGGTGGCCCTTTTCGTCCACCGTGTAGTCGCCCGGCTCGATCACGCCTTCGCCGGTGCGCGGGTCGGCCTCGCCGATCTGTTTCTTCAGCCTGGGCACGATGGCGTTGATCTTGACGTAGAGCTCGGTGTGGTCCTCGGCCTGGCCGCTGATGATGAGGGGCGTGCGCGCTTCGTCGATCAGGATGGAGTCCACCTCGTCGACGATGGCGAAGTTCAGGCCGCGCTGCACGCGGTCGGCCACTTCGTAGACCATGTTGTCGCGCAGGTAGTCGAAGCCGAACTCGTTGTTGGTGCCGTAGGTGACGTCGGCGCCGTAGGCAGCCTGCTTCTGTTCCCGCGTGAGGCCTGGCACGTTCACGCCCACGGTCAGGCCCAGGAAGCCGTACAGGCGGCCCATCCATTCGGCATCGCGCGAGGCCAGGTAGTCGTTCACCGTGACCACGTGAACACCCTTGCCCGACAGCGCATTCAGGTACACCGGCAGCGTGGCCATCAGGGTCTTGCCTTCGCCGGTGCGCATCTCGGCGATCTTGCCGTTGTGCAGCGACATGCCGCCGATCAGCTGCACATCGAAGTGGCGCATCTTCAGGGTGCGCTTGCCGGCTTCGCGCACCGTGGCGAACACCTCGGGCAGCAGGTCGTCCAGCGTGGCACCCTGGGCCAGGCGCTGGCGGAATTCTTCGGTCTTGGCACGCAAGGCCGTGTCGTCCAGCTTCTCGAACTGCGGCTCCAGGGCGTTGACCTTCTCCACCACGCGCCGGTAGGTTTTCAGCAGGCGGTCGTTGCGACTGCCGAAGATGGAGGTGAGTAGCTTGGGCAACATGCGTTTGGGCGACGCGCGCGCGGCGCGTTGGGTCTGTTCTGCTGCGCTTTGGCGTGCGCGGTCGGGTGCCGAATATGCCTGCCGGAGGCCGGGGGACAGCCCGGCATATCGGGGCGCGCTGCGGGCCTGCAAGACCCTTCAACCAGGGGCAAGAACGGGGCAGGCGGCGCTGCGCGCGCAGGTCCGGGCAAACCCGCGCAGTCTATCACCCGGGGGGTGCGTCAGCGGCGGGCGCTCAAGCCCGCGAGGAATCGTGCCGGGTTCTGCGGCACGCTGTCCAGCAGCACCTCGAAATGCAGGTGCGGGCCGGTGGACCGGCCGGTCGAGCCCACCTCGGCCACCACCTGGCCGCGCTTGACCAGGTCGCCCACCTTCACCCCAATTTTCGAGGTGTGGGCGTAGCGTGTGACCAGGCCGTTGCCGTGGTCGATTTCCAGCAGGTTGCCGTAGGCGTGGTGGTAGTCGGTGGACAACACCACGCCGCCGGCCGCGGCCTGGATGGGGGTGCCGGTGGCCGTGGGGAAGTCCAGCCCCGTGTGCAGCGCGGCGCGGCCGGTGAAGGGGTCGTGGCGGAAGCCGAAGCCGGAACCCACCTGCACGTCCGCCACCGGCACCGAACTGGGCACCAGCAGGCTTTGCAGCCGGGTTTCGAACAGGCGCGACTCCACCATGGTGAACAGGTCGGTGCCGTGTTCGGTGCGTTCTTCCATCTGGTTGATGGCCTGGTTCAGTTCGTCCAGGGTGGGCCGGTTCAAGGGCACGAAGGGGCCGCCCTGGCCGCCGGGCGCGGCCGCGGCCGGCTTGCTGGCGCCCGGGGACGTCGGCAGCGCCAGTTCTTCGGGCTTGATGCCGGCCAGGCCGGACACCCGTTCGCCCACGGCCTCCATCTTCACCAGCTTGGCCTGCATTTCGCCCACCCGCTGGGCCATGGCGTCCAGGTTCTCGCGCATGAAGCGGTCGCGCTGGGCGATTTCATCGCGCACGATCAGCTTCACGATCTGGCTGACCACCGGCCAGCCATCGCGGGCGGCCTTCAGGAACACGAAGTGGTACACCGCGCCGGAAAACAGCATCAGCGCTGCCGCCAGGCCCAGCAGTGCCCCGGCAATCTGCCAGCGGCTGAAGTTCAGCACCCGTGTGCTGAGCAGGCTGCTGTGGGTGATCATGATCTGCATCGCTAAACTCCTGACAAGCCATGGCCGCACCGCCGAAGTTCCCCCCGACTGCCACCGTGCCCCGGCCGTTGTCCATCGACCAGGCGCTGCATCAAAGCGAGCCGCTGGCCCGCCTGGGCGAACGCCTGCGCGATTCGGCGGCCCGCCTGGCCGCCATCGTCCCTGTGTTGCCCGCCGGCCTGGTGCCGCATGTGCGGTCCGGCCCGGTGGACGAAACCGGCTGGACCCTGCTGGCCGCCAACCCCGCGGTGGCGGCCAAGTTGCGGCAGTTGGTGCCCACTATCGACACCACACTTCAAGCAAAGGGCTGGCAGGCTACCGCAATCCGGGTGCGGATTCAACCAGCGGGGGTGTAAGTGCTGGTGCCGGCTGTCCGAATCGAACGGACGACCTTCCGCTTACAAGGCGGGTGCTCTACCAACTGAGCTAAGCCGGCGTGGGACGCGGATTGTAGGCGGGCCGCATGGCGGCCCTGTGAGACCTACTTCACCCGTTTCAGCGACGGCCGGCCACCACCGGGCGCTGCCGGCGGCGTGGGTTCGGGCGGCTGGGGCGGGGCATCGGCCGGCTTGGCAGCGGCGCCATCCGGCCCGTCTTCGCTGCCGGCCAGGCGCAGGCCTCGGGCTGGCACGTCCGGGCGTGTGCCCTTGGGGTCGTGCTCGGTCGGCGCCGGGCTGGCCCCGGGCGCGTCGCTGGGCTGCGGGAAGGCCATGCCCTGCCCGTTTTCCCGTGCATAGATGGCCACGACATGGTCCACCGGCACGATGATGTCGCGCGCCATGCCGCCGAAGCGGGCCCTGAATTCGATGAACTCGTTGCCCAGCTTCAGCCCCGAGGTGGCCTCGAAACCGACGTTCAGCACGATCTCGCCGCCCTTGACGTACTCCATCGGCACCTGAACCGACGCATCCACGTGCACTGCCACATACGGCGTGAAGCCGTTGTCGGTGCACCAGTCGTGCAGCGCGCGGATCAGGTAAGGCCGGGTGGACGTGCCCTGGGACTCGGACGACGGAGGGGTCGAACTCATCGAACCGTTCCGGCGCTTACTTGCGCATGACCTTTTCGGACGGCGTCAGCGCCTCGATGTAGGCCGGGCGCGAGAAGATGCGCTCGGCGTACTTCAGCAGCGGCGCGGCGTTCTTGGACAGATCGATGCCGTAGTAGTCCAGGCGCCACAGCAGCGGGGCGATGGCCACGTCCAGCATGCTGAAGTCGTCGCCCAGCATGAACTTGTTCTTCAGGAAGATGGGGGCCAGCGTGGTGAGGCGGTCGCGAATCTGGTTGCGCGCCTTTTCCAGCTGCTTGTCGTTGCCCTTGGCACCGCCCCGGCCTTCCAGGATGTTGACGTGGGCGAACAACTCCTTCTCGAAGTTGAACAGGAACAGGCGCACCCGGGCGCGGGCCACCGGATCCCCGGGCATCAGCTGCGGGTGCGGGAAACGCTCGTCGATGTACTCATTGATGATGTGCGATTCGTACAGGATGAGGTCGCGCTCCACCAGGATGGGCACCTCGTTGTACGGGTTCATCAAGGCGATGTCTTCCGGCTTGGCGAAGAGATCAACGTCGCGGATCTCGAAGTCCATGCCTTTCTCGAACAACACAAAGCGGCAGCGGTGCGAGTAGGGGCAGGTGGTTCCGGAATAAAGCACCATCATGGTGGTGGGCTCCTGACTGAAAACGGCGAATCAAAAACAACAAGCGCAGCGGCCATCATAAGACGACCGCTGCGCGGGGTGCCCCGACGCCGGTGGGCGCGGGGCCGGAAGACGACTTACTTGATGTCCTTCCAGAAGGCGGCATTCAGCCGCCAGGCGATCAGCGTGAAGAGGCACAGGAAGATCAGCACCGCCACGCCCAGGCGGATGCGCTGGTTCTGAACCGGCTCACCCATCCACTGCAGGAAGGCCACCAAGTCGGCCACGGTGGCATCGTACTCGGCCTTGCTCTGCTTGCCGGGCACTTCCTGCTCGAAGCCCTTGAACACATGCACCGTCTTGGCCTTGTCGTGCGGGTCGGCTTCTTCGGCGAACACGGCGCGCTGGGTGCCCTGCAGTTCCCACAGCACGTGCGGCATGCCCACGCTGGGGAAGACCAGGTTGTTCCAGCCGGTGGCCTTGGTCTCGTCCCGGTAGAAGGTGCGCATGTAGGTGTACAGGTAGTCCGCGCCCGAACCGTTGGCGCCGGCGCGCGAACGCGCGATGACGCTCAGGTCGGGCGGCAGGGCGCCGAACCACTCCTTGGCCTGCTTGGGGTCCAGGCTGGTCTTCATGGTCTCGCCGACCTTCTCGCCAGCGAACAGCAGGTTCTTCTTGATCTGCTCGTCGGTGAGGCCGATGTCCTTCATGCGGTTGTAGCGCATGAAGGCCGCCTGGTGGCAGTTCAGGCAGTAGTTGACGAAGACCTTGGCGCCGTTTTGCAGCGCCGCCAGGTCGGTGGTGCGTTCCTTGGGGAACTTGTCCCAGGACGGACCGGCTTCGTTGGCCACGGCCGGGCCGATGAGCGCGGCCGACAGGGCCAGAACAGCGAACAGGGAAGCGATGAGTTTCTTCATGTTGTGTGCCCCGCCTTCAATGCGCCGAGAAGTTGACGCGATCGGGCGGTGTCTTGAACTCGCCGATCTGGCTCCACCAGGGCATCAGCAGGAAAAAGCCGAAATAGAACAAGGTGCCGATCTGCGCCAGCAGCGTCTTGCCATCGGACGGCGGCTCAATGCCCAGCCAGCCCAGCACGATGAAGAAGACCACGAAGATGCCGTACAGCACCTTGTGCCACTGCGGGCGGTAGCGGATGGACTTCACCGGGCTGTAGTCCAGCCAGGGCAGGAAGAACAGGATGATGACCGCACCACCCATCACGACCACGCCCCAGAACTTGGCGTCGAAGGTCTTCAGCAGCGCAATGGCCACCACCGCAGCGACCACGGCCGCGATCTTGGCCTTGCCCGGCACCTTCAGCAGCGCGCCCACGGCGCCCAGGGCCAGCACCACGCAGAACACGTTCACCATGGTGTCGGTGGTGGCGCGCAGCATCGAATAGAAGGGCGTGAAGTACCACACCGGCGCGATGTGCGGCGGAGTCTTCAGCGGGTCGGCCGGGATGAAGTTGTTGTATTCCAGGAAGTAGCCGCCAAGTTCGGGCGAGAAGAACAGGATGGCGCAGAACACGATCAGGAAGCCGCCCACACCCATGATGTCGTGCACGGTGTAGTAGGGGTGGAAGGGGATGCCGTCCAGCGGCTTGCCGTTGGCGTCCTTCTTGGCCTTGATCTCGATGCCATCGGGGTTGTTGGAACCCACGTCGTGCAGCGCCAGCAGGTGCGCCACCACCAGGCCCAGCAGCACCAGCGGCACCGCGATGACGTGGAAGGCGAAGAAGCGGTTCAGCGTGGCGTCGCCCACCACGTAGTCGCCTCGGATCAGCAGCGCCAGGTCCGGGCCGATGAAGGGCACGGCGGCGAACAGGTTCACAATCACCTGGGCGCCCCAGTAGGACATCTGGCCCCAGGGCAGCAGGTAGCCGAAGAAGGCCTCGGCCATCAGGCACAGGAAGATGGCGCAGCCGAAGATCCAGACCAGTTCACGCGGCTTGCGGTAGCTGCCGTACATCAGCCCGCGGAACATGTGCAGGTACACCACGATGAAAAAGGCGCTGGCGCCGGTGGAGTGCATGTAGCGCACCAGCCAGCCCCAGGGCACATCCCGCATGATGTATTCCACCGACGCGAAGGCCAGGTTCGCGTCCGGCTTGTAGTGCATCACCAGGAAGATGCCGGTGACGATCTGGATGACCAGCACCAGCATCGCCAGCGAGCCGAAGAAGTACCAGAAGTTGAAGTTCTTCGGCGCGTAGTACTCCGACATGTGCACTTTGTACGCGTCGAAGGCGGTGGGAAAGCGCGCCTGCGCCCAGGCCATGGCCTTCGCGGCGATGGGCGCGTTGGCGGGCAGCTGGACTTCGTGGAAATCAGCCATGGGGTGTGACCTCGGGGGTTCTTGGGATTTTGTTGACCGGGACCAGGCCTCAGGCCTTCTTGTCTTCGCCGATGAGCAGCAAGGTGTCGCTCAGGTACATGTGCGGCGGCACTTCCAGGTTGTCGGGTGCGGGCTTGTTCTTGAACACGCGGCCGGCCATGTCGAAGGTGGAGCCGTGGCAGGGGCACAGGAAGCCACCTTGCCAGTCGTCGGGCAGCGAGGGCTGCGCGCCGGGGGTGAACTTGTCGCTGGGTGAGCAGCCCAGGTGCGAGCAGATGCCCACGGCCACCAGGTACTCTTCCTTGATGGAGCGGTACTCGTTGCGGGCGTAGGCCGGGGTCAGTTCGTCGGGCTTGCGCTTGGATTCGGGGTCAGCCACCTGCGAATCGGTCTTCTTCAGCGCCGCCAACTGCTCCTTGGTGCGGCGAACAATCCACACCGGCTTGCCACGCCATTCCACGGTGAGCTTCTCGCCTGGCTTGATGGCGCTGATGTCCACTTCCACCGCGGCGCCGGCGGCCTTGGCGCGCTCGGACGGGGTGAAGGTGCTGACAAAGGGCACCGCAGTGGCGACGCCGGCCACGGCACCGGCGCAACTGGACGCGATCAACCAGGTCCGCTTGCCCTGGTCAACGGGACTGTCACTCATGGAAATCCTCGGCAGTGGTTTCGTTTCGTGCACGTTGACGCGCGCCAAAAACTGGTGAGATTCAGGGGGGAAACCCAGGATTCTACTGACTCTTGCCAACGATTCGCTGACTCAGGCCGGTGCCGCAGCTCGGGGCAGTTTTGGACGATACTCGCGCCCGGCGTGCCACACAGGTGGTCCGCAAGACGGCCATCTTGAACAAAAGGAGAGAGAAGATGAGTTTTACAAGCGAGTTCAAAGAATTTGCGATGAAAGGCAATGTCGTCGACCTGGCGGTCGGCGTCATCATCGGGGGGGCCTTCGGAAAGATCGTGGACTCCATCGTCGGCGATCTGATCATGCCCATCGTGGGCAAAGTGTTCGGCGGCCTGGATTTCTCCAACTACTTCATCCCGCTGGCCGGGCAGACCGTCACCAACCTGGCGGACGCGAAGAAGGCCGGTGCGGTGTTCGCCTACGGCAGCTTCATCACCGTGGCGCTGAACTTCATCATCCTGGCGCTCATCATCTTCATGATGATCAAGCAGCTGAACCGCATGAAGAAGGAAGCCCCGCCCGCGCCGCCGGCCCCGACGCCCGAGGACGTGGTCCTGCTGCGCGAGATCCGCGACGCCCTGAAGAAGTAAGCATCTGTTGCGGCCGGCACGGGGCTTTCGGCCCTGTGCCGCTGCAAACCGGGCCCGGGCGTGAAACACGCCCGCTTCGCCCGGCCCAGCCCGTTCATCCGCAGCCGCTGCACGCCGATACTTCGCTTTGATGCGAGGTCTTCGGCCCCGATGAACACAGCACCATCCCCATCCCGGCTGCCCCCCTACCTCGAATCCGCCATCCAGCGGGTGCGCATGGCCGCGCGCTCGGCCGCCGAACGCACGGTGGACAGCCTGGGGCTGGCCGCCCTGTCGTCCAACAACGTCTACCAGCGCGACGCCTTCCTGGGCGCGCAGTTCGAACTGAACCGCAAGCTGGCGATCTTTGCGTTGAACTTCAACGACACGCTGGACAAGCGCGTGGGCCGCGACGTGGCCGCGTTGTCGGGCCAGGTGGTGCAGGCCGCCACGGACTGGGACGCCCTGTCACTGGTGGACGACCGCGAAGTGGAAAACCAGGTCTCGGCGGAACGCTTTGCGCTGGAGATCCAGCACGAATGCGAAGCCGAACTGCGCGAGCTGGACGGATTCATCGGCGCGGTGCTCAAGCTGGACGCGCAGCCCAACGCGCGCAACCCGCTTCGCCCTGAACTGGTGGGCCTGGCGCTGATGCGCGCCGTGGACAGTGTGGCCACCGACCGGCCGGACGCCCGCAAGGTGCTGGCCACCGAGGTGGGCCGCTCCTTGGCCGCGGCCATGCGCCAAACCTACCTGGACATCACCAGCGACCTGCGCAACGTGGGCGTGCAGCCGATTGCACCCAGCCTGCGCCCGGTGCGCCACAGCGGCCATGGCCGCCACCACTCAGGCTACGACTCCCTGGACAGCGTTCGAGGTCACGCCAGCAGCACCCACAGCACCGGCGGCGGCGCGCTGGGTGCCTATGCCGGACCGGGCGGCCCGCGCGGCACCGGCAGCGGCCACGCTGCGGCGAGCGGGCATACGTCCGTCGGTCAGGGCCACGGCCCGGCCCAGGGCATGAACGCCATGCTGGGCCAGGTGGACCCGCGCATGATGTCGCTGATGCGCCAGCTGGCGCACGCCCACCTGCCCGACAGCGGCCCGGGCGGGCTGCACGGCGGCTTTGCCGACAGCGCGCCGGCCGATGGCGGTGCAGCGGCAACACCCAACCTGATCATCGCCCACCGCGAGGAACTGCGCCGGCTGGCCAGCGGATCGCTGGACCACATGGTCATCGACGTGGTGGGCGGGCTGTTCGACCAGATCCTGGCCGACGCCAAGGTGCCGCCGCAGATGGCGCGCCAGATTGCCCGGCTGCAGCTGCCGGTGCTGCGCGCCGCCTTGGGCGACCCCAGCTTCTTCTCGTCGCGCCGCCACCCGGTGCGCCGCTTCGTCAACCGCATCGCGTCCCTGGCCTGCGCCTACGACGATTTCGGCCAGGCCGACGCCCAGGCCTTCATGGCCCTGGTGAAGGACCTGGTGCAGGAGATCGTCGAGGGCGACTTCGACCACATTGACGTCTACGAAGCACGGCTGGACAAGCTGGAATCCTTCGCCGCCGAACAGGCCCGGCGCGAGGTGCGCGCCGAAGGCGCTGCCGACGAACTGCTGGCGCGCAAGGAAAACGAACTGCGCGTGCAGCAGCACTACAGCACGCAACTGCAGGCGGCGCTGGAGCCGGTGCCGGTGGACGAGTTCCTGCGCGACTTCCTCAGCCAGACCTGGAGCTCGGTGCTCACCCGCGCCGCGCACCTGCCCGAACCGGTGGGGCCGGCCTTGTCCGAACGCTTCCGCCGCGCCGGGCGCGAACTGGTGATGAGCGTGCAGCCCAAGGGGTCGCCCGCGCAGCGCAAGACCTTCCTGCTGGCCCTGCCCCAGCTGATGAAGGACCTGAACGCCGGCATGGACCTGGTGCGCCTGTCCGACGCCGAACGCAAGGCCTTCTTTGCGCGGCTGCTGCCCGCGCACGCCGAATCCTTGAAGGGCCGCGTGGTCAGCACGCTGGACCACAACCTGCTGCTCAAGCAGGTGGAGCAGGTCATGTCCACGCCGCTGCCCAAGGCGGCCGAGTTGCCCGTCATGCCCATGGAGCAGGCGGCCGTGCTGCCCTCCACCGCGTCGCGTGCGGCCTTCAGCGACGAAGAGGCCATGGCCGTGGGCCTGCTGGACGAAGCCAGCGTGGACTGGGACGGCCAGGTGGACATCGCCATCGACGTCGAACCGGCTCCCAGCGCGGTGGACTTGCAGATCGAGGGCCTGCCCGAGCCCGAGCCGACCGAACCCAGCAGCGGCAAGACCCTGGCCGACCACGTGCAACTTGGCTTCGCCTACCAGTTGCACCAGGACGGCGCCTGGCACAAGGTTCGGCTGGCCCACATGAGCCCGGAGCGCAGCTTTTTCGTCTTCACCCGCGGCGGCAAGCACAAGCGCACCATCTCGATGACCTACCGCATGCTGACCCGCCTGTGCGAAACCGGCCGCATGCGGGCCTTCGAAAGCGGCTACCTGATCGAGCGTGCCACCGCGCGCGCGCGCCGACAGCTGGCGCGCATGAAGGCCGAACCCGCCGCCGCTGCGGCCTGACCCTTCAGGCCGCCGCCGCGCGCCGCGCCAGCACCGCCTGGCGCGCCCAGCGCAGCGCCGCGCGCAGGCTGGACGCATCGGCCACGCCGCGGCCGGCGATGTCAAAGGCGGTGCCATGGTCGGGGCTGGTGCGCACGAAGGGCAGGCCCAGCGTCACGTTCACGCCCTGCTCCACGCCCAGGTACTTCACCGGTATCAGCCCATGGTCGTGGGTCATGGCCAGCACGATGTCGAACTCACCCGGGTGGCCCGGCGCATGACGCGCGCGCATGAACACGGTGTCGGGCGCGAAGGGGCCGCTGGCCTGGATGCCCTCGGCCCGCGCCGCGTCGATGGCCGGCGCGATGAACAAGCTTTCCTCGTCACCGAACAGGCCGCCTTCGCCCGCGTGCGGGTTCAGCCCGGCCACGGCGATGCGGGGTTGTGGCTGGCCCCAGGCAGCGGCGGCGGCATGGGCGATGCGCAAGGTCTGCAGGACCGATTCGATGCTGATCTGGGCAATGGCCTGGCGCAGTGCCACGTGGATGGTGACCAGCACCACGCGCAGCTCGTCATTGGCCAGCATCATGCGCACCGGCGGCAGCGCCACCCCAGCGCCGACGGCCAGGGCCTGCAGCATCTCAGTGTGGCCCGGGTAAGGCACGCCCGCGGCCGCCAGCGCTTCCTTGTGGATGGGTGCGGTGACGATGGCCGCCACCTCGCCGCGCCGCGCCAGGCCGGCCGCGGCCTCGATGCACAGCGCGGCGGCGCGGCCGGCATCGGCCCGCACCTGGCCCATGGGCAAACGCGCCAGGTCCGCCGGCAGGCCGGGCGGCGCCCACACCGGCAGGCATCGGGGCGGCGCGTTGCCCACATCGGCGGGCGCATCCACCTGCGCCACCGGCAGATGCAGCCCGCACTGCGCGACCGCTCGGCGCATCACGGCCACGTCAGCCAGCACCAGCAGACCGCGGGTGTCGATGCTGGCATCGGCAAACAGGCGGGCCACGATCTCCGGGCCGATCCCGCAGGGGTCACCCATGGTGAGGGCCAGGCGGGGCACGGGGCATTCCACAAGGTTCATGGGCCACATTGTCCGGCAGTGCCAGGGAGGTGGGCCGCGCAACAACTGCTTGCCGCCACCCCATCATCTTTACCCGCCGCCGCGGAACCCGACCGGCCACTTACCCAGCTTCACCCCGCCGACATGCTGGCGCGCGGGGCAGCCCTTGAACATGGCGGGGCCGGATCGCGCTGCGACCGGCGCAACCATGAAAAAGGAAACTGGCATGCAAAACAAGCGCCCCACCCCCCGCACCCAACTGATCCGGCGCCTGGCCGGCGCTGGCCTTCTGGCCACCACGGCACTGGGTGCCAGCGCACCCGCCCTGGCCCAGAACAGCAGCCCCTTCTACGGCGGCCTGAACCTGTCGGTGCCACGCTGGGACGACGCCGTGAACGGGGTGACCGGCAGCAACAGCGGCACCGGCTTCAAGGCCTATGGCGGCTGGCAGGCCACGCCGAACTTCGCGCTGGAAGCCGGCGCCATGGGCCTGGGCAGCCTGAGCGGCAGCGCCGGCAAGGTACGCGCCAATGGCGCATTCATCGACGCGGTGGGCACGCTGCCCATCGCCCCGCAATGGAACCTGCTGGGCCGCGTGGGCGTGGTCAACGCCAAGACCACCAGCCCCAGTGGCAGCGACCGCGGCTTCGGCGTGAAGCTGGGCGCCGGCGCCGAGTACCAGATCAGCAAGAACCTGGCGCTGCGCGGCGAATGGGAACGCTACCGCCTGAACGCCTTCGGCAGCCACCCCAACACCGACCAGCTGTCGCTGGGCTTGAAGATGGGCTTCTGATGATGTCGAGCGGCCGGCGCCGGGCCGTTCCCAAGCGGCCGCGCACCCCCGCGGGGGGTGCTTGCTGTACCCAGCAAGCGGGGGCTCACGTCAGGCGGGGTTGTCGATCTCGATGAATTCGTGATCGATGCCGAAACGTGACGCCGCGTCGGCGCCCAGGGCCGGCGCGCCGTAGCGTTCGGTGGCGTGGTGACCGCAGGCCAGGAAGGCCACGCCGGTTTCGCGCGCCAGGTGGGCCTGCGGTTCGGAGAGTTCGCCTGTGATGTAAGCGTCCGCGCCGGCGGACATCGCTTCTTCGAAGTGCCCTTGGGCCCCGCCGGAGCACCAGCCCACGCGCCGCAGCGGGCGGCCGTCGCCTGGCAGCAGCGTGGGCGCGCGGCCCAGCACCTGCGCCACGTGCCGGGCCAGCGACGCCGCGTCCGCGACACCGGTGGGCGCCGGGCCGATGAAGCCCAGTTCCTGTTCGCCAAAGCGCGCGTCGGCCGCCAGGCCCAGGCGCTGTCCCAGCTGTGCGTTGTTGCCCAGTTCGGCGTGTGCATCCAGCGGCAGGTGGTAGGCGAACAGGTTGATGTCGTGCGCCAGCAGCAACTGCACCCGCCGCTTCAACCAACCGGTGAGGCAACCGTCCTGGCCACGCCAGAACAGGCCGTGGTGCACCACGATGGCATCGGCCTGCACGGCCACCGCGGCTTCGATCAAAGCCAGGCTGGCGGTGACCCCCGAGACCAGGCGTCGCACCTCGTCGCGGCCCTGCACCTGCAGACCGTTCGGCCCATAATCCTTGAAGCGCGACACCGCCAATTGCTCGGCCCAGTGGGCCTGCAGCTGTTCACGCAAAACCATCGCGGCGCTCCTCGTCACGTTCCATGCGCAGACTCTGGCTTCTATTCTCCCAGGCCGTCACGGTGGCGCTGGCCGTGCTGTTCGTGGTGGGCACCCTCAAGCCGCACTGGCTGGGCGCGCTGGGCGCAGGCGCAAGCGGCCCGGCGGTGGTGTCCATCCGCACCGCCCCCGCGCCGGCACCGGGGGCGGGGGCGTCTGCCGTGGGGGTTTCGACGGCCGCCGCACCCCTGCCCGGGTTGGCCATGGCGGCCCGCCGCGCCGCGCCAGCGGTGGCCAGCGTGATGGCCAGCCGCGCCCACCCCCCGCTTCGCAACCAGAGCGAAGAAGACGACGCCTGGCTGCGCTTTTTCCAGGGCCAGCAGCCCCAGGCCACACAGGGCGTGGGCTCGGCGGTGATCGTTTCACCCGAGGGCTACCTGCTGACCAACAACCATGTGGTGGAAGGCGCCACCCAGATCGACGTTCGCCTGGCCGATGGCCGCGAAGCGCGAGCCCGCCTGGTGGGCACCGACCCTGAGACCGACATGGCGGTGCTGAAGATCGACCTGGACCGCCTGCCCGCGGTGACGCTGGGCAACTCCGAAACCCTGCAGGTGGGCGATGCGGTGCTGGCCATCGGCAACCCCTTCAACGTGGGCCAGACGGTCACCGCCGGCATCGTCAGCGCGCTGGGGCGCAACCAGCTGCAGCTGTCCACCTTCGAGAACTTCATCCAGACCGACGCGGCCATCAACCCCGGCAATTCCGGCGGCGCGCTGGTGGACGCCTCGGGCCACCTGGTGGGCATCAACACCGCCATCTATTCGCGCAGCGGCGGCAGCCTGGGCATTGGCTTCGCCATTCCCGTGGACACCGCGCGCCAGGTGATGGAAGGCCTGATCAAGGACGGCCAGGTCACGCGCGGCTGGATCGGCGTGGAACCCAACGACCTGACCCCTGAATTTGCCGAAAGCTTCAAGCTGCCGGTGCGCGAAGGCGTGCTGATCTCCGGCGTGCTGCAGGACGGCCCCGCCGACAAGGGCGGCCTGCGCCCGGGTGACGTGGTGGTGGCGGTGGCCGGCCAGCCGGTGGCCAACACGGCGCAGTTGCTGCGACAGGTGGCGGCGCTCAGGCCCGACAGCCGCGCCCGGCTGGGGGTGCAGCGCGGCCAGCAGGCCTTGCAGGTGGAATTGACCGTGGGCAAGCGGCCCAAGGTGGTGGCCGCCCAGCGAGCGCCGCGGTAAGCCGCCGGGCTGCGGCGAACGGTTCAGAACTTGGTGCCGTCCGCCGCGGGCTCTTCGGCAGGCGCCTGGGTGTGCTTGATGAAGATCTGCGCCGCCCAGATGCCCACTTCGTACAGCAGGCACATCGGGATGGCCAGGGCCAGCTGCGACACCACGTCCGGCGGCGTGATCACTGCGGCGATGATGAAAGCCACCACGATGAAATAGCCGCGGAAGGCCTTGAGCTTTTCCACGCTGACCACGCCCATGCGGGCCAGCACCACCACCGCCACCGGCACCTCGAAGGCCGCGCCGAAGGCGATGAACATGGTCAGCACGAAGCTCAGGTAGGCCTCGATGTCCGGCGCCGCGGTGATGCTCTTGGGCGCGAAGCCCTGGATGAACTTGAACACCTGGCCGAAGACGAAGAAGTAGCAAAAGGCCACCCCGGCCAGGAACAGCAGCGTGCTGCTCACCACCAGCGGCAGCACCAGGCGCTTTTCGTGGCTGTACAGGCCCGGTGCCACGAAGGCCCACACCTGGTACAGCACCACCGGCAGGGCCACCAGGAAGGCGGCCATCATGGTGATCTTCAGCGGCACGATGAAGGGCGAAATCACGTTGGTGGCGATCAGCGTGGCACCCTTGGGCAGGTTGGCCACCAGCGGCTGGGCCAGCAGGTCGTACAGGCCGGCCGGACCGGGCCACAGGCACAAGGCGGCGAACACCACGCCCACCGCCACCAGCGCGCGGATGAGCCGGTCTCGCAACTCGATCAGGTGGCTGACAAAGGGCGCTTCGGTGCCGGCCAGTTCGTCTTGCGGTTCGGGCGTGCTCACGGGTTCATTTCAGCTTGGGCGGCCGGAAGCGCGCCACGCGCGCCGCGCCCGATTGCGCCTTGGCACGGATGCCCTGGCGCTGCTTGTACCAGGCCGGCAGCGCACTGCGCTTCAGCCGCCAGTTCTTCTTCGGCAGTTGGTAGGCCGGCAAGGGTGTCGCCAGGGGTTCGTAGGGGTGGGAAGCTTCGATGTGCTCGCCATTGCTGCTGTCGGCCAGGCCCGCGGTGGTGGCCTTCCAGTCCTTCTCGAAAGACGCCGAAGCCTGGTTCAGTTCGCTGCGCACCGTGTTTTCCATGTCGCTGGCGGCACTTTCGAACTGCGTCTTCATCTTCTGCAGTTCTTCCAGCTCGATGCTGCGGTTCACCTCGGCCTTCACGTCGGCCACGTAGCGCTGGGCCTTGCCGATCAGGTGGCCCACGGTGCGCGCCACCCTCGGTAGCCGCTCGGGCCCGATGACGATGAGTGCCACCGCGCCGATGAGCGCGATCTTGTCGAAGCCGAAGTCGATCATGGACGGGCGCCGC
Source organism: Burkholderiales bacterium JOSHI_001 (assembly GCA_000244995.1). Taxonomy (NCBI): domain Bacteria; kingdom Pseudomonadati; phylum Pseudomonadota; class Betaproteobacteria; order Burkholderiales; species Burkholderiales bacterium JOSHI_001. The sequence continues at coordinate 1,309,653 of CM001438.1, read as the reverse complement.
TGTCAGGGTGCAGGGCGCAAAGGCGGCCTGGGGTGGGGCCGGGCGTCAGGACTTGGTCTTGGCTTCGACATCCACGGTGTTGGCGTCGGCCTTGGGCGGGGTGCTGCCCACCTGCTGCGACGGCTGCACCGGCGTGTCGGTGCCGGCGGTGCCGTCCCGCATGCCGTCCTTGAAGCCCTTGACCGCGCCACCCAGGTCGGCGCCCACATTCTTGAGCTTCTTGGTGCCAAAGATCAGCACCACCACCAGCAGCACGATCAGCCAATGCCAGATGCTGAACGATCCCATGACGACTCTCCTGAAAACGGAACGGGTGATTCTAGGCGGTTGCCCCTGTCACCCTTTGGACCAGGGGCGAGGGCCCCCCATCACATGTAGGTGCAGATGCGGTACTTCCTGGCGCCCGTCCTCACCGGTGTTGATGAGATGGCGGTAACCGTTGGTGACGCCCAGGTCCAGCATCAGCTTGGGGGACAGCGCCATCATCTTGCCCAGCAGCGCGGCATGCTCCGGCCCCACCTGCACCATGCTGGGAATGTGCAGCTTGGGGATCAGCAGGATGTGCACCGGTGCCCAGGGGTGGATGTCGTGGAAGGCAATGAGGTCTTCATCCTCGTACACCTTCTTGGCCGGGATCTGGCCGGCAACGATCTTGCAAAAGATGCAGTTGGGGTCGGACGTGCTCATGGCGCTGACGAATGAAGGTGGCAATCAAGCCGGCATGGCGCGGCCGCCGTTCAGGTTCACCCAGCCGCGCACCACGCGGTAGAGGAACCAGATGGAGACGATGCCCCAGGCGATCCAGCCGGGCGCGATGAGCAGCAGCCACAGCGGCGCGGTCACCGCGTACAGGATGGCGGCGATCACCACGGTGCGGATGCGCCAGGAAAAATGCGACTCCTGCCAGGTACCGGCGGCGTCACCCTTCTTCACCAGGTCCAGCACGAAGGCGATGATCAGCAGCAGCGTGCTGGCCTGGGCGCCCGGCAGCACCGCGCCCACCGCCACGATGGTGTGCAACAGGTAGCTGATGTGGCCCACCGTGCGCAGGCCATCTTCGCGTTCGTTCATGTTCACCACCTGGTTCATGCGGCACCTCCTTCACGCTCGCGCACCTTGCGCAATGCAAACTCTTCCAACCCCGACAGCCCCTCGCGGCGCTGCAACTCGGCAATGACGTCGGCCGGCCGCAGGTCGAACGCGGCCAGCGCCACCATGCAGTGGAACCACAGGTCGGCCACTTCGTTGGTGATCTTGGCGCGGTCGCCGTCCTTGGCGGCCATCACCACCTCGGTGGCTTCTTCGCCGATCTTCTTCAGGATGGCGTCGTGGCCTTTGTGGAACAGGCGCGCCACATAGCTCTTGTCCGGATCGCCGCCCTTGCGGGACTCGATCACCTCGGCCAGCCGGGCCAGCGCGTCGCTGCCCTGTGAATTCGCGCTCATTGGGGCCTTATTTGTAGATGGCCTGGGGGTCTTTCAAGACCGGATCGACAGATTTCCATTCGCCGCCGTCCAGCCGCTGGAAAAAACAGCTGTGCCGGCCGGTGTGGCAGGCCAGGCCCGGCTCGTGGCCCAACTGCGTCACCTTGATCAGCAGCACGTCGTTGTCGCAGTCCATGCGGATGTCATGCACCTGCTGGAAGTGGCCCGACTCTTCGCCCTTGTGCCACAGCTTCTGGCGCGACCGGCTCCAGTACACCGCCTGGCCGGTCTGCACCGTGCGGGCCAGCGATTCGCGGTTCATGAAGGCGAACATCAGCACGTCGCCGCTGCCGGCATCCTGCGCGATGACGGGCACCAGCCCGTCGCGGTCCCACTTGATGGCGTTCAACCAGTCCATCGGGGCAGTTTACTCACTCGGGGTGTGGGTGGCTCCCGCATGGCCACGCTCGGCGGCAAACCAGCGCAGCACCGGCACCGTGCCCGGCAGCACCGGCACCTGCTGCACCGGCAGATCGGCCCAGGCCATCTGCTGGCCTTCGCGCATCTCGAAGTCGCCGGTCCAGTCAAACACCTTGCAGAAATGCAGGCGCACCAGGGCGTGCGGGTAGTCGAAGATTTCCTGCTGCCAAGGGTGCACCGCGCCGATGGTGATGCCCAGTTCTTCCTGCAATTCGCGCCGCAGCGCCTGCTCCAGGGTTTCGCCGGGCTCGAACTTGCCGCCCGGGAACTCCCAGTAGCCTTCGTACACCTTGCCCGGCGGGCGGGTGGTCAGCAGAAACTGGCCGTCCGGCGCCACCAGCACGCCCACAGCGACGTCCACGGGACGTCGCTCCTCGGCAGCCACGACGTCCACCGGCGTCCGTTCAGACACGGTCCAGCCCGTCGGGTGCCGGGGCGTCTGAACTGCGGGCTGCCAGCGCGTCGGCGCTGTGGTCGCGCCCGGCCCAATCCTTCGCAAACTGGAAAGCCACCCGGCCCGAGCGTGAACCGCGCTCCAGCGCCCACACCAGCGAGGGCTGCCGGGCCTGTCCGATCACGCTTTCCGCCACCCCGAAGTGGCGCAGCCACTGCGCCACGATGGCCAGGTACTCGGGCTGGCTGAAGGGGTAGAAACTGATCCACAGGCCGAAGCGTTCGGACAGCGAGATCTTTTCCTCGATCACCTCGCCCGGGTGCACCTCGCCGTCGTCGGTGTGGGTGTAGCTGAGGTTTTCCTTCATGTACTCGGGCAGCAGGTGGCGGCGGTTGCTGGTGGCGTAGATCAGCAGGTTCTCGCTGCTCTGCGACACGCTGCCGTCCAGGATGGACTTCAGCGCCTTGTAGCCGGGTTCGCCCTCGTCGAAGCTGAGGTCGTCGCAGAACACGATGAAGCGCTCGGGGCGCGCCGCGACCAGGTCCACCAGGTCGGGCAGGTCCACCAGGTCGGCCTTGTCCACCTCGATCAGGCGCAGGCCCTGCGGCGCAAACTCATTCAGGCAGGCCTTGATCAGCGAACTCTTGCCCGTGCCGCGCGCGCCGGTCAGCAGCACGTTGTTGGCCGGCTTGCCGGCGACGAACTGCGCGGTGTTGCGCACCAGGCGGTCCTTCTGGCCGTCCACTTCCTTCAGGTCGGCCAGGTCCATGCGGGACACCTGCTTCACCGGCTCCACCACGCCCACCTGGCCGCGGCGGCGGTAGCGGAAGGCCACCGAGGCGGTCCAGTCGGGGGCGGTGGCCGGGTGCGGCAGCACCGCTTCCAGGCGCGCCAGCACGCCTTCGGCGCGCTGGATGAGGGATTCGATGGAGGACATGCTCATGATCCGCACAAGTGTAGGTGGGGGAAAAGTCAAACCTCGGCCACCCGGTCTTCGGCGATCGCGAACACGCGGTCACCCGGTGCGCGCTGCACCGCGTGCATGCCGGTGAAAGCGCCGAAGGCGGGCAGCACGCCGCAGCGTTCGCTGAAGTGGAAGCAAGGCAGGCGCAAGCGCTGGGCGGCCCGGCCGCCCAGCACGACGCAGGGGTGCAGGTGGCCGGCCAGGACGTAGCCGCCGTCGATGTCTTGCGGGTGATGGCACAAGCGCAGCTCGCCCAAGGCAAACCCTTCGTCCACCACCTGCATGCGCAAGGAGGGTGGCGGATCGCCGGCATGCTGGTCGTGGTTGCCACGCACCAGCGTGAGTGGCAGCGCTGCGTGTCGGTCCCGCCAGGCCTGAACCGCGGCCAGCGTGCCGGCTGCCAGCGAACGTGCGGAATGCAGGAAGTCGCCGAGGAACACGACCTGCTGCGCCGCGGTGGCGGCCAGGGCCGCATCCAGGCGCGCGAGTGTTTCGCCGGTGGTGCCCGCCGGCACCGGCACGCCCAGGCGGCGGAAGCTCACCGCCTTGCCCACATGGGCGTCGGCCACCAGCAGCGTGCGCTGCTCAGGCAGGAAGGCCGCACGCTGCGGCAGCAGTTCCAGCCGCGTGGCGGCCACCTGCACGGACAACACGGCGGAAAAGGCGAAAGGTCAGACCGTCAGCCGCGCCAGCACCATGTCCAGGTGCTCGCTGGGGCTGCGCTTGAAGCCCGAACGCGCATAGCGCTGCAGCCGCCCGACAATGAAGGCCAGCAGGGCCGAGGCCAGCGCATTCGCGTCCACCGTCGGCGTGTTCGAGCCCGAGGCTTCGGCCGACGCACGCAGGCTCTGCCGCAACTGCGATTCCAGGCGGTCGAAGAACTGGTTCATGCGCGCAGTCAGGCGTTCGTGCTCGAACACCAGCGCGTCGCCCACCATCACCCGCACCATGCCCGGGTTCTTCTCGCCGAACTGCAGCACCAGGGCCACCACGCGCTGGGCTTGCGCGGCACCGGAGGTCTCACGCTCCAGGATCTGGTTGACCAGCGTGAAGACGCTGGATTCGATGAACTCGATCAGGCCCTCGAACATCTGCGCCTTGCTGGCAAAGTGGCGGTACAGCGCCGCTTCACTGACCGACAGGCGAGCGGCCAGGGCCGCGGTGGTGATGCGTTCCGCCCCAGGCTGTTCCAGCATGGTGGCCAGGGTTTGCAGGATCTGCACCCGGCGCTCGCCCGGCTTGGGGCGCTTGCGCGTGGGCGTGGCTGCGGGGGCGGGTGTTTCGGCGGCCGGTTCGTCCGACGGATCCACGGCAGGCTGGGCCACCCCGTGGGCATTGTCGTGAGTGTCGGACATGGAGGGCGGCGGCGCGGGAGGGCTTCAGGTTGCCGAAGGATTCTGTCACAGCGGGTGCGCCCGCCCGGGTGCAGGTAAACACTGACTTGCGGGCGCCCTTCACGGACGCCGCAGCCGCTGTTTCAGCGGCACAGTGCAGCCAGACGACGCACTCGCTTGTCCACATAGGCTGGCCGGCGGTGCATGCGTGGCGGCCGTCCCGGCGCCACGCTGGGCCAGGGCAGCAGCCAGCGCTGCATCCACACCGTGCCCATGCCCACGCGGCGCGCGGCCTTCTGGTGTTCCAGGGTATCTTCCACCAGCACGCAGCGGTTGGGGTGCACGCGCAGTTGCACCGCCAGGCGGCGCAGCATGCGGGTGTCGGGCTTGGGCCGCAGGTGGCCGAACATGGCCATGTCCTCGATGGACACCACGGCGTCGAACCAGGTGGCAATGCCCAGGGCGCCGAGCACGCGCCGGGTGTAGTCGCGCGGCGCATTGGTGAGGATGACCTTGGCACCGCGCAGCCGCTTCAGCGCCGCAAAGTCGTGGGCATGGCCATGCACCCGCTCTTCCAGCCCCGGCAGCCGGTGGGCATGGTCCAGGAAGTGCGCCGGCTTCACGCCATGGTGGCGCACCAGGCCCAGCAGCGTGGCGCCGTAGCGCTGCCAGTAGTGGCGCCGCAGCGCGTCGGCTTCGGGCTGGGTGAGGCCCAGCTCACTGACGATGAAGTCGGTCATGCCCACGTTGATGTGGCCGAAGGCCGCCTTCGTGGCGTTGTGCAGCGTGTTGTCCAGGTCGAACAGCCAGACCCGGCGGGCGCCCGGCGGCATCAGTGCGAACGGATCATCGTGCCGTAGGCCTGGTCGGTCAGGATCTCCAGCAGCATGGCGTGCGGCACGCGGCCGTCCACCACATGCACGGCGTTCACGCCGCTCTTGGCCGCGTCGATGGCGCCGGCCAGCTTGGGCAGCATGCCGCCGCTGATGGTGCCGTCGGCGATCAGCTCGTCGATGCGGCGCGGCGTCAGCTCCACGATCAGCTCACCCGCCTTGTCCAGCACGCCGCGGATGTTGGTCAGCATCACCAGCTTCTCGGCCTTCAGCACCGTGGCCAGCTTGGCGGCCACCAGGTCGGCGTTGATGTTGTAGCTTTCGTTGTGCTCGCCAAAGCCGATGGGGCTGATGACCGGGATGAAGGCATCGTCCTGCAGCGCCTTCACCACGCTGGGGTCGATGGACTCGATCTCGCCCACCTGGCCCACATCGTGTTCCTTGTTCGGGTCGTCCTTGTCCAGCAGCTTCATCTTGCGCGCGCGGATCAGGCCACCATCGCGCCCGGTCAGGCCCACGGCCTTGCCGCCGGCGGCGTTGATCAGGCCCACGATGTCCTGCTGCACTTCACCGGCCAGCACCCACTCCACCACTTCCATGGTCTCTTCGTCGGTGACGCGCATGCCCTGGATGAAGGTGCCCTTCTTGCCCACCTTGGCCAGCGCGTCGTCGATCTGCGGGCCACCGCCGTGCACCACGATGGGGTTCATGCCCACCAGCTTCAGCAGCACCACGTCTTCGGCGAAGTCGGCCTGCAGTGCGGGGTCGGTCATGGCGTTGCCGCCGTACTTGATGACCAGGGTCTTGCCGTGGTACTTGCGGATGTAGGGCAGCGCCTGCGCCAGGATCTCGGCCTTCTCGCGCGGCTGGATGTGGTCCAGGCTGGGGGTGGCGGGGTCGTGCTTCATGGCGGGCTCCGGCGGGCTGCGTGGGCGGTGGACGTTGGACGTTGGCGCGGCATTGTAGGCAAGCGACCACCCTTCATGCTGCACCGCAGCGCATTGAGGCCGCCGTCTTGATGCAGGTGAAGCCGGATGGCGCGGCTTCGGGTATGGTTCGGCCATGTCGCGCGCTTCCCGCCGCCCCGTTGTGCTGCTGTTGTGGCTGCTGCTCGCCCTGCTGCCGCTGCGTGGCTGGGCCCAGGGCACCATGGGCTTGGCCGCGACCGCCACGCACGCGCAGGCCCTGCCCTGCCATGGCGAGATGGCCGAGCACCCGCCTGGGCACGCTGACAGCGACGGTGCGTCCAAGTCCGCCTGTTCGCATTGCGACCTGTGCCACGCGGCTGCCGCGCCCAACGACCTGCAGGCGCCCCCCAGCGCGGCCCTGCCTGACACCGCACCCGCCGCGATGTCAACGCAAGCGCCGGCTGCCACCGCAGCCGATTCCTTGTTCCGACCCCCCAGGCCCTGACGCCCCCCAACGCCGGTGCCGCTCCACCGGTGTGCGTCAGCCCTGCCCGGCCGTGCCGAGGCAGCCTTTGACCTGTCGGATCGCCTCCCGATGCCCGAACGCCTTCTCGCCGTCCCGGCCCGTCCCGCGCCAGGCCCTGTAGGGGCCAGCGTCGCCCTGGCCGTCCTGCTGACCGGCTGCGCCAGCCTGTCGCCCGAAGCCGCGCTGGACGCCCCCGCTGCGCGCGCCCAGGCCCAGCACGGCGCCCCGCCGCAGTTGTGGCGCAGCGCCGACGAAGCCCGCGCTGCCCGCGAACGCGCCCGCAGCCTGCTGGCCGCCGGCCCGCTGCAGGCCGATGAGGCCCTGCGCGTGGCCTGGTGGCAGAACCCGGCCCTGCAGGCCCGGCTGGGCCAGGCCTGGCTGGTCCAGCAGGCGGCGCTGCGCAGTGGCCAGCCACCCAACCCGCGCCTGGCCATTGAGCGCCTGGTGCAGGGTGGTGGCATCACCTGGACCCGCACAGGCACCGTGCCGCTGCTGGATTGGCTGCTGTGGCCTCTGCGCCAAGGTGCGGCCCGCTCGCAGCAGCAGGTGCTGCAGCTGCGCACCGCGCAGGACCTGCTGGCCGACGGTTTTGCCATCCGAGCCCAGTGGGTGCGCGCCGTCGCCGCGCTGCAGCTGGCGCAGGCGCAGGAACGCATCCAGGACAGCGCCGAGGCCGCCGCCGAACTGGCCTGGCGCATGCACGCGGCCGGCAACTTCAGCCTCCTGCAGCGCAGCCGCGAAGAGGCCGGGGCGCTGCAGGCACGCATGCGCCACACCCAGGCGAAGCTGGCCGCGGCCACCGAGCGCGAAGCGCTGGTGCGCGCGCTGGGGCTGGACGATGAACTCGCTGCCCTGTTGACGCTGCCGGCCCAGCTGCCCAGCGTGCCCAGCGCCCGCCCCGAGCTGCCCGACGCGCCGCCGCCGGACCGCCTGGATGTGGCCATGGCACAGGCCGAACTGGCGCAGGCGCAATCCCAGCAGCGCGCCAGCCTGCTGGGGCCGCTGGACCTGGAGGCCAGCGCCCTCCGCGAACGCGCCGGCGACGGCGCGCGCAGCCGCGGCGCGGCGCTGGACATCACCCTGCCGCTGCCAGGCACCGGCAGCGCGGCGCGCAACGAAAACAACGCCGCCCTGCTGGCCGCCCGGGCGCAGCTTGACAGCGCACAGCGCCAGGCGCAGTCGCAATGGCGTGAACGCGTGGCCGCCTGGCGCGCCGCCCACGACCTGGCGCTGGCCGCGCGGGACGAGTTGCTGCCCCTGTCCAAACGCATCGCCGAGGAGAACCTGCTGCGCTACAACGGCATGCTGATCGGCCCCTTCGAACTGATGGCCGATGCCCGCGCCCAGGCCGCCGCCGTGGTGTTGGCCGTGGAAACCCAGCGCGAACTCTGGCTGGCCGACAACGCGCTGCAGGCCGCCCGGGCCGGCGCGTCGGTGTTCACGATGCGATCGCCCTGGAACCTGCCGCCTTCGGGCTCCACCGCCGAGGGCCACTGACATGAAACCCCCACGCTCACTTCGTTCGCTGCCCCCCAAGGGGGCCGTCAGCACCTTCGGACCGGCCGGGCGGTACTGACATGACATTCACATCCCCCACCCGCCGCCGCCTGCTGGGCGCAGGCGCCCTGGTGTCCGCGGCCAGCGTGGCGCGTGCCGCGCTGGCGGCTTTGCCCGAAGCACCGGTGGCGCCCGCCACGCTGGACTCCGCCCCGCCCCTGCTGCCGCCCAATGGCCGGCCCTACCGGCCGGTGGTCACGCTCAACGGCTGGACCCTGCCCTGGCGCATGAACAACGGGGTGAAGGAATTCCACCTCGTGGCCGAACCCGTGCAGCGCGAACTGGCGCCCGGCATGGTGGCGCGCCTGTGGGGCTACAACGGCAGCTCGCCCGGCCCCACCATCGAGGTGGTGGAAGGCGACCGGGTGCGCATCTTCGTCACCAACCGGCTGGCCGAGCACACCGCCGCGCACTGGCACGGCCAGCGCCTGCCCTGCGGCATGGACGGTGTGGGCGGGCTCACCCAGCCGCAGATCCCGCCGGGCAAGACCTTCGTCTACGAGTTCCAGGCCCGCCGCAGCGGCACCTTCATGTACCACCCGCATGCCGACGAGATGGTGCAGATGGCCATGGGCATGTTCGGGATGTGGATCACCCACCCGCGCGAGCCCAAACGCACGCCCGGCTACCGCGAGGCCGACCGCGACTTCTGCTTCCTGCTGAATGCCTTCGACATCGAGCCCGGCAGCGCCACGCCGCGCGTGAACACCATGCTGGACTTCAACCTGTGGTGCTGGAACAGCCGCGTCTTCCCTGGCATCGCCGGCCTGCCGGTGCGCCAGGGCGACCGCGTGCGCCTGCGGGTGGGCAACCTCACCATGACCAACCACCCCATCCACATGCACGGGCATGAATTCGAGGTGGCCGGCACCGACGGCGGCTGGACCCCGCCGGGCTCGCGCTGGCCCGAAGTGACGGCCGACATCGCCGTGGGCCAGATGCGCGCCCTGGAGTTCGACGCCACCGACGAGGGCGATTGGGCCCTGCATTGCCACAAGAGCCACCACACCATGGGCCCGATGGGCCACACCGTGCCCACGATGCTGGGCGTGGAGCAGCGCGACCTGGTCCAGCGCATCCAGCGACTGGTGCCCGACTACATGGCCATGGGCCGCGACGGCATGGCCGAGATGGCCGCGATGGAGATGCCGCTGCCCGCCAACACCCTGCCCATGATGGCCGGCCAAGGCCCCTTCGGCACGCTGGAAATGGGCGGCATGTTCTCCACCATCAAGGTGCGCGCGAACCTGGCCCGGGACGATTACCGCGACCCGGGCTGGTTCCCGCATCCGCCGGGCACGGTGGCCCATGAATTCACGGGCGAAACGCCATCCGCCACCTCGGCAGCCGGCACAAACGCCACCGAACCGCCGCTGAAGGCACGCAAACCCGGGGCATCCGGGCACCAGCACTGAACCGAACCCTCTGGAAGGAGTCCACACCATGATGAACAAGCCCCGCAGCGCTGCCCTGCGCCGCCGCCAGGCCCTGGCCTGGCTGGCCGCCGCCATCGGCGCCATGCCCCTGGCCCGCGCCGCCACCCCCGAGCGCGTGAAGGTCGAGGTCTGGAAAGACCCCGGCTGCGGCTGCTGCAAGGAATGGGTGAAGCACCTGCAGGTCAATGGCTTCGAGGTGCTGGCGCACGACGTGGACGGCCCGGCCGATATTCGGGCCAGGCTGGGCATGCCAGATGCTTACGGCTCCTGCCACACGGCGCGGGTGGGCGGGCCAGGCGGCTACCTGCTGGAAGGCCATGTGCCGGCGCGCGAGGTGCGGCGCCTGCTGGCCGAGCGCCCCAAGGCCATCGGCCTGGCGGTGCCGGCCATGCCGGTGGGCAGCCCCGGCATGGAAGTGGGCAACCGCCGCGACCCCTACGACGTGCTGCTGGTCACGGCCGATGGCCGCGCCAGCGTCTTCCAAAGCTACCGCTGACGCGTTGTGAGCCCACCCAGGAGCCCTGCCATGAACAAGTTGATCGCCAGCCTGCTGTTGATGTGCGCCGCCGGCGTGTCCGTCGCCCAGACCTGGGTGGACGGCGAGGTGCGCAAGGTCGACAAGCCCCAGGGCAAGCTCACGCTGCGCCACGGCGAGATCAAGAACCTGGACATGCCCGCCATGACCATGATCTTCCGCGTGAAGGACGCGAAGATGCTGGATGGCCTGGTCGAAGGCGCCAAGGTGCGTTTTGCCGCTGAAAAGCGGGACGGCCAGATCACGGTGGTGGAACTTCAGCCTGCGCCCTGACCCCAGGCGCCCGCGGCACAGGGCAGGCGGTTAACCTTGGCGGCATGTCCGCCCACCACGACCACAGCCACGATCACCATGCACACGAGCCGGTAGCGCCCACCACGCCGGGCGTGCGCCGCGCCTTGTGGATCGCACTGGTGTTGAATGCGGCCATGTTCGGGGTGGAAATCGCCAGCGGCATTTCGTCAGGCTCGGTGTCGCTGCTGGCTGACGCCATCGACTTCGCGGGCGACGCCGCCAGCTACGGCCTGTCGCTGGCGGTGCTGTCCATGGCGATGGTCTGGCGCAGCCGCACCGCGCTGCTGAAGGCCGCCAGCATGGGCGCCTTCGGCGTGGTGGTGCTGGGCCGCGCCCTGTGGCTGGTGTGGCACGGCCAGCCGCCCCAGGCCATGACCATGGGCCTGGTGGGCACGCTGGCGCTGGCGGTGAACCTGGGCGTGGCCTGGCTGCTGTACGCCTTCCGCAACGGCGACGCCAACCTGCGCAGCGTGTGGCTGTGCAGCCGCAACGACGCCATCGGCAACCTGGCCATCCTGGCCGCGGCGGCCGGCGTGTTCGGCACCCACCAGGCCTGGCCCGATCTGGTGGTGGCCGCCATCATGGCCTTCCTGGCCATCAGCGCCAGCCTCGCGGTGCTGCGGCACGCGCGCGAAGAACTGGCGCAAGACCGGGCTAGGGCCTAGAAGTGAATCCCGCGCATCATCTGTGACATGGCAATCGCCTCGGCCGACAGTTGGGGCTTGGCGCCCTTCTCGCCCTTGGCCGCCGCGCTTTCCGGGAACATGCGGAAGCTGGTGTTCATGACGATCTGGGTGACGCGCGGCGCGATGGCGTGCAGCACCTCGCCGAAGATGCCCAGGCGCGTGGCCACGCGCACTGGCTTGTCGATGCAGGCCTGCACGATCATGTCGGCCGCTTCTTCGGGCTTGAGCAGCGGCATGCTGTCGTAGATCTTGGTGGGCGCCGTCATGGGCGTGCGCACCAGCGGCATGTTCACGGTGGTGAAGGTCACGCCCTGGTCGGCGAACTCGCTGCTGGCGCAGCGCGTCCACGCGTCCAGCGCCGCCTTGCTGGCCACGTAGGCCGAGAAACGCGGCGCGTTCACCAGCACGGAAATCGAGCTGATGTTCACCACATGCCCCTTCTTCTTGGCCACCATGCCGGGCAGCAGGCCCATGGTGACGCGCAGGCTGCCGAAGTAGTTCAGCTGCATGGTGCGCTCGAAGTCGTGGAAGCGGTCGTAGCTGTTCTCGATCGCACGGCGGATGCTGCGGCCCGCGTTGTTGATGAGGAAGTCCACCCCGCCGTGCTTTTCATTCAGCAGGGCCACGAACTCGGCGCAACTTTGTTCGCTGGCGATGTCCACCGAGTAGGCAAAGACCTTCGCGTCCTTGCCCGCATAGGCCTGGATTTCCTTCACCGCTTCGCCCAGCTTGTCCTCGCCGCGCGCGCAGATGATGGTGACGGCGCCGGCTTCGGCAAAGCGGCAGGCGGCCGACAGGCCGATGCCCGACGAGCCGCCGGTGACCAGCACCACCTTACCGCCCACCGTGCCCTTCAGGCTGCGGTCGATGAACAGGGCCGGGTCCAGGTGCCGTTCCCAGTAGTCCCACAGCCGCCAGGCGTAGTCGTGCAGGTTGGGACATGCTATGCCGCTGCCCTTGAGCGCCACATCGGTCTCGCGGCGGTCGAAGCGGGTGGGGTAGTTCACGAAGGTGAGCATGTCCTCGGGCAGACCCAGGTCCTTCATCACCGCATTGCGCACCCGGCGCACCGGCGCCAGCGCCATCATCCCCTTCTTCACGCTGCGCGGGATGAAGCCCAGCAGCGCCGCGTTGACGAACAGGCTCATCTTGGGCGCGTGCGCCGCCTTGCTGAAGATGTCCAGCACGTCGCCCACGCGGTAGCCCACCGGGTCCACCAGGTGGTAGCAGCCGCCACCCTTCTTCACCTGGTGGCTGATGTGGTCCAGCGCCTTCACCACGAAGTCCACCGGCACGATGTTGATGCGCCCGCCTTCCAGGCCGATGGTGGGCATCCACGGCGGCAGGAACTGGCGCATGCGCTGGATGGCCTTGAAGAAGTAGTAGGGGCCGTCGATCTTGTCCATCTCGCCGGTTTCGGAGTCGCCCACCACCATGGCCGGGCGGTACACCGTCCAAGGCAGCTTGCATTCGGTGCGCACGATCTTTTCGCTCTCGTGCTTGGTCATGAAGTACGGGTGTTCCAGGTTCTCGGCCTCGCTGAACATGTCCTCGCGGAACACGCCTTCGTACAGGCCTGCGGCGGCGATGCTGGACACATGGTGCAGGTGCTTGGCCTGCACGGCCTGGGCAAATTCGACCACGTTGCGTGTGCCTTCCACGTTCACGCGCACCTGGCTTTCTTCGTCGGCCTTCAGGTCGTAGACCGCGGCCAGGTGGTACACCGCGTCGATCTGCCCCTTCAAGGCCTTGATCTGATCGGCCGCCACGCCCAGTTTCTTCTCGGTGAGGTCGCCGCTGACGGCGATGGCGCGCGTTTTCGACACGCCCCAATGCGCCAGCAGGTCGCCCACCTTGCCTTCGCTGCCCGGGCGCACCAGGAAATACACGGTGGCGCCGCGCCGCGCCAGCAGCGCCTTGACCAGGCGCTTGCCAATGAAGCCGGTGGCTCCGGTGACGAAATACTGCATGGGGCTCCTCCTGCTGCTGCCCGGGGGCCCGGGCACAAGGGACCGATTCTTCAACATTCCCCCCGGCAGGCTGTTGCGCGCTAACCCCAAGGGCAGGCGCCTGCGCAGCGGCCTCGGCCGCGATTAGGCTGCCGCCCCAAGGGGCGCTGCCTACACTGGCTCATGGTGGGGGCAGGTGCCCACCACCGCGTTCAACCCACCAAGAAGGATTCATCGCCATGGTCAAGAAGCTCCAGAAGCTGGCCGACAAGAAGGCCACCTCCGCCGCCGGCCTGCTGGACAGCCAGCTGGCCCAGACCGTCAAGGACTCCGCACAGCAAATCTGGCTGGCCGGCCTGGGCGCGTTTTCCAAGGCCCAGGCCGAAGGCGGCAAGGTCTATGAAGCGCTGATCAAGGAAGGCAGCAACCTGCAGCGCAAGACGCAGAGCCTGGCCGAAGACCGCCTGTCGGGCGTGACGGGCAAGATGTCCGCCATGGCCGGCGACGTGGGCGCCAAGGCCGGCGCGCAGTGGGACAAGCTGGAATCCATCTTCGAAGAGCGCACCGCGCGCGCCATGTCCAAGCTGGGCGCGCCCACCGCCAAGGACGTGGCCGCCCTGGCCGCGCGGGTGGACGAACTGGCCGCCGCGGTGGCCCAGCTGTCCAAAGGCAAGGTGGCTGCGGCACCGAAAGCCGCGGTGAAGACGGTCGCCGCCAAGGCCCCGGCCAAGGCGCCCGCCAAGCGTGCCGCCAAGAAGGCCGCGTGACCTGCCCGAAAGCCTGAACCGTGGCACTGGCCAGCGCCTCCGCACCCCGCGTCGGCCTGGCCCTGGCTGGCGGCGGGCCGCTGGGCGCCATCTATGAAATCGGCGCGCTGTGCGCGCTGGAAGAAGCCCTGCCGGCGCTGGACTTCACCGCGCTGCAGGGCTACGTGGGCGTGTCGGCGGGCGCCATCGTCGCCGCCACGCTGGCCAACGGCCTGACGCCGCGGCGGCTGTGCGCCGCCTTCATCGAGAACGACCCGGCGTCGCCGGATGTCATCGCCCCGCACCTGTTCTACCGCCCGGCAGTGGCCGAGTACCTGGCCCGCGCGGTCCAGCTGCCCGGCTTGGCCGGGCGCGCGCTGTGGCGCGTGGCCAGCGGCCGGCGTTCGCTGCTGGGCGCGGTGGAACAGCTGGGCCGCGCACTGCCGGCCGGGCTGTTCAGCAACGCACCGCTGCGCGAGCGCCTGGCTTCGGTGCTGTCCGCCCCCGGCCGCACCGATGATTTCCGCCAGTTGAAGCGCCACCTGGTCATCGTCGCCACCGACCTGGACACCGGCGACGCCGCGCCTTTCGGCCAGCCGGGCTGGGACGATGTGCCCATTTCCCTGGCCGCCACCGCCAGCGCCGCGCTGCCGGGGCTGTTTCCGCCGGTGAACATCAAGGGCCGCTGGTACGTGGACGGGGCGCTGAAGAAGACCCTGCACGCCAGCGTGCTGCTGGACCAGGGCGTGGACCTGCTGCTGTGCCTGAACCCGCTGGTGCCCTTCGACGCCAGCCTGGCCGCCACCCACCGCGTGGGCCGTCCGGGTCGCGGCCGGCGCCGTCCCATCCCCGCGCTGGTGGAAGGCGGCCTGCCGGTGGTGCTGAGCCAGACCTTCCGCTCGCTGATCCATTCACGCCTGGAGATGGGCCTGCGCGGCTACCAGCGCAGCCACCCGAACGCCGACGTGCTGCTGTTCGAACCCGACCAGCGCGACAGCGAACTCTTCAGCGCCAACCTGTTTTCCACCTCGCAGCGCCGCGCGCTGGCCGAACATGCCTACCAGGCCACGCGGGCCGACCTGCGCAGCCGCCGCGGCACGCTGAACCGCAGCCTGGCGCGCCATGGCCTGGCACTGGACGACGCGGCGCTGGACGACCCGCAGGCCCGGCTGCTGCCGCCCGGCCGCGGCGACATGCCGGACGCCGCCTTGGCGCTGCCGCTGCAGCGGCTGCAGGAGGTGCTGGACGACCTGGACGCCGCGCTCGCACGGCTGGGCACTCAACCGGCCAGGTAGCGCTGGCGCAAATGCGCCTGGAAATGTGCCGGGTTCAGCGTTTCGCCGCTGGCCTTCAGCGCCAGCTCGTCGGTGGGCCACAGGCTGGCTTGCTGCCAGATGTTGTCGCGCAGCCAGGCCACCATGGGCTGCAGGTCCCCCGCGGCGATTCGGGCGTCCAGTTCGGGTTGCTGGCGCCGCAAGGTGGCGAACCACTGAGCGGCGTACATCGCGCCCAGCGTATAGCAGGGGAAGTAGCCAAAGGCACCGCCGGGCCAGTGGATGTCCTGCATCGGCCCGTTCCTGAAGTTGCCACGGGTGTCGATGTCCAGCAGTTCGGCCATCTTCGCGTCCCACAGCGCCGGGATGTCGTCCACCTCGATCTGGCCTTCGATCAGCGGCCTCTCTATTTCGTAGCGCAAGATGACGTGGGCCGGGTAGGTCACCTCGTCGGCCTCCACCCGGATGAAGCCCGGTTGCACCCGCGTGAGCAGGCGCTGCAGGTTGCCCGGCTCGAACGCAGGCTGCGCACCGAAGGCCTTCACCAGCATGGGCGCCAGCAGGGCCACGAAGGCCGGGTGGCAGCCCAGCTGCATCTCAAACGACAGGCTCTGGCTTTCGTGGATGGCCATGGACCGCGCCCGCGCCACCGGCTGGCCCAGCAGCTCGCGCGGCAGGTTTTGCTCGTACAGGCCATGGCCGGTTTCATGGATGGTGCCCATCAGCGCACCGACAAAATCGTCGCGCGAATACCGGGTGGTCAGGCGCACGTCCTCGGGCACCCCGCCGGTGAAGGGGTGCGTGCTCACGTCCAGCCGGCCCGCGTCGAAATCGAAACCCAGCATTCGGATCACCTGCTCCGACAGCCTGCGCTGCGCGTCCAGTTCGAAGGGGCCCTGCGGCTGCAGCACGGTTTCCCGCGCCTGGCGGTCACGCACCTCGCGGATCAGCCCGGGCAACCACTGCCGCAATTGGCCGAAAGTGCGGTCCACTGCGGCGCAGGTCATGCCGGGCTCGAATGAATCCATCAGCGCTTCGTAGCGCGAGCAACCGTTCAGTTCGGCCAGCAGCACTGCTTCTTCGCGCGCCAGCGCCACCACCTCGCGCAGGTTCGGGGCGAAGCCGGCCCAGTCGTTGGCCGGGCGCTGGCTTCGCCAGGCGTGTTCGCAGCGGCTGCTCGCCAGTTGCCGGCGTTCCACCAGGCTGGCGGGCAGGGCATTGTTCTGGCGCCAGTCGCGCTGCATCTCGCGCCAGTTGGCCCGCTGGGCGTCGGTCAGGGCTTCCTGCTCGGCACGGGCCAGTTGCTCACGCAGCGCCGGGTCGGTGCGCTGGTGGTGCATCAGCGTGCCCAGTTCGGCCATGGCCGCCGCGCGCGCTTCGTTGCCCTTGGGCGGCATGTTGGCCGCCTGGTCCCAACTGGCAATGGCCTGCAGGTGCTGCAGGTGGTGCAGGCGCCGGTAGGTGGCGCACAAGGCGTCGTAGGCGGGGGTGGCGGACGGCAGGTGGGACGGGCTGGCGTTCATGGCCCATTGTGGCGCCGTGGCGCCGCGTGGCACTCCCTTGAATGCAGGCAGGTCCTCAGGGTGTGAAGCGCCCCGGAAACACCCACAGCAGCGCCGCCGTCATGGTGAGGTAGCGCGCGAACTTGCCGATGGCCATGTACAGCACGCAAGGCCAGAACGGCTGGCGCAGCCAGCCGGCCACCGCACACAGCGGGTCGCCCACCACCGGCAGCCAGCTCAGCAGGCAGGCCTTGGGGCCGAAGCGCTGCAGCCACTGCAGAGCCCGCAACTCCGACGGCTTGCGGTGGCGCACCCTTTCATAGGCCCTTTCGGCGCCATAGCCCATCCACCAGCTGATGGCCCCACCGATGGTGTTGCCGGCAGTGGCTGTGAAGATGGCCGGCCAGAACAAGGATTCGTTCAGCTTCACCAGACCATAGACCGCCGGCTCAGAACCCAGCGGCAGCAGCGTGGCCGACACCAGCGACACGATGAACACCGTGGGCAGGCCGAATTTCGGCAACGCCAACGCTGCCAGCAGTGATGCGAACCAGGCTTCCATGCGCGGTGGATTGTCAACGACAGGCACAGGTTCCGTGGCGCCCGAGGGTTGCTCGGTCCGGTGGGAGCCGCCGCTATACTGCTGCCTCGTTTTTCAGCACCCCATCCCCCCGCCTTGCCATGCACATCGGCCCGTACGAGTTGCCGAACCGGCTGTTCGTCGCCCCGATGGCAGGGGTGACCGACCGCCCCTTCCGCCAGTTGTGCCGGCGCCTGGGGGCGGGGCATGCGGTGAGCGAGATGATCACCAGCCGGCCCGAGCTGTGGCACACGCTGAAGACCTGCCGCCGTGCCGACCACCGTGGTGAGCCCGGGCCCATCGCGGTGCAGATCGCCGGCACCGACGCCGCCATGATGGCCGAGGCCGCGCGCCACAACATCGAGCGCGGCGCGCAGATCATCGACATCAACATGGGCTGCCCGGCCAAGAAGGTGTGCAACCAGTGGGCCGGCTCGGCGCTGATGCGCAACGAGCCGCTGGCCCTGGCCATTGTTCAAGCGGTGGTGTCCGCCTGTGCGCCGCACGGCGTGCCGGTGACCCTGAAGATGCGCACCGGCTGGTGCGACAGCGAACGCAATGCGGTTCTGCTGGCGCGTGCCGCGCAAGATGCCGGCGTGGCGCTGGTCACCGTGCACGGCCGCACGCGCGAGCAGGGCTACAAGGGCCAGGCCGAGTACGACACCATCGCCGCGGTGAAGGCCGCGCTGTCGATTCCCGTGGTGGCCAATGGCGACATCGACTCGCCGCACAAGGCCCTGGCGGTGTTGCAGCACACCGGCGCCGATGCGCTGATGATCGGCCGCGCCGCCCAGGGCCGGCCGTGGATCTTCCGCGAGATCCTCCACTTCCTGGCCACCGGTGAACGGCTGGCGGCTCCCGCCACGCGCGACGTGCAGGCCTGGTTGCTGGAACACCTGCAAGACCACTATGCGCTGTACGGTGAACACAGCGGCGTGCGCAGCGCGCGCAAGCACATTGGCTGGGCGGTGCGTGCGCTGCCCGGCGGCGAGGCCTTCCGCGCCGCGATGAACACCCTGGACACTTGCGCGGCACAGGTCGAAGCCGTGTCCACCTTCTTCGACCGCCTGGCCGAGCAGCACCGGCTGCTGCCTGAAGGCCCCGCCGCCAACGACGAACGCTTGAGGCAGTTGGCATGAGCAAGAAAAAGATCGAGGAGTGCATCCGCGACAGCCTGGAGCAGTACTTCAAGGACCTGCGCGGCGCCGAACCCCATTCGGTGCACCCCATGGTGATGAACACGGTGGAAAAGCCGCTGCTGGAAGTGGTGATGCGCCACGCCGAAGGCAACCAGAGCAAGGCCGCCGAATGGCTGGGCATCAACCGCAACACCCTGCACCGCAAGCTGACCGACCACAAACTGATCAAGTAGAGCAATCTCCCCCATGGCCCAAACCACCGCATTGCTGTCGGTGTCGGACAAGACCGGCATCGTCGAACTCGCCCAGGCCCTGCACGCGCAGGGCGTGCGCCTGCTGTCCACCGGCGGCACCGCCAAGCTGCTGGCGCAAAGCGGCCTGCCGGTGACGGAAGTGTCGGAAGTGACCGGCTTCCCGGAAATGCTGGACGGCCGGGTGAAGACCCTGCACCCCCGCATCCACGGCGGCCTGCTGGCGCGGCGCGACCTGCCGGCCCACATGGCGGCGCTGCAACAACATGGCATAGCCACCATCGACATCCTGGTGATCAACCTCTACCCCTTCGCCCAGGCCACGGCCAAGGCCGACTGCACCCTGGAAGACGCCATCGAGAACATCGACATCGGCGGGCCGGCCATGCTGCGCGCGGCAGCCAAGAACTGGCAGGACGTGGCGGTGCTGATCGACCCGGCCGACTACGCCCAGGCACTGTCCGAGTTGAAGGCCGGCGGCATCGGTCGCGCCACCAAGTTCGCGCTGGCCAAGAAGGTGTACGCGCACACCGCGGCCTACGACGGCATGATCACCAACTACCTCAGCGCGCTGGAACCGGGCGCTGAAGACGCGGCCGACCAGGTGCCGGCGCGGGAAGCCTACCCGGCCGTGTTCAACCTGCAGCTGCACAAGGTGCAGGGCATGCGTTACGGCGAGAACCCGCACCAGAGCGCGGCCTTCTACCGCGAAGCGAACCCGGCCGAAGGAACGCTGGCGCGCTGGCAGCAGGTGCAGGGCAAGGAGCTGTCCTTCAACAACATCGCCGACGCCGACGCAGCCTGGGAATGCGTGAAGGCCTTCGAGCAGCCGGCCTGCGTGATCGTGAAGCACGCCAACCCCTGCGGCGTGGCCGTGGGCGCCACGCTGCTGGAGGCCTACACCAAGGCCCTGCAGACCGACCCGACCAGCGCCTTCGGCGGCATCATGGCGTTCAACCGGCCGCTGGACGCTGCCGTGGTGGAAGCCATCAACGCCAACAAGCAGTTCGTGGAAGTGGCCATTGCCCCGACCATCCTGCCCGAGGCCCGTGCGGCCTACGCCAGCAAGCAGAACGTGCGGCTGCTGGAAGTGCCCTTGAGCCCGCACTCTAACGCGCTGGACTTCAAGCGCGTGGGCGGCGGCATGCTGCTGCAATCGGCCGACACGGTGGACTTCGTGGGTGAACTGAAGGTGGTGACGAAGAAGCAACCCACTGACGCGCAGATGAAGGACATGCGCTTTGCCTGGACCGTGGCCCGCTTCGTCAAGAGCAATGCCATCGTGTTCTGCAAGGACGGCATGACCATGGGCGTGGGCGCGGGGCAGATGAGCCGGCTGGATTCAGCCCGCATCGCCAGCATCAAGGCCGGGCATGCCAACCTGACGCTGCAAGGCACCGCCGTGGCCAGCGACGCCTTCTTCCCCTTCCGCGACACGCTGGACGTGCTGATTGACTCGGGCGCCACCAGCGTCATCCACCCGGGCGGGTCGATGCGGGACGAGGAAGTCATTGCGGCGGCGGACGAGCGCGGCATCGTGATGGTGCTGACCGGGACGCGGCATTTCAGGCACTGAGCCCGGCGGCCCGGGCTGCCGCGAAGCGGCCGATAAGATGCCCCCATGACCCGCGCCGACGCCATGGGCATGCTGCTGTCCTTCATCGCCCGCCTGATCACCGGCGCGCAGGGGCATTGGAAGGGCTGCCCGCCCAAGGCCGAGCAGCGCATCTATTTCGCCAACCACCAGAGCCACCTGGACTGGGTGCTGATCTGGGCCGCGCTGCCGCGCGAACTGCGCGCGGTCACGCGCCCCATCGCCGCCAAGGACTACTGGACCAGCGGGCCCTTCAAGCACTGGATCACCCGCGAGGTGTTCCACGCGGTCTACGTGAACCGCACCCGCACTGACGACCAGGACCCGCTGGAGCCGCTGCAGGAAGCGCTGCGCCATGGCGACTCGCTGGTCATCTTTCCCGAAGGCACGCGCAGCAACAAGGGCCTGCCCCAGGCCTTCAAGAGCGGGCTGTACCACCTGGCCGAGCAGTTCCCGGCCGTGCAGCTGATTCCCGCCTGGATCGACAACGTGCAACGCGTCATGCCCAAGGGCGAAGTGGTGCCTGTGCCCATCCTTTGCACCGTGACCTTCGGCGAACCCATGACCCTGGCCCCGGGCGAAGACAAGCGTGCTTTCCTGGAACGTGCGCGCGACGCGGTGGTGGCCCAGCGGCCACCCGGCAGCGCCTGATGGGCAGCCTGCGCGAATGGAGCGTGGACCAGCAGGTGGGTCTGCTGTTCGTGGTGCTGTTCGGCCTGCTGCTGCTGGTGACCGCCGCCAGCGCGCTGTGGGGCCTGCGCGAGCACGAACAAGTCGACGAGACGAAGCGCCTGCGCTTCAACCGTGACCTGCGCGCGGTGTGGGTGGGTGCAGTCGTGTTCTGGCTGGCCTGGGTCAGCGGTGCGGCCGGCGCCACGCTGCTGTTCGGCCTGTTCTCCTTCCTGGCGCTGCGCGAATTCATCACCCTGCTGCACACCCGGCGCAGCGACCACCGCAGCCTGATCGGCGCCTTCTTCATCGTGCTGCCGGTGCAATACCTGCTGGTGGGGTCGCGCTCATTCGACCTGTTCAGCGTGTTCATCCCGGTGTATGTGTTCCTGGCCATCCCGGTGGTCAGCGCGCTGGCGGGCGACCCCGAACGCTTCCTGGAGCGCAACGCCAAGATCCAGTGGGGCATCATGGTCTGCGTCTACGGCCTGTCGCACGCACCGGCGCTGCTGCTGCTGGACTTTCCCGGCGTGAAGGGACGCGGTGCCTTCCTGCTGTTCTTTCTGGTGATGGTGAGCGCGGTGGCACAGATTGCCCAGGAAGTGGCCAGCCGCCGCCTGCGACGCCGGCCTGCGGCGCGCCACATCGACCGGTCCTTCTCCTGGCGCGCTTTCGGCCTGGGTGTGGGCAGCGCCGGCTTCGTGGGGGCGGCGCTGTACTGGATCACGCCCTTCAAGCCGCTGCAGGCCCTGGCCATGGCGGCCATCGCCGGGGCGGCCGGCACGCTGGGTGAGTTCGTGATGAAGGCGCTGAAGAAGGACGCCGGCGTGCGCTACTGGGGCAACACCGCGTCGGTCACCGGTGCGGTGGGCCTGCTGGACCGGGTGGCGCCGCTGGCCTTCGCCGCACCGGTGTTCTTCCACTCGGCGCGCTGGTACTTCAGGCTGAACCCGTGATGCGTGTGCTTGGCATCGACCCTGGCCTGCAACGCACCGGATTCGGTGTGGTGGATGTGCAAGGCTCGAACCTGGCCTACGTGGCCAGCGGCACCATCAGCACGCTGGAGGCCGAGCGCGGCAACCTGCCGGCGCGGCTGAAGATCATCTTCGAGGGCGTGCGCGAGGTGGTGACGCGCTACCAGCCACAGGCCACGTCGGTCGAAATCGTGTTCGTGAACGTCAACCCGCAAAGCACCCTGCTGCTGGGCCAGGCCCGCGGCGCGGCACTGGCGGCGCTGGTGGCGGCCGACCTGGCGGTGGCCGAGTACACCGCCCTGCAGATGAAAAAGGCCATCGTCGGCCACGGCCTGGCCAACAAGGAACAGGTGCAGGAAATGGTGAAGCGCCTGCTGCACCTGTCGGCCCTGCCCGGCAAGGACGCCGCCGACGCGCTGGGCCTGGCCATCACCCATGCCCACGCGGCGCGGGCCTTCGAGGCCATGGCGCGATCATCGCCGCTGCAACGCCGTGCCCATGCCCAGTACAAGAAAAGCCGGACCTATTGAATCTCTCCAGGAGACCCGCCCATGGACTCACCCGTCACCACCCAATGGATTGCGTTGGGCACCCAGCCCGGCTTCGGTGCCCACCTGGCCCTGCCGCCGGGCGGCAGCGGCCCGGGCCTGCTGCTGTTGCAGGAGATCTTCGGCGTGAACCCGCACATCCGCGGCGTGGCCGAACAGTACGCGCTGGCCGGCTTCGTGGTGCTGGCGCCCGATGTGTTCTGGCGCCAGGCGCCTGGCATCGAACTGGGCTATGAAGGCGCCGACCGCCAGCAGGCCATGGCCTTGATGGGCGCGCTGAAGCCTGACGAGGTGCTGGCCGACCTGCACACCGCCACCGCCGCGCTGCGCGCGCGGCCGGAGGTGGCCGGGCGAAAGGTGGGCGCCATCGGCTACTGCATGGGTGGGCGCCTGGCCTTCAACGCTGCCGCGCGGTGTGGCGTGGATGCCGCGGTGGCCTACTACGGCGGCGGCATCCAGGGGCAGCTGGACCTGGCCCCGAAGATCGGCTGCCCGGTGCAGTTCCACTACGGCGAACGTGACGACCACATCCCGCTCACGGCCGTGGAACAGGTGCGCCAGGCCATGGCGGGCAAGCCGCACGAAATACACGTGTACCCGGGCGCCCTGCATGGCTTCAATTGCTGGGCCCGCGGCAGCTACCACGCCGGCAGCGCTGCCCTGGCGTTGGGGCGCAGCCTGCAGTTCCTGGCCACGCAGCTGTTCTAGGGTTCTAGGCCGGCCCAGGTGGCGACGCGTCGGCCACCGCCAGCAGGCCGTCCAGGCAGCGTGCCAGCGCCTGCTTGTCGCGCGCGTCCACCTTCAGCGCCAGGGCCTGGCCGTCCGGGCCGCGGCCCGCCACACGGCCTTCGAAGAACGCCCAGTCGGTGCTGCCGTCGTGAACCGCCACCACCCGCGGCAGCAGGCCGCGGTCGGCCAGGCGCTCCACCTCGTGCGCGGTGCCACCCCGGTCCCGGTTGAAACCGCGCAGGTCCAGCAGCACCACGTCGGCCAGGCCCAGCAACTGTTCCACCACGGCCTTCCACGACGTGTCGAAGCAGAACAGTTCGTTCACGCGGAAGCGCCCTTCGCGGTCCAGGTCCAGATGCAGGCTGCGCGCCAGCACCTCGGCCGGCACGGCCGCGGGCTGGAACAGCTCGTGCAGCCGGAAGTTCAGGAAGGCAATCACCTCGTGGATGTCCAGGTTCAGCTTCACCAGGTCGGGCCCGCCGATCTCCATCACCGGGCCAGCCAGTTGCCAGCGCGCCTGCAGCGTGTCCAGCAGGCGTTCGGCCCGGTTGTCCTTGGAGAACACGCGCAGCATCAACAGGCGCCGGCCGTGCTGGGGCAAGGCCTGGCGGCGCAGGGCGATGACGTACACGGCAAAGACCGCCACGCACCACGCTGCCCACAAGGCCAACTGCACGCCCACCGTGGCACGCGGGTGGTCGGCCGACAAGGTCATGAACCCGGTGATCATGGCAACACCCGCGATGGCCACCACCGACAGGTCCGACAACCAGCCCCTGTCGATCAGGCCGGCCAGGCCATCCAGCAAGCGCATGCTCAGCCACAGGCACAGCGTGAACCCTCCCACCATGCCGGCCATCACCACCCCCAGCACGGCCCAGTCTCCGCCACGGGCCTGCAGGCCCGGGTTCAGGCATTGCCCCGGCGACGTGGCCACCAGGGCCACCAGCAGGCCCAGGCCCACGCCGGCCACCAGCACCGCCAGCGGCACCACCAGGGCCCGCCGCGTGCGGTGCACGCAGACCAGGTAAGGCAGGCCGACGATCGCCACCGCGCCGAGCCAGGTTTCCCCATCCCGGTTCTGCTCGGACCAAAGCGCCACGCCGGCGATCAGGACGATGCCGGCCAGCAACACCCACTTCGACCCGTCGGGCCGCAGGTTCACCAGCGCGGGCTGGGCCGCCAGGGCGGCCACGAACACGACCATCAGGGCGGTGTCTCCCGCGCCCATGTCCAGCTGCAGCGGCGCCAGCGCCAGGCTGCCCAGGGCCAGCGTGGCCCAGGCCGCCAGCGTGGCCCGGCGGATGCGGGCTTCACGCTGGCGCATGCACCCGGCCAGCGACAGGGCCGACGCCGCTTCGACCGCCGCTGGGCGACGCTGGCGCCGCACCCGTCGCTCCCACCAGGCCTGCGGCGGCGGCGCCAGTTCACGGAAACCCATGAAACGCTGCACGCCACGGACATAGGCCCACTGCAGCAGCGGCGACAGCAGCACGGCCCCGACCAGCCCGGCCACCAACAACAGGGCCATCAGGTAAAGCAGCAACTGGTCCTGGGCGCTGAACGTGGACTGCAGGAACGCGACGATCTGGGCCCAGCAAGCCTGCATCACGCACCGCCTCGGGTCTGGCCGCCCAAAGGCTGCAGGGTGGGCATGCGCTCGGGGGCCAGTTCGGTGGCCGTGAGCTGGTAGCCGCGCCAGCGCAGCCAGGCCCAGTGCGCGCGGTTGGCCATGGCGCCCATGAACCAGGACTCGAAGAGCACCCAGGACAGGGCGACCTCACCCTGCACAGACGCCGGCGCCAGCAGGTCCATCAGCATGTTGGCGCCGGAGTGCAAGCCCACCAGCAGCGGCAGGCTGAAGATCAGCAGCCACCACAAGCGCCGGTGCAAGGCCCACAGCGGCAGCGCGATGAAGGCCAGCCAGGAAAAGCCGCTGCGGTGCAGCACCGAGCGGCCGCGAGCATCGATGAACAGCGACAGGTTGCGTCGGGCCATGCCCGCAGGTTAACAAGCGCCGGCGCGGCGCCCATCCCCAGCCGCCCTGAAGGCGCAGCGCGCAAGACCGGGCCGCCGGCAGGGACTGCACCAGCCCCTAGGATGTCGGCTCCAGGAGGATCCGCCATGCCGCCAAGACCTGCACTTTCCACCGCCCTGACCCGCCGCCTGTTGCTGGCTGCGGCAGCCTGCGCCCTGGCCCAGCCCGCAGCGGCCCACCACGGCTGGACCTGGGCGGAAGACGCCAACTCCGAACTCACCGGCGTGATCCTGGCCGCCAAGCTGGGCAACCCGCACGGTGAACTCACCCTGGACGTGGCCGGCGCGCAGTGGACCGTGGAGGTGGGCCAGCCCTGGCGCAACGAACGCGCCGGGCTGAAGGACGAGATGCTGGCCAAGGGCGTGAAGCTCACCGTGTCGGGCCACCGCCATTCGGACCCCAAGCGGCGCGTGTTCAAGGCCGAGCGCGTGACCATTTCCGGTCAGAAGTACGACCTCTACCCCGACCGCGACTGAAAGCGCCGCCACCGCGCATGGACATGCTGCTGGGGCTGGCGCAAGCCCTGCACGACACGCCGCTCTCGCAGGCCCTGCGTGCATCGCTGTGGTTGTACCCGCTGGTCAACACCGGCCACCTGCTGGGCATGGCGCTGCTCTTCGGCGCCATCGTGGTGCTGGACCTGCGGCTGAACGGCCTGTGGCGGCCGGTGCCGGCCGCGCCACTGGCCCAGGTGCTGGTGCCGGTGGCGGCCTGCGGGCTGGCCTTGGCCCTGGCCACCGGCGCGCTGCTGTTCAGCACACGGCCCACCGACTACCTGCACGAACCACTGTTCGGCGCCAAGCTGGCGCTGCTGGCCGTGGCCGGCCTGAACATCGCGCTGCTGCACCGGGCCCGTGGCTGGCCGGGCCGCAGCGGCGAATGGCCCGCCGACCCGCTGCCCCTGCCGTGGCGCTTGGCGGGCCGGGTGTCGGCGTTGTGTTGGCTGGGCGTGATCGTGCTGGGGCGGTTGATCGGCTACCGCTGAAGGCGCGTCACGCCGCCGGGTCAGCCGCCGGCAGCATCAGCGCCAGCCACAGCAGTTTCTCGAATTCGGGCGCGAAGCGGTCGATCACGGCCTGCGGGTCGGGGCACATCTGGGCGTCGGTGATCAGGCCGAACTGCACCCCGCCGCCGTAGCTGAGGATGGACACGCCCACGCCGATGTTGCCCGACTGCGGCACCCAGAACATCACGCGCTTGACCGTGCTGCCCAGGAACTTCAGCGGTTCGCGCGGACCGGGCACGTTGGTCATCACCGCGGTGGCCTTCTTGGAGAACAGGTTCAGCAGCGCGTCCTGGGCCGGCTTGATCAGCAGGCCGGCCACCGCCAGCACGGCAAAGGCCAGCAGCGGCTGGTAGCTGCCCTTCAGCTCGTTCATGCGCGCGCGCACCGCATACACGCGTTCCACCGGGTTGGGAATGCCGATGGGCAGCACCAACGGCACCAGGCCGAAGCGGTTGCCCAGTTGCCAAGCCTTTTCCAGCGGGCGCAGGTTCACCGGCACCATGGCGCGTATTTCCTGGCCGTGGGTGGCGTCGCCCTTGTCCTGCAGGTAGGCGCCGATGGCGCCGGCCACACTGGCCAGCAGCACGTCGTTGATGCTGCAGCCCAGGGCCTTGCCCACGGCCTTCACCTCGTCCAGGTTCAGCGGCGGGCCCCAGGCCACCTTCTTGCCCGGTGTGGCCTTGCCCTTCAGCCGGGTGGGCGAGTCGTCCGCCATCAGCGCCATGGCCGCGGCGTCGCTGACCGCCTGAACGCCCACGCGCGCCATGTCCAGGCTGCCGAACAGGGGCTGGCTGGGGTTGGACAGCATGTCCATGCTCTTGGCCACGCCGCTGCCGTACATGCCGATGGCCTTCACCGTCAGATCGCTCAAGGGCTTGAGGATGGCGTCGGTGAGCCAGTCGTCCTCGTGCCCGTGGTCGTGTGCCACCGGCGCGGCCCGGCGCCGGCGCTGCGGCGGCGGCGCACCGCCGTCGGCGATGGCCAGGGTGACGCTCATCAGCGCAATGCCGTCGGCGATGCAGTGGTGGATGCGCACGATCAGCGCGCTGGTGCCGGCCATGTCGTCGCCCATGTCTTCGACCAGGTGGAACTGCCACAGCGGGCGCGCCGGGTCCAGGGCTTCGGCGGCCAGCGCGCCCACACGCCGTTGGAGGGCGTGCTCAGCGCTTTGGCCGGGCGCACGCGCCAGGGTTTCGGCCACCACATGGTCGTTGATGTCGAAATCGACGTCCTCCACCCAGCTGGCGCCCATGGCGTCTTCCACCACTTTCTGGCGAAAGCGCTCGTACTTCAGCAGGGTGTCGGCCACGCGGCCGGCCAGGGCCTCGCGGGTGATGGCGGGTTCCACCAGCCAGATGCCCACGATCATCATCAGGTTGGCGTCGGTGTCCATGCGCAGCCAGGCGGTGTCCACACGGGACATGCGTTCCACGGCGGGCTGCGTCATCGGGCTTCTCCTCGGTTGTTCTGGGGCGACTACGCCAACGATGCTGGGTAAGATCGTTGCGGTCCATCCCGATTTTCACGCACGAGGAGCCGTCGCCATGGCCGACCTGAAAGCCCAATTCGATAAGGCAGTCGCCGACAGCAAGCAGTTGCCGGAAAAGCCCGACAACATGACGCTGCTGAAGATCTACGCCCTGTACAAGCAGGCCAGCGCGGGCGACGTGGAAGGCAAGCGCCCCGGTTTCACCGACATGGTGGGCCGCGCCAAGTACGACGCCTGGGCCGAGGTGAAGGGCAAGGCGGCCGATGAGGCGATGCAGGAATACATCGACCTCATTGAATCCTTGAAATGAAAGGGCCCCGCCGGGGCGGGGCCTTGCGCTGGGGCCGAGCGGCTCAACGATTCGCGTAGACCGTGGCTTCGAACTCCACGAAGCCCGGGTACGAGGCCGCGTCGTGGAAGGGCAGGATCTGGGTGGCCCAGTAGCCGCCCACGCCGGCCGTGCGGTCGATCCAGTAGTAGCTGTTGGCCAGCCCCGCCCACATCAGTGAATTCGGGCTGCGGCCGGTGGGCGCGCGCTCGCGGTTGGTCATGAAGGTGTAGGCCCAGCCCTTGTCCAGGCCGGGGAACATCTCGCCCGCGTTGGTCAGCGACGGGATGGACGTGGGCCAGCCGCCCACCGACAAGCCCAGCGCCTGCAGGCCGTCCTTGCCCATGGCGTCCACGGTCTCGGCCTTCAGCACCCGGCCGTTGGCGCCGGCGCCGCCGTTCAGCACCATGCGGATGAACTTCATGTACTCGCCCACGGTGGCATACAGGCCGTGGCCGCCCATGTCCATGGGCGGCGGGTCGGGCAGCACCAGGTCGGGCAGCGGTGTGAGCTTGCCGTCGGCCGCGCGGTCGTGGATGACGGCGCGACGTGCCTTCATGCCCTCGCTCAGGCCGAAGCCGATGTCCTGCATGCCCAGGGGGTCGAACAGGCGCTCCTTCATCACCACGCCCAGGCGCTTGCCGCGCAGCTTTTCCACCACCAGGCCCAGCCAGTCGATGTTCACGCCATAAGTCCAGGCCGCGCCGGGGTCGTGCAACAGCACGGTGCGGATGGATTCATAGCTGCAGCTCACCACGGTGGGAATGTTCTTCGCGCCGCGGAACTTCAGGTCGTCGGCGGCAAAGAATTCGTAGCACAGGCCGGTGGTGTGCAGCATCAGGTCGTTGATGGTGATCTTGCGCTTGGGCGCGCGCAGGCGCGGCGTGTCGCCGTCCCAGCCGTCCAGCACCTGCAGCTGGTCGATGTCGGGCACGTACTTGCCGGCCTCGTCGGCCAGCGACAGCTTGCCCTCTTCCACCAACTGCATCACCAAGGCACCCACCAGGGCCTTGGTGGTGGAGAAGATGGCAAAGACACTGTCGGTGGTCATGGGCGTGTCCTTGCCCAGTTCGCGCACACCGGCCGCACCTTCGTAGATGTTGGCGTTGCGGTCGGTGGCCATGGCCACCACGCCGGGCGCGCCGCCGAAGCGGCCCGCGCACATCTGCAGCACGCCGTCCAGCGCGGTCTTCATCTTGTTGCTCATGCTTGTGTCTCCTGTTGGTGCTAGTTGATCGAAAAGCCAGCGTAGCCCTTGGCGGCCACTTCGTCACACTGGCGGCGGAAATTGCCCACACCCCCGATGTAGGAAAGCAGGCGCCGCGGCTTGCCCTCGATGTTGGAGCCCAGGTACCAGCTGTTGGTCTTCATCACCAGCGTGGCGGCGGCGGTCTCGTCGTGGTGCTTGACCCAGGCGTCCTCGAACTCCTTGGTCGCTTCCACCACCTGCTTGCCGTTCTTGCGGGTGTAGGCAATGCAGTCGCTGACCCAGTCCACCTGCTGCTGCAGGCAGGTGGTCATGTTGCACAGCGCGGCCGACGGCGCCAGCGGCGACGCGGTGGAGAACAGGTTCGGGTAGCCATGGATCTGCATGCCCATGGCGGTGCGGATCTCCTTCTTCCACTCCTGCTTCAGGCTGCGGCCGTCGCGGCCCTGGATGTCGATGCGCGTCAGCGCACCGGTGGCGGCGTCGAAACCGGTGGCCAGGATGATGACGTCCACCTTGTGGATGGTGCCGTCGGCGGTCTGGATGCCTTCGGGCACGATGCGCTCGATCGGGTTGTCGCGGCAGTTCACCGCGGTGACGTTGGGCTGCAGGTACACCTCCAGGTACTTGTTCTCCAGCGGCACGCGGTGGGTGCCGAAGCCGTAGTCGGTGGGGATCAGCAGGTCGCACAGGAACTTGTCGTGCTTCAGGCGTTCACGCATCTTGCCGCGCACGAATTCCGACACCTCGGCGCTGACCGCCTCGTCGAAGAACATCTCGACGAAGGACGCCAGCCACAGCGACAGCGAACCGTCGGCCCACAGCGTTTCCAGCACGTCCAGCCGCTGCGCCGGGGTCTTCTCGGCCCAGGTGCCTGAATCGAAGTCGTAGGTGAAGCCGGAGAAGGTGTTGCTGACGCGTTCCTTCAGCTGGTGGAAGCGCTTGCCGAAGCCGTCCCAGTCGGCACGGGTGTACTTCGGGTTGCGCATCGGGATGATGTACTGCGGCGTGCGGGCGAAGACGCTCAGGTGGCCCACCTCCTTGCCGATGGTCTGGATCACCTGGATGCCAGTGGCGCCCACGCCGACCACGGCCACGCGCTTGCCTTTCAGGTCCACGCCTTCCTTGGGCCACAGCGCAGTGTGGTGGATGGGGCCCTTGAAGCTGGCCTGGCCGGGGAAGCGGTCGGACAGCGGTGCGCTGAGCATGCCCAGGCAGCAGACCAGGAACTGGGTCTCGATGCGCTCACCGTTCTGCGTGGTCA
This sequence comes from Burkholderiales bacterium JOSHI_001, assembly GCA_000244995.1. NCBI lineage: Bacteria > Pseudomonadati > Pseudomonadota > Betaproteobacteria > Burkholderiales > Burkholderiales bacterium JOSHI_001. The sequence goes on along the minus strand of CM001438.1, from coordinate 1,278,995 downwards.
GGTCCCAGCGCTTGCTGCTCTCGTTCCAGTGCGCAGAGTCGATGCGGGTGTTGAACTGGATGTCCTTCTTCAGGTCCAGCCGGTCGGCCACGAAGTTCAGCCAGGCTTCGGTTTCGGGCTGGGCCGGGAAACGTTCGCTGGGTGTCCAGGACTTGTAAAGCTCTTCCGAGAACCAGTATTGGTAAACCTCGGCTTCGGAGTCGAAGCGCGCGCCGGGGTAGCGGTTCCAGTACCAGGTGCCGCCCACACCGCTGGCGGTGTCGTAGGCGCGCACGGTCATGCCCATCTCGCGCAGCTTGTGCAACTGGTACAGGCCGGCCACGCCGGCGCCGATGACCACGGCTTCCAGCCGGGTGACCGCGCCTGCAGCGGGGGACGCCGCCGGGGTGCTCAGGGTGCTTTGGCTCACATCTGTCTCCTTCATCGTCGAATGGTCTTGTGGTCCGATGTGCCGGCACGGCTGCGCCGGCTGCAGCACTGATTGCAGGTCGCGGGCCAGGCCTCGCCCGGCCCCGCAGCAAGGGTTTTCATGGGCGCTGGCAAGGACCCAAGCCGGGTGCGATGCCGCCCAGGCTGTCCGACGGGGCCGTCTGCCCGGTCTGCGGTCGGACACCGGTGTCCGACTTCTGGGACACCGGCTGCAACAAAAGCGGGTGCGCCCACCTTGATGGGCGGCAAACAAGCCGCTTTAATCGCGGACTCCCCACCGGCGACAGCCGGCAGAGGCCAGGTCGCCAGGAGACAGACCACCATGAGGCCCGAACCCAGCCCCTACGTCGGCTACCAGAAAGACATCCGTGCGGTGCGCCACCTGTGGGAGCGCTTCAACGCCGGCCTGCTGGACGCCAACGAACGCCGCCCCGCCTACCACCAGCTGCTGCTGGCCGACTGGCAGCGCTGTAGCGCGCTGGGCGTGGACGTGGCCATGGCCACCGGCCGCCGCCTGGACAGCGGCGACTTCCACCAGCGGCGCAATGCCGAACAGCTGCTGCTGCAGACCAGCGTGCCCCTCATCCAGGACGTGGGCCATTTCCTGGTGGACGTGCCGGGCATCCTGATCCTGACCGAACGCAGCGGCACCGTGCTGCACATCAGCGGCGACCCCTTGGTGAAGGAACGTGCGGCCAGCCTGTCGGGCATCGTGGAGGGCTCGCAGTGGAACGAGGCCAGCGCCGGCACCAACGGCGTGGGCTCGGCACTGACGCGGCGCGAGCCGGTGCATGTGTTCGCGAGTGAACACTTCTGCGAGGGCTGGCACACCTGGTCCTGCGCCGCCGCGCCCATCTTCGACACCGACGGCCAGACGGTGCTGGGCATCATCGACTTCACCACCGTGGAAACCGACTTCCGCGACCAGGCGCTGGGGCTGGCGGTGTCGCTGGCCAACACCATCCAGGCGCGCATGGCGCTGCACCGTGAACTGGAACGGCGCCGCGTGCTCACCGCCTTCGGCGACGCGGCGCGCCACTACCCGCACGACGACCTGCTGGCCCTGGACCACGCCGGCCGGCCGCTGGCGCACAGCCCGAACGAACGCTGCCGCCTGCTGGCGCAGCGCTGGGGCCAGTTCGGCGCCGAAGGGCCGCCGCCGGTGCGCCAGCGCATCGAGGTCACCGCGCCGGGCAGCAGCGCGCCCATCGGCGCCATCGTGCTGCTGGCCAAGCCGGCGGGCTACCAGCGGGTGTTCCGCAGCGACGCCGCCCCTCCCCTGCCCGGCCTGGCCGCCGCCACGGCTGCGCCCGAACCCGCCACGGTGGGCCGCTTTGGCGACTTCATCACCGCCGATGCCGACACCCGCCACATGCTGGGGGACCTGCAGCGCATCGCCCAGGCCGACGTGGCCATGCTGATCACCGGCGAAACCGGCACCGGCAAGGAACTGCTGGCGCGCCATGTGCACGCGCTCAGCCCGCGCGCCGCCCAGCCCTACCTGGCGGTGAACTGCGGCGCCATCAGCGAAGCGCTGTTGGAAAGCACCTTCTTCGGCTACGTGAAGGGCGCGTTCTCCGGCGCCGACCCGCGCGGACGCGCGGGCTATTTCGAATCGGCCGGCGCCGGCACCCTGTTCCTGGACGAGGTGGGCGAACTGCCGCCGGCCATGCAGGCCGCGCTGCTGCGGGTGCTGGAAGACGGCAGCTTCCAGCGCGTGGGCTCCTGCCAGACGCAGCACGCACGCTGCCGCATCATCGCCGCCACCCACCAGCCACTGGAACAGATGATCGCCCAGGGGCGCTTTCGCCAGGACCTGTTCTTCCGGCTGAAGGTGGTGCAGCGCCACATCTCGGCGCTGCGGGAACGCCCGGGTGACATCCCCTTGTTGGCGCGGCAGTTCGCCCAGGCCATGCAGAACAAGCACGGGCTGACCGGGGTGCACATCAGCCCCGAGGCGATGGACCTGCTGCTGCACTACCGCTGGCCAGGCAATGCGCGGGAGTTGCGCAACGCCATCGAAGCCGCGCTGCTGTGCTGCGACGGGCACATCAGCCCCGCCAGCCTGCCGCCCGAGTTGCGCGGCGGCGGCAGCCTGGACCCAAACGCTTTGGCGCCGCAAGGCCTGGCTTCGGTGCGCGACTTCGAGCGCCAGCTCATCATCGGCCTGCTGGGCAAGCACCGCAACATCCGCCAGGTGGCGCAGGTGCTGGGCGTGGCGCGCTCCACGCTGTACCGCAAGTTCGCCGAGCTGCACATCCACCAGGCCGACTTCGTGCACGCGGGCGTGCAGGGCGAAGGCGAGCACTGAGCGCGCCGCCCGGCGCATGGCGGCCTACTCGATCGTCACCTTCGCGTCCTTCACCAGCTTCGCGAACTTCTCGGTCTCGCTTCTGATCTGCGCGGCCATTTGCTCGGTGCTGTTGCCGATGGGCTCGGCGCCGATTTCTTCCATGCGCTTGCGGAAGTCGGGCGACTGGATCACCTTCACCATCTCGGCGTTCAGCCGCGCCACGATGTCCTTGGGCGTGGCCACCGGCGCCAGCACGCCGAACCAGGTGCCGATGTTGAAACCCTTCAGGCCGGCTTCGTCCAGCGTGGGCACATCGGGCAGGGCCGACGAGCGCTTGGCGGTGGTGACCGCCAGCGCCCGCAGCTTGCCGGCCTTGATGTGCGGCAGCACCGGGGTGACGGTGTCGAAGGACATGGTGATCTGCCCGCCCAGCAGGTCGGTGGCCAGCGGGCCGCTGCCCTTGTAGGGGATGTGGCTGAAGTCGGTGCCGGTCAGGTTCTCGAACTGGGTGCCGATCAGGTGCTGCGCGGTGCCGTTGCCATTGGAGCCGTAGTTGTGCTTGCCCGGCTGGGCCTTCAGCATCGCCACCAGTTCGGCCACATTCTTCGCCGGCGTGGCGGCGTTCACCACCAGCACATTGGGCACCAGGGCGATCTCGGTGATGGGCGCGAAGTCCTTCTGGAAATCGTAGGGCAGCTTCTTGTAGACGCTGGACGCGATGGTGTGGTGCACCGCACCCACCAGCAGGGTGTAGCCATCGGGCTTGGACTTGGCCACGAAGTCCGCGCCCAGGGTGGCACCCGCGCCGGGCTTGCTTTCGACGATGACGGTCTGGCCCAGGCTGGCAGTCAGCTTCTCGGCCAGCGCGCGGGCCAGCACGTCGGTGGTGCCGCCGGCCGGGAAGGGAACGACCAGGCTGATCGGCTTGTTCGGCCAGGCCTGGGCCATGGCACCGGTGGCGGCCAGCGCGGCGGCCAGGGCCACGGCCTGCAGCAGCCCGCGGCGGCAAAGTTGCGCGTTGTTTGTCATGGGGTTGCCTCCTTGTGGGCCGGCGCTCAAGCAGCCACCAGTTCGCACACGGCCTGCGTCACCTGCACCGTGGTGGCTTGGCCGCCCAGGTCGCCGGTGTGCAGCGCCGGGTTGGAGGTCACCTGCTCGATGGCCTTCATCACCCGCTGCGCGGCGTCGAACTCGCCCAGGTGCTCCAGCAGCATCACCAGCGACCAGAAGGTGCCGATGGGGTTGGCCAGGCCTTGGCCCATGATGTCGAAGGCCGAACCGTGGATGGGCTCGAACATGCTCGGGTAGCGGCGCTCGGGGTCGATGTTGCCGGTGGGCGCAATGCCCAGGCTGCCGGCCAGGGCCGCGGCCAGGTCGCTCAGGATGTCGGCATGCAGGTTGGTGGCGACCAGGGTGTCCAGCGTGGCCGGGCGGTTCACCATGCGGGCGGTGGCGGCGTCCACCAGTTCCTTGTCCCAGCGCACGTCCGGAAATTCTTTGGACACCTGAAGGGCAATCTCATCCCACATCACCATGGCATGGCGCTGGGCGTTGCTCTTGGTCACCACGGTCAGCAGCTTGCGCGGGCGGGACTGCGCCAGCTTGAACGCAAAGCGCATGATGCGTTCCACCCCGGCGCGGGTCATGATGGACACGTCGGTGGCGGCTTCGATCGGGTGGCCCTGGTGCACGCGACCGCCCACGCCGGCGTACTCGCCTTCGGAGTTCTCGCGCACGATCACCCAGTTCAGGTCTTCGGGCTTGCAACGCTTCAAGGGCGCGTCGATGCCGGGCAGGATGCGCGTGGGCCGCACGTTGGCGTACTGGTCAAAGCCCTGGCAGATCTTCAGCCGCAGGCCCCACAGCGTGATGTGGTCGGGGATGTGCGGGTCGCCGGCGCTGCCGAAGAGGATGGCGTCCTGGTGGCGGATGGCGTCCAGGCCGTCGGCCGGCATCATCACGCCGTGGGCGCGGTAGTAGTCGCCGCCCCAGTCGAAGTTCTGGAACTCGAAGCGAAAAGCCTTGCTGGACCGGGCCAGCGCTTCCAGCACCTGCCGGCCCGCGGGAATCACTTCCTTGCCGATGCCGTCACCGGGAATGGTGGCGATGTTGTAGGTCTTCATGGCATGTCTCCGAGGCAATGGGTGGGCGGTGGCAGGACTGTAGGAAATCGACAGGGTGCGCGACCGGCGCTAAAGTGAATGCATTGTTGACTTGAATTCAACAATCGAAGCTGCAAGGAACCCCAACCATGACCCCTGGCATCCAAGCCGCAGACCTGGGCTTCTTCTCGGTGCTGGCCGGCGCCGGCAGCCTGAGCGCGGCGGCGCGCGAACTGGGTGTCACCACCCCCGCCGTCAGCAAGCACCTGGCGCTGATGGAGCAGCGCCTGGGCCTGCTGCTGGTGAACCGCAGCACGCGCCGCATGGGCCTGACGCCCGAGGGCGAGCTGTACCTGGAACACGCCCGACGCATCCTGGGCGAGATCGACGACATGGCGCAGTTGCTGGGCGTGTCCAAGGCCACGCCCCAGGGCCTGCTGCGGGTGAACGCCACGCTGGGCTTCGGGCGCAGCCACGTGGCGCCGCTGATTTCACGCTTCGCTCGCAAGCACCCGCAGGTGGAGGTGCAACTGCAGTTGTCGGTGAACCCGCCGCCGCTGACCGACGACGCCTTCGACGTCTGCATCCGCTTCGGCGCGCCACCGGACGCGCGGGTCATCGCCCGATTCATCGCCCCGAACCGGCGGCTGCTGTGCGCAGCGCCGTCCTACCTGGCCCGCCACGGCGCCCCCAAGGTGCCCAACGACCTGACCCGGCACCAGTGCATCGGCATCCGGCAAGGTGAAGAAGCCTACGGGCTGTGGCGCCTGAGCAGCGGTCGCGGCAAGAACGCCTCGGCCCAGGCGGTGAAGACCCGCGGCGCGCTCAGCACCAACGACGGCGAGATTGCCGTGAACTGGGCGCTGGACGGCCACGGCATCCTGATGCGGGCCGAATGGGACATCGCGCGCTACCTGAAGAACGGCCGCCTGGTGCAGGTGCTGCCGCAGTTCCACACGCCCGACGCCGACCTGTACGCGGTGTACCCGCAGCGCCACCAGCAGGCCGCGCGGGTGCGGGCCTTTGTGGACTTCGTGGCAGCGGGGCTGGGCCAGCAGACCGCTGCCCACGCGGTCTAGGCTTTCATCCGCCCCTCTTGGGCGCCTTCTTCGCCGCGGCTTTCGCAGCGGCTTTGGCCGGCGCCTTGGCCGCAGCCTGGTTGGCCGCGCCCAGCAGCGTGTCCAGGTTCTTCTCGATCTCGCCCTGGATGGTCTTGGCAAAGGCGCCCAGCAGCAGGCCCAGTTTCGCGTGCAGTTCGAAATGGTCGGGCGCCACGATCAGGGTGCCGTTCACGCCCGAGCGGGTGAACTCCACCGTGTCGCTGGTCTCGCCTTCCAACACGGTGCATTCCATGTCGAACTCCTTCTCCACCTGCTCGGCCCAGTCCCAGGCCACCTTGCGGGCCTTGGCCAGCCCCAGGCTGTGGTCGCGGTGGATGCGGATGTCGGGCATGGGAAGCTCCTCGTCGGTTGTTGTGGCTGATTGTCAGGGCGAGCCCAGGGCCGCGCGCCGTTCGGCCTTGGGCAGTGCGGCCAGGCGCTTGACCTCGGTGTGGAAACGCGCCCAGTCGCGGCCCTGCTGGTCGAACAGGCGCTCGAAGGGCAGCACCAGTTCGTTGTAGGCCGCAAAGGCGCCCAGGGTGGCGTTGTTGGCGCGCTCGAACCAGGCGTCGTAGCCGCTGAAACCGCCCCAGCGTTCGGCCTTCAGCCTGGCATGGTCGGCCTGCAGGCGCTGGAACAGTTCGGCCTTGGCGCTGCGCTTGGCCCCGTCACTTTGCGCGCTGGCGTAGAGCGCGGCCAGTTCGTCCCGGTAGCGGCCCACCAGGGCGCGGAAGTCCTGGCGCCGGCCGTCGTAGCGGGCGTAGTCGTCGCGCGCCGCGGCATCGGCCTGGGTGGCCAGCCACAGCGCGCCGCCGATGCGTTCCACCGCGGTGGCATAACTCTCATTGAACATGGTGTCGTCGGCGGCGTAGGCCACCTGGTGCGACAGCTCGTGGAAGATCAGCCGCCCCAGTTCACCTTCGGGCCACTGGATGAAGGTGGACAGCAGCGGGTCGCCGCCCATCCAGTTGCTCCAGCCCAGCGTGGAATAGGCCGGCACGCCGTAAACGCTGGCTTCCAGGCCTTGCGCGCGCAGCTCGGCCGCCAGGGCTTCGGCGGGCTCCTTCTTGAAGTAGCCGCGGTAGCCCACGCAGCCCATCACCGGAAAGCACCAGGTCTTCAGCGTGAGCGACAGCTCGGGTGCCGCCACCACGTTCCACACCACCGCGGGGCGGTCCAGCGCGGCATAGCTGCGGTAGCTGTTGTTGTCCGGGAGGTGCAGTTCGCGCACCGCGAAGTCGCGCATGCGCTGGGTCAGCGCCAGGCGGGCCTTCAGGTCGGCGGGGGTGCTGTCGTCGGCCAGCCACTGCGGCACCGGCTTGGCGCGCTGCATCAAGTCCAGGTGGCCACCCACGCTCTGGCCGTAGTAGCCCAGGCTGCTGCAGCCGCCCAGCAGCAAGGCGACAACCCCTGCGGCCAGCAGACTCCCGGCGCCGGCCATCAGCAGCGTTCGCTTTCGCATGCCCGCATCACGCAGCGGCCACCGGTTTCACGTCCACGCGGCAGTCGTAGAAGGTGGGCGCGCGGCCGATGTCGGTGAGGCGCTGGCTGGTGAGCTCGTTCACGTTGGTGCCCGCGGGGCCGAGCTTGCGCCACCACACGCCCAGGCCGTTCACCACGCCGGGGCGGGCGCGGGTGCAGACATGGGCCTTGCAGCGGTAGTCGCCGCGGTCGTTGAACACACTGACCATCTGGCCGTCGCCAATGCCGCGCGGCGCCGCGTCGTCGGGGTGGATTTCCAGCAGCGGCTCGCCTTCGATGCTGCGCAGGCTGGTCACGTTGACGAATGTGCTGTTCAGGAAGTGGCGCGCCGGCGGCGAAATCATCGCCAGCGGGAAGCGCGCCGCCAGCGCACTGCCCGCGCCTTCGTGCGGCGGCACGTGGTCGGGCACGCCCAGGCCGGGGGCGTCCACCTGCACCTTGCCATCGGGCGTGGCGAAGCCGCCGTTCGCGAACGGCGCCGCGGGCAGGTCCAGCGTCTGCCAGCCCTGTTCCCGCAGGGCGGCCATGTCCACGCCCTGGAAGGCCTGGGCGGCCAGTTGTTCGTCGCTGTCACCGAAGCACGGGTCGGCGAAACCCATGGCGCGCGCCAGGCGGCGGAAGATTTCCGTGTTGGGCAGGGCCTGGCCCAGAGGGGCAATCGCCGGCTGGTTCATCTGCACATCGGTGTGGCCGTAGGACGTGTGCACGTCCAGGTGCTCCAGCTGGGTGGTGGCGGGCAGCACGTAATCGGCATGGTCGGCGGTGTCGGTGAGGAAATGCTCCAGCACCACGGTGAACAGGTCTTCGCGCGCGAAGCCGGCCACCACCTTCTTTGACTCCGGCGCCACCGCCACCGGGTTGCTGTTGTAGACCAGCACGGCCTCGACCTTCGGGCCGAAGGCGGGCGAAGCCTCGCGCAGCAGGTCGTCGCCGATGGTGGACATGTTGATGGTGCGTGGCCGGCGCCCGGCCAGCAGGTCGGGGCGCTGCAGGGCGGCGTCCTGGCGCACCGGCGCGTACCAACTGGACGAGGACAGCAGCAGCCCGCCCGAAGGGTGGCGCCAGGCGCCCACCAGACAAGGCAGCAGCGCGATCAGCCGCACCGCATTGCCTCCCCCGGCCACGCGCTGCATGCCGTAGTTCAGGCGGATGGCAGCCGGTTTCGTGGTGGCGTAGTCGCGTGCCAGCTCGCGGATGTCGTCCGCCGCCACGCCGCATTCGCGCGCTGCGCGTTCGGGCGGCCAGGCCAAGGCCCGGTCGCGCAGCTTGTCGAAGCCGTTCACGTGGCGGTTGATGTAGTCCTCGTCCAGCCAGCCGTTCGTGATCAGTTCGTGCATCAGCGCCAAGGCCAGCGCGCCGTCGGTGCCGGGCAGCAGGGCCAGGTGGCGGTGGCATTTGTCGGCGGTTTCGGTGCGGCGCGGGTCGATGCACCACAGCTTGGCGCCGGCACGTTTGGCTTCCTGGGCGAAGGTCCAGAAATGCAGGTTGCTGGCGATGGAATGGCTGCCCCAGATGACGATGAGCCGGCTGCCGGCGAAGTGGCGCAGGTGCATGCCCAGCTTGCCGCCGTAGGTGGCCGCCAAAGCCTCGCCACCGGCGCTGGCGCAGATGGTGCGGTCCAGCCGGCTGGCGCCCAGTTGGTGGAAGAAGCGCGCCGCCATGCTTTCGCCCTGCAACAGGCCCATGGTGCCGGCATAGCTGTAGGGCAGGATGGCCTGCGGGTCGCGCGCGGCCATCGCCTTCAAGCGCGCGGCGATGTCGGCCAACGCGACCTCCCAGGTCACGGGCTCGAAGCGGCCTTCGCCCTTGCGCCCCACGCGCTTCAAGGGCGTGAGCACGCGCTCGGGGTGGTAGGTTCTTTCGGTGTAGCGGCTGACCTTGGTGCACAGCGCGCCATGGGTGGGCGGATGGTCGGGATTGCCGGCCACCTTGATGGCCACGCCGTCCTTCACCGTCACCTTCAGCGAGCAGGTGTCGGGGCAGTCGTGCGGGCACACGCCGTTGACCGTGTGCGTGGGGGTTTCGGTGGCGCTCATCCGGGCACTTTGCCATAGCCGGGGCCTGCGCTCGCGGCAAGCGGATTTGTCGCGTCCGACAGGCGGGCGGTATCCTTGCGCCCGCCTGCCATCACAGGGTAAACCCCTGAAGGAACGCCCCATGCACCGTCGAACCCTTCTCGCCGGCCTGGCTGCCAGCCCCCTGACCCTGTCGCGCCCGGCATGGGCCCAATCCGGCCGCATCGTGTTGGGCCAGTCCTGCGCGCTCAGCGGCGCGGCGGCGCAGCTGGGCATCCAGATGCAGGCCGGCGCCAAGCTGTTCTTCGACGCGCTGAACGCCCGCGGCGGTGTGAACGGCCAGACCATCGAACTGCGCACCCTGGACGACGGCTACGAGCCCGAGCGCTGCAAGGCCAACACCGACAAGCTGATCCGCGACGAGGTCTTCGCCCTGTTCGGCTATGTGGGCACGCCCACCTCGCTGGCCGCGCTGCCGCTGGTGAACGAGGCCAAGATCCCTTTTGTCGGCCCCTTCACCGGCGCGCAGGCGCTGCGCGAGCCCTTCTCGCGTTATGTCTTCCATGTGCGGGCTTCCTACTTCGACGAGACCGCGCTCATCGTCAAGCAGCTCACCAGCCTGGGGCTGAAGAAGATCGCCGTCTTCCGCCAGAACGACAGCTACGGCCAGGCCGGCCTGGACGGCGTGCTGCGCGCGCTGAAGGTGCAGAACCTGGAGCCGGTGGCCGTGGGCCTGGTGGAGCGCAATTCGGTGGACGTGGCCGCGGCGGTGGCCGCCATCGTGCCCAAGCTGCCGGACGCGGTGGTTCAGATCAGCGCCTACAAGAGCTGCGCGGCCTTCATCCGCGCGGCGCGCAAGGCCGGCTACGGCGGCACCTTCTACAACGTGTCCTTCGTCGGCACCCAGGCCCTGGCCGATGAACTGGGCAAGGAAGCCAATGGCGTGATGGTCAGCCAGGTGATGCCCTTCCCCTTCAATGGCACCACGCCCATCTCGCGCGAATACCTGGACGCCGTGGCCAAGGCCGGCGGCGGGGGGCGCCCCAACTACAGCAGCATGGAAGGTTATGTGGCGGCCAAGGTGCTGGCCGAGGGCCTGCGCCAAGCCGGCCGTGGACCCAGCCGCGAAGGCCTGATCGCCGGGCTGGAAAGCCTGCGCGGCTGGGACCTGGGTGGCCTGCGGGTGGACTTCGGTCCCAATGACCATGTGGCCTCGCACCTGGTGGACCTGACCATGCTGACCGAAGACGGCCGCGTGCGGCGCTGACGGGGCGACCCGCCGCCCCATGCCTGCAGGGGCGGCAAAACCCTGCCCCCTGCCACGGGCACAAGGCCGGCGTTAAGCTCCCGGGCTTCAAGCCTTGCCCCTCCAGCACACCCCGGAGACGCGTGCCATGAACCTGATCGAATCCATCCTGGCCGACGCGGCCAGCATCGCCGCGCTGCGACGTGACATCCACGCCCACCCCGAACTGTGTTTCGAGGAACAGCGCACCGCCGACGTCATCGCCAAGGCGCTCACCGACTGGGGCATCCCGGTGCACCGCGGCCTGGGCAAGACCGGCGTGGTGGGCATCGTGAAGAATGGAAGCAGCACGCGCGCGGTGGGCCTGCGCGCCGACATCGACGCCCTGCCCATGGCCGAGAACAACCGCTTCGCCCACGCCAGCCAGCACCACGGCAAGATGCACGCCTGCGGCCACGACGGCCACACCGCCATGCTGCTGGCCGCGGCCAAGCACCTGGCCAAGCACCGCAACTTCGATGGCACCGTGTACCTGGTGTTCCAGCCGGCCGAAGAAGGCGGCGGCGGCGCGCGCGAGATGATGAAGGACGGCCTGTTCGAGCAGTTCCCGATGGAGGCCATCTTCGGCGCCCACAACTGGCCCGGCATGGACGTGGGCCACTTCGCGGTGAAGAGCGGGCCGGTGATGGCCAGCAGCAATGAATTCAAGATCACCATCCACGGCAAGGGCGCACACGGCGCCATGGCCTACAACGGCATCGACCCGGTGCCGGTGGCCTGCCAGATGGTGCAGGCCTTCCAGACCATCATCAGCCGCAACATCAAGCCCACCGAAACCGGGGTGATCTCGGTCACCATGATCCACACCGGCGAGGCCACCAACGTCATCCCCGACAGCTGCGTGCTGGAAGGCACGGTGCGCACCTTCACGACAGAGGTGCTGGACCTGATCGAGCGCCGCATGCAGCAGGTGGCCGAGGCCACCTGCGCGGCCTTTGAAGCGCGCTGCGACTTCGAGTTCGTGCGCAACTACCCGCCCACCATCAACCACCCGGCCGAGAGCGAATTCGTGCAGGGCCTGCTGACCGACGTGGTGGGCGCGGCCAACGTGCACGAGTTCGAGCCCACGATGGGCGCCGAAGACTTCAGCTACTTCCTGCAGCAAAAACCCGGCTGCTACTTCGTCATCGGCAACGGCGATGGCACCCATCGCCAGGGCGGGCACGGCATGGGCCCGTGCATGCTGCACAACCCCAGCTACGATTTCAACGACGAACTCATCCCGCTGGGCGCCACCATGTGGGTGCGCCTGGCCGAGAAATGGCTGGCCACGCCGCGATGACCGACAAGGCCGCGGCGCATTTCGCGCAAAGCTACGAACAAGCCCGCGGCCTGTTCCTGCAGGCGGCCGACGCGGCCGGGCTGGACGTGCAAAGCCACCCCCACCCCTTGGTGGGCCGCGACGGCGAAGCCTTGGCGATGGACGTGGCCCTGCAGGGCGCGCGTGATGCCGAAGCGCTGCTCATCCTGTCCAGCGCCTGCCACGGCGTTGAGGGCTTTTGCGGCAGTGGCATCCAGGTGGGGCTGCTGCGCGACGCCGAATGGTGCGCCGCGGTGCAGCGCAGCGGCGTGGCGGTGTTGCACATCCACGCGCTGAACCCCTGGGGCTTTTCCTGGTGGCGCCGCACCACCCAGGAAAACTGCGACCTGAACCGCAACTTCCACAACTTCCACCAGCCGCTGCCGGCCAACCCGGCCTATGACGAGATTGCGCACCTGCTGGTGCCCGCCGATTGGCCGCCCGCGCCGGCCGTTCGGCAGGCACTGGATGACTACATCGCCCGCCACGGTGAACGTGCCTACCAGACGGCCGTGTCGTCGGGCCAGCACACGCACGAGGACGGGCTGTTCTACGGCGGCGTGGCGCCCACCTGGAGCCAGCAGACCCTGCGCCATGTGCTGCAGGACCACGGCCGGCACTGTGCCCGGCTGGGCTGGATCGACCTGCACACCGGACTGGGGCCCAGCGGCCACGGTGAACGCATCTTCGCCGGCCGCGACGACGCGCAGGCGCTGGCGCGCGCCCGCGCCTGGTGGGGGCCGCAGGTCACGTCCATCGACGACGGCTCCTCGGTGTCGCCGCCCCTGCGCGGGCTGATGTGGAACGCGGCCGGCGAAGAATGCCCGCAGGCCATCTACACCGGCTTGGCGCTGGAATTCGGCACCGTGCCGGTGAGGGATGTCATCGACGCGCTGCGCGCCGACCAGTGGCTGGACAAGCACCCCGAGGCCGGCGCGCCGCAGCACGAGCGCATCAAGCGCCAGGTTCGCGACGCCTTCTACACCGACACCCCCGAATGGCAGCAGGCGGTGCTGGACCAGGCGCGCGAAGCCACGCTGCAGGGCCTGGGCGGACTGCGCTGAGCCTGGCCTCGGCGGCCCAGGCCTCGAATTGACGCCGAATTGGCGCCCTGTTGGGCGTCTCATCTGCCGATACCAGGGCGCCGTCAACCCGCCCAATCAGGCTTGCAGGCGCACGGCACGCGCCACCCGACAACGCACCCTCTTTGTCCATGGCCTACACCTACGTTCCTGATCAGAAACCATCGCTTGGGGTGCTGGGTGACAACACGCTGCTCATCGCCATCGGGCTGAGCGCGGTGGTGGCCATCGTCCTGGGCGGGCAGTTTGTGCAGCCGCGCATCGCCGTGGTGGGTACCCTGGTGCTGCTGGGGCTGACCGGGGTGGGCTACGCCACCGCGCGCGGCTCGCTGGCCAGCCGGCTGATCCTGACTTTCGTGATGGTGAGCTTCGTCACCCTGCACATCCACCTGGCGCGCGGCCTGCCGGAGTTCCACTTCGGCGTGTTTGCCACCTTGGCGCTGCTGCTGGTTTACCGTGACCGGCGACCGGTCATCTTTGCCGCGCTGGCCTTCATCGTCTACCAAATCGGCATCGACCGCCTGCAGGCCGGGGGCTGGCCGGTGTTCTGTCTGGAAAAGCCCAGCGCGCTGCGGGTGCTGCTGCACGTGGCCTTCATCGCCGCGCAAAGCACGGCCGAGATCATGCTGGCCACCAGCATGGGCCTGATGGCCGCCGAGGGCGAAGAACTGGAGCGCCTGGTGGCCGAGGTGGAGCGCGGCGAAGGCATCTCGCTGGACGTGAGCGGGGTGGGCGCGCGAACCACCGCGGGCCGGTCGCTGAAGACCACGCTGCAGAAGATGCACGCCGCCGTGGAACTGCTGCGCGCCGGCGCCGACCGCATCAACACCGCTTGCAGCGAAATTGCCTCGGGCAACCAGGACCTGAGCACCCGCACCGAACAAACCGCCGCCAACCTGCAGCGCACCTCCACCAGCATGGCCGGGCTGACCACCACCGCCCGCCAGGCCGAAGTCAACGCGGTGCAGGTGGATGCCCTGGCCCAGGACGCGTGGAAGGTGGCCGAAGAAGGCGGCAGCGTGATCGCCGAGGTCATGGGCACCATGAAGGGCATCTCGGAGAGTTCCACCAAGATCGCCGACATCATCGGCATGATCGACGGCATCGCCTTTCAGACCAACATCCTGGCGTTGAACGCGGCGGTGGAGGCAGCGCGCGCTGGCGAACAGGGCCGCGGCTTTGCGGTGGTGGCGTCGGAAGTGCGCACGCTGGCGGCGCGATCGGCCACGGCGGCGAAGGAAATTCGCGAACTCATCGGCGACAGCGTGCAGCGCGTGTCCCACGGCGCCAGCCTGGCCGACCGCGCCGGCAGCACCATGAGCGGCATCGTGACATCGGTCAAGCAGGTGACGCAGATCATCGGTGAACTCAGTGCCAGCAGCCGCCAGCAAGCCGCCGAAGTGGCGGAAATGGGCGATGCGATCACCCAAATGGACCAGGCCACGCAGCAGAATGCGTCGATGGTGGAGCAAATGGCCGCGGCAGCGTCCAGCCTGAAGGCGCAGGCCGACGAGCTGGTGCTGACGGTGGCCGTGTTCTCCACCAAGCAACCCGAAGCGGCTTGAGCCGCAGGTGCCGGCCACCCAGCCCGCAGGAGACCGCTGCATGATCGACATGAACGCGTGGGTGTCCGACGACACGCCGATGCCCGAGGTGACCGAGCACGCCATGGACATCGAGCGCCAGGAATTGGCGCAGGCCGCCACGCACCGTTCGGTGTATGTGTATCAGGTGCCGGTGCGCATCTGGCACTGGACCAATGCGCTGGCCATCGTGGTGCTGGCGGTCACCGGCTGGCTGATCGCGTCGCCACTGCCCACGCCCGTGGGCGAGGCCAGCGACCACTACATGATGGGCTACATCCGCTTCACGCACTTCGCGGCGGGCTATGTGCTGGCCATCGGCCTGCTGGGCCGCACCTACTGGGCCATGGTGGGCAACATCTACGCCAAAGAGCTGTACTGGGTGCCGCTGTTCCAGCTGGAATACTGGAAGGACGTGTGGGCCATGATGAAGTGGTACGCCTTCGCCAGCCCGCGGCCCAGCCAGTACATCGGCCACAACCCGCTGGCGCGCTTTGCGATGTTCTTCCTGTTCCTGGCCCCCACCACCATGATGGTGCTGACCGGCTTCGCCCTGTACGCCGAAGGCCAGCAGGCGGGTTCCTGGTTCGAGGGCATCTTCGGCTGGGTGATCCCGCTGTTCGGCCAGAGCCAGGACGTGCACACCTGGCATCACTTGGGCATGTGGGGCCTGCTGTGTTTCGTGCTCGTGCACGTGTATGCGGCGGTGCGCGAGGAGATCCTAGGGCGCAGCAGCATGGTGAGCACCATGCTGTCGGGTTGGCGCACCTTCAAGGACTGACGCCACGGCCTGGGCTTTAAGCAGGCCATAAGGCGCCTTAAGCCAGGCCAGGCTGCAAACGGGCAAATTCCACAGATTCGCCGGCAAGGGCCGGCCCGTCCTGAGGAAGCCCTGATGAAACCCTTGTTGAACGCCCTGGCGCTGAGCGCGCCGCTGCTGCTGGCCCCTGTGACCGGCCATGCCGTCGTCATCGGCTTCCTGGGCAACTTCGATGTCATCAACGACACCGGCAGCACCGCCCATGGCTTCGAGATCGAGCTCGAAGGCCTGCATGCTTCGGACATCAGCGACACCTTCGGCGGTGCCAACCGGGGCTTCCCTTCGGGCCGCGGCTTCGACCCCGCCACCAGCGTGCAGCGCTATGGCGCGCCCACCATCACCGAATACAGCAACGGCGCCAGCTTCGGCACCCGCGTCACCTACATGGGCCTGTGGAATGGCTCGGCCTGGGACTACGGCACGCCCTCGGGCAGCTTCATCACCCCGGGCGACAACTGCTGGTCCGGCGGCGGCGTGGGCTACGGCCCCAGCACGCCGTGCGACCACTTTGGCGTGGGCACCACCACCAACGCCACCCGCACCACCTACAGCTGGCTGCTGGAAACCGCCACCCCCGGCGCGCTGAGCAATGGCGTGGTCACGCTGCCGGCGCCGGCCTGGCAGGTGATTCCGCCCGCCCCGCCGGCCCCCGGGCAGGTGGCCGCGCCGCCGGTGGTGGTGGCGCAGATCCAGGCCCCGAAGCCAGAGGTGGAATCCCAGTTCGGCGAGGCCATCTGGGTGAAGGTGTTCGCCACCGAGTTGGAAGACGGCATCCAACTGGAAGACTTGGTGGGTGGAGCCGCCAAGATGGCCCAGCTGGAAACCGAAGTCGAGTGGCAACTGCTGCAAACCGACCCCGGCAACCCCCTGGCAGGCCAGCTGGAAAGTGGCTTGGGGGCGCCTGTGGGGCCCAAGGCGGCATCCATCATCCGGCGCTATGAGTTCTTCAGGTACGCCGGTGAGTACGACCCCGAAACCCATGAAGCCCTGGTCAGCAGCGATTCCAACCCACTGCCCGAAGAGATCGGCACCTACCTGGGCGCGCAGAACGGTGCGGCCAACCTGAACGTGGTGGCCCTGGTGCCCGAGCCGCACACCTGGGCCCTGATGCTGGGCGGGCTGGTGCTGGCGGGTGCGCGGCTGCGGCGGCGCCGCGCCGACTGAACGCTCAGCACTCCAGGTTGTCGATCAGCCGCGTGCCGCCCAGGCGGGCCGCGGCCAGCGCCACCAGCGGCTCGCCCGCAGCGCGTTGTGCGTCGGTGGGCGGCAGCAGGTCGACGCGGCGGCGCAGCGTCAGGTAGTCGGGCGCCCAGCCGCGCTGGCGCAGCGTGGCCATGGCCGCGGCCTCCAAGGCCGGCAGCGGGCTGGTCCCGTCACGCGCGCCGGCGGCCAGTTCGCTCAGCGTGCGGTACAGCGCCGGGGCCTCGGCGCGTTCGGCCGGGCTCAGGAAGCCGTTGCGCGAACTCAAGGCCAGACCGTCGTCGGCACGCACCGTGTCGCCGGCCACGATGCGCGTGGGCAGCGCGAACTGGCGCGCCATGGCCGTCACCACCGCCAGTTGCTGGTAGTCCTTGCGGCCGAAAACGGCCACCGCGGGCTGCACGCACTGCAGCAGCTTCAGCACCACGGTGCACACGCCGGTGAAGAAGCCGGGCCGGAACTCGCCTTCCAGGATGTCGGCCAGCGCGGCCGGCGGCGCGACCTTGAACACCTGGGGCTCGGGGTACAGCTCGCGCTCGTCCGGCGCGAAGACGATGTTGCAGCCGGCCGCGGCCAGCAGTTCGACGTCCCGCGCCAGGGTGCGCGGGTAGCGGTCGAAGTCTTCGTGCGGCAGGAACTGCAGCCGGTTCACGAAGATGCTGGCCACCACCGGCCCGCCCAGGCCGACGGCTTGGCGGGTGAGCGACAGGTGGCCCTCGTGCAGGTTGCCCATGGTGGGCACGAAGGCCGTGCGGGTGGTGCCCGCCAGGGCTTGGCGCAAATCGGTCAGGGTGTGGATGACGCGCATGGGCAGTGCCTCCTGCATCAGTAGCCGTGGCGGCCTTCGTCGGGAAAGCGGCCGGCGCGCACGTCGGCCAGGTAGGCGGCCACCGCCTGCGCGGGCGTCAGGGCCTCGGCCAGTGGGCTGCCGTCGGCCGCCTCGCGGATGAAGTCGCGCACGAAGCGGGGTCGCTTGCCGGGGGTCAGCCCCAGCATGTCGTGCAGCACCAGCACCTGGCCGGCGGTGCCCGCGCCCGCACCGATGCCGATGCTGAGCATCTGTGGGTGCGCGGCCGTGACCTCGCGCGCCAACGCCGACGGCACCAGTTCCAGCACCATCAACGCCGCACCGGCGTCGGCCATGGCGGCGGCGTCGGCGCGCAGGGCCGCGGCCTGGGTTTCGTCGCGCCCCTGGACCCGGAAGCCGCCCAGCGCGTGAACTCGCTGCGGCGTCAGGCCCAGGTGGGCGCACACCGGGATGCCGCGGTCCACCAGGAAACGCACGGTGTCGGCCATGGGCCCACCGCCCTCCAGCTTCACCATCTGCGCGCCAGCGCGCATCAAGGCCACCGCCGATTCCAAGGCCTGCTGCGGCCCGGATTCGTAGCTGCCAAAGGGCATGTCGGCCACCAGCCAGGCGCGCTGGCGGCCCCGCGCCACACAGGCCGTGTGGTAAACCATGTGTTCCAGGGTCACCGGCAGGGTGCTGGCCTGGCCCTGCACCACATTGCCCAGCGAATCGCCCACCAGCAGCACGTCCACCCCGGCCTCGTCCAGCAGGCGGGCGAAAGTGGCGTCGTAGCAGGTGAGCATGGCGATCTTCTCGCCGCGTGCACCCATGTCGCGCAGCCGCACCAGGTTCAGGGCTGGCTTGGCAGGGGCGGGGTCGGCGGTGTGAACACTCATGGCGTGGCCTCCTTGGCGGGGCGCATTGTGGGGCATGCCACCCGCGCCGGTCTGACACGCCAGGTCAACCCGCGGGCCACCAGCCCTTTTCGTGGAGTTGCGCCTCGGCCTGGGCGGCGTTTTCGAAGTGCAGCGCGTTCCAGCCGGCCTGCCGCGCGGCGGCCACATTGGCCGGGTGGTCGTCCAGGAACACCAGGTCGCCTGGCGCCTTGCCGAAGCGCTGCGCGCTGAGCGCAAAGATGGCCGGGTCGGGCTTGACCAGCCCCACGCGGGCCGAGAACACACCATCGGCAAAGCGCTTCAGCACCGCGTGCGTGCGCTCCAGGTGGTCGGCGTAGGGCGCCGGCATGTTGGACAGGTAGAACAGGTCCGGGTCGGCGTCGGCCAGGCGGTGCACCAGGCTTTCGGCGGCGGCGATGGGCTGCAGTTCTCCGGGCACGGCGTCCACCACCGCCTGGACCTCGGCGGGCGTGAGGCCGGTGCGGGCGCTGATGCGTTGCACCAGCGTGGCGGGCGTGACCGTGCCGCGGTCGAAATCACCCCAGTCGCCGCCGTAGCTCTGGAAGACCTGCGCCACCCAATGCGCGGCACTGGCCTCGTCGGAAACGCGCTGCGGCAGGCACTGTTGCAGCAGCAGGTTCGGGCGCCAGCGGAACAGCACCACGCCAAAGTCGAAGACGATGTGTTTGCCGCTCATGCCTTCAGCCAAGTCAGCAGGCCTGCGGTGGACGCGTCCAGGCCATCGGTGTGGCCGCTGGCCAGGCGCGGCAGCAGGTCGCCCGCCAGGGCCTTGCCCAGTTCCACCCCCCACTGGTCGAAGCTGTTGATGCGCCACAGTGCGCCGCTGGTGAACACCCGGTGTTCGTACAGCGCGATCAGCGCGCCCAGGCTGTGCGGGTTCAATTGCTCCAGCAGCAGCGTGGTGCTGGGCCGGTTGCCGGGGAAGGTACGGTGCCTGGCCACCGTCAGCGCGCCCAGCGAGGCCGACGCGGTGGGCGCCTTCTCGCGCAGCGCGGCTTCGGTGGTCTTGCCCTGCATCAGGGCCTGGCTCTGGGCCAGGCAGTTGGCCAGGGCCTTGGTCTGCAGGTCCGCGTAGGGGTGGGTGGGGGTCTTCACCGCAATGAACTCCACCGGGATCACATCGGTACCCTGGTGCAGCATCTGGAAGTAGGCATGCTGGCCGTTGGTGCCGGGTTCGCCCCAGACCACCGGACTGGTGGCAAAGGGCAGCGGATTGCCGTCCAGGTCCACGCACTTGCCGTTGGATTCCATCTCCAGCTGCTGCAGGTAGGCCGGGAAGCGCTTCAAGCCCTGGTGGTAAGGCGCCACCGAACGGCTGCCGAAGTGGAAGAAGTTGCGGTACCAGACGTCCAGCAGGCCCAGTTGCACCGGCAGGTTTTGTTCCAGCGGCGCCTGCGCAAAATGTTCGTCCATGGCGCGCGCACCCGCCAGCAGGTCGCGGAAGCCCGCGCCACCGATGGCGATGGCAATCGGCAGCCCGATGGCGCTCCACAGCGAATAGCGCCCGCCCACCCAGTCCCAGAAGCCGAAGGTGGTGTGGATGCCGAAGTCGGCCGCTGCCTTCAGGTTGGTGGTGGCGCCGACGAAATGCCTGGCGATGCGGTCCTCGGCCATGCCCTGGCCCAGGAACCAGGCGCGCGCCACCGCGGCATTGGCCATGGTCTCCTGGGTGGTGAATGTCTTGCTGGCGACGATGAAGAGCGTGGTCTTGGCATCCAGGCGCTTCAGCACCGGGGCGATGTCGTGGCCGTCCACGTTGGACACGAAGTGCAAACGCAACTGCGGCGCGATGAAGGAGTCCAGCGCCAGCACCGCCATCTGCGGCCCCAGGTCGCTGCCGCCGATGCCGATGTTCACCACGTCGGTGAAGCCGCTGCCGGCGGCGCGCACGCTGTCGGCGAAGGCCAGCATCTTGTCCAGCACCTCGTGCACCTCGGCGCTGAAGGGGCCCACGCCCTTCGGCGCGCGCAAGGCCGTGTGCAGCACCGCGCGGCCTTCGGTGGTGTTGATCGGCTCACCGGCCAGCATGGCGTCGCGCCGCGCTTCCAGCTGGCATTCACGCGCCAGTTCCAGCAGCAGCTTGCGGGTGGCCACATCCCACAGGTTCTTCGAGAGATCGGCGCGCACTTCGGGCGCCGACAGCGCGAAGTGGCCGAAACGCTGCGGGTCGCGCACGAAGGCTTCGCGCAGGTCCAGGTCACGGCCATGGGCCTGCCAGTGGCCGCCCAGGGCCGTCCAGGCCACGGTCTGG
This sequence comes from Burkholderiales bacterium JOSHI_001, assembly GCA_000244995.1. Classification (NCBI taxonomy): domain Bacteria; kingdom Pseudomonadati; phylum Pseudomonadota; class Betaproteobacteria; order Burkholderiales; species Burkholderiales bacterium JOSHI_001. The sequence goes on along the minus strand of CM001438.1, from coordinate 1,258,325 downwards.
TCGCAACGGGGGGCGTTGGCAACAGCGCTCATTGCAGTTCTCCGATGAGTCGGTCCAGCTTGACGGCGTCCGCCGCGAACAGGCGGATGCCCTCGGCCAGCTTCTCGGTGGCCATGGCGTCTTCGTTGTGGGCCCAGCGGAAGCCCACTTCGTCGTAGCTCACCGGGTCGATGGCGGCATGGCGCGCGGCCTCGGCATCCAGGGCTTGAGCCAGCGGTTCCTGGCTGGCCTGCAGCGCGGCCAACAGCTCAGGGCTGATGGTCAGCAGGTCGCAGCCCGCCAGCGCCTGAATCTGCCCCAGGTTGCGAAAGCTGGCGCCCATCACCTCGGTGGGGATGTCAAAGCGCTTGTAGTGCCTGAAGATGCGCGCCACCGACTTCACGCCGGGGTCGTTGGCGCCGGCCATCGCGGCTTCGTCCCAGGCCGGCCCGGCCGCCTTCTTGTACCAGTCGTAGATGCGGCCGACAAAGGGCGAGATCAGCTTCACGCCCGCTTCGCCACAGGCCACCGCCTGGGCAAAGGAAAACAGCAGCGTGAGGTTGCAGTGGATGCCTTCTTTTTCCAGCTGCCGCGCCGCCTGGATGCCTTCCCAGGTGGCTGCCACCTTGATCAGCACCCGCTCGCGCGGAATGCCCAGCGCGGCGTACAGGCCGATCAACCGGCGGGCGCGGAAGATGCTGCCCGCGGTGTCGAAGGACAGGCGCGCATCCACCTCGGTGGACACGCGGCCCGGCACCACCTTCAGGATTTCCTGGCCGAAGCGCACCAGCAGCGCGTCCACCATTTCGTCCATCGTGCGGCCGCGCTGGGCCTGCACCGATTCCTGCGCCAGCGGCAGGTAGTCGGCCTGCTGCACCGCCTTCAGGATCAGCGAGGGGTTGGTGGTGGCGTCGCGCGGCGCGTACTGCGCCATCTGCTTGAAGTTGCCGGTGTCGGCCACCACAACGGTGTGCCGCTTCAGTTGTTCGAGCTGGTTCATGGCGATCTTTGTGCGGGATCCGACATTAGACCCGCATCGGCCCCCGCCCGGGTTTCGGACGGGTTACCGCAGCACGCACACACCGCGTGGGCGCAGGGCCAGCGCCAGGGCGTGGCCCGGCACCAGGGCGTCGCCAGCGGGGGCCACCATGAAGATCGCGCCGATGGCGGTGTCCAGGGTCAGTTCCAGCAGGCTGCCCAGGTAGGCGCACCGGCGCACGGTGGCGGCCAGCGTATCGGGCCCGGCGGCGGTCAGTTGCCAGGCCTCGGGCCGCACGGCCAGGCGCACCGTGCCCGGCGCGCCGGCCCCCGGCAAGGCCAGTTCCAGCGGGCCCAGGCGGACACGTTCACCGGGCAGCACCTGGGCGTCAAACATCGCCGCTTCACCCATGAAGCCGGCCACGAATTCAGAAGCCGGCGCTTCGTACAGGTCACGCGGCGAGCCCACCTGGGCGATGCGGCCAGCGTCCATCACCACGATCTGGTCGCTCACCGCCATGGCCTCGCCCTGGTCGTGGGTGACGTAGGCCACAGTCAGGGCCAGGCGCTGCTGCAGCGCGCGGATTTCCTCGCGCATGCTGCGGCGCAGGCGGGCGTCCAGGTTGGACAGCGGCTCGTCGAACAGCAGCACCGCCGGTTCCAGCACCAGCGCGCGCGCCACCGCCACGCGTTGCTGCTGGCCACCGGACAACTGCGACGGCAGCCGTTCGTCGTAACCCGTCAGGCCCACGCTGGCCATGGTGGCGCGGGCGCGCTCAGCCGCCTGGGCCTTGGGCGTGCCGGCCACCACCAGGCCGTAGGCCACGTTGTCCAGCACGCTCAGGTGCGGGAACAGGGCGTAGCTCTGGAACACCATGCTCACGTTGCGCTCGGCCGGGCCCAGGGGGGTGACGTCCCGCCCGTCGATGACGATGCGCCCGCTGGTGGGTGCATCCAGCCCGGCCAGCATGCGCAGCAAGGTGGTCTTGCCGCAACCCGATGGCCCCAGGATGGTGGTCAGCGTGCCACGGGCCATGGCCAGGTCCACGCCATGGATGACCAGCGGTGAATCGGCCCCGCCGTAGCGCTTGGTGACGGCTTCGAAGCGCACACCGATGTCTTGGTCCTTCATGCCATGCCCCTGCGGCCCAGTTGCCGTTCGCCCACCCCGGCCTGGATGGCCGCGGTGGCCGCCGACATCAGCACGATGAGCACCGTGCAATAGGCCAGCGCCACGCCGTAGTCGCCATTGCCGACGCGGCCGATGATGTAGGTGGTGGCCAGTTCGTTCTCGGCCGTCACCAGGAAGATGACCGCCGACACCGTGGTCATGCTGCGCACGAAGGCATACACCAGCGCGGCCACCAGCGCGGGTTTGAGCAGCGGCAGCACCACGCGCCGCAAGGTGGTGGCCGTGGGCGCGCGCAGCAGGGTGCTGGCTTCGTCCAGCGCGGGGTCGATCTGCTGGAAGGCCGCGGTGCCCGCGCGCACGCCCACCGGCAAATTGCGGAACAGGAAGCACAGCACGATGATCAGCGCGGTCCCGGTCAGTTCGAAGGGTGGCACGTTGAAGGCCAGGATGTAGCTCACGCCCAGCACCGTGCCCGGAATGGCAAAGGCCAGCAGGGTGGCAAATTCAAAGGCCCGCCGGCCCCGGAAGCGGGTGCGCGCCAGCAACCACGCGATCAACAGGCCGATGCCGGCGCACAGGGGCGCGGCGGTGCCGGCCAGCTTCAGCGTGGTGAAGAGCGAGTTCCAGGCCGTGCCCGCCCACACCAGACCGTGGTTGCCCCATTGCAGGTCGAAGGCGGTGCGGAAATGTGCCCAGGTGGGCGTCCAGTCGCGGCCCCAGGTCTGCACAAAGCCGCCCGCCAGCGCGAAGGCGTACAGCGCCACGGTGAACACCAGCCAGGGCCCGGCCACCGCCAGGCAGACGCGGTGCAGGCCAGCGGGCAGCGGCAGGGGCCGGCCGGCGTCGCCCTTGCCGGTGACGGTGGTGTAGCTGGCGCGGCCCAGCAGGCGCTGCTGCAGGAAGAAGGCGCCAAGCGCAAAACCGGTCAGCACCAGGGCCAGCGCGGCGGCGCGGCCGGCATCGAACTGCGCGCCGACGATGGCGAAGAAGATGTCGGTGGACAGCACATTGAACTGGCCGCCCACGATGATGGGGTTGCCGAAGTCGGCCAGGGTTTCGATGAAGCCCACCAGGAAGGCGTTGGCCAGGCCGGGTTTGAGCAGCGGCAGCGTGACGGTGCGGAAGGTGGCGGCGCGGCTGGCGTGCAGCATCAGCGCGGCTTCTTCCAGCGCCGGGGCGATGCCCTGCACCACGCCGCGCATGATCATGAAAGCGATGGGCGTGAAGGCGAACAACTGCGCCAGCAGCAGCCCCGGCAGCCCATAGAACCAGCGCGTGGGCTCGATGCCGAAGGCCCACTCCAGCCCCTGGTTCACCAGCCCGGCGCGGCCGAACATCAGGATGAGCGCCAACCCCACCACGAAGGGCGGCGTGATGATGGGCAGCATGGCCAGCAGGTTCAGCGGCCTGCGCCAGCGCGGCGAACCGCGTTCGGCCAGCAGCGCCAGCAGCGTGCCCAGCAGCGTGGTGCCCACGGCAGTGACCACGGCCAGGAACAGCGTGTTCCAGGCCGAGCCGCAGCGCACGCCGCCGGCCAGGCAGCCCAGGCCCCAGATGCGTTCACTGGCCACGCGCTCCCAGGCCGCGGCCAGCGACACCTGGCCGGCCTCGTCCAACCCCGCACTGACCAAGGCCTTGCCCACCGGCAGCGCGACGAACAGGGCCATCAGCGCGGCGCACAGCAGCACCGCGCCAGCCACGAAAAAGTCACCGCGGAAATAGCCCAGCCGCGCCACCCCGGCCGAGGCCAGCATCAGCAGCGCCAGCAGCACCAGCGCCCCGCCCCAGCCCAGGCCGAACTGGCCCGTGGGCAAGGTGCCAAACCAATGGCCCAGGGTGTCGAAAGACCAACCCGCGGCGCCGATGGCGAAGCCGGCGACCAGCAGCAGCAGCAGCCCCGTGCCTGGCCCCGCCAGCAGCAACCAGGCCTGGCGCCGTCCAGCCGGCAGCGTCCAGGCCGCGGCGGCGAACAACAGCGCCAGCGGCGCCATCCACAACCAAGGCCGGCCATGGCGTGCGGCCTGCACCAGGCCGCTGGCGGTGTCCGCCCCGCCCCACACGCCGGGCAGCGCCGCCAGCAGGGACGCGTTCTGCGGCAGGTACCAGGGCAGCGCAGCGAAGGCGAAGGCCCCCAGCAGCACCCAGGCCGCCAGGGTGCGGCGCGCGCGCCGGCTGCCGAGGGATGCGGTGGCCATCAACTCACTTCGGCAGCGAGTTCACGTCCTTTTCCCAGCGGCCGATCAGGCGTTTGCGCTCGGCGCTGGCGCCATACCTGGCGTAGTCGTAGTTGATGAACCTGATCTTCTTGAAGTCCGGCACCCGCGCGTCCACCGGCGTGGCCTTGTTGGACGGCAGTTGGAACTGCTTGGCGGCGGCACCGAACTGCTGAGCCTGCGGGGTGAGGGCCCATTCGTAGAACTTCCTGGCCGCCTCCAGGTTGCGCGCGCCCTTGATGAGGGACATGGAGCCGATCTCGGCCCCGGTGCCTTCGGCCGGCGTGACGGTCTCGACCGGAAAGCCCTGCAGCTTCTCGCCCGGGCCGTCGTGCACGAAGCTGATCGACAGCGTGGCCTCGCCGCGCGCCACCGCCTTGATGGGCCCGGTGCCCGACCGGGTGTAGGTCGCGATGTTCTTGTGCAGGGCCTTCATGTAGTCGAAGGCCTTGTCCTCGCCCATCAACTGCACCAGCGTGGCCACCATGGTGTAGGCGGTGCCGCTGGACGCGGGATTGGCCACCTGGATCTCGCCCTTGTATTCGGGCTTGAGCAGGTCGGCCCAGGTCCGGGGCACGGCGAGCTTCTTCTTGGCGATGAGTTCGCTGTTGTAGCCAAAGCCCAGCGGGCCGGAGTAGATGCCCACCGTCCTGTACTTGCTCTGCGCGGCCTGCTGCTGGGCCCAGGGATGCAACTGCGGCAGCGCGGCGCTCTTGTGTTCCAGCGTCAGGTCCTGCTCGGCGGCCTGCAGGTGGGGGTCGCCGGTGCCGCCGAACCAGACGTCGGTCTTGGGGTTGGCGCGTTCGGCGATGATCTGCGCCAGGGCCTCGCCCGAGCCCTTCAGCGACATGTTCACCTTGATGCCGGTGCTCTTGGCGAACACGGTCTGGATCATGTTGCACCACTCGGCCTGCACCGAGCAGATGACGTTCACCTGGCCCGCGTCCTGCGCCTGGGCGGCACCGACGCCAGCCACAAACGCCAGCGCAGCAATGGCAACCGGCTTGTTCATGCAATGTCCTCCTCGATGGCCTTCATCCTACGTCGCGGGAGGGCGGCGGCCGAAGCGGCCGGCCGGTGTTTTCCCCAGTCGGGCGCAGGCCAGGCGTTGACCCGGACTTGAAACTGGTGCATCATTTCGGAAGAAACAAAGTTACACCACCATGTCCTTCGACCTTGTCTTTTTCGGCGGCACCGGCGACCTGACCTGGCGCAAATTGATGCCCGCCCTGTTCCAGGCCTTCCGCCACGGCAAGCTGCCGCCCGGGGGCCGCATCCTGGCGGTGGCGCGCGAAGAGCGCGACGATGCCAACTACCGCGCCTTCATCAAGGAGCGTTTCGTCGAGGTGGAAAGCGCCAAGCGCCCCAGCGACGACGAGTTCGCGCGTTTTGCCGAACTGCTGCACTACCGCCAGATGGACCTGTCGCAGCCAGAGCACTATGCGGGGCTGAAAACCTGGCTGGCCGAGCGCAACGCCGACACCGCGGTGCTGTACCTGGCCACCAGCCCGCACCTGTTCCCGGCCATCTGCCGCCAATTGGGCGAAGCCGGCATCAATGGCCCGCAAGTGCGCGTGGTGCTGGAAAAGCCGCTGGGCCACGACCTGGCCAGCGCGCAGGAAATCAACCGCGTGGTGCGCAGCGTGTTCGCCGAACGCCAGGCCTTCCGCATCGACCACTACCTCGGCAAGCCCAGTGTCCAGAACCTGATGGCGCTGCGCTTCGGCAACGCGCTGTTTGAACCCCTGTGGCGCCGCGAGAGCATCGCCAACATCCAGATCACGCTGGCCGAAGGCCTGGGCGTGGGCACGCGGGGCGACTTCTACGACCGCACCGGCGCCCTGCGCGACATGATCCAGAACCATGCGCTGCAGTTGCTGACCATGATCGCGATGGAGCCGCCGTCCACCAGCGACGCCGACGCCATCCGCGACGAAAAGCTGAAGGTGCTGAAGTCGCTCAAGCCCTTCACCACCGACAGCGTGGCGCGCGACGTGGTGCGCGGCCAGTACAAGGCCGGCACCGTGGACGGCAAGGCCGTGCCAGGCTACCTGGACGAGTTGAAGGTGCCCGCCGGCAGCGCCTGCGAAACCTTCGTGGCCCTGCGCACCGAGGTGCAGAACTGGCGCTGGGCCGGCGTGCCCTTCTACCTTCGCACCGGCAAGCGCCTGGCGGCGCGCGACGCGCAGATCGTCGTCAACTTCCGCCCGGTGCCGCACCCCATCTTCCCCGGTGCCAACCGCGCCAACAAGCTGGTGATCAAGCTGCAGCCCGAGGACGGGCTGGAGTTGCACCTGCTGGCCGCCAAGGGCGGCGGCCAGGGCGAACTGCTCACGCCGGTGTCGCTGGACCTGGACTTCGACAAGGCCTTCGAGAGCGAACGCGTGGGCGCCTATGAACGCCTGCTGCTGGAAGCCATAGCCGGCCGGCTGAACCTGTTCGTGCGCAGCGACGAGCAGGAACAGGCCTGGCGCTGGGTGGAACCCATCTTGCACGAATGGGCCCGCGACCCCAGCGGCCCGCGGCCCTATGCGGCCGGCAGCTGGGGGCCACCGGCCAGCAGTGCGATGGTGGCCCGGGATGGCTGTACCTGGGACGAGGAATCCTGATGCTGGACCGCATTCGCGCTTCGATACCTGCGCTGCCGCCGGCGGAGCAGCGGGTCGCGAAACTGCTGCTGGCCGACCCGCGCAATTTCGCCACCCTGCCGGTGGTGGAACTGGCCGAACGCGCGCACGTGAGCAAGCCCACGGTGGTGCGCTTCTGCCGCAGCGTGGGCTACAACGGGCTGGCCGACTTCAAGCTGAAGCTGGCCGGCACGGTGAACGAAGGCGTGCCCTTCGTTCACCGCTCGGTGGACGAGGACGACAAGCCCGGCGACCTGATCGTGAAGGTGGTGGATAACGCCGTGGCCGCGCTGCTGAAGTACCGCAACGCCGCCGCCGGCCACGCCATCGACCGCGCCATCGCCGCGCTGGCCGCCACGCAAGTGGCCGGTGGAAGGGTGGAATTCTGGGGCGTGGGCAACTCGGGCATCGTGGCGCAGGATGCGCAGCACAAGTTCTTCCGCCTGGGGCTGCACACCGGCACCAGCAGCGACGGCCATGTGCAGCTGATGAGCGCCACGATGCTGGGCCCCAAGGACTGCGCGGTGATCATCTCCAACTCGGGCCGCAGCCGCGACCTGATGGACGCCGCCGACATCGCGCGGCGCAAGGGCGCGGCGGTGATTGTCATCACCGCGAGTGATTCGCCGTTGGCGCGCAGCACCCAGGCCAGCAACCAGGTGCTGCTGGCGGCCGACCACCCGGAGGACTTCGACCGCTACAGCCCCATGGTGTCGCGCCTGCTGCACCTGGTGGTGATCGACATCCTGACCACCGGCGTGGCCTTGCGGCTGGGCAGCGCCAAGCTGCGGCCTCTGCTGTCGGAAATGAAGCGCAACCTGCGCGAGAAGCGCTACGCGGCGGCGCCCGTGGCCGCGCCGGGCACGGGCTCAGGCTCGGAAGCCAGGGACAGCAACGACGCCACGCCGTAAAGGCGGATCAGTTCGCCCATCTGCCTGGGCACGCCGCTGAGCGCAAAGCCCTTGCCGGCAGCATCGGCCAGGCGGCGACAGGCCAGCAGCACCGCCACGGCCGAGGTGTCGAAGCTTTGCAGCGCCGAAGCGTCCACGGTGAGCGTGGCGTCCGCATCGGCGCGCAGCGACTGCTCCAGCATGCGCAGCGTGTCGCGCGCCTGGGCCAGGGTCAGCGTGGCGGGCAGGACCAGCATGTCAGGCCCGCCGCCGGGCCGCCCCAAGGCGGGCCTGCGCCCCCTCGGGGGGCAGCGAACAATGTGAGCGTGGGGGCTGATTCATTTCAGTTCTTCGCGTTGGCGACCGACTTGTTCTTCTCGGCCAGTTTGGTGATCAGGGCGTCCACGCCGCCGCTGCTCAAATCCTTGGCGAACTGGCTGCGGTAGCTGTCCACCAGCCACAGACCCAGCACATTGATGTCGTAGATCTTCCAGCCGTCGCCGGCCTTTTCCAGACGGTAGTCCAGCTGGATGGGTTCGCCCTTGCCCTTGATTTCGGTGCGCACCACCAGTTCGGTGTCGGTGGCCGCGGCGCGCAAAGGCTTCAGCGCCACGGTCTGGTCCTTCACCTGCGTGAGCGCGCCGCTGTAGGTGTTGATCAGCAGGTGCTTGAACTCTTCGGTCAGGCGCTTTTGCTGCTCCGGCGTGGCACTGCGCCACTGCGGACCCACCGACGACGCCGTCATGCGGGTGAAGTTCACGTGAGGCATGACCTTGCTGTCCACCAGGGTGCGGATCTTGGAAACGTCACCGCCCTGGATGCCCTTGTCGGCCTTCACCGCGTCGATCACCTCGTTGGACAACTGCTTCACGAACGCATCGGGCGCGGTTTGGGCCTGAGCGCCAACCGCGATGAAACCGCTGACAGCAGCCAGGGTGGCCACTCGGGCCAGGAAACGCTTGAACAACATCCTTCTTCCTTCCATGGGCCGACAGACGCAGCCCGCGTGAGACACAACGACCAGGGACCCCAAAGGGTTCACCGGGTTCCGCTTCCCTCTTCCGGGGGGTCCCCGTCATAGACCTGGTTGCGGCGCCGGGCCAGGTAGCCGTCGCGCACCAGGATGTACTTGTCCAGCGCCGCGTCGTCCAGCGCGCGCGTGGCATCCAGCAGGCCGGCACGGGCGTGGACGAACTGCAGCACCGTGGCGCCAGCGGCGTCGCGCGACTCCTTGAACAGCAGGTTGCCGGGCGTGGCGGCCAGGTCCAGCGGGCGCGCGGCGGTGTCACGCAAGGTGGACGGGCCCAGCAAGGGCAGCACCACGTAGGGGCCTGGGGCCACGCCCCAGCGGCCCAGGGTCTGGCCGAAGTCTTCGCTCTGGCGCGGCAGCTGGGCTTCGCTGCCGATGTCCAGCAGGCCGCCAAAACCCAGCGTGCTGTTCACCGCCACACGCAGGGTCATCTCCAGGCCGGCCTGCAGCTTGCCTTGCAGGAACTGGTTGGCCGCCGACCAGATGTCGCCGATGTTGCCAAACACGTTGTCCACGCCGCTGCGCACGAAGGCCGGCAGCACCGCGCGGTAGCCCATGGCCACGGGTTTGACCACCACCGTGTCCACGCCTTCGTTGAAGTTGAACACGGCGCGGTTGATGCCTTCCAGCGGGTCTCTGGGGTTGCCATCACGCCCCGGCGTGGCACAGCCAGCCAGCAGGGTGGCGAATACCATGGCCGCCAGAACCCGGGCCGCGCTGAGGCGCCGCTTCACTTCTTCGCTCCGGCGGCACCGTCGGCGCCACTGCCGGCGTCGGCCGCCTTGTTGAACAGGAACTGGCTGATCAGGTTTTCCAGCACCACCGCGCTTTGCGTGTTCTTCACCGCGTCGCCCGAGGCCAGGTTGGCGGTTTCGCCGCCCGGCTCCAGACCCACGAACTGGTCGCCCAGCAGGCCGGCGGTCAGGATCTTGGCCGACGTGTCCTTGGGGAACTGGAATTCGCGGTCGATCTGCATGCTGACCACCCCCTGGTAGGTCTTGGCGTCCAGGGTGATGGACGTGACCCGGCCCACCACCACGCCGGCCGAGCGCACCGGCGCCCGCACCTTCAGGCTGCCGATGTTGTCGAAGCGGGCCATCAGCGGGTAACTGTCGCGCTGGCCGAAGCTGGCCAGGTTGGCGGCCTTCATCGCCAGGAACAGCAGGCCGGCCAGGCCCAGCAGCACGAACAGGCCCACCAAGGTTTCGATGCCTTTTTTACTCATTCATTTCTTCCCTCTGCCGCCCGTTCATGGGGTGGAGAACATCAGGGCCGTGAGCACGAAGTCCATGCCCAGCACCGCCAGTGACGAGATGACCACCGTGCGCGTGGTGGCGTAGGCCACGCCTTCCGGGGTGGCCTGGGTTTCGTAGCCCTGGTACAGGGCCACGAAGGTGCAGATGACGCCGAACACCATGCTCTTGGCGATGCCGTTGCCCACGTCGCGCCAGATGTCCACGCCGGTCTGCTGGATGGACCAGAAGTTGCCCGCATCGATGCCGATCAGCAGCACCGCCACCACCCACGCGCCCAGGATACCGACGGCCGAAAACAGGATGGCCAGGATGGGCATGGCAAAGATGCCGCCCAGGAATCGCGGTGCCAGCACGCGCGCCCTGGGGTCGATGGCCATCAATTCCATCGCCGCGATCTGCTCGCCCGCCTTCATCAGGCCGATCTCCGCGGTGAGTGAGGTGCCCGCACGGCCCGCAAACAGCAGCGCGGTGACCACCGGCCCCAATTCGCGCACCAGCGACAGGTTCACCACCAGGCCCAGGGATTCGGCCGCGCCGTACTTCACCAGCGCGTAGTACATCTGCAGCGCCAGCACGAAGCCCACCGCCAGCCCGGACGACAGGATGATGACCAGCGACAGGTTGCCGATGGCGTGCACCTGTTCCACCACCAACGTGAAGCGCCGCAGCGCCGCGGGTGAAAAGCGCAGCAGGTCGCCAAAGAAGTAGGTGGCGTGGCCCAGCGCGCGCAGCCAGGCCAGGGTGCGGGCGCCTAAAGCGCCGATCATGCTTTCACCCCCAGGTCCTGGGCCAGCGGCCTGGCCGGGTAGTGGAAGCGCACCGGGCCGTCGGGCTCACCGCGGATGAACTGGCGCACCTCGGGGTCGGCGGAATCACGCAGTTCATCGGGCCGGCCATGGGCCACCACCTTGCCACCTGACGACAGCAGGTAGGCGTAGTCGGCAATGGCAAAACATTCCTGCACGTCGTGCGACACGATCAGCGAGGTGGCGCCGGTGGCGTTGTTCAGGGTGCGGATCAGGTTGGCGGTGACGCCCATGCTGATGGGGTCCAGGCCCGCGAAGGGCTCGTCGTACATGATGAGTTCGGGGTCCAGGGCGATGGCACGCGCCAGCGCAATGCGCCGCGCCATGCCGCCGGACACTTCGGCAATGCGCAGTTGGGCCGCGCCGCGCAGGCCCACCGCGTTCAGCTTCATCAACACGATGTCGCGGACCATGGCTTCGGGCAGGTCCTGGTGCTCGCGCAGCGGGAAGGCCACGTTCTCGAACACGGTCAGGTCGGTGAACAGGGCGCCGAACTGAAACAGCATGCCCAGGCGCCGGCGCAGGCGGAACATCTGCTCGCGGTCGGCCGCGTTCACGGTTTCACCGTCGAAGACAACCCGACCCTGGTTGGGCGGGTACACGCCACCGATCAGGCGCAGCAGCGTGGTCTTGCCGCAGCCGGACCCGCCCAGGATGGCCGTGACCCGGCCGCGCTCAAAACGCAGGCTCACGTCGTTCAGGATCGTGCGGCCGCCGTCGTAGCCGAACGTGACGTGGTCAATCTCGATGAAGGTTTCGGAGGTCAAGACATGACATGGCGGCACAAGCGGCCGCCTTTCTGATCCAGGTCATTGTCTCACGCACCCCCCAGGGGCCAGGGTCAACCCGTAGGGCGTTCACAACACCGCGGGCCCCCTCTCGGGAGGGGGCCCCCTGCCACGCAAAGCACCGGCAAAGTCGGGTAAAGAAGCCGCCAGGGCGAGGCTCAGCGCGGCAGGCCGGACGCCCCCATCAGGTGCTCGTCCACCGCGCGGGCGGCTTGGCGGCCTTCCCGGATGGCCCACACCACCAGGCTCTGGCCGCGGCGCATGTCACCGGCGGCGAACACCTTGTCCACATTGGTCCGGTAGCCGCCGTCGGCCTCGGTGTGGGCCTTGGCATTGCCGCGCGCGTCCTTGGTGATGCCGAAGGCGTCCAGCACGCTGGCCACCGGGGCCACGAAACCCATGGCCAGCAGCACCAGGTCGGCCTTGTATTCCTTCTCGGTGCCGGGAATTTCCACCAGCTTGCCGGCTTCGAACTTCACGCCCACGGTCTTCAGCGCGGTGACCTTGCCTTTGTCCTTGCCGGTCCCGCCGACGAATTCCTTGGTGGAAATCGCGAACTCGCGCACGCAGCCCTCTTCGTGGCTGGAGCTGGTGCGCAGCTTGATCGGCCAGTAGGGCCAGGTGAGCGGGCGGTTTTCTTCCTCGGGCGGCTGGGGCATGACCTCGAATTGGGTCACGCTGGCGGCGCCATGGCGGTTGCTGGTGCCAACGCAGTCGCTGCCGGTGTCGCCACCGCCGATGACGATGACGTGCTTGCCGGTGGCCATGATCTGGCCCTTCAACTTGTCGCCCGCCACCGCCTTGTTCTGCATCGGCAGGAATTCCATCGCGAAGTGCACGCCGTCCAGGTCGCGGCCCGGCACGGGCAGGTCGCGGCTGGCTTCGGCGCCGCCGGTCAGCAGCACGGCGTCGAACTCCTTCTTCAGGTCGTCGGCGCTGATGGTTTCCTTGGCGTCGTTGGTCACCTTGCTGTCGGCGAGCCAGGCGCCCACCAGCACGCCAGTGCGGAAGACCACGCCTTCGGCCTTCATCTGCTCGACGCGGCGGTCGATGTGGGACTTCTCCATCTTGAAGTCGGGGATGCCGTAGCGCAGCAGGCCGCCGATGCGGCTGTTCTTTTCAAACAGCGTCACGTCGTGGCCGGCGCGTGCCAGTTGCTGCGCCGCGGCCAGGCCGGCCGGGCCGGAGCCGACCACGGCCACCTTCTTGCCCGTTTTCACCTGGGGCGGCTGGGGCTTGACCCAGCCTTCGGCCCAGGCGCGGTCGATGATGGCGTGTTCGATGCTCTTGATGCCCACCGCGTCGTCGTTCACGTTCAACGTGCACGCGGCCTCACAAGGCGCGGGGCAGACGCGGCCGGTGAATTCAGGGAAGTTGTTGGTGGAGTGAAGCACCGCGATGGCGTTTTGCCAGTCGCCGCGGAACACCAGGTCGTTGAAGTCCGGAATGATGTTGTTGACCGGGCAGCCGCTGTTGCAGAAGGGCGTGCCGCAGTCCATGCAGCGCGCGCCCTGCACCTTCGCCTGTTCGGCGTTCAAGCCGATGACGAATTCCTTGTAGTTCTTCAGGCGCTGGGGAACCGGCTCATAGCCTTCTTCCAGACGCTCGTACTCCATGAAGCCGGTGACTTTTCCCATGATGAATTCCGTCTCTTGATTACTTGGCGGGCACCGACTTCGCGGCCTTCTTGTCGCCCTTGGCCTTGGCGATGGTTTCGTCCTTCGCCTTGGCGGCATTGATCTCGCCCAGCGCGCGCTTGTACTCGTGCGGGAAGACCTTGACGAACTTGCTGCGGGCGTTGGCCCAGTCGTCCAGGATTTCGCGCGCACGCAAGCTGCCCGTCCAGCTGTGGTGGCTTTCCACCAGCTTCTTCAACAGCAGTTCGTCGCACTCGTCCTTGTGCCAGATGGCGCGGGGCAGTTCGGCCACCTGCTCGTCCTTGGTCAGCAGCTTTTCCAGCGCCACCTGGGCGGTGTTGCAGCGCTTGTGGAACTGGCCGTCTTCGTCGTAGACGTAGGCGATGCCGCCGCTCATGCCGGCGGCGAAGTTGCGGCCGGTCTTGCCCAACACCACCACGGTGCCGCCGGTCATGTATTCGCAACCGTGGTCGCCGGTGCCTTCCACCACCGCGGTGGCGCCCGACAGCCGCACCGCGAAACGTTCACCCGCCACGCCGCGGAAGAAGGCCTCGCCGCTGGTGGCGCCGTACAGCGCGGTGTTGCCGATGATGATGTTGCGGGTGGCGTCGCCACGGAATTCGATCGAGGGGCGCACCACCACGCGACCACCCGACAGGCCCTTGCCGGTGTAGTCGTTCGCGTCGCCGATCAGGTACAGCGTGATGCCGTTGGCCAGGAAGGCGCCGAAGCTCTGGCCGCCGGTGCCTTCCATCTGCATGAAGATGGTCTGGTCGGGCAGGCCCTCGGGGCGGTGGCGGATGAGTTCACCCGACAGCATGGCGCCCACGCTGCGGTTGACATTGCGCGCCTCGTCCATGAACTGCACCTTCTCGCCGCGTTCGATGGCGGGCAGGCACTTCTGGATCAGCTTCATGTCCAGCGCCTTGGCCAGGCCGTGGTCCTGCTCGCTGACGTGCAGGCGCGGCACGTCGGCCGGCACCACGGGCTGGTGGAACACGCGGGCGAAGTCCAGGCCGCGCGCCTTCCAGTGCGCCAGGCCCTTCTTCATGTCCAGCAGGTCGGCGCGGCCGATCAGGTCGTCGAACCTGCGGATGCCCAGCTGCGCCATGATCTGGCGCGCTTCTTCGGCGACGAAGAAGAAGTAGTTCACCACGTGCTCGGGCTTGCCGGCGAACTTGGCGCGCAGCAGCGGGTCCTGCGTGGCAACGCCCACCGGGCAGGTGTTCAGGTGGCACTTGCGCATCATGATGCAGCCTTCCACCACCAGCGGCGCGGTGGCGAAGCCGAACTCATCGGCACCCAGCAAGGCGCCGATCACCACGTCGCGGCCGGTCTTCATCTGGCCGTCGGCCTGCACGCGGATGCGCCCTCGCAGGCGGTTCAGCACCAGGGTCTGCTGGGTTTCGGCCAGGCCCAGTTCCCAGGGCGTGCCGGCGTGCTTGATGGACGACCAGGGCGACGCGCCCGTGCCGCCGTCGTGGCCGGCGATCACCACGTGGTCGGCCTTGCACTTGGCCACACCGGCGGCGATGGTGCCCACGCCCACTTCGGACACCAGCTTCACGCTGACCGAAGCCCGCGGGTTGGCGTTCTTCAGGTCGTGGATCAGCTGGGCCAGGTCTTCGATGGAGTAGATGTCGTGGTGCGGCGGCGGGCTGATCAGGCCCACGCCCGGCACGCTGTAGCGCAGCATGCCGATGTATTCACTGACCTTGCCACCGGGCAGCTGACCGCCTTCGCCGGGCTTGGCGCCCTGGGCCATCTTGATCTGGATCTGGTCGGCCGACACCAGGTATTCGGTGGTGACGCCGAAGCGCCCCGAGGCCACCTGCTTGATCTTGCTGCGCAGGCTGTCGCCAGCCTGCATTTCGTAGTCGGCGGCGATGACCTTGCTGCCGATCACGTCGCTGACCTTGGTGCCGGCGCTGATCTTGATGCCCTTCAATTCGTTGCGGTAGCGCGCCGGGTCCTCGCCGCCTTCGCCGGTGTTGCTCTTGCCGCCAATGCGGTTCATGGCAATGGCCAGGGTGCTGTGGGCCTCGGTGGAGATGGAGCCCAGGCTCATCGCGCCGGTGGCGAAGCGCTTGACGATGTCGGCTGCGCTTTCCACCTCTTCCAGCGGGATGGCCTTGCTCGGGTCCAGCTTGAACTCGAACAAGCCGCGCAGCGTCATGTGGCGCTTGTTCTGGTCGTTGATGATCTGCGCGTATTCCTTGTAGGTGTCGAACTTGCCGGCCCGCGTGGCGTGTTGCAGCTTGGCAATGGCGTCGGGCGTCCACATGTGCTCTTCGCCGCGGGTGCGCCAGGCGTATTCGCCGCCGGCGTCCAGCATGCTGGCCAGCACCGGGTCGTCGCTGAAGGCGGCGCGGTGCATGCGCAACGACTCTTCGGCCACTTCAAACACGCCGATGCCGCCCACCTGCGTGGCGGTGCCGCGGAAGTACTTGGCCACGAAGTCGGTCTGCAGGCCGATGGCTTCGAACAACTGCGCGCCGCAGTAGCTCATGTAGGTGCTCACGCCCATCTTGGACATGATCTTGGAAAGGCCCTTGCCGATGGCCTTGACGTAGTTGTAGATGGCCTTGTCGGCCGACAGCTCACCCGGCAGCGTCTTGTGCAGGTCGGCCAGGGTTTCCATGGCCAGGTAGGGGTGCACGGCTTCGGCGCCATAGCCCGCCAGCACCGCGAAGTGGTGCACTTCGCGCGCGGTGCCGGTTTCCACCACCAGACCGGCGGTGGTGCGCAGGCCCTCGCGCACCAGGTGGTGGTGAACGGCACTCAGCGCCAGCAGCGCGGGAATCGCCACGTTGGCGCGGTCCATGCGGCGGTCGGTGATGATGATGATGTTGTGGCCGCTCTTGAGCGCGTCCACCGTTTCGGCGCACAGCGAAGCCAGCTTGGCTTCCACACCTTCCTGGCCCCAGGCCAGCGGGTAGGTGATGTCCAGCTCGTAGCTCTTGAACTTGCCCGAGGTGTGCTTCTCGATGCTGCGCAGGCGCGCCATGTCGCCGAAGTCCAGCACCGGCTGGGTCACTTCCAGGCGCATCGGCGGGTTCACCGCGTTGATGTCCAGCAGGTTGGGTTTCGGCCCGATGAAGCTGTTCAGGCTCATCACGATCGCCTCCCGGATGGGGTCGATCGGCGGGTTGGTCACCTGGGCGAACAACTGCTTGAAGTAGTTGTACAGCGGCTTGTTCTTGTCCGACAGCACCGCCAGCGGGCTGTCGTTGCCCATGGAGCCGATGGCTTCTTCACCCGCGGTGGCCATGGGCGCCAGCAGGAACTTGATGTCTTCCTGGGTGGTGCCGAAGGCCTGCTGGCGGTCGAGCAGGGCTTCGGTGAAAGCCGGTGCCGCGGCCCCGTCGGCCGGGATGTCGTCCAGGCGAACGCGCACGTTCTCGATCCACTGGCGGTAGGGGCGCGCGTTGGCGAACTGGTTCTTCAGCTCTTCGTCATCGACGATGCGGCCCTGTTCCAGGTCGATCAGGAACATCTTGCCGGGCTGCAGTCGCCACTTCTTGACGATCTTGTTTTCCGGGATGGGCAGCACGCCGGATTCAGACGCCATCACCACCAGGTCGTCGTCGGTGACGATGTAGCGCGCCGGGCGCAGGCCGTTGCGGTCCAGCGTGGCGCCGATCTGCTTGCCGTCGGTGAACACCATGGCGGCCGGGCCGTCCCAGGGTTCCAGCATGGCGGCGTGATATTCGTAGAAGGCCCGGCGGCGCGGGTCCATGTGCTCGTGCTGTTCCCAGGCTTCGGGAATCATCATCATGGCCGCGTGCGCCAGCGGGTAGCCGCTCATCGAGAGCAACTCCAGCGCGTTGTCGAAGGTGGCGGTGTCGCTCTGGCCTTCGAAGCTGATGGGGTAGAGCTTCTTCAGGTCCTCGCCCAGCACCGGGCTCTTCATCACGCCTTCGCGGGCGCGCATCCAGTTGAAGTTGCCCTTGACGGTGTTGATCTCGCCGTTGTGCGCCACCATGCGGTAGGGGTGGGCCAGCGGCCATTCGGGGAAGGTGTTGGTGGAGAAGCGCTGGTGCACCAGGGCCAGGGCCGACACGGTGCGCGGGTCGGCCAGGTCCTTGTAGTACTGGCCCACCTGGTCGGCCAGCAACAGGCCCTTGTAGATGATGGTGCGGCAGCTCATGCTGGGCACGTAGTACTCGCGGCTGTGCGTGAGCTTCAGCGCCTGGATGGCGGCGCTGGCGGTCTTGCGGATGACGTAGAGCTTGCGCTCCAGCGCGTCGGGCACGATGACGTCGGGGCCGCGGCCGATGAAGATCTGGCGGATGACGGGTTCCTTGGCGCGCACCATGGGGCTCATGGGCATGTCGCGGTCCACCGGCACATCACGCCAGCCCAGCAGCACCTGGCCCTCGGCCTTGATGGCGCGCTCCAGTTCCTGTTCGCAGGCCAGGCGGGAGGCGTGCTCCTTCGGCAGGAAGATCATGCCCACGCCGTACTCGCCAGGCGCAGGCAGGTTGACGCCCTGGGCGGCCATCTCGGCACGCAGGTATTCGTCCGGGATCTGGATCAGGATGCCCGCGCCGTCGCCCATCAGCGCGTCGGCACCCACGGCACCGCGGTGGTCCAGGTTCTCCAGGATCTTCAGGCCCTGCTGCACGATGCCGTGCGCCTTCTGCCCCTTGATGTGGGCCACAAAGCCCACGCCGCAGGCGTCGTGCTCGTTGGCGGGGCTGTACAGGCCCTGGTCCTGGGCTTGCTGGATTTCTTCGCGGGACGGGGTCCCCTGGGCGTCCATGCTCATGGCGCACTCCTTGGCACAAAAACGGGAATGGGCGAAAGACTAATGCAGTGCAGCATCAGCCGCAATCAAAAATAAACAGGGTCAGAGTAAATTTAAACTCGCACCAGATCGGCGCCTTACTTAATTGGGGACAGTTTTCTTGGACGTCCCCGCGCCCGCACCGCCACCGGGCGGGTGAGTGTTTGCGACAGCGCGGCCTGGTAGGCCGCGTCGCCCAAGGCCCAGCCGCCCTGCCCCGCTTGCACGATGCGGGCCAGTTGCGCCGCCGGCAGCCCCTCGGCCAACAGGGCGGCGTAGCGGCTCTCTCGCTCGAAGGGCGTGTTGCCCAATTGCCAGTAGGCAGGGGCATCGCTGAGCAGCGGATCGCGTCGCCGCCCCAGGTGGTGGCCGGCGCTGCTGAAGGGAAAGTCGGCCGCATCCTGCACCTTGCCGGTGCGCTGCGCATGCCCATCCACGAACAGCAGTGCCGGCAGCAGCATGCCGCCAGGGTCCACCGGCGCGGCGCGGAAGCGCCCATCCCACAGCGTGCCGCTGCGGCCGTGGCGGCGGTTGAAGCCGGCCACATAGCGCCGGCCCACGCTCTGCATCACCCGGCTGAGCGCGTTGTCCGTCGGTGGGGTCAGCAAGAGGTGAAGGTGGTCGTCGGCCAGCGAATAGGCCAGCACCGCCACCTGGTGCGTGCGCGCGGCTTCGCGCAGCGCGTCCAGGTAGGCCTGGCGGTCTTCATCGTCCAGGAACACCGCTTGGCCGTTGTGCCCGCGCTGCAGCACCAGGTGCGGGTGGCCGGCCACGGCCAGGCGGGGCAGGCGGGCCATGCCGACTACTGGGGCTGCACCGCCGCGAAGGCGTCGCGACCGAACAGGCGCCGGTGCTCGCGGATGGCGAAGCGGTCGGTCATGCCGGCCACGTAGTCGGCCACGGCCCGGTGGCGGTCGGCGCGCTGGGCGAAGTCCGCGCGCATGGCCTGCGGGCTGTCCACATAGGCTTCAAAGAGTTCACGCACCACGGTGCGGGCCACGTCGGTGACGGCCATCACCTGCGGGTGGCGGTAAAGCTGCTTGAACAAGAAGCGCTTCAGTTCCGTGCTCTGCGCGCGCATGGCGTCGCTGAAACGCAGCAACCCGGGCAGGTGGCGCGCGGCGTCGGCATCGGCCGGCGCGGCGGCGTCCAGCGCGGCCTGACTGGCGTCGATCACGTCGTGCACCTGGGCCGACAGCATGCGGCGTATGGTCTCGAACAGCAGGCGCCGGCCCGCTAGCGTGGCCAGCCGCGGGTGCTGGGCCAGCGTGTCGTCCAGGTAGTGCGCCACCAGCGGCACATTGCGCAACTGCTCCAGGCTGAGCAGGCCGCTGCGAACGCCGTCGTCGATGTCATGGGCGTTGTAGGCAATTTCATCGGCCAGGTTGGCCAGGCGGGCTTCCAGGCTGGGCTCGGTGCCGTCGATGAAGCGCCGCGCCACGCCGCCGGGCTCGGTCGCGTCCAGGGCGCGGGCGTTGGCCGCACTGCAGTGCTTCAGCACGCCTTCGCGGGTTTCGAAGCTGAGGTTCAGGCCGTCGAAGTCGGGGTAGCGTTCTTCCAGTTGGTCAATGACGCGCAGGCTCTGCAGGTTGTGCTCGAAGCCGCCGTGCTGCGCCATGCAGTCGTGCAACGCGTCCTGGCCCGCGTGGCCAAAGGGCGTGTGGCCCAGGTCGTGCGCCAGCGCGATGGCTTCCACCAGGTCTTCGTTCAGGCGCAGGCCACGTGCGATGCTGCGGCCCAGCTGCGCCACTTCCAGCGAATGGGTCAGGCGCGTGCGGAACAGGTCGCCCTCGTGGTTCAGGAAGACCTGGGTCTTGTAGACCAGGCGCCGGAAGGCGGTGCAGTGCACGATGCGGTCGCGGTCGCGCTGGAAGTCATTGCGCAGGCGCACCGCGGGTTCGGCATGCCGCCGGCCGCGCGACTGTTCGGCCCGGCTGGCCCAGGCGGCCAGGCCCGGGGGTGGGGCGTCCTGGGTCATGTGCGAAAGCCCCGGCCGCTACGCCACGGTGTGCGCGGCAATCACCTCGCCCACCAGGGCATCGGGCGCCGGGCGCACCACACAACGCCCCAAGCCATCGATCAGCACGAAGCGGATTTCGCCGCCTTCGGCCTTCTTGTCCACCCGCATCAATTCCAGCCAGCGCGCCAGCGGCATCTTCGGCGCCTGCACCGGCAGGCCGCAGCGGCGCAGCAGGGCTTGCAGGCGCGGCACCAGGCCGGCTTCCACCAGCCCGAGTCGGGCCGACAGTTCGGCGGCCATCACCATGCCGCAGGCCACGCCCTCGCCGTGCAGCCAGGCGCCGTAGCCTTGTCCGGCTTCGATGGCGTGGCCAAAGGTGTGGCCGAAGTTCAGGATGGCGCGCAGGCCTGCTTCGCGCTCGTCGGCGGCCACCACCTCGGCCTTGATCTCGCAACTGCGCCGAACGGCGTGCGCCAGTGCGGCGGGTTCTCGCGCCAGCAGCGCGTCGAGGTTCTGTTCGATCCAGGCCAGGAATTCGACATCGGCGATGGGCCCGTACTTGATCACCTCGGCCAGGCCGGCGGCCAGTTCGCGCGGCGGCAGCGTGGCCAGCAGGTCCAGGTCGCACACCACGCGCAGCGGTTGGTAGAACGCGCCGATCATGTTCTTGCCCAGCGGGTGG
Organism: Burkholderiales bacterium JOSHI_001; assembly: GCA_000244995.1. NCBI lineage: Bacteria > Pseudomonadati > Pseudomonadota > Betaproteobacteria > Burkholderiales > Burkholderiales bacterium JOSHI_001. The sequence goes on along the minus strand of CM001438.1, from coordinate 1,237,558 downwards.
TTGATGGCGGTCTTGCCACCCACCGACGAATCCACCTGGGCCAGCAGGGTGGTGGGCACCTGCACGAAGGGCACGCCACGCATGTAGCAAGCAGCGGCGAAGCCGGTCATGTCGCCCACCACGCCGCCGCCCAAGGCGTACAGCACGGTCTTGCGGTCACAGCCTTCACCCAACAGACGGTCGAAGATGAGCTGAAGCGTGGGCCAGTCCTTGTGCACTTCGCCGTCGGGCAGGTCGATGCGCAAGAGCCGGCGATGGCGCCGGGCCAGAACACCTTCCAGCGCGGCACCGTGCAGCGCGCCCACCGTGGTGTTGGTGACAATCAGCGCGTCGCCGCCAGCGGGCAGGCCGTTCCAGGTGGCTGGATCGGCCAGCAAGCCGCCGCCGATCAGGATGTCGTAGCTGCGATCACCGAGTGCGATGCGCAGGGAAGATGAAGCGAGGACCATGCGCCAAGTGTAGGCGGCGCGGGCGCGGGCTTCGGGCCCGCGGGCCGGTGCGCAAGCCGGGTTCAGCCGGCGGCGGGGCTGCCGGCCACGTCCGGCGCGGGCGTTTCGCCCGGGGCCGGGGACGGCGGCAGCACGCCGGCCAGTTCCAACTGCATCAGGATCATGTTCACCAAGGTGCCCACGGTGGGCCGGCCGGTTTCGATGATGAAGTCGGCCGCGTCGCGGTACAGCGGGTCGCGCTGCTGGAACAACTCGCGCAGGCGCCTTTGCGGATCGGCCACCTGCAACAGCGGGCGCTGCCGGTCATGGCGCAGGCGCCGGAACAGTTCTTCGGGCGACGAGCGCAGGTACACCACCTTGCCGCCGGCGCGCAGGGCCTGGCGGTTGGCTTCGCGCAGCACGCTGCCGCCGCCGGTGGCCAGGACGGCCGCGTCGCTGCGCGCCAATTCGGCCAGCGTGGCCTGTTCCAGGTCGCGAAAGGCGTTCTCGCCCTGCTGCTCGAAAAAGGCACGGATCGAGCCGCCGATGTGGCGCTCAATCTCCGTGTCGCTGTCGATGAAGCGCCAACCCAAGGCCCGGGCCAGGTGGCGCCCGACCGTGGACTTGCCACTGCCGGGCATGCCGACCAGGCTGATCAGCATGACCGTCGGGTCACTTCGCGTCTTGGCAACTCGCTGACCGGCCGTAGGGGCTGAACACGAAGGCCGGGCTGGCCTGCACGTTGGTCAGCACCGAAGCCTGCGGTGGCAAGTTGCCACGGCCATAAAGCGTGCCCACGTAGCGCGTGCGCCCTTCCGTCCCGGAGATGCCGCCCGCCTGCACCGTGATCTCGAAGTCCACCCAGGTGGCGTAGTCACGCGGGTATTCCAGGCGCAGCACCACGGTGCCATTGGCCGCCGTCTTGGTCGAACCCACGGCCCGGATCGACACGTCCGCCTTGCGGGGGTCCAGTGACTGGTTGTTGTTCAGGTCCTCACCGGTGTCACGGGCCCCGTTGCGGTTGACGTCGTCGTTCGGGCAGGAAGGCTGGCGGAAGACGACAGTGTTGTTCGGGCCAGGGAAGCCGATGCCCTGGCTCGAGGTGCCCAGCGGCGCACCTGTTTGCACCCAAGCCGACGCGACCGGATCGAAGGTGTAGCCCTGGTTCTCGTCCAGGGTGATGCGCTGCGTCCAGCGACCACTGGCGATTTCATAGAAGCCCTTGTAGTACGCCAGCACATCCACCGACGGCGAGATCGTGATGTCGGACTTGGCCACACCGGCACCGTCCACCACCAGGACCACGAAGTCCTTGATGTAGGTGCCGGTGCCCAGTTGGATGAGTTCATCGGTACCGATGCTCACCGACAGCGCTTCCTGCACCACCGTGATCGTGGTCGTCACCTCATTCGGACAGTCATTGGGGCCTGTGAAGTCGGCCAGCGAATAGCAGGCGCGAAGCGTCAGGCCGTTGGTCGGGCTGGCGCGGGTGCCCGCGATGTAGTTGGCCGTGGCCACCCCGTCGCTGCCGCTGTAGACCGTGCTGGTGCCCACGTCCATGACACCGCCGATGGTGTTCGCGTCACCGGCCAGGTCGAAGCGAACCCGCACATTCGCGACGGGCTTGTTGTTCACGCCCAGGAACAAGGCGCGCAGCGCCACCTGGTTGGAGGTGCTGCCGACGGTGTTCACCGCCACGACATTGGGCGCGGCCGAAATCGACTTCGACTCGATCGGCCCGATCGGCAGCGGCACCGCCACGGCACCCACCTGGACGGTGCGGATGTCGGTTTCGCCCGCTGCGGTGGCCGTGAAGGTGATGGAGCCGGCCTGGACTGGCGCGTTGTAGTTGAACGCGAAGTCTCCGTTCGGGCCGGTCTTGTCCGTCACGGTCGTGCCCTGCGACGAGACCACCGTGATGGCCTGCCCGGCCATCGGGTTGGCGTTGTTGTCCACCAGCTTGTACTGGATCTGGTTGCCCAGCGAACCGGCCGCGGCCACCGCCGGCACGGCCGTGGAGGCCAGCTTGGCGCCCGTCACCCGGAACGAACCGGTGCGGACAAAGGTGCCCGCCGTGGCCGTGACCGTGACGGTGCGGGACGATCGGTCCGAACCGATGCGGGCGGTGGCGATCAGGCGACCGTCGGCCCCGGTGGTGAGGGCACCGGGAACAACCACGCCGCCGTTGTCGATGGAGAAACGGACCTGGACACCGGGCAGGGCATTGCGGCGGACATCCACCGTCGTCACCGTGGCGATGATGCTTTCGGTGCCGGTGTTGGTCACCTGCGCCGCGCTCAGTTCCAGCGTCATGTCGGCCGGCGTGACCGTGCCGCCGCCTTCTGCCACGGTCAGCGTGGCCGTGCGCGAGATGGCACCCGCGGTGGCCGTGATCGTCACCGTCCGGTTGGACCGGTCGGAACCGGCCGTGATGGCCGCGCTGATCAGGCCTTGGGCGCTGGTGGAGCCGGCATTGACCGTGGCCACCGCGTTGTTGTCCACCGTCACCACCACCGGGATGCCGCTGATGGCATTGCGGTTGGCATCCAGTGCAGTGATGGTGGCCGTGGCGGTGTCGGTGCCATTGCTGTCAATGAGCGTCTTGTTCAGCAGGATGGTCAGGTCCGCCGCGGTTGCGCCGCCGCCCCCGCCGATGGCCGAGGTCACCTGGAACACCTGGGATTTCACAATGGCACCGCTGCGGGCGGTGACGGTGACATTTCGCTGGGTCTTGTTGGCACCGATGGACACATCCGCCGTGACAACGCCTTGGTTGTTGGTCTGCGCCGCACTCACGGTGGCAATGGCCTCGGCGTCCACGGTCACCTGCACAGGCGCACCGGCGAGTGCATTGCGGTTGGCGTCCAGCGCGGTCACGGTCGCAACCACCGACTCGGCGCCCGAGTTCGGCAGGGTCGAGCGGTCCAGCACCACCACCAGATCGCTGGCGGCAATGCCGCCGCCGCCCGCACTGCCGATCACCTGGAAGGACTGTGTGCGACCCAGCGTGTCGGTGGAGGCCGTCACGTCCACGGTGCGCAGCGTCTTGTCATTGCCGATGGCCACCGTGGCCACCACCACGCCACTGGCATCCGTCGTGCCGCTGTTGACCGACACCACCGCGTTGTTGTTCACCTTCACAGCCACGGGAATGCCCGCCAGCGTGGCGCGGTTGGCGTCCACGGCCGTGATGGTCGCCACCACCGTCTGGGTGCCGCTGTTGTCAACGCTGGTCTTGTCCAGCACCACCACCAGGTCCGTCGCCACGCCGGAGCCGCCGCCGGCGGCCGTGGTCACGGCGAACGCATCCGCACGGGAGACGCCGCCGGCCTTGGCCGTGACGGTGATGTTGCGCGGTGTCTTGTTGCTGCCGATGGAGACCGTGGCCGTGACCTTGCCCTGGGTGTCGGTGCTGGCGCCGCTGACGGAGACAAAGGCGCCGTTATCGACCGACACCTCCACGGGGACACCGGCCACCGTGCCGCGATTGGCGTTCACAGCCGTGATGGTGGCCACCACGTTCTGGGTGCCGCTGTTGTCCACGGTGCTGCGGTCCAGCACCACGACCAGGTCGCTGGCCGATGCCGTGCCACCACCACCACCCGTGGTGGTGCCATCCCCGAACAAGGAATCACCTGCACTGCCACCGCCACCGCCACATGCGGCCATGGCCAGCAGCAGACCACCGGCGCTGACGAAGCGCCACAACTTCATGCCCAACATTCGATTACTCCCGGACAAGGATATTTCAGCTTCCAACGGCCTGCGTCAGCGCACGGCCGACCGGTCGGTGACCACCTTGGGGGTCAGGAAGATGAGCAATTCGGTCTTATTGTTCACTTTGGTGGTGTTGCGGAACAGCGCGCCCACATAAGGAACATCACCCAGCAGCGGCACCTTGTTGATGTCCTCGCGTTCGGTCTGGGTGAAGATGCCGCCGATGACCACGGTACCGCCGTTTTCCACCAGCACCTGTGTCTTGACGTGTTTGGTGTCGATGGCAAAGCCGGCCACGGTGGAGCGGCCCACGCTGTCCTTGTTGATGTCCACGTCCAGGATGACATTGCCTTCGGGCGTGATCTGCGGCGTGACTTCCAGCTTCAGGTTGGCCTTGCGGAACTGGATGGACGTGGCGCCGCTGGAGGTGGCCACCTGGTAGGGCAGTTCCTCGCCCTGCTCGATCAGGGCCTTCACCTGGTCGGCGGTGATGACACGCGGGCTGGAGATGATCTTGCCCTTGCCGTCCGCTTCCAGCGCCGACAACTCCAGGTTCAGGAATCGGTTGGACGCGGCGCTGAACAGCGACAGCGCGAAGGTGGCCGCGTTCTGCGTGCTGATGGCACTGGTGGACGCCGGCAGGTTGACGAACTGGGTGTCCGCGAAAGGCACCGATGTGGCGGAGGTCTGGCGCGTTTGCGCCCCGATGGCGTTCATGTCGCCACCGAACACCAGGCGGTTGCCGCCGCCCACGCTGTAGCCCGGCACGCCGCCTTGCAGCCCACGCAGGTCCGACGCGCCCAGCTTGGCCCCGATGGCACGGCCGAACTTGTCGTCGGCTTCCACGATGCGCGCTTCGATCAGCACCTGACGCACCGGGATGTCGATCTTGGCGATGAGCGCCTGGATCTCCTCCAGCTTGGACGGGATGTCCGACACAAAGAGCTGGTTGGTGCGCGTTTCGTAAATCACGCTGCCACGCGCGGTGAGGATGCGCGAGTTCTGCCCGCCGCTGCCACCACCACCACCGCCCTGGGCGGCGTTCTGCCCGGTCAGGCCCTTGGCCACTTCTTCGGCCTTGGTGTAATTCAGCTGGAAGGCCTGCGTGCGCACCGGCTCCAGGTCGGCGATCTTCTTCTTCGCCTCCAGTTCCACCTGCTCCTTGGCGGCCAGTTCATCCTTGGGCGCGATCAGCAGCACGTTGCCGGACTTGCGCACGCCCAGGCCCTTGCTCTGCAGGATGATGTCCAGCGCCTGGTCCCAGGGTACGTCCTTCAGGCGCAGCGTGACGCTGCCGGTGACGGTGTCGCTGGTGACGACGTTGAAGTTGGTGAAGTCCGCGATCACCTGCAGCAGGGCGCGCACTTCGATGTTCTGGAAGTTCAGCGACAGCTTCTCGCCGTTGAAGCCCGGGCCCTGGGTGAGCTTGTTCGGGTCCAGCTTCATGCTGCGCACTTCCAGCACGAACTGGTTGTCGGTCTGGTAGGCGCTGTGTTCCCAGGCGCCGCGCGGCTCCACGACCATGCGCACGCGGTCGCCGGCCTGCTGCGCCGACACGCTTTGCACCGGGGTGCCGAAATCGGTGACGTCCAGGCGGCGACGCAGGCTGTCGGGCAGCGACGAGCGCAGGAACTCCACCACCAGGTTCTGGCCCTGCTGGCGGATGTCCACACCGACCTGGGTGCTGGGCAGCGTGACCACCACGCGGCCGGCGCCATCCGGGCCGCGGCGGAAGTCGATGTCGCGCAGGCCCAACTGCTCACGGTTCTGGCTGGGCGCGAAGTGCGCCGCCTCACCGGCGGGCGCGGCAGCGGCCACCTGGGACGTGGACTCCAGCACCACCACCAGCGCCTTGCCCTGCAGTTCGGCGCGGTAGTTGGCCGGCTGCTTCAGGTTCAGCACCAGCCGCGTGCGTTCGCCGGCCTGGGCGATGCTCACCGAACGCAGGTTGCCCTGGTTGATTTCCACGCTGGGCCGGCCGGTGGCGTTGCCCACGCCGGGCAGGTCGATCGCCACGCGCGGCGGCGCCTGGATGGCAAAGCCGGTGGGCACCGCGCTCAGCGCCTGGCTGAGCTCGATGCGCACCACCTCGGCCCCGGCTTGCTGGGTGCTGGTGATGTTCTGGATCATCGGCTGGGCCAGCGCAAGCACGGGCGCGGCCATTGCCAGCACGAGGGCGGCAATTCGGGCGCGCCAGGTCGTCATGTTGTGTTTCTCCTGCATCGGCTTCATCGCGCCTTCTCCTGCAGCTGCAGCGTCCCGGGGCGTTCAATCCACTCGCCGGCCGCGTCCTGGACGATCTCCCGCAGCGCGATTTCGGTCTCGGTGATCTTGACGATCTTTCCGTAGTTCTGTCCCAGGTAGTCGCCGGCCTTCACCTGGTAAAGCAGGTTGTCCACCCGCAGCAGCGCATAGGGCTGGCCCTGGCGCTGGTAGCTGCCCACCATGCCCATGCTGTCCAGCGGGAAGGACTCCAGCGGGTCCTTGCGGCGGTTCAACTCGGCCGACAGCAGCGAATTGGGCTGCCGCGTTTCCTGCTTGATGGCCACCGTGAGCTTCTGGGTCGAGAACGGCTCCACGGCGCGCACGCCGGTGTAGGGCGCGGGGTCGAAGCGGCGCGGCGGCACCAGCGGTTGCACGCTGGGCTTGACCTCCAGACGCTGCTGGGCCATCCAGCCCTTCAGCTCTTCGGTGTCGGCGCTGCAGCCCGCCAGCAACAGCAGCACAACAGCAGTGCACGCGGGAACCAGGTGGAACTTCATCGGCGTGTGCTTCATGGCGTTGTACGGTTGCCCGCCGCCTTCTTCTTGGCGTCGGCCGCCAGCTTGCGCTGCTGCTCCACTTCGGACGTGTCCAGGTAGCGGTAGGTGCGTGCGGTGGCATCCATGGTCAGCGGACCGGTGGGCTCCTTGCCCTGGAAGCCCACCACCATGTTGTGCAGTGTGACGATGCGCGACAGGTTGGCCACATCGGCGGCGAAAGCGCCGATGTCGTGGTAGCGGCCGCTCACCTTGATGGTGATGGGCAACTCGGCGTAGTACTCCTTCACCTCCACCTGGCCGGGGCGGAACAGCTCGAACTGCAGGCCGCGGCCCAGGCCGGCCTGGTTGATGTCCGACAGCAGCGCGTCCATCTCGGCCTTGCCGGGCAGTTGCTTTTCAAGCTGGGTGACGAACTCCTGCACCTGGCGCTTCTGCTTCTTCAGCTCTTCCAGGTTCACGGCCTTGCCCAGCTTGGCGCGGTAGTCTTCCTTCAGCGCCGGCTCCCGGTCGCGCTCGGCGTTCAGGTTGTCGTACTCACCGCTGAGAAAGCCCACCCACACCAGGCCCAGCACCGCGGCCAGTGTGCCCAGCCAGGCCGCCACCTTGGGCAGCATGGGCCATTGGCCGGGCTCCTGCGGATTCAAGCCGCGGAACTGGGTGGCGGCCTGTTCAAACAGGGTCGTGACGTCGAAAGCGCGGGTCTTGGAGGCCATGTTGTCTACCTCACACCGACTTGGCCGGCGTGGTCGTCGGGGCACTGGCCGGCGGCTTGACCGGCAGGGCGCCGGAAGCGGCGCCGGAGGCGGCCTGCGCGGCCACTTCGGGACGCTTCAGCGACACGCGCATGGAGAAGTCGAACAGCCGGCGCTGTTCCTTGTTGGTGGTCTGCACCGTCATGGCCTTGATTTCCACCAGTTCCGGGCGTTCCAGCCACTTCGAGTTGTTCAGCGTGTTGCGCAGGAACTCGGACACGCGTTCATTGGTCTGGGCCACACCATTGACCGTGACCACGTTGTCCAGCTGCTTGATGGTGGTGAGGTACACACCTTCGGGCGTCTGCTTGACCAGTTCGTCCAGCAGGTACACCGGCACGTTGCGGTTGGTCTGCAGGTCTTCCACGGCGCGCTGGCGGGCCTTGAGCGATTCAATTTCAGCCTGCAGCTGCGCAATGTCCTTGATCTGGCTTTCCAGCATGCCGATCTGCGACTTCAGGAAATCGTTGCGCGACACCTGGGCCGCGGTGAGCTGGTTGATGACCGAGAACCAGACGCCCGCAAGCAGCAGCCCCAAGCCGGCGGCCACGCCCAGGCCAACGAAGAAGGCTTGCTTGCGCTGGCGCCGCTTTTCCTCGCGGTGCGGCAGCAGGTTGATCAGGATCACTGCACGAACCTCCGCATCGCCAGGCCGCAGGCCGTCAGGTAGGCCGGCGCCTCGCGCCGCACCTTGGCCTCACGCACGGCGGAGCCGAGTTTCATGTTGTCAAACGGGTTCACCACCATGGACGCGAAGCCGGTCAATTCGGTGACGCGTTCCTTCAGGCCCGGCAGGGTGGCGGTGCCACCGGCCAGCATGACGTAGTGCACCTTGTGGTGCGGCGTGCTGGTGAAGAAGTACTGCAGCGCGCGGCCGATTTCCTGCGACAGGCTGTCCACGAAGGGCGCCAGGATGGTGCCGTCGTAGTCGTCGGGCAGGTCGCCGGCCAGCTTCTTGGCTTCGGCCTCTTCGAAGGAGAAACCGTATTGGCGTGAAATCAGCTGCGTGAGCTGCGAACCGCCAAAGGCCTGGTCGCGGTCGTACAGCATTTCGTCGTCGCGCAGCACCTTCAATGACGTGGTATCTGCGCCGATTTCAAACAGCGCCACCAGCGCATCCTTGCCCTCGTTGGGCAGCGCGCCGATGACCCGGCCCATGGCCAGGCGCGAGGCATGGCTTTCGATGTCCAGCACCACCGGCTTCAGGCCGGCGGCTTCGGCCAGGCCCTGGCGGTCCTGCACCCGGTCCTTGCGGGACGCCGCGATCAGCACTTCCACATCACCCGCGGAAGCGCTGCTGGGCCCGATGACGCAGAAATCCAGGCTTACCTCGTCCAGCGAGAAGGGGATGTACTGGTTGGCCTCGGACTCGACCTGCAGTTCCATTTCCTCTTCGCGCAGGCCCGCGGGCAGCATGATCTTCTTGGTGATGACCGACGACTGCGGCATGGCCATCACCACCTGCTTGGTCTTGGTGCCGCTTTTCTGCACCACACGGCGCACGGCTTCGGCCACTTCGTCGAACTTGTCGATCTGGCCGTCGGTGATCCAACCTTTTTCGAAAGGCTCCACACCAAAGCGTTCCAGCACGAATTCGCCCGTCGCGGTCTGGTTCAGTTCGACCAGCTTGACGCTGGACGAGCTGATATCCAACCCGATGGCCGGCGGATGCTTGCGTCCCAACAGCAGGTCCAGAATGCTCACGACAGGGGTCTCCCGAAGGCGGGAATGGGGTAGCCAAATGTTAAAGGGTTACTTCAATGCTAGCAGTAAAGCCTTTGTGCACCAAAGAAAAACGCCCCGCGAAACCGGCCGTCTCGTTGTGATTCGCAGACGTCCGGGGGCGCATGCTAGCGAGGACTGACCCCGCATCCCAGGGTTGCGCCATGTTGCTGGGCCGGCGCCTGCGGCACAGTTCACGCTTGGGCCGGAATTGCCAGGGCGCCTTCCTATAATCGCGCCCTCCCATGGCTGATACCGAGCGCGCCGACACGGCGTCTTCTTCCGGGCCCGACCGGCCCTCCCCGCGCCCCGCCGCCTCGTCCAGCCGCTCCGGTTGGTCGCGCGTGCTGCTGCGCGTCATTGGTTGGTTCTTCGGGCTGGTGCTGGCCGGGGTGGTGTCGGTGCTGCTGGGCCTGGCCCTCGCCCTGGCGGTGGCCTACCCCAACCTGCCGGAAATCAGCGGCTTGACCGACTACCGGCCCAAGCTGCCGCTGCGCATCTACTCGGCCGACGGGCTGATGCTGGGCGAATACGGCGAGGAACGCCGCAGTTTCGTGCCCATCAAGGAAATCCCGAAGGTGATGCAGGACGCGGTGCTGGCCATCGAGGACAGCCGCTTCTACCAGCACAGCGGGGTGGACTACCTCGGCGTGGTGCGCGCTGGCGTGGCCAGCTTCCAGGACTACAAGAGCCAGGGCGCGTCCACCATCACCATGCAGGTGGCGCGCAACTTCTACCTGTCCACCGAAAAGACCTACACCCGCAAGATCTACGAGATCCTGCTGGCGCTGAAGATCGAGAACCAGCTCAGCAAGGAGCAGATCCTCGAGGTCTACATGAACCAGATCTACCTGGGCCAGCGCGCCTACGGTTTCGCCGCGGCCAGCGAGATCTACTTCGGCAAGCCGCTGAAGGACGTCACCATCGCCGAAGCGGCCATGCTGGCCGGCCTGCCCAAGGCGCCGGCGGCCTACAACCCGGTGACCAACCTGCCGCGGGCCACGGTGCGCCAGCGCCACATCATCGAGCGCATGGTGGAGAACAACTTCATCACCGCCGCCCAGGCCGAAACCGCCCGCAACGAAAAGCTGAAATACCGCGAACCCACCGACGTGCCCTTGCACGCCGAGTATGTGGCCGAAGCCGCCCGCCAACTGGTGTTCAACCTGTACGGCAACGACACCTACTCGCGCGGGCTGAACGTGTACGTGACGGTGGATTCCACCAGCCAGGCGGCGGCCTACCGGGCGCTGCGCAAGGGCCTGATGGACTTCGAGCGCCGCCAGCCGTTCCGCGGCCCCGAGGCCTATGTGGACCTGCCGCGCGACCCCAAGGACGTGGACACCCGGGTGGCCGAGGCCCTGGTGGACCACCCGGACAACGATGAGCTGCGTGCCGTGGTGGTGCTGGAAGCATCGCCCCGCAAGGTGGTGGCCATGCTGGCGGACGGCCAGACCCTCACCATCACCGGCGACGGCCTGCGCAGCGCGTCCACCGGGCTGTCCGAACGCGCCGGGCCGAAGCTGCAGGTGCGCCGCGGCGCGGTGCTGCGCGCCCTGCGCCAGCCCCAGGGCAACTGGGCACTGGCCCAGCAACCCGATGTGGAAGGTGCCTTCGTGTCGATGGACCCGCGCAGCGGCCAGATCCGCGCCTTGGTGGGCGGCTTCGACTACGCCAAGAACAAGTTCAACCACGTCACCCAGGCCTGGCGCCAGCCGGGCTCGGCCTTCAAGCCCTTCATCTACTCGGCCGCGCTGGAAAAGGGCTTCACCCCCACCACGGTGGTGAACGACAGCCCGCTGTTCTTCGACGCCGGCGCCACCGGCAGCCAGCCCTGGGAGCCCAAGAACTACGACGGCACCTTCGAAGGCCCGATGCAGCTCAAGCGCGCGCTGGCGCGCTCGAAGAACATGGTGTCCATCCGGGTGTTGCAGTCCATCGGCACGTATTACGCGCAGGACTGGGTGGCGCGCTTCGGCTTCGACGCCGAGAAGCACCCGCCCTACCTGACCATGGCACTGGGCGCCGGCTCGGTCACGCCCATGCAGATGGCCGCGGGTTACGCCATGTTCGCCAACGGTGGCCTGCGGATTCCGCCGGTGCTGATCACTCGCATCACCGACGCCAAGGGCAAGATGCTGCAGGAGACCACGCTGCCGGTGGAGAACGAGTCGCTGCGCTGGATCGACGAGCGCAATGCCTTCGTGATGACCCGGCTGCTGGGCGAGGTGACCAAGGCCGGCACGGCCGCGGCGTCCACCAAGGCCCTGGGCCGAACCGACATCTACGGCAAGACCGGCACCACCAACGATTCCATGGACGCCTGGTTCGCCGGTTTCCACCCCAGCCTGGTGGCGGTGGTGTGGATAGGCTACGACACACCGCGCAAGCTGGGTGACAAGGAAACCGGCGGCGGGCTGGCGCTGCCGGTGTGGATCGACTACATGCGCCAGGCGCTGAAAGGCGTGCCGGTGGCTGAGGCGCAGCCCCCCGAGGGCCTGGTGCAGATCGGTGGCGAGTGGTACTTCGAGGAATACGGCCCCGGTGCCGGCGTTCGCAGCGTGGGCCTGGAGGACAAGGTGCCCAAGCCGCCCACCGACGAAGAGCGCAGCGGCATCCTCGATCTTTTCAAACGCTGAAGCTCAGCGGCTTGCCGGCCTGCGCGCTGGCATGCTGTGACAGCACCGCGAAGAATTCGCCGCCGTCGCGGGTGTTCAGCCACTGACCTGCGACATGCTTGAAGTGAAAGCCGCCGTCCTTGGCCGCCAGCCACAACTCCTGCAGCGGCGGCTGGGTGTTGATGATGATCTTGCTGCCGCCGGGGAAGCTCAGCTCCAGCAGGCCGCCGCTTCGGTGGCTGTCGATGTCGATGACGTCGTCCTCCAGCCAGCGGTCGATGGTGGCTTCGATGCCGGCCAGCACGGCGTGCGACAGGCTTCGGTAGTCGGCGTCGGACAAAGGCGTGGCGGTGGGGGCGGCAGGGCTCATGATCGATAAAATTCCACAATGAGATTTCAAAACAGTGTAGTCAGCGCCCCGGCCCCGCGCCGGGCCGCGAAACAAAGTCCGAGTGCGCGTCAGGCAGTGGCCACCCTGGCCCTGGCGATTGCGGGTCTGCTGGCCGTCGCCGGCTGCGGGCAAAAAGGCCCCCTCACCCTGCCCGCCGGCAAGACCCCCGCCGGCGCCGCGTCGGCCCCCGCCCGATGAGCGCCCTGCCCGGCGCCCCCTTCCTGGCCTGGAAGGACGGTCGGCTCGCCCTGGAAGGCCACGACCTGCATCATTTGGCGCAGCGTTTCGGCACGCCGCTGTATGTGTACTCGCGCGCCGCCATGCTGGCCGCCTTGCGCAGCTACCAGCAGGCGCTGGCCGGCCGGTCGCACCTGGTCTGCTATGCGATGAAGGCCAATTCCTCCTTGGCCGTGCTGCAAACCTTCGCCGAAGCCGGCTGCGGTTTCGACATCGTGTCCGGCGGTGAACTGCAGCGCGTGCTGCGCGCCGGCGGCGACCCGGCCAAGGTGGTGTTTTCCGGCGTGGGAAAGACCCGCAGCGAAATGCGCCAGGCCCTGCAGGTGGGTGTGCACTGCTTCAACGTGGAGAGCGAACCCGAGTTGCTGGCCTTGTCGGAAGAAGCGGTGGCCTTGGGCCGCACCGCCGCCATCAGCCTGCGTGTGAACCCCGACGTGGACGCCGGCACCCATCCCTACATCTCCACCGGCCTGAAGGGCAACAAGTTCGGTGTGGCGCACGACCGCGCCTTGGCGGTGTACCGGCAGGCCGCCACCCTGCCCGGCATCCGCGTGGCGGGCATCGACTTCCACATCGGCTCACAGATCACCGAAATTGCGCCCTACCTGGACGCGGTGGATCGCTTGCTGGACCTGGTGGAAGCGCTGGAACGCGAAGGCATCTTGCTGGCCCACATCGACGTGGGCGGCGGCCTGGGCATCACCTACACCGACGAAACCCCGCCCGCAGCGGCCGACCTGGTGCGCGCGGTGCTGGACCGGCTGGACGCCCGCGGCCATGGCCAGCGCACCCTGCTGCTGGAGCCGGGCCGATCCCTCGTGGGCAATGCCGGCGTGTTGCTCACCACCACGCTGTACCTGAAGCCGGGCGACGGCAGCGCCGAAGCCAAGAACTTCTGCATCGTGGACGCGGCCATGAACGACATGGCCCGCCCGGCCATGTACCAGGCCTGGATGGGCCTGCTGCCCTGCGTGCCGCGCGATGCCGCGCCCCAGACCTGGGACGTGGTGGGGCCGGTGTGCGAGAGCGGCGACTGGCTGGCGCGCCAGCGGGCGCTGGCGGTGCAGCCCGGCGACGTGCTGGCCATGCTGTCGGCCGGCGCCTATGGCATGGCCATGGCCAGCAACTACAACACCCGCGTGCGCGCGGCCGAGGTGATGGTGGATGGCTCGGCCGTGCACCTGATCCGGGAGCGCGAGACGGTGGACGACCTGCTGGCCAAGGAACGCCTGATCAAGAACTGATCAGATCCGCCCTTCGGTCACCGCGTGGCAAGCCACGCGGATGCCCTGGAAGGCCACCAGGTCCGGGCGCTCCTGCTGGCAGCGTGCGTTGGCGTGCGGGCAGCGCGGGTGGAAGGCACAACCCGTGGGCGGGTTCAAAGGGTTGGGCACCTCGCCCTGCACCGGCGTGCGGGCACGCCCGGTCATCGCAATGTCCGGAATGGCGTCCAGCAACATGCGCGTGTAGGGGTGGCGCGGCGCGCTGAAGATGGACGCCTTGTCGGCCAGTTCAACCAGCCGGCCCAGGTACATCACGCCCACCTGGTGGCTGACATGCCGCACCACCGCCAGGTTGTGCGAGATGAACAGGTAGGTCAGGCCCCGCTCGCGCTGCAAGTCCTTCATGATGTTCAGCACCTGGGCCTGCACCGACACGTCCAGCGCCGACGTGGGTTCGTCGCAGATCAGGAATTCAGGGCTGGTGGCCAGCGCGCGGGCGATGGAGATGCGCTGGCGCTGGCCTCCGGAAAACTGGTGCGGGAATTTCTCGGCGTCCGCCACCGCCAGCCCCACCATCTGCAGCAAGGCGCCGGTGCGCGCTTGCAGTTCGTCCTCGCCCGTCGCCAGCGCGTGCTCGCGCAGCGGTTCGGCCACGATGTCGCGCACCTTCCAGCGCGGGTTCAGGCTGGCATAGGGATCCTGGAAGATCATCTGCATGCGCCGACGCAGCGCCAGGCCGGCGCGCGTGGGCAAGGTGGCCAGCACATCCTGGCCGTCGAAATGCACTTGGCCGCGGGTGGGCGGGTACAGCCCGGTGAGGAGGCGCGCCACGGTGCTCTTGCCGCAGCCCGATTCACCCACCAGCGCCAGGGTCTGGCCGCGGGCAATCTCGAAGCTGACGCCGTCCACCGCATGCACCTTCTGCCGCGGCTTGCCTTCCAGCACCCGGTTCAGCCAAGGCGCGGACACGTCGAAAGTCTTGGCCAGATCCTGAACCTGCAGCAACGGGGTGGTCACGGCGACACCCCCCCAGCCGTCACCGGCAGCCAGCAGGCCGCATGGGTGGCGCCGGCGGGCATCAGGTCCGGGCGCTGGCTGCGGCAGCGGTCAAACGCATGCGGGCAGCGCGGATTGAAGGCGCAACCGGCCGGTATGGCGTTCAGGCGCGGCATGGCGCCGTCGATCTGCAGCAGCCGTTCGCGGTCCTCGTCCATGGACGGGATCGAGCCCATCAGCCCCACGGTGTAAGGGTGGGCCGGGTGGTGGATGACCTCGTGCACCGGGCCCACCTCCACCACGCGGCCGGCGTACATCACCGCCACGCGGTCGCAGGCTTCGGCGATGACACCCATGTCGTGCGTGATCAGCATCACCGCCGCACCATGTTCCTTCGTCAAGCGCTTGAGCAGCGCGATGATCTGCGCCTGGATGGACACGTCCAGCGCGGTGGTGGGCTCGTCGGCCACGATGAGTTGCGGCTCGGCCGCCAGCGCCAGTGCAATGACCACCCGTTGGCGCATGCCGCCGGAGAACTGGTGCGGGTACTGGTCCACACGCGCCTCGGGCGCCGGGATGCCGGTTTCGGCCAGCAGGCGGATGGCGCGCTGGCGTGCTTCGTCGGCCGACACCGGCAGGTGGGTGCGGATGGTTTCCACCAGCTGCTGGCCCACGGTGTACAGGGGGTTCAGCGACGTGAGCGGGTCCTGGAAGATGGCGCCGATGCGCCGGCCTCGGATGGCACGCATCTGCTCATGCGGCAAGTTGTCGATGCGTTGGCCCTGCAGCACGATCTCGCCTGCCGCGATGCGCCCCGGTGGTTCCAGCAGGCCGATGATGGCCGCCCCGGTGAGCGACTTGCCCGCGCCCGATTCGCCCACCACACCCAATATCTCGCCGGGTGCGATGCTCAGCGACACATCGTCCAGTGCGACCAGGGTGCCGTGGCGTGTTGGGAACTCCACCCGCAGGTGCTTCACTTCCAACAGGTCTTGGCTCATGGGCGTCAGCTCAAGCGCGGGTTCAGGGCGTCACGCAGCCAGTCGCCCAGCAGGTTCACGGACAGCGCGATCAACATCAGCACCACGCCGGGGAAGATGGTGATCCACCATTCGCCCGAAAACAGGAAGTCCTGCCCGATGCGGATCAGGGTGCCCAGCGACGGCGACGTCGGCGGCATGCCCACCCCCAGGAAGGACAGTGTGGCCTCGGTCAGGATGGCCAGCGCGATCTGTACCGTGGCCAGCACCAGCACCGGGCCCAGCACATTGGGCAGCACATGGCGCCACATGATGCGCATGGGCGCCACGCCCACCACGCGCGCGGCCTGCACGTATTCCTTGTTGCGCTCCACCAGCGTGGAGCCGCGCACCGTGCGCGCGAACTGCACCCAGGTGGTCAGTGAAATGGACAGCACCAGCACCACCAGCGCCAGCGAGTCGTGCGCTTGCGGGAACAGCGCGCGGCCCACGCCGTCCACCAGCAGCGCCAGCAGGATGGACGGGAAGGACAGCATCACGTCACACACCCGCATGATGAAAGCATCGGTGCGCCCACCCACCAGGCCCGAGAACAGGCCCAGGGATACGCCGATCACCAGCGACAGCCCCACCGAGGCCAGGCCCACGAACAGCGAGATGCGCGAGCCATACATCAGCAACGACAGGATGTCGCGGCCCTGGTCGTCGGTGCCCAGCACGAAGCTGCGCTTGCCGCCGTCTTCCCACATGGGCGGCAGGCGGGCGTCCGTGAGGTCGATGGTGGCCAGGTCAAAGGGGTTGTGGGGCGAAATCCACGGCGCCAGCAATGCACATCCGCCGCACAGCAGCGCCATGGCCATGGCCAGCATGGCCATCGGTGAGGTCTTGAAGCTGTACCAGAGGTCGCCTTCGAAAAAGCGCTGCAGGCGCGACGGGGCGGCAGGGGCGGGTGAATTCATGTCTTGGGTGTGACGAAGCGCTCAGTGCCCGCCAACGCCGCTGCCCTGCACGCGCAGGCGCGGGTCCACAGCGAAGTACAGCATGTCCACTGCCAGGTTGATGACCACGAAGACCAGTGCAATCAGGCACAGGTAGGCGGCCATCACCGGCACGTCGGCGAACTGCACCGCCTGGATGAACAGCAGCCCCATGCCAGGCCACTGGAACACGGTCTCTGTGATGATGGCGAACGCAATCAGCCCGCCAAGTTGCAGCCCGGTGAAGGTGATCACCGGCACCAGCGTGTTCTTCAGCGCATGGCCGAAGTGCACTGCACGATCGGTCAGGCCGCGCGCGCGCGCGAACTTCACGTAGTCGGTGCGCAGCACCTCCAGCATCTCGGCGCGCACCAGGCGGATGATGACCGTGAGTTGGTAAACCGACAGCGTCACCGCGGGCAGGATGATGTGCCGCCAGCCGTCGGCACTGAGCAAACCGGTGCTCCAGAAACCCAACTGCACGGTGTCGCCGCGGCCAAAGCTGGGCAGCCATTTCAGCGTCACCGCGAACAGCAGGATCAGCAGGATGCCGATCAGGAAGGTGGGCAGCGACACACCGAACAGCGACGCCATCATCAGCACCTGGGCTCCGATGCTTCCACGCCGCAGAGCAGCGTACACACCCAGCGGAATGCCCACCAACAGCGCGATCAGTGCCGCCATCGCTGCCAGTTCCAGCGTGGCGGGAAAGCGCTCGGCGATCAGCGCCGACACCTTGCGACCCTGGCGCAGGCTGAGACCGAACTCGCCCTGCACCGCATTGCCCACAAAGCGGGCGAACTGCACCGGGAAAGGCCGGTCCAGGCCCAGGTCGTACCGCAACCGGGTCCGCTGCTCAGGCGTTGCGTCCTGGCCCAGCAATTGGGTGACCGGGTCGCCCACGTACTGGAAAAGCATGAAGGCGATGAAGGCCACCGTCAACATCACCAAGATGGCCTGGAACAGGCGGCGCAGGATGAAGGCAAGCATTGTTGTTCTGACGAGATGGCGGATGATCCGCAATGAGCGTGCCCGGCACAAACGGGAAAGCCCTTTCAGGGGTTCGCCCGACGTGAGGGAGGGCAAAGCCCTTTCAGGGGTTCGCCCGACGTGCGGGAGGGCGCAGCCCTGAAAGGGAATCGCCGCACGCAGGTTCGTGCGGCCAAACCTGGGGGTTCAACGCAGGTGGATATCGCCGTACCAAGCCTCAGCCTGCGAACCGGTATTGTCGGCGTCGGTCATGACCGCCATGCCCACCAATCGGCCTGGCTCCTCACCAAAAGCACGCCGAAAATCCGCCGTCAGGTCGCGTTGGTAGTGTCGCCACTGCTTCAAGTGGCCTTGCCCCGATTCAACCACCAGCGTGCGAATGCGGTCGCTGCGTTGGCTGACCACCACCTCGTCCAGTGGCGCGCGCCCATCCCAGGCGTATACCAAAGTGGCGTAGGGCATGGGTTCGCCGGTCAGGGCTTGCGCCATTTCGGACAACATGCGGTTGCGCATCGACAGCTTGGAGCGATCGCCATCGAACGCGAAGATCACCCGGACCGACGCGTCGTCCGATTCGGGTTGACGAATGTCCGCCGTGGCGATCAGCTCGTCCACCCACCAGGAGAATTGCACCCGCGACGGCGTGGCCTGGTCGGCGGGCAGGAGACGCCGCATCAGACTGGCCGAGCGGTGCGCCACGGCGTGCCAGGCGCCCAGGCCGTCCTTGGTCGTCCAGCGATAGGCTGTTGAGGCCTTGCCCGGCAGGCCGTGCGGGTGCCAACCTGGGCCAGGTGAGGGCACCGACACACAGGCCACCAGCAGCAGCATGGCAAACATGGCCCAAGCCGCGCGAACCGGGCGCCCAGGTACTCCCCAACGACTTCGAATCATTCAACCCTCGCCAGACCACGATCTTCGCCGGGGCGTTGAGCAATGGCCACCCTCCACCTGAAGGTGACCGACCCATGAAAAAACCGCCCCGTGGGGCGGTTTTCGAAGGCCGGAAAACCGACGATCAGAACGAGTGGCGAACGCCCACTTCGAAGCCCTTGGCCTTGCCGCCGGCCGTCGGGGTCACCGTCGTGTTGCTCAGCGACAGGGCACCCTTGTTCGTCAGTTGGCTGTAGTGCGTGTACAGCGCGGTGCGCTTGGACAGGTTGTGCACATAGCCCAAAGCGATTTGCTTCGCATCGTTCGTGCTGTTCGCCTGGTCGCTGCGGGTCCACGAAGCCTTGAACTCGCCAGAGCCCACGGGAACCACGGCGCCCAACAGCAGGCGAGTTTCCTTGGCATTGAGGGTCGGAAGGGCCGTACCCAGGCCGTTCTTCTCCTGCGCGTACTGGAACATCAGCTTGGCAACGCCCAGGTCATACGACAAACCGAGGTTGGTCGTCTTGAACTTCGGCGCACTGGCGTTTTGCTGCGAGAAGGCCACAGCCACGTTGATCGGGCCAGCGCCGTAGCCGATACGAGCGCCCTGGTACTTGCCGGTGTTCACGCCTTCAGGCGCAGCGATCATCACCTGACCATACAGACCACCCAGGTCGCTGGGCAGCAGGTAGGCGATGGAGTTGTCGGCACGGACCCAGGTGGGAGCGGTACCGGCGGCGGCGGCAGCAGCCGTCAGGAACGCGCCGTTGTTGGTGTTCACGTTGCGGGCCACGTTGAAGGCATTGCCCACGCCGTTGGTGCCGAACGGGTCAAACTGGGTCACGTTCAGGAAGGTCGGGGTGTAGTCGCGACCCAGACGAACTTCACCAAAACCACCCATCAAGCTGACCGTGGAACGGCGCGTGAAGTTGAAGCCGGTGTTGGTGCCGTTGTCGACGTTCATGCCGCCTTCCAGCCAGAAACCAGCCTTCAGACCACCACCGATGTCTTCGACACCCCGGAAGCCCAGTCGGCTGGTGGCATTGCTGCCACTCACCAGCTTCTGGGTGGAACCCTTGCCAGTGGCGTTGGCATTTTGCGCAGCGACGTCAACGATACCGAACAGGGTCACCGAAGATTGGGCCGAAGCGACACCAGCGAAAGCGCCCAGCACAGCCAGAGCGAGCAGAGATTTTTTCATTGCAACTATCTCCTAGGTTGAACAAGAGGCCCCGATCTGTCGGATTACCCGGCACCGATTTCGGTGAGGGCCGATCAGGCCAACCTCCTCAGCGGAAGTTGTGGCTATTGCACCAGACCCCCTCTCCAGATGCAAAGCCTTGTCCTCCAATTACGGTTTGCCCTGTTGTCTGGCAACAACGGGAAACAGCCTGTGCCGGACCGTGGACATCGGGCGTATCGTCGGCGCAACGCCCTGCCCTGCACAGCATGCGACCATGCTTGACACCATGAATACCGCCGACGCCTTCTTTCAGTCTCTGGACAACGCTTTGCGCGCGGTTTCGGGCGGCGCCCACGCGGCCCGGCCCTGCCCGCGTCCGCGGACCGCCGACCCGACGCCCGCCCTTTCGGCGCAGGACACCCGCCTGTCGGTGGCCTTGATGCGCGTGAACCATGTCGGCGAAGTCTGCGCCCAGGCGCTGTACCAGGCCCAGGCCCTCACCGCACGCTCACCGGCACAGCGCGCCAGCATGCTGGCGGCCGCGCGGGACGAAATGGATCACCTGGCCTGGACGCAACAAAGGCTGGATGACCTGGGCGGCCGAACCAGCCTGCTGAACCCGGTCTGGTACGCCGGGGCCTTTGCCATTGGCTTGGCCGCAGGCAGGGCCGGGGACGCGGTCAGCCTGGGCTTCCTGGTAGAAACAGAGCGGCAGGTGGAACAGCACCTGGCCAGCCACCTGGACCGCCTGCCTGCGCAGGACCAAGCCTCGCGTGCGATCGTGGACCAGATGAAGACCGACGAAGCGCGCCACGCCGACGAGGCCCAGGCCGCTGGTGCTGCGCCCATGCCGGCCCCGGTGCGCTGGCTGATGCGCGCCGCCGCGCGCGTGATGACGGGCACGGCGCACCATATTTAGTCCCTGGGCGCCCGAAAGCGCCCTCTCGATCAAGCGACCAGCACCTCGTGGCTGGTGCTCACCTCGGCGGTCTTGGCCAGCATGATGGTGGCCGAGCAGTACTTTTCGTGCGACATGGCGATGGCCCGTGCCACCGCGGCTTCCGGCAGGTTGCGGCCGGTCACGGTGAAGTGCAGGTGGATGCGTGTGAACACCTTGGGGTCAGTCTCAGCGCGCTCGGCGTTCACCTTCACCTGGCAACCGGTCACGTCGTGGCGGCCCCGCTTCAGGATCAGCACCACGTCATAGGCGGTGCATCCGCCCGCCCCGGCCAGCATGGTTTCCATCGGCCGAGGGGCCAGGTTGCGACCGCCCCCGTCCGGTGCACCATCCATGGCCAGGACATGGCCGCTGCCGGTTTCGGCCATGAACCCCATGCCGCTGGCCGGCATCCAGTTGATCGTGCACTCCAAGTCCATCTCCTTTGCGGCGTGCCACCGTCCCCGTGTCTGGTGAAGCACCCCTAAATTCGTCACACCTGTGAAGCAACATCATATTGCGACGCAACATGAATGCAGCTAGACTGGATTTCAGGCGATCACGCTGCACCGCGGCAAAGGCAAACAGCCTGATCGCATCGTTTGTCTCCTCCACCTCCTTCATTGGTGGATTGGGCCCGAGGTTCACGCCTCGGGCCTTTTTTCTGGCCGGATGAGCCACCGCTTATGATCCGCGCCCGCACAAACCCAGCCCTCTTTCCGGAGCCCAGCGCCATGGTCCGCGCCCGCCAAACCACCCAAAAACCGCGGCCGCGGGCCGCCACGGGCGACGACTACCTGCAGCGCATTCTGACCGCCCGCGTCTACGACGTGGCCATCGAGTCGGCGCTGGACCCGGCGCGCAACCTGTCGCGCCGGCTGGGCAACCAGGTGCTGTTGAAGCGTGAAGACACCCAGCCCGTGTTCAGCTTCAAGCTGCGCGGCGCTTACAACAAGATGGCCCATTTGAGCCCGGCGCAGTTGAAGGCCGGCGTCATCTGCGCCTCGGCTGGCAACCACGCACAGGGCGTGGCGCTCAGCGCGCGCCGCCTGGGCTGCCGGGCGGTCATCGTGATGCCGGTCACCACGCCACGGCTGAAAGTGGACGCGGTGGCCGCGCTCGGCGGCGAGGTGGTGTTGCACGGCGACAGCTACTCCGACGCCTATGGCCATGCGCTCACCCTGCAGAAGTCTCAGGGGCTGACTTTCGTGCACCCCTTTGACGACCCCGACGTCATCGCCGGCCAGGGCACCATCGCGATGGAGATCCTGCGCCAGCACCAGGGCCCGCTGGACGCGGTGTTCGTGGCCATCGGCGGCGGCGGGCTGATCTCGGGCGTGGCCAGTTACATCAAGGCGGTGCGGCCCGAGATCCAGGTCATCGGTGTGCAGACGGTGGACTCCGACGCCATGCTGCGTTCGGTGAAGGCCGGCAAGCGCGTCACGCTCAGCGACGTGGGCCTGTTCGCCGACGGCACCGCGGTGAAATTGGTGGGCGAAGAGACCTTCCGCATCGCGCGCAAGCTGGTGGACGACTACGTGGTGGTGGACACCGACGAGGTCTGCGCCGCCATCAAGGACGTGTTCCAGGACACCCGCAGCATCCTGGAGCCTTCGGGCGCCATGGGCGTGGCCGGCATCAAGCAGTACGTGGAACGCCACAAGTTGAAGGGCAAGACCTTCGTGGCCGTGACCTGCGGCGCGAACATGAACTTCGACCGCCTGCGCTTCGTGGCCGAGCGCTCCGAATTCGGTGAACACCGCGAGGCGCTGTTCGCCGTGACCATCCCGGAAGAGCGCGGCTCCTTCAAGCGCTTCTGTTCGCTGATCGGCCCCCGCGCGGTGACCGAATTCAACTACCGCATCAGCGACGACAAGCTGGCGCATGTGTTCGTCGGCCTGGCCATCCACAAGCGCGATGAGGCCGACCGGATCGAGCGCCTGTTCGTCAAGCACCGCTTCCCCACGGTGAACCTCACCGACGATGAACTGGCCAAGGAGCATGTGCGCCACATGGTGGGCGGGCGCAGTGAACTGGCGGCCGACGAGCGGCTGTTCCGCTTCGTTTTCCCGGAACGCCCCGGCGCGCTGATGCGCTTCCTGGACACGCTGCCGCCGGGTTTCAACATCAGCCTGTTCCACTATCGCAACCAGGGTGCCGACCACGGCCGCATCCTGGTGGGCATGCAGGTGCCCCGCGGTCAGAACGCGGCCCTGAAGCGTTTTCTCGACACGCTGGCCTACCCTTGCGTGGAAGAAACCGACAACCCGGTTTACAAGCTGTTCCTGCGCTGAAGGCCCTTGCGTAAACTCGGCCTGCCATGGCGGTGAACCGTTCCCTGATCTCCCCCACCTCGAACACGCTGCTTGAACGCGCGTTGCGCGAAAAGCTGCTGCGCCGCGCCGAGGCCACCGGCAGCCTGGGTGAACTGGAGCCGCTGGCGGTGCGCCTGGGGCTGATGCAGAACACGCTGAAGCCGCGCTTTCGCGACCCGCAACTGGTGATCTTTGCCGCCGACCACGGCCTGGCGGTGGACGGGCTGATGGCGCCGCAACGCCGCCAGACGCGTGAACAGGTGCAGCAGTTGCTGTCCGGCGCACTGCCCGCGGCGGTGTTCGCGCGCATCCAGGGCCTGGAGATGTCGGTGGTGGACTGCGGCGTGGCCGAGGCGCTGGCGCCGCACGATCACTTGATCCAACGCAAGATCGCCCACGGCACGCGCAACGCGCGGGTGGGCCCGGCCATGTCGGTGGAACAGGCGCATGCGGCCATCCGCGCCGGGATGGAAATCGGCGACGCCTTGCGCGGCAACATGGTGGCCTGCGCCGGCATTGGCGTGGGCGCGCACGAAAGCGCGGCGTTGGTGCTGTCGCGCCTGACCGACAGCCCGGCACGCGACCTGGTGGTGTCGGGCCCGACCATGAACCCGGATCAATTGGCGCACCTGATGGTCATCATCCAGGGTGCCCAGGGCCGCCACAAGGAGGTGAGCGACCCGGTGGAAGTGCTGGCCGCCTTCGGTGGTTTCGAAATCGGCGTGATGGTGGGCGTGCTGCTCGTGGCCGCCAGCAAGCGCCATCTGGTCATGATCGACGGCATCTCGGCCTGCGCGGCGCTGATGGTGGCGTCACGCATCGCCGCGGCCGTCACCGACTACTGCGTGTTCTGCCGCAGCCACAGCCACCGCGGGCTGGACCAGGCGCTGAATCTGTTCCGCGCGTCCGCCCTGCTGGAATTGGGCATGGAAAGCACCGACGGCACCGGCGCCGCGCTGGCCTGGCCGCTGGTGAAAAGCGCCGCCGCGCTGCTGACCGAGGTGGTGGAAGGCGAAGACCCGGGGCCTTCCAAGCCCGCCACCAGCTTTTCCATCAGCGGCGACCTGCGTCAAACGCCCGACAGCGGTTTGCCCACCACCTGACGCTAACGCGTCTGAGCGCCACTCAGCACGCGGTTCGGGAACACGTTGGCCGGCGGCAGGACCACGCCCGGCGTGGGCACGCTGGGCGCGGGCGGCAGGCCGGCTTCACCCTCGGCGCCTGGGTTGAACTGGTTGCCCTGCACCCCCGGAAAGCCCTGCACCGCCTGAATCGGCGGCGGTGGCACCGTGCGCGGCACCATGGGTGAACCCACTGTGGCACCCGGCATGGGCGCGGGGGTGGGCATGCCAGGCGCGGTGGCCGGGCCGGCCCCGGCCAGGTTGCCGCGCGCGGCTTCGGGCAGGGCGGCCATTTCCAGCGTCAATTGCACCGGCCCGCCCCGCGGGCCCAGTTCCACCCGGCGGTGGCGCACGGCCAGCAGCACGGTGTTGCCGTCCAACGTGGCGCCCTGGCCGTAGGCTTTGGCCGTTTGGCCGTCCACTGAAATGAGCGCCAGCCCCTGGCTCGGCGCGCTGCGGCGCTGCGCCACCACGCCCAGCAGCTTGAAGCGGTTGTCCTGTGGCGGGGGCGGCGCGGCGGCCACCGTGGGCGCAGGCGGCGGCGGCGCGGCGCCGAACAGGCGGCTCAGGTCGCCTGCAGCCAGCGGCGTGTCCTGGGCGGCCACGCTGGCATGGGCCGGCGCACGCGGCGACGCGCCCGACAGGCGCAAGCCCCAGAACACCACGCTGGCCGCCACCGCGGCCCAGATCACGAACGACGCCAAGCGCGAACCCATCCGACGATTATCATTCAACGACTTGCACAGCCCCGCTCTTCACCATGCCGCTTCGTCCCCCGCCCCGCCAGCGTTTCCGCCTTGTTGCGCATGGCTTCACGCTGATCGAGCTGATGGTGGTGGTGGTGATCATTGGCGTGCTGGCAGCGCTGATCGTGCCCAATGTGCTCAACCGCGCTGAAGACGCCCGCATCACCGCGGCGCGCACCGACGTGAACAACCTGATGCAGGCGCTGAAGCTTTACAAGCTGGACAACCAGCGCTTCCCCAGCGCCGAGCAGGGCCTGGAGGCCCTGGTGCAAAAACCCGGCAACGGCCCGCAGCCGCCCAACTGGAAACCCTACCTGGACAAGCTGCCCGCCGACCCCTGGGGCCGGCCCTACCAGTTCGTGAACCCCGGCGTGAAGGGCGAGATCGATGTGTTCAGCTTCGGGCCCGATGGCCAGCCCGGCGGCGAAGGCGCGAACGCTGACATCGGCTCCTGGCAATAGCCGCTGGCGGCGCACCAGGGTGCGCGGCTTCACGATGATCGAATTGCTGATCGTCGTGGCGCTGATCGCGGTGGCCGCTGGCGTGGTGACGCTGTCGGTGCGCGACCCCGCCGCCAACCAACTGGACCACGAAGGCATGCGCCTGGCCACATTGCTGGAAGCCGCGCGCGCCGAATCCCGCGGCATGGCGGTGCCGGTGCGTTTTGCGCTGGGCCCGGGCAGCGGCGGCAGTTCGGACGTCGCCTTCCGCTTCGAGGGCCTGCCGCTGTCCACCCAACTGGCCACGCGCTGGCTGGACCCCGAGGTGCAGGCCGAAATCGTGGGCGCCAAGCAGCTGACCCTGGGGCCGGAACCGCTGATCGGCGCGCAGCGCATCGTGCTGCGCCTGCACGGACGCAGCCTGACCCTGGCCACCGACGGGCTCGCCCCCTTCGCCCCGCTGGACGAAGCGCTGGCCGCGTCGGGCGCGGCGCCGTGAACGCCGTGAACGCCCCGGTGCCACGCGGCTTCACCCTGGTGGAAGTGCTGGTGGCCCTGGTCGTGGTGGCCCTGGCCCTGACAGCCGGCAGCCGCGCCGCCGGCGCGCTGGCCGACAACACGCGCCGCCTGGCCGATGTGATGTCGGCCCAATGGTGCGCCGACAACGCCCTGGCCGACCTGAAGCTCAAGCGCCAGCTGCCCGGCATCGGCGACACCGATTTCGAATGTGAACAGCTGGGCCGCAGCCTGGGCGGCAAGCTGGTGACCCGCCCCACGCCCAACCCCAATTTCCGCCGCGTGGACGCCGTGGTGTCCGACCCCGACGGTCACACCCTGGTGCGGCTGACCACCGTGCTGTCCGGGCAGTGAGCGCCATGCCCAAGCGCACACGCGGGTTCACGCTGATGGAAGTGCTGGTGGCGCTGTTCATCATGGCGCTGATGGCGGCCATGGCCTGGCAGGGCGTGGACGCCATGGTGCGTTCACGCGACCAGGCGCAGGCCAGCAGCCAGCGCTACCTGCTGCTGGCCACGGTGCTGGCGCAGTGGGAGCGTGACCTGAGCTCGGTGCACGACAGCGGCGCCGTGCCGCCACTGCTGTGTGACGGCACCAACCTGCGCATGACGCGGCGGGCCGAAGGCGGCCTGCAGGTGGTGGTGTGGAACCTGGAAAACAACCAGTGGCGGCGCTGGGCCGGCCCGGTCACCACCCGCGTGGCCGACCTGCAGGAATCGTGGATGCGCAGCCAGCAACTGCTGCCCAATGACCCCGGGCAGCTGCGCCTGCTGGACGGCGCCAGCAGCTGGCAGGTGTACTACTTCCAGGGCCAGGACAACAACTGGAGCAACTGCGGCAGCTCCGCCGACCTGACGCCGGTGGCGCCGCCACCGCCCGCAGCGTCTGGCGCCTCGGCGCCGGCACAGGCCGCGCCGCCGCGCGCGCAGCTGCCCTCCGGCGTGCGCCTGGTGCTGGACCTGGACAGCGGCAAACTCACCCGCGACCTGGTGCTGCTGCCATGAACGCCGCCCGCCGCCGCCCCAGGGCCTCACAGCGCGGCGCAGCGCTGTTGATCGCGATGGTCATCCTCACCCTGGTGGCCACGCTGGCCGCGGGCATGGTGTGGCAGCAGCAGCGCGGCATCCAGCTGGAGGTGGCCGAACGCGCCCGCAGCCAGGCCGCCTGGGTGCTGAACGGGGCGCTGGACTGGGCCCGGCTCATCCTGCGCGAGGACCGCCCCAACGTGGACCACCTGGGCGAGCCCTGGGCCACACCGCTGGAAGAAGCCCGCCTGTCCACCTTCCTGGCGGCCGACCGGGAGTCCGGTGCCGACGACGGCCCCGAGGCCTTCCTGGCCGGCCGCATCACCGACGCGCAGTCGCACTACAACCTGCGCAACCTGGTGGGTGGGGACAACAAGGTGGCCGCGGCCGAACTGGCCACGCTGCAGCGCCTGTGCGAAACCACCAACGTGCCGCGCGAACTGGCCGACCGCATCGCCAATGGCCTGCAGTCGGCATCCGGTGCGGCCGACCTGAAGGATGCCCGGCTGGCGCTGCGCACGGTGGACGACCTGCTGTGGCTGGGCGTGGAGCCGGTCGACCTGGAGCGGCTGCGGCCCTTCATCGAACTGCTGCCTCGGCCCACGCCGGTGAACCTGAACACCGCGCCGCGAGAAGTCATTGCCGCCGTGCTGGAGGGCATGGACCTGGGCACCGCCGACCGCCTGGTGCAAACCCGCCAGTCCCGCCCCTTCGACAACCTGGACGCGGTGCGCCAGCAGGTGTCAGCCAACATCAAGCTGGAAGACGCACGGGTGAGCGTGAAGTCGGACTACTTCACCATCCAGGGCCGCCTGCGCCTGGGCGACCGCATGCTGGAGGAACAGTCGCTGGTCCACCGCGAAGGCCGCAAGGTCTCACCGGTTCGGCGCGAACGACGCAGCGCCGTGGCCACAGGCAGCCCTTGAGCGCGACAGAAGGCCGCTTGCCAGCCGACGCGCCTGCGACATCGGGTCACCCCTTGGAAACCCGGGCGCAGCCCGATCGCGACACAACCGCAACAAGTCACGCTAAGTGCTTGATTTATATTTCGTCTTGATGCCCACGCCGAGGCAAAGGCGATAACCTTCCGCGGATTTCACGCCCCATGTCCACCCTCGTCGTCCTGCTGCCATCCCGCGCGCGCCTGGGGCCTGGTGCCACCGGCTCCGCCGAAGGTGCCGGCGCCAGCCCCGAGTACACCTACACGCTGAGTCCGGACGGTACCGCCCCGGGCGCCAGCGGCCAGGCCGTGGCCGAACAACTGCCGCGCGCCGAGAGCGTGGTGGCCGTGGTGGGCGTGCTGGACCTGAGCTTCCATCCCGTCACCTTGCCCAAGGCCCCGGCCGCCCGGCTGCGCGCGGCTCTGGCGGGTGTGCTGGAAGAACAGTTGCTGGACGAAGAGGCCCACCTGCACTTTGCGGTGTCGCCCCAGGCCAGCGCCGGCAAGCCCGCCTGGGTGGCGGTGCTGCAGCGCGACTGGCTGGCCGCTCACCTGGCGCGGCTGGAAAAGGCCGGCCATTTCGTTGAACGCGTGGTGCCGGCCCTGTGGCCGGGCGACGCCCCGCTGGGCCACTTCTTCGCCGGCCCGCAGGCCGCCGGCCAGCCCGACGCCGCGCCCTGGCTGGCCCTGGCCCAGCCCGCCGGCGTGACCAGCCAGCGCCTGGGCGCCGGTGCCACCCCGCCCGCCCTGTTGCATCACCTGGACAACCCCCGCTTCACCGCTGAACCGGCCGTGGCCGCCGCGGCGGAACGCTGGCTGGGCGCGCCGGTGCAGGTGCAGGGCGCGCTGGAATTGGGGCTGCTGGCCCAGCGCTCGCTGTGGAACCTGCGCCAGTTCGAACTGGCGCCGCAGCACCGCAGCTCGCGCGCGCTGCGCGACCTGTTCAAGCAATGGCGCCAGCCGGCCTGGCGCCCGGTGCGCCTGGGCCTGGCCGCCCTGGTGGGGGCCCAGTTGCTGGGCCTGAACCTGTGGGCCTGGCACCAACGCCAAAGTGTCACCCAGCAGCGCCAGGCCCAGGTGGACCTGCTCAAGCGCGCCCACCCGCAGGTGCGCGCCGTGCTGGACGCGCCGCTGCAGATGCAGCGTGAAACCGAACTGCTGCGCGCCGCCGCCGGCCGCCCCGGCGAAGGCGACCTGGAAGCCCTGCTGGCCGCTGCCGCCAGCGCCTGGCCCGACGGCCGCCCGCCGGTGGACAGCCTGCGCTTCGAGCCCGGCCGCCTGATGCTGAACGCCGCCGGCCTGTTGCCCCAGCAGGTGGACGCCATGCGCGAGCGACTGGCGCCGGCCGGCTGGGCGGTGCAGGCCAATGGCAGCCAGATCACCTTCAGTCGCGCCGCGGCGGCCAAGTCATGAGCCCATCGATCCAGCAAGCCCGCCAGGCCGCGGGCCAGTGGTGGCGCCAGTTGGCCGAGCGCGAGCGCACGCTGGTGCTGGTGGGGGGCAGCGCGCTGGCCTTGCTGCTGCTGTGGCAGTTGGGCATTGCGCCGGCCTGGCGCACCCTGGCCACCACCCCGGCCCAGTTGGAAAGCCTGGAACAGCAACTGCAACGCATGGGCAAGCTGGCCAGCGAAACCCAGGCCCTGCGCGCGTTGCCAGCCTTGCCCGCGGCGCAGGCCGCGCCGGCCCTGCAGGCCGCCGCCGAGCGCCTGGGCGACCGCGCCAAACTGTCGCTGCAAGGCGACCGCGGGGTGCTCACGCTGCAGGGCCTGAGCGGGGCCGAGTTGCGTGCCCTGCTGGCCGAAGCCCGCAGCGGCGCCCGCGCGCGCGCCATCGAAGCCCAGTTCACACGTGGCCCGCAGGGCTACAACGGCACGCTGGTGCTGCTCATCGGGGGGGGCAATTGAAAAAGCCCGCCTTGAAACTGCCCTGGGGCGGGCGTCGCGCCGGACCGCGGCCGGCCAGCCGCAGCTTCGCCGCCGCCAGCGCCGACACGGCCGCCTGGCAACGCGCACGCCGCGGCACCCGCCGCTGGGCAGTGGCCGGGGCGCTGCTGGGCACAGCGTTGGCGCTGGTGGTCTTTGCGCCGGCGCGCTGGCTGGCCGCGGCGGTGGCCAGCGCCACCCAGCAGCGCCTGCTGCTGGCCGAGGCCGAGGGCACGGTGTGGAATGGCCATGCGCTGCCTGTGCTGACCGGTGGCGCCGACTCCCGCGACGCCGCCATGCTGCCCGGGCGCCTGCACTGGCAATTGCGGCCCCGCCTGGACGGCCTGAGCCTGGTGCTGAGCCAGGCCTGCTGCATGGCCAAGCCGCTGGCATTGAACCTGCGCCCCGGCCTGGGCCGCCTGGGCGTGGTGCTGGCGCCGCGCCCCGACGCGCTGGGCCAGTGGCCGGCCGCCTGGCTGGCCGGCCTGGGCACACCCTGGAACACCCTGCAACTGGGCGGCAGCCTGCGGCTGACGGCGCCCGGCGGCTTCGCGGTGGAATCGGTGCAAGGCCGCTGGCGCCTGAGCGGCGGGGCCGAACTGGACCTGCTGGCGGTGTCCTCCCGCCTGTCCACGCTGGACACGCTGGGCAGCTACCGCCTGGTGCTGCGCGGCCAGGCCGGCGGCGCGGATGCCACCGCGCTGGACCTGCTGACCATCGACGGCGCCTTGCGCCTGTCCGGCAAGGGACAATGGGCCGGCCCGAAGCTGCGCTTCGACGGCGAAGCCAGCGCCGCCCCCGGCCAGGAAGCCGCGCTGGCCAACCTGCTCAACATCATTGCGCGGCGCCGCGGCGCCGCCCACATCATTTCGATCGGATGACCATGCCCCACCCGCGACCGCTGCCCTGCACACGGCCGCTCCGGCGGGCCGCACCGGCCGTGCTGGCTGTGCTGCTGCTGGCCTCTGCCGGCCCGGCCCCGGCCCAGGAACAGACCAACCCGCGCCGCAGCGCCCGCGCCGCCGGCGCCACGCCGGCGATGAATTCGAATGCCCCGGTGACGGTGAACTTTGTCAACGCCGACATCGAGGCCGTCTCGCGCGCCATGGCGGCGATGATCGAGCGCCAGATCATCGTGGACCCGCGCGTCAAGGGCGCCATCACCGTCTACAGCGAACAACCGCTGTCGGTGCGAGAGGCCTACCTCAGCTACCTGGCCGCGCTGCGCGGCCTGGGCTATGCGCTGGTGGACAACGCCGGGCTGCTGAAGGTGGTGCCCGAGGCCGACGCCAAGCTGCAGGCTGGCACCGTGTCGGTGGGCCCCAGCAACCAGCGCGGCGACCAGGTGCTGACGCAGATCTTCCGCCTGAACCACGAGAACCCGAACAACCTGGTGGCGGTGCTGCGCCCGCTGATCAGCCCCAACAACACCATCAACGCCAACCCGGGCAACAACACGCTCGTCATCACCGACTACGCGGACAACCTGCAGCGCATTGGCAAGATCATCGCGGCACTGGACCAGCCCGCCAACACCGACGTGGAAGTGGTGCCGCTGCAGCACGCCGTGGCGGCCGACCTGGCCACGCTGGTGCAGCGCCTGGCCGACAACGCCGCCGGTCCGGCCCTGGTGCCCGGCGGCGCGGGTGGCGCCGGCGGCGTGACCATCCTGGCCGAATCGCGCAGCAACGCGCTCATCGTGCGGGCCGGCAGCCCGGTGCGGCTGGCGGCCGTGAAATCGCTGATCGAAAAGCTGGACCGCCCCGGCCAGGGCGGCCCGGCCGGCAGCATCTGGGTGGTGTACCTGAAGAACGCGGACGCCGCCAAGCTGGCCACGGTGCTGCGTGCGGCCTTTGGCGGCGGGGGCGGCAGCGGCGGTGGCAGCAGCAGCGGCAGCGGCACGCCCATTGGCGGCAACACCGGGCTGAACACGTCGGTTGGCGGGGCCAACAACCAGGGCGGCACGGCTTCGGCCGCGGCCACCACGCCGGTGGCGGCATCGGCCCAACCTTCCACCGGCGGCTTCATCCAGGCCGACCCGGCCACCAACTCGCTGATCATCACGGCGCCCGAGCCGCTGTACAAGCAGATCCGCGCCATGGTGGACCAGCTGGATTCGCGCCGCGCCCAGATCTACATCGAAAGCATGATCGTCGAGGTCTCGGGCGACAACGCCGCCGACTTCGGCTTCCAGTGGCAGGGCGTGGGCTTCCTGGGCGGCAGCGAAAAGTACGGCCTGTTTGCCGGCACCAATTCGTCGGTGGGCGGGCCCAGCATCATCTCGCTGACCACCGCGCTGGCCAGCACCACCGTCAGCAGCAGCACCACGCTGCCCGGCGAGGGCCTGAACATCGGCCTGGTGAAGAAGTACGGCGATGTGTACAGCCTGGCCGCGGTGGCGCGCATGCTGCAAAGCCAGACCAACACCAACATCATCTCCACGCCCAACCTGATCACGCTGGACAACGAAGAAGCCAAGATCATCGTCGGCAGCAACGTGCCCTTCATCACCGGGCAGTTCACCGGCACCGGCGGCAGCAGCAGCACCAGCAACCCGTTCCAGACCATCGAGCGCAAGGACGTGGGCATCACCCTGCGCATCAAACCTCAGGTTGGCGAAGGCGGCGCGGTGCGCATGACCATCTTCCAGGAAAGCTCCAGCGTCAGCGAGAAGGTGGCCCCGGGCACCAGCAACGCCGGCCCGTCCACCGACAAGCGCAGCATCGAGACCACCGTCACCATCGAGGACGGCGCCATCCTGGTGCTGGGCGGGCTGATCGAGGACAAGTTCACCGAAAAGAAGAGCAAGGTGCCGCTGCTCGGTGACCTGCCCTGGGTGGGTGGCCTGTTCCGCAGCGAAAGCCGCACCCGCAACCGCACCAACCTGATGGTGTTCCTGCGCCCCATCGTCATGCGCGACACCGACAGCGCCGACAAGCTGACCATGGACCGCTACGACACCATCCGCGCGCGCCAGCAAGGCGCCCAGCCCGCGCCCAGCGTGCTGATGCCCATCAACCAGTCGCCGGTGCTGCCGGAGCGGCCCAGCCCGTCCAACCTGGCCGCACCCGCCGCGCCCGCGTCGGCCCCGGCGCGCTAGCCGCTGCCCATGCGCCACCCCCTGCCCTACGCCTTCGCCAAGGCCAACACCCTGCTGCTGGAAGACGACGGCCAGCAGCTGCTGCTGTGGACGGCCGAAACCACGCCGGTGCCAGCGCTGCAGGAGGTGGTGCGGGTGTTCGACGTGGCCGGCTTCGAGCGCGAGAGCGCGTCCACGCTGGTGGACCGCATCGCGCGCGCCTACGCCGGTGGCGAAAGCTCGGCCGCCGCGGTGGTGGGCGAGGTGGAAAGCGCGGTGGACCTGTCGCGCCTGATGCAGGACCTGCCGGCGGTGGAAGACCTGCTGGAAGCGGCCAACGACGCGCCCATCATCCGCATGCTGAACGCCCTGCTGACGCAGGCGGCGAAGGACGGCGCCAGCGACATCCACATCGAACCCTATGAACGCAGCAGTTCGGTGCGCTTCCGGGTGGACGGCGCCCTGCGTGAAGTGGTGCAGCCGAACAAGGCGCTGCACGCAGCGCTGATTTCCCGGCTGAAGATCATGGCCGAGCTGGACATCGCCGAGAAACGCCTGCCGCAGGACGGCCGCATCTCGCTGCGCATCGGCGGGCGCGCGGTGGACGTGCGCGTGTCCACCCTGCCGGCGGCGCACGGTGAGCGCGCGGTGCTGCGCCTGCTGGACAAGGGCGAAGCCAAGTTCTCGCTGGAAAGCCTGGGCATGGCCGGCGACACGCTGGACCGATTTGCGCACCAGATTTCCCAGCCGCACGGCATCCTGCTGGTGACCGGGCCCACCGGCAGCGGCAAGACCACCACCCTGTACGCCAGCATGGCGCGCATCGACACCGCCGGCACCAACGTGCTGACGGTGGAAGACCCGATCGAGTACGAACTGCCCGGCATCGGCCAGACGCAGGTGAACCCGAAGATCGACCTGACCTTCGCCAAGGCCCTGCGCGCCATCCTGCGGCAGGACCCGGACGTCATCATGATCGGTGAAATCCGCGACTTCGAAACCGCGCAGATCGCGATCCAGGCGTCTCTCACCGGTCACCTGGTGCTGGCCACGCTGCACACCAACGATGCGCCCAGCGCGGTCACGCGGCTGACCGACATGGGCGTGGAGCCCTTCCTGCTGTCCAGCAGCCTGCTGGGCGTGCTGGCGCAGCGCCTGGTGCGCAAGCTGTGCCCGCATTGCAAGAAGGCCGATGCGCAAGGCCACTACCACCCCGTGGGCTGCCCCGAATGCGGTCACACCGGCTACAAGGGCCGCACCGGCGTGTACGAGCTGATGGTGGCCGACGACAAGGTGCGCGAACTCATCCACAACCGCGCCGCCGAGGCCGACCTGTTCGCCGCGGCCACGGCCGGGGGCTTTCGCAGCATGCGCGAGGACGGGCAGCGGCTGGTGGAGTTGGGCATCACGTCCGCCGAGGAAGTGGTCCGCGTCACGCGGGACTGATTCCGTTCCATGCCTGCCTACCGCTTCGAGGCGCTGAACGCCGACGGCAAGCCGCTGAAGGGCCTGCTGGACGCCGACAACCCCAAAACCGCCCGTTCGCAGCTGCGCGCCCAAGGGCTGGTGCCGCTGGAGGTCAGCCCGGTGGCGGCCGGCACCGCGGCCGAAGGCGTGGGCACCAATTCGAAGTTTTCACGCCGCGCCTTCAACCCCACCACGCTGAGCGTGTGGACGCGCCAGCTGGCCGGCCTGGTGGGCGCAGGCCTGCCGCTGGAACGTGCGCTCACCTCCCTGGCCGACGAGGCCGAGGACCCGCGCCAGCGCGAACTGTTGGCCCACCTGCGCGCCGAGGTGAACGCCGGATCGCCCTTCGCGCGCGCGCTGGGCGGCATGCCGCGTGAATTCGACGAGATCTACCGCGCCGTGGTGGCCGCGGGTGAACAGAGCGGGGCGCTGGGCGGCGTGCTGGAACGCCTGGCCGATGACCTGGAAGAGCGCCAGGCGCTCAAGGGCAAGCTGCTGGGCGCGGCGCTGTACCCGATGATTGTGTCGGCCATCGCGGTGGTGATCGTCACCTTCCTGGTCACCTACGTGGTGCCGCAGGTGGCCAATGTGTTCGTCAGCAGCAAGCGCGCGCTGCCCCTGCTGACCACCATCATGCTGGGCATCAGCGCCTTTGTGCGGCAATGGGGCTGGCTGGTGCTGATCGCGCTGGTGGCGGGCGGCTTCAGCTTGAGCCTGTCGCTGCGCAACGAGGGCTTTCGCCAGCGCTTCGACGCCGCCTGGCTGCGTCTGCCCTTGATCGGGCCGCTGACCCGGGGCTACAACGCGTCGCGCTTTGCCGGCACGCTGGCCATGCTGGCCGGTGCCGGCGTGCCCATCCTGAAGGCGCTGCAGGCCGCGGCCGAAACCCTGGGCAACCGCGCCATGCGGGTGGACGCGCTGGACGCGCTGGTGATGGTGCGCGAAGGCGCGCCGCTGGCCAGCGCGCTGGCGGGCAAGAAGCGCTTTCCGGGCATCCTGTCCATGTTCGCCCGCCTGGGCGAACAGACCGGCCAGCTGCCGGCCATGCTGGAGCGCGCCGCGCGCCAGCTGTCCAGCGAGGTGCAACGCCGCGCCATGGCCCTGGCCACGCTGCTGGAGCCGCTGCTCATCGTGGCCATGGGCGTGGTGGTGCTGTTGATCGTGCTGGCGGTGCTGCTGCCGATCATCCAGCTGAACACCTGGGTGAAATAGGGCCCCCACGTCGCTTCGCTCCTGCCCCCAGGGACCTGCAGGGGCCCCTCCGTGGCCTGCGGGGCCGCGGCCGCCTTGGGGCGGCCCGGCGGCGGCCGGCCCGCTTCAAGCCGCCGGGACCTGCGACGCCAATCCGGCCCCCGCCGCCCCCCGCTGCACCCGGTTCTTGCCCGCCTGCTTGCCCGCGTACATCGCCGCGTCGGCGCGCTTGAGCAGGCCTTCCAGGCCGCGGTCGTCCTGCGGGGCCAGCGCATAGCCGATGGTCAGGCCCACACGGCAGGTGCCGCCGGCCACTTGGAAGGGCTCGCCAAAGGCTTTCAGCACCTTCTCGCCCAGGCGCCGCGCGTCGGCCTCGGCGCTGATGCCCGGCACCACCAGCACGAACTCGTCGCCGCCCAGTCGGCACACCAGGTCGGACGCGCGCAATTGCGCGCGCAGGCGCTGGCCCACGGCCACCAGCAGTTCGTCGCCCGCGTCGTGGCCCAGGGTGTCGTTCACCGGCTTGAAGCCGTCCAGGTCCAGCAGGTACAGCACCAGCGAACTGCGCGGGTGGCAGCCGGCCAGGGCCGGGGCCATGGCCTCCTGCAGGCCGCGGCGGTTCAACAGGCCGGTGAGTGCGTCGGTGTGGGCCAGCGAGTGCATGCGGTCGCGGTCCATCTGCAGCCGTGCCACGCCGCGGCGGATGTCCTGCACCCGCTCGGCCAGCACCAGCATCCAGGTGCCCATCTCCACCAGCGACGCGAACTGGAAGCCGTGCAGGCTCCAGAAGTTCACCGGCAGCAGGCCTGACAGCAGGCCCACGATGGCCAGCACGCCCACGCTGTAGAAACTCCAACCCAGCAGAAGGTACACCGCGGCGCGGTCGCCTTCGCGCAGGCGCTTGAAGGCCGTGGGCAGCACCAGCAGCATGGGCGCCGGCCCCAGGGCCAGGCCCACGCCCTGCGCGGTGACGTAGTCCACCGCGCCGGCCGCGAAGGCCAGCGCGGTCAGTCCCGCCAGTGCACCGCAAATGCGCACCACCCAGGCCACCCGCGGGCTGTAGCGCGCCACCTCCAGCGCGCGCAACGCAAAGAAGAAGGCCCCGCACACGCCCAGCAGGATGGCAAAGGGCGGCGCGTTGCGGCTGAACCAGCTGAAGCTGCCCCACACATGCTGCGGCCCCACACCGGACAGCGCGCCGAAGAAGGCCGTGGTGCCCAGCAGCGTGAGTGCATACAGGATGAACATGGCGTCGCGCAACATCAGCCATTGCGCCAGGCTGTACAGCAGCAGGATCAGGCCCGCGCCGGCCAGCAGGCCCTGCAGGGCCTGTTCGCGCGACTCGCGCTGCTCGAAACGTTCATGGGTGTAGAAGGCCACCGGCGCCAGCATGCTGCCGGTGGTCTGCAGGCGCATCAGCACGGTGCGAGGCTGCCCGGGCGGCAGGTCCAGCACCAGGGCATGGCTGCGGGTTTGCAGTGCACGCTGCGCCCAGTCGATGTGGTCTCCCAGCCGGGCCTGCCGCTCCAGGCGCTGGCCGTCCAGCAGGTAGACGTCAATGCGGTCCAGCGGCGGGTAGTCGATGTCCAGCACCCAGCGGCCGTCACTGCCCATGGCCTGCACCGGCAGGCGCAGCCACACGGCGCCGCTGCGACGCCCCAGGTTGGCACCCGCGCCCGGCGTGAAGTCCTTCGTGCGTGCCAGCACCTGGCCCAGGTCCAGCGTGCCTTGCGGGTCCGCCAGCATGGTCATGTGGGGCCAGGCATCGTGCACACCGGCGCGGCGGTCCAGGTCCATCGGGCTTTGCGCAGCCGCGACCCCGGCCAGGGCCAGCCAGACCAGCAGGGCCAGCAGCAATCGGTACAGGGGCATGGGGACTTCTCGGCAGGCGGTCGGGTGGGCGAACGGCACCGGTACACCGCTCCACCCAGTCCTATCGGCCGCAGCCGTCGCTTCTTGAGCCCCGGTGTCCCCCAGGCCACTGTGCAGCGCTTCACACGGGCGCGGGAAGTCCCCTACCTGACCGGGGGTGGCGCAGGCGGCCCATGATTTGCTAGTCTGTTCAGCAACTGCCCGGTATTGCGCATGCTTCTCGCGCCATGCCGGTGCGGCCGGCCCTGCTTCAATGGGCCCGACAGGTTCCTTCATGGAGGTGGCATGTCTGCATCGCACGACCTGGTTCCCATGGCGTCCGCGCCCGGTTGCATACCGATTGCGCAGATGCGCCGCGTCTACCGCACCGACGAGGTGGAACGCCGGCTGGGCAAGCTGCCACCGAAGGAACATGAAACCCTGCGCGCCACCTACGAGCGCATGCTGGAAAAAGGCCCTGAACGCTTCCAGGTCAAACCCAGCGGCCTGCCGGCCATGGAACACCTGTACGACGAACTGCCCAACTTCCACGCCGTGCTGGACGACGTGAAGCGCCAGCTGGCGCTGTGTGAAGACAGCCGCGACGCGCTGGAGATCACCCCGCTGCTGCTGTTGGGCCCGCCCGGCGTGGGCAAGACCCACTTTGCGCGCGAAATGGCCCAGTTGCTGGGCACCGGCATGGGCTTCGTCAGCATGAGTTCGCTCACCGCCGGCTGGGTGCTGTCGGGTGCGTCTTCACAATGGAAGGGCGCGCGGCCGGGCAAGGTGTTTGAAACCCTGGTGGAAGGCACCTACGCCAACCCGGTGATGGTGATCGACGAGATCGACAAGGCCCGCGGCGAACATGCCTACGACCCCCTGGGTGCGCTGTACAGCCTGCTGGAACATGACACGGCCGGCCACTTCATCGACGAATTCGCTGAGGTGGCGGTGGACGCCAGCCAGATGATCTGGGTGGCCACCGCCAACGACGAGCGCGCCATCCCCGAGCCCATCCTGAACCGCATGAACGTGTACGAAGTGGCCATGCCCGACTTCGACGCCGCGCGCCGCATCGCTGCCAAGCTGTACCGCGGCATCCGCCAGGACCACGCCTGGGGCCAGCGATTCGACCCCGACCCGCCCGAGGACGTGCTGGACCGCATGGCCGAGGTGGTGCCGCGCGAGATGCGCCGGGCCTGGATGACGGCCTTCGGCAATGCCAAGCTGGACGGCCGCGGCACGGTGCGCCTGTGCGACCTGCCCGAGCCCAGCGGCAAGCGCTCGCCGATCGGCTTCGTGCAGTAGCCGCTGCGTCTCCCGAACGGAAAAGGCCCGCTCGCGCGGGCCTTCTGGTTTCAGGCCAAGCGCGTCAGGGCTGGTTCACCGAAATCAGCAGCGACGGGGCGGCGTTGGGCGCTTCGATGTACTTCAGCGCGTTGAAGCCCATGCCGCGCATCGACAACGAGGTGAATTCGCGCACAGCGACGGCGCTGCCATCGCTGGCGGTGACCGTGGCTGCGGCGCGGCTGTTGTAGCCGTCACGCGGCTTGTTCACCGTGATGGTCTCGGCGTAGGCCGCGCCGCTGGCGGTCTTGCGGTTGCGCACCACGCTTTGGACGGCGGTGTCCACCGACGCGACGGTGTTGCTGCTCTCACTGAGCACGCCCTGCAGGCTGGCCGGGTTCACCACCAGGTCCCAGCTGCGGTTGCGTGTGCCCACGGCCTGCAGGCCGTTGCTGCGCTTCTGGGTCCAGAAGCCCAGGGCGCCGCTGTCGTCGCCGCTCACCAGCATCAGGTCGCCGTTGCCGGCGCGGAAAGCGAACACGCGGTCGGGCGCCTCGCCCGCGGCCGTGACGCGGTCGAAGCCGCCGGCCGGGTTGACGGTGTGCGCCACCTGCAGGTCGGTGACGGTCTGGCAGTTGGTGACGTCCACGCAGTACTGGGC
Organism: Burkholderiales bacterium JOSHI_001; assembly: GCA_000244995.1. Taxonomy (NCBI): domain Bacteria; kingdom Pseudomonadati; phylum Pseudomonadota; class Betaproteobacteria; order Burkholderiales; species Burkholderiales bacterium JOSHI_001. The sequence continues at coordinate 1,198,214 of CM001438.1, read as the reverse complement.
GCTGCTGGCGGTGCCGGCGGCGTCCAGCGTGAGGGTGGCCGCATCCGGGAAGAACAGGCTGTTGCCCGGGTCGGGCGACTGCATGCCCAGCTTGTTCCAGGTGCCGGCCAGTTCGGCCACGCTGTGGGTCTGCTCGGGGAAGGCGACGCGGGCGTGCAGGTCGCCGGTGCCGCCGCGGATGACGATCACACCCGACTGCGACACCACGATCTGCGCGCCGTTGTCGTTGGTGTAGCGGCACAGGCCGTTCGGCGTGAAGGTGGAGGTGCCATTGGCGTCGGTGACTTTCAGGCCGGTCGCGTCGATGTTCACCACACCGATGTTCGGCTCGGTGGCGGTGGCGCGTTCCAGCGACACCAGGCGATGGCTGCCGGAGCGAAGCGCGGTGCAGTTGGGCGCGAAGGGGCGGTTCAACATCTCGGCGGCCACGAAGGTGTTGCCGGTCTGGCCCACAGACAGAATCATCTGGCCGGTGGCGGTTTCCGTGGGGGTCAGCGCCACCGGGGTGATGCCCATGCCCTTCAGGCCCAGGAAGACGAACTCGCGCACGGTGGCGGTGTTCGTGCCCACGCTGATGGGCACGTTGCTGGCCGCCACGCGGGTGGTGTAGCCGTTGCGCGGCTGGTTCACCTTCAGCGTCTCGGGGAAGGTGCCGCCGTTGCCGGCCACGCTCAGGCGCACGTAGCTCTGCGCGGCGCTGTCCACCGACACCGGCGTGTTGCCGCTTTCGCCCGTGCCGCCGGGCGACAGCAGTGCGTTGTTGATGGTGATGTTCCACGAGCGCGAGTGCACGTCCAGCGTCGCCGGCAGGGCATTGGCACGCGGCCGGGTCAGGATCAGGTAGCTGCCGCTGGCCTGCTTGGTGACGGCCATCACGGCGCCACCGCCAGCCTTGAAGACCGTGGTGCGGGCGGTGACGGCATTGTTGGCGTCGACATGGTCGAAGCCGCCCGCGGTGCTGGCCTTCAAGCTGCCGCTGAAGAGCGACAGGTCCTCGCTGCAGGTCTTCAGGTCGGCGCACAGCGTGGCCGCCGTGACCTTGCCGGCGGCGTCCAGCGTGACGCTGCCGCTGAACGGGCTGAAGGTGCCGCCTGTGGCGTCGGCGCGCTGACCCAGGTAGTTCCAGGTGCCGGCCAGCGAGGCCAGCGCGTGCGTTTGTTCGGGGAACACCAGGCCGGCGCGAGCCGTCGTCACGCCGTTGCTGATGCTCACACTGCGGAAGGCGCCCACCCCTGCGGCGGACACCACCAGGTCGCTGCCGTCAGGCAGGCGGTAGCGGCAGGTGCCCAGCGGCTGCATGGCGTCGATGCTGCCGTCGGCGTTCTTGATCGTCAGCTTCTCGGCGTCCACCTCCACCGTCCCGGTGGCGAAGTCGGCTGCGGCCTCGAATTCATTGAAGCGGTAGGTGCCGCTGCGCAGCGACGGGCAGTTGGCCGCCGCGGGCTTGAACAGCAGTTCGGCCGCCACCGACGCGGTGGCGCTGGTGCCGGCGTCGGGGTCGGCCGTGGGCGCCGGCGCGGGCGCCACCGGGGAGTTGGTGGCCAGGCTCTTGGCCAGGTCGTCCAGCGAACTGCCCGCTTCGGCCAGCTTGGCGTTCAGGTCGTCGATTTTCTTGTCCAGGTCGTTGCCCACCACCAAGGTCGCCGTCAGCGGGTTCACACCGCCCAGGTCCACCACGCTGGTGAGTTGCGTGACCACCTGGCTCACGGCCTGGGTCAAGGCGGTGTCGCTCACCGCTTCCTTGCGCTGCTCGAATTCCTGGAACAGCGTGGCCGGGTCCACGCCCGCAGCGCTGGCCACCACCAGTTCGGTCAGCGGGCTGATGTTCACCTGGGCGGCGCCGCCGCTGGCGCTGCTGACCGCCGAGTGCAAGGTGCCGCCGTCGGGCAGCGGGGCTTGCAGCACGCAGGGCAGCACGCCGCCTTCGATGCTGATGCTGAACACGCCATTGGCGTCGGTGCTGCCCTGGCCGCTGCCGGTGGCGCACTTGACCTGGACGGTCACGTTGCCCAGTGCGGCGCCGCGCACCGCGGTGCCGCTGAGGGTGAGCGCGGTGGGCGTGTTGCCGCCACCGTTGTTGTTGCCATTGTTGTTACCCGCGTCGGTGCCGCCGCCGCCGCAGGCGGTCAGTGCGGCGGCCAGTGCCGCCACGAGCGCAGCGCGCGCGCGCCCAGGATGGTGCATGTGCATGAATGACTCTCCTTCGATGTTTTTTGCGCCGCGCCGGGCCACACCCGCCGCGTGCTTGCATCTTGAGGAAAGACAAGTCCGCACGCATCAACCGTCCGCACGAGGGGACAACCCTGAGTGCGTGAGGTTTTTCGCGCTGCCTCAGGCGCCGACCAGGCCGACCGAGGCCGCGCCACGCTTCATGCAGTGCTTGCCGGCCTGCTTGCCGGCGTACATGGCGGCGTCGGCACGCTTGAGCAGGCTGCCTTCGTCGTGCCCGTCCAGCGGGCCCAGCGCGTAGCCGATGGTCAGGCCCACGCGGCAGGACTGGCCATTGATCTGGAACGGCGCCTTGAAGCCTTCCAGCAGCTTGGTGCCCAGGTGGCGCGCGTCGGCGTCGCTGGGCAGGTCGCCGGCCAGCACCACGAATTCGTCACCGCCCAGGCGGGCCACCACGTCGCGGTTGCGCAACAGCGCGCGCAGCCTTTGCGCGACGGCCTTCAGCAATTCGTCGCCCGCGTCGTGGCCCAGGCGGTCGTTCACGGCCTTGAAACCGTCCAGATCCAGCAGGTACACCGCCAGCAGGCGCTGCGCCGTGGCCTGCGGCAGCAGGGCCTGGATCTCCAGCGCCAGGCCGCGCCGGTTGGGCAGGCCGGTCAGGGCATCGGTGTGGGCCAGCGAGCGCAGGGCTTCGCGTTCGCGTCCCACACTTTCGGCCAGGCGCCGGGTTTCGTCCATGCGCGCGCCCAAAGCGCGCAGCCACATCACCATCTCCAGCAGTGCACCGGCCTGGAAGGCGTGGTTGGTGAAATCGTTGAAATCCACCAGGCCGCGCAGCAGCAATGCCATGGTGGCAATGCCAACCGCGTACAGACCCCAACCGAGCACGATGTACAGCGCCACGCGGTCGCCCCTGCGCAGGCGCGCCACCGCCGCGGGCAGGCCCAGCAGCACCGGCATGGGGCCGAGGATGGTGCCGGCCAGGTGGGCCTGGCGGTAGCCGATCAAACCCAGCGCAAAGGCGGTGGCCACCAGGCCCGCGGCCAGCGCCGCCCCGCGCAGCAGGCGCGACAGCAGCGGGCTGAGGTCTCGCACCCCCAGCGCCTGGTCCAGGAACAGCAGCCCCCCCACCAGCGCCAGCAGCACCGAGAACGGCGCCATGTTGACGTTCAGCCAGCTGCTGCCGGACCACAGGTGCTGTGAGCCCAGCCCGTGGTAGGAGAAGAAGAACAAGGTGATGCAGGAGGCCGACAGCGCGTACTGCACAAAGGTGGCGTCACGCAGGCTGAGCCAATGCGCCAGGCTGTACACCAGCAGGCACAGGCCGATGCCGGCGGCCACGCCCTGCAACAGCTGCACCGTGGCCTCGCGGGCATTGAAGGCGTCGGGCTTCATGAAGCGGATGGGCACGATCATCGAGCTGGCCGTCTTCACCCGCAGGACCAGTTCGTGTTCCTGGCCCGGTTCCAGCCGCAGCGGTGCCACGTGCGAGCGCGAAGGCATCGGCCGTTCGCCGAAGGGCACCTGGCGGCCCAGGTGCAGCTCGCGCACGGACCGGCCATCGGTGACGAGATAGACCGTCACGTCGTCCAGCGAGGGATAGTTCAGGTCCAGCAGCCACTGGCCGGATTCGTGCATCGGCACGTCCAGCGGCACGCGCATCCACACCACGTCGCGGCGCACGCCCAGGTTGGCATGCCGGCCGCCCGGCGGCTGGAAGTCCTTCAGCCGGGTGAGCACATCGCCCACCTGCCACTGGCTTTCCGGGTCCGACAGCACCTGCACATGGGCCCAGGCGTCGATGTCGCTGCGCGCGTCGCTGAGCTGCAGGCGGTCCGCAGCCACGGCCCGCGCAGGCAGCGGCAGCCCCATCATCATCATCAGCAGCAGGCAGGCCCAGGTGAACCACCGGCGGTGGCTGTCGAGGGCGGCGCATGAAACGGGCGAAGTCATGGTCAGTGGGGCGCCTGCTGTGGCGCACCCCGGGTCTATCGGCCGCCACCCGCCACCCTTGAGGCGGGCTTGCGGGCCGGCAAACCCCCAACTGCCAGACAATGCACACCATGCCTGCCACCCTGGACGGCCGCCTGGTGGTGGCCATTTCTTCCCGCGCCCTGTTCGATTTCGAGGAAGAAAACCGCCTGTTCGAGGCCGCCGACGACCGCGCCTACATGCAGTTGCAGCTGGCCCGGCTGAACACGCCGGCCCGCCCGGGCGTGGCTTTTTCACTGGTGAACAAGCTGCTGGCCTTCAACCGCGATGAAGCCCGGGTGGAGGTGGTGATCCTGTCGCGCAACGACCCGGTGTCGGGACTGCGGGTGTTCCGCTCGGCCAAGCACTACGGCCTGCCCATCGAGCGTTGCGTGTTCACGCGCGGGCAAAGCCCCTGGCGCTACCTGCGGCCCCTGGCGGCGCAGCTGTTCCTGTCGGCCAACGAAGCCGATGTGCGCCAGGCCCTGGATGCCGGCGTGCCAGCCGCGCGCGTGGCCACGCAGGCGGCGCAGGCCTCCGCGGCCCACCCGAACGAGCTGCGCATCGCCTTCGACGGTGACGCGGTGCTGTTCTCTGACGAGGCCGAAGTGCTGTTCCAGCGCGAAGGCCTGAACGCCTTCCAGAACCACGAGCGCGACCACGCCGGCCAGCCCCTGGGTGCCGGCCCCTTCAAGCCGGTGCTGGCCGCGCTGCACCGGCTGCAGGCCGCCAAGGGCACGGGCATGGCGGTGCGCACGGCCCTGGTCACCGCCCGTTCGGCGCCGGCGCACGAACGCGCCATCCGCACCCTGATGGACTGGAACGTGGAAGTGGACGAGGCCATGTTCCTGGGCGGCCTGCCCAAGGGCGAGTTCCTGCGCGAGTTCGAGCCCGACTTCTTCTTCGACGACCAGACCCGGCACGTGGATTCGGCCGCCGCCCATGTGCCCGCCGGTCACGTGGCGGCGGGGGTATCGAACCCGCCCAAGGCCTGAAGCCGGTCAAGGCGAGCGCCAGGCCACCTTGGCACTGGCGAAGATGGTCTTCAGGGTGCCCTTGGCGGCCAGTTCGTTCATCGCGCCCTGCAGCGCCTGCGCCAGGTCGGTGCTGGCCTTCTTCACCGCGCAGCCAATGACCCAGCCGTCGCGCATGCGCGGCAGCGGCAGGGCGTCGATGGCAAAGCGGGCGTCGCCCGCCAGCACCGATTCCAGCTCCGAGGCGTGGCCGGCGGCCGCCGCCACCTCGCCGCGCACCAGTGCCTGCGCCGCCTCGGCGCCGTCTTTCCACTTGGTGGTGAGCTGCTCGCGGTACTTGCCGCTGTCGGCACCGATGAGCAGCCAGCCCGCCAGCGACAAGCCCGGCACCGCGATGGTCCGGCCCTTGAACGCGTCCAGCGAGTCCATCGTGGGCACGGCCTGCAGGTTGCGCGCGATCATCACGCGTTCGCGGTAGTAGGGCGCGAAGATGTTGACCTGCGGGTTCTCGGCCATCAGCGGCCGGTCCACCGGCACATGCAGCAGCACGTCGGCCGGGCCCCAGCCCAGGTAGTGGCCGCGCCAGACCACGCTGCGCAGGTCGTCGTTCATGTTCTCGCCGGCCGAAAAGGGCAGCAGCGACACCTGCAGGCCCATCTGCTGCGCCAGCGCGCCGGCCAGGTCGATGTCGATGCCCTTGCCGCCTTCGTTGAAAGGCGGCATGTCGTTGTACACGCCCACCACCAGCGTGCCACGCTTCTTGATGCGCTCCAGTGCGGTGGGTTCGGCCTGGGCGCGGGCCGGGCCGCCGGCCAGGCCCAGGGCGCTGAAGGCAGCGGCGGCCAGCAGGGCGCGCCGCTCAGGCGGGCGGCGGGACCTCAAAGCGGCTTCTCGCGGCGCGTTTCCAGGTAGGCCTTGATCGACCACAGTGCCTCCTGGTTCAGGATGCCCTCGAAGGGCGGCATGTACACCGCGCCGTTGCGGGTCTTGCCGCGCCGCACGCTGGCCAGGTAGTACTCGTCGATTTCCTTCACGCAGGCCGCCTTCTTGGCTGTGTCCTTCAGGGACACACAGTCGTTGTCCAGCTTGCGCAGGTCGGGCGCGATGCCGCCGGAAATGGCTTCCAGGCCATGGCAACGCGCGCAGTTCTGGTTGTAGGCCGAGGTGCCGATCTTGATGGCCTTGTCGTTGGCCCGGAACGGGTTCTCGGCCCGCCAGGCTTCGCCCAGTTGGGGCAGTTCATGGGTGTCCACCGACTGGGGGGTGACATCGCCATGGGCCTGGGCCAGGCCGGCCACCAGGGCCAGGGCCAGGCCGGACGCCCAGCGGCGGGCGTGACGGGAAGTGAGCGAATGCGCGGTCATGCGGGTTGTCTCCATCAGGTTCTGGTACGGATGGGGTGCCACAAACGCAAGCCATGTGCCACCGTGTCGCAGGCCGGATAACGGCCCCGGGACCCACAACGTCATCCGGGCGACACCTGACTACATTGCTCCGAAATCGAACGGCCTGGCTGCTCACGCCTTACAGTCCAGCCCGGCACCGACCGATATGCTCCAAAGTTGCGCGATTGTGGCAGGCTTGGTCCTTGCAACGTCATTGGGGCGACACCCCTCGCCACAAAGAAGCACCAGCCCTGAGGCTGGCAAGACACGACAGGAGACATTCCATGGCCGGGCCCACCTTTCCGCCCTCTGCAGCCCTTCGCCCACGCCGTGGACCGGAAGGACCGGTTCGCCCCATCGCATCGGCGCTGAACCTGGGCAACGCCCATGTGGACACCATCGACCAGAGCCATGAGCGCTGCGCCGCGCTGGGCCTGAGCCGCATCGAGCGGCCCGACCACGCCCCGCTGGGCCGCAGCGACCTGACCGTGGTGCGTGAGCGCAACCTGCGCCTGTCCGGCCATGCCGCGCCGGTGATGGAGATGCTGTACGAGCAGATCGTGAACAGCGAAAGCATGGTGGTGCTGTGCGACGCCACCGGCACCGTGATCCATTCCACCGGCGACGACGACTTCCTGTCGCGTGCCAACAAGGTGGCGCTGTCGCCGGGGGTGAACTGGAGCGAGTCGGCCAAGGGCACCAACGCCATCGGCACCGCGCTGGTGGAGGAGATTCCCACGCTCGTGCACGCCGACGAGCACTTCATGCACGCCAACGCCTTCCTCACCTGCTCGGCCGCGCCCATCCTGGACCCGCGCGGCAACATCCTGGGCGTGCTGGACGTGACCGGCGACCACCGCAGCTACCACCAGCACACCATGGCGCTGGTGAAGATGTCGGCCCGCATGATCGAAAACCACTGGCTGACGGACGACTACCGCAACGTGATGCGGCTGCACTTCCACAGCCGGGTGGAATTCATCGGCACGCTGATGGAAGGCATCCTGGCGGTCAGCCCGGACGGCAAGATCGTGGGCGCCAACCGGGGCGCGCTGGAACAACTGGGCATGAGTGGCGCCGCGCTGCGCATGCACAGCCTCACCTCGCTGATGGGCACCAGCGTGGGCGCGCTGGTGGACCGCTTCAGAAGCCCCTTGGCCACGCCGGCGCCGCTGCTGCTGGGCAACGGCCGCCAGGTGCATGTGCATGCCCGCTTCAACTGGCCGGTGTGGTCCAGCCTGGCTGAAGCGGTGGCGGCCACCGTGCCGGCCGCTTCGGTGCCGTCGGACGGCACCATCGGCCAGACACCGGCCGCTGCCGCCGCCGCAGCGGCAGCGGCCGTGGCGGACAACAGCGCCACCGCCAACGGCGCCGGCCTGGCCCACCTGCAGACCGGCGACCCGCAGATGAGCTCCGTGGTCGACAAGATCCGCCGGGTGCTCAACCGCGACATCCCGGTGCTGATCCTGGGTGAAACCGGCACCGGCAAGGAACTGCTGGCCCGCGCCATCCACTTCGACTCGGCGCGCGCCAAGCAGCCCTTCGTGGCGGTGAACTGCGCCTCCATCCCCGACACCCTGATCGAGGCCGAGCTCTTCGGCTACGAAGAAGGCGCCTTCACCGGCGCGCGGCGCAAGGGCGCGGTGGGCAAGATCGTGCAGGCCTCGGGCGGCACGCTGTTCCTGGACGAGATCGGCGACATGCCCATCGGCCTGCAGGCGCACCTGCTGCGGGTGCTGCAGGAACGACAGGTCACGCCGCTGGGCAGCGCCAAGAGCGTGGCGGTGGACGTCACCATCATCTGCGCCACGCACCGCAACCTGCGCGAGATGATCGACGCCAAGCAGTTCCGCGAGGACCTGTTCTACCGCCTGAACGGCCTGGCCGTGCGCCTGCCCGCGCTGCGCGAACGCACCGACCTGATGGCGCTGGTGCGCCGCATCCTGGAGCGTGAAAACCCGGGCCGCGCCCTGCAGCTGTCGGGCGAGGTGATGCGCCTGCTGCAGCACTACCCCTGGCCGGGCAATGTGCGGCAGCTGTTCAACGTGCTGCGCACCGCGTCCGTCATGGCCGGCAGCGACAACACCATCACCGCCTCCCACCTGTCGGACGACTTCCTGGAAGAGGCGCGCGCCCACCTGCCGCGTCCGGCCGAGCCGCAGGCCAGTGCGGCCGTGGCGGCGCCGGTGGCCGCCGCGCCGCACCCGGCCGCGGTGGTGCCGGCCACCGGCAGCGCCCCGGCCCGGTCGCTGGAAGAAATGGAACTGGACGCCATCCGCCGCGCGGTGGACGACTGCGGCGGCAACATCTCCGAAGCGTCCAAGCGCCTGGGCATCAGCCGCAACACGATCTACCGCAAACTCCGTTGGAACACGCCGCGTTGAGCGGCACGCTCAGCGCGGCGTGGCATTGAACATGGCGTCCTCGGCTTCGCGCCAGGCGTGTTGCCAGTTCAGGGTGTGGCGCACATGCGTGGCCCAGGCGTCGGGCAGGCCGGGCCAGCGCGGTGGTGGGCCACCTGCCGCGTCACCGCGCTGAACCGCCTGCTGCGCCTGGCGCTGCAGTTCCTGCCAGTAGGCCGCATGCCGGGCGGGCGCGTCGGCGCCCAGCAGGGGGCCTTGTTCAGGCAACCAGCGCGCCTGCGGCACAGCGGCGGCCCACCGCGCCAGCGCTTCGGTGCTTTGCAGGAGTTGCGGCAACTGGGCGTCGCGCGCGTCGGGTGGCCCGTCGCCCCAGAGCAGGCCGTGCGCGCTGAACAGCGGCTGGCCACGCACGCGCCACACCGTCACCGGCCGGCCTTCGGCGCGCCACAGCAATTGCCAGTCCAAGGGCCCCAGGCTGCCGCTGGCGCCTGTCACCCAGCCTTCGGGCAGGTGGATCGGCCGGTCCCCCAGGTCGCTGGCCGCCGCCCCCAGGCGCAGCCGCAGGCGTTCCACACAGGTGGGGCACTGGCGCTGCATGCCCTGCGCCACCTCGGCATGGCCCCAGTGCCGGGTCAGCGGAAAACCACCGGCACCCAGCACCAGTTCAGGCCGCGGCCAGGGCGCGATGATGTCGGTGACCGGCCGCTTCAACTGCGCCCGCACCTGGCAGGCCAGTGCCGCACCCGCGGCCGGTGAAGGCCCGCTGCCCAGCAACCACAGGCGCGCTCCGTCCCGCACCAGCAAGGCGTTGGACACCCGCCCGCGGTTGGCGACGTCGGCCTCGTCGTGCCCGGACGAGGCTTCACCCAGCACCTGCCACACCCCCGGTGCCCGGGCCACCACGCGCCAGGCCGGGCCAGGGCAGGTGCTGTTGTCCCGGGCTCCCGCCGGCAGGGCCAGCAGCAGGCCCAGCAAGAGCAGCAGCAGCGGCTGGAACGCCAGCACCCGCCCGGCGAACAGCACCCAGGGCAAACCCTGTTCCAAGCTGACGCGCTGCGGCGCGACGACCGGAAAACCTCCTGGTTCACCCGGGTCATCAGACAAGCAGACAAGCACTTTGGCCCCTGGGAACCCGCCTTTTCGAGAGGCATGTGTCTTGCTCACAGGCTCTGCGTCCCCCATGGCCGCCAACGGCCCTGCCCACTGTTGATCGATTGCATGTTCCACCCCTGCCATCTTGCCCCATGCCCGCCTTGGCGGGACACCGTCCCTGCCAGCTCGCGAGGCCGTTCATGAAGATCCAGATCCTCGGCGGCACCCCCGGGCCGCTGCCCCGTCGCGGCACGCGCACCTCCACCCGCGACCGCGGCGTGATGGCCATTTCCGCGGGTGCCGGCCCCTGGGCCATGGTGAACATGTCGCCCACGGTGGCGCACCGGCTGGACCTGCAGGACGCCCAGCGCGTGGCCAGCGCGCCGCAGCCCACGCGCGCGGTGCTGCTCACCGACGCCCAGGTGGACCATGTCACCGGCCTGCTCAGCCTGCGCGACGGTGCGCCCATCGACCTGTACGCCACCCCCGCGGTGTTTGAAGACCTGAGCGCCACGCTGCCGGTGCTGTCGGTGCTGCAGCACTACTGCGGCGTGCACTGGCACCTCATCCCGGTGGCTGGCGACCGCCAGGTGGCCAGCTTCCAGGTGGCCGGCCTGCCCACGCTGGAATGGACCGCGATCGCGGTGGATGCGCCGGCGCCACCGTTTTCGCAGCACAGCGACCACCCGGTCACCGGCGACACCATCGCGCTGGCGGTGCGCGACACGGTGACCGGCCAGCGCGTGTTCTGCGCGCCGGGGCTGGCGCAGATCGGTCCGCAGGAATTCGACTGGATGCGCGACGCCGACTGCCTGCTGCTGGACGGACCCCAGGCCGAGCCGGATGACCCGGGCCAGGCGCCATCGCCAGGCGCTGCCGCGCTGTGGCTGGACCTGCTGCAAACCCTGCCTGCGCGCCACAAGGTGCTGCTGTCCCATGGCCCGCGCGTTCAGGACCGCAGCTCGCTGACCGACTGCGGGTTTGCCCTGGCGTATGACGGCATGGAGATCCAGCTTTGAGGCCGCGCCGCGGCACAGCCACCGCCACCCGGGTGAAACACCCGAGCCCCAGCGTCCATGTGGCGCCTGCTGCTGGGGTACGCTCGTGCCGATGAACCCCGAAGCCCCCGCACTGGCGTTGCAAGGCCTGGTCAAACGTTACGGCGAACGCGTGGCGGTGGCGGGCCTGAGCTGCACCTTGCCGCGAGGCCGCTTCACCGCCCTGCTGGGTCCCAACGGCGCGGGCAAGAGCACGCTGTTCCAGGTGCTGTCGGGCCTGTTCGTGGCCGACGAGGGCCAGGCCCTGGTGGCCGGGCTGTCGCTGCGCACCCAGGCCGTGCAGGCCCTTCGGCACATCGGTGTGGTGTTCCAGCAGATGTCGCTGGACCTGGACCTGTCGGTCGCGCGCAACCTGCAGTTCCACGCCGACCTGCACGGCCTGCCGCGCAAGCTGGCAGCCGAACGCATCGCCGCGGGCGCCGCCGCGGCCGGCATCACCAATGACCTGGGCCGCGCGGTGCGCGAACTGTCGGGTGGCAACCGCCGCAAGGTGGAACTTGTGCGCGCCCTGCTGCACCAACCGGCCTTGCTGTTGATGGACGAACCCACCGTGGGCCTGGACCCCAAGAGCCGGCGCGACCTGCTGGCCACCATCCGCGCTGACGTGGCGGCGCGCCAAAGCAGCGTGCTCTGGGCCACCCACCTGGTCGAAGAAGCCGAACAGGCCGACCAGGTGCTGGTGCTGCACAAAGGCAAGTTGCTGGCCGAAGGGTCGCCCACCGAAGTGACCACCACGCTGGGTGGCCACACGCTCGAAGAAGCCTTCATCCGTTCCACCAGCTGACGACGGCGCACGCCGCGGCAGCCCCAAGACAAGGAGACAAGAGCAATGCGTGCAAGCACGATGGCCGCCGCCCTGCTGGGCCTGGCCGCCACCACCGCCCAGGCCCAGGGCGTGGCCTATGTGTCCAGCGAAAAGGACAACGCCCTGACCCTGGTGGACATGAAGACCATGGCCATCACTGGCACCATGCCCACCTGCAAGCGAGCGCGCCACCTGCAACTCACGCCCGACGGCAAACAGCTGATGGTGGCCTGCACCGACAGCAACGCGGCCGACATCATCGACCTGGCGACCCAGAAGTCGGTGCGAAGGCTGCCGCTGGGCGAAGAGCCCGAAGCCTTCGACCTGTCGCCCGATGGCAAGACGGTATATGTGTCCAATGAAGACGAAGGCGCACTGTCCTTCGTCGACTTCACCACCGGCAAGGTGCTGAAGAACATTGCGGTGGGCAAGGAGCCCGAAGGCGTGAAGGTGGCGCCCGACGGCAAGACCGTGTGGGTGACGTCGGAAGTGGCCAGCCTGGTGCACGTGATCGACACCGCCAGCGGCAAGGTGCTGATGAACGTGAAGGTGGGCAAGCGTCCGCGCCGCATGGCGCTCACGCCCGACGGCGCGCAGCTGTGGGTGACCAATGAACTGGGTTCGTCGGTCACCGTGCTGTCCACCAAGGACTACAGCGAGATCGGTACCCTGAAGTTCGAGGTGAAAGGCGCGCGCGCGTCCGACATCACGCCGGTGGGCATCACGATGGGCAAGGACGGCAAGCGCGCCTTCGTGGCCCTGGGCAACGCCAACCATGTGGCCTTCGTCGATGTGGCCACGCGCAAGGTGGACAAGCTGGTGCTGGTGGGCAAGCGGGCCTGGAACGTGGCACTGAACAAGGCCGAAGACCGGCTGGTGGTCACCAACGGGCTGTCGGACGACATCACCTTCGTCGACGTGGCCAACGCCAAGGCGCTGAAGAGCGTGGCCGTGGGCCGCGTGCCCTACATGACCCTGATCGTCGAATGACCCAGCCCCTTCGTCTTGGGGTTGCCGCGGCCCTGCTGTTGGCCACGGCCGCCCAGGCCTTGCCCTACAAGGCCACGCTGCTGGTGCGCGAAGACGACCCGCGCCTGGCGCGCAACCGCGTCGAGCGCGCCTACTTCGGCCACCCCACCGGCCCCGCCGCCGATGGCCTGGACGTGGCAGTGAAAGAAACCGCGCTGGAACTCGACGCCGCCGGCAGCAGCCTGAAGGTGGACGTGGTGCCGGTGGCGTCGGCCGCCGCGGCCAAGGACGCCGCCGCCAAGGCCGAGAAGGCCGGCGCCGCCGCCCTGGTGGCCGACCTGCCGGCCGACTGGCTGCTGGCCGCCACCGACGCGGTGAAAGTGCCGGTGCTGAACATCGGCGAAGCCGCCGACCGCCTGCGCGGGACGGACTGCCGGGCGCGCCTGCTGCACCTGCTGCCCAGCGAACGCATGCGCGCCGACGCCATCGGCCAGTGGCTGGTGGCGCGCAAATGGGCCCAGGTGCTGCTGCTGGTGGGCCCGCAGCCGGCCGACGCCGAACGCGCCGCGGTGGCCCAGGCGGCCATCAAGCGCTATGGCCTGAAAGTCGTGGCCAGCAAGCCCTTCAAACTGAGCGCCGACCCGCGCGAGCGCGACCTGGCCAACCCGCTGCTGCTGACCCAAGGCAGCTACGACGCGGTGTGGGTGGTGGACAGCGACGGCGAATTCGCCCGCAGCCTGCCCTACCGCACCGTGCTGGCGCGCCCGGTGGTGGGCGACGGCGGCCTCGCGGCGCTGGGCTGGCACGCGCAGTTCGAACGCTTCGGCGCGCCCCAGGTCAGCCGCCGCTTCGCCAAGGCCGCCAACCGGCCCATGACCGACCGCGACTGGACCGCCTGGATGGCCGGCAAGGCGCTGGCCACGGCGGCCGCGGCCGCCCCCAAGGGCCCGGCCGCGGCTTTCGTGAAGGCCTTGACCGAACAGGAGATCGACGGCTCCAAGGGCACGGTGATGAGCTTTCGCCCCTGGGATGGCCAGTTGCGCCAGCCCATGCTGCTGACCGACGGCACCGGCGTGATCGGCACCGCACCGGTGGACGGCATGCTGCACCCCAAGGACAAGCTGGACACGCTGGGCTCGGACGCGCCCGAAAAGCTCTGCAAACGATGAACCCCGGTCACGCCCTCCAGGCCCTGTGGGCCATCGTCGAGCGCGAGCTGATGAAGTTCGCGCGCCAGTACGGCCGCCTGGTCAGCGCGCTGGTGCGCCCGCTGCTGTGGCTGGCGGTGTTCGCGGCGGGCTTTCGCAATGTGTTCGGCGTGGCCATCGTCGAGCCCTACGACACCTACATCCCCTACGACGTCTACATCGCCCCCGGCCTGGTGGGCATGGTGCTGCTGTTCAATGGCATGCAAAGCAGCCTGGCCATGGTGTACGACCGCGAGATGGGCCTGATGCGCCTGCTGCTCACCGCGCCGCTGCCGCGTTGGTGGATCCTGTTCTCCAAGTTGATGGCCACCGCGGTGCTGTCGCTGGCGCAGGCTGCGGCCTTCGTGGCGGTGGCCTGGCTGCTGGGCACCGAATTACCGCTGTTCGGCGCCCACACCCCGCACCTGGTGCTGGCCGCGGTGTGCAGTGCGCTGATGCTGGGTGCGCTGGGCCTGCTGCTCTCCGTGCACGTGAAGCAGCTGGAAAACTTCGCCGGCACGATGAACTTCGTCATCTTCCCGATGTACTTCATGTCCACCGCGCTGTACCCGCTGTGGAAGCTGGAGGAATCGGGTGCGAACTGGGTGTTCCAGATCGCCCGCTTCAACCCCTTCACCCATGCCGTGGAATGGATGCGTTTCGCGCTGTATGGCAAGGACCCCGGCCTGTCGCCCTATGTGGTGCTGGGCATGCTGGCACTGTGCTTTGCGCTCGCGGCCTGGGGCTACGACCCGCAGCGCGGCTTCGGCGCGCTGACCAAGCGCGGCCCCGGGGGCCCGGCGTGATGCAGGCCGCAGCGCCCTCGGCCGTGCACGCGCGGCGCGACATCGAACCGGTGTGGTTCGAGTGGCTGGCACTCGGCGGCCTGCTGGCCTTCGGCAGCTGGCTGCTGGGCCTGCGCGGGGTGTGGGCGCTGTTGCTCACGTCCGACCCCACCGGGCTGACCCTGGTCATCATCACCGTCTTCGCCGCCAGCACGCTGTGGTGCGGCGCCCGCGCGCGTGAACTGCAGGCCCAGCGCCGGCTGCTGGAAGCCGCGCGCGGCGGCGCCCGCAACGAAGGCTGGGCCAGCGACTACCTGGCCGCGCTGGCGCTGCGCCCACGTGATGAAGCCGCGCCGCTGGACCTGCTGCTGGAGCACAGCCACGGCCCGCACGCCACCGCCTGGTGGGTGAACGGCATCCAGTTGAAGCTGGGCCTGCTGGGCAAGGTGATCGGCTTTTCGGTGCTGGCGCTGCAGATCGGCAACATCCAGAGCTTCGACGCGTCGCAGTCGCAAGACCTGCTGAAGAGCCTGACCGCCGGCCTGGGCATTGCCCTGCTGACCACCATGGTGGGCCTGGTGGGCAACATCCTGCTGGGTCTGCAGCTGACGCGCCTGGACCGCTATGCCGACGCCTTGGTCGCTGACACCCAGCGCGCCGGCCTGACCATCACGCACGGGCAGGGCTGACGCCATGGCCAGCCGCCGCAGCCGCCACGCCCGCGAAGCCGAGGTGGACCCGTTCTACGACATGTTGTTCAACATGTTGATCGCCTTCGTCTTCTGCTTCATCGTGGCCCTGCTGGCCATGAACCCCAAGGCGCTGAAGACCGGCGACATCCCGGCCAAGGCCGAATTCATCATCACGGTGTCCTGGCCCGACAACAACCCCAACGACATCGACACCTGGGTGCAGGACCCGGGCGGCAACCTGCTGTGGTTCCGTGCCCGCGAGGCCGGGCTGATGCACCTGGACCGCGACGACCGCGGCCTGACCAACGACACCATCGTGATCGACGGCAAGGCCATCGTGAACCCGCTGAACCAGGAGGTGGTGACGCTGCGCGGCATCGCCCCCGGCGAGTACACCGTCAACGCCCACTACTACGACAGCAAGGACGGCAAGCCGGTGGAGGTGACCGTCTCGGTGGTGAAGGTCAACCCGCGCGCCGAGGTCGTGTACTACGGCCAGGTGAAGGTGGCGCGCAAGGGCGACGAAGCCACCGCGGTGCGCTTCACCGTGCTGCCCGACGGCAGCGTTACCGGCGTGAACACATTGCCTAAGACCCTGGTGCAAAGAGCATGACCCTGGCCCTGACCCTTTCCTGCGCCGTGCTGGCGCTGCTGTGCGCGCTGGCGCTGCTGTGGTCGCGCTGGCCAGCTTGGCTGAAGGGCCTGCTGGTGCTGGGCGTGACGGCCTTCTACTTCTATGCCGACGACGCCGCGCACAACCTGTCGGGCTGGCCCACCGCCGACGCGCTGCCGCCGCGTTTTTCGCTGCTGGCGGTGGTGATCGAGGAGCCCACCGCGAAGAACCCGGGCGCGCTCACCGTGTGGGTGAACGGCATCGCCGACGGCAAGCCCGTGGGCCAGCCGCGCGCGCACCGCCTGCCCTACACCAAGGACCTGCACGCCCTGCTGAACGAAGGCATGAAGAAGGCGCGCCAGGGCATTTCCCAGATGGGCACGGCCGAGCCCAAGGCGGGCAAGAAGGGCATCTCCTGGCTGCGCCCGGGCAGCGACGAGCAGGAGGTGAAGATCCGCGACCTGCCCGCGCCGCAGTTGCCGGAAAAATGATCCCCCCCCGATGCGACTTCATCGCCTCCCCCCCGGGGGGGCACCGCTGGCGGACCGGCGCAGCCGGATCCGCGGCGGTTGCTGGGCTGGTGGTAGCGCTCTCTGGATGCGACTCGCCATTGCAGGCCACTGGCTACTTCCCGCTGGAAGCCGGCCACCGCTGGGTGTATGACCAGGCCAGCGAATGGGATAACAACAGCGCCGAGCGCGAAACGCTGGAGCTGTCCACGCTGGGCGAAGACAGGCTGGCCAGCGGCCCGGCCATGCGCCGCCGCAGCGCCAGTGGCATGGACTATTGGCTGCGCGCCGACGGCACGGGCATCTTCCGCGTGGCCAGCAAGAGCGATGTTCAGGAAGAACCCCAGCCCGACCCCGCGCCGCGCTACGTGCTGAAGGAGCCCCTGGCCGTGGGCACGCAGTGGCAGGCCAGCACCACCGCCTACCTGCTGCGCCGGCGCAATGAGTTCCCGCCCGAGATCCGCCATACCCATGCGCCGGTGCCCATGACCTACACCATTGAAGCGGTGGGCCAGAAACTGGCCACCCGTGCAGGACAATTCGACGATTGCCTGCGCGTGCGCGGGCAGGCGGTGATGAAGCTGTTTGCCGACCCCGTGGTGGGTTGGAAGGAACTGCCCCTGGCCACCACCGAGTGGTATTGCAAGGGCGTGGGCCTGGTGAAGCTGGAACGCAGCGAACCGGCGTCGTCCACCTTCCTGGTGGGCGGAACCTTGCGGATGGAACTGGTCTCATGGCAATGAAACTGCACAACCCCGGCCGGCGCCGCGTCACCGGCCTGCTGTCCTCCCTGGCCATGGGCCCGGCCTTCGGGCTGTCCCTGGCCCAGGCGAACGAACGATTTCCCACCCGGCCCATCACGCTGTGGCTGCCCTGGCCGGCCGGTGGTGCCACCGACCTGACCATGCGCGTGCTGGCGGAAGGGGCCGGGCGCCAGCTGGGCGTGAAGGTGGTGATCGAAAACCGCAGCGGCGCCGGCGGCACGTTGGTGATGCCCATCCTGCAGCAGGCCGCGCCCGACGGCTACACCATCGCCCAGATGCCGCAGCCGGTGTTCCGCGCGCCGTGGACGCAGAAGGTGCTGTGGGACCCCATCCGCGACACCACGCCCATCATCCAGATCAGCGGCGTGACCTTTGGCGTGGTGGTGCCCGTGGGCAGCCCCTTCAAGACCCTGGACGAACTGTTTGCCTTCGCCAAGGCGAACCCGGGTCAGCTGACCATTTCCACCAACGGCGTGGGCACCACCCCGCACCTGGTGATGGACGAACTGTTCGAGCGCAAGGGCATCAGCTATGTGCACGTGCCTTACAAGGGCACGGCCGACCAGATGATCGCGGTGAGCTCGGGCCAGGTGATGGCCGGGGTCAATTCCAATGGCTTTGCGCCCTTTGTGGACGGTGGCAAGCTGCGCCTGCTGGTCACCTTCGGTGAGCACCGCACGCGGCGCTGGCCGCAGGTGCCCACGCTGAAGGAACTGGGCCACGGCATCGTGGCCATGTCGCCCTACGGCCTGGCCGGCCCCAAGGGCGTGCCGCCGGCGGTGGTGAAGGCCCTGCACGACGCCTTTCGCGTCGCCATGAGCGAACCCGCCCACCTGGCCGAACTGGAACGCTACGACCAGGACCTGGCCTACCTGGGCCCCGACGACTACGGCCGCGCCATGCGCGAGGCCTATGCGGCCGAGAAGCGCACGGTGGACCGGCTGGGCCTGGCCAAGGGCGGTTGAAACGGGACAAGGGTCGCAGGCCGGCCAAGGGATGGCCCAGGCCCTTCCCCTTCTTGTAGGACAGCGCCTACACGCCGCGGCGACACCGCCCGACCGCGCAGCGGCTCCGCCTGGGCTACCCTTGGGCCCATTGCTGGCGCGTCCGTCTCCCTGGTGCGCCCCCTCCAGCCTGCGCGCCTGCCATGACCGTTCTCAAGACCTTCATCGTCGAAGACAGCCCGGTGATCAGGGACAACCTGATCGCCACCCTGGAAGAACTGGTGCCTGTGCAGGTGGTGGGCACGGCGGAGGACGAGACCACTGCGCTGGCCTGGCTGGGCCGCAGCGAAGCGCCGGAGGCGGCGGTGGACCTGGTCATCGTGGACATTTTCCTGAAGGGCGGCTCGGGCCTGGGCGTGCTGCGCAAGGCGGTGGCGCTGCCGCGCGGCGCCAAGCTGGTGGTGCTGAGCAACTACGCCACCACCGACATGCGCAAGCGCTGCCTGGAACTGGGTGCCGACCGGGTGTTCGACAAGTCCGGCGAGATCGACGCGCTGATCCACTACTGCGCCCGCCTGGCTGCCGGTGAAACCGGTGACACGGCCCCCGGTGCACTGCCGGCCTGAATGCCGCCCGCGGCTCCGGGGTCACGCCTGGGCGCTACTGGATCAGGCCGTTCTTCAGCGCGTAGTAGGTCAGGTCGCTGTTGGACGCCAGCTGCATCTTTTCCATCACCCGCGCCCGGTAGGTGCTGACGGTCTTCACGCTCAGCGACATGGCCTCGGCGATGTGGCCCACGGTTTCACCCTGGGCCAGGCGAAGGAAGACCTGCAGTTCACGCTCGGACAATTGTTCGTGGGCCGGTTGGTCACCACCGCCGCCGGCCAGGCCCTCGGCCAAGCGCTCGGCCACGCCGGGGGTGATGAACTTGCGGCCGCGGTGCACCGTGCGCACGGCGCGGATGATCTCTTCCGGGTCGCAGTCCTTGTTCAGGTAGCCGCTGGCGCCCTGGCGCAGCAGCGTGGTGGCGTAGTGCGCTTCGGGGTAGCCCGACAGGATGAGCACCGGCAGGTCCGGCGCGCGGGCGCGGATGGCCACCAGCGCGTCCACGCCGCTCTGGTCCGGCATGGCGATGTCCATCACGATGACATCCACCTCGCCGCCGCGCACGATGTCCAGCGCCTCGCGGCCGGTGGCGGCTTCGGCCACCACCTTCAGGTCGGTGTGCTCGCTGAAGAACTGCCGCAACCCTGCCCGCACCATCGCATGGTCGTCGATGATGGCAATGCGAATCATGCTGTCCAGCGTGCCCATGGCGCGGATGATCCCACCAAACACAGCCGGAGGTCCGGGTATGGATGTCTTCCTGTCCGTGAAGCGCAACCCGCTGGTGCTGGCGCTGGGCTGCGTGGCCGCGGTGGCCATCGTGGCCATCAGCGAAGGGTCCTACCGGCGTTCGGTGGCCGTGCTGGACAAACTGGGCACGGTGGCCACGGCACGCACCAGCTTGCAGAGCCTGACGCAAGGCCTGGCGGACGCCGAAACCGGCCAACGCGGCTACCTGCTCACCGGCCGGCCCGAATACCTGCAGCCCTACGCGCGGGCGCGCCAGAAGATCACCGACGCGCTGGGCTACCTGGACGTCTACTACGCCACCGACCGGGTGGCCGGCCCCACGCTGGCACAGCTGCACCGCCTGGCCGAGGCCAAGCTGGGCGAGCTGGCCGAGACCATCCGCGTGCAGAACGAAGGCCGCCCCGAGCAGGCCCGCGAGCTGGTGCTGTCCGGCCTGGGCCGCGAAAGCATGGACGCCATCCGCAGCCTGGGCACGCAGTTGCTGGCCGACGAAACCCAGCGCGTGACCGAAGGCCGCACTGCGGTGTACGCCACGCTGATGACCAGCCGCATCGGGGTGGCCTTGCTCACCGCGCTGGGCCTCCTGGCGTTGGCCACCTACCTGCGCCAGAGCGCCCGGCTGGTGAAGCAGCAGCGTGAGCAGCAGCGCCTGGTACAGGCCGAGCGCGACCACCTGGAGGAAGAAGTGGCGCGCCGCACCGAACTGCTGACCGCCCTGGCCCAGCACCTGCAGACCGCGCGCGAGGACGAACGCCACCGCCTGGCGCGCAACCTGCACGACGAGCTGGGCGCCCTGCTCACCTCGGCCAAGCTGGACGCAGCGCGCATCAAGTCGCGCCTGGGCGGCAGCGCGCCCGAAGCGTCGGAACGCCTGGCCCACCTGGTGGAAACGCTCAACAGCAGCATCGCCCTGGGCCGGCGCATCATCGAGGACCTGCGTCCGTCAACGCTGACCAACCTGGGCCTGGTGGCGGCCCTGGACATCCTGGGGCGCGAATTCGCCGAAGCCTCGGGCCTGACCGTTCACCGCCACCTGCAGCCGGTGGGCCTGAGTCCCAGCGCGGAACTCACGGTGTATCGCCTGGTGCAGGAGGCCATCACCAACATCAGCAAGTACGCGCAGGCGCACACGGTGTGGCTGGAACTCGGCCCGCAAGAGGGCCAGGTGCAGGTGTCGGTGCGCGACGACGGCCTGGGCTTCAACGCCGGCACCCAGCGCCACAGCGCCTACGGCCTGGTGGGCATGCGCTTTCGCGTCGAGGCCGAGCGCGGCACGCTGCGCATCGAGTCGGCCCCGGGCCAGGGCACCCGCATCCAGGCCCTGCTGCCCGCACCGGCCTGAAGGCGCCACCGGCGCCCGTGCGGCGCACGTTGTAGTCGCTGTCCTACCCGCAACCGCACGCCGGGCCGACAGGCGCGATGCGGCCGCGCCGATGGGCTTGTTCCGGGCCCGCGACGACACTGCTTGCACCACCTCAACCGGAGTCCTTCATGCTTCACTACGCCGTCGTCTTCTTCGTCATTGCCCTCATCGCCGCCCTGTTCGGCTTCAGCGGCATTGCCGCCAGCGCCGTGGGCATCGGCAAGATCCTGTTCATCGTCTTTGCCGTGCTGTCGGTGGCCACCTTCCTGTTTGGCCTGATCTCGAAATCCTGAGCCCGAGCGGCCTGTTGCACAGACCCGGCGCCGGCCGCCGCAATGGCCGCGCCGCGTCTCAATCACCCAGCATCTCGCCCACACCCTTGAAGAGGTCCACGCGGTCGCACACCGCCTTGACGATCAGCAGGATGGGCATGCCCAGCACCAGTCCCCAGGCGCCCAGCAAGGCGCCGCAGGCCAGCACGCCAACGAACACCGCCAGCGGGTTCATGCGGCTGGCCCGGCTGGTGAGCCAGGGGGTGAGCCCATGGCCCTCCAGCCCGGTGATGAACAGCGACGCCGCGGCCACCATCAGCGCCGTCTGCACCTGGCCGAACTGCACAAAAGCCATCAGCGCCGCGCCCAACGCCACCACCAGGCCCCCCAGGTAGGGCACGAAATTCAGCACGCAGGCGGCCACGCCCCAGACGCCTGCGTGTTCCACACCAATGGCCAGGAAGGCCGCCCAGGTGGCCACGCCCACCAGCACGCTGGTCAGCACCTGCACCTGCAGGTAGCGCCGCACCTGGGATTCGATCTCTTGCAGCGCCTGCACCGTCAGACGCTGGTGGGCGAAGTCCGGGCCGGCCATGCGCACCAGCTTGCGCCGGAAGCTGTCGCCCGCGGCCAGCAGGAAAAAGGTGATGAACAGCACCACCGTCGCCTGCCCGGCTGCCGCGGCCAGGCCCAGGGCACCGGGCCACAGGTAGTCCTTGACGTCGAAGTGCGGCTTCTCGACCTGCACCTTGGTCACCCCGCGCGGCAGCGCCGGCGCGGAGGCGGCGGCCGGCTGTGCTGCACGCTCAATTTCCATCGCAGCCCTCTGCATCTGGTCGATGGCCGTGCCGCCGGACGGGCTGCGCGGGTGTTCCATTGCCTGGCGCAGCTTGCGCGCGGTCTCGGGCAGGGCCTCCACCATCGCCGCGGCGTCATCGGCCAAACGCCAGGCCAATGAACCCACCACACCAACGATGCCGGCCAGCAGCAGCGCGGCGGCCAGCCCGCGCGGCACGCGCCACGCCACCAGACGGTCCACCAGGGGGGTCAGCGCATGGCTGCACAGCAGGGCCAGCAGCATAGGCACCAGCACCGGGCCGGCGGCGTGCAGCGCATACAGGCCCGCCAGGCCGACCAGCGCCAGCAGCGCCTTGCCGGCCACCGGGGGCCGGCGTTCTGCGTTCAGGTCGGCGGGCGGGACATCAAGGGTCTTCATGGTGGCTCCATCCCCAGAGGTGGGGTGGAGTGATGGTGGGGCCGCCGCCGGGAGGTGGCCATCGGCAATGGCCGACGCGCGCTGTCGGCCTGCGCCTACACGCGCTGTGCCCCTGGTCCGATGGCCCCGGCGGGGCGCGCCGGCCAAGATGTCTTCATCGACCCGCAGCAACACCTCAGCCGCGAACGCCGGCTGGCAAGCCGGCAACGGCAAGGTGGCCACAGGTCGAGTCGATGTTCCAACGCAAACAGGAGTCCCTCATGAACACAAAGTACGCCAACACGATCGCCCGCCACCCGCTGACGCGCTGCACCGCCCTGGTTCTGACGGCCCTGCTGGCCACCACCAGCGCGCAGGCCGCCGGCAAGCCCGCGCACCTGACGCCTCAGCAGCGCTACCAGCAAGAGGCCGCGGCCTGCATGCGCCTGGGCCAGGCCGACAACCGATCCAATTGCCTCAGCGAGGCCAGCACCCAACTGGCCCAGACCCAACCCACACCGGCCAGCGAAGCACCGGCCGCGCTGTCCGAAAACGCGCTGAAGCGCTGCGAACCCCTGCCCGACGGCCTGCGCCAGGACTGTGAACTGCGCATGCGCGGCGCAGGCACCGTGAGCGGCAGCGTCGAGGGCGGCGGCATCTACCGCGAGCTGGTCACGCGTTACATCGACACCGATGCCGCCACGGACAACACGTCCACCTCCAACCAATGAACACCACCCTCCACCGGGAGCAGCCCATGACAACCCCCTTCCTCGCCCGAACCCTGGGACTGGCCACGCTGGCCCTGGCCCTGGGCGCCTGCAGCGGCATGTCCACCCGCGACAAGAACACCGCCGCCGGTGCGGTGATCGGCGGGGCCGCCGGCGCCATCCTTACCGGTGGCAGCACGACCGGCACCGTGGGTGGCGCCGCCGTGGGTGGTGTCATCGGCAACCAGATCGACCCGAAAAAGCGCTGATGCGCCAAACCTTCATCCCATCCTCAGGAGAACACACCATGTTCACCCGCACCACCTTTGCCGCCTCCATTCTGGCGGCCCTGCTCGTCACCACCACCGGCTGTGCCGTCACGCGCGGCCAGCAAAGCGTGGGCGCCTACGTCGACGACACCGCCATCACCACCGCCGTGAAGGCGCACTTCCTGGAGAACAAGGACGTGGACGGCACCAGCATCAGCGTGGAAACGCTCAAGGGCACGGTGATGCTGTCGGGCTTTGCGAAGAGCAACACCGAACGCACCACCGCCGAAAGCATTGCCCGCGGCACCAAGGGTGTGGTGGCGGTGCGCAACGAGATCGCCGTGCGGCCCTGAGTCGCCTGCATTCCGGCCAACAACGCCGGCACGGCATGGGTGAAAGCCCGGCCGATGCCGGCGGTTTCATTCGTGCCGCAGCGATTCGATCGGGTCCAGCCGCGCGGCCCGCCGCGCTGGAAAGTAGCCGAACACCACGCCGATGGCGGCCGAGAACACGAAGGCCAGCAGGTTGATGCCGGTGTTGAATTGGTAGGGCACGTCCATCAGCGCCGACAGGCCGATGGACGCGCCGGTGGCCAGCACGATGCCCAGCAGGCCACCGAAGGCCGCCAGCACCACCGCTTCGATCAGGAACTGCAGCAGCACCTCGCGCTCCAGCGCGCCGATGGCCAGGCGCACGCCGATTTCGCGCGTGCGCTCGGTCACGCTCACCAGCATGATGTTCATGATGCCGATGCCGCCCACCAGCAGGCTGACCGCGGCCACCGCACCCAGCAGCGTGGTCATCACCTGCGTGGTGCCGGACAGGGTCTGCGCCAGTTGCTGGGTGTCCAGCACGTTGAAGTTGTCGTCGTCGTCCGGCCCCAGCTTGCGGCGTTCCCGCAGCAGGCCGGCCAGAGCGGTCTTCACGCTGCTGGCGTCGGCCTCGTCGCGCAAAGACACCAGCAGCGTGCCCACGCGCTGGTTGCCGGTGACGCGCCGCTGCAGCGTTCGCAGCGGCAGCAGCACGGTGTCGTCCTGGTCGTTGCCCATGGCGGCCTGGCCTTTGCTGGCCAGCACGCCGATCACTTCACAAGGCAGTTGCTTCACGCGCAGCGCCTGGCCCAGCACGCTGTCCGCGCTGGCGCTGCCCCACAGTTCCCGCCGCACCGTTTCGCCGATGATGCACACCGCCGCGCCGGCCTGTTCTTCGGCTTCGCTGAATTGGCGCCCCGCCGCCAGCACCCAATTGCTGGTGACGAACACCGCGTTGCTGGTGCCGCTGGCGCTGGTGGCCCAGTTGCGGCCGTTGGCCACCGCCACCGCGGCGGTGCGCGCTTCCGGCGCCACCGCGGCAATGCCGCCCAGTTGGGTGGCGATGGCGCCCACGTCGGCTTCCCGAAATGGCGGCGCGCCGGACGTGGGCTGGCCTGGCCCCAGGCGCTGGCCGGGGCGCACCATCAGCAGGTTGGTGCCCAGCGCCGTGATCTGGTTCTGCACCGCCAGCGTGGCGCCGTTGCCCACCGTCACCATGGTGATGACCGCCGACACGCCGATGACGATGCCCAGGATGGTGAGGAAAGACCGCAGCAGGTTGCGGCGGATCTCACGCAGCGACAGCAGCAGCGTGTTGCCCCACATCACGTGGTCTCCGCCGTCACCAGCCCCGCCGGATGCGGGTTGGGCTGGTCGCTTTCGATCTGGCCGTCCACGAAGCGCAGCACGCGCTTGGCGTAGGCGGCCATGTCGCTTTCGTGCGTGACCATCAGCACCGTGATGCCGCGTTCCTGGTTCAGCTGCCACAGCAGTTGCATGATCTCGCGGCTGCGCTGGCTGTCCAGGTTGCCGGTGGGCTCGTCGGCCAGCAGCACCTGCGGCCGGCTGACGATGGCGCGCGCAATCGCCACGCGCTGCTGCTGCCCGCCGGACAGCTCGGCGGGTGTGTGGTGGCCCCACCCGGTCAGGCCCACTGCGGCCAGGGCCTCGCGTGCGGCCCGGGCCCGCACCACGGCCTTTTCGCCACGGTAGAGCAGCGGCAGTTCCACGTTTTCCTGGGCGCTGGTGCGTGCCAGCAGGTTGAAGCCCTGGAACACGAAGCCCAGGTACAGCCGCCGCAGGCGGGCGCGCTGGTCGCGCGACATGCTTTGCACCGGCACGCCGCGGAAGCGGTACTCGCCGCCGCTGGGGGTGTCCAGGCAGCCCAGCAGGTTCATCACCGTGCTCTTGCCCGAGCCGCTGGGGCCCATCACGGCCACGAATTCGCCTTCGGACACGTCCAGGTCCACGCCCTTCAGGGCCTGGAAGGCGGTGTCGCCCTGGCCGTAGGTCTTGGTGATGCCGCGCAGGCGGATGAGCGAGGGGGCGCAGGCTTCCACACAGGCCTCAATTCGACTTCGCGACACGCTGCTCGGTGATGACCTGCAGCCCTTCGGCAAGGCCGTCACCGCTGACTTCGGTGTAGCGGCCGTCGCTGATGCCCACCGTCACCTTCAGCGCCTGGGGTTGGCCGTCCTGCAGCACCCACAGGGTGCGCTGCACCGAAGCGCGTTCACCGGCCCCGCCCAGGCCACCACCGCCGGCCCGCCGCGAGGTGTTGCCCGGCGGGCGCGGCATCAGGCGCGAAACAAGGCTGCCGCCGCCGCTGGCCGCCGCGGCGGACGCGCCCGCCGCGGCGGGCGTGAATCGCAGCGCCGGCGCCGGCACGCGCAGCACGCCCTGGCGTTCGGTCGCGGTGATGCTGGCGGTGGCGGTCATGCCCGGGCGCAGGCTGCCGTCGGGGTTGGCCACGTCCATCTGCGTGGCGTAGGTGACCACGTTGTCGGTGATGGTGGAGCCAAAGGCCACGCGGGTGATGGTGGCCGGGAAGCGCCGCCCCGGGTGGGCTGCCACGGTGAAGCTGGCCGGCCTGCCGGGCGTGACGCGGCCCACGTCGGCTTCGTCCACGTTCACCTGCAGTTTCAGCTGGCTCAGGTCTTCGGCCAGGGTGAACAGCGTCACCGCCTGCAGCGACGCCGCCACCGCATTGCCCGGGTCCACCGCACGGGTGAGCACCACGCCGTCGGTGGGCGCGCGGATCGAGGCCTTGGCCAGGTTGGTGGTGTCTGTGCGCAACGCGGCCTGGGCGTCGGCCACGGCGGCGCGCGCGGCGTTGCGGTCGGCCTGGGCGCGCTTGCCAGCGGCGCGGCTAGCGTCCAGTTCGGTGGCCGCCGGCACCTTGCCGCCGGACAGGCGCGCCACCTCTTCCAGCCGGGCCAGGTTCGCCACGCTTTCCTGCGCCGTGGCCTCGGCAGCGGCCAGCTTGGCCTGGGTCGACGCCAGCGTGGCCTTGGAACGGGCGATCTGGTCGCTCAATTTGGACGTGTCCAGTTCCACCAGGACCTGGCCCTTTTTCACCCGGTCGTTCACGTCCACCATCACGCGCGCCACGGTGCCCGACAGCTCGCTGCCGATGGACACCGTGCGGGTGGGCTGCAGGGTGCCATTGGCGGTGACGGTGAGCGTGATGCTGCCGCGCGTGATGGGCTCGGTGCTGTAGCGAGGCGCGGCCTGGGTGGCGCTGCGCTGCGCCCACCACTGCCAGCCGGCCACGCTGGCGCCCAGCAGCAAGAGCGCGACCCAGGTCCTGGCGCGGCGCCACCAGGGCGCGCGCGCGGGCTCCTGCACCAGGGTTTGCACATCGGTAGGGGTGACGTCGGCTTTCATGGGGTTTTCTGGGATGCGGGCAACGCCGCACTTGTTTCCTGCGGCGTCCAGCCGCCGCCCAGGGCCTTGTACAGGCGCACATGGTCGGTGGCGATGTCGGTGGCCACCCCGGCCAGGCTGCTTTGGGCCGCCAGCAGGGTGCGCTGGGTTTCCAGCACCACGGCCAGGTCCACCAGGCCCGCGCTCTGGCGGGTGCGGGCCAGTTGTTCGGCCGACGCCGCGGCGTCGGCGGCGCTTTGAAGGTGGCGGTGGCGTTCGCGGTCGTGCTGCAGGGCGGTGAGCGCGTCTTCCACTTCCCGCAAGGCGGTGAGCAGGCTGCCTTCCCAGCGCGCGCGCACCTGGTCCAGCGCCGCCTGGCGGGCGGCCACCGTGGCCTGGGCGGCACCACCGTCCAGCAGGGGCCAGTTCACGCTGGCCAGCAAGCTGCGCAGGAGGCTGTCGGTGTTGAACAAGCTGCCCAGCGACAGCGCCGACAGGCCCAGCGAACCCGACAATCTGAAACTGGGTCGGGCCGCGCCCTCGGCCACCACCACGCGCGCGGCGGCGGCCTGGGCGTCCGCCTCGGCGGCGCGCAGGTCGGGGCGTCGGCGCAGGGTGTCGGCCGGCAGCGCCAGGGCCAGGGTCTCGGGCACCGCAGGCAGGGGCCGGGGTGTTTCCAGCCGGCTGCGCAGTTCTGCGGGTGGCCGGCCGGTCAGCACCGCCAGCGCGTGCGCGCCCTGGGTGATGGCCGACTGCAGCGCCGGCAGCGTGGCCCGGGTCTGGTCCACCGCGCTGCGGGCCTGATCCACCTCCAGCACGCTGGCCAGGCCGGCGCGCTGCCGCCAGGTGGTGATCTGCTCGGTGTCCTGCTGGCTGGCCAGGTTGGCCCGTGCCACGGCCAGCCTGGTCTGGTTGCCGCGCAGGGTCAGGTAGGCCAGGCCGGTCTCGGCGGCCACCGACACCTGCACATCGGCCAGCGCCAAGGCGCTGCTGCGCTCATCCGCCTTCGCGGCGGCCACGCCGGCGGCCTGCCTGCCGAACAGGTCGGCCTCCCAGGCGGCATCCAGGGCCAGGCGGGCGCTGCGGCCGGTGGCCGCGCTGCCGGCGCGGCTGGCGCCCAGCGAGCCGCCGGCGTCCAGCGTGGCCGACGAGCCGGCGCGCGCCAGGGCCGTGGCCGCGCGCGCCTGGGCCAGGGCGGCCACGGCCTGCTGAACGCTGGTGTGGTGGATTTGCGCGTCCTGAACCAGTTCGGCCAGCAGCGGGTCGCCGAACAGACGCCACCAGGTGGACAGGTCGGCGGCGCCGGTGGTGGGAGCAGAAACCCAGTGGGACGGCACCGCCACCGCAGGCGCGGCCTGTGTTGGCAGGGCGGCGCGGTGCGGCAAGGCACAGGCGGACAGCAGCAGTGCGCTGACCAGACCCAGCCAAACCCCGCGGTGCGCCTGCGTTCTTCCCATACGGGCCTATGGTGCACTGCACTGGAAAAACGCATGCCTCGCCCAAGTCAAGGAACGTAAAGGTGGCGAAGCCCGTCGGCGGGCGATGCCGGCGGGGCCTGCCGCCGAGGTGGGTGCGTCAATGGCCGCTGGGTTCGCTGCCGAACAAGGACAAGTGGTGGCAAGCCCCAGGAGTGGCTAAGATGTTTTGCGCCACATCAACCGGGGCCGCGCCGCTGCCCTGTTGGGGTTTCGGCAGGTCTTTGCAGGGTGCCATGCTCACGTTCCGACCGGATCAGTTCGACACCTTTCAACAAATGGCCGACGATGCCTTCGTCGAGTCCATGGTCGGCTTTGCCAGGAAGGAACTCGCCCCCTGGGTGCAGTTCGATTCCGACGCGATCCTGCGCGAGCGCATCAAGAGCGGCGTGGCACGGGCGCGGTCCCACGGCTTCCAGTGGCAGTCCTCGCTGGCCAAGTTCGTGACCTTGATGTTGCGCTTCTGCCCCAATTTCGACAGCGACCCGGCCGTGGACGCACTGTTGGCCCGCACCGACCTGGCGCCCGAGGCGCGCGCCGACCTGCTGTTTTCGGACATCACCGCGGAACAGTGGGCCGCCATCGAAGAACGCTACGAACCGGCCGCCTGGCAGGAGTTCGCCACCGGGCCGGTGCTCTGATGGCACACGGCCTCACCCAGGCCGACCACCCCGTTCAGTCGAAAAGGGCGCAGCAATGAGCGTGGCACCGTTCAAGGGCATGGTCCTGCCGCCCGCCTTGGTCAAGGAAGCGGACGACGCCACCACGCGGCGCGCGGCGACCAACAAGGCCATCAAGTCGGCCGAGCAAGGCCTGGTCCAGGTTCAATCGGCCAAGGACGCCGTGGACGCCTGCAGCGGCGCCGCCGACGCCAATGGCCAGCGGGTCGCCTTGCAGCACGCCCGCGACAACGAGGTGGCCAAGGGCAAGTCAAAGAATCTGGCCTTGATTGGCAAGCTGGACGCCCAAATCGCGGAACTTCAATTTCTGGAGGCCGATTTCAGCACCCGCGCCGCGGCGCAGGCGCGCCTGGCCGATGACATCAGGGTTCGCAACGAAGCCCTGGACAAGCTGAAGAAGGACCGCGACGCCGACGCGGCGCTGGCCGATGCCATGCCGCCGATCAAGGGCTTTGCCTCGGACCGCAGCAAGCAGAAGATTCGCAATATCGAGAACGACCTGTTCAGGCTGAAGCAGGCGCTGGAAGACTTCAAGAACACGACGCTGTCCGCCAAGGTGGCCTGCACGGCGCAGTTCGAGCAGTACCTGGACAACATGCAGGTGGCGCTGGACGAACGGGCCCACCAGGCCGCCTGCCACCGGTGCAAAACCGTCAACCAGATTCCGCGCGACGACGCGGCCAAGAAAAAGGTCTTCGACAAGGTCAGAACCTTGATCGACCTTGCCGGCCGGCCCGACCCCGTGGGCGGGACCGCTGCCGAACGCGCCGACTGGGTGCTGGCCCAATCGGTCCGCCAGGCGAAGGAAACGCCTGACGAAGTTGGCGTGACCGCCGGCAAGATGATCGGGGCGCTGATCTGCCGCGATCCCCGTGACCCGACCCGGGAGGTCGTGATCTATGGGGCCTCGGGCGCCGTCTGGCACCGCCAGCGCGACCTGGACATCAAGTGCAAGCTCGCCCAGGCCGCGTTGGACAAGGACCCGACCAACCCGGACCTGCAGCGGGCACTGGCTGACCTGAAAGGCCTGGAGGCCGCGGCCACAAGCGCCGACGCCGTTGACAACCTGCTGGTGGACCAACACTGGGCGCCGCCTCTGAAGGCGGCCGGGTCCATGAAAAGCCGTGGCGGCGGCGGCGAGACCCTGACCGCGCTGGATTTGTTGCGCAAGGCCACGGCCGGCGCCAACAACCCGGTGGGCAACTGCTCGGCGCCCAAGATGCTGCAACAGGCCTACGCCCTGGGCCTGGAGCCGGTCTCCATGGCCGAGGCCTGGATCGGTGGCGGCACGAACAAGGAAGGGGAACTGGTTGTGTCCTGCGACACCTGCATGAGCAACATCGGCTTCCAACTCTGCGCGACCTGCACGACATGACGGCCGAACCGGTGGGGGGTGGGTCCCCGATTGACGAAGCGCTGCGCTACATCGGCGCGTTCGAACCTGAATTCGCGCAGCGCGTGGTGGGGGCTGCGGCATCGGAGATCGACGCCTTGCAGGCTGCCGCCGGTGGCGCACCGCTGCCCGCCTTGTACCGGCAGTTCCTGCAGCGCCTCGGGCACGGCCTGGTCCTGGACGGACTGCAAGCGGCCAACTACGACGTGCAGGCCGTCCTGGCACGCTACCGATTCGGCTACCAGCCACCGCCAAAGTTCTGGATGCTGGGCCGCGTGTCCGGCGACCCGTATTTCGACGTCTATGTCTTCTCGCCCGACGGCCTGCAGACGCGTGTGTTGGCCTTCCCGCCGCCACCTTCAACGAATTCGGCCGGCGAGTTCGTGCGTCAGCATGCCCAGTTCCTGGCCGGCAACCTGGCGCAGTTCCTGGCCGACGCGGCGTTCCGCCGGCACCGGCTGGCGGGGTTCAGTTCGCAGCAGGTGCTGTCCAGCCGCCAGCCGGGCGCAAAACGGCTGAGCCACTGCGATGCCGCCCTGGCACCCTTGGGGTTGAAGCCGCTGTGGTTCTCCGACGACTGGCAACGGTTCTACGACGCGCCGGAAGGCGTGGCCATGGCCACCGAGTACCCGGGCCAGCAAACGGCAGTGCTGATGCGGGCCCACGAACCAGCCCTGCTGACACGCTGGACACAGGCCATGCGGCCCGTGCTGGACCGTTGACCGCCCGCTGCGCTATGGCCCTGCCATGTATTCGCGCAGCCGGCGCAGGTCCAGGACCCGCACGCCGCCGTATTCCACGCGGATGATGGCTTCGCGCTGCAGCGCCTGCAGCGCTTCGTTCACCCGCTGGCGCGACAGGCCCACCAGGTAGGCCAGTTCCTGCTGGGTGATGCGCAGCAACTCGCCCACGCCCGGGTACAGCACCGGGTGGAACAGGCTGGCCAGGCCGCGCGCCACGCGCACGTCGGGGTTGCTGATGCGGTCGGCTTCGCGCGCGGCGATGAACTGCCCCAGCCGCTCATTGATCTGGTTCATCACGTAGCGGTTGAAGGGGATGCTGTTCTCCAGCAGCCACTCGAAGCTGTCCAGCGGCAGGCCGGCCACGATGCTGCGGCGAAGCGGTTCGATGTTGTAGCGGTAGGCCTCGCGCTTGAGCAGCGTGCCCTCGCCGAACCAGGCCCCTGGCGGCACACCGGTGAAGGTGATCTGCGCGCTGGCGCTGGCGTCATTGCTCATCTTCAGCAGCCCGTCCAGCACCCCGAACCAGTAGTTGGCCGAGCGGCCGATCTTGCAGACGAAGTCGCCCTGGCGCGCTTCGGCCACCTGGATGGCGGCAGCGGCGCGCTCGCGCTCGGCCGGGCCCAGCACCGCCAGCCAGGGCACCATGGCCAGTTCGGTGGTGGTGGGCGCGCGCGCGCGCTGCAGCAGCGGCTTGGGCCGCTGGGTGTCGTTGAAGGCCATGCTGGCCATCTGGAACTCCTTCAGATTGACGTGACCCTGACACCCGGCACCCAGGAAAGTCCGGGCAGGGCTGACCCTAGGATTGTCGTCACACAGACAGCAGAACGTCAAACATCGGCCTAGCATGACACTTCGTAACGGTCAGGCTCAGGTCCGTCCTGTCCGCAAGGAGACACCAAGGTGCAGACAACTTTCCCCCGGCTGATGCTGGAGCACGCCAAGGCCCGCCCCCAGGCGGCGGCGTTGCGCGAGAAGGAATATGGCATCTGGCAGGCCATCACCTGGGCCGCGCTGGCGGCACAGGTGCGCGACATCGCCGCCGGGATGGCCAAGTCCGGATTGCAGCGCGGGCAGCACGTGGTGGTGGTGGGTGAAAACCGCCCCCGCCTGTACGCCTGCATGCTGGCCGTGCAAAGCCTGGGCGCCGTTCCCGTGCCGCTGTACCAGGACGCGGTGGCCACCGAGTTCGTCTTCCCCATCACCAACGCCGACGTCACTTTCGCGGTGGTGGAAGACCAGGAGCAGGTGGACAAGCTGCTGGAAATCCGCCCCCAATGCCCGCTGCTGGCCACCATCGTCTACGACGACCCGCGGGGCCTGCGCAACTACAGCGAGCCCGGCCTCACCGCGCTGGACGACCTGATCGACAGCGGCAAGGCCTTCAACGCCCAGAACGCCGGCTTCTTCGAGGCCGAGGTGGCCAAGGCGCAGCCGCAGGACGTGGCGGCCATGTTCTTCACCAGCGGCACCACCGGCAACCCCAAAGGCGTGGTGCACACCCACTTCACGCTGCTGGACCGGGCCAAGGCCGGCCAAAGCTTCGACAAGCTGACCGAAAACGAAGAGGTGCTGGCCTACATGCCGCCGGCCTGGATCGGCCAGAACATCTTCAGCTACGCGCAGTGGCTGGCCTGCGGCTACGTGGTGAACTGCCCCGAGTCCAACGCCACGGTCACCATCGACCTGAAGGAGATCGGGCCCACCTACTACTTCGCCCCACCGCGCATCTTCGAAGGCCTGCTCACCAGCGTGACCATCCGCATGGAAGACGCGTCGGCCATCAAGCGCTGGCTGTTCAAGGCCTGCATGGACGTGGCCCAGCGCGTGGGCCCGGCGCGCATGGACGGCAAGTCCATCGGCCTGATGGACGCCCTCAAGTACCGCCTGGGCGACTGGTTCATCTACGGCCCGCTGCGCAATTCGCTGGGGTTTTCGCGCGTGCGGGTGGCCTACACCGCGGGTGAAGCCATCGGCCCCGACCTGTTCACCTTCTACCGCAGCATCGGCATCAACCTGAAGCAGTTGTATGGCAGCACCGAAACCGCGGTCTTCGTCTGCCTGCAGCCCGACCACGAAGCGCGCGCCGACACCGTGGGCGTGCCGATCGATGGGGTGGAAATCAAGCTGGCCGACAACGGCGAACTGCTGGTGAAGAGCCCGGGCCTGCTGAAGGAGTACTACAAGAACCCCGCCGCCACCGCGGAAGTGCTCACCGCCGACGGCTGGTACCACACCGGCGACGCCGGCTTCCTGGACGCGCACGGGCACCTGAAGATCATCGACCGCGCCAAGGACGTGGGCCGCATCAAGGGCGGCCCGAACGACGGTGCCATGTTCGCGCCCAAGTACGTGGAGAACAAGCTGAAGTTCTTCCCCTTCGTGAAGGAGGCGGTGGCCTTCGGCGACCAGCGCGAGCGTGTGTGCGCCTTCATCAACATCGACTTCGAGGCCGTGGGCAACTGGGCCGAGCGCCGCAACCTGCCCTACGCCGGCTACACCGACCTGGCGTCCAAGCCACAGGTTCTGGAGATGGTGCGCGAGTGCGTGGAAAAGGTGAACGCCGACCTGGCCGAAGACGCCCTGCTGGCCGGCAGCCAGGTGACCCGCTTCCTGGTGCTGCACAAGGAACTGGACGCCGACGACGGCGAGATGACCCGCACCCGCAAGGTCAAGCGCGGCTTCATCAACGACAAGTACAAGGTGCTGGTGGACGCGCTGTACGGCGGCCTGGCCGAGCAGTACATCGAAACCGCGGTGAAGTTCGAGGACGGGCGCAGCGGCAGCGTGTCGGCCACCTTGAAGATCATCGACGTGAAGACCTTCCCCGCGGTGAAGAAGGCGGCATGATGAGTGAACGCAAGATCGGCGACGTCATCCTGGACGTCAAGAACATCTCCTTGAGTTTCGGCGGCGTGAAGGCGCTGACCGACATCAGCTTCAACGTGCGCGAGCACGAGATCCGCGCCATCATCGGCCCCAATGGCGCCGGCAA
The DNA here is from genome assembly GCA_000244995.1 of Burkholderiales bacterium JOSHI_001. Lineage (NCBI taxonomy): Bacteria > Pseudomonadati > Pseudomonadota > Betaproteobacteria > Burkholderiales > Burkholderiales bacterium JOSHI_001. Next base: position 1,163,809 of record CM001438.1, on the reverse strand, counting down.
GAGCAGCATGCTCAACTGCATCAACGGCGTGTACACGCCGCAGCAAGGCCAGATCACCTTCCGCGGCAACACCTTCAGCCACATGAACAGCCGCCAGGTGGCGGAAATGGGCGTGGCGCGCACCTTCCAGAACCTGGCCCTGTTCAAGGGCATGAACGTCATCGACAACATCATGTCGGGGCGCAACCTGAAGATGAAGACCAACATCTTCCAGCAGGCCTGGCACTTCGGCGCCGCGCGGCGCGAAGAGGGCGAGCACCGTGCCTTCGTCGAACGCATCATCGACTTCCTGGAGATCCAGGCTTTTCGCAAGACCCCGGTGGGCCGCCTGCCCTATGGCCTGCAAAAGCGCGTGGACCTGGGCCGCGCGCTGGCCATGGAGCCACAGGTGCTGCTGCTGGACGAACCCATGGCCGGCATGAACGTCGAAGAGAAACAGGACATGTGCCGCTTCGTGCTGGACGTGAACGACGAGTTCGGCACCACCATCGTGCTGATCGAGCACGACATGGGCGTGGTGATGGACATTTCCGACCGCGTGGTGGTGCTGGACTACGGCAAGAAGATCGGTGACGGCACACCCGAAGAGGTGCGCGCCAACCCCGAAGTGATCAACGCCTACCTGGGCACCTCGCACTGAAGGCCCGGCCATGCAATTCTTTCTTGAAGCTTTGATCGGCGGCCTGATGACGGGCATGCTGTATTCGCTGGTGGCCCTGGGCTTCGTGCTCATCTTCAAGGCCAGCGGCGTGTTCAACTTCGCGCAGGGCGCGATGGTGCTGTTCGCCGCGCTGGCGATGGCGCGCTTTTCCGAATGGATCCCGAAATTCACCGGCATTGACGGCAAGCTGGTGGCCAACCTGCTGGCCTTCGGCGCCGCCATGCTGGTGATGGTGGCCGTGGCCTGGCTGATTGAACGCCTGGTGCTGGGCAAGCTGGTGAACCAGGAAGGCATCACGCTGCTGATGGCCACCCTCGGCGTCACCTACTTCCTGGACGGTTTCGGCCAGACCCTGTTCGGCAGCGACATCTACAAGATCGACATCGGCCTGCCCAAGGACCCGATGTTCCTGCTGGAGAGCACCTTCCAGGGCGGCATCCTGGTGAACAAGGAAGACCTCTGGGCCGCGCTCATCGCCGCGGCGCTGGTGATCGTGCTGAGCCTGTTCTTCCAGTACACCACCACCGGGCGCGCGCTGCGCGCGGTGGCCGACGACCACCAGGCCGCGCAGTCCATCGGCATCCCGCTGTCGCGCGTGTGGGTCATCGTCTGGAGCGTGGCGGGCTTCGTGGCCCTGGTGGCCGGCATGATCTGGGGCAGCAAGCTGGGCGTGCAGTTCTCGCTGTCGGTGCTGGCGCTCAAGGCCCTGCCGGTGGTCATCCTGGGCGGCCTGACCTCGGTGCCCGGCGCCATCGTCGGTGGCCTGGTGCTGGGCGTGGGTGAAAAGCTGTCGGAAGTGTTCATAGGCCCGCTGGTGGGTGGCGGCATCGAGATCTGGTTCGGCTACGTGCTGGTGCTGGTGGTCCTGCTGGTGCGGCCTCAGGGGCTGTTCGGCGAGAAGATCATCGACCGCGTCTGAGCAGCAACAAGGAGAAGAAGACATGCTCTACCGCGAAAACGGCCAGTTCAAGACGTCCTACCCGGCCGACCAGCAGATCTTCCCGATCGCACAGGACCGCGTCCTGATCCTGGCGCTGATTGCCTTCGCCTTCCTGGGCGTGCCCTTCCTGGCGTCGGAATACATGTTCCGCGCCATCCTGATCCCCTTCCTCATCCTGTCACTGGCGGCGCTGGGGCTGAACATCCTGGTGGGTTACTGCGGCCAGATCAGCCTGGGCACCGGCGGCTTCATGGCCGTGGGGGCCTATGCGGCCTACAACTTCCTGGTGCGGGTGGACGGCATGCCGCCGGTGCTGGCCATCCTGCTGGGCGGGGTGTGTGCCACGGCGGTGGGGGTGCTGTTCGGCATACCGTCGCTGCGCATCAAGGGCCTGTACCTGGCGGTGGCCACGTTGGCGGCCCAGTTCTTCACCGACTGGGCCTTTCTGCGCATCAAGTGGTTCACCAACGATTCGTCCTCGGGCTCGGTCAGCGTGGCCGGGCTGAAGGTGCTGGGCCTGCCGGTGGAAGCGCCCTGGCAGAAGTACCTGTTCTGCCTGTGCTTCCTGGTGCTGTTCGCGCTGGTGGCCAAGAACCTGGTGCGCAGCCACATCGGCCGCGAGTGGATGGCCATGCGCGACATGGACGTGGCCGCCTCGGTCATCGGCATCCGGCCTGTGTACGCCAAGCTCACGGCCTTCGCGGTCAGTTCCTTCATCGTCGGCGTGGCCGGCGCGCTGTGGGGCTTCGTCTACCTGGGTTCGTGGGAGCCGGCCGCTTTCAACATCGACCGCAGCTTCCAGTTGCTGTTCATGGTGATCATCGGCGGCCTGGGCTCCATCATGGGCAGCTTCTTTGGCGCGGCCTTCATCGTCATCCTGCCCATCATCCTGGACAACCTGACCGTGGCGCTGGGCTTCGACACCGCCTTGGCATCGCACCTCACCTTCATGGTTTTCGGTGCGCTGATCGTCACCTTCCTGATCGTGGAGCCGCATGGCCTGGCGCGGCTGTGGGCCATCGGCAAGGAGAAGCTCAGGCTCTGGCCTTTCCCCCACTGACTGAACGGTGCCTCGCGTAAACCCCGACAAGGCCGCGCCCCGCTCAAACGTTCCCCTCACACGTTCTCACCCCGCACCGCCGCGTGCAACTTCCTAACCTCTTGGAGGCAGACATGACGCTGAAATCTTTCGCCCTTGCCACGGCCATGCTGGCCGCCGGTGCCGGCAGCCTGCTCACGGCCCCGGCCGCCTTCGCGCAGGCCAAGGAGCAGTTCTTCCCGGTGCTGGTGTACCGCACCGGCGCCTACGCGCCCAACGGGGTGCCCTGGGCCAACGGCTATGTGGACTACATCAAGTACGTGAATGCCAAGGGCGGCATGAACGGGGTGAAGATCACCTACGAAGAGTGCGAGACCGGCTACGCCACCGACAAGGGCGTGGAATGCTACGAACGCCTGAAGGGCAAGGGCGCCACGGTGTTCCAGCCGCTGTCCACCGGCATCACCTTCGCGCTGACCGAGAAGGCCCCCGGCGACAAGATTCCCCTCATCACCGCCGGCTACGGCCGCAGTGAAAGTGCCGACGGCGGCGTGTTCAAGTGGAACTTCCCGATCGCCGGCACCTACTGGGTGGCCGCCGACGTGCTGACCCAGCACGTGGCCAAGAAGGAAGGCGGGCTGGACAAGTTGAAGGGCAAGAAGATCGCCCTGGTCTACCACGACAGCCCCTATGGCAAGGAACCCATCCCGCTGATGCAGCAGCGCGCCGCACTGCACGGCTTCGACCTGCAGCTGCTGCCCGTGGCCGCACCCGGCGTGGAGCAGAAGTCCACCTGGCTGCAGATCCGCCAGAGCCGCCCTGACTACGTGTTCCTGTGGGGCTGGGGCGTGATGAACTCCACCGCCATCAAGGAAGCCGTGGCCACCGGCTTCCCGCGCGAGAAGATGTACGGCGTGTGGTGGGCCGGTGCCGAACCCGATGTCAAGGACGTGGGCGACGGCGCCAAGGGCTACAACGCGGTGACCATGCAGCACGGCACCGAACCCAACGCCAAGATCGTGCAGGACGTCCTGAAGGAACTGCACGCCAAGGGCCAGGGCACGGGGCCGAAGGACGAAGTGGGGCAGGTGCTGTACATGCGCGGCATGATGAGCGCGATGTTCGCCGTCGAAGGCGTCAAGCGCGCCCAGGAACGCTTCGGCAAGGGCAAGGTCATGACCGGCGAGCAGGTGCGCTGGGGCCTGGAAAACCTGGCCCTGGATCAGAAGAAGCTGGACGGCCTGGGCTTCGCCGGGGTGCTGCGCCCGGTGTCCACCAGCTGTGTGGACCACATGGGCGCCAACTGGGCCCGTGTTCACACCTGGGACGGCAGCAAGTGGAACTTCACCTCCGACTGGCTGCAGGCCGACGAAGCCATCCTGAAGCCGATGGTCAAGCAAGCTGCCGACAAGTACGCCGCCGAAAAGAAGCTGTCTCGCCGTACACCCGAGGACTGCCAGTCCTGATCGTCTGAACCGAAGGCCCCTGAAGCGGGGCCTTCATCGAAGCGCCGCGTGTGGTGCTTCGATGAATCCGAAAGGTTTGCGCATGTCCAACATCCTGCTCAACGTCAACGGCATCGAGGTCATCTACAACCACGTGATCCTGGTGCTGAAGGGCGTGTCGCTGAACGTGCCCGAGGGCAAGGTGGTGGCGCTGCTGGGCGGCAACGGCGCGGGCAAGACCACCACGCTGCGCGCGGTGAGCAACCTGCTGGCCGGTGAACGCGGCGAGGTCACCAAGGGCAGCATCGACCTGCGCGGCGAGCGCATTGAAAAGCTCTCCACCGCCGACATGGTCAACCGCGGCGTGGTGCAGGTGATGGAGGGCCGGCACTGCTTCGCCCACCTGACCATCGAAGAAAACCTGATGACCGGCGCCTACACGCGCAAGGACGGCAAGGCCGCCATCGCGCAGACGCTGGAGAAGGTCTACAACTACTTCCCGCGCCTGAAGACGCGCCGCACCAGCCAGGCGGCCTACACCTCGGGCGGTGAGCAGCAGATGTGCGCCATTGGCCGCGCGCTGATGGCCAACCCGAAGATGGTGCTGCTGGACGAGCCCAGCATGGGCCTGGCGCCGCAGATCGTGGAAGAAGTGTTCGAGATCGTGAAGGACCTGAACACCAAGGAAAAGGTCACCTTCCTGTTGGCCGAGCAGAACACCAACATCGCGCTGCGCTACTCCGACTATGGCTACATCCTGGAAAACGGCCGCGTGGTGATGGACGGCGAGGCCAAGGCCCTGCGCGAGAACGAGGACGTGAAGGAGTTCTACCTCGGCATGGGCGGCGGCGACCGCAAGAGTTTCAAGGACGTGAAGAGCTACAAGCGCCGAAAGCGCTGGCTGTCATGACCGAAGAATGGGGCATCGCCCCGCCGCCCTTCAAGCCCGAGATCGCACTGCAGACCCTGAAGCGCGAGTTGCGCGCGCTGGGCCTGACCGAGCGCGAGGGCCGTTTCGAGCGCAAGGCCACGCCCATCGCCAAGGCGGTGCTGGCCGCCGACGGCATCGACGCCGCGCGGGTGAAACGCCCGTCGCGCAACAGCCCCGAATGGCTGCCCAAACGCCTGCGCAGCAGCGCCGAGGTGCGTGATTTCGTGGCCGACCTGAAAAAACAACTGGCGCAGTGGAGCGACAGCGATGACTGACTTTTTCGACGCGCTGGAAACCCGCGAGCCCGCCGCGCGCGAGGCCGCTCACCTGGCCGCCTTGCCGGGTCACGTGGCCGCGGCCCAGCGCACGCGGGCCTATGGCGAGATCCTGGCCGGGGTGGACGCCAGCGCCATCACCAGCCGCGCCGCGCTGGCCGCGCTGCCGGTCACGCGCAAGGGCGAATTGCACGACCGCCAGCGCACCAGCGTGACCAGCGACCCCTTCGGCGGCTTCTCGGCCATCGGCTGGCGCGCGCTGGGCCTGGCGCGCCGCGCCGCACGCGTCTACCAATCCCCCGGTCCCATCTATGAACCCGACAGCGGCGCCGGCAACTACTGGCGCGTGGCCCGCGCCATGTTCGCGGCCGGCTTTCGCGACGGCGACCTGGTGCACAACAGCTTCAGCTACCACCTCACGCCCGGGGCCTGGATCATGGAAAGCGGCGCCCATGCGCTGGGCTGCACCGTCTTCCCGGGTGGCGTGGGCAACACCGAAATGCAGTTGCAGGCCGCGGCCGAGTTGCGCCCCGATGCCTATGCCGGCACGCCCAGTTTTCTGCGCATCCTGCTGGAGAAGGCGGCCGAGACCGGCACGGCCCTGCCATCCTTGAAGAAGGCCCTGCTCAGTGGCGAGGCCTTCCCGCCCAGCTTGCGCGACTGGCTGGCCGAGCGCGGCGTCACCGGCTACCAGGCCTATGCCACGGCCGAGGCCGGACTGATTGCCTATGAAACCGAAAGCCGCCAGGGCCTGCTGGTCGACGAAGGCGTGCTGGTGGAGATCGTGCGCCCCGGCACCAGCACCCCGGTGCCCGACGGCGAGGTGGGCGAGGTGGTGGTCACCGTCTTCAATGCCGACTACCCGATGCTGCGTTTCGGCACCGGCGACCTGTCGGCGGTGCTGCCGGGCGCCAGCCCCTGCGGGCGCACGGCGCCGCGCATCAAGGGCTGGCTGGGGCGGGCCGACCAGACGGCCAAGGTGCGCGGCATGTTCGTGCACCCCAGCCAGGTGGCCGAGGTGGTCAAGCGCCACCCGGAACTGCTGCGCGCGCGCCTGGTGGTGGAAGGCGAAATGGCCAACGACCGCATGACCCTGAAGGCGGAAGCCGCCCGCCGCCCCGAGGGCCTGGCCGAAGCGGTGGCGGCCAGCGTGCGCGACGTGACCAAGCTGCGCGCCGATGTGCAGTTGGCCGAACCGGGCAGCCTGCCCAACGACGGCAAGGTGATCGAGGACGCCCGCAAGTACGACTGATCCTGCGGCGGCTGCGGGTCAGCCGGTCAGGACAGAACTTCCTCGCGCACCTCGGCCACCATGCGGGCCGAGAAGTCCGGCGCCGGCATGGGCCGGCCCAGCAGGTAACCCTGGGCCACATCGCAGCCCATGGCGGCCAGGGCCTGCAACTGCGTGTCGGTTTCTATGCCTTCGGCCGTGACACCCAGGCCCAGGTTGTGGCCCAGTTGCACGATGGCCTTCACGATGTTGGACGACCCGTCGCCCAGGGCCAGTTCATTGACGAAGGACCGGTCCACTTTCAGTGTGTTCACCGGGAAATGGCTCAGGTAGGCCAGCGACGAGTAGCCGGTGCCGAAGTCGTCGATGGCCAGCGTCACGCCCAGCGCGCGCAATTCCTTCAGCATCGCCAGGCTGCGGTCGTTGTCGGCCATCAGGTGGCCTTCGGTCACTTCCAGTTGCAGCAGGTCGGGTCGCAGGCCGGTTTCCAGCAGAATGCGCTGCACCTGGGCCACGAACACGGCACCCCGCGCAAACTGCAGCGGCGACACATTCACCGACACCTGCAGCGGCCCCAGCCCGCTCTCGATCCAGCGCACCGTCTGCGCACAGGCCTCGTGCATGACCCATTCGCCCACGGCGTGGATCAGACCCAGGCTTTCCAGCGCTTCGATGAATTCCCCGGGGGGCACCATGCCGCGCTGCGGATGGCGCCAGCGCAGCAGGGCCTCGGCCCCACGGGTGCAGCGCGCTCGCATGTCCACCAGCGGCTGGTAGTAGAGAACGAATTCGTTCTTGGCCAGGGCCTGGCGCAGGTCGGCCTCGGTGCGCAGGCGCTCGGCCACGCCCTCCTGCATCTGCGGGCAGAAGCTGCGGTGGGTGTTGCGCCCGGCACGCTTGGCGTTTTGCATCGCGGTGCCGGCATAGGCCAACAGGCGGTCGGGTTCGCTGGCGTCACGCGGGTGCACCGACACGCCGACGCTGCAGCTCAGGTGGTGGTCGCGCCCTCCCACGACGAAGGGCCTTGCGAAGCGCACGATCAGCCCGTCGGCCACGCGCTCGGCGTCTTCCGCCGCATTCAGCCCTTCCAGCAGCACCGCGAATTCGTCGCCGCCCACCCGCGCCACCAGGTCGCTGGCGCGCACGCCGCGGCGCAGCCGTTCCGCGGCCTCACGCAGCACGCCGTCGCCCACATCATGGCCCTCGGCATCGTTGATGGCCTTGAAATGGTCCAGGTCCACCGACAGCACCGCCACCAGCGACGGGTTGGCCTGCGCGCGGCTCACCGCATCGGCCAGCCGGGCGCGAAAGTGTTCGCGGTTGGACAGGCCCGTCAGCGCGTCCTGGAAGGCCAGTTGCTTCAGCCCGTCCTCGGCCGCGCGAAGGTGGCGCAGCGGTCGCCGGTGCAGCATCGCCAGGGCCGCCCAGCCCAATCCCAGTGCGGCCAGTCCGGTCGCCGCCGCCAGCCCCGCTGCCGCCTGCAACGAGCGTTGCACTTCCAGGCGCGCCACCAGGCGCCCGCCGTCGTGGATGTCGACATGGCGGGTGATTCGTGGCCAGCCTCCCGAGGCGAAGTCCGCGTGGCCGGTGATGAGGTGGCGGTCCGGGTCCAGCAGGCGGCGGCGGTCGTCGGGGTCCAGCGACAGCAAGGGCCGGCGCACCAGGTCGGACAAGGCCGCGCTGTCCTGGCGCCAAGCCTGGGGGTTGGCGTTCACGCGCTGCGAAATCAGGTAGGCCCGGCTGGCAGCCAGCCCGTCCAGTGCCCCGGCGGCGAACTCCCACTGCAGCCACCAGGTCACCCCGGGCACAGCCAGCGCCAGCACCGTCACGGCCAGCAGGGCCCCTGTGTGCAGCAGGCGGGCCAGCGAGCGGCTGAAGTCGGGGTCGGGCATGGGCATCATGGCAGGCGGCAAGCCCGTGGAAGGGCCGAAAGCCAGCCCTCGCTCTGGGCCATATCGGCCCGCTGTGCGCGGACTTGAGCCGATTTGCCCCAGGTCAGCCTCAGGGGGTGATAAGTAATTCCCGCGCTTCGCGGCGGCCTGTCCTCCCCTAGCATCCCCACTTCGTTATGGTCACGCGCTGCCCGACCCGCGGCCGCGCCACCTGTTCAACCGCCTAGGAGCCCTGAATGAAACAATGGATGCTGGCCGGCACGGCCCTGATGGCCGCCACCGCAGCGCTGGCCGAGTACCCGGACAAGCCCATCACGGTGGTGGTGCCCTTTGCCGCCGGTGGCCCCACCGACAAGGTGGCGCGCGACCTGGGCGTGGTGCTGGGCAAGGAACTGAAGCAGACCGTCATCATTGAAAACGTGGGCGGCGCCGGCGGCACGCTGGGCGCCGGCAAGGTGGCCAAGGCCGCGCCGGACGGCTACACCGTGCTGCTGCACCACATCGGCATGGCCACGTCGCCCGCGCTGTACCGCACCCTGTCGTACAAGACGCTGGACGACTTTGAATACCTGGGCATGGTCAACGAAGTGCCCATGACCCTGATCGGCCGGCCCACCTTGCCGGCCAACAACTACGCCGAACTGGCCAAGTGGATCGACGCCAACAAGGGCAAGATCAACCTGGCCAACGCCGGCCTGGGCGCCGCATCTCACCTGTGCGGCCTGCTGTTCCAGCAAGCCGTGAAGGTGGACATGACCACCGTGCCCTACAAGGGCACCGGCCCGGCCATGACCGACCTGCTGGGCGGCCAGGTGGACCTGATGTGCGACCAGACCACCAACACCAGCACCCAGATCGAAGGCGGCAAGGTCAAGGCCTACGCGGTCACCACGCTCAAGCCGCTGGCCACCCCGGCGCTGGCCAAGCTGCCCACGCTGGATGCTTCGGGCCTGAAGGGCTTCAACGTCAGCATCTGGCACGGCATGTACGCGCCCAAGGGCACGCCCAAGCCGGTGCTGGACAAGCTCAACGCCGCGCTGCGCGCATCGCTGAAGGACGCCGACTTCATCAAGAAGCAGGAAGCCCTGGGCGCGGTGGTGGTCACCGACGGCCGCGTCAATGGCGCCGAACATAAGAAGTTCGTCGAAGCCGAAATCAACAAGTGGGGCCCGGCCATCAAGGCCGCAGGCCAGTACGCTGATTAAGGGCCCCGGCCGCCTGGCGGCCGCCCCCGAGGGGCTGCCGAACCCGACCGGGCAACCCGGATCGGGTTCGCGGCGCTAACGAGACCGCACCCCCTGGTCGCCTTTGGCGACCTGTCCCCATGGGGATCGCTTACGCGATGCGCAAGGGAATGGTGACGGGACCGTCGTTAACCAGCGCCACCTGCATGTCGGCGCCGAATTCACCGCACGCCACCTCCGGGTGGCGTTCTCTTGCCAGGCGCAGCACGGTTTCGTAGAGCGCGCGGCCCTGCTCGGCGGGCGCGGCGCCGGTGAAGCTGGGGCGGTTGCCGCCGCTGCAATCGGCCGCCAGGGTGAACTGGCTCACGATCAGCAAGCCGCCGCCTGTGTCCTGCAGGCTGCGGTTCATCTTGCCGGCTTCGTCGCTGAAGATGCGCAGCTTCAGCAGCTTGTCCACCAGCTTGGCGGCCTGGGCTTCGGTGTCGGCGGGTTCGGCGCACACCAGCACCAGCGCACCCGCGCCGATGCGGCCGGTCTCGCGGCCCGCCACGCTGACCGACGCTTCGCGCACGCGCTGCAGCAGCGCGATCACAGCGGGTCCTTCGGATCGTCGAAATGGGCCTCCACGTCCATCGGCAACAGCTGGATGGACGCGCGCAGACCGGGCACCGCACCCATCAGCGCCTGCTCGACCGACGTGCGCAGCGCCGCGGCGCGCCCCAGGGTCCAGCCGGCGGGCATGTGCATGTGCATGTCGACGAAGCGCCGCGCGCCCGCCCGGCGCGTGACCACGTGGTCGAAGCGGATGGCCTGGTGCGCGAATTCGGCCAGGGTCCTGTCGATGTCGGCCTGCACCTCGGGCTCCAGCGCGCGGTCCATCAGCCCGTCGGCCGAGGCCCGCACCAGGCTCACGCCTTCGCGCACGATGTTCAGCGCCACGCCGATGGCCACCACCGGGTCCAGCCACAGCCAGCCGGTGGCGTGCACCGCCAGCAGGCCGGCCACCACGCCGGCCGAGGTCCACACGTCGGTGAACAGGTGGCGCGCATCGGCTTCCAGCGCCATGGACCGGTGCTGCCGCGCCTTGCGCAGCATGGCCCAGGCCAGCACACCGTTCAGCGCTGAACTCAGCACCGACAGCGCCAGGCCGATGCCCAGCGATTCCAGGGGCTGGGGCGCCAGCAGGCGCTGCACCGCGGCCCAGACGATGCCGCCGGCCGCCACCAAGATGAGCACCCCTTCAAAACCGCTGGAGAAGTATTCGGCCTTGTGATGGCCCAGCGGGTGGTCGGCATCGGGCGGCTGCGCCGCGACGGTCACCATGGCCAGCGCGAAGGTGGCGCCGGCCAGGTTCACCAGCGACTCCATCGCGTCCGACAGCAGGCTGACCGATCCGGTCAACCACCAGGCGCCGGTCTTCAGCGCGATGGTGGCCACCGCCACCGCCACCGACAACTTCAGGTAGCTGCCAACTTGCATGGGCGTGGGCTTCAGGCGAGCGTGACGCGGGCGAACTTGCGCTTGCCCACCTGCACGACACAGGTGCCGGCGACCACCTTCAGGGCCTTGTCCGACACCACCGCGCCGTCGATGCGCACCCCGCCCTGCTCCACCATGCGCAAAGCCTCGCTGGTGGACGGCACCAGGCCGGCGGACTTGAGCAAGGCGCCGATGGCCAGCGGGGCGCCGGACAGCGTGACCTCGGGAATCTCGTCCGGCACGCCACCCCGCGCGCGGTTGGCGAAGTCGGCTTGCGCCGCATCGGCCGCCGCGGCGCTGTGAAAGCGCGTCACGATCTCGCGCGCCAGCGCCACCTTGGCGTCCTTGGGGTTGCGCCCGCCCTCGACCTCGCGCCTGAGCGCGGCGATCTCGCTCTCAGGCCGGAAACTCAGCAGGGTGTACCAGCGCCACATCAGTTCGTCGCTGATGGACAGCACCTTGGCGAACATCACGTTGGCGGGTTCGGTGATGCCGATGTAGTTGTTCTTGCTCTTGGACATCTTGTCCACGCCGTCGGTGCCTTCCAGCAGCGGCATGGTCAGGATGCACTGTGGTTCCTGGCCGTATTCCTGCTGCAGGTGGCGGCCCATCAGCAGGTTGAACTTCTGGTCGGTGCCGCCCAGTTCCAGGTCGGACTTCAGCGCCACCGAGTCGTAGCCCTGCATCAGCGGGTACAGGAACTCGTGCACGCTGATCGGCGTGTTGGACTCGAAGCGCTTGTTGAAGTCGTCGCGCTCCATCATGCGCGCCACGGTGTAGCGGGCCGCCAGTTGGATCATCCCGCGCGCGCCCAGTGGGTCGCTCCATTCGCTGTTGTAGCGGACCTCGGCGCGGTCGATGTCCACCACCAGGCGGATCTGCTCGAAATAGGTCTTGGCGTTGGCTTCGATCTGCTCGCGCGTGAGCGGCGGGCGCGTGCTGTTGCGCCCGGAAGGGTCGCCGATCATGGTGGTGAAGTCGCCGATCAGCGGAATGACCGTGTGCCCCTGGTCCTGCAACTGGCGCATCTTGTTCAGCACCACGGTGTGGCCCAGGTGCAGGTCGGGCGCGGTGGGGTCCATGCCGAACTTGATGCGCAGCGGCGCCCCCGTGGCGTCGGCGCGCACCAGCTTCTTCAACCAGTCGGCCTGCGGCAGCAGTTCTTCGCAGCCGCGCAAGGTGATTGCCAGTGCCTCGCGGACACGGTCGGATACCACGGGTTCCCCGATCGAATCGGGTGTAACGGAATTTGACATGGGAGGTAAACGTGGGCTTTTACCGGCGATCCGGGCGGGGCCGGTCGATATACTTTGCAGCATCAGGACGGGACGAGGAGCCCGTCACGGCTGCGGCCCGAGAAAGGCCCACGATTGTAGTGGACGCCCCCTGCAGCCACCGTCACCAACCCCGTGCATGTCCGCCAGCGGCGGCTGTGTGCCAGTCCGGCAGGGCCACGCCTTGCCGAAAGAAGCCATGACCCTGGGAACGATCCTGCAGTCCCTGGACCGCACCCGAGCCAAAGCCGGCCACTGGGCCGCACGCCATCCGCGCCGCCTCACCGCCGTGGCCGTGAGCGCCCTGGCCAGCTTTGCGGTCACCGCCTTCGGCATTGCGCCCATGGCACCCGATGCGGCCGACCTGCCCCAGCGCCTGCTCAGCGAAGACGTGCGGTTACTGGAACTGGCGCCTCAGCTGGACGCGCTGGCCAACCACGACCTGGCCCTGTGGCGCAACGACACGGTGCGCAGCGCCGACACCGCCGACAGCCTGCTCAAGCGCCTGGGCGTGAACGACCCGCTGGCCGCGCGCCACCTGCGCGGCGACCGCGACGCCCGCCGCCTGTTCGACGGCCGCAGCGGCAAGATGGTGCGCGCCCGCGCCCAGGCCGACGGCTCCTTGGTGGAACTGGTGGCCCGCTTCCCGGCCCTGGACGACGGCCTGTCGCACAGCCACTTCACGCGCCTGACCCTGTCCAAGCACGACGGCCTGTGGCACACGCGCCTGGAAACCGCCCCGCTGACCGCCCGCGCCCGCGTGGGCAGCGGCACGGTGCGCTCCACGCTGTTCGCGGCGCTGGACGACGCCAACCTGCCCGACGCCGTGGGCACGCAGTTGGTGGAGATGTTCGGCAACGACATCGACTTCCGCCGCGAACTGCGCCGCGGCGACACCTTCAGCGTGGTGTACGAAGCCCTGTTCGCCGACGACCAGCCCGTCACCTGGAACGCGGGCGTGGGCACCATCCTGGCGGCCGAATTCAACAACGCCGGCCAGACGCACCGCGCGGTGCTGTTCGAACATGCCGGCAAAAGCGCTTACTTCGACTTCAACGGCCAAAACAAGCGGCGCGCCTTCCTGGCCAACCCGCTGGAGTTCTCGCGCATGACCTCGGGTTTCGAGATGCGCCTGCACCCCATCGCCCGCGTCTGGAAGCAGCACCTGGGCGTGGACTACGGCGCGCCCACTGGCACGCCTGTGCGTGTGGTGGGTGACGGCGTGGTGGAATTCGCCGGCCAGCAGCGCGGCTATGGCAACCTGGTGAAGGTGAAGCACAGCCAGGAGCGCAGCACGGTGTACGCGCACCTGAACAGCATTGGCGTGCGCGTCGGCCAACGCGTGGAGCAGGGCCAGAACATCGGCACCGTCGGCGCCACGGGTTATGCCACCGGGCCGCACCTGCACTTCGAATTCCTGGTCAACGGCGACCACCGCGACCCGGTGGAAATTGCCCGGGCTTCTGAAACCCTGAAGGTGGACACCGCGGCGCGTCCGCGATTCCAGCAGACCGCGCTGGCCATGCAGGACCACCTGGCGGTGGCGCAAACCCTGCGCGGCTACCAGGGCCAGGGCGAGTAAGCCACGCTGCAGTAAGCTTGTGCCGATGACACTGTTCATCGGCCTGATGTCGGGCACCTCGCTGGACGGGGTGGATGGCGTTCTGGTGGACCTGGGCGAACCGGGCGCCTCGCGCCTGGCCGTGAAGGCCCACCGCCACCGCGCCTTTGACGCCGCCTTGCGTGGCGAGTTGCTGGCGCTGAACAGCGCCGGGCCCAACGAACTGCACCGCGCCGCGCTGGCCGCCAACGCGCTGGCACGCAGCCATGCGGCCGTGACCCAGGACCTGCTGGCCGCCACCGGCCTGTCCGCAGGACAGGTGCGCGCCGTCGGCGCCCATGGCCAGACCGTGCGCCACCAGCCCGGCGCCTTCGACGGCACCGGCTACACCTTGCAGCTGTTCAATGGCGCCTTGCTGGCGGAACTGGTTGGCATCGACGTCGTGTGCGACCTGCGCAGCCGCGACATCGCCGCTGGGGGCCAGGGCGCGCCGCTGGTGCCCGCCTTCCACGCCGCGGTGTTCGGCCGCGCCGGCCAGGATGTGGCGGTGCTGAACATTGGCGGCATCGCCAACCTCAGCCTGCTGGCCGCTGACGGCCAGGTGCGAGGCTTCGACTGCGGCCCCGGCAACGCGCTGCTGGACCACTGGTGCCAAGGCCACACCGGCGCGGCTTTCGACGACCAGGGGCGCTGGGGCGCCACCGGGCGGGTGGACGAGGCCCTGCTGCAGCGCCTGCTGGCCGAGCCCTTCTTCGACCGCGTGCCACCCAAGAGCACCGGCCGCGACCTGTTCAATCCCGTCTGGCTGCAGGCCAGGCTGGCCGACCACGGCCGGGCCGAGCCGGCCGACGTGATGGCCACCCTGGTGGAGTTGTCCGCCCGCTCGGCGGCCGACGCCCTGCGTCGCCACCAGCCGACCAGCACCGAACTGCTGGTGTGCGGCGGGGGTGCCTTCAACACCTTGCTGATGCAGCGCCTGGCCATGCGGCTGCCTGGCACCTTGGTTCGCGACACCACCCAGGCCGGGCTGCCGCCGCTGCAGGTGGAGGCCACGGCGTTCGCCTGGCTGGCCCAGGCCTTCGTGCAGCGCCAGCCCGGCAACCGGCCCGAGGTGACCGGCGCCACCGGGCCTCGGGTGCTGGGTGCGCTGTACCCGGCCGGCTGAAAGCATGGGCCAGAAATGACAAAGGCCGCCCTGAGGCGGCCTGGTGGTTCTGGCAAGGGAAATGCTCAGACGGAGAAGCTGGACCCGCAACCACAGGTGGTGGTGGCGTTGGGGTTCTTGATCACGAACTGCGCGCCCTGCAGGTCTTCCTTGTAGTCGATCTCGGCGCCGGCCAGGTACTGCAGGCTCATGGCGTCGATCAGCAACGTGACGCCGTTCTTGCTCATCTGCGTGTCGTCGTCGTTCACCGCCTCGTCGAAGGTGAAACCGTACTGGAAGCCGGAGCAGCCACCGCCTTGCACGAACACGCGCAGCTTCAGGTCGGGGTTGCCTTCTTCGTCCACCAGTTCCTTCACCTTGGACGCGGCGCTGTCGGTGAAGACCAGCGGCGCCGGCATGTCGGGGGCCAGGCCAGGGAGGGATTCGGCAACAGCGCTCATGGTCAACTCCTGAAGGTGCATTTCTGAGATGGGGCCAAGCGCCCCGACAACAAGCTGCATTGTCGCAAACGGCCGGACCGGCCGACTGGCAGGAACCCCTTGGTTGGAAGGGCCTTCACGCGGGGGCGTTGGCCGCCAGCTTCAGCGCCGGGCGGTCGCCGGTTTTCAAGGGGCGCAGTTCGCCGTCGATGATGGCGCCCTGGTGCATTTCCAGCGCTTCGTAGCGCACGTCGCCCACCACGCGGGCCTTGGGCTGCAGTTCCAGCAGTTCGTTGGATTCCACCGGCCCCACCACCTCGCCATTGATGATGACGTGGCCGGCCTTGACCTTGCCGTGCACCTTGGCCTTTTCGCTGATGACCAGGATGCTGTGGCCTTCGTCGCTGGCCAGCACGTCACCCAGCACTTCGCCATCGATGCGCAGGCCTTCCACGAAACGCAACTGGCCCTGCACCACGGTGCCTTCGCCAATGAGCGTGCGGATCGGAGGTTGGGATTTCTTGCCTGGCCACATGGGGCTGTTCCTCATGGTTGTGCGGCACGGCCCGACAAGGCCTCCGCCTGCAAATCAAAGCTTCAGGGATTGCGTCGCGCGCACGCCGCCAGCTTTGTCCATCACCCTCACCTGAACGGTTTTTACCACGGCGCGTGGCGGGTGCTCCAGCAGCCCGTCGATGCGCATGTACTGCTTCAGCTGCAAGGGCTTGGCGCCGCCGGGCAGGCCTTGCGCCCAGGGCAGGTTGTCCAGCGTGCCAGTCAGCACCAGGTCATAGCGGCCGTCGAATTCGGCCACGTTCCTACCGTTTTGCATCACCAGCAGCTGGTAGCGCATCTGCCCCGGCGCCTTCAGTTCCGCCTGCAGGCCACGCACCGCCGGCCCTTCGCCGGTGGCGGCGGTGGGCAGCAGGCGTTCGAAGAAGCCCAGGTCGGCCTTCAAGGCCAGGTTGTCGGTCTCCAGCTGGCGCAGCTGCGCGCCCAGCTTTTCCTGCGCCGTGCGTTCGGCCTTCAGCAGGCTCTCGGCGGTGTTGGCGATGGACTGGGCCTTGTCGCGCTCGCTGCGCAACTCGGCCACTTCCACGCGCAGGCGCTGCAGTTCTTCCTTGGCGCCGCGGTCCAGGCCGGCGATGTCCTTGCCGAACTCGAAGGCCCACATCGCGATGGCACCGGAAAAGCCCAGCGCCAAGGCCCAGGCCACCCAGCGCAGGGGCCAGGGCAGTTGCCGCCGGATGGACACGCGCGGCACGCTCATACGTCGTCGCAGGAGTTTCCAGCGCATACGAAAAGGACTGCCAAAAATGACAGAGGCCGCGAACATCGCGGCCCCGGGCCGGGTTGCGCCTGGCGCTACCCTCGTGCGCTTTAGCGCTTGCTGAACTGCTTGCGGCGACGCGCGCCGTGCAGGCCCACCTTCTTGCGTTCCACCTCGCGGGCGTCGCGGGTGACGAAGCCGGCGCGGCTGAGGTCGGGCTTCAGGGCCGCGTCGTAGTCGATCAGCGCGCGGGTGATGCCGTGGCGCACCGCACCGGCCTGGCCGCTTTCGCCGCCGCCGTGCACGTTGACCTTGATGTCGAAGGCTTCGCCATTGTTCGTCAACAGCAGCGGCTGCTTGACGATCATGATGGAGGTCTGGCGGCCGAAGTAGTCTTCCACCGGCTTGCCGTTGACCAGGATCTGGCCATTGCCCTTCTTCATGAACACCCGGGCCACGCTCGATTTGCGGCGGCCGGTGCCGTAATTCCAGTTACCGATCATCACCGCTCCTTAGATTTCCAGCGCCTTGGGCTGCTGGGCGGTGTGCGGGTGCGAAGCCCCGGCGTACACCTTCAGCTTTTTGATCATCGCGTAGCCCAGCGGCCCCTTGGGCAGCATGCCCTTGACGGCCTTTTCCAGGGCGCGCCCCGGGTGCTTGGCTTGCATGTCCTTGAACTTGGTGGCACGGATGCCGCCCGGGTAACCCGTGTGGCGGTAGTACACCTTGTCTTCGGCCTTGTTGCCGGTGACGCGGATCTTGTCGGCGTTCAGGACGATGATGAAATCACCGGTGTCGACGTGAGGCGTGTAGATGGCCTTGTGCTTGCCTCGCAGTCGGAGCGCCACTTCGCTGGCAACGCGTCCGAGCACCTTGTCGGTGGCATCAAGCACAAACCACTCGTGCTTCACTTCGGCCGGCTTGGCGCTGAAGGTCTTCATGAGGGTCTTTCTGGAGAAAGCGTGCACATGGCACGCCAAAAGAGTGGCATTTCGAGCGGCCCCCCTACATCGGCTACCAGCCCTTGGAACCGCTTGTGAAGGGCGGCCTCGCAGGTGATTTCGTCTGTTGGTGCATGCAATGCCCGCCCAAGAATGCCTGGGCGCGCTGCTGGCTGGAACCACTCCCCGAGCCACAGCTGCGGGGAAAGCCCAAGATTCTATACCGGACTGACGGCAAGACGCCACAGTCCCCCGATCCAGGGTTATGCGGCACTGCACCATTTATCTTCCTCATCCGTTAGCATGAGGGTTATCACCTACCCAGGAGGCTGCCATGAGCAACCCTGACCACACGCCCCCCAACGCCGGACTGCCGGACACCGGGGCACCCACAGCACCCGACAGCGGCGACCCCGCACCGCGGCTGTCGTGGATTCCGATTCGGTCCCTGTCCGACCGGCATCGTGAGCGTGTGCTTGCTCACATGGTTCAACTCACCGAAGCCGACCGCTACCTGCGATTCGGCTACTTGGCGTCCGACGCCCAGATCGCCCGCTACGTGGACCAGCTGGATTTCGAGCGCGACGAGGTCTTCGGGGTGTTCGACCGCCGCCTGCGCCTGATCGCCATGGCCCACCTGGCCTACGCGCCGGAAGGCAGTTCACACCAGGCCGACGCCGAATTCGGCGTGTCGGTGCTGCCCCACGCGCGCGGCCGGGCCTACGGCACGAGGCTGTTCGAGCACGCGGTGCTGCACGCCCGCAACCACGGCATCCAGACCCTGTTCGTGCACGCGCTGAGCGAAAACACCGCCATGCTGCGCATTGCGCGCAGCCATGGGGCCACGGTAGAACGCGCCGGCAGCGAGTCCGAAGCGCACCTGAAACTGCCACCGGAGACCTTGGCGTCACACGTGGAGCAGCTGGTGGGCGATGGCGTGGCCGAGCTGGACTACCGCTTCAAGCAGCAGGCCAAACGCGCCAACGGGCTGCTGGAATTGCTGGCCGAGATCAAGGACAGTGTCACGAAGTCCGGCAGCACCGCATCGCAATAACAACGCTTGGCCCACGCCGGGGAAAACCGTGACGTAGTGCGCGGCCCCGGTGGCGGTGACAGCCCTGCCACACCGGGGCATCGCCGCTAACATTCGCCGCCCCCTGCCAGAAGGGGTCGAGGCCGTGCACCCGCACCGGCCCCCATGTGGACCCACCGGCCGATGTTTCTTCCCCTGTCCCTGCTCGCCGCCCTGAGCCTGGTGCTGCTGCTGTGCGTGGGCGCCCTGCTGTGGGCGCGTTGGCCGCGCAAGAAGAAGCCCGTGCCGCTGCCGGCCGAGTGGGCGCTGACGCCGCGGCCGGTGTTCAACAGCGACGAACGCCGGGTCTACCGCCTGCTGCGTGAAGCACTGCCGCACCACATCGTGCTGTCCAAGTTGCCGCTGGTGCGCTTTTGCCAGCCGCTGGACGCGCAGCAGGTGCGCTACTGGTACGACCTGCTGGGCACGGCCCACGTCACCTTCGCGGTGTGCAGCGCCAATGGCAAGGTGCTGGCCGCCATCGACCTGGACAATGAACGCGGCGCATCCCGGCGCACCCTGCAGATCAAGCAGGCCGTGATGGGCGCCTGCGGTGTGCGCTACATGCGCTGCCCGCTGGAGCAACTGCCGTCGGTGGCCGAATTGCAGATGCTGGTGCCCCAGGCCGCGGCGCCGGCGCGCGGGCCGCAGCCGGCACCCGTGATGTCGCACGCCAGCCACCAGCTCAGCCACACCGTGGCAGAACGCCGGCGCGCGCGCACCGCGCTGTGGCAGGACTCGGGCTTCTTCCAGGATTCCTTCTTCGCGTCCGACCCGCGGCTGGAATCGCGCCTGAGTGAATTCGGCACGCTGGGCAGCGCCTCGTCGCGCGCAGGCGCGCCCTCCACGCTGCCGCCCGAAGAAGGCGGCGGCATGGTGATAGACACCCCCGGCTATGCCAGCCATGCCGGCAGCTCGGTGACCCGGCATTGACCGGAAGCCTGGAAGCGGCCCGCACAAGGCGGCCGCGTACCATGGCCGCATGACCCCTGCCACAGGCCACCCCTACGACGAACTCACACCCGACCGCGTGCTGGACGCGCTGGCCACCGTGGGCCTGTTCGGCGACGGCCGGCTGCTGCAGCTGAATTCCTACGAGAACCGGGTGTTCCAGGTGATGCTGGAAGACGGCGGCGCGGTGGTGGCCAAGTTTTACCGCCCTGGGCGATGGAGCGACGCGCAGATCCTGGAAGAGCACCGCTTCGCGATGCAACTGCAGGCGGCCGAGGTGCCGGTGGTGGCGCCGCTGCCCTTGAGCCCAGCGCCCGGCCGCGATGCCGAGGTGGCGCTGCACGGCGAGCAGGCCACGCTGGCCCGGGTTGACTTCGCCAGCGGCGCCTTTCGCTTCGCCGTGGCGCCGCGCCGCAGCGGCCACGGGCCCGAACTGGACAATCTGGACACGCTGCGCTGGCTGGGACGTTTTGTGGCCCGGCTGCACGGGGTGGGCGAACGCCAACCCTTTGCCACCCGCCGCCACATGGACGTGGCCACCTTTGGCACCGCTGCGCGTGAACGCGTGCTGGACAGCGGCCTGGTGCCACCGGCCGAAGAAGGCCCCTGGCGCAGCGCCTGCGAAAGCGCCCTGCGCGCCGCGCAAGCCGCGTTCGATGCCTGCGGCAGCGTGCAGACGCTGCGTCTGCACGGCGACTTTCACCCGGGCAACATCCTGTGGCGCGAAGAAGGCCCGCACATCGTGGACCTGGACGACGCCTGCAGCGGCCCCGCGGTGCAGGACCTGTGGATGATGCTGTCGGGCGACAACGAATCGATGCGCGGGCAGCTGGCGGCGCTGCTGGACGGCTACCGCCAGATGCGCGACTTCAACCTGCGCGAACTGGCGCTGGTGGAACCCCTGCGCACCCTGCGCATGGTGCACCACAGCGCCTGGCTGGCCGAGCGCTGGCGCGACCCGGCCTTCCCGATTGCCTTCCCGTTCTTCGAGAGCCCGGCCTACTGGAGCCAGCAGGCGCAGCAACTGCGCGAACAGGTGGCGGCCATGACGGAACCGCCCCTGCAGCTGTAGCCGAACTCAGGCCGTGGCGAGCATGCGGGTCACGCGCTGAACGTAGTCCGCCGGGTTCTCCAGCTGCCCGCCTTCGGCCAGCCAGGCCTGGTCGAACAGCAGGTGGGCCAGGTCGTCGAAGTGGGCTTCGTCGGCCTGCAGGCGCTTCACCAATGCGTGCTCGGGGTTCACTTCCAGGATGGTCTGCGGCTTGGGCGCGTCCTGGCCGGCGGCTTTCAGCATGCGCGACAGGTGTGCGCTCATGTCGCCCTCTTCCACCACGATGCAGGCCGGGCTGTCCACCAGGCGCGAGGTGACGCGCACATCCTTGGCGCGGTCCTTCAGCGCGGCCTTGATCTTCTCCAGCGTGGGCTTGAAGGTCTCGGCCACGGCTTCGGCCTGCTTCTTCTCTTCATCGTCCTGCAGCTTGCCCAGGTCCACCGCGCCCTTGGCCACGCTTTGCAGCGGCTTGCCGTCGAATTCGTACAGGTGGCTGAGCATCCACTCGTCCACCCGGTCCACCAGGAGCAGCACCTCGATGCCCTTCTTGCGGAAGATCTCCAACTGCGGGCTGCTCTTGGCCGCGGCCAAGGAGTCGGCGGTGATGATGTAGATGGCCTCCTGGCCTTCCTTCATGCGGCCCACGTAGTCGGCGAAGGACACGCCTTCGTCCGCGTGCGTGGACGCGAAGCGGAACAGCTTGGCCAGGCGTTCCTGGTTGGCGTGGTCTTCGCCGATGCCTTCCTTGAGCACCGGGCCGAACACGTTCCAGAACTGCTGGTACTTGGGCTTGTCGTTCTCGGCCACGTCTTCCAGCATGGACAGCACGCGCTTGGTGCTGCCCTCGCGGATGGCCTTCACGTCGCGGCTTTCCTGCAGCAGTTCGCGGCTGACGTTCAGCGGCAGGTCGGCCGAGTCGATCACGCCCTTGACGAAACGCAGGTACACCGGCATCAACTCTTTCGCGTCGTCCATGATGAACACGCGCTTGACGTACAGCTTCACACCGCCGCGCTTGTCGCGGTTCCACAGGTCAAACGGCGCCTTGGCCGGCACGTACAGCAGCTGGGTGTATTCGCTGCGGCCTTCCACGCGGTTGTGGGTGTAGGCCAGCGGGGCTTCGCTGTCGTAGGAAATCTGCTTGTAGAAATCCTGGTACTCGGTGTCGGTGATGTCGCTCTTGGGGCGGGTCCACAGCGCGGCGGCCTTGTTCACCGTCTCCCACTCGTCGGAGAGGGTGTTCTCGTTCTTCTCGGCATCCCAGCTTTCCTTCTTCATCAGGATGGGCAGCGAGATGTGGTCGCTGTACTTGCCCACCACCGACTTCAGCTTCCAGGTGCGCAGCCATTCGTCTTCTTCGGCGCGCAGGTGCAGCACCACGTCGGTACCCCGCTCGGGCCGGGTGATGGCTTCCACCTCGAAGTCCCCGGTGCCCTCGCTGGACCAGCGCACACCCTGCTCGGCAGGCAGCCCGGCACGGCGGCTTTCCACCGTGATGCGGTCGGCCACGATGAAGCCGGAGTAAAAACCCACGCCGAACTGGCCGATCAGGTTGGCGTCCTTCTTCTGCTCGCCCTCGAGCTTGGCCATGAACTCGCGCGTGCCGCTCTTGGCGATGGTGCCCAGGTGGGCCACGGCCTCGTCGGCGCTCATGCCGATGCCATTGTCACGAATGGTGAGCGTGCGCTTGTCGGCGTCGAAGAACACCCTCACTTCCAGGGTCGGCGCGTCTTCGTAGAGCGCGGCATTGTCCAGCGCCTCGAAGCGCAGCTTGTCGCAGGCGTCGGACGCGTTGGAAATCAGCTCGCGCAGGAAGATTTCTTTGTTGGAGTACAGCGAGTGGGTCACCAGATGCAGGATCTGCTTGACCTCGGCCTGAAAGGAATGCGTCTGTTTGTTCATGGTCTTGCAAGCGATGAAGGGTTGGCGGCCTAGGGGCATGCCCCGCTGGCGCAGCGCGCGGAACTTGGGGACGCGCCCGGCAGTTTCAAGGCCCCTGGTGACAGGTTTTTCTGATTCTGCTTGCGAACCGAGGGGCGGATCTGGGATCAAGCCTGTTTGGTTCGACAAAAAGAGGAGCCCCCGACAATGACCGAACCTCTGATCCCGGCGATGGCCCTGCATGCCTGGTGGCACCCCGCCACCTGGCTGGGCACCTGGCGCGACGCCGACCCGGTGCTGGGCCTGGCCACGCTGGCGCTGCTGGCGGTGGTGGCGGCGGCGGCGATGCACCACTGGTGGCGCCTGCCGCGCGCACTGGGCACCATGCTGGTGGGCACCCTGGCCAGCCCGGCCCTGCTGGGCGTGCTGCAGCAGACCGACCTGGACCCCTTCAAGCCCCTGCTGGACCTGGCGGTGGCCGCGTTGCTGTTCGAACTGGGCAGCCGGCTGCGCCCGCGATGGCTGCTGGACAACCCCGGCCTGGCGGCCATGTGCGTGCTGGAAGGACTGCTGGCCGGCGCCGCAGTGGCCGGCGCGCTGGTGTGGCTGGGCGCCCCCACGCCGTCGGCCCTGATCGCCGCGGCGGTGGCCGCGTCCACCTCGCCGGTGATCACGCTGGTGATGGTGCATGAGCAACAGCCGCGAGGCCAAGTGGCCGAACGGCTGCTGACCATGGCGGCCATCAACAGCGTGCTGGCCATGCTGGCGGTGAAGCTGTGGCCGCTGCTGGCGGCGCTGCACGAAGGCGGCATTGGCGAATCGGCGCTGCCGCTGGCGGCCAATGCGCTGGTGGTGCTGTGCGGGTCCTTCCTGCTGGGCGCGGCCTGCGGCGGATTGCTGAACGTGGCCAGCCGCGCCGCGCCCGACACCGCCAGCATGCCCGTGCTGCAACTGGCCCTGGTGGTGCTGGCGGCCATGCTGGCGCTGGCCTGGGGCCTGTCGCCGCTGCTGGCGCTGCTGGTGGCCGGCATGGTGGCGCGCGAGCGCATGGGCCACCGCCTGCAGGTGCAGCCGCAGTTGGGCAGCGCGGGTGCGGCGCTGACGGTGCTGCTGCTCATCAGCCTGGGCCTGTTCTCCACGCTGGACGGGTTGCTGGCGCTGTGGCCCTGGGTGGCGGCCATCATCGGTGCGCGGCTGCTGGGCAAGGGCCTGGCGGTGGCGCTGCTGGCGCGGCCCAGCGGCCTGGGCTGGCGCCAGGCCGGGGCGCTGACGCTGGCACTGCAACCCATGAGCAGCCTGGCCGTGCTGCTGGTGGCGCCCAGCTTCGGCTGGCCGGCCCAGTTGCCGGGGCTGGACGCGCAGGTGCTGCAGGCCCTGCTGGTGGCCACCACCCTGATGCAGCTGAGCGGCCCGCTGTGGGTGCAAGCCGGGCTGTGCGGCGTGGCCGCTGAATGCCCGGCCAGCATGGAACGCCAGGCGCGGCGGCGGCTGTGGGGGCGGCGCGGGGTGGCGCCGTCCATCCCGCCGCATGCAGAGGTGCACCATGCCGCTTGAGACCTTCACCCCGTCCGAAGCGCTGACCCTGGGCGTGGAGCTGGAACTGCAGCTCGTCGACACGCTGGACTTCGACCTGGCCCCGCGCGCCGAAGACCTGCTGCGCGAACTGCACAAGCACAGCGGCGCCTGGGACGTGAAGCCCGAGATCACGCGCAGCATGATCGAGATCGGCACGTCCATCCAGCGCGCGCACGCGCCCCTGCTGGCAGAGCTGCTGGACATGCGGCGGCAGATGGCGCAGGCCGCGCGGCGATTGAACGTGGGCATCGCCGGCGGCGGCACCCACGCCTTCCAGCATTGGAGCGAGCAGCAGATCTTCCCCACCGAACGCTTCGGCCACATCAGCCAGCTCTACGGCTACCTGGCCAAGCAGTTCACGGTGTTCGGCCAGCACGTGCACGTGGGCGTGCCCGATGGCGACGCGGCGCTGTGGCTGCTGCACGCGCTGAGCCGCTACGTGCCGCACTTCATCGCGCTGTCAGCCTCGTCGCCCTTCGTGCAGGGCACCGACACGGGCTTCCATTCGGCGCGTCTGAATTCGGTCTTCGCCTTCCCGCTGTCAGGGCGTGCGCCCTTTGTGCTGGGCTGGGACGACTTCGGCCGCTACTTCGACAAGATGACCAGCACCGGCGTCGTGCAGAGCATGAAGGACTTCTACTGGGACATCCGCCCCAAGCCCGAGTTCGGCACCATCGAGCTGCGCGTGTGCGACACCCCGCTGTGCGTCGAGCAGGCCGCGGCCTTGGCGGGCTACCTGCAAAGCCTGTGCAAGTACCTGCGGGAAGAAAAGCCCTTCCAGCCCACCGAAGACGACTACCTGGTCTACACCTACAACCGCTTCCAGGCCTGCCGCTTCGGGCTGGACGGCGAGATGGTGGACCCGCAGACGCGCCAGCGCCACCGCATCCGCGACGACATCATCCGCACGCTGGCGCGGGTGGACGAACACGCGCTGGACCTGCAGGCGCTGGCCGCCTGCAACCAGGTGCGCGAGACCCTGGTGCGCGGCAACGACGCCGACTGGTTGCGCCAGCAGCGCACGCCGGGGCTGCCGCTGGGGGTGGTGGTGGAAGCGGCGGCCCAGCGCTGGGCGGGCTGACCGTGGCAGTGCCGTCGCCCCCAAGAACAGGGCTGCGGCGCTGATGGCGCCACGTGACTTCCTGACTCCCGCGTTCACGTGTTGCAGTGACTTTGTGCCAGGGGCCCCGCAGGGGGTACCACCCAGAATGAACCCACGTCGAAATTGGCGTGCGGCAAGCAGTCTTGGGATGCCGCGACCCCACCAAAGCACAAAGGCTCAACGTTCATGAACCACCGTCTCCACACCTTGTTCGTCGCCGCCATGCTGGCGAGCGGCCTGGCCCATGCCGGCCCCGTCAGCCTGCTGACCAATGGCAACTTTGAATCTGGCCTCAGCGGCTGGTCCGTAACCAGCACCAATGCCATTGGCGGTGGCTGCGACACGGCCTGGAACGTGGGCGCCAGCGGCGCGGCGGCAGGTTGCACCGGCTACGCGCCCTACAACAGCTTCGTGGGCCCGCAAAGCGGCACCCGTGCGGCCTACGCTGCGCTGGATGGCAACGGTCCGCAGACCGTGCGCCTGGCCCAGACCTTCAGCTACGTCGGCGGCACTGTGGTCAACGCCACGCTGAACTGGTGGGATGCGGTCGGCCTGGGTGCCGGCTGGTCGCAGCCGCAGCCGCGTTCGCTGAGCGTGGACGTCACCATCGACGGGCACCTGAACAACGTCTTTACCGAAGCCTATGCCAACGCGGGCGCCGGCCTGTTCCAGAACTGGCAGCAGACCACGCTGGACCTGACCAGCCTGTTCGCCGCCAGCGGTGCCGGCACCCACACCGTGACCTTGGGCTTCAACGACAACGTGCCGCAGTCCTTCACCGGCCCGGGCGTCATTGCGCTGGACAACGTGCAACTGCTGTTGACGAACCAGGTGCCCGAACCCCAGAGCCTGGCGCTGGCCGGCCTGGGCCTGTTGTGCGCGGGTCTGGTGCGCCGCCGCAAGACCACCCAGGCCAGCTGAACCCGGGCCGGGGCAGACACCGCACGCAGCCCACCGTCCGGTCTTCGGCCGTGCTCAGGTCCACCTTCGGCCACCTGGGGGCGATCTTGGTCTTGGCATCGGCCGCAGCGGCACCTTGCGCGCTGTTGGGTTGAGTCCGGCTCGCGCCGTCCAGGCGGCGCCGGCGGTCCGTCAGGGCGCTGCGGCACCGGACAGGTCGGGCGCCGCCGCAACCGGGCCGGTGCGCGCACCGCGAAGCACCACCAGGTCGGCGGCCAGCTGGCGCCGCACACCCGCGAAGGCCGGCGCACGCACCCGCGACCGGCCGGCCCACAGGCAGCCCAGCGTCACCAGGCCCGGTGCCAGCGGCACCGCCCACAAGGCCCAGGGCGAATGCACCTGGGCCAGCGGCACCACCGCCCACAGCATCAGCGCCACACCGCCCAGGACCGCCGCGGCCAGGCCCGTGCCCAAGGCCACCAGTTGCAGCAGCGCGCGGCGGCGCCACAGCGCCACTTCGCGCTGCAACTCCAGGCGGGCCAGCAGGCCGTAGGCGAGCAGGTGCGCGCCCAGCAGGTCGCGCGGCAGGGCGCACACGCGCACCAGCCGCAACAGGGCAAGCAGGTGGCGCATCACGGGTCAGCGGTCGTTGCGCCGACCGGCCACCAGGCTCAGCAAGGCCATCAGCGCCGCGCCGGTGGCCGCGGCCATCAGCATGGACTTCACCGGTTGGTGCTGGATGTAGCGCACCGTGCCGTCACCGGCCTGGCGCGCCTTGTCAGCCAGGCGGTGTGACTGGTTCAGCACCGCGTCCACCCCGCTTTGCGTCAGGGCCCCGGCCTGCTCGGCCACGCGGCTGAGGGCCGGCGCGGCCGTGCTGCGCAGGTCTTCCACCGAACCGGCCAGGCCGTCCATGGCCTCGTTGGCCAGACGGCGGGTGGAGGCGATAGCGTGTTCGGCCTTCAGCGCGGCCTGGTCCACCAGATGGGCGCCGGAGTCGCCGGCAAGCTTGTTGCTCATGGGGAAGTCCTTGGTAAGAGATGTCCCCAGTGTGGCCAACGCCACCGGCAAGGGCCATCGTCCACCGCCCCTTGCGGCTGTAGGACGGCGCCCACAGCTGCAACGCCCGGAACCAGCGCGCGGCTATTTCTTCAAGGTGTAGATGGCGCGGCCGGTGGCGACGATGTCACCCAGGTTGCTTTCGACCTTGGGGTCCACGCCGAGCCCCTTGAATTCGATCGAGCCACTGATGCCGGCGAACCGCCCCGTGCCTTCCACCAGCCTGCCGCTGCCCGTGATCGTGGGTGCGGTGCCGGCAGGGCCGAATTGCGTCACACCGTCCATGTCGAAGCTGAAGGTCGCGCCGTCCTCGAAGCGCATCAGCATGCGGCTGCTGAAGTCCTGGCGGCCGCCCTCGGGCGGCTTGCCAAGGCCCCGGAAGGTCAGCATTGCCGGTTCACCGTTGGCAAACATCGCAACGCCGCGGCGCACATAGCTCATGCCCTGCGCCTCGGTGCGGATGCTGCTTTGGCGCCAGTTGAGCTCTTCACCTTGTGCCGGTGCCACCCCGGCCATCAGACCCAGGCCGATCACCCAGGCTGCGGCCCCCGCTTGCAACATGAATGCGGTGCCTCTTGTCATGGTCATTTCTCCACGGTTGTGATGCAGGGTTCGCTGGCCTGCCATGCCAATGTGATCCGATGCATTCGCCCGGCGTTGCGTTGCCGCAATCACGCGTGCGCCGGGCCGCCGGCGTTGCCGGTCGGCAACGCCGGCGCAGGCTGCGGCAGCGATGGCCCGGACTGCCGCGGCGTCAATGACCGGGTGTCGTCGGTGGGTGGTCGGTGCCACCCGCGGCGCTGTTGGGTTTGTCGGGATCGCCACACGCCACGTTCAGCCACCAGTCAGCGCTAAGTGCCTGATTCCAAAAGCCTTGGCGCTGCGCCAGCCCCCTGGCACGGCATTCGCAAAGCGGTACGCATCCGCGTCGCCCTGCGATCCGATTCACCACCTTCGAATGCCGAGCCATGAGCAACACCGCCTTCGTTCCCCTTGGTGACCTGCGCCGCGGTCGCCCTGCCGTCAGCCAGCCCATCGATCTGCCTGAAACCGGTGGCGGTTGCGGCACGTCCGGCGGTGAAGGCAAGGCCAGCTGCGGCTCGTCCGGCGGGCCGGACGACATGCCCGCCGAGATCTGGGACAAGGTGAAGAACCACCCCTGCTATTCCGAAGAAGCCCACCACCACTTCGCCCGCATGCACGTGGCGGTGGCCCCGGCCTGCAACATCCAGTGCAACTACTGCAATCGCAAGTACGACTGCAGCAACGAAAGCCGCCCCGGCGTGGTGAGCCAGAAGCTCACGCCCGAGCAGGCGGTGAAGAAGGTGCTGGCCGTGGCCAGCGAAATTCCGCAGATGACGGTGCTGGGCATCGCCGGCCCCGGTGACGCGCTGGCCAACCCGAAGAAGACCTTCGACACCATGCGCGAGTTGGCCGAGAAGGCGCCCGACATCAAGCTGTGCCTGTCCACCAACGGCCTGGCGCTGCCGGACATGGTGGACGAGATCTGCAAGTACAACATCGACCACGTCACCATCACCATCAACATGGTGGACCCGGCGGTGGGCGAGAAGATCTACCCCTGGATCTTCTGGGACCACAAGCGTGTGACGGGCTACGAAGCGGCCAGGATCCTGCACGAGCGCCAGATGCTGGGCCTGGAGATGCTGACCGCCCGCGGCGTGCTCACCAAGATCAATTCGGTGCTGATCCCCGGCATCAACGACGAACACCTGATCGAGGTGAACCGCGAGGTGAAGAAGCGCGGCGCCTTCCTGCACAACATCATGCCGCTGATCAGCGAGGCCGAGCACGGCACCGTGTTCGGGCTGACCGGCCAGCGCGGCCCCAGCGCCCAGGAACTGAAGGCGGTGCAGGACGCCTGCATGGGCGGCGCGAACTTGATGCGGCATTGCAGGCAATGCCGCGCTGATGCGGTGGGCTTGCTGGGCGAAGACCGCAGCGAAGAGTTCACGCTGGACAAGATCGAGCAGATGGACGTCGTCTATGACATTGACAAGCGCCGCGCCTACCAGCAGAAGGTGGAAGCCGAGCGCCAGGCCCAGCACCAGGCCAAGGTGGACGCGCTGGCCGATGCGCTGGACGCCAGCTTTATTGCCGGTGAAGAAGACCTGCAGGTGCTGGTGGCCGTGGCCACCGAAGGCCAGGGCCGCGTGAACCAGCACTTCGGCCATGCCACCGAGTTCCAGATCTTCCAGGTCAGCCGCAAGCAAGCCCTGTTCGTCGGCCACCGCCGCGTGGACCTGTACTGCCAGGGCGGTTATGGCGAAGACGAGCAACTGCCCTCCATCGTCAACGCCATCAACGACTGCCACGCGGTGCTGGTGTCCAAGATCGGCGCCTGCCCGCGCGACGAGTTGAAGGCCGCCGGCATCGAACCGGTGGACGCCTTCGCCGGCGACTTCATCGAAAAGGCCGCGCTGCAGTGGTTTGCCGACTACTGCAACCGCGTGGCCAGCGGTGCCCTCTTGCACCAGCCGCGTGGCGATGCGCGCATTCGCCAAGGTGCCTTCACCAGCGAAGCCGCCGCATAACGCCTTTCACCCCCAGCCCCAAGGAGACCCACCATGGCCCTGAAGATCATCGCTTCCACCTGCACCGGCTGCTCGGCCTGTGAACCCGAGTGCCCCAACGTCGCCATCCGTGAAAAGGGCGGCACCTTCATCATCGACCCGGCCAAGTGCACCGAGTGCGAAGGCCAGTTCGACTCGCCCCAATGCGTTGCGGTGTGCCCGGTTGACGGCTGCATCAAGAAAGCCTGACCATGCTGCTGCCCACCGTCACCGTCCAGCCCGCCGCCGAGAAGTTCATGCGCCGCATGGTGCGCTTCTCGGAGAACCCGGCCGGGGGCTTTCGCCTCACGGTCAGCCCCGGCGGCTGCTCGGGCTACAACAGCGAATTCACCGTCGAAGCCGCACCCCTGCCCGGCGACGCCGAGCTGAACGTGAACGGCCTGCGCCTGTTCCTGCCCGCCGAAAGCCGGCTGATGCTGGACGGCGTGACGGTGGACTTTGCCGACACCCCCACCAAGAGCGGCCTGAGCTTTGTGAACCCGAACCAGGCCGCCTGCGGCTGCAGCACCTCGGGCGACGCGGCCAGCGCACCGCCGGCCTCGGCCAGCGTGTCGCTGGACACCATCAAGCGCGTGGCCAAGGTCTGAACCCGCAAAGCCCTGCCATGAACGACCTGGGCGACTTCGACAACGCGGTGCTGGGCCAGGGCCTGCCGCCCGAGGCCGAAGCCGCCCTGGCCGAGGCCGGGCGCCTGCGCGGCATGAACCCGCCGCTGGCCATGGCCGCGCTGATGCGGGCGCAGGGCCTGGCGCCGGAACACCCGGCGGTGCTGATTGCGCTGTACCGCCACCACTTCTACGGCCACCGCTTGGCCGCCGCGCGCGACGTGGCCCGCCGCGCGCTGGTGGTGGGTGCGCACGCGCTGGGCCTGCCCGAGCTGTGGCGCCAAGTGCCACCGCAGCCGCTGGACGGCGCGCGCACCGACGCCCGCACCCGCTTCTACCTGTTCGTGCTGAAGGGCTACGCCTACCTCAGCCTGCGGCTGGACGATGGCTCGGAAGCCCGCGACGCGCTGGCCCTGCTGCGCGCGCTGGACCCCGACGACCGGGTGGGCGGGGCGATGCTGGAAGCGGTGCGGGTGCGCGCCCTGGTGGGCGCCGACCCCAACGCGCCGACCGACGCCGACGAGGCCTATGTGCCCGCCTTCGGCGCCGCGGCCTGGGCCCGTGCCAGCGCCGGAACGGCCTGAGACCCCACAGGGCCCACCATGCACCCGGCCGAGCCCACCCTGCCCCCTTCAGCGCCCACGGCCCCTCCGGCCCCGGCGGGCGACATCCCCGCGCTGCACTGGAGCGGCACGGCACTGGACTGCAGCGGCTGCCCCCACACCGCGCTTCGCGCCGAAGGCGGCTGCGAACCCGGCCGCAGCTGCATGCAGGACGCCTACGCGCGCCGCATCGACCGCTTCTTCCGCAGCCACAGGCACCTGGCGGCGTTGCACCTGGACCACCCGTACTTCGAGGTGCGGGCCATCGCCGCGCGTTACGTGGACGTGTTCCAGCTGGGCGGCATGCTGGCCGACCCCGACGAGACCGTGCGCCTGCAGGTGGCGCTGCGCGTGCCGCAGCGGCTGCTGCAGCGCCTGCTGAAGGACCCGCACCGCGAGGTGCGCATCCGTGTGGCGCAGCGCCTGGAAGCAGGCGAACTGGCCGGCATGCTGCGCGACAACGACTACGAAGTGCGCCAGACCGTCGCACGCCGCGCGAGCGTGGGCCTGTTGACCCTGATGCTGCACGACGCCGACCGCCAGGTGCGCTGCGAAGTGGCGCGCCGGGTGCCCTTGCCCGCGCTGTGGACCCTGGTGCAGGACAACGACGCCGAGGTGCGCCGCATCGTGGCCGAACGCCTGCCGCCGGCGCTGTTGTCGGCCCTGGTGGGCGACCCCGACTGGCTGGTGCGCTGGCACGTGGCACAGCGTGCCGCCCCGGGCCTGCTGCCGCGCCTGCTGCAGGACCTTGAGCCCGAAGTGCGCGAGGTGGCCGCGGCCCGCCTGGCCCCTGTCGCTGCGGCGTTCCAGAACCAGGAAGCGGAGGCCCCCCATGGCTGACATCAGCCGCGAAGACACGGCGATCGAGATCGCCGACCCGCCGCGCTTCGCGATGGGCGAGCGCGTGGCCAGCCGCAGCGTCATCCGAAACGACGGCACCTACACCGGCAAGGACATCGGCGAGGTGCTGGTGCAGCGCGGCGACGTGGGCTATGTGCGCAGCATCGGCACCTTCCTGCAGCAGTTCTACATCTACGCGGTGGAGTTCGTGGACTCGGGCCACCGCGTGGGCATGCGCGCCAAGGAGCTGTGCACGCTGGACCACCTGCCGCCCGAAGTCACGGCAGCGCTGGGCGAAAAGTTCGAACAACTGCAGGAGCTGCGCTGATGAACACCCCGATGCAAGCCACCCCGCCCACCGGGTCGCCCGCCATGACGGACCTGCGCGAGACGCGCGCGCCGCGCTACCCCTGGGGCCTGCCGGTGGTGGCCACGCGCCACCTCTACAACGACGGCAGCCTGCCGGATGCCGAACCGGACGTGCTGCTGGTGGCGCGTGGCGGCCCGGGCGAAATCGCCAACGTGGGCCACCACGATGAAAGCAACCAGCCGATCTACATGGTGGACTTCGGCCATGTGGTGCTGGGCTGCCTGGAACACGAGATCTGGCCCCAGGCCGAGCCGCTGCCGCCGCTGGCGGAAGACGAAGACACCGAGGACATGGCGTCATGAACGCGAAGCGGGTGCGCAAGCCCCAGGTGCCGCCGCCCCCCGGTGGCCCGCAGGGCGAAGCCGGCACGGTGGTGGCGCTGGACCGCCGCCGCATCGAGCGTGCCCTGCGCGAACGCGCCCGCTACAAGTACGTGCACCCGCGGGTGGAAGCCCTGGGCGCCGGCTGGAAGGTGGTCAGCCCCAACTGCAGCCGCAGCGTGGCGCCCGATGGCGGCGAGATCGACATCGCCTGGCTGCTGCCCACCGGTGACGGCACCTGGCTGCTGCACGCCCGCGACCACGCCAAGGCCGGCTGGGTGTGCAGGACAGAGGCCATGCCGCTGGCGCAGGCGCTGCAGCGGCTGTGCGCCGACCCCGAACGGGAGTACTGGCTGTGAACACCGCGGCGCCCGTCTACCTGGACCACAACGCCACCACGCCGGTCTGCCCGCGCGCGCTGGACGAGATGCTGGACGTGCTGCAGCACGCCTGGGCCAACCCCTCGTCCACCCACGCGCCCGGCCAGGCCGCGCGGCGCGTGCTGGCCGACGCCCGGGCCCGCGTGGCAGCCTTCGCCGGCGCCCAGGCGGCCGAACTGGTGTTCACCAGCGGCGCCACCGAAGCCAACCACATGGCGGTGCTGGGTGCGCTGGCCGCGCGCGAAGGCAGCCTGCGGCGCCGGGTGCTGATGTCGGCGGTGGAACACCCCGGCCTGCTGGCCCTGGGTGAGCGCCTGCGCGGCCAGGGCATCCCGGTGGATCGGGTGCCGGTGGATGCGCAAGGCCGGCTGGACCTGGCCGCCTTGCGCAGCCTGCTGCGCGAGGACGTGGCCCTGCTCAGCGTGATGGGCGCCAACAACGAAACCGGCGTGCTGATGCCGGTGGACGACATCGCCGAACTGGCTCACGCCGCGGGCGCCTGGCTGCACGTGGACGCCACCCAGCGCCTGGGCAAGGCACCGCTGCCCTTTGCCGCCAGCGGCGCCGACCTGATGAGCCTGTCGGCGCACAAGATCGGCGGCCCCAAGGGCGTGGGCGCGCTGCTGGTGAAAAAGGGCATCACCCTGCCCGCGCTGATCAGCGGCCGGCAGGAACGCGGCCGCCGCGGCGGCACGGAGAACCTGCCCGGCATCGCTGGCTTCGCCGCGGCGTGTGACGCCGTGGCCGCCACCCAGGCGGACGACATCGTGCGCCTGGCCGCACTGCGCGTGCGCCTGGAAGACGGCCTGCGCGTCGCGTTGCCCGACACCGTGCTGATCAGCGCCGACGCCCCGCGCCTGCCCAACACCGTGTGCGTGCGCTTCGCCGAACTGGACGCCGACGTGGCGCTCACCCGGCTGGAAAAGGCCGGCGTGCTGGCCTCTTCCGGCGCCGCCTGTTCGGCCGGTGGCACCCAGCCGTCGCATGTGCTGCTGGCCATGGGATTCACGGCAAAGCAGGCGCGCGCCGGCGTGCGCTTCTCGCTGGGCCGCGGCACCACGCAGGCCGAGATCGATTTCGCCATCGCCGCCGCCCAGCGCGCGCTGGCTCCGCTGTTGCAAGACCTCCGCGAGCCCGAGCCCGCCCCCGCATGACCCCCTGGAGAACCCCATGAAAGTGATGATGCGCCGCAACGCGGCGGGCGTGCTGTCGGTCTACGTGCCGAAGAAGGACCTGGAAGAACCGGTGGTCAGCCAGGAAAAGCCGGGCCTGTGGGGCGGCAACGTCACGTTGGCCAATGGCTGGACCCTGGCCCTGCCCGAGATGGCGGAAGGCACCACGCTGCCGATCACGGTGGAAGCCAAGAAGCTTGCCGAGGCCGAATGATGGGCACCATCGACACCTCCGGCCTGCAGCAGGCCCTGGCCACGGCCGAAGCCGCCCCCACGGTGCGCGAAGCCGCTGCCGCGCTGCGCACCCAGTTCGCCCCGCTGCGCGTGGTGGTGGTGGACGCGCTGGACATGCGCGACGAGACCCCCGCCGCCCAGGGCACACGGCGTTCCCTGTACCTGGGCGCCAGCGACGGCCATTGCTGGCAGGTGACCAGCGACCTGTCGCACGTGGCCGGCCTGTTCATCGCCGACCGCGCCTGAGAGACGCCACGATGAGCGCTGTGCCGCAAACCCAGGACGACGAAGGCTTCGACGAAGCCCTGCGGCTGTCCGAGCCCGACCTGGGGGACGTGGAACAGCAACTCGTGGCCGCCGCCTTGCAGCAGCCGCGCCTGTCGGCCGGGCCCATGGTGGCGGCCTTCGAGCAGCGCTTCGCGGCCTGGCTGGGCCGTGCGCACGCGGTGGCCGTGGCCAGCGGCACGCTCGGCACCTGGATCGCCTTGCGGGCGCTGGGCATCGGCCCGGGCGACGAGGTGATCGCCTCGCCCAACAGCTGGCACCAGGTGGCGCACGCGGTCACGCTGCTGGGCGCCACGCTGAAGCTGGCCGACATCAACTACTGGAGCGGCTGCCTGGACCCGGTGCGCGCCGCGGCGCAGATCACGCCGGCCACCAAGGCCATCCTCGTTGGCAATGTGAACGGCCACCCGGCGGCCTGGGCTGAATTCCACCTGCTGGCGCAGCAGCACGGCGTGGCGCTGATCGAAGATTCCACCGAAGCCCTGGGTTCGCGCTACCAGGGCCGCAGGGTCGGCAGCTTCGGCGATGTGTCGGTGTTCGACTTCTCGCAGCCCAGCACGCTGTGCTGCGGCGAAGGCGGCATGCTGGTGACCGACGACGAGAAGCTGGCCGCCGAAGCCCGCTACCTGCGCCAGCGCGAACTGGCCGACCGCCGCAGCGTGAGCGTGGGCTCGCGCGTGCCGCTGCAGGCCGGCATGAGCGAACTCACCGCCGCGCTCGGCGCCGGGCAACTGGCCCGCATCGACGACATCCTGGCGCGGCGCCAGCAGGTGGCGAAGAACTACCTGGACGAGATGCTCAGCTTCGAAGGCATCAAGCCACCCTACATCGCGCCCGACGTGGACGAGGTGCACTGGATGCTGTACGTGGTGCACCTGGGCAAGCGCTTCACCGCCAGCGCCTGCGACCAGATCGTCGAGGACCTGGCCCAGGAACTGATCGAGTGCGCGCTGTACTGCCAGCCGCTGCACCAGCAGTTCCACTACCGCCAGCTGGGTTGGCAGCGCGGCCAGTTCCCGCTGGCCGAACGCATTGCCGACCGTGCGCTGGCCCTGCCCCTGCACGGCCACCTGAACGCCGACCACGTGAAGTTCATCGTCAAGACGCTGAAGGATTCTTCCGTGAACGTGGGCGCCGGCGCCGCCATCTACTGAACCCTGACTCCCCCGAACCGAGACCTGCCATGACCTTCACCACCGTTGCCCAATTCCCCGCCGCCGTGGCCGAAGGCCTGGCCGCCGGCACGCTGGCACCCTACCTGGGCCCGGGCATGCTGGCGCTGTGCGCCGGCGCCACGCCGCCGGCCGATCCGCCCGCGCTGGCCGCGGTGCTGACCGCCAAGGTGTCGGTGCCGGGCAAGATCAAGAACCGCCTGACCGCCGCGGCGCAGTTCATCGAGAACTTCAAGCACCGCAAGACCTTGGTGGGCGCGATGAACGAGGCTTTCGCCAAGGGCGCCGAGCCCAGCGCGCTGCACCGCTGGCTGGCCGCGCTGCCCGCGCCGGTGATCGTGGACACCTGGTACGACGACACCCTGCGCGCTGCGCTCGCCGGCCGCACCGACTGGTCCGAGGCCCAAGGCCTGAGCCAGAGCGAACACTTCGGCACCTGGATCGGCTGGTACGACCCGGCCGGCGCGCCCTGCCCCGACGCGCAGTCCACCACCACCATCCTGTACAAGCCCTGGGGTGCGCACGCGCCCGCGGGCAACTACCTGGTGTCGGACTCCGACTTCGTGGAAGTGCTCACCGAGATCGACATCCAGACCCCGATTCCGGCCCTGGTGCAGCAGCGCCGCAGCACGCTGGGCTTCGTCTTCCTGGGCTGCCGCTTCAACGACCAGCTGCCGCGTGCCTTCGCGCGCCAGATCGCCAAGCGCAGCGGCGGCCCGCACTTCGCGGTGCTGCCCGATGAGCCCACGCGCATGGAAGCGCGCTTCCTCGAAGAAATGAACATCACCCGCATTGCGCTGCCCTTGGTTGAAGTGGCCGCGCAACTGATGGCCGGCGCCGCGCTGGCGGCGTCCATCGAGCCCTGACCCTTCCCCGTCGTCCCCACAAACCTGCCAAGAGACACCATGACCACGCTCACCATCCAGCCCTCGGGCACCGTGTTCGAAGCCGAAGCCGGCAGCAGCCTGCTGGCCGCCATCATTGCCGCGGGCGAAAAGCTCGTGTCCAAGTGCGGCGGCGAAGCCAGCTGCGGCGCCTGCCATGTGTTCGTCACCGAAGGCCGCAAGGGCATCAGCCGCATGACGCCGGCCGAGAACGCCAAGCTGGACACCATCATCGGTGTCAGCAGCAAGTCGCGCCTGGCCTGCCAGGTGAAGCTGGGCACCGAGCCGGTGACGGTGGAACTGCTGGGCGCTCTGTCGGGCTTCTGAGGCCCGCCCGCGCAAAGGCTGGCTGACATGCTGGACGTGGCCCTCATCGGCGGTGGCCTGTGCGGCCTGGCCCTGGCGCACAGCCTGCACGCGCGCGGCCTGGACTGGGCCCTGTTCGAAGCCCGGCCGCGCCTGGGTGGGCGGGTGCTGGGCACGCCGCATGACACGGGCCTGTCCATCGACCTGGGCCCCACCTGGTACTGGCCGGCCACGCAGCCGTCGATCACGCGCCTGATCGACGACCTGGGCCTGCCGTCCGTGGCGCAAGCCGACGACGGCCGGGTGTGGCTGCTGGACGATGCCGGCCAGCCGCCACGTGGCGTGGCCTTCAACCCGGCGCTGGGCCGGCCCGACGAGAACTGCGCCCCGCAGCCCGGCGCCTTGCACGGCGGCGCGCGCCGCCTGGCGGGCGGCATGGGCGCGTTGACCGACGCGCTGGCCAAGCGGCTGCCGGGCGCGCGCCTGCACACCGGCCGCGCCTTGCGGCGGCTGGTGGACCGTGGCGATCACGTCGAGCTGCATTTCGGCGGTGGCAGCCAACCCGCCCTGCTGCAAAGGGCCCGGCGCGTGGTGCTGGCGCTGCCACCACGCCTGGCGCTGGAACTGATCCGCTTCGAACCCGAATTGCCGGCCGAACTGCAGGCCGCGATGGCCGACACGCCCACCTGGATGGCCAGCGCCGCCAAGGCCGCCCTGCCCTGCGCGCAAGCCGCGTGGCACCAGCAAGGCCAGGCCGGCAATGCCTGGGTGACGCACCCGCAGGCCGTGCTGGCGGAAAGCTGGGACGCGGGCAGCGCCGACACGCCCGCGCTGGCCGGCTTCATCGCCTTGCCCGCGTCGCAACGCGCGCCCTTTGCGCGCAGCCTGCCGGTGCTGCTGGACAGCCAGGTGGCCATGCTCTGGGGCGCCGCGGCCCAGCCGCAACAAGCGACGGTGCAGGACTGGGCGGACGAGCCCTTCACCTGCAGCGCCGCCGACCGCGCCGAAGACGGCCGCGGCGGCCACCCGTCCTACGGCGACGCGGCCCTGCAGGGCGCCCAGTGGCAGCACAAGCTGTGGTTTGGCGGCAGTGAAACCGCGCGCCAGGGCGGCGGTTACCTGGAAGGCGCACTCGGTGCGGCGGCCCGCCTGCGCCGTGATCTGGCACCTGCGCTGGCGCATTCCGCGGATTGAGCCATGTACCACCGCTCGCTGTACGACATCGTGATGGATACCGGCGGCTCGGTGCAGGCGCTGACGCGCGAGATGCAGGGCGAGGACGAACTCTTCGCCAGCACCCTGACCCTGCGCGCGGTGGAAGCGCAGCTGCTGATCATGGCCCACACCCTGGGCAACATGACGCCGGCACTGCACCAGCGCCTGCTGCATGTCGACTGGACAGGCTGGGCCGCGCTGCACGACAAGCTGCGCCACGGCGTGCAGCCGCGGCGCGACGAGATCTGGTACGCGGTGAACGGCCTGGTGCCGCAGACCGTGCAGTTGCTGGCCGACCTGCGGCGAAAACAGCCCGTGCTGTTCGAGAACAGGTTCTGACTAGAAAGTGCCTTCGTACAGCTCGCGCGCATGCGCCTTCAGCCCCGACAGCGACTTGCGCACACCGCGTTCTGGCTCCAGCGCCAGGGCGTCGAAACTGCCCACCAGGGCGGCGGCCAGGATGGTGGCGGCCAGTTCCTCGCGCCGGTCGGTGCTCCAGCTCAGGCCCACCAGCGCACTGCGTGCGCCTTGTTGGGGCTGCAAGGCAGCAGCAGCCTCGGGCAGTGCCGCGTCACGCTCGAAACGCAGGTTCACACCCGCGTCTTCACCGGCCAGCGTGCAGGGCAGGTAGTCGGGTGCGCTGAACGGGGCCCAGGCCTCGTCCAGCCTGAGCGGAAAGCCCAGCTTCTGGATGGCGGCCTGGAAAGCGGCCCGCTCGGGCAGGCGGGTGGGGTCCAGGTAGACGTTCAGCGTGCGGGCCATGGCGGGCTTTCTGGGTGGTGGGTGGGTGGCACAGCGGGGCGCCGCACTACTTGGGCAGCTTGGAGCGTTCGGCCTTGCTGTAGTTGCTGAAGTGGCCTTCGCGCGCCGCGGCCCGGCGGCCGGCGGCGATGATCCCGGCGCTGGTGCCGGCTGGGGCCACGCGCGAGACCTGCTTGTCCAGCGCGGTGCTGGCGCAGTGCGGGCAGGCCGGCGTGCTGCTGGCGCGCACCAGCAGTTCGAAGTCCTGGCCGCAGGCTTGGCAGTGGTAGTCGTACAGGGGCATGGTGAATCTCCAAGGGCGGGTTCAGGCGGTTGGGCAGGGCCGCGCGTCGGATGCTGCGGCACAGCCTTCCAGGTTGCGGGGCGTGGCCGCGCTGCCATCCAGGCCCACGAAGGCCTGCACCTGGGCGGTGTCGAAGCCCACCAGGCGCGCGCCGTCCTCGCGCTGCATCAGCGGGCGACGGATCAGCAGCGGCTCGGCCAGCAGCGCGGCCAGCGCCGCATCGGCGTCCATCGCTTCGGGCACCAGCTCGCCGCTTTTCACGCGCGGCGCGGCGCGGTTGAACCACTGCGCCACCGGCAGCGGGGCCAGGAAGGCCAGCAGGGTCTCGCGGGTCCAGGGCTCGGCCAGCAGGCTGCGCTGTTCCAGTTCATGGCCGACGGCCAGCAGCAGCGCGCGCTGGCGCGCGTTGCCGCCGCAGCCGGGCTTTTCATAGAAGACGATGCGGGCCATGGTGGCTTTCCTTCCTTCAAGCGGCTGCGCGTGAGGCGCTGCGCAGCAGGGTCAGGCACTCCAGGTTGGCCGCCATGTCCAAGGCGCTGAAATCGTCCTGGCTGGTCAGGCGCGGGTTGGCGCCCAGTGCCAGCAACAGCTTCAGCACCTCGGTGCGGCCGCTGCTGGCGGCGTACATCAGCGCGGTGGCGCCGGTGAAATTGGCGTGGTCAATGGGCACGCCCGAGGCCACCAGCCGCCGCACCAGGTCCAGGTCGCGGCTGACACAGGCCAGCCACAACGCGTTGTTGCCATCGCCGTTGGTGGCCGCGCGGTCCACGCCGGCGTCCAGCAAGGCCTGGGCGATGTCGCGTTCGCCCTTCCAGGCGGCGTGCATCAGCGGCGTGTTGCCGTGCTGGGCCGGGGTGTGCACATCGGCGAAGCCGTTGGCGGCCAGCCAGGCAGACAGGGAGGATTCGGGGCTCATGCGGGCATCTCCTGCACCCGCAGCCGGTCCGGCCCCAGGTGCGCGTAGGCAGGCTCGGTGGCGATGCGCTCGTCCTGCAGCGGCGCCCCGAGGGTGAAGTGGTACAGGCTCTGCAGCCGCGGGTCGTCCAGGCCCA
This sequence comes from Burkholderiales bacterium JOSHI_001, assembly GCA_000244995.1. NCBI lineage: Bacteria > Pseudomonadati > Pseudomonadota > Betaproteobacteria > Burkholderiales > Burkholderiales bacterium JOSHI_001. Next base: position 1,123,435 of record CM001438.1, on the reverse strand, counting down.
GCAGCAGGTGCAGGGCGTCGTCGAAATAACAACCGATGCCGGTGCCGCGCCAGCCCAGCGCTTCGGCGTGCAGGTACAGCACCTGGCCCAGCAGGCCGGCTTCGTTCAGCAGGGCGCGGTAGCCGTGCGCCTGCTCGGTGAGCACGGCGTCGAACTCGCCCAGGAAGGCCAGCGCCACGCAGGCGTCCGAACCCAGGGCCTGGTGGCAGTTCAGCGTGCGCAGGGTGCCGGCCAGCGCGGGGTTCTGGGCCAGCTGCAGCAGCGGCAGGCCGGGCACCGGGGCCAGGTTCAGCGAAGGCGGCAGGGCCTGGCGCAGCAGCGCTTCACCACCGCGTGAACGCGGCATGACGTAGGCGCCCGGTGCCAGGCCCTGCACCCGGTTGACGAACCACACCGGGTGCACGCGCGGCGCGGGGTCGCTGGCGGACCAGGGCGGCAGGCCCGGTTGCGGCTGCAGGGCCTGCACCAGGGCCTGGAAGCTGTCGGCGTCCATCGTCGCCCGGGCGTCGAAGCGCTGCGCGCTGCGGCGCTGGCGGATCAACGTGGCGGCGCGCATGGGGCCTTCTTGAACCCCTTGCGGCGGTGCCAGCCAGGGTGGCGGGTCTGGCGCCGGCACCGCCACGGAGGGCCCGGCGCGCGTGGCCTGCGAGACCTCGTCAATCACCGGCCAGCGGTACATGGGGTGGCGGTCCAGCAGGCTGGCCTGGCCCAACCAGTCCACCAACTGGCCCCGGGGGCCGGCGGCGGCCGGGACCGCGCCCACGGCCAGCATCCGTTCCGGTTCTTCGGCTTCGGCGCGGCCAAAATCATCCAGGCGGTCGCAGCCCAGCCAGGCAGCCAGCTCGGCATGGGGCCAGGCCAGGGCCGGCGCCTGCCAACCCAGCACCGCGGCGGCGTAACGCAAGGCGCCCACGGCGTGGCCCATGTCCAGCTGGCAGTAGCGGAAGGCCCGCTCGCCGTACTTCCAGGCTTCGCGCCAGTGGATGCTGCTCAGGCCCAGCCACAGCGCCGGTGCCGCCTTCGCTTCGGCCGGCAGCCAGCGCGCGCGGCGTTCCAGCGCGTGTTCGTGCGGCGCGTAGTGCCACAGGCCGTCTTCCAGCCCGGCCACGCCCTGGCTGATGACATAGGCCTCGGTGGGGTGCAGGTTGCCGCTGCTGGGCGTGCAGCGCAGGGCCCAGCGGTCGGGGCCTTGCCGCTTCCAGGCGGACAGGCCGAAGCTCAGCTCCAGCAGCGCGGCCACGCTCTGCAGGTTCAGCGGCGCAGGGCTCACCGAACCGGGCTGGTGGATCTGCGACCAGCTGGCCGCCAGCCCATCAGCCACCAGCGGCAGCAGCTGAACCGGTGCACCGACGAAGCGGCGCCAGGGGCTGGGTTGGGCGTCCCAGTCCAGGGTGTCTGGGCCTGCGGCGTAGCGCTGCAACTGGTGCTTGCTGCGCTGGTGGTAGGCGCGTGCGATGTCGGCGGCTTCAGTCATTCAGGGCCTGCAACGCTGGTTCGGGCAATTGGAAGACGGCCGGCCGCTGCTGCGCCAGCGCCAGCAGCGCGCCGGCCTGGTCCGCCACGCTCTGGCGCACCGACGGCTTCAGGCGATGCAGCCAACGCGCCGGCAAGGCCGACGCGCCGCACAGGGCACCGGCCAACAAACCTGCCAAGGCGCCAGTGGTGTCGGCATCTTCACCCTGGTTCACCGTGGCCACCAGCGCGGCTTCGAAATCGTGCTGCACCAGCGCGTGGTGCAACACGGTTTGCACGGTGTCCACCACATAGGCACTGGCTCGGCCGCGGTAGGGCTGGGGGTTGAAGCGCGGGTGCGCGGTGACGAACTGGTGGATCAAGGCGCCGACTTCACCGCGGCTGGCGCCCAGCAGCGCCGCACGCACCAGCCGGCTGAAGCCCAGCACCGCGGCGTCCGACAAGGGGTGGTGGTGGGTGATGCGGGCCTGGACCATCGACAGGCACTCGAAGGCCGCGTCGTCGAACAGCGTGGCCAGGATGACCGGCCCGTTGCGCATCAGCGCACCGTTGCCGGCATCGCCTTCATTGGGCGGACCCTGCAGGCTGCCGTCGGCCAGGTAGCGTTGCAGCCCGCGCCGGCAGGTGTTGCCCACATCCACCGGCTTGCCACGCAGCCAGGCCACCCAGGCGTCGGCCATGGGGCGCGGGTGACCGAACTCACCCGCAGCGTGGGACACCAGCAGCGCGTCGCCCAGCGCCAGGCTCATGGTGGTGTCGTCGGTCACCTGGCCGGCGGGCAGCTTCAGCCAGCCGCCGCCAACGATGTCGCGGTGCACGCCGTGCCGGTAGGCGATTTCGCGCGCGGTCATGAATTCCACCGTGGCGCCCAGGGCGTCGCCGATGGCCAGGCCCAGGTAGGCGCCCTGGCAACGGTCGGCCAGTTCAGCATCCATAGCTGGCCTTGACCTCGTAGTCGCCGCCCAGCGCGATGACCTCGCCTTCGCCCTGCAGCAGTGGCGCGTCCAGCACGCCGGGGGCGACCACCACCTTGGCCAGTGGCACCAGAGCCTCGAAAATCCAGTCGCCAAAACATTCGGCCGCTTCGCGCGTGACGGCAAAGGACACCACGCTGTTCAGCCGCACCGTGCAGTGGCGCTGGCGCAGGCTGCCGGCCACCAGCTGTTCTTCCACCTGGGTGCTGCCGCGCCACAGACGCACGTGCGGGCCTTCGCGCTGGGGCAGCAGGGCGGGGAAGCGGCGCAGCATCCATTGGCTGAATTCGTACAGCAGGTCCAGCTGCTGCCAGATGCTGTTGTTGTTCCAGCGCGCGCTGGCCTTTTCTTCCATGTAGCCCACCCAGGCGGGCGAGGGGAAGCGCACCAACGGCGCCTTGTGGAACCAGGGCGCCAGGCCGAAGCGGCTTTCCACCCAGCCCTTGAACACCGCGCCAGCCGCGCCATTGGCGTCCAGGCCCCAGCCCTGCAACAGCTTGCGGTAGCTGGTGCGCCAACGGCGGCGTTCGGTGGCGCTGCGCGCGCCCTCGTCCGGCGCCAGGCCGAAGGACAAGCTCATGTAGTGGCCGAACATCTCCCGCGCCTGGGCCATGTCCTCGGCCCTGGCCAGCAAGGCGAACAAGCCGCCATGGACGGCGCGCGCCCCGGCGATGGACAGCGGCACCGGGTGCGCGTTGAAGCTGACGGCGGCCAGCACCGGCCCCGGCACGCCCACCAGGTTGGTGCTGTGCCAGCGCGCCGGGTGCGGCTCGTCGGTCACGTTGCCCCTGCGGGGTCAGACGGGGCGGTTTTCGTAGGGGTTGCGCACCGGGCCCATCAGCTTGCAGCCCTCTTCGAAGGTGATTTTCGGGAAGCTGTCCTTGTAGGCCAGGGCCTTGGCGACGATGGCGTCGGTCTTGCCGGCGGTGTCCAGCTTCTTCAGTTCGGTCTTTTCCAGGTACAGCAGTTCCAGCATCTCGTTGTAGACCGTGGCCTCGTCGATGGGCAGGATGTAGAAGCTGGCGCCGCCGTAGTCCACCTGGTACTTCTTGCTCAGGTCGATGTTGTCGCAGAAGAAGAAGTACTTGCCTTCGGGCGACAGCAGGTCGCCCAGCACCTCGGCCACCAGCTTCAGGTATTCAAAGCTCAGCAGGAAGCCGGCCATGAAGGCGATGTGCGGCTGGCCTTCCAGCGCCACGGCAATGACCTGTTCGGTGCTGGTCTCGGGCGGGCGCGCTTCGTCGGCCAGCTTGGCCTGGAACTTCAAGGCGATGTCGCCGCGAAAGCCGAAGCGCCCGGCCACGTGGGTGGGGGCTTTGAGCACGCTGTTGAGCATGCGGCCCTCGGCGTCAAGGCGGGCGAAGGCGGTGTCTTGGATGGCGAGTGTCATGCGGGGCTCCGTGGGGTTGAATCGGGTTGGGACGTGTGCGGCGCCGCCGCGGTCGGGTGGGCCAGGGTTTCGCGCGGACGGCCCGGGTGGGCACGGGTGCTGCCGCCGGGTTCGGTGTTGCGGATGAAATCGGCCACCTTGTAGAAGGCGGCGTCCAGTTCGGCACGCAGGCCTTCGTCGGCACAGGTGGCGGCCAGGGCCTGGCGCATGCAGGCCATCCAGGCGTCGCGCGCGCTGGCGTCAATGGCGAAGGGCTGGTGGCGCCGGCGCAGCATGGGCGTGCCGCGCTCGGGCGTGTAGTGCTTGGGGCCGCCCATCCATTCGCTGAGGTACTTCACCAGCACCTCCTGCGTCAGCCCCAGGTCGGCGGCGTGCATGGCGCGGATGGTCCTGGCGTCTTCCCGCGTGTTCATCGCGTCATAGAAGGCCTGCACCAGGCGCCGCACGGCCGCGTGGCCGCCCAAACGTTCGTAGTGCGGGTTGGCCGGCGCAGCGGCCACAGCGTGGGCGGGAGACAGGGCGTGTTGCATGGCCCTACATCAGCAACCCCCGTACCACCCCCTTTTCAAGGCTTTGCGGGCCTTTTTTTGTCGGGTTCCACACATTCGACACGGACCACGTCCGGCCCGCCTTGCGCGGCACTTTCCCTATGAAAAACAAGCACTTGAGGCTTCTCAAGGGGCCTGGCACGGCGGTTGCGAAGAGGAGGCTGCGCGGACACCCCATGTCAGGCCCCGAGGACCTTCGATAAGAAGACCCACACAAGGCACCTGAAGGCGACATGAGAAATCCGACGACCGTGATCCGACTCGTCAACTTCTCATCGTTTCAAAGGAAAACTGCAATGGCCAAACTTCGGCAAATCGCCTTCTACGGCAAGGGTGGTATCGGCAAGTCCACCACCTCGCAAAACACCCTGGCGGCCCTGGCCCAGATGGGCCAGAAGATCCTCATCGTCGGCTGCGACCCCAAGGCCGACTCCACCCGCCTGATCCTGCACGCCAAGGCCCAGGACACCATCCTGTCCCTGGCCGCCGAAGCCGGCAGCGTGGAGGACCTGGAGCTGGAAGACGTCATGAAGATCGGCTACCGCGACATCCGTTGCGTGGAGTCCGGTGGTCCGGAGCCGGGCGTGGGCTGCGCCGGCCGTGGCGTGATCACCTCGATCAACTTCCTGGAAGAAAACGGCGCCTACGACGGCGTGGACTATGTGTCCTACGACGTGCTGGGTGACGTGGTGTGCGGCGGCTTCGCGATGCCCATCCGCGAAAACAAGGCGCAGGAAATCTACATCGTGATGTCCGGCGAGATGATGGCCATGTACGCGGCCAACAACATCTCCAAGGGCATCCTGAAGTACGCCAACAGCGGTGGCGTGCGCCTGGGCGGCCTGGTGTGCAACGAGCGCCAGACCGACAAGGAACTGGAACTGGCCGAGAGCCTGGCCAAGATGCTGGGCAGCCGCCTGATCCACTTCGTGCCGCGCGACAACATCGTGCAGCACGCCGAGCTGCGTCGCATGACGGTGCTGGAGTACGCGCCGGAAAGCAAGCAGGCGCAGGAGTACCGCACCCTGGCCGAGAAGATCCACGCCAATGCGGGCAACGGCACCATCCCCACCCCCATCACCATGGACCAGCTGGAAGACCTGCTGATGGAGCACGGGATCATGAAGACCATCGACGAAAGCCAGGTCGGCAAGACCGCGGCCGAGCTCGCGGCCTGATCCCCGCGCGGGCGGCGCCCGCGCGGCGCCGCCCACCCCCCGACATTCCCCGCTGACGGAGCAAGACACCATGACCATGACGGTTGAAGAACGCAAGGTGGCCAACAAGGCCCTCATCGACGAGGTGCTGAAGGCCTACCCGGACAAGATGGCCAAGCGCCGCGCCAAGCACCTGGGCCAGTTCGAAGAGGGCAAGCCCGATTGCGGCGTCAAGTCCAACATCAAGAGCCTGCCCGGCGTGATGACCATCCGCGGCTGCGCCTACGCCGGCAGCAAGGGCGTGGTGTGGGGCCCCATCAAGGACATGATCCACATCAGCCACGGCCCGGTGGGCTGCGGCCAGTACAGCTGGGCGGCGCGCCGCAACTACTACATCGGCGTGACCGGCGTGGACACCTTCGTGACCATGCAGTTCACCAGCGATTTCCAGGAAAAGGACATCGTGTTCGGCGGCGACAAGAAGCTGGACAAGATCATCGATGAAATCCAGGACCTGTTCCCGCTGAACAAGGGCATCAGCATCCAGAGCGAATGCCCCATCGGCCTGATCGGCGACGACATCGAAGCCGTCAGCAAGAAGAAGAGCAAGGAATACAACGGCCACACCATCGTGCCCGTGCGCTGCGAAGGTTTCCGCGGCGTCAGCCAGAGCCTGGGCCACCACATCGCCAACGACGCCATCCGCGACTGGGTGTTCGACAAGGTGGACCCCAACAAGCGCCCCGAGTTCGTTTCCACGCCCTACGACGTGGCCATCATCGGCGACTACAACATCGGCGGCGACGCCTGGTCCAGCCGCATCCTGCTGGAAGAGATGGGCCTGCGCGTCATCGCGCAGTGGTCCGGTGACGGCACCATCGCCGAGCTGGAGAACACGCCCAAGGCCAAGCTGAACGTGCTGCACTGCTACCGCTCGATGAACTACATCAGCCGGCACATGGAAGAAAAGTACGGTGTGCCCTGGGTCGAGTACAACTTCTTCGGCCCGACCAAGATCGAAGAAAGCCTGCGCGAAATCGCCAGCCACTTCGACGACACCATCAAGGCCAAGGCCGAAGAGGTGATCGCCAAGTACAAGCCCCTGATGCAGGCCGTCATCGACAAGTACAAGCCGCGCCTGCAGGGCAAGAAGGTCATGCTGTTCGTCGGTGGCCTGCGTCCGCGCCACGTGATCGGCGCCTACGAAGACCTGGGCATGGAAGTGGTGGGCACGGGCTACGAGTTCGGCCACAACGACGACTACCAGCGCACCACGCACTACATCAAGGACGGCACGCTGATCTATGACGACGTGACCGGCTACGAATTCGAGAAGTTCGTCGAGAAGGTGCAGCCCGACCTGGTGGGCAGCGGCATCAAGGAAAAGTACGTCTTCCAGAAGATGGGCGTGCCCTTCCGCCAGATGCACAGCTGGGACTACAGCGGCCCCTACCACGGCTACGACGGCTTCGCCATCTTCGCCCGCGACATGGACATGGCGATCAGCTCGCCGATCTGGGGGCTGACGAAAGCCCCCTGGAAGAAGGCGGCTTAAAGCCCCGCTCTCGCAACATTCATCGGAGAACGTCATGCCCCAAAACGCAGACAAAGTCATCGACCACGAACTGCTCTTCCGCGAGCCCGAATACCAGAAGCTGTTTGCCGACAAGAAGGAATTCGAGTTCAACCACGCGGAAGTCAAGATCGAAGAGATCCGCAACTGGACCAAGAGCGCCGAGTACAAGGACAAGAACTTCGCCCGCGAAGCGCTGACCGTGAACCCGGCCAAGGCCTGCCAGCCCCTGGGCGCGGTGTACGTGGCCAACGGCTTCCACAAGACCCTGTCCTTCGTGCACGGCTCGCAAGGCTGCGTGGCCTACTACCGCAGCCACTTCAGCCGCCACTTCAAGGAGCCCACGTCCTGCGTCAGCTCGTCGATGACGGAAGACGCGGCCGTGTTCGGCGGCCTGAACAACATGGTGGACGGCCTGGCCAACGCCTACAACCTGTACAAGCCGGAGATGATTGCGGTGTCCACCACCTGCATGGCCGAGGTGATTGGCGACGACCTGAACGCCTTCATCAAGACCAGCAAGGAAAAGGGCAGCGTGCCGGCCGAGTTCGACGTGCCCTTCGCCCACACCCCGGCCTTCGTGGGCAGCCACGTCACGGGTTATGACAACGCCCTGCTGGGTGTGCTGCAGCACTTCTGGGACGGCAAGGCCGGCACGGTGCCGGCGCTGGAGCGCCAGCCCAACGACAGCATCAACTTCATCGGTGGCTTCGACGGCTTCGTCGTGGGCAACATGAAGGAGATCAAGCGCATCTTCACGCTCTTCGGCGCCGACGTGAACATCCTGTGCGACCCGAGCGAAGCCTGGAACACGCCCACCGACGGCGAGTTCCGCATGTACGAAGGCGGCACCACCAAGGAAACCGTGCAGCGCGCGCTGAACGCCAAGGCCACCATCGTGTTCCAGGAGTTCTGCTGCGAGAAGACCAGCAAGTACATCGCCACCAAGGGCCAGGAAGTGGTGGCCCTGAACGCCCCGGTGGGCGTGGCCGGCACCGACGAGTTCCTGATGGCCATTTCGCGCCTGACCGGCAAGCCCATCCCGGCCGAGCTGGAAAAGGAACGCGGCCAGCTGGTGGACGCCATGGCCGACAGCCAGGCCCACCTGCACGGCAAGCGCTACGCGCTGTACGGCGACCCCGACCAGATGCTGGGCTACACCCAGTTCCTGCTGGAGCTGGGTGCCGAGCCGGCGCACATCCTGGCCACCAACGGCACCGAAGACTGGGCCGCCAAGGTGCAGAAGCTGCTGGACGCATCGCCCTACGGCGCGGGCTGCAAGGCCTACCCCAAGCGCGACCTGTGGCACCTGCGCAGCCTGCTGTTCACCGAGCCGGTGGACTTCATGATCGGCAACACCTACGGCAAGTACCTGGAGCGTGACACCAACACGCCGCTGGCCCGACTGGTCTTCCCGATCTTCGACCGCCACCACTACCACCGCTTCCCCACCTGGGGCTACGGCGGCGCGCTGTGGATCCTGACGATGCTGCTGGACGAGTTCTTCGAGACGCTGGATGCGAACACCATCGTCCCCGGCAAGACCGACTACTCCTACGACATCATCAGGTAACTGAGCCCACCCCCGAAGCGCCTGACGGCGCTTCCCCCTCAAGGGGGCGCCGCTGGCGGACCGGCAAAGCCGGATCCGCGGCGGCCGCTTGGTTGGATTTACCTACTACTGCTGCGAGACTTTCATGGCCAATGTCACTTTCAGTTCCCCCCGCATGAAGAAGGACGTCACCGTCTATGCGGTGGCCGGGGACACCAAGACGCTTCTGGCCGTGGCCAAGGCGAACAACATCCCGCTCGAGTTCGAGTGCGAGAACGGCGAATGCGGCTCCTGCCAGCTGCAGGTGACCGTGCTGTCGGACAAGACGCCCTATGGCGTGGCACTGACCGAGAAGGAAAAGACCGTGCTGCGCTTCGCCGGCAAGATCACGCAGGAACAGATCGACCTGGCCGAGACGCGCGACATCCCGCCGCCCTGGCGCCTGGCCTGCCAGTTCATCGTCCGCCACGAGGACATCCTCGTGAAGTTCTGAATTCCTTCAACCCTGGCTTGGAGATCGTCATGACCGAACGCATTCTGGTGAAGCACACGCTGGACGGGCGTGCGGTGGAGGTGATCAACGGCTGGGTCTGCCTGGCCGGCGCGCCCGAGGCCGACACGGTGGTGACACTGGACGAGCACCCCAACCGGCAGAAGGTGCTGGCGGCCGCGCCGAAGGCCACGCACATGGCCGGGCGCCTGCCGCTGACGCTGCCCGAGGCGTCGGTGGCCCAGGCCGCGATGCGGCGCGCGAACGACCATTTCGACGGCAGCCCGGCCGCATCACGCGAGCGCATGCGCCGGGCGGTGTGGAACAAGCTGGTGGCCGAAGGCGTGGAATGATCTTCGTGCTGGAAATGCCCGAAGCCGCGCCGGCCCATGTGTGGTTCGCCTTCGACGGCGACGACCTGCGCGCCAAGGTGGCCGCCAGCAACGGCCCGCCCGATTGCGCCATGCACCTGTGGCCCGACGAGATGAGTGCGGTGCTGGATTTCGAGAACGACCGCTTCCCGCTGTGGCAGGGCCCGGGCTGGAAGGCCCGCCTGGCACTGCGTGAACAACTCATCGCCACCGAGGCGCTGGCCGACGGTTGAGACCGCTGCCCGCGGGCGCGTCGGCTTTAAACCATTCAAGCGCTGGCGTGCAAGGTGGCCGGCGCCAGGCCGGCCGCATGGCGGGCCCACATGGCTTCGTACAGGCTTTCCAGGCTGCGCGCATAGGCCGGCACATTGAACAGTGCCGCATCAGCGCGCAGCCGCGCCAGCCGGGCCCGCACTGCGCGCAATCGGCGAGGCCGCGCCAGCAGGGCATGGCCCAGGGCCACGTAGTCGTCCAGGCGGTGGGTCACCAGCTCGGGCAGGCCCACCGCATGCAGCAGGCTGCCGGCCACGCGCGCGGCGAAGGTGTCGCCGGCGCAGGTGAGCACCGGCACGCCGGCCCACAGCGCATCGCTCGCCGTGGTGTGGGCGTTGTAGGGCAGGGTGTCCAGCACCAGGTCGGCCAGCGCCAGGCGCGCCAGGTGCTGCGCTTGCGGCAGCGGCGGCGCGAAGACCAGCCTGTGCGGGTTGATGCCGCGCGCCAGCGCCTCCTGGCGCAGGTTGCCCTGGGCCTGCTCGTCGGCCAGCAGCCACAGCACGCTGCCCGGTGCACGTTCCAGCAGTTCGCACCACAGGCCGAAGACCTGGGGCGTGAACTTGTAGGCCTGGTTGAAATTGCACAGCACCAGCGCGCCCTCGGGCAGGCCGGCATCCTGGCGCGTGGTGGCCGCGGGCAGCGCGCCCGCGTGGCCGTGCGGCTGGTAGCTGTGGGGCATCAGCGCCAGGGCTTCGCTGTAGTGGCCAGCGGCCTCGGGCGGGGTGACAAAGGCGTCGCTGACCAGGTAGTCGCAGATGTGGCCGCCCATCGAACCCGGGTAGCCCAGGTAGTTCACCTGCACCGGCGCCGTGCGCCAGCCCATCAAGGCGGTGCGGGTGCCGGCGGTGTAGCCTTTCAGGTCCACCAGGATGTCCAGGCCCGCGGCGTGCAGGCGCTGGGCGGCCTGGACGTCGTCCAGCGTCGACAGGTCGGTGAAACCGTCCACGCTGTACCGCACCCGGTCGCGCAGCGGACCGCCGTCGTCGGGCCCGTAGCTGAAGGCCTGCACATCGAAGCGCCGGTGGTCGTGCGCTTCCAGCAGTTCCACCATCAGCCAGGCGGTGGCGTGCTGGTGGAAGTCCCCCGACAGGTAGCCCACGCGCAGGCGCTGGCCGGGCTGGCGGTCGCTGCCCGGCTTCATCGGGGCCTGGGCCCGGCGATCACCGGCGCTGTCCAGCAGGCGCTGGGCCATCCAGCGTTCGCCGCAGTCTCGCTGCTGGGCGGCAGACACGCCGGGCAACGACAGCAAATGGAAGGGCGGCAGCGCCGGCGCCTGCGCGTCGGCCAGTTGCGCCATCAACTGCGGCTGCCAGTCGTCGAAGTTCAGCCAGTCGCATTGGGCGCGGCTGCGGGCGTAACGTTGGCTCAGGCTGCGGGTGGGGCGTGGCATGGGCCACCGCAGCAAGAAGCGCACCGTGCGGCCGCGGCGCTGCCGTACAAGGGTATTCAGGCGCGTTCTGCAACGCGCGCTCTGCGCGTCTTCGCTGCCGCGGGCGCGGCCACCGCCTCCAAGCGCCGCTGGCGTTCACGCTGGATCGCGGGCATCTTGCCTTCGATCCAGTCGGCCAGTTCACGCACATGGCCGGCCACTTCGCGACCCAGGCGCGTGAGCTGGTAGTCCACATGCGGCGGCACCACCGGGTGCGCGGTGCGCTGCACGAAGCCGTCGGCTTCCAGCCATTGCAGGGTTTGCGCCAGCATGCGTTCGCTCACACCGCCGATGCGCCGGCGCAGTTCGCTGAAGCGCTGGGTGCCGCCGCCCAGCAGCGCCACCAGCACCAGCACGCCCCAGCGGCTGGTGACGTGCTGAAGCACTTCACGCGAAGGGCAGGCCGCGGCCATCAGGTTGCCGCGCAGCAGGGGTTCGCGGTCCAGCAGGGCGTCGTCGGTCATGACACTTACCTTGGTGTGCGTACTTACGAAAAGTAAGTTTACCGCGCAAGATGGCGGCCATCCATCCACAACCCCCACCCCCGAAGGAGAATTTCATGATCGTCGTCACCGGCGCCACCGGCCAGCTGGGCCGCCTTGTCATTCAATCGCTGATCGATCGCGGTGTGCCCGCGACGCAGATCGTGGCCGCGGTGCGCAGCCCGGCCATGGCGGCCGACCTGGCCGCGCTGGGCGTGCAGGTCCGCGAGGCCGACTACAACCGGCCCGACACCCTGGCCTTGGCTTTCAAGGGCGCCAGCAAGCTGTTGCTGATCTCGTCCAGCGAGATCGGCCAGCGCCTGCCGCAGCACCAGGCGGTGATCACCGCCGCGCGCGAAGCCAAGGTGGCGCTGCTGGCCTACACCAGCGTGCTGCACGCCGACCGCTCGGCCCTGGGCCTGGCGGCCGAACACCGTGCCACCGAAGACGCCCTCCGCGCCTCGGGCCTGACGCATGTGCTGCTGCGCAACGGCTGGTACACCGAAAACTATCTGGCCAGCGTGCCGCCCGCCTTGCAGCACGGCGTGTTCCTGGGCGCGGCGGGTGAAGGCCGCATCGCGTCCGCCACCCGGGCCGACTACGCGCAGGCTGCCGCCGCGGTGCTGACCCAGGCCACGGCCGCAACACGCACGTACGAACTGGCTGGCGACACGGCCTACACCCTGGCCGACCTGGTGGCCGAGTTGAACCGCCAGACCGGCAAGGCGACGAAATACCAGAACCTGCCGCAGGCCGAGTTCGAAGCGGCCCTGAAGGGCGCCGGCCTGCCGGAGGGCCTGGCCGCGCTGCTCGCTGATTCCGACGCCGCAGCAGCGAAGGGCGCGCTGTTCGACGACGGCCGCCAGCTCAGCGCCTTGATCGGCCGGCCGACCACGCCGCTGTCCTTCGCGTTGAAGGCGGCGCTGGCCGCGGCTTGAGCACGCGCAAGCCGACCTGCCCGGCCGGTGAAGCCGGCTGGGCTAAGCTGCGCAGCGTTCTTTCCTTCTGCACAGCTTGCTTGGCACTTTGCCCATGACATCCCGCTTCCTTTCCCGCCGAGCGCTGCTGCGCGCCGGCGCCGCCCTGCCCCTGTTGTCCACCTTCAGCGCCCCACGCGCGCAATCCAGCCGCAGCCTGCGCATCCTGGTGGGCTTTCCGCCCGGCGGCGGCACCGACGCCATCGCCCGCATCCTGGCCGAGGGGCTGAAGGACGAGTTGGGCGGGGCCACGGTGGTCGTCGAGAACAAGCCCGGCGCCGGTGGCCAGCTGGCCGCCCAGGCGCTGAAGGCCGCCGCGCCCGACGGCAACACCCTGTTCATCAGCCACGACCACACCATCTCCATCCTGCCGCAGGTGGTAAAGACCCCCGGCTTCGACCCCGCCAAGGACTTCGTGCCGGTGGTGGGCTTCGCCAGCTTCGTCAACGCCTTCGCGGTTTCCGGCGGCACGCCGGCCAAGGGCTTCAACGACTACCTGGCTTGGCTGCGCGGCCAGGGTGGCAAGGGCGCGGTGGGCGTGCCGGCACCGGCTTCAACCCCTGAGTTCCTGGTGAAGCTGATGGGCGAGAAGTTCAAGCTGGACCTGGTGGCCGCGCCCTACCGTGGCAGTGCGCCGATGATGGCCGACATGCTGGGCAACCAGATCGCCGCCGGCGTGGCCAGCATCCCCGACTTCATCGAGAACCACCGCGCCGGCAAGCTGCGCGTGGTGGGCGTGCTGGGCGCCCAGCGCCAGGCGGTGATGCCCGATGTGCCCACCTTCAACGAACTGGGCCTGCCCGGCTTCGAGGACCTGCCCTACTACGGCCTGTTCGCGCCCGCCGGCACGCCGCGCGCAGCGATCGACACCCTGTCGGCTGCGGTGGCCAAGGTGATTGCCAAGCCCGCGGTGCACGAGCGCCTGACCCAGATGGGCCTGGCCGTGGGCCACATGGGCCCGGACGCGCTGGCCCAGCGCGAGCACGCCTACACGACGGCCTGGACGCGCATCATCAAGGCCACGGGCTTCGTGCCGCAGTAGCGTTTGTCGCAAACCCGCCAGCTTGCCAAGGGCTGGCGGCGCCGTTTCCCCTGGGAAGAGAGCCTGGCACCTTTCCTGCATCGTTCCTGGCATCCCCAAGCGCCGGGAGGCCAGCATGTCCACTTCGCTCAAAGCCAAGATCGCCGATGTCTTCGACGAACCCGGTTGCGACATCAACCAGGGCAAGAGCGAGAAGGAACGCAAGAAGGGTTGCACCAAGCAGCTGACCCCGGGCGCCGCGGCCGGCGGCTGCGCCTTCGATGGCGCCAAGATCGCGCTGCAGCCCATCGTGGACGTGGCGCACCTGGTGCACGGGCCCATCGCGTGTGAAGGCAACAGCTGGGACAACCGCCACAGCGCCAGCAGCGGCTCGCAGATCTACCGCACCGGCTTCACCACCGACGTGGGCGAGATGGACGTGATCTACGGCGGCGAGAAACGGCTGTTCAAGGCGGTGCGCGAGATCATCGAGAAGCAGAACCCGCCGGCGGTGTTCGTCTACCAGACCTGCGTCACGGCGCTGATTGGCGACGACATCGAAGCGGTGTGCAAGCGCGCCACCGAAAAGTTCGGCACGCCGGTGATTCCGGTGAACGCCCCCGGTTTTGCGGGCCCGAAGAACCTGGGCAACAAGCTGGGCGCAGAAGCCTTGTTGGACTACGTGGTGGGCACGGTGGAGCCGGAGTTCACCACGCCCTACGACATCAACATCATCGGCGAATACAACCTCAGCGGCGAACTCTGGCAGGTGAAGCCGCTGCTGGATGCGCTGGGCGTGCGGGTGCTGTCGTGCATTTCGGGCGACGGGCGCTACAAGGAAGTGGCCGCCGCGCACCGCGCCAAGGCGAACATGATGGTCTGCAGCAAGAGCATGATCAACATCGCCACCAAGATGCAGCAGCGCTGGGGCATCCCGTATTTCGAGGGCAGCTTCTACGGCATTGGCGACATGAGCACCACGCTGCGCGAGATTGCGCGGCTGCTGGTGGAAGCCGGGGCCGACGCTGAATTGAAGGACCGCACCGAAGCGCTGATCGAGTTGGAGGAAGCCCGCGCCTGGGAACGCATCCGCGCCTACCGCGAGCGTCTGGCGGGCAAGAAGGTGCTGCTGATCACCGGCGGCGTGAAAAGCTGGAGCGTGGTGGCGGCGCTGCAGGAAGCCGGGCTGGAGGTGGTGGGCACCTCGGTGAAGAAGAGCACCAAGGAAGACAAGGACAAGATCAAGGAGATCATGGGCGACGACGCGCACATGATCGACGACATGACCCCGCGCCAGATGTACGCCATGCTGCGCGAGGCCAAGGCCGACATCATGTTGAGTGGCGGCCGCAGCCAGTTCGTGGCGCTGAAGGCCCGCATGCCCTGGATGGACATCAACCAGGAACGCCACCACGCATTCGCCGGCTATGAGGGCATGGTGACCATGGTGGAAGAGATCGACAAGGCGCTGCACAACCCGATGTGGGCAGAGGTGAGAAAGCCTGCGCCTTGGGATGTGATGGATCCCTTGCTCGTGGAGCAGAGTTCCGAGCAGTTGGCGGCTGAGGCTTCGGTCTGACACTTTCACTTCTTCGGTTCGAGCGTCCCGAGGCCGCTGGGTGAAGGCCTCCGCTCATGTCCCCCGGGCCTGCTTCGCAGGCCCTCCTCCTTTACTTCGCTGCGACCTTCACCCACCGTCCTCGGGCAGCACCCACCGTGGCACTGCGCCCAGTGGCATGCCACGGTGGTCGCAGATCGGCGTGGTGGGGTGCCGTGTGGAGCGAAGTAAAGGAGGAGCCGGCCGCAGGCCGGCGGGGGACATGAGCGGAACACGGCACCCCGCCGCGCCGATCCCCGCGGTAACCGACGCATGCACAAACCAACGTCGCATTTGTCGCAAACCCACAAGTAGCTCCGCTGCGCCAAGTGCTTGATTCAAAAGCATTTCAACGCTGGCACCGTTCCTGCAAAGCCTGCTGCACACCTCCACCGGAGTGCGGTCCATGGCCCTGGTTTCAGAAAGCAAGAAGGCTTGTGCGGTCAACCCGCTGAAGATGAGCCAGCCCCTGGGCGCCAGCTTCGCCTTCATGGGTTTGCAGGGCTGCATGCCGGTGATGCACGGCAGCCAGGGCTGCACCTCCTTCGGCCTGGTGCTGCTGGTGCGGCACTTCAAGGAAGCCATACCGCTGCAGACCACCGCCATGAACGAAGCCACCACCATCATGGGTGGCTTCGACAACGTGGAAAAGGCCATCCTGAACATCCGCCAGCGCGCCAAGCCGGCGGTGATTGCCATCTGCTCCACCGGCCTGACCGAAACCAAGGGCGACGACGTCGAGGGCTACCTGAAATTGGTGCACCAGCGCCACCCCGAAGTGGCCGACACCGCCCTGGTGTACGTCAGCACCCCCGACTACGTGGGCGCTTTCCAGGACGGCTGGGCCGCCGCGGTGCAGGGCCTGGTGCGCCAACTGGCGCTGCCCGACCAGGCCTCCGTGGCCGGCCGCATCGCCATCCTGCCCGGTGCGCACCTGAACCCCGGTGACCTGGAAGAACTGCGCGACATCGTCGAAAGCTTCGGCCTGGAAGCGGTGATCGCCCCCGACGTGTCCGGGTCGCTGGACGGCCACATCCCCGACGACTGGCTGGGCACCACGCTGGGCGGCACGCCGCTGGACGCGCTGCGCACGCTGGGCTCGGCCGAACACTGCATCGCCATCGGCGAACAGATGCGCGGCGCGGCCGAGCAGTTGAAAGCGCAGTGCGGCGTGCCCTACACCCTGTTCGACCGCCTCACCGGCCTGTCGGCCACCGATGCCTTCGTGATGAAGCTGACGCAACTGTCAGGACAGCCCGTGTCGGCCAAGCTGAAGCGCCAGCGCAGCCAGCTGGTGGACGCCATGCTGGACGGCCACTTCCACTTCGGCCACAAGAAGGTGGCCGTGGGTGCCGAGCCTGATCTGCTCTGCGCAGCGGCCCACTTCCTCACCGAGATGGGCGCCGAGGTGTGCGTGGCCGTCACCACCACCAAGAGCCCGGTGCTGGACAAGCTGCCCTGCAGCGAAGTGCTGATCGGCGACCTGGAAGACTTCGAGAACCTGGCCCAGGCCGCCGATGTGGACTTGCTGCTGACCCATTCGCACGGCCGCCAGGCGGCCGAGCGCCTGGGCAAGCCGCTGTTCCGCCTGGGCATCCCGATGTTCGACCGCATCGGCAACGCCCACACCTGCCACGTGGGCTACCGCGGCAGCCGTAATTTCGTCTACGCGGTGGGCAACCAGTTCATCGAACAGATCCCGCACCACGGGCCGAACGACTGGCCGCTGCCTGCCGCCGCTGTGGAAGCGGCGCGGCCGCCGGCCCTGGCCTATGTCAGCGCGCAGATCGGCCGCGTCAAGCCCGGTGCCACCGGCACCGACACCCAGCTGGCCGACGCCAGCGCCTGAGCCCTTCACTCCCCCTTCCACCGGCAGCAAGGAGCCCCCCATGAAAGTTGCCTTCGCCACCCAGGACCAGCAGCGCGTGGACGCGCACTTCGGCTGGGCCAAGCACCTGGCGGTGTACGAGGTCACGCCCACCGGCTACAGCTTCGTTCAAGACTTCGAATTCGGCGAAGACCTGGCCGAAGACGGCAACGAGGACAAGCTGGGGCCGAAGCTGGACGCCATCCGCGACTGCGCCATCGTCTACGTGGCGGCCATCGGCGGCAGCGCCGCGGCGCGCGTGGTGGCCACCAAGATCCACCCGGTGAAGGTGCCGCAGCCCGAGCCCATCCTGGACATCCTGGAAAAACTGCAAGGCGTGCTGAAGGGCACGCCACCGCCCTGGCTGCGCAAGGCCCTGCTGAAGGACCAGCCGCGCCAACCCGATTTCGAAGACGAAGAAGAGGTGAAGTCATGACCGAAGTCATCGCGGAGAAGCCGGTTCCCACCGACGAGGAACTGCTGAAGGACCCCTTCGTGGTGGAGCTGATCAAGCAGATCCGCGCGCAGGACACCCACGGCACCTGGGAGGGCAAGACCGACGCCAAGCTGCTGGAGCCCTACATCCTGTCGGCCGAGCAGCGCCGCGCCCTGCCCCTGATGGGCGACCCCGACCCCGACACCTTGTGGCGCCTGGACCTTTACCACAACGCCGTGGGCCTGGCCATCGAGCGCGCCACCGGCTGCATGGTCAGCCCCATGACCAAGATGAGCCACGAAGGCTTCGGCCGCACGGTGCTGACCACCGGCCGCCTGATCGTGGTGAACCGCCACCTGCGCGACGTGCACCGCTTCGGCTTCCCCAGCCTGGCCAAGCTGGCCGAGGCCGGCAACAAGCTGGTGAACGAAGGCATCGGCATGGTGGAGAAGTACAAAGAGGTGGCCACCTATGGCTGACGACGCTGAAAGCCTGAAGGCCGAGATCAAGAAGCTCAACGCCCGCGCCACGCAGGCCAAGATGGACCTGCACGACCTGAGTGAAGAGCTACCCACCCACTGGGAGCGCATCCCTGAAGTGGCCAAGGTGGCGCATGAGGCCCACGCCGCTTTGGTGGCCGCCCGCAAGAAACTCTCCGAGGTGACCTCATGAGCGACTTCAGCATCACCATGCCCTCGGGTGCCACCTGGACGCCCACCTTCGTGCAGGACATCAACGAAGAAAAGTGCATCGGCTGCGGCCGCTGCTTCAAGGTGTGCCCGCGCGGCGTGCTGGAACTGGTGGGCCTGAACGACGAGGGCGAGCGCATCGTCGTGGACCTGGATGGCGACGAGGACGAGGAATACGAAAAGAAGGTTATGACGATCGCGCACCAGGAGCTGTGCATCGGCTGCACCGCCTGCGCGAAGATCTGCCCCAAGAAGTGCTACACGCACGCCGCGGCGGCCGCGTGAACACCCCCGTCATGGACCGGGCCGACGAGGTCATCGACCTCGTGGCCCTGTTGCTGGCCCATGCCGACCCGCGCGCGGGCACGCCGCAGGAGATTGAGGCCACCGCCGAACGCGTGGCCGTGGCCTGCCTGGGCGACCAGCACCTGTGGCAGGACATGCACTTCGAATCGCGCGCGGGCTTGAGCGCGCTGATGGCGCACTGGTTCCCCGCCCTGGTGGCCAAGAACCAGCACGACATGAAATGGAAGAAGTTCCTCTACAAGCAGCTGTGCGAGCGCGAGGAGATCTTCATCTGCAAGTCCCCCAGCTGCACCGTCTGCACCGACTACGCGAACTGCTTCGGCCCTGAAACCTGATGATCAGCGCCGCGATGCTCAAGTTGATCGAGGACACCGGGCAAGGCGTGCTGGTGCTGATCGACGGCCTGCAGGAACTGGAATTCGCGCGTTCGCGACTGACCCGCGGCGAAGTCAGCCGCCAGCTGCTGCTGATGGCCGACACCCTGGACGCCCTGGCCCCAGCCACCCAGAACGCCATGCCCGAGATCGATTGGCCCGGCTGGCGCAGCGTGGCCATGGCCCTGCGTTCGCCCGCCATGGCGCAGGACGACGCGGCCTGGTTCGGCGCCACCGCCCTGACCCCGGCCACGCTGAGCTGGCTGCGGGTGTACCGCCGCGCCCAGCCCGAGCTGTTTGACTTCAAGCCACGCACGGAGCCGGCGGCCCGGCCCGGCTGATTCAGCCACCGGCGGGTGGCCCAGCCGCCCGCAACAGCTCGGCGATGACATCGCCACCAATGCGCGCCTGCGGATCCAGGCGGTCGATCTGCGCCAGCAGTTCGCGCGCCAGGTTCGGCCGCCCGCTGCGCAGGTGGATGAAGGCCAGCGCCTTCAGCGTGAACAGCCAGAAGCGCGCCGGCCCGTCCTGCTGGAAATCCACCGCCGGGCCCGGCCCGGGCAGCGCGCGCCAGTCGGCCGGCAAGCCGGCCTGCAGCGCCGCTTCGGCCAGGCCGCGCTGCGCAGCGCGCTCGGCCAGGTCGAACTCGCGCCGCCCGGCGTGGTGCTTGTACAGCGCGTAATAGGTGGCCAGGCAGGCGGGGGCCAGGGCCTGGGCGGTCCACAGCAGGGTGGCCCGCTGGTCTGACGGGGCTTCGGCCGCCTGGTGCACCAAGGCGTGCACGGCAGTGGGCACTTCGCCTCCGAAAAAAGCATCGGACGCTTCGCCAGTGAACAGGTTCATGTCGCTCTCTTTGCGAGGGGAATCGCGAATCGAAAGCAGTTGCAATGCCATGCCCTGTGCGACAGCCGTCCTCCGAGGTGAACCAGCCCAGCGCCGCCCAAAAACCCCACGTCGATTAGGCAACAAAGCCGACAGCCAGGGCTGGTGTGTGGAGCCCGCCGGCAAAGCAGCGGCCAGCGGCCGGGCATGCGCCAAGTGCCTGATACAGCAAAGCTTTTCGCACTGAACGGCCTGCGGGGACCAGGCTGGCACGCGCCCTGCAATGCAAACACCGACCCCCCACTGCGGAGCCCGCGAGATGGACAGCCGTTCGCCCAAGCCGATCTACCTGGACTACGCCGCCACCACCCCGGTGGACCCCCGTGTGGTGCAGGCCATGCTGCCCTACCTGTACGAACAGTTCGGCAACCCCGCGTCCCGCAGCCATGCCTACGGCTGGGCCGCCGAAGAGGCGGTGGAAATTGCCCGCGAGCACGTGGCCGCCCTCATCGGTGCCGACCCGCGTGAAATCGTCTGGACCAGCGGCGCCACCGAGAGCAACAACTTGGGCCTAAAGGGCGCGGCGCAATTCCACGCCGGCAAGGGCAAGCACATCATCACGGTGAAGACCGAGCACAAGGCCGTGCTGGACACCGTGCGCGAACTGGAACGCCAGGGCTTCACCGCCACCTACCTGGACGTGGACGCCGACGGCCTGATCAGCGTGGACACGGTGGCCGCCGCGCTGCGCCCCGACACCGTGCTGGTGTCGGTGATGGCGGTGAACAACGAGATCGGTGTCATCCAGGACATCGCCGGCATCGGCGCGCTGTGCCGCAGCAAGGGCGTGCTCTTCCACGTGGACGCGGCCCAGGCCACCGGCAAGATGCCCATCAATCTGGCGCAATTGCCGGTGGACCTGATGAGCCTGTCGGCCCACAAGACCTATGGCCCCAAGGGCATTGGCGCGCTGTATGTCTGCCGCAAGCCCCGGGTGCGCATCGAAGCGCAGATCCACGGTGGAGGCCACGAGCGCGGCATGCGCAGCGGCACCCTGGCCACGCACCAGATCGTGGGCATGGGCGAAGCCTTCCGCCTGGCCAAGGAACAGATGGCCAGCGACAACGAACGCATCCGTTCCTTGCGTGACCGCCTGCTGGCGGCGCTGAAGGACGTGCCCGAAGTGCGCGTGAACGGCCACATCGAGCAACGCGTGCCGCACAACCTGAACCTGAGCTTCACCTTCGTGGAAGGTGAAAGCCTGCTGATGGGCATCAAGGGCGTGGCGGTGTCCTCGGGTTCGGCCTGCACCTCGGCCAGCCTGGAGCCCAGCTACGTGCTGCGCGCGCTCGGCCTGAACGACGAGGTGGCGCACAGCTCCATCCGCTTCTCGGTGGGCCGCTTCACCACCGAAGCCGACATCGACGCTGCGGCGACGCAGGTGAAGACCACGGTCGAGCGCCTTCGGCGTTTAAGCCCGCTGTGGGACATGCACCTGGCTGGCGTGGACCTGTCCACCGTCCAGTGGGCCGAGCACTGATTCCAACCTTTCCCTCTTCCTGGAGCACACCATGGCGTACAGCGACAAGGTCATCGACCACTACGAAAACCCCCGCAACGTGGGCAGCCTGGAAGCCGAAGACGGCAGCGTGGGCACCGGCATGGTGGGGGCGCCTGCCTGCGGCGACGTGATGAAGCTGCAGATCAAGGTGAACCCGGCCACCGGCGTGATCGAGGACGCGCGCTTCAAGACCTATGGTTGCGGCTCGGCCATCGCGTCCAGTTCGCTGGTGACCGAATGGGTGAAGGGCAAGACCCTGGACCAGGCGCTGACGATCAAGAACACCGCCATCGCCGAAGAACTGGCGCTGCCGCCGGTGAAGATCCACTGCTCCATCCTGGCCGAAGACGCCATCAAGGCCGCGGTGGCCGACTACCGCAACCGCCAGGCCGGCCCCGGCGGCGCCATCGAGAAATCCGCCTGCGCGCCGGCCACCGGCGTGTCCGAACACCCCGTGTCGGCCTGACCCCGTTTTCACGTTCACCTTCCGCACCGATTGGAGAAACCCATGTCCGCCTGCCAATCCCAAGGCTCCTCCTGCGCCACCGCCCCCACGCTGGGCGCTGACCTGCCGCCGGCCTTCGCGCTGCCCGAAGGCGCCGCGCCCATCACCATGAGCGACGGCGTCATCGCCAAGGTGAGCGAGATGCTGGCCGAGGAAAACGACCCCAACCTGCGCCTGCGCATCTACGTCACCGGTGGCGGCTGCTCGGGCTTCCAGTACGGCTTCGCCTTCGACGACGAGAACAAGCCCGACGACATGCTGGTGACACGCGGCCCGGTCACCCTGGTGGTGGACGCGATGAGCCTGCAGTACCTGATGGGCGCACAGATCGACTACGAAGACAAGCTCGAAGGTGCGCGCTTCGTCATCAAGAACCCGAACGCGGCCAGCACCTGCGGCTGCGGCAGTTCCTTCAGCGTCTGAGCAGGAGCCCGCCATGAGCCTGTCCGTCACCCCCAAGGCCGCCGCGCAGATCCGCAAGGCGCTCACCCAGCGCGGCAGCGGGCTGGGCCTGCGCCTGGCCGTGAAGACCAGCGGTTGTTCGGGCTACGCCTACGCGCTGGAATTCGTTGATGCGGCCACGCCCGAAGACCTGAGCTTCGACACCGAAGGCGTGCAGCTGCTGGTGGACGCGCAAAGCCTGCCGCTGATCGACGGCACCCAGCTGGACTGGGTGCGCGAAGGCCTGAACGAAGGCTTCAAGTTCAACAACCCGAACGCCACCGCGGCGTGTGGCTGTGGCGAGAGTTTTGCCGTCTAGCTCTTTCACCTAGGAACTCCCATGGCGTTGCTGCAGATTGCTGAACCGGGCCGGGCCGCAGCGCCCCACCAGCACCGGCTGGCCGTTGGCATCGACCTGGGCACCACCAATTCCCTGGTGGCGGCGGTGAAAAGCGGCATCGCCGAGGTGCTGCGCGACGAACAGGGCCGCGCCCTGCTGCCCAGCGTGGTGCACTATGGCGACGACCATGTGCTGACGGTCGGGGAAGAAGCCCGCGCCTTCGCGGCCACCGACCCGCACAACACCATCGCGTCGGCCAAGCGCCTGATCGGCCGCGCCCTGGCCGACGTGCAGCCGACCAGCGTGCCCTATCTGCTGCAGGCCTTGAGCGACAGCGCCGTGGGCGTGCGCACCCGCGCCGGTGTGAAAAGCCCGGTGGACGTGGGCGCCGAGGTGCTGCGGGTGCTGAAGGCCCGCGCCGAAGCTGCGCTGGGCGGTGAACTGGTGGGCGCGGTCATCACCGTGCCGGCCTATTTCGACGACGCCCAGCGCCAGGCCACCAAGGACGCCGCCGCACGCGCCGGCCTGAACGTGCTGCGCCTGCTGAACGAACCCACCGCGGCGGCCGTGGCCTACGGACTGGACAGCGCCAGCGAAGGCACCTATGTGGTCTACGACCTGGGCGGCGGCACCTTCGACGTGAGCGTGCTGCGCCTGGCGCGCGGGGTCTTCGAGGTCATCGCCACCAGCGGCGACCCGGCGCTGGGCGGTGACGACTTCGACCACCGCCTGGCGCAGTGGTTCATGCAGACCACCGGCGCGGCCTGGAAGCCCGCCGACCTGGGCGCCCTGCACGCCGCGGCGCGCAAGGCCAAGGAAGGCCTGACCGACCAGGCGCAGGTGACCATGCAATGCCGCTGCGGCGACGGCAGCCTGCACGGCGCCATGCTCACGCGTGCGGTGTTCGACCAGGTCACCGCCGACCTGGTGGAACGCACGCTCAGCCCCGTGCGCCGCGCGCTGCGCGACGCCCAGGTGAAGGCCCCGGACGTGGACGGTGTGGTGATGGTGGGCGGCGCCACGCGCATGCCGGCGGTGCGCTCCGCGGTGACGAAACTCTTCGGCAAGGAGCCCTGCACCGGCGTGGACCCCGACCAGGCCGTGGCCGTGGGCGCGGCGCTGCAGGCCGAACAACTGGCCGGCAACCGTGCAGGTGACAGCGGCCTGCTGCTGCTGGACGTCAGCCCCTTGAGCCTGGGGCTGGAAACCATGGGCGGGCTGGTGGAAAAGATCATCCCCCGCAACAGCCCCGTGCCCACCGCGCGGGCCCAGGACTTCACCACCTTCAAGGACGGCCAGACCGCGATGGCGCTGCACGTGGTGCAGGGCGAACGTGAACTGGTCAGCCAATGCCGCAGCTTGGGCGCCTTCACGCTGCGCGGCATCCCGGCCATGGTGGCCGGGGCGGCGCGCATCCGCGTCACCTTCCAGATCGACGCCGACGGGCTGCTGTCGGTCAGCGCCACCGAGCAGAGCACGGGTGTGCACGCCCAGGTGGAGGTCAAGCCCAGCTACGGCCTGGCCAGCAGCACCGTGGCCGGCATGCTGAAGGACGCCATCGGTTCGGTGGACGCCGACGCCGCCGCGCGCGGCCTGCGCGAGGCCGAACTGGACGCGCGCCGCCTGCTGGACGCGACCGAAGCCGCGCTGCACGAAGACGGCGACAAGCTGCTGGCGGCGACCGAGCAGTTCCAGATCCTGCGCGCCATGCAGGACGTGGCCGACGCGCTGGAAGAAAGCGCGGCCGACGAGGGCCAGACCCCTGAAGACCACAAGCGCCTGCGCCAGGTGTTGCGCGACGCCACCGAAGGCCTGAACCAGGCCACCACCGCCTTCGCTGGCCGGCGCATGGACGCTCGCGTGCGCGAAGCGCTTTCTGGCCGCACTCTCGACCAGATGGCGGCCTGATGAAACCCGACACGACCGAAGCCGTGGCGGTGGAAACCACCACCGTCACCGTGCTGCCCCACCCCGACCTGTGCCCAGCCGGCATCACCTTCGAGGCACGGCGCGGCCGCAAGCTGGTGGATGAATTGCTGAAGCACGGCGTGGCCATCGAACACGCCTGCGAAAAGGTGTGCGCCTGCGCCACCTGCCACGTGCACCTGCGCGAAGGCGCACAGTTCGTGGCCGCGGCCGACGACGAAGAAGAAGACCAGCTCGACGACGCCTGGGGCCTGGACGCGCAGTCCCGCCTGTCCTGCTGCGTCAAGGTGAAGGGCCCTGCCCTGGTGGTGGAGCTGCCCCGCTACACCAAGAACCTGGCGCGCGAGAAGTAGCCCGCGCGCGGGTGTGTGGCCACCCCGGCCACGCTGTAGGCAAAGCAACATTCCACACAGCTTCGGCGGCCCACCGACCGCCGAGGAAAAGTGTTGCCAAACCAAGCACTTAGCGCAGCGCATACGCATGGCACACAGCTTGCGATGAGGTGCATCAAGCACCCAGCGAGCACACAAGTGAACACCTCCAGCCCACCGCTTCGCATCACCGTCAACGACACCACCTTGCGTGACGGCGAACAGACAGCGGGTGTGGCCTTCACCGACGACGAGAAGCTGGCGATTGCCGCCGCGCTGGACCAAGCCGGTGTGCCCGAGATGGAGATCGGTGTGCCGGCCATGGGCGAAAGTGAAGTGGCGCTGATCCGTGCCATCACCCACCAGACCCGCAGCGCCCGCACCATGGTCTGGGCCCGCATGAACGAACGCGACCTGGCCGCGGCGCTGCGCTGCGAGGCCGACATCGTGCACCTGTCGGTGCCGGTGTCGGACATCCAGATCACGCACAAGCTGCAGAAGAACCGCGGGTGGGCGCTGGGCGCCATCCGCCACTTCGTCAACGCCGCGGCCGATGCGGGCTCGGTGGTGAGCGTGGGCTTTGAAGATGCGTCGCGCGCCGACCCCGGCTTCCTGGCCCAGGCCGCGCAACTGGCGCAGCGCTGCGGCGCCATCCGCGTTCGGTACGCAGACACCCTGGGCCTGCTGGACCCCTTCCAGACCCATGCCCGCATCAGCGCGCTGCGCGCTGAAATCGACATCGGCATCGAGATCCACGCCCACAACGACCTGGGCCTGGCCAGCGCCAACACCCTGGCCGCGGTGCTGGCCGGTGCCACCCACGCCAGCACCACGGTGAACGGCCTGGGCGAACGCGCCGGCAATGCCGCGCTGGAAGAGGTGGTGATGGGCCTGCGCCACCTGTACGACCTGGACTGCGGCGTGGACACCACCACCCTGCCCGCCATCAGCGCCCTGGTGGCCCAGGCCTCGGGCCGGCCGGTGGCCGCGGGCAAGAGCATCGTCGGTTCGGGCGTGTTCACGCACGAATCGGGCATCCATGTGGACGGCCTGCTGAAGGACCGCCGCAACTACGAACACATCGCCCCCGAAGAGCTGGGGCGCGCCCACCACCTGGTGCTGGGCAAGCACTCGGGCTCGGCCGGCGTGGTCAGCGCCTACGCGCGGCTGGGGCTGACGCTGTCGCCCACCCAGGCCGCACTGCTGCTGGAAGCCATCCGCCAATTCGTCACCCAGGCCAAGCGCGCCCCCACCGACGACGAACTGCTGCGCTTCTACCTGGAACACCCCGCTGCC
This sequence comes from Burkholderiales bacterium JOSHI_001, assembly GCA_000244995.1. Lineage (NCBI taxonomy): Bacteria > Pseudomonadati > Pseudomonadota > Betaproteobacteria > Burkholderiales > Burkholderiales bacterium JOSHI_001. The sequence continues at coordinate 1,097,194 of CM001438.1, read as the reverse complement.
ACCCTGGTCCTGCGCGCCAGCGCCACCGCCTGAACCCCGACCCCACCACCGCGAAGGAGACCGCCATGGACAACCTGACCCAACGCCTGAAAGCCCTGTCCAGCGCCGAGGACTTCCTGAACTTCTTCGGCCTGCCCTTTGATGAAAAGGTGGTGCACGTGAACCGACTGCACATCCTGAAGCGCTTCTACCAGTACCTGCACAAGGCCGAAGGCCTGTCCAGCCTGAACGAGGTGGACATGTTCAAGCGCTACCGCGACCTGCTGGCCCAGGCCTACCAGGACTTCATCAGCTCCACGCCGGTGAAGGAGAAGGTGTTCAAGGTGTTCCAGGACGCCCAAGGCCACCAGAGCGTCAGCGTGGCCAGCCTGCGCGACAGCCTGGCCGACCGTCGCGCCAGCCCGGCCCAGGCGCGCGCGGCCTGATTCCCCTACCCGACCCCAGGAGCCACCCCATGCACATCGTTGTCTGCATCAAGCAGGTGCCCGACTCGGCCCAGATCCGCGTGCACCCGGTCACCAACACCATCATGCGCCAGGGGGTGCCGGCCATCGTGAACCCCTATGACCTGTTCGCGCTGGAAGAAGCCCTGCGGCTGAAGGACCAGTTCGGCGGCCGGGTGACGATGCTGTGCATGGGGCCCCCGCAGGCCGAGGACGCGCTGCGCAAGTGCCTGAGCTTCGGTGCCACCGACGCCATTCTGGTGACCGACCGCGCCTTCGCCGGGGCCGACACCCTGGCCACCAGCTACGCGCTGGCCGCGGCCATCCGCAAGATCGGCCAGGAGCAGGCGGTGGACCTGGTGTTCACCGGCAAGCAGACCATCGACGGCGACACCGCCCAGGTGGGCCCGGGTGTGGCCAAGCGGCTGGGCATGAACCTGCTCACCTACGTCAGCCGCATCGTCGACCTGGACCTGGATGGCAAGCGCCTGACCGTGGAGCGGCGCGCCGAAGGCGGGGTGCAGCTGCTGTCCACCACCCTGCCCAGCCTGATCACCATGCTGGAAGGCACCAACGAGATGCGCTTCGCCAACATGGACGACATGCTGCGCGCCGGCCGCTGCGTGGTGCGCAAGTGGAACAAGGACGACGCCGGCATCGAGGACATCACCAAGATCGGCCTGAAGGGCAGCCCCACCATCGTCAGCAAGGTGTTCGGCCCCACGGCCCGCACCGAGAAGGCCGAGATGCAGGTGGTGGCCGATTCCAGCCCCAACGACGTGGTGCTGAACCTGCTGCAGAAGATTTTCACCACCCACCCGCAGATCGAAGAAGAGCTGGTCGAACGGCTTTCAGCCTGAAGGAGAAATCCGCATGAGCCAAGCACCCAATGCCCCCGCCGCCGGCGCCCTGAAAACCGCCGGCCGCAGCGGCCGCAGCACCGAACTGCCCGAACACCTGAAGGCCTACAAGGGCGTGTGGGTGTTCGTGGAACACGACCGCGGCCACGTCAACCCGGTGAGCTGGGAACTGATGGGCCAGGCCCGCCAGCTGGCCGACAAACTGCAGGTGGAGGTGTCCGGCGTCATCCTGGGCGGCCCGGACGAGCCGCTGGACGCCTACGCCAAGGAGGCCTACGCCTACGGCGCCGACCACTGCTACATCATGCGCGACCCGGTGCTGAAGGGTTACCGCAACGAGCCCTTCACCAAGGGCATGACCGACCTGGTGAACAAGCACCAGCCCGAGATCTTCCTGCTGGGCGCTACCACCATGGGGCGCGACCTGGCCGGCAGCGTGGCCACCACCCTGGGCACCGGCCTCACCGCCGACTGCACCGAGCTGAACATCGACGGCCGCGCGCTGGCGGCCACGCGGCCCACCTTCGGCGGCAGCCTGCTGTGCACCATCATGACCCTGGCCTACCGGCCGCAGATGGCCACCATGCGCCCCCGCGTGGCGTCGATCCCGCGGCGCGACGACACACGCAGCGGCGACATCATCGAGATGGACCTGGGCATGATCGAGACCGACATCGTCACCAAGCTGCTGGAGTTCATTCCCGACACCAGCCGCAACACGGTGAACCTGGCCTATGCCGACGTCATCATCAGCGGCGGCAAGGGCCTGAAGAACGCCGACAACTTCAAGCTGGTGTGGGACCTGGCCCGGGTGCTGGGCGCCGAGGTAGGCGCCACCCGCGCGGTGGTGCAGGCCGGCTGGTGCGAGGCCGAACGCCAGGTGGGCCAGACCGGCAAGACGGTGCGGCCCAAGCTGTACATCGCCGCTGGCATTTCCGGCGCGATCCAGCACCGGGTGGGCATGGAAAGCTCGGACGTCATCGTGGCGATCAACACCGACGCATCAGCGCCCATCTTCGACTTCGCCCACCACGGCATCGTGGGCAACGCGATGCAGGTGCTGCCGGCATTGACGCAGGCGTTCAGGTCGCACCTGGACAAGCGCATCCGCAAAGTGGCCTGACCCCCAAGGAGAACCGAAATGGCAGCGAAAGAGAAATTCGATGCGATCGTGGTCGGCGCGGGCCCCAGTGGCAACGCGGCGGCCTACACCATGGCCAAGGCCGGGCTGAAGGTGCTGCAGATCGAGCGCGGCGAATACCCCGGCAGCAAGAACGTGCAGGGCGCCATCCTCTACAGCGACGCGCTGGAGAAGATCATCCCCGACTTCCGCGACGACGCGCCGCTGGAACGCCACATCATCGAGCAGCGCATCTGGGTGCTGGACGACGCCAGCTTCGTCGGCACCCACTACCGCAGCGACGACTACAACAAGCCGCCCTACAACCGCTACACCATCATCCGGGCCCAGTTCGACAAGTGGTTCAGCGCCAAGGTGCGCGCCGCAGGCGCCTTGCTGATCTGTGAAACCACGGTACAGGAACTGCTGATGGACGGCGAGCGCTGCATCGGCATCCGCTGCGACCGCGCCGGTGGCGAGGTCTACGCCGACGTGGTGGTGCTGGCCGACGGCGTGAACTCCACGCTGGCGCGCAAGGCCGGCTTCCACGGCGAGATCAAGGGCGAGAACGTCGCCCTGGCAGTGAAGGAAATCCTGTTCCTGCCCGAAGAGGTGATCCAGGCCCGCTTCAACATCAAGGAAGAAGAAGGCGTGGTCATCGAGATGATGGGCACGGTGACCGAGGGCATGGTGGGCACCGGCTTTCTCTACACCAACAAGGACTCGCTCACCATCGGCGTGGGCTGCATGCTCAGCGACTTCAAGGCCAACCCCAAGCGCACCAGCCCCTACACGCTGCTGGAAAACCTGAAGCGCCATCCCAGCATTGCGCCCCTGATCGAAGGCGGCGAGATGAAGGAGTACTGCGCGCACCTCATCCCCGAAGGCGGCTTCCACGCCGTGCCCAAGGTGCACGGCCACGGCTGGATGATCGTGGGCGACTCGGGCGGCTTCGTCAACGCGGTGCACCGAGAGGGCAGCAACCTGGCCATGACCACCGGGCGCCTGGCGGCCGAAACCGTGATCGAGGCCAAGGCCGCGGGCAAGGAGATGGACGCCAAGACCCTGAAGGCCTACCGCACCAAGCTGGACGCCAGCTTCGTGATGAAGGACCTGCACAAGTACCGTGACATGCCGCAGGTGCTGCACAGCAGCCCGCAATTCTTCAGCACCTACCCCGAACTGGTCAACCGCGCCGCCAAGACCATGTTCACCGTGGACGGCGTGGACAAGAAGACCAAGGAGCGGGAAATCCTGGGCAGTTTCAAGTCGGCCCGCCGCTGGGGCGGCCTGGTCGGTGACGCGTTCAAACTTTGGAGGGCCTTCCGATGAGCTCCGCAGTGCATGCCATTCCCAATGTGGAAGAGAAGCTGTTCCAGAACCGCTACAAGGTGGACCATGGGCGGCCGCACATCAAGATCAAGGACGCGGCCGTCTGCGCCAACGACTGCAAGGAGCAGAGCTGCACCTATGTGTGCCCGGCCAGCTGCTACAAGGCCGAGGGCAACCGTTCGGTGACGCTCATCACCGACGGTTGCCTGGAATGCGGCAGCTGCCGGGTGATCTGCACCGAGCACACCAATGTGGATTGGGAGTACCCGCGCGGCGGGCACGGCATCCTGTTCAAGTTCGGCTGAACGGCGATGAACGACGTTGAACGTTTCCTGGCCCACGCCGTGCAGTTGGAGCGCGACGCCGCGCGACGCTACGAAGAGCTGTCCGCTGCCATGGCCACCGAGGGCAACCGCGAGCTGAAGACCTTCTTCGCCCGCATGGCGCACTACTCCCGGCTGCACCTGGCCCAGGCCAGCGCACGCTCGGGCTTTCGCGACCTGCCACCGTTGAAGCCCGGTGAATTCGAGTGGCCCGAAGGCACCTCGCCCGAAACCGCCGACTGGGTGGGCGTGGACGCGCAGATGGACGGCCTGGACGCGCTGCACCTGGCCCTGGAAGGTGAACGCCGTGGTCACGCCTACTACGCCACGATGGCCGCCACCACCACCGACGCCGAGCTGCGCGCCATCGCCACCGAGTTCGCCGACGAAGAGGCCGAGCACGTGGCCGAGCTGGAAAAGCTGATCACGGTGCGCGCCGCCGACGCCGCCTGACCGCACGCACCCAAGGACCCGCCCATGCCCCGCCCGACCCGACACGTCTTCGTCTGCAGCCAGCAACGCCCGCCCGGCCACCCGCGCGGCTGTTGTGCCGCGCTGGGCGCCCAGGCCGTGCTGCAGGCCTTCTTCGCCGAAGTGCAGAAGCGCAACGCCTGGGAGCAGATCTCGGTCACCTATTCGGGCTGCCTGGGACCCTGCGACGGCGGACCGAACGTGCTGGTGTACCCCGAAGGGGTGCTGTACCAGAAGGTCGCCGCCGGCGACGTGACCGAAATCTTCGACCAGCACCTGGTCGGCGGCACGCCCGTGGCACGCCTGCAGGCCGCCGCAGGCACCTGGTAGGGGGCCTTGTCGCCATCGGGCGGTCAAGCCCGGTTCGCACTCACTTGATCTGCATCAAGTGAGTGCGCCCACGGTCCCGGCTCGGGGCCCATGCACCGCTTTCCGGCTTGCTTCTTGCGAACCTGAACCTGCAAGCGGGCTGGCCAGGGCATTTCGCCCGAACTTGAAGCCCGGCATGCACCGGTTCGCGTCTGGTTGCACCGCACGCGCACCGACACCACCACGAGAGGTGCACCATGCTCAGCCGAACCGTGCAGGACCATCGCTCCCACCTGGAGCTGATCACCATCTACGAGATCTGCCGCATCCTGGGCGACTCCCTGGACATCAGCCGCACCTTCCGCGCCGTGCTGAACGTGCTGGCGGCCCACATCGGCCTGCCACGCGCCATGATCGTGCTGCCCGCTGGCGACGAAGCGCAGTTGCAGGTGCACAGTTCGGTGGGACTGGACCGCGAGCAGGAGTCACGGGGGGTGTGGCAGTACGGCGAAGGCGTGATCGGCCATGTGTACGCGTCGGCCATGCCGGTGGTGTTGCCGGACGTGTCCCGCGCCCCCGAATTCATCGACCGCACCGGGGCCTTCGGCGCTGAAGAAGGCGGCACGATGATGGCCTTCGTGGTGGTGCCACTGCGCACCGACCACGGCGTGGTGGGCGTGCTGGCGGCGCAACGCCCGGTGGAAGGCGGCGCGCGGCTGTCGGACGACCAGCGCATCCTCACCATGGTGGCCACGCTGCTGGCCCAGGCGGTGCGGCTGCACGGCACCGTGAGCGAAGAGCACAGCCGCCTGCTGCAGGAAGCCACCCGGCTGCAAAAGGCCCTGGCGCGTGAACCGCGCGGGCGCCATTCACTGGAAAACGTGGTGGGCGAGTCGCGCCCCATGCAGCAGGTGTTCACCGAAGTGCACCAGGCCGCACCGTCGCGCGCCACGGTGCTGCTGCGCGGCGAAAGCGGCACCGGCAAGGAAGCCATCGCGCGCGCCATCCACTACCTGAGCCCACGCAAGGACGCCGCCTTCATCAAGGTGAACTGCGCCGCGCTGACCGAAAGCCTGCTGGAAAGTGAACTCTTCGGCCACGAGAAGGGCGCCTTCACCGGTGCGGTGGGCGAACGCAAGGGCCGCTTCGAGATGGCGCATGGCGGCACCCTGTTCCTGGACGAGATCGGCGACATCTCGCCCGGCTTCCAGGCCAAGCTGCTGCGGGTGCTGCAGGAACGCGAATTCGAACGCGTGGGCGGCAACAAGCCGGTGAAGGTGGACGTGCGCCTGGTATGCGCCACCAACCGCGACCTGGAAAAAATGGTGAGCAAGGGCGAGTACCGCGCCGACCTGTACTACCGCATCAACGTGGTCAGCATCTTCCTGCCGCCGCTGCGCGAGCGGCGCGCCGACATCCCGCCGCTGGTCACCCACTTCCTGGACCGCTTCAACAAGGAAAACGGCCGCAAGCTCAAGGTCACGCCCGAGGCCATGAAGGTGCTGACCGCCTGCTACTGGCCGGGCAATGTGCGCGAGCTGGAAAACTGCATCGAGCGCACCGCCACCATGGTGCAGGGCGACCTGATCCGCGACCTGTCCTTCCCCTGCAAGCACAACCGCTGCCTGACCCAGACCCTGCACTTCCTGGACAAGGCGGACGCGGTGTCGCCGGTGGCCCTGCCCCTGCCCACGGTGACGCGCTCGCGCCCGGCCGAGCCGGTGGCCAGTGGCCATGACCATCCGCCAGACCAGGACGGGTACGACGACGACCTGGACGATGGCGTCACCGTCATCGGCCCCACCGAACACCTGCCGGCCAGCCCCTCGGGCGCGGACACCGGTGGCGCGCCGCCCCAGGGCGAACGCGAACGGCTGATCTGGGCCATGGAGCAGTGCGGTTGGGTGCAGGCCAAGGCGGCGCGCCTGCTGCGCGTGACACCACGCCAACTGGGCTACGCGCTGCAGAAGAACCGCATCGAAGTGCGCAAGTTCTGATGTCGCGCCGGCTCAGGCCGGCGCGCGGTAGACCAGCACCTTCAGCGAACGCTGGTCCGAGACGTCGGCGAAGGCGGGCGGGTTGGCAACACGTTCCACGAAGTGCAGTTCAGGCACCAGGGCCTGCATCGCGTCGCTCAGGAAGGCCACATCCAGTTCCGGCGCGTTCAGGCACAGCAGGGCGTGCCCGCCCGGGGCCAGCAGCGCGGGCAGGCGGCGCATCAGGCGCGCGTAGTCCTTGGTGGCCACGAAGCTGCCCTTCTGGTGGCTGGGCGGGTCCATCACCACCAGGTCGTAGGGTCCGGCGCGGGTGAGCTTGCCCCAGGAATTGAAGATGTCGTGGGCCAGAAAACCGGCGCCACCGGTCAAGCCGTTCAGCGCATGGTTCTGCTGGCCCGTGGCCAGCGCCCCGCCGGCCATGTCCACGTTCACCACCTGGGCCGCGCCGGCACAGCGGGCCACCACCGAAAAGGCGCAGGTGTAGGCGAACAGGTTCAGCACCTTGCCGCCCGGCCGCGCCTGGGCCCATTCCCGCACCCAGCGCCGGCCCTCGGCCATGTCCAGGAACAGGCCATGGTTCTGGCCCCTGAGCACGTGCACATGAAAGCGCAGGCCGCTCTCGGAAACGACATGCGGCTCGGGCACGTGGCCGGCCATCAAACGGGTTTCTGTTCGGCCAGCGTGGCGGCACTGGAAGACCCAGTTCAGGGGCTCGCCGGGCACCAGCACCTGCCAGCGCGCCTGCAGCGCGGCATGAACAGCGGCCAGTTCATCGTCAGACGCCGGCTGGAAGCTGGTGAACACGAACACCGGGGGAAACGCATCCAGCGCCCAGGCCTCGCAGCCCGGGTGCAGGCTGCCACGGCCGTGGAAGATGCGCTGGGCATCGCCGGGCGGGGGCATCTGGGCGATGGCCTGGAGCAGGGGGCGCAGGGTGTCCGTGGTCATGCCGCCATGTCAAAACCTCATTCTGGCCGGAGATTTCCCGGGGCCGATGGGTTCCGCCACAGCGTCGGGTCGGGTCGGGGGCCTTGACATCCATCCATAATTCCATAAACTTGGAAACATGAATGAAAAAGCCGCCGTCGCCGCGCTGGCCGCCCTGGCCCAGGAAGCCCGGCTGCGTGTCTTCCGGGCCTTGGTGGGCGCAGCACCCGATGGCATGACGCCCGGGGCCCTGTCGGCAATGCTGGACGTGCCCGCGTCCACCTTGTCCTTCCACCTGAAAGAGCTGGTGCATGCCGGCCTGGTGACGGTGGAACGCGAAAGCCGCAACCTGCACTACCGCCCGGCGCTGGACCAGATGAATGCGCTGATGGGCTTTCTCACCGACCACTGCTGCCAAGGCCAGCCCTGCGGGGCGGGCAAGGCGCGGCGCAAGGCTGCTTGCCGAACCTCCTGCTGACCCCTTTGCGAAAGGCACCCACCATGAAACGCTTCCACGTTCACCTGCACGTCAAGGACCTGGCCCAGAGCATCGGCTTTTATTCCAGGCTGTTTGCCGCCGAGCCGGCGCGCCTGGAGGCCGACTACGCGAAATGGATGCTGGAAGACCCGCCGGTCAACTTCGCCATCTCCACCCGCGGCAGCGAAGCCGGCATCGACCACCTGGGCATCCAGACCGACGACCCCACCGAGCTGGAGGCCATGAAGGCCCGCGCCGAAGCCGCCGACATGGCGCTGCTGGACGAAGGCGAAACCACCTGCTGCTACGCCCGCAGTGAAAAGCACTGGGTGACCGACCCGCAGGGCATTGCCTGGGAACACTTCCACACCCTGGCCAACATCCCCGTCTTCAGCGAAGGGCGGCCGGCCGCCGCCGAGGCGGCGCCCGCCTGCTGCACACCCACGCCGCGCGGCAAGCCCATCGGCATCCCGGTGAAGTCGTCGAACGGCTGCTGCTGAACCATGACCGCCCACGTCCTGATCCTGTGCACCCACAACTCCGCGCGCAGCGTGCTGGCCGAGGGCATGCTCAAGCACCTGGCCGCCCGGCTCGGCAAGGACGTGCAGGCCCACAGCGCCGGCAGCGCGCCCAGCGGGCGCATCAACCCCTTTGCCATCGAGGCGCTGAACCGCGCCGGCATTGACACCAGCAGCTTCCGCAGCAAGAGCTGGGACGAGTTCAGCCGCGACGGCGCGCCGCCCCTGTCCATCGTCATCACGGTGTGCGACAGCGCGGCCGCCGAGACCTGCCCCGTGTTCTTAGGCGGCCCCGGCGGCCAGCCGGTGAAGGTGCACTGGGGCTACCCGGACCCCTCCCACGCCGAAGGCGGCGACGCGGGCAAGCGCAGCGCCTTCGAGTTGACGCGCCAGGCCATCGGCTACCGCATGCTGCAGTTGCTGGCCCTGCCGCTGCAAGGCATGGACCGCAGCGCGCTCCAGGCCGCCCTGCTGCACATCGGCCAGAGCTGACGCCCGCATCGGAGCCCCCGCATGAACAGCACCAGCACCCTGCCCCTGCCCGTGCAGCCGCCCGCGGCCATGAGCGTCTTCGAGCGCTACCTCACCGTCTGGGTGTTCCTGTGCATCGTCGCCGGCATCGCGCTGGGCCAGGTGCTGCCCGGCCCGGTGCAGGCCATCGGCGGCATGGAAGTCGCGAAGGTCAACCTGCCGGTGGGCTTGCTGATCTGGGTGATGATCATCCCCATGCTGCTGAAGGTGGACTTCGGCGCGCTGAACCAGGTGAAGCAGCACTGGCGCGGCATCGGCGTGACGCTGTTCGTGAACTGGGCGGTGAAGCCCTTCTCAATGGCACTGCTGGGCTGGTTGTTCATCCGCCATGTGTTCGCACCCTGGCTGCCCGCCGGCCAGGCCGACAGCTACATCGCCGGCCTCATCCTGCTGGCCGCCGCGCCCTGCACGGCCATGGTCTTCGTCTGGAGCCGGCTGACCCACGGCCACCCCTTGTTCACGCTCAGCCAGGTGGCGCTGAACGACACCATCATGGTGTTCGCCTTCGCACCCATCGTGGCGCTGCTGCTGGGCCTGTCGTCCATCAGCGTGCCCTGGGCCACGCTGGTCACGTCGGTGGTGCTGTACATCGTCATCCCGGTGCTGCTGGCGCAGGGCTGGCGCAAGCTGCTGCTGGGCCGCGGCCAGGCCGCGTTCGACGCCACGCTGGCGAAGATCGGGCCCTGGTCCATCGCGGCGCTGCTGGCCACGCTGGTGCTGCTGTTCGCGTTCCAGGGCGAAGCCATCTTGAAGCAGCCGCTGGTCATCGCCATGCTGGCGGTGCCCATCCTCATCCAGGTGCTCTTCAATGCCGGCCTGGCCTACGGGTTGAACCGGCGCCTGGGCGAAGCGCACAACGTGGCCTGCCCCTCGGCCCTGATCGGCGCCAGCAATTTCTTCGAACTGGCGGTGGCCGCCGCCATCAGCCTGTTCGGCTTCGAGTCCGGCGCGGCGCTGGCCACCGTGGTGGGCGTGCTGATCGAGGTGCCGGTGATGCTGCTGGTTGTGCGCGTGGTGAACCAGAGCAAGGGCTGGTACGAACGGGCTTGAAGCCGGGCGGCCCGTGCGCTGCCGAACCGACTTTTCCGGGCCTTGGCGGTAAGCTGACCAGCATCAAGCCGGCCAGCGCCAGCGGGCGCACAGTAACCGGGAAAGGCATCCAAGATGACGATCAAGGCTTCGGGCTCGGTGGGCGGCCAGCGTGGCCCCATCGGGTTCCTGACCCACCCCACGCGCTACCTGTTCTTCACCGGCAAGGGCGGCGTGGGCAAGACATCGCTGTCGGCGGCCACCGCGCTGGACCTGGCCGACGCCGGGCACCGGGTGCTGCTGGTCAGCACCGACGCAGCATCCAACCTGGACGAGATGCTGGGCATTGAACTGCGCAACACCCCGGTGCCGGTGCCCGACGCGCCAGGCCTGCAGGTGCTGAACATCGACCCCAACGTCGCCGCCGAGTCCTACCGGCAGCGGGTGCTGGCGCAGATGGGGGCCGAAACCAGCGATGCAGACCGCGCCACGGTGCGCGAGCAGCTTTCCGGCGCCTGCACCACCGAAATCGCCTCCTTCGACGAGTTCTCGTCGCTGCTGGCCGACCCGGCGCTGCCCTTCGACCACGTTGTCTTCGACACCGCCCCCACCGGGCACACGCTGCGCCTGCTCAGCCTGCCCAAGGCCTGGACCGGCTTCCTGCAGGGCAACGACCGCGGGGCCTCGTGCCTGGGGCCGCATTCGGGCCTGAAGATGCAGGAGCAGCGCTTCCAGGCGGCCCTGGACGCGCTGTGCGACCCGGCCCAGACCACCGTGGTGCTGGTGACCCGCCCGGACAGCGGTGCCATGGCCGAAGCGGCGCGCAGCTCGGATGACCTGCGCGAACTGGGCCTGAACCACCAGCGCCTGGTGATCAATGCCGTGTTCCATGCCAGTGATCGCAGCGACACCGTGGCCTGCGCCATGGAAACACTGGGACAACAGGCCCTGCAGCACATGCCCGACGCCTTGCGGGCGCTGCCCCAGGACCAGGTGCCGCTGCGCGCCTTCGACACCGTGGGCCTGCCCGCCTTGCGCGCCTTGCTGGGCAGCCCGGCCGGCCTGGCTGCGACCGCGGGCCGGTCGCAGGCGCCCGGCGAAGCACCCCTTGCCGGCCTGGGCGCCCTCGCCGATGAACTGGCCGCCGCGGGCCACGGCGTGATCATGGTGATGGGCAAGGGCGGCGTCGGCAAGACCACCATCGCCGCGGCATTGGCCTTGGGCCTGGTCCAGCGCGGCCAGACCGTGCACCTGAGCACCACCGACCCGGCCGCCCACCTGGCGCGAACGCTGGACGGCGCGGTGCCCGGGCTGCGCGTGAGCCGCATCGACCCCAAGCTGGAAACCCAGCGCTATGTCGACAAGGTGATGGCGGCGAAGTCGCCCCGGCTCGACGCGCAGGAGCAGGCCCTGCTGCTGGAAGACCTGCAATCACCCTGCACCGAAGAAGTGGCCGTCTTCCATGCCTTCTCCCGCATCGTGGCCGAGGGCCGCAGCGCCTTCGTGGTGCTGGACACCGCGCCCACCGGCCACGCCATGCTGCTGATGGATGCCACCGGCGCCTACCACCGGCAGATGGCGCGCGAGTTCGAAGGCCGCGGCGCGGCCCGCATGGTGACGCCGCTGATGCGCCTGCAGGACGCCAGCTACACCAAGATCATCCTGGTGACGCTGCCGGAAGCCACGCCGGTGTCGCAGGCCACCGCCCTGCAGGACGACCTGCGCCGCGCCCGCATCGAACCCTTCGCCTGGGTGCTGAACAAGAGCCTGGGGGCCGCCGGCACGCGCGACCCGATGCTGGCCGCGCGCCTGGCCGGCGAGCACCGGCAGCGGCAGCGCCTGGGCGCCGGCCTGGCCAGGCGCCTGTTCGCCCTGCCCTGGCTGAGCAGGCCGCCGATCGGGTGTGACGCCTTGTCTGAACTGGTGCGCCCAAGCCAGCCCGTTCAGGCCACACTGCCCGGCTCCACCCCCGCCACCGCCTGAAAGGCCCACCATGTACGGATTCACCACCACACTCACCGGCGCCAGCTTCGACCAGGTTCTGGACAAGACCATCGCCGCCTTGAAGGCCGAAGGCTTTGGCGTGCTGAGCGACATCGACGTGCAGCGCGCCATGAAGGACAAGCTGGGCCACGAGATGCCGCCCTACCGCATCCTGGGCGCCTGCAACCCGCCGCTGGCGTTGCAGGCGCTGCAGGCGGTGCCCGACATCGGCCTGCTGCTGCCCTGCAACGTGGTCGTGCGCGAAGAAGCGCCCGAGCGCATCGTGGTGGGCTTCCTGGACCCGCAGACCATGGTGGGCCTGGTCGGCCAGCCCGGGGTCAAGGCGGTGGCCGACGCGGCCGAACAGCGGCTGCGCCGCGCCTGCCAGAGCCTGGGCGGCAGCAGCACCGCAGGCACCTGAATCCTCGCGGCGGCAAGCCGCCGGGTCTCAATAGCCCAGCGCCAGCCCGCTGTTGCGCCGCGGGTCGTTGGCACCGTAGAAGCGGTTGCGCCCCACTGGCTTGCCGCCCAGGCTGGGTGCGCCCACCAGGATGGCCACCACGTGGTTGGCCGGCTGCGGCGCCGCGAAGTTGTGGCCCATGCCTTCCAGGATCTTGCGCGTGTCGGGGCTGAGCGCGAAGTTCTCGAGGTTGGTCACGTCGGGCAGCCACTGCTGGTGGAAGCGCGGTGCGTCCACCGCTTCCTGCACGGTCATGCCGTAGTCGATGACGTTGAGGATGGTGTGCAGCACCGCCGTGATGATGCGGCTGCCGCCCGGGGTGCCCAGCACCATCAGCGGCTTGCCGTCCTTGTTGACGATGGTCGGGCTCATGGACGACAGCGGCCGCTTGCCCGGGGCGATGGCATTGGCCTGGCCCTGCACCAGGCCGTACAGGTTGGGCACGCCCAACTTGGACGTGAAGTCGTCCATCTCGTTGTTCAGCAGCACGCCGGTGCCCGGCACCGTGACCTTGGCGCCGAACCAGTCGTTCAGCGTGTAGGTCACCGCCACCGCATTGCCCCACTTGTCCACGATGGAGTAGTGCGTGGTGTTGCTGCCTTCGTGCGGTGCCACACCGGGCTTCAGGTCCTTGCTGACGCCGGCCCGGCCGGGGTCGATGGCGGCGCGCAGCTTGGCGGCATAGTCCTTGGACAGCAGGCGCTGCAGCGGGTTGGCCACGAAGTCGGGGTCGCCCAGGTAGCTGTTGCGGTCCATGTAGGCGCGGCGCATGGCCTCGATCTGGTAGTGCACCGCCTGCGCAGCCCGGAAGCCCAGGTCCTTCAGCGGGTAGCCCTCCAGGATGTTCAGCACCTCGCAGATCACCACGCCGCCGGAGCTGGGCGGCGGCGCCGACACCACCTCGTGACCGCGGTAGCTGCATTCCACAGGCTTCAACTCACGCGTCTTGTACTGGTCCAGGTCGGCCTGCGTGATGATGCCCTTGCCGGCCTGGCTGCTGGCCACCAGGGCCTGTGCCACCGAGCCCTTGTAGAAGCCGGCTTCGCCCTGGTCGCTGATCAGCTTCAGCGTGCGGGCCAGGTCCTTCTGCACCAGCCTGGCGCCCACCTGGAAGGGCTCGCCCTGGTTCAGGTAGATGGCGGCGCTGGCCGGGTCGGCCTTGAAGGCGTCGGTGGCGGTGCGCAGCAGGTCCACATCGCCCTGTTCCAGCGCGAAGCCGTCCTGCGCCAGCCGGATGGCCGGGGCGATGAGCGCGGCGCGCTTGAAGCTGCCGTACTTGGCCAGTGCCAGCTCCAGCCCCGACACCGTGCCCGGCACCGCCACCGCCAGGTGGCCCACGGTGCTGGCGCCCTTGATGACGTTGCCGTCCTTGTCCAGGTACATGTTGGCCGTGGCGGCCAGCGGCGCCTTCTCGCGGAAGTCCAGGAAGGTCTTGCGCCCGTCGGCCAGTTGCAGGGTCATGAAGCCCCCGCCGCCCAGGTTGCCGGCCGCCGGGTACACCACCGCCAGCGCATAGCCCACGGCCACCGCCGCGTCCACCGCGTTGCCGCCATCCTTGAGCACATCCACGCCCACCCGCGTGGCCAGGTGCTGGGCGCTGACCACCATGCCGTTTTCGGCCGCCACCGGGGCAACGGACGCGGCCTGCGCGCCGGCCAGGAAGCTGAGCGTGAACGCGCTGGCGATCCAGCCGCGCAAGGTCCGAGGTGCCATGTCGTCGTCTCCTGGTTCAAGGGCCACGCCCTGGCGACGCTGCGCAGGGGCTGCGGTCATTGTCAGGCCCGGGGCGGGCCAAGTTGCTGCTTCAGGAAGCCGACCAGCACCTGGTTGCGCAGCAGGCGCATGCGCTCGGCCGTGGCCACCGCGCTGATCAGCGAACCGAAGCGGGTCTGCGGTGTCCAGCCTGGCAGCACGCGCAGCAGGCGCCCGTCGGCCAGCGCCTCCTGGCACAGGAAGTCGGGCAGCATGGCCACGCCCAGGCCGGCCATGGCCGCGTCGGCCACCGCCTCGGGGTTGTCCACGTGGTAGCGCCCGCGCGCGGCCACCTTCACCATCTGCCCGGCAGAAGCCAGGTGCCACAGGTCGTCGGAGGCTTCGCGCCAATAACACAGGCAGCTGTGCGCGGCCAGGTCGGCGGGCTCCGCCGGCGTGCCCGCGCTGGCCAGGTAGGACGGCGCTGCCACCATCAGCCAGTCCACCACCGTCACCGGTTCGCACACCAGGCCGTGCGGCGGCGCGGCCGACCAGCGCAGGGCAATGTCCACCCGTTCGTAGGCCACGTCGACCAGGCGGTCCGCCAGCTGCAATTCCAGCTCGATGGCCGGGTGCATGCGCAGGAAGTCCGTCAGCTTCCTGGCCAATACACGCTGGCCCCAGGACACGGTGGCCGACAGGCGGATGCGGCCGGTGAGTTCGGAGCGCAGGGCGCGCAGGCGTTCTTCGCCGGCGCCCATCTCGGCCAGCGCGCGGCGCGCGAACTCGGCGTAGGCCTCGCCCGCCGGGGTCAGGGCGATGCGCCGCGTGCTGCGCGCGAACAAGGTGGCCCCGACCTGCGATTCGAGCTGCGCCACGCGCTTGCTGACCACGCTCTTGCCGACGCCCAGTTCCAGCGCGGCCCGGCTGACGCTGGTGCTTTCCGCGACCTTGACGAATGCCGCAAGCATGTCGGATGAGACGGCCATTGTTTCCAATATGGAGACAAACGGTTCGCATTCGAGCAGGTCCTTTGATGGGCGTCAATCTTTAGACTTGCTTTTGGCCCGAGCTTGAGGCCATTCCAAAACGACGGAGACAAGCCCATGACCCTGAAGATCTACGCCGACCCGATCACGGTCAACTGCCGCAAGGTGATCGCCGGACTCGAACTGATCGGTGCCCCGTACGAGCGCGTGCACGTGGACTACTTCAAGGGGGAGCAGAAGGCCGAGCCCTATGCGTCGCTGAACCCCAACCAGTCGGTGCCGGCCATGACCGACGGCGACTTCGTGCTGTGGGAGTCGAACGCCATCCTGCAGTACGCGGCGGACAAGGTGGGCAACCAGGCGGCCTACCCGCGCGATCTGCAGGCCCGCGCCGACATCAACCGCTGGCTGCTGTGGGAGTCGTCGAGCTGGTTCCCGAGCTGCTACGTGTTCCTGGTGGAAAACTGCGTCAAGCCGCTGCTGGGCGGGCAGCCCGACCCGGCCGTGCTGAACGCGCAGGCGGCCCAGTTCCACAAGCTGGCCGGCATCCTGGACCAGCGGCTGGCGGGGCGGCAATGGGTGGTGGGCAACGGGCCGACCATCGCCGACATCGCGCTGGCCGCCCCGATGCACCTGCACGGCTGGCAGCAACTGCCGCTGGGTGACCACCCGAACCTGAAGCGCTGGCTCACCGAACAGGTCGAGCAGCTGCCCTGCTGGCAGCAGACCACCGTCTACGAAGGCTTCACCACCACCAAACCGGCCTGAACCCAGCACCCGATGAGCACCCCGCAATCCGTCCGCGCGACGCTTCAGTACACGGTCGACAACGGCGTTCCGCCGGACTACTACTTCTACGAACCCGATCCGTCGGTCAAGCTCAACCCGCCCGGCACCGACCCGAAAGAGGTCGAGATCCACAGCGGCTGGCCCCAGGTGAACGCGTTCTCGGCCGACCGCGAGGGCTTCGAGCTGCACCCCTTCGAGGCCCGCTTCGACCAGTTCGACGACGACGCGTCCGTGCACGCGGCCTTCTACCCGCAGGTCATCGACTTCGTGAAGCGGCACACCGGCGCGCGGCGGGTGGTGGTGTTCGACCACACCATCCGCAAGCGCCTGCCGGCCGACCTGAAGCAGCAGACGACGGTGCAGCGGCCGGCGGTGATGCTGGTGCACAGCGACTACACGCCGCACAGCGGCCCGCAGCGCGTGCGCGACATCGTGCCCGAGGACGCCGAAGAATTGCTGAAGCACCGGGTGGCCTTCTACAACGTGTGGAAACCGCTGTACCGCCGCGTGGAGGAACTGCCGCTGGCCCTGTGCGACGCGCAGACCCAGGACGACGCCGACCTGCTGCGCATGGACCTGAAGTACCGCGAGCGCACCGGCGAGATCTACGTGATGCGCCATTCGCCGCGGCACCGCTGGTACTACTTCCCGCACATGGAGGCCCACCAGGCCCTGCTGCTGAAGACCTACGACTCGGAGACCGACGGCCGCGCGCGCTTCATGGGCCACAGCGCCTTCGAGGACCCCACCACGCCCCCGAACGCACCGAAGCGCGAAAGCATCGAAGTGCGCACCATGGCCTTCTTCTGAGGCCGGCCAGGGGTGCGGCACGCGGCGCGGCCAGACCTGCGGCCTCAGGCGCGACCTGGCTTGCGCGCGGCCGGCAGCGCCTGTTCCACAGCCTCGCACAGCGTGCGCAGCACCTGGATGCGGGCCCGGTACTTGTCGTTGGCCTCCACCAGGGTCCACGGCGCCGACGCGGTGGAGGTGTGGTCCACCATGTCGCACACCGCGGTGGTGTAGGCGTCCCATTTCTCCCGGTTGCGCCAGTCTTCGGCGGTGATCTTGAAGCGCTTGAAGGCCACCTGCTCACGCTGCTTGAAGCGCCGGTACTGCTCGTCCTTGTCGATGGCCAGCCAGAACTTCACCAGCACCACCTGGTGGCGCAGCAGCGCACTTTCGAAGTCATTGATTTCGCCGTAGGCGCGCATCCAGTCGGCGTGGCTGCACAGCCGCTCCACGCGTTCCACCAGCACCCGGCCGTACCAGGAACGGTCGAAAAAGGCGAAGCGTCCGCGCCGCGGCAAGCGGCGCCAGAAACGCCACAGGTAGGGCTGGGCGCGCTCCTCCTCGCTGGGGGCGGCCACCGGGATGTTGTCATACAGGCGTGCGTCCAGCGCCTGGGTCACGCGACGGATGGCGCCGCCCTTGCCGGCGCCGTCGTTGCCCTCGAACACCACCACCACCGACAGGCGCTTGAAGCGCGCATGGCGCGACGCCAGGGCCAGCCGGCCCTGCCAGTGCTGCAGTTCCTTGACGTAGGCGGCGCGCGGCATCGGCGGCTTGGACACCAGCGCACTGAGCACGTTCACCTGGTCGTCATGCGCCGGCAGCGGCAGGGCCTTGCGCGGGCGGGTCCTGGCCGGCTTGTCGTCCAGGCGGGCGCGCAGTGCCGCCAGCAGGTGACGGCCCACGCTCAGCGCGCGGAAGTTCGGGTCCACGCCCGGCACCACGATCCAGGGCGCCTGCGCGGTGGAGGTCTGGCGCACGAAGGGTTCGCACACGCTGACGAAGCGGTCGTACAGCTTGAAGTAGGACCAGTCGGTGTCGGTCACGCGCCAGCGGGTCTGGGGGTCCTTCTCCAGCGCCTTCAGCCGCTTGCGCTGCTGGTCCTTGGAAATGTGGAACCAGTACTTCAGCAGCAGCACACCTTCGTCGCACAGCATCTTTTCCAGGCGCTGGATGTCGCCGATGGCGCTGGCGAATTCGCCCTCGTCGATCTGGCCCATCACCCGCTGCACGATGGGCAGGGTGTGCCAGGCGCCGAAGAAGATGCCGATCCGGCCCTTGGGCGGCAAGGCCCGCCAGAAGCGCCAGGCCGGCGGGCGTTCCAGTTCTTCGTCCGACGGCGCGCCGAAGGCGGTGGTGCGGATGTGGCGCGGGTCCATCCACTCGTTGAGCAGGTTGACGGTTTCGCCCTTGCCGGCGCCCTCCACACCGGCGATCAGGATCAGCACCGGAAAACGCCCGTCCAGGTTCAGGTCGTACTGCGCATTCAGCAACGCGGCGCGCAGCGCGGCCTGTTCGCGCTGAAAGGCCGCTTTGGGCACGGTGTGGGTGAGGTTGGCGGACTCGAACATGACCCGCGCAATCTGACAGCTTGTGCGCCGCACCGCATGGACATGGATCAAGCCGCAAAGGGCCAGCCACGGGACAATGCCCCTCTACCCGGGAGACGTGAATGGACAGCGCCGTCCTCTTCGCCGACGTGGCCGGCAGCACCGCCCTGTACGAGCTGTTGGGCGACCAGCGCGCCTTCCAGCTGGTGGAGAGTTGCCTGTCCACCATGTCGGCCTGCACCACGGAAATGCATGGCCGCGTGGTCAAGACCATCGGCGACGCGGTGATGTCGGTCTTCGGCAGCGCCGACGAAGCCGCCGCCGCCGCCGCCGAGATGCAGTTCCGGGTGAACCAGCTGGGCACGGAGCCGAGCGTGCGCCTGAGCCTGCGCATCGGCTTTCACTGGGGCCCCGTGGTGCAGCGCGACGGCGACGTCTTCGGCGACACCGTCAACCTGGCCTCGCGCCTGTGCGACCTGGCCTCCAAGGGCCAGATCATCACCGACCGCAGCACCGCGCTGCGGCTGTCGGGCCTGTACGCGCCCAGCCTGCGCACGCTGTTCAAGGTGCCGGTCAAGGGCAAGGAGGAGGAGGTCCAGCTCATCGAGATCCTCTGGCACACCGCGGCCGACGAGATGACGGCCCTGGTCACCCGCCCCGGCACCGGCAACGCCGGTGCCGCGCTGCTGGAACTGGAGATGGGCGACACGCGCGCGGAGATGGGCCCGCAGCGGCGCAAGGTGACCATCGGCCGCGACCTGGAAACCGACTTCCCGGTGCGCAACCCCAATGTGTCGCGCGCGCACGCCATGATCGAGCGCAGGCGCGACCACTTCGTGCTGGTGGACCACAGCCTGAACGGCAGCTACGTCACCTTTGAAGGCCGGCCGGAGATGAAGGTGCACCGCGAGGAACTCACGCTGGTGGGCCAAGGTGTCATCACCTTCGGCCAGCCGGCCGACGAAGCGCTGCAGGCCCTGCACTACCGCTGCGTGCAGGCCTGGCAGGCGCCGGCCTGACCGGATTGCGGCGCCGACTTTGGGCGCAAAGCGATGTCTGGGAGGCCAGGCGCGAACAGCTGGCCGGTGAACTGGCCCGGCAGCAGCGCCGCTGCCAGGTCCGGCTGCTCCGCTTCCTGCGCAGGTCCAGCGCGCTGGCGATCATGACCTCGCCGGTGATCTACCTGGGCGGGGTCCCCTTCCTGCTGATGGACCTCCTCGTCACGGGCCTAACAGGCCATCTGCTTTCCGGCCTACCGGATCGCCAAGGTGCGGCGAGCGACCACCTCGTTTTCGACCGCGAAGTCCTGCCCTACCTGAACGCGATCGAGAAGTTCAACTGCTTCTATTGTTCGTACGGCATCGGAGTGGCGGCTCATGCGCGCGAGGTGGCCGCGGGCGCACGCTGCAAGGCTGGCTCCAGCGCCGGGTTCAACCATCAGGTGAATCCGAAGTCAACGTCATCCAAATTCTGCTTTTCCGGAAGCACCGCAGGCCTCAGATTCCCCCTGTCGCCCGCTGAAGGAGATCCGCGATGCAAGTGTTCTTCAATTCCCGTCATCCGCTGGCCACCGACCTGCGCCCGCTGGCCGAGCGCCGCGTGCGCTTCGTGCTGCGGCGCCTGGGTTGGTTGGTGCCGCGTGCCGAGGTGCAGCTGTCCGATGTCAACGGCCCACGTGGCGGCATCGACAAGCGCTGCCAGGTGGAACTGCGCACCGAGGGCGCGGGCTCGGTGGTGGTCACCGCCGTGGCCAGCGACTGGCGCACCGCGCTGGACAGCGCGCTGGCACGCGCCGCGCGCTTCCTGATGCGCCAATGGCGCCGCGCCAACGACGCCCGGCGCATGCGCCAGCGCCTGGCCCAGCGCGAACGCGCCACCCCATGACGCCCATGCCCTAGCGCCACGGCGCAAGCCCGCCCACCGGGCCCAGGCGCCCTGCCGCCGGCGGTCAACGCCCGGGCTGGCCCCGGCGCCTGAAGGACCTTCGGTTGACGCGCAGCAATGCGCCTGCACCGCCCCTGTGTTGCCATGGTCGGCATGAGTCGCTGCCCCTGTCCGCGCCGTGCCTGAAGACAGCAAAGTCTTCGTTCCGCCCCCTGAGGCCTGGGGCCTGGTGTTGCAGATCCGCGAGGCCCGGGCGGCCCGCCTGGAAGGCTTGCAGGCCATCGTGGACGGCGCCGTGCTCGCCGTCGAACAGGTGCAGGACAAGCGCATCGAGGTGCTCGAGAAGGGCCCCGAGGTCCAGGTCCAGGATGTGGTGTTCGACCTGCTGATCGGCCTGGCGCTGGGACAGGTGGGCACCCTGCTGAAGGCCTGCACCGCCCCCATCGCCGGCGACCTGGGGCGGGCGGCCGGGCGCTATGCCAAGCTGTCCAGGAAGAAGCAGATCCTGAAGAGCCTGGGCAAGGACACGCTGCCGCGCGATGCGGCGAAGTTCGAGGCCTTGTTCGGCAGCGCCACGCCCGATCGCCGGGTGACGGCCGCGCAGGTGAACGACTATGCCAAGGCGGTGCGCAGCTTTGTCGCCACGAAGGTGGGCGCCGCCATCGACAGCGCGGGCGAGGCGTCGCTCGGCATCGTGAAGTCGGGCCTGCCCAAGACCGGTGGCAAGCAGGTGGACCTGGAGGAGACCGACTCGCCCTCGGTGGCCATGCTCGGCGCGGCGCAGTCCTTCATGAGCGCGCAGCGCTACGCCCAGGCGCTGTTCCACGATGCGCTGGAAATCGTGGTGCTGACGACCCCTTGCGACCAGACCGAGCTCGACGAGATCGCCCAGGCGATGGTGCCGACCCGCCTGGACGCCGGCCTGGCCCAGGTCCGCGACCGCCACAAGATGTTGTTCGAGGCCGTGCTGTGGTGGCGGCTGTTCAACCTGTCCAAGGGCAGCACGCTGCGCAGCCACTGGTTCCTGAGCGGGCGGTCGAAACTGCTCGACCTGGGCGGCGCCCCGGAACCTTTGCTGCGCTACTGGCTGCACCGGTTCGGCCGCACCATCCAGCAGACCCTGCAGTCCGACCACCGCCTGCTGCAAGGCAGCGACAGCGAGAAGCAGCGCCGCTTCGAGACCCCGTTCCAGGACCTGGACCTGTTGAACCGGCAAAGCCTGCTCAAGCAGTTCTTCGACATGGTCGGCAACGACTTCGACAGCGCATTGCGCGAAACCGGCAAGGGGCCGCAAGCCTGCGGCTTCGTCACCACCCTCGCCCCCATTCCCAAGACGTCCTGAGGCACCACTCCATGCAGGAACTCACCCGTTTTCGCAACGCCCGCGCGCCCCAGCGGCGCGTCCCGTCCGAGGACATGCTCATGCGGCTGTCGTTCGCGCCGATCCACAGCGGGCTGCCCGACTTCAGCCACCAGACCTCGTCCGGGCTGGAGGTGGCGCGCCGCATTCCCGAATTGGCAAGGCGGCGCCGCCAGGCCGTCACCGGCGCGCCACCGCAGACGGCGGAGGCGCTGGCGGGCCTGCTGTTCGAACTGGACACCTGGCTGGTCAGCCACAACAACGCCCCGGAACCCCAGGCCCTGTCGGACTGGCTGGGCCGCGCGGCGCTCAACCCCATGGCCCCCGTCTGGAGCGAACTGCGGCTGGCCGTCACCCGCCGTTTGCTCGAGGTGCTGATGGCCGACGCCAAGGCGCTGGCGGCGGGCACCTACGCGCTGTTCACCCGCTTCCTGCTGGTGATGGGGCTGGTGGAGTTGCAGGCTGGCTCCCCGACCTCGCTGCGCCGACCACAGGACGTGCAGGACGCACTGCAATGGCGCACCGTGGTCCTGCCGTCCGCCGATGAAGCCCATGCCGCCGGCCTGCCGACCCTGGGCAGCCCAGCCGGCCTGCTGATGCGGCGCCCCGGCTTCGCCGACCTGTTCGTCGTCGAACAGGAGTGGCATCGCTACGAAGCCGGACAGATCTCCTACATCGAGAACGTGCTCGGCGGCGAGGAGAAGGAACGCCGCTTCAAGCGCAGCGCCAGCACCGTGCAGGAAACGACCCTGTCGACCTCGGAGTCCACCTTCACCGAACGCGACACGCAGCAGACCGATCGTTCCGATCTGAGGGACGAATCCACGAACGAGACCAAGCTGGCCGTCCATGTCGAGGGCCAGGTCGACGTGTCCGCGCAATACGGCCCGGCCACGATCAACACCCACCTGGGTGGCGGGCTGGACTACTCGTCGGCGCAGTCCAGCCGGCATGCGGTGACACTGGGGCACGAGATCGTGTCGCGCGCTGTCAGCCGCGTCGAGCAGCAGGTCACGCAGTCGCGCAAGACGATCACCGAGGTGAAGAACGTCGAGGAGTCGCGGCATGCGTTCAAGAACACCACCTCGCTGCCCAGCGTGGGCATCTACCGATGGGTGGACCGCATCGACCGCGCCCGGGTGGTGCGGTACCCGAACCGGTTCCTGATGGAGTTCGAGGTTCCCGAACCGGCGGCGTGGTACCGATGGCTGCACCAGCGCGGCCGCGGCAAGGTGCTGGCCAACGCCCTGCCGGTGCCGTTCACGCCGGATGGCCGCGCAGAGGGGCCCACCAGCCCACGCCTGACCGCGAAGGACGTGACGGCGGACAACTACCTGGACCTGGGCGCGCGCTATGTCACGCCAGGCCTGCAGCCGCCGCCTGCGCGGCAGTGGCTGGCCACCGTGGTGAAGTACGAACCCTCGGCCGGGTCGGCCGGCGGCACGGCGGAGTCGGGCAATGGCCGCCATGCCAGCGATGCGACGCTGGCCGTGCCCGTGGGCTGGCGGGCGGGCGGGTGGCGTGCAACGGCGCTGTGCGAAAGCCTCACCGGGGTCTCGGTTCATTCGGCCTACCTCTATGTTTCGGTTGGCGCCTGCAAGCCCTACCTGATGCCCTTCGGGTTCGACCCGATCCCGTCCCCCAACGACCAGCCGCGCCAGGGCCTGACGGCCAACACCGTTCTGGCCGGCGGGCAAAGCGCCTATGCGGTCGGGCCCATCACCACGGGCACCGTGCCCGTGTCGATCGTCGCCACCGGCCTGAGCCCCATCCTGTGCAACGTGGACCTGCTTTGCGAGCCCTTGCCCGAGACGGTGCTCGCCTGGCAGATCGCCACCTATGAACAGATTGCCGCGGCCTACACGGCCATGCGGCAAGCGCACCTGGATGAACTGGCGCGCAGCGAACTGGACGAGGCTGGACTGGCCGACGGCAGCCCAGGGCTGAACGCACAGACCCTGAGGGAGGAACTGAAAAAGCATGTCATCGGCTCGCTGACCGCCAATGCCTTCCGCGGCCGAAAGTCCCTGAAGTGGGACGCCAGCGGCGACAAGCCGCCGGCGGTGGACATGCCCAATGCCATCCTCTCGGCGCCCCGCCTGGGCTTCCTGGAGCAAGCCTTCGAGTGGGAGAACCTCAGTTACGTGCTTTACCCGTACTTCTGGGCGGAAAACGAGCGCTGGGCCGAGTTGCAGCCGATCACCGGCAGCGACCCCGACTTCGCGCAGTTCCTGCGCGCGGGCTCGGCGCGCATCGTCGTGCCCGCGCGCCCGGGCTTCGAGAACCATGTGCAGTTCTTCCTGGCCACCGGCATCATGTGGAGCGGCGGGCCGGTGCCGGCCATCGACGACGAGGACTACCTGTCCATCGCCGATGAAATCCGGGCCATGCAACGCAGGCCCGCCGACGGAACGCCCGCGGGCGAGCCCTGGGAAGTGCGTGTTCCCACCACGCTGGTCTGGCTGGAGAACGAGAGCCCTCTGCCCACCAACCCCGCGGCGACGATCGGTTTGGCCCCACCGTAGACCGCGGCCCCATGCAAGCCGGCCACCGAAGGCGACAGAAGCCCCTCGGCCTGCCGAGGGCGGAACGTCGCTTCGATCGTGCGGGGTTTGAACCCGCACCATTCGAAGCGGCGCCGCACGCTGTCACTCGAACGTGATGCCGCCGACGACCACCAATGTGGTGGGGTACACACCGCCGGCAGCCACGCTCAGGTTGGCGCCGCTGGTCTGGCCGCCAGCCGACAGCGCGATGCTGCCGCCAACACCCTGGAACGACACCTGCGAGATCGGCGACGCGGCCAGCGCCGAGGCGACGGTGAGTCCGCCGACACCGCAGTCCTGCACCACGCTGAAGGCGGACAAGGGCACCGTGTAGGCCGTCGCGGCGGCGGCGGTGGGGGTCACGATCGTGCGCAATTGCAGCCGGCAGGTGTTGCCGTTCGGCGGGTAGCGCTTGCCCAGCGTCAGGTCGACCGCGAACTTGTTCGTCGCAGTGCCGAACCATTCCGGGTTCTGTCCGAGCTTGAACTTCATGGCGGTCTGGCCATTGATCTGCACGCCCGTGCTGTCGGCCGTGCCGCTCAGGCCGCCGGTGAGGCCGGGGGCCAGCACGAAGATGCCCATGTACTCGGCGGTGGCCGGCGTGGGCGTCTGGTAGTAGTAGAAGAAGAACGACGTGTCGGCCGCGACCCCGGGGGTGGTATCGCCGCCGCCACCGCACCACGCGGGGTCCCCGCTGCAGGCGAAGTTGTCCTGGTTGCTGCCGCTGAAGCCGCCGAACTCGCCGCCCTCGACCGTGCGGTTGCCTGCCACAAACCCCGATGAGAAGGTCTGCAATCCGCCACCACCGCCGCCACCCGAAGCCGTGCCGAGCAACTGGATGTCGTCGAAGTAGTAGGCCTTGCCGGGAGGGGCGTCCACGGTGCCCAGGTTGGGCAGCAGCACCAGCACGTTGTAGTTCGTGTTGACCGCGTTGACGGTCCAGGTCAGCGTCTGCCAGCCCACGACCACCGCCTCGTTGGCCTGGATGTCGCCGCTGGACGGATTGCCGCCCGGGCCTTCGAGCTTGAGCACCATCGGGATGTTGGCGGTGGGCGAGTACACCCGCGCCGAGATCGTCTTTCGTCCCGCCTCCAGCGCCACATTGCTGGGCAAGGTGACGATGGCGAGCGCAAAGACCTGGCCACCGGAGCGCAGCACCTTCAGCGCATTGCCGCTGCCACCGGCCGGGCCCGCCTCGACCGCGCTGCCATCGCCACCTTCGAAGCCGGCGAAGGGCGGCGACACGCTGTCGAAGTTCGCCAGCACGGTGCCGCTGGCGCCGCCGCCGGAGGCGGTACCCAGCAACTGGATGTCGTCGAAGTAGTAGGCCTTGCCGGGAGGGGCGTCCACGGTGCCCAGGTTGGGCAGCAGCACCAGCACGTTGTAGTTGGTGTTGACCGCGTTGACGGTCCAGGTCAGCGTCTGCCAGCCCACGACGACGACCTCGTTGGCCTGGATGTCGCCGCTGGACGGATTGCCGCCCGGGCCTTCGAGCTTGAGCACCATCGGGATGTTGGCGGTGGGCGAGTACACCCGGGCCGAGATCGTCTTTCGTCCCGCCTCCAGCGCCACATTGCTGGGCAAAGTGACGATCGCGAGCGCAAAGACCTGGCCACCGGAGCGCAGCACCTTCAGCGCATTGCCGCTGCCACCGGCCGGGCCCGCCTCGACCGCGCTGCCATCGCCGCCTTCGAAGCCGGCGAAGGGCGGCGACACGTTGTCGAAGTTCGCGAGCACCGTCCCGGTGGGCGTTGGGGGCGGCGGGGGCGGCGCGACGACGTAGTCCATCGAAGCACGGGCCGCCGCCACATTGGCGTTGCCGAAGAGGTCGGTGAAGCGCCCTGCCGCCACGTTCACCGTCATGGTGCCCGCCACGCCGGGCGTTGGCGTCATCACGATGGTCGCCTGGCGGCCGTCAATGCGGGTGAACGTGCCCGCGGTGCCGCCGCTGACCGTGATGTCGGTGACGTCGAAGCTGGTGCCGACGTCCTCACTGAACACGAAGCTGAACGTGACCGGGCCGGTCGCGGTGGGCGTGGACACGTTGTTGGAGATGGTCACGCTCGGCGCCACGGTGTCGGGTCCGGACGACGTCGACGGGCCGATGGGCGGCGGCGGCGGCTCGGCGTCGCCGCCTCCACAACCGACGAGCGCAGCGCCCGCGATCAGCAGGGCCAGCAGGGGGTTCGAGGCGATTCGGTGCGACATGTCGGTGTGTCTCCGTGGGGCCTGTGTGCAGCCCGTGTATGAAAGCGCTTTCATGCGAGCGTAGCCAATTGGCTTCAGGATGGCAAGGCGCGGTCTCTCGATGCTTTCCCTAGGCCAGCGTCAGGGGCTGCGCGCCAGGGTCCCCGGCGCGACCGCCAGCACCTGGCCGTCACTGAAGCGCACGCTGATCGGGGCCTTGCCGGCGTTGAAGGCCAGGTAGGTCTTGCGGCCATCGCCCCGCTTGAAGACGGCGTACAGCGGCGTGTCGGCGCGCACCTCGAGGTCCGGCGCGCCCAGCTCGTTCAGGCTCAACAGCCAGTGCAAGGTGTGCGAGCGCGTCTCACCCAGTTCGACCGCGCCCCAGCGGTTCCATTGGGCCAAAGCCGGCGCGGGGTCGGCCATGGACAGGTACTTGGCGAAGACGTCCTGCCAGATGTCGGGCGGATCGACCTTCTTGCCCCGCGCCGCCCAGAGGGCCTGCTCGTCCTTCAGGGCGGCCAGGTTCTTGCGAACGTACTGCGGGTGCTTCGCGATGTAGGTCGAGGCGCTGGTGATCGGCAGCAGGTTGATGCCGGTGGTCTGCCGTGGATCGTCGGTCCACCAGGTGTTGTGGATGTACTTTCCGCCGAACAGCTGCGCCACGTCCACGTTCTTGTACTCGGGGGCGAGCACCAGGCCGTGCACGTCGAACCAGTAGTGGTCGATGGCCTGGATCTCGGTGGCGTACAGGTAGGCGCCCAGGTCGCGCAAGTCGCGGTTGCCGGTCACTTCGCCCCAGAGGATCAGGCCCACCCAGGCATTGATCGCCTCGGACGAAGACTCCTGGTTGTTGCCGTACAGGCCGTATTCGCCGACGCCGCCCAGGCCGTTGGCCCAGGAGTGCCCCTCATAGGGATCGAAGTTGCGCAGGAAGGGGAAGTCGGCGCGTCCGCGCTCGGTGGTCGCGATGTCGGCCACCAGCAGGTCGACCATGGCGCCCCAGCGCTCCTTGGCCGCCCAGGCCGGGTCGCGCAGCGCGATCTCGGCGGCGACGCGGATCCAGTAGCCGTACCAGAAGTGGTGGTCGTTGACCTCGGCAATGCCGAAGAACTCGTCGGGGTAACTGGCCACCGCGCCCAGCGTGCGATCGACGAAGAAGTAGCGCTTGCTGTCGCCTCCCCCGAGCCACTCCTCCATGCGCTTCTTCAGCATCGCCAGCAACTGGTCGCGGGCGTCCTTGTCGCCCTGCTGCTCGTGCACGTCCATCAGCTTCAGGATGCGCTGCAGGCCCTTGCCCTGCCAGTAGGCGCCCTGCCCTTCCGGCAGCATCATGCGGCGCGCATTGCGCAGGTCGGTCTTCATCAGGTCGGCCAGCTCGGCCTTGCGGGCCGAATCGCCCACGCCCGGCCAGTGGGGCACGAAGCCGACGTAGGGGTGGGTGGTGGTGAACC
Source organism: Burkholderiales bacterium JOSHI_001 (assembly GCA_000244995.1). Taxonomy (NCBI): domain Bacteria; kingdom Pseudomonadati; phylum Pseudomonadota; class Betaproteobacteria; order Burkholderiales; species Burkholderiales bacterium JOSHI_001. The sequence continues at coordinate 1,069,176 of CM001438.1, read as the reverse complement.
GGGCCGCGGCCAGCAGGCGTACCTTCCCGCGCACGGTGTCGTAGGCGGGCCCGAGTTGGCCCTCGACCGACGCGTTCTTGAACCAGTGGTGCGGGTACAGGCCGTACAGGGGACCGGCATCGGGACCTTCCATGATGCGCGTGGTCGCGCTGAAGGTGGTTTCCACCTGGCTGGCAGGCACGTCGTAGCGCCACTGCACCCGCGTGCCTTGCACGAAGGCGTAGGCGTGGCGCTGCAGCAGCACCAGTGTTTCGGCCTTGTCATCCGGCAGGACAGCCGCCGAGACGAAGTGCTTGCCGGCTGGCAGGCGAGCGATCCACTCGGTGGCCGAGACCGCCTCCCAACGCGCCCCGGTGGGTGCGAACAACGCATAGGCCTTGCCCTTGATGCGCAAGGCCAGCGTGCGGGCGTCGGCGCCGCCGTCGAAGCGCTCACCAGTTGCAGGCAGGCGCACGCGCAGGTCGCCGCGCGTGAGCTGGATGTAGGCGTAGGGGTTGCCGTGGGCAACCGTGATGAGCATGTCGTCGGCACCGCGCGCCATCGAGATGTCGATCGACCAGTCGCCGACGCCTGCCAGCTTGGCGGGCCCGGGCTCGAAGCCCACCGGCGACAGCAGCAGCGGATCGCGGTGCAGGTAGGCGACTTCGGTGTCGCGCCGCTCCGTGGCCGTCACCTCCTTGCTGGGCAGGGCCATCTCGAACCCCTGCTCGGTGGTGCGCACCGTCATCGGCTGCACGTAGATCGGGAAGGGTTTCGGATTGAAGATCAGCGTCGAATACCACTGGCTGGTGGGGGCCGCCTGCTTGAGCATGGCGGCCGTGCGCAGGGGCGCCGCCGGCAGACCCTTGTCGCCGGATTTCGGACCGAGGTGGTACGCGCCCTCACCGGCCTTGACCGGCTGTGCGGCAACGCCGTGCAGGGCCAATGTCGGCCCCAGGAACAGCCAGAACGCAAACCGCGCAACCCACTTGATGCATGCCATGCGACTCACCTGCCAGCGACGAGGTCGATGGAAGGGATTGTGTTTGAAAGCGCTTTCATACTCACTGTGGTTTTCCCGATGTTCGCCAACACCCAGGCCGATGCGACCCAGACGCGGGAAAACACGGACACGCGCGTCGTTGACGATCCTCGGGTTCGGTCAGTATGCTGTGAAAGCGCTTTCATGCCGTGCTCCCGTCCAACCATCGCCGAGCGAGACCCTATGCACCCTCTGCCCAGAAGCAAGTACCGGAACGCAAAGGTGCTTCGTGCGCGAGCCCTGGCGCCGGCCTGCGGCTTGGCCGCGGCCTTGCTGGCCATGCCCGGCCCTGCATCGGCCATCGACTTCGGCCCCTTCAGCCTGACCGGTTTCGCCAAGCTTGACGTCACACGCATCAGCAGCGAGTGCCCCTTGAAGGACTGCCAGGTGGAGAAGTTCGCCGGCAGGGAGTTCCTCTGGTCCGATCCCCTGGTGCAGGGCGTCGGCTATGGGGCCGGCACCACCCATGTCACGCTGTTCCAACCCTACCTGGGTGCCAAGTTCGACCTGCCGCGCGGCTTCAAGCTCTCGGGCCTGCTGAGCCAGCGTTGGCGCGATGGCAAGGAGGACTTCAAGGACTTCTGGTACGACAAGAGCATCGGCATCGGCCACGAGGACTACGGCCGCCTCACGGTGGGGGCTATGCAGACGCGGGCCTGGAGCATGGCCGACTATCCCTTCGGCTCCGACATCGGCGTCGGCGACCCCTGGGCCTCGTCGGGTGCCGGCTACGGCCTGCTCACCCGAGCGGTGCGCTACACCTCGCGCCTGTTCGATGTGGCCGAGGGGGACCTGGTGATCGAGGCCACCTACGACTTCGGCAAGAGCGGCTGGAAGCGCAACAAGCCCCGCTTCTGGGAGCTGTGGGGCCAGTACCGTCGCGGCGACCTGGGGCTGGACCTCATGCTGCAGGAAGGCAAGAACGGACCGCCGGTGGCCTTCGGCCACGCGCCCTTCAGCAGCCTGTTCTTCGACGCGCGGTTCGACAAGGACCTCGGCGGGTCCAGCCAGAGCATCGCCATGATCATGGCGCGCTACAAGCTCGACGCCAAGCTGGAACTGTCCGCCGGCCTGCGCGCCAACCGCTGGAGTGGCGCTTATGCCAAGTTCCTGCAATCGAAGGTCGACAACCCCGGTGGCTTCGACATCTGGAACAACCCCTTCAACGTGGACTGGCGCCAGGACCTCGGCGGCGGCGTCTACAAGGGCCATGCGGCCAAATCGATCGACGTGGTGCTCGGTGCGCGCTACCGCATCACCGACAAGCTGGCGGCCTACACCGGCATGGTCCATCTCGGCAAGGCTTCCACCGACAACCCCTCGGAGCGGGGCCAGTCGAACTCAGCCACCTTCAACACCGTGGGACTGAGCTACGACCCCAGCCCCGGCCTGCGCCTGAATGGCGTGGTCGGCATGGTGAACTACGGCCAACGCGGCCTGGCCCCCTTGAGCATGCCGGGCCACCAGGCCTTCAGCGGCATCGACTCGCGGGTGGAAAAGCGCGGCAACTGGTTCGGCGTCGGCGCGACCTTCACCTTCTGATATGCACCAGCACGAGAGCCCTGCCATGCAACACCAACGCTTCGGCATCGCCGCGATGCGCATCGTCCTGTCCCTCCTGCTGGCCACATGGATCGCCTCCTGCGGCGGCGGTGGAGGTGTGCCCTTCACGGGGGTCACGATCAGGCCCTTGAGCGAGGACTTCATGTCACGCAAGGCGGTGGCCTACGGGGCCTACCGCACCGCCAGGAACCCCGCCGAACTCGATGCGGAAGTGATCCCGCCGGCCAACATCAAACAGGACCTCGACCTGATGCTGGCCGCGGGCTTTCGACTCATTCGCCTTTTCTCCAGCGACGACAAGGTGGCCCGGCAGACCCTGCAGGTGATTGCCGACAACAACCTGAACATGAAGGTGCAACTCGGCGCCTTCATCCGCGGCGACACGTTCGCCGCGCCAGCCGACCTGCCGGCCATCCGTGCCGCCAACGAAGCATCGATCGCCCAGGCCGTGGCATTGGCCACCCACCCGGTGTTCAAGGACATCATCCTGGCCGTCAGCATCGGCAACGAGACCCAGGTGGATTTCTCCGGCGTGCGGACCAAGCCCGAAACCCTGGCCGGCTACCTGCGCACGGTGCGCAATCAGATCACGCAACCCGTCACCACCGACGACAACTGGGCCGCCTGGGCCGACATGCCGGCGGTGATCACCAACGAGGTCGACTTCGCTTCCATCCACACCTACGCCCAGTTGGACACTTTCTTCAACCCGAAGCTGTTCGATTGGCGGCAGAAGGGCGAACCGGAGGCCAGCCGCGCAACGGCGATGATGAACGCCGTCCACGCCGAAACCAAGCACCAGTACCAGCAAACGCGCACCGCCTTCGACAACAAGGGGCTGTCCTACATCCCCATCACCGTCGGCGAGACCGGCTGGAACGTGATCGATCCGCGCCTGTCCTTCCGGGCCCATCCGGTGAACCAGAAGATGTATTTCGACCAGATCACCGCCTGGGCCGCCGAGGGTCGGACCGGTGCGGGCCCCAAGGCCGTGTTCTATTTCGTGGCTTTCGATGAACCCTGGAAGCAAGGTGACGATGGCTGGGGCTTGTTCAACAAGGACCGTCAGGCGCGCTATGCGATCCAGGCGATCAATCCGGACAACTCACCTGCTGGCGGTGCCACCTGGGTCTGGGCGCCAGGCACCTTCACCCCAGCCGATGCGCTGTCCTTCCGCTCGCCGGTGGTCAACGCCGCGATCGCGCAGAACCAGTACACCCTCTATTCCGACCTGGCGCCCGGCGCCTCCGAAGTGCGGCCCACAGGCCTGCGCTGGGACGCCTTCGACGGCACCACCGCAGCCCGCAACGAGTTTTCGCCCAACTTCGGCCCCGGCGACGCCGGCAATGGCCTGGAAATCACGCCGCAGCCGGCCAGCTTCGGATGGGGCCTGGTGCGTCAATCGCCCACGGGCGCCACGGACAACCTGTCCAGCTTCGCCGCCACAGGCCGGCTGAATTTCTGGGTCAGCACCACCTACCCGGGGAAGATCGAAATCGGCATCTCGACCGACACCCAGGACCGTGAACCGCAGGAGGCCATCCTGCAGCTCCAGCCCGGCGACCATGGCTACTGCAGCACCGGTGCTTGGTGCCAGGTGTCGATACCGCTGAAGGACTTCATCGCCAAGAACCCCCAGCTCGACCTGTCGCTGGTGCTGTCGCGCTTCCTCATCTCGGACGTGTACTCGCGCACCGGCAATGCGCCTGGCAACACCACCAAGGTCTACCTCGACGGCATCCATTGGTCGAAGTAAGGCGCACGGGCGCCGCGAGGCGCCTGTCGCTTCGGCAATGACTTCATTGGCACTCACACGCTTTGTCCTCAGCGCACGCGACAGCGGTCTGTGCCTGGCGGACCAGCCCTTGCCCTTGCATTCCACCGAGGGCCAGGGCCAGGCCCCCCTGCCGAAGCTGGTGGTCCACCCCGAGCAGGCCTTCCAGAGCCATCTGGGCTTCGGGGGGGCTTTCACCGAGGCGGCGGCCACGGTGTGGCAGGACCTGCCCGAGACGGCTCGCGAGCAACTGCTGCGCGATTACTTCGACCCCGTGCAAGGCCACGGCTACACGCTGGGCCGGGTGCACATCAACTCCTGCGACTTCGCGCTCGGCCACTACGCCCACGTCGAGCAGGCTGACGACTTCGCGCTGGCCAGCTTCAGCATCGAGCGCGACCGCTGCGCCCTGCTGCCCTTCATCCACGCGGCGCAGCGCGTGGTCGGGCGTCCGCTGCAACTGCTGGCCTCGCCCTGGAGCCCGCCGGCCTGGATGAAGACCAACGGCCGCATGGCCGACGGCGGTCGCCTGCGGCCCGAGTGCCGCGCCGCCTGGGCGCAATGCTTCGTGCGCTTCATCCGTGCCTACCAGGCCGAAGGCGTGCCCATCTGGGGCGTTTCGGTGCAGAACGAACCGGCGGCACACCAGCGCTGGGACTCCTGCCTGTACAGCGCCGAGGAAGAGCGCGACTTCGTGCGTGACCACCTGGGCCCCGCGCTGCGCGACGCCGGCCTGGGTGGCGTGAAGATCCTGGTCTGGGACCACAACCGCGACCTGATGGTCCAGCGTGCCAGCGTGGTCTATGCCGACCCCGAGGCCGCCGCCTACGTCTGGGGCACCGGCTTCCACTGGTACGGCCCCGAGGATTTCGACCAGGTGCAGCAGCTTCATGACGCCTGGCCCGACAAGCAGCTGATGTTCACCGAAGGCTGCCAGGAAGGTGGGCCGCACGCCGACCCCCTCGGGTCCTGGGCGGTGGGGGAACGCTACGCGCGCAACATCATCGCCGACCTGAACCGCTGGACCGTGGGCTGGATCGACTGGAACCTGCTGCTGGACGAACGCGGCGGGCCCAACCACGTGGGCAATTTCTGCAGTGCCCCGATCTTGGCCGACACCGCGCGCGGCACGCTGATGCACCAGGGCGCCTACTGGGTGCTGGGCCACTTCGCGCGTTTCATCCGGCCGGGCGCACGGCATGTGCTGACCGACGCTGGCCAGGCGATGGCCACGACGGCCTTCGTCAACCCCGACGGCACGCTGGCGGTCGTGGCCAGCCACCCACAGGACCACGCCTTGGGCTTCGCACTGTGCATCGGCGATCGATGCACCGCCATCGAGCTACCGCCGCGATCGATCGCCACCTTTTTGCTGGAAGCCGCGTGATGCAAGGCCGCTTCATCGACGACGACGATGGTCAGACCTGGTACCGCATCGATGGCATCGACCAGGCGCAAGCCTTCTTCGTGGCGCTGGCCAGTGACAGCGACGTCTGGGCCTTCGTCTCCACCGCGGGTTCCCTGGCCGCCGGCCGCCGCGACGCCGAGGGCGCCTTCTTCCCCTACGAAACCGTGGACCGCATCCACCAGCGCTGGGAGCACACCGGCCCGCGCACCTGGATTCGTTTCGGCGATGGCGAGGGCACCGTGTTGTGGCAGCCCTTCGCGCCGCGCCTGGAGGGCGGCGGTGGCACCCGCTCGGTGTGGAAGAACCTGTCCGGCACGCGCCTGCGCTTTCGCGAGGAACACGCATCGGGCCGCCTGAGCTTCGAGCACGAATGGTCCAGCGCTGCGGGACTGGGCCTGGTGCGCACGGCGCGGCTGCGCGTGGCGTCGGCCGACGTGCCGGTGCAGGTGCTCGACGGCGTGCTCAACCTCGTGCCGCCAGGCGTCAGCGTCGCGCACGCCACCACGATGAGCAGCCTGACCGACGCCTACAAGTGGAACGAGGCAGCCGCCGGCGGCCGCCTGGGCCTGTACGCGCTGTACGCCCGCATCTGGGACCGTGCCGAGCCCAAGGAGTCTTTCGAAGCGCTGGTGGCCTGGCACGCCGGTGTGCCCGCCTCGGCGCAAACCTTGCTGTCGGATCACCAGCTGCGAAACTTCTGCCGCGGCGAACCATTGGAGGCCGAGACCTTGACCCGTGGGCGCAAGGGCGCCTTCCTCGTCCACTTCCAGGCCACCGTCCATGCGCAGGGCCTCGAGTGGCACCAGGTCATCGACTCGCCGCGCTCGCAGGTGCAGGTGGCGGAACTGGTGCGCAGGCTGGACGCCGACGGCGGCACGCCGGCCGAGATCCGCGCCGCCATCGCCGCCAACACCGCCGGCGTGGACGAGTTGCTGGCGCGCGCCGATGGGCTGCAGCAATCGGGCGATCCGATGGCGGCCGCCCACCACCGCAGCAATGTGCTGTTCAACATCATGCGCGGCGGCGTGTTCGCCGACGGCACCCGCTTTCACCGCGACGACCTGCGCGCCTTCGTGGCCCAGCGCCACCGACCCACCGCCGAGCGGCTGGCCGCGACCATGGACGCCTGGCCGCCGCGCATCGAGCGTGCGCAAGCGCTTTCTGACGCCCGCAGGGTCGCAGGCGCGCAAGGCGAGCGCGTCGTGCTGGGCTACCTGCCGCTGACCTTCAGCCGCCGCCACGGCGACCCCAGCCGGCCCTGGAACAAGTTCTCCATCCGCGTGCGCGACAACAGCGGTGAGCGGGTGCTCAAGCACGAGGGCAACTGGCGCGACATCTTCCAGAACTGGGAGGCGCTGCTGGCGAGCGAGCCCGCCTACGCCGCTTCGATGATCGAAGCCTTCCTCGGCGCGATGACGCCCGACGGCTACAACCCCTACCGCATCGGCCGCAGTGGCATCGACTGGGAAGTCATCGAGCCCGAGAACCCCTGGAGCAACATCGGCTACTGGGGCGACCACCCCGTGATCTACCTGCTGCGCCTGCTGGAGGCCGCGCAGGCGCGCGAGCCCGAGCTGCTGTCCGACCTGTGGGATCGCGCGCTGTTCAGCTTTGCCGATGTGCCCTACCGGCTGAAAGCCCATGCCGAGCAGACCGCGAACCCCAAGTCCACGATCCGCTTCGACGACGAGGCGCATGCGCGTGCACACGCTCGCGCGGCGCGCATCGGCGCCGACGGGCTGATGTTGTGCGACGAGGACGACCACCCGGTTCTGGCCACGCTGGCCGAGAAGCTGGCCATCATCGTGCTGGCCAAAGCGGGCAGCCTGGTGCCCGGCGGCGGGCTGTGGCTGCACACGCAGCGGCCGGAGTGGAACGACGCCAACAACGCGCTGGTCGGCAACGGCCTGTCCATCGTCACCCTCGCGCACCTGCGGCGCCTGCTCGGGTTCATCGGTGCCTTGCCGGCCGCGCAGCGCGCCTTCTCGCTTTCGCAAGCCACGCTCGCGGCGCTCACCGGCCTGGGCGAACTGGTGCGCAGCACGCCCGCGTCCGCGGCGGACGATCCGGCTGCGCGCCGAGCCTTCGTGGACCGCGCTGGTGCCTTGCTCGACGTCTGGCGCGCCCAGGCCTACCGGGGTGCGGCCGGCCGCACGCCGGCGCGCGCCCCTGCCGGCCTGCTGGCCGGGCTGGCGCAGGACCTGCTGCCGCTCACAGACGCCACGCTGGAACGCAACCACCGCGGCGATGGGCTGTTCCACGGCTACAACCTGGTCGATTTCTCGAAGCCCGGCCGCGCCGAGCTGAGCCGGCTGTACCTGATGCTGGAAGTGCAGGTCGCGCTGCTGTCCTGCGGCTGGCTGACACTGCCCGACGCGGTGCGCCTGCTCGATGCCCTGTTCGCGAGCGACCTGTTCGACCCGCGGCGTCGCAGTTTCATGCTCTACCCCGACCGCCCCCTGCCGGGCTTCCTGGAACGCAACCGGCTGGACGACGAAGCACTGGCCCTGCCGATCGTGCAAACCCTGCTGTCTGCGGACCGCACCGACCTGCTGCAAAGCCAGAGCGACGGCGTGGTGCGATTCGCGCCTGCACTGTCCAACCGGGGCGACCTGGAAGCCGCAGGGCGCGACCTGGGCGCCGAGGCGCTCGCACCGCTGGCCGCGGCCTACGAACGCCTGCTCCAGCACCACGCCTTCACCGGCCGCTCGGGCACCATGTTCGCGTACGAGGGCCTGGGCTGCATCTACTGGCACATGGTGGCCAAACTGCTGCTGGCGGTGCAGGAGCGCGTGTTCGAAGCCTCGGACGCCGCGGCCCCCGAACTGCCGGCGCTGGTGGCGCACTACCAACGCGTGCGCGATGGTCTGGGCTACCGCAAGAGCCCCGCCGAGTGGGGCGCCTTCCCGGCCGACCCCTACAGCCACACCGCGGCCGAAGGCGGCGCGCAGCAGCCCGGCATGACCGGGCAGGTGAAGGAAGAGATCCTCACGCGCTGGGGCGAACTGGGCCTGCGCTTCGAAGCCGGCCTGGTCCGCTTTGACCCGGTGCTGCTCGATCGGGCCGAGGTCCCGGCCGACGGCGCCTTGTGCTTCACGCTGGCCCGTGTGCCCTACCGCATCCGCCACGGCGTGCGCACCCGCGTTCGCACGCTCGCCGCGCAAGGCTGGGTCGAACATCCGCAGGCGCGCTTCGACCCGATGGGCGTCGAGGCCGTCGAAATTGACGTCGCGCCCGAAGTCCGATAAATCGAACGAGAGAGACACACACCATGTCCGCCACCGTTTCCAGCCGCAAGGTCCCGTTCGGTCAGAAGGTCGCCTTCGGCCTGGGCATGCTGGCCAACCAGATGTTCCCGGCGGCGCTGGGCATCTTCATGGTCGTGCTGGTGCAGGACATGGGCTTCCCGACCTGGATGTGGGGCATCCTGTTCTTCCTGCCGCGGGCCTATGACGCGGTCCTGGACCCGATCATGGGCTTCATCTCCGACAACACGCGGTCGAAGTGGGGCCGGCGCCGGCAGTACGTTTTCATCGGCGCGATCATGCTGGGCATCGGCTTCGTGGCGATGTGGCAGCTGTACCGGGCCGATGGCATCCCCTACAACTTTGCCTACTTCCTGTTCTGGTCCCTGGTGTTCTTCACCGGGCTGACCGTCTTCAGCATTCCCTACGTGGCCATGGGCTACGAGATGAGCGACGACTTCCACGAGCGCACCAGCATCATGGCCGTGGCCCAGTGGATCGGCCAGTGGGCCTGGGTGATCGCACCCTGGTTCTGGGTGGTGATGTACGACCCCCAGTGGTTCCCGAACGCCGACACGGCCGCGCGCACCCTGTCGGTCTGGGTCGGCGTGGCGTGCATGCTGCTGGCCATGGTGCCGGCCCTGTTCCTGCCCAGCCGATCGACCCAGGACGACACGCACCTCGTCCCGCTGACCCTGGCGAACATCGGCACGGGCTTCAAGGAACTGCTGGCCGGCTTCAAGGAAGCCTTCGGCTGCGTGCCCTTCCGAAAGCTGTGCATTGCCACCTTCCTGATCTTCAACGCCTTCAACACGGTGGCGGCGTTCTCCTTCTTCATCGTCGTCTACCACCTCTTCAACGGCAACACGGCGGCCGCCGGCATCTGGCCCACGCTGTTCGGCAGCATCGGCGCGCTGATCACCACCTTCGCGGTCATTCCCACCGTGGCCTGGATGTCGCGCCAGCTGGGCAAGAAGAAAGCCTTCATGCTGTCGCAGGGCGTGTCGATCCTGGGCTACATCCTGCTGTGGCTGCTGATGGTGCCTGGCAAGCCCTGGATGTTCATGTTCGCGCTGCCCTTCTTTTCCTTCGGCATCGGTGGCCTGTTCACGCTGATGATGTCGATGACGGCCGACGTGTGCGACCTGGACGAATTGGCCACCGGCAAGCGGCGCGAAGGCATCTTCGGCGCGATCTACTGGTGGATGGTCAAGCTCGGCTTTGCCGTGGCGGGCCTGCTCAGCGGGGCCATCATGGCCTTCGTCGCCTTCACGCCGGGCGCAGCCGTTCAGCCCGCAGGCGCCGTGGACGGCCTGCGCCTGTTCTATTCCGGCGTGCCCATCTGCGGCACGCTGCTGGCCATGTGGTTCATGCGCGACTACGACCTGGACGAGGCGCGCGCCGTCGAGGTGAATGCCGAGCTGGAGCGGCGCCGCAAGGGCGTGTAGCCCGTCCTGCTGGATCCCAAAGCGCCGGGCCCGGCCTGCGCTGCGGGGGCGTCGGAGGGGGTCAGGCCGACGCCGCCAACCGTTCGGGGTAGAGCGCCTGCATCACCAGCTTGGGCCTGCGGTACACGGTGAACAGGCCCCAGTGCTTCTCAGGCTCCAGCGGGTCGGGCGATCCCTTCCAGGGTTCGTCGAAGGCCTCGAAGACGAAGCACAGCAGCTGGGCCTGGCGCGTCCAGGCCATCAGGTCCCGGTAGTAAATCGCCTGCAATTCCTGCACCGCGTGTTCGGCGTGCATGCCGCGGCCATTGCTGGCCGTGCACCAGCCGGCCTCGGTGATGACGATGGGTTTGCCGGGCCAGCGCTCGGCCACGCTGGCCACATTGGCCTGGGTGTAGGCCAGCGCCTCGTGGATGGGCTTGTACTCCCACACCGGGTAGCTGTGCAGCGAGATGAAGTCGAGCTCGGGCACCAGGTCGCGCAGCTTGTGCTGCCAGGGCACGTAGTTCTCGCAGAAGGTGACCGGCTGCCTCACCGCGGCCTTGACGCGTCGCACATGCTCGATCATGTTCTGCACCGGGACGAGGTGGTCGGTCCAGTCCACGGTGGCTTCGTTGCCCACGGCCACCGAGAAGACGGTGTCCTCGTGCTGCCGGGCCAGCGCGATCAATCGATCCAGCTCGACCCCGTTCTCGTGCCGGTTGGCCACAAGCTGCCCTTCGGTGCAGGTGCCGCCCCAGGGGCAGCCGGGGTTGTTCACCTCGGCGCCGAGGTAGGCGCCGAGCATCACCCGAAAGGGCAGGCGGTCTTCGTGGATCACCTGCAGCACACGCTCTGCGTGCAGGCTGCAGTCGTAAAGCCGCAGCAGCTGCCAATGCCGGGCCAGCAGGTGCAGGTCCTCGCGGATCTCGGCCAGCGAGGGGTAGAGCTTCTGGTTCGGGTCCTGGCCCTCGCGGTAGCCGGAGTAGCAGATGGCCCTGCCTTGGGGAAGCGTCAGCATCTTGAGGTCAGGTGAACTTGGCTTGGGCGTCCTTGTCCCACAGGCCCCAGTAGGCGCCCACATCGCCCTCGGCGCCCACCTTCCAGGCTTCGTCGAAGGCGGCGAAGTAGAAGAGCTCGATGTCTTCCTCGCGCGCCCAGCGCACGGTGTCGATGAAGTAGCGCATCGCACCTTCCTCCGACGGAATGGCGCCGTGGAAGGGGCTGCCCTGGTCGGGCCAGCCGGTCTCGCTGATCAGCACGCGCTTGCCGGGTGCGGCGGCGCGCGTGCGCTGCATCATGCTTTGCATGTAGGCCAGTGCCTGCTCGCGCGGGCAGGCCTCCCAGAAGGGGTAGCAATTGGCCATCACCACGTCGCAGGCCGCCGTGACGCGCGGGTGCTTCTCGAACAGGTAGTAGGCATCGACATAGCCCACCGGCACGCCGGGCAGCTGGTCTTTCACGCGTTCGATCTGCGCAATCAACTCGTCCTCGCCCATGTCCTCGCGCAACAGCACCTCGTTGCCCACGGCCACGATGTCGGCATGGCCGGCCTGGGCCACGGCGATCACGCCCGCGATCTCGCGCTCGTTGATCGCGGCGTCGGTGCCCAGCCAGGCGCCCACCAGGGTCTTCATGCCCATGGCCTTGGCGATGGCCGGCGTCTGTTCATGGCCGTCGGTGCAGGAGAAGCTGCGGATCCAGGCGGTGTGCGGGCGGATGACCTCGAGCCGCGCGCGGATCTGCGCCGCACTGACCTGCGCGCCGGGCGATTGCCCTTCCAGGTAGGGGCTGAAGCACAGGCCGTGCACGCCGCCGCCGAGCACGGCGCGGAACTCATCGCGCAGCGCGGCGCGCTCATCGTGCGACAGCCTGGGTGGCGGGGCCACGCTGGGCGTGCTGGCGGCCGTGGTGCCTGTGCCTGGCGCGCTGCCCGACGAGCCACCGGGCGCGAACGCGGCCTGTGGTGGCGCCGACGGTGATCGGGCGGGGACTTTGGCGTCGTTGCTCATGGGGCTGTCCTCAGTTGCGCCGCTCGCTGACGTGGCCCTTCTGCCAGGGCATGACACCCGGCCCGCGGGCTGTCGGCGGGCCGTAGCCGCCGACCTTGTCGTACACGCGCACGTAGTCGATCACCAGTTCGGCGGGGAAGCGGGTCTGGTCGTTCGGTGCGCCGGGGAAGTTGCCGCCGACGGCCACGTTCATCACCAGGTAGAAGGGCTGGTCGAAGGGCGCGGGCCAAGGGTTCAGGTCGGCCTCCTTCTTCGCTTCGACGCCGGCCCCTTGGCGCAACTTGCTGCAGCTCCACCAGTGGCGGTAGGTGCAGGTCTGCACCTCGTCCACAAAGAAGCGGATCTCGCCCGGCTCCCATTCCACGGCATAGGTGTGCCAGTCCGACACCAGGCTGGCTTTCGCGCCCTTGCACAGTGCGTGGGTGGTGGTGATCAGCGTCCGCTTCGGGTAGCTGGAGCCGAAGTGGATGCTGTTGAGCACTTCTTCAGGCTTCTCACCGACGATCTCCATCAGGTCGATCTCCCCCGACGCCGCCCAGCCGCCGTACTTGTCGTCCACCGGCAGCATCCACAGGGCCGGCCACAGGCCCTTGCCCCAGGGCACCTGGGCGCGGAACTCGATGCGGCCATAGAGCTTGGCAAACAGCACCGTCCCATCGCGCGCCTTGGTCTTCAGGCGCGCCGAGGTGTAGCCACAGCCGTGCAGCGGCGCCTTCACCGCGCGGATCACCAGGCAGCTGTCGCGCACCACCACGTTCTCGGGTTCGCGGGTGTAGTACTGCAGCTCCTCGTTGCCCCAGCCGGGCACCCAGGCGTGGTTCTTGTAGTCGTAGAAGCCGTTGCCGATGTCGAAGTCCCACTTCTTGGGGTCGACGCCTGGGCCGTCGAACTCGTCGGCCCAGACCAGCTTCCAGCCTTTGCGTCTTGGGGTGCTCATCTCGGGTTCACGCGGGCAGCGGCACAGGCCGCTGCTGTCGTTGTGTTTGCAGGAAATCGCGGTACCAGCGGGCGCTGTCCTTGGGCGTGCGGCGCTGGGTGGCGTAATCCACGTGCACGATGCCGAAGCGTTTGGCGTAGCCCGAAGCCCACTCGAAGTTGTCCAGCAGGCTCCACACCATGTAGCCGGCCATCGGCACACCCTGCGCCAGCGCGTCCCCCACCGCGGCAATGTGGGCCGCGAGGTAGGCCACTCGCTCGCTGTCGTGCACGCAGCCATCCACCCACTGGTCTCGGAAGGCCGCGCCGTTCTCCTTGACGTACAGCGGCGGTACCGGCCAGTCGCGGTGCAGGCGCAGCAGCAGTTCGGTCAGGCCGGACGGGTAGATCTCCCAGCCCATGTCGGTCAGCGCCAGGCCACTGCGGTCGGCGCGCCAGGAACCGTCGGCGCTGGCCACCGAGCGGGAGTAGTAGTTGACGCCGAGGAAATCCATCGGTGCATTGATCGCCGCCATGTCTCCGGCTTCGACACGCGGTGCGTCGGCGCCAAGGAACGCCAGCACGTCGGCCGGGTAGTGGCCCTGGAACAGCGGCTCCATGTACCAGCGCACCAGGCGGCCATCTTCCAGCCGGGCCTGGGCCTGGTCGGCCTCGCTGGCGCTGGCCGCGTGGACCGGTGCCAGGTTGAGCACGATGCCCAGGCGGGCGCGGGCGCCCGCCGCGCGCAAAGCCTGCAGCGCCAGGCCGTGGCTCAGCAGCAGGTGGTGCGACACCTGGGCCGCGGTGGCACGGCTCTTGTCGCCCGGGGCGAACACGCCCCATTCGTGGCCCAGGGTCGCGATGACCCAGGGCTCGTTGTGCGTGGTGATCGCGGCCACCCGGTCGCCCAGCGCGGCGTGCATGCCCTGGGCGTAGTCCACGAAGCGGTGCACCGTGTCGCGGCTGGCCCAACCCCCCTGGTCCTGCAGCGCGGCAGGCAAATCCCAGTGGTTGAGCGTCAGGTAGGGCTGGATGCCGCGCGCGAGAAGGCCATCGACCAGGCGCTGGTAGAAGTCCAGACCGCGCTGGTTCCAGGCGCCCCGCCCGGCGGGCTGGACGCGCGGCCACGACACCGAGAAGCGGTAGGCGTCCACGCCCAGCGAAGCGATCAGGTCCAGGTCTTCTTCGAGGCGCTGGTAGTGGTCGCAGGCGACATTGCCATCGCTGCCGTCGGCGATCGCGCCGGGCCGGCGGCAGAAGCGGTCCCAGATCGACGGGCCCTTGCCGTCCACCGCCGCCGCGCCTTCGATCTGGAACGAACTGGTGGCCACGCCCCAGACGAAGTCGTCGGGAAAGCGGCGATGCGGATCGACTGGCCCCATGGGTCCCTTCACGTGACGGCTCCCGCCCCGAGGCCGGCGAACGCATGAACCGCCGCACCGTTGAAAGCGCTTTCAAACTATAGGGGATCTCCGCCAGGGCTGTCAATCGCGGGTAAGCGCGGAGCGCTCAGGCCGCCGCCGCGCGGGTGGATTCGCGCACGATCAGGCGCGGCGCAGGCACCTCGATGGCGGGCCGCTCCCCGGCCAGCAGCCCCATCATCGCGCGCGCAGCCAACTGCCCGATCTCCTGGATCGGGTTGTGCACCGTGGTCAGCGGCGGCACGGTGTAGATCGACCCGGCCAGGTCATCGAAGCCAACCAGCGAGACGTCCTCGGGCACGCGCCGTCCATGCCGGTACAGACCCAAGGCGGCGCCGAAGGCCATCTGGTCGTTGGCGGCGAAGACCGCGCTGAAGCGGGCGCGGCTGGCCACCAGGCGCTCGATGGCCAGCAGGCCGCTGTGTTCGCTGAAGTTGCCCGGCACGACCAGGGCCGGGTCGAAGCGCAGGCCGGCGGCTTCGATCCCTGACCGGTAGCCGCGCTGGCGATCGACCGCGTCGGGGTGCTCGGGGTCGCCGCCAATGAAGGCGATGTGCCGGTGGCCCAGGTCGATCAGGTGCTGCGTGGCCTGCCGCGCGCCTTCGTGGTTGTCGAAGTCCATCGACAGCAGCTTGCCAGCCTTCAGGCTGCGCCCGGTGACCACGACGGGCAGTTGGCGTGCCAGGGAGCGCAATGCCGAATCGGACAGGCGCCCGGTCAGCACGATCAAGCCGTCGACGCGGCGCGAGCGCAGCACGTCGATGCAGCGCGCCTCCTCGTCGGCATGCCAGTTGCCGCTCATGAACAGCGGGCTGTAGCCCGCCGCATCGAGTTCCATCTCGATGCCGCGCAGTGCCGCGCCGTAGAACGGACTGTCAATGGCCTGGCTGAGCACACCGATGCTCAGCGTGCGACCACCCGCCAGCCCCCGCGCCACCGGGTTGGGCACGAAACCCAGCTCGGCGATCGCCTGGTCCACCGTGGCACGCTTGTCCTCGCTGACCACCGCCGTGCCATTGAGGATGCGCGACACGGTGCTGGGCGACACGCCGGCGTGTTCGGCCACCATCTCGAGCGTGACCTTGGCGGGCGCGGCGCCACGATTGCGGATTGTCCTGTGCACGCTTGACCGTCCTCCTTCCTGCCACCAGCACGAAAGCGCGAAGTTTAGGGGACGATCCTCCCTTGCAAGCGCTTGCAGGGGTCTGCCAAGGCGCCGGTCGGCAGCAGTCCGACGCCCGCCGCTGCGGCAACAACAACCTCGGGCGCGCTTTCTACACGGCTCGGACTGTCAACAGGTCGTGATGTCCCTGAAGACTCAGGAAGACATCGGCGCGGAAGTCCACAAGCTCGACCACTTCTTCCGTGTCGCGACGGGGCGCGACGAAGCGGCGCTCGACGGTGTCCGGGCGGCGACTCAGGCCGGCTTTGCGTTGACCGCGACCCCGCCGGTGCCAGGCACACCACCATCAACGCGGGGTCTGAACCGCTGAAGCTCCAGACCCTTTACGCGCCGCCCAATCATCGCGACGGGGTGGTCCAGCCCACGCGGGCCAGGGTCACCGGCTGAGAACCCGGGCAGCCCGGCGAACCGGCTCATCCGGTGGTGCGCGCCCTCAATCAGATGGCCATGCCGCACCACATGGCCATCATCGTCGTGACCCATGACGAGAAGACCATCCCGACCTTCAAGCGGCTGCACCGCATCGGCGACGGCGGCACGCACGAGGAGGCCGGCGAAGGCCACCGTTTCTGACCGCATTCCGATGAAGGCTTCAGCCCTTGACTTGCGGAGCGAATCGATGGCTGGAAGTTCCGCCAAGCCGATTGCGAGAGCGCAATGACCGTTGATACCCAACCAGGTATCTTGGATGCATTGTGCAAACCGCCAAGGAGCGAAACATGAAGAACCTTCGAACAGTGCTGCTGGCTTCCCTGATGGGAGTGTCGATGGGTGTCGCCATGGCGCAACCTGGCGGTGGCAAGGGCCCCGGCGCGGGAACAGGCCCGATGGGCGCGGGTCCGGCGGCCAGTGCGCCAGGGATGGGCATGGGCATGGGACCGGGCGGCGGCCGCGGTGCGGCTCGCTGGGGATCGGACTACACGCCCGGTTGGAAGCTGATGAGCCAGCAGGAGCGCAACGAGCACCGTGATCGCATGCGCTCCATGAAGACCTACGAGGAATGCAAGGCCTACCAGGACCAGCACCACGAACAGATGGCTGCGCGGGCCAAGGAACGTGGGGGCAAGGCGATGCCACAAGCTCGCCGCGATGCCTGCGGCGCCCTGAAGAAGTGATCGAAAGAACCAGCTCCTGACTTCCGCCTTGAAGCGCCGCGGCAGCCATGTCGCCTTGGTCGCCGCACTTTCAAGCGGGCTGGTCGCTGGCGGTGGCAGCGAGGGTGCCGGGTCCGTGATGGGTGTCGATGCCACCAGGACCTCGGCCGTCAATGCGGACAAGCTGGCGGGCTTGGCCAACGGGAGCTTCAAGTCACCCGTCTTCCAGGATCTGAACGCCGCCCTGGTGGCTGCAAGCCGAACCAGCCTGCTCGACGCCCTGAAGGTTGTCCAACCGCTTGCACGGAGGCTACTCCGGCGCAGAGATGCCAGAGGAACAGCGACCGCTTTGCAGGCACCGAACCAGCCGAACCTCAAGGCGCGAACGCCCTCGCCATATGTCAGGCCCAGAAACAACAAAGCCCATCGCGATGGACGGGCTTCGGGGTGATCTTGGTGGCCTGGGGCTCCTTCACAAGAAGCGCTGCGGGCCGCTTCGCTCCTAGGTCCATCCGGTGAGCGCCAACGCCGCTACTGCCGCTGTTACTCCATGGCCAAGCAGGTCCCGGTTCCTTTGCTCATGGGTGCGACTTTTGACGACGCCGGGCAAATCGAGTGCTTTCGTCCAAGGGGCGCGTGAGCACCGGTTTTCAACTCGGCCGGCCGCCTCCACGTGGGCGCAACGTTCCACGGCGCGCCGCAGCGCCCAGGCCCAGCAGCCCGGCCAGGAACAGGGCACTGGAGCCAGGCTCGGGGACAGGCGCCAGGTAGCCCCCCAGGTCGGCCGCGCTGGCCTTGTAGGCGTGCAACACGCCGGGAATCAGGGCGTAGCCCGTCGGCAGGTCGCCCAGGTTGGTGGCCTCCACGTTGCCATTGGCCAGGATGTTGAAGCAGTTCGTCGTCGCCCCGAGGTCGCACTGCAGGCGCGCCCCGGTGCCGGGGTGGTAGTAGACGTCGAACTGCAGGTTGGAGCCGTTCTGGGTGACCGAGTAGTCGTTGTCGGTGCCCGCCAGCAGCACGAACGACCCATCCGCGAGTTGCGGGCCCACGGTCAGGCCTTCCCATTTTTCGGGCGATCGACCGCCCAGGGCGGCCAGCGAAGGATGGGCCAGCGTGGAAGCAGCGGCCAGGTCCAGCAGCGCCGACGCGCTCTTTTGCACCGCATTCGTGCCCGGGGGCAAGGGGTTGTTGAGGTCGATGCCGGTGACGTCGCTGGCGCCGGCCAGGTCGATGACATACACCTTCTTGTCGGGAGCAGCCACGTTGGCATTGGGCACGCCGATGCCGCGGTTGTTGCGCTCGAGCACCATGAAACGGTGGTCGTCCAAGGCCACGATGGCCGAGATGCCGCGGCCCTGGGCAGGCGCCGGGCCCGCGCCGTCCAGACGGAAGGCAAACTGACCGACGGCTTCGCCGGTGTCGGTGTCGAACTTGACGATGCGCGTGTACATGCCCCGTGCCAGGGCGCCGCTGACGACATTGCCATCGGTGACCGTGCCGTTCTGCAGCATCGCGTAGGCGAAGCGCCCATCGGGGCTGATGGCCAGGCCTTCGAAGCCGCGGTTGCCTTCACGGCCGCTGGTCAGCGTGCCGGCGCCCGAAGGCGGCGCGGCGTTGTAGTCGGCAACGCCAGCCACCTTGGGCACCAGGTTGGCGGGCGTGTTGAAGCGGCGCAGCAACTGGCCGTCGCGGTTGAATTCGTAGAGCGACGGCCCGTACTCGTCGCTGACCAAGAGGCGGCCGTTGCGTGGGTTGACGGCCAGGCCTTCAGGGTCCAGCGCGCTGCCCAGAACGCCGGCGGGGTTGGGCGCCAGGCCGTTGAAGGCCACGCCGCCGTCGCTGAACTTCACCGTCTGCACCACCTGGAAGTTGGAGATGGCCCCGGTGACGGCGTTGACGTCCAGCGTGAAGCGCTGCACCCGCGCCTGGTACGACAGCGTGCCGCCGCCGGGGCCGCGGTCGGACAGGCCCCACCATTCGTTGGCGTTGCGGTCGTAGTACAGGTCCGAGAACATGCCCAGCCGGCCGTCATTGACCGAGGTGCCGAACTGGTCGCCGGTGGACGCCGGGATCGTCAGGCCGTTGATGAAACTGGGCGCGGCCTGCGCCATGCCAACCATCAGGAAGGCAGCGGCGGCGGCGAGCACGGACTTTTTCATGGGCATGGCAGCTGGGAGTGCAAAACCCTGCAGGTTGCCTGGGCCGCATGAAGGTTTCGTGACAGCGCCCCCGGGCCTGAGGACTTGCCGCCTGGCGGTCTGTGCGCGGCCATCCCCGACCCGCTCAGCCGGGCCGGAGACGGCCGTTTGTCAGGCGCCGGCCCGCCCGCTTCAGAAACTGTCGGCCAGGCCCATCGCCGGATCGCTGACCGAGTGCCGGCCCGTCTCCATCCGGCCGGCGAAACGGCGCAGGAAGCTGGGGTCCGCATCGCAGGTGACGACCAGGTCGTACCACCACCCCGTGGCGTCCAGGTTCCAGCGCAGCGACTGCTCGTCGCGGCCGCCGAGTTGGATGTCCCAGGCGGTGCCGGCACCGGACTTCTTGCCCGAACCAGAGGCGGTCAGCGCGCCATACACCCGGTTCGAACGCACCTGCAGCCGCACCGGCCCGTCGCCTTCATTGCGCGCCTCCAGTCGAAGGCTGCCGTCGCGCGCGTCGTAGCCGACCCGCACTTCCGGCGCCGGCGCCTGCTTGGCGCGCAGCGCCGTCAGGTCGCCCTTGAAGCGGCGATGGAAACCGTTCGGCCCCAGCACCCACAGGTCATAGCGGCCGCCGTTGTCGGCCTGGACGGCCCAGACGTCGTCCAGTTGCTTGTCGGGCTGCACCAGGTAGCGGCGCGGCCGCGGGTACTGCTGGTCACGGAAATCGAGCAGCGCCTGCGGGTCGGCCGGAACGGGTTGGCGGCTCGGCATGGCGTCGAGCTTCAGCTTGTCGTAGACATGGAACACCGCGCCGGCACGCCCGGTATTGCGGAACACCAGCCGCAGGTTGCCGCGCCGCACTTCGGCCTGCGCCGTGACGTGCAGTTCGTAGGGCAAGGCGCGGGACGGGCGGTAGCCTGCGGCCTGCACCGGCGCCCCCCGACCGGCTGCGGGCGTGATGGGGGGCAGTGCCTGCTGGGCGGCGCGCTGCGCATCGGCTTCCTCGCGGGTCCTGCGGCCCGCCAGCGTGGGCAGCGGCTCGTTGTTCGGGTTGGCGAAGTTGAAGGCGCTGGTCAGGTCACCCAACGCCGCACGCCGGAACCCACTGATGTTCGGCTCCTTGACGCCGAAACGCGCTTCCAGGAAGCGAAGCACCGACGTGTGGTCCGCGGCCTGTGAATTGACCCAGCCGCCCCGGCTCCAGGGCGAGACCACGTACATCGGCACCCGGACGCCGGGACCGAACACGCGCCCGTCCTTCGCGCCGTAGTCCAGGTTGCCGCCGCCTGGCTGCGGCTGATCGGTGGTGCCGGGAGGCGACGGGTAGTTGTTGTATTCGGGCGCGATGTCGGCGGCCGACAGCGAAGTCTTGCCGGCCAGCGTGCCGTCCGGGTTGCGCGACGGCGCCGCCGGCGAGGGGAAGTGGTCGAAGTAGCCGTCGTTCTCGTCGAAGTTGATGAACAGGACGGTCTTGCTCCAGACCTCGGGGTTGGCGGTCAAGGCGTCCAGCACCTGCTGGATGTACCAGGCGCCCTGCACCGGGCTGGACGGGCCGGGATGCTCGGAATAGGTGGCCGGCGCCACCACCCACGACACCTGGGGCAGCTTGCCGTTCCGGCAGTCCTCGCGAAACTGCCGGAAGTAGCTGTCCGCATCGCCCGCCGTGCCTGGCATGGTGTTGGCAACGCCCTTGTACAGCGGGTTGTGCGCGTCGTCACTGGCCGGGTCGTAGGCCGGGTAGGGGCCACCGTCGGTGCCGACGGGCTTGCCCGAGGCCTGGTTCGCCGCGCGGTACTGCTTGAAGCCGACCAGCGAGTTGTCGCCGAAGTTGTCCGGCATGTTTTCATAGACGATCCAGCTGACGCCGGCCGCCTGCAGGCGTTCCGGGTAGGTCTTCCACTCGTAGCCGACGTCGCCCTTGTCCGCCGGGCTGAACCCGTCCCATTCGTTGTTGAGCGACGCCACGCCGGCGCCGGTGGGACCGTTGGTGCCGGTCCACAGGAACATGCGGTTGGAGTTCGTGCCGGTGTGCATCGCGCAGTGGTAGCCGTCGCAGACCGTGAAGGCGTTGGCCAGCGCGAACTGGAACGGCAGTTCCGCCTGCTTGTAGTAGGACATGGACGCGGTGTTCTTGACCGCGGCCCAGTAGCCCATGCGACCGTCCAGCCAGCCCAGCTGGCCGTCGACCCAGCTGTGCGGCGTGCCCGAGACGCGCTGGGCGTTGCCCTGGGTCGCGTCCAGGTGGTAAGGCAGCACCGGGTTGCCGTTGCGGTCCAGTTGCTCCCACACGCTGCGGCCCCCGGGTTGCGGCACGGTGAAGCGGTCGCCAAACCCCCGAACGCCTTTGAGGGTGCCGAAGTAATGGTCGAAGGCGCGGTTCTCCTGCATCAGGATGACCACGTGCTTCACGTCCTTGATCGTGCCGGTTTCGTGAAAGGCCGGGATGGCCAGGGCCTTGCTGATGCTGGGCGGGAACGCGGCGAGCGTGCCCACAGCGACGCCTGACTGGGCGGCACCTTGAATGAACTTGCGACGAGAAGTTGTCATGGCAGTTCTGGCTCCGAAGGGTGAATGGCGTTGCCGGAGGGGGGCCGTTGGCAACGTTCTGGGCCTCTGCGGGAACCTGCAGGGGACAAGGTCCATGATTCGCCTCGCCAATGACAACTTGGTGTAGGGCGGCATGGCACGAACAGTCCATTCGTCGTTGGGGACCAGCGACTGGTGGTGCGAACCCGGTGCGGGCCTGTTGCGAGGTGAGGCTGGGCGCCGGCTCGCTGGTCACCGGCGTGTCCACCCAGCCGGTGATGGGGGTGATGACCAAGCGTCGCACTAGGGCATTGGCCTCGGCCTTGTCCACCGCCTGGGTGGACAAGGCTGTGGACAAAGGGTGACCAAGTGCCGGTAGTCCGCTCGCAGCGCGCACTTGCGCGCCATTGCCAAAGTTCCGGGCACTGTGGGTATCCCGGGCGCCAAAGATGGCCCTCTGGCACGGGAAAAAATCGGGGGGCCGCCAAGCCGCACACGGCCCAGCCCGTCGATAGGATGTGAACTTGTTCACAGTCCCGCGGAGCCCTCCACCATGGCATCCAAGCCCACCCAGGTTCAAGCCACTGCACAAGAAGTGCTGCCCCGGTTCGGTCTGGCCTATCTGGTGGATGACCAGCAGAGGATCTGGGGTATCACCAAGAGCACCGAAGGGCCCGGCCTGGAGCGCCTGCATGAGGGCCAGAAGGTCACGCTGACGGTCCTGCACCACCCGGGCTTCAGCCTCGTGCG
This sequence comes from Burkholderiales bacterium JOSHI_001, assembly GCA_000244995.1. Lineage (NCBI taxonomy): Bacteria > Pseudomonadati > Pseudomonadota > Betaproteobacteria > Burkholderiales > Burkholderiales bacterium JOSHI_001. The sequence goes on along the minus strand of CM001438.1, from coordinate 1,046,699 downwards.
CCGCTACGAACCGCTGAACTGACTGGGCCAACGCGCGCCCCGGGCGGTGCCGGCGCACTGCCCTGTCACGCGCTCGTCATATACAGCGGAACAAACTCCGGGCTCTGGCGAAACCCCGCTGCGAGCGCCCACTTTGCTGGCGAACGCACCGGTTCCGGTGCCCTTGAAACCCCTGTCCCGCGTCCGCCGCTGCCTGCAATTGCCCGCCAACACGCGTGGGCGCGACTTTGTCGTGGGCGACCTGCATGGCCATCGCGCGCTGCTGGAGCGGGAACTGGCGCAGCGCGGCTTCAACGCCGCCACGGACCGGGTCTTCTCGGTGGGCGACCTGATCGACCGCGGCCCCGACTCGCTGGCCACGCTGGAACTGCTGTCCGCACCCTGGTTCCATGCCGCTTTAGGCAACCACGAGTTGATGCTGCTGAACTACCTGGGCGCCTACAAGAGCCGGCTGTACTCGCGCAAGGCTTTCGCCGAAGGGGGTGGCCAATGGATCAAGGCCGCGCTGGCGCGCCAGCCTTCGGCGTTGCTGGCGGCGGCCCGGAGGGTGGCCCAGCTGCCACTGGCCTTGCACGTCGCCGATGCGTTCCCCTTCAACGTGACCCACGCCGACCTGCACCTGGCCGGCCTGCGCCAGGCGTGGCTGTTCGCGGACGCCACGTTGTGCATCCACCGCGCCGAACAGGCGGTTTCGTCGCGCACGAACCTGGCCGAAGCGCTGCAGCGGCCCGGCATGCGACTGCCCTTTCTGCAGCACAGCGTCCAGTTCAGCCCGCAAGCCCAGGGGCCGCTGCCCCTCACCTATGTCGGCCACACGCGGGCGCGCCACATCACCGTGCACAACTCGCATGTCCACATCGACCAGGGCGTGGGCGCGCCGCAGGCCCACGGCCGATCGCCGCTGACGGTGCTGGAACACCGCCCCTTCGCGCTGTGGCTGCGCGGCGTGGGCCTGGTGCGGCCCACGCTGGCGCCTGCGGCGACGCTTTCGCTGGCCGCCTGAGAACGCAAGGCGCCCTAAACCGGCTGCGCCGTCACATGACATGGCTACCATGGCGCCCCTTTCTTGTGCGCCAGCCCTGCCATGGCCGAGCCTGAACACAGCGAATTCGAACTCAAGTTCAGCGTGCCGGCGGAGGCACGTGCGCTGGTATTCGCCGAAGTGACCGGCGGCGCCGGCTTCCAGGGCCGGCAGAGCCTGACGGCGATGTACCTGGACACGCCCGACGGTCGCCTGGCCGCCGCCGGGCTGGCCTGGCGGCTGCGCCGCGAAAGCAGGCGCTGGGTGCAGACCCTGAAGGCCGGCAGCAGCAGCCCGCTGCAGCGCTTCGAACACGAGGTGCAGCGCCCCGCCGCCACGCCGGACGCCACGCTGCACGCCGGCACCCCGGTGGGCGACCGGCTGCTGGCCCTGCTGCGCCAGGCCCAGGGCGACGGCCTGCAGCCCGAAGTGCGTTTTCGCACCGAGGTGCGGCGCAGCAAGCGTGTCATCCGCACCCGCGGCGCGGTGGTGGAACTGGCCTTCGACGAAGGCCGCATCGTGGCGGGTGACCTGCAACGCCGTGTCCTGGAGCTGGAATTCGAGTGCCTGTCGGGATCGCACGCCGCGATGCTGGACCTGGCGCGGCGCTGGCAGCGGCGCTTTGGCCTGCTGCTGGACCCACACAGCAAGTCCGAACGCGGCAGCCTGCTGGCCGATGGACACCTGCACCCGGCGGTGCGCAAGGCCGCCACGCCGCGCTACCCGGCCCGGTCCAGCGCCGGCCAGGCCTTTGCCGCGGTGCTGGACGAATGCCTGGACCAGGTGCTGCGCAACACCGCCGGCCTGTGCGACGGAGCCCCCGAACAGCGGGTGGAGCATGTGCACCAGCTGCGCGTGGGCCTGCGCCGGCTGCGCAGCGCCTTGCGCACCTTCCGCGCTTGGGTGCAGCCGCCACCGCCCGCGTTGCAAGCCGGCCTGTGCGGTCTGTTCACCGAACTGGGCCGGGCGCGCGACGGCGACGTGATGGACAGCGGCGTGGCCACCGCGCTGGCCGCGGTGGGCGCGCCACCCCTGCCGCCGCGCCAGCCCGCCGCGCACAGCGAGCCCGGCGCCCTGCTGCGCGCACCGGCCTTGCAAGGCCTGCTGCTGGACCTGTTGATCTGGCGCACCACCGGCTATGACCCGCAGCTGGCAGCCCTGCCGAAAGCACCCGGAAGCGCCGACACCCCGCGCCTGGCGGATGTGACCCAGGCGCTGTCCGTCCTGGCACCGCACGCAGGCCCGTCAGCCGCTTCCGCCGCGCGGCGCGAGTCGGCGCCGGACAGCCACCGCCGCCGCGCGCGCCGGCGCCTGCGCGCCTGGCACCAGCACATCGCACAGCAAGCCCGTGCCTTCGAAACCCTGGACGAGCCCTCGCTGCACGCGCTGCGCAAGCGCATCAAGCGCCAGCGCTACGCCGTGGAGTTCCTGGCCCCCCTGCTGCCCCGACGCGCGCTGGCCCGCTACCTGAAGCTGCTGGCCCGGGCCCAGGAGCGCATGGGCGAACTGAACGACCTGTTCGTGGCCCGTGCCCACTACCAGGCCCGTGTGGCCGACGAGCCGGCCGCCTGGTTCGCGCTGGGCTGGCTGGCCGCGCGCATTGCCGAATGCGGCGCGGCAAGCCGTCCGGCCGTGCTGGCACTGGCCGAGGCGCAGCCGCCGCGGCCCTGAACCGGCAACCCTTCGTCAAGTTGACATGTGCGCTTCCTAAGCTGAGGGGTTGTCCCTTCCCACCCCCAAGGAACGAACCGTGTCCACTGTCCGCCACTGCCTCGCTACCCGGGTCCTGCCCGCCCTGCTGGCCCTGCCCGCCGGCTCGGCGTTCGCGCTGAACATCCTGCTGTGCAATGACGACGGCATCACCGCCGCCAACGTGCGCGCGCTGAAGACCCAGCTGGCCGCAGCGGGCCACCGCGTGCTGTTGAGCGGCCCCATCGCCAACCAGTCGGGCACCGGTGGCTCGGTCAGTTTCCTGCGGCCGATTCCCGCGCTGAACGGCAGCGAACGCGGCGCGGTGGCGCTGGGCCTGCCGGCCGGCACCGCGGGCGTGGGCAGCGACCCCGGCGACCCGGACGTGTTCTATGTCAACGGCACGCCGGTGATGGCTTGCCTGTACGGCATCGACGTGCAGGCCCCCAAGGTCTGGGGCCAGGCGCCCGACCTGGTGATCTCGGGCCCGAACGAAGGCAACAACACCGGCCACATCAACAACAGCAGCGGCACCTTCAACGCCATGCTGTACGCGGTGAATCGCCAGCTGCCGGCCATCGCGGTCAGTGACAACGTCACCGCTCAGCTGACGTGGAGCACGGCCTTGCCGCCGACCAGCCGGCCTTTCGAGGTGGCCGACATCGTGGTGCGGCTGGTCGACCGGCTGGAACGCGATGAAGACAAGCACAGCAACGCCGGCCGGCGCCTCCTGCCCGAAGGCCTGGGCCTGAACGTCAACGTGCCCGCCTTCACCGCCGGCACCGGCGCGGCGCTGCCGCTGCGCTTCACCCGCATCGGGCAGGCCACGGCCTTCGCACCGGCCTTCTACGAACGCCTGTCGGACAGCCCGCTGGCGGTGGCTTCCGGCGTGAACCTGCCCTTGCCCGGCATCAGCCTGGGCGTGGGCGGCACGGCACTGCCCAGCGGCGTGATGCTGCCGCTGGACGCGTCCTCGTCGTCCGAGGCCAACGCCATCGCGGCGGGCGGTGCGGTGACGGTGTCGCCGGTCCAGGGCGTCCCGGAGGCCAGCGAGCGGCTGCTGGAACGCCTGCGCCGCGGGTCCCTGCAAGGGCGTTGACACCACCGCGCGGCGCGGGGTCCCGGTCCGGCCGGGCCCCTGCGCCCCGCCCTTGGGAGGGCCCGATGGACCTGCTTCACACCGCCGTGGTGGACATCACCACGCTGCTGGCCACCTGCCGCGCCTGCAGGTCGGTGGCCGCCGACGTCGAACCGGTGCTGCAGCGCAGGTTGCGCCAACACCTGCGCGCCGAGATCAAGCGCGCCACCCTCGCCTACATCGACACCCTGGCCAGAAGCCGGCGTGGCGCGGTCGATGATGCGTTGCTGGGCCGGTGCCGCCTGGCCGCCGAACGGCAGATGGCGGACGCGCTGGCGCAGCAGCCACTGCTGAGCCGCATCATGGCCAGCGAGGCCGGCGCCCTGGACGGATTGGCCGCGGCCCGGCAGGACCTGTGGCGGCTGGCGAACGTGGCGACCCACCTGGCCAGCGGCATGGCCGCATGGCGGGCCGGGCACGCAGGCGCCGATCTCCGGCGCGCCGAAACGCCCGCTGCGCGCTTGCGCCGCCGCCTGCGCAAGGCCTTGATCGCCTACGCCCGGGCGGCCCTGCGGTCGCGGCCTGGCCCCGGGCGGCTGATCGCCAAGGCCCGCCTCGCGGCGCTGGCCGACATCGGCACCCGCGGGTGGGCCGCGGCCGAGACATTGGCTGAACTGGAAGCCAGCGCCACGGGCGCAACCGCGGCCCTGCGCCAGGGCGTGGCCAAGCCGCTGCGCGACCTGAGGCTGGACTGGCAGGGCGTAGGCCATCCGCCGCAATGAAACATGCCGGCCGAAGCCGGCGCCGAATCCATCGCCGGGTTCAGGGGGCCGGGCGTTGCCCCCGACGCAGCCGCTCTTCGATCAGCGCGATCACCGGCATCAGCTGCGCCACGCTGGGAATGACGAAGTCGGGGCGCGCGAAGGCCAGCATCTGTTCGGCCTGTGCCAGGCGCTCCTGGCGCTGGGCCGGCGGCAGCGCTTCCCAGTCGTCCAGCCTGAGCCCCATGGCGTTGCCGCTGGCGGCCACGGCCACGGTCCAGCAACCGGCGTGGCGGCCTTCCATCAGCCCGGGCACGGTGTCGTCCAACTTCACCACCGTGTGGGCCGGCCACACCTGCAGGTCCAGGAAGCAGCGGTACATGCCCAGCGGACTGGGCCGGTTCTGCGGCACATCGCCTGCGCAGACCAGGTTGTCGGGCACGAAGCCCTGCGCCTTCACCAGCGGCAGCACCGCATCCATGATGGGGCGGTTGTAGCCGGTGGTGGTGCCGATGCGCAGCCCGCGCTGGCGCAGGGCCTCGATGGTGGACAGGGCGCCCGGGACCAGCGCGGCGTGCTCGCGCACCGCTTCGACGTTCATGGGCGTGAATTCTTCGTAGAGCCGATCCACGTCATGGTCGTCGAAAGGCCGGCCATGCCGTTCGCCCCAGGCTACGGCAACGGCCGGCATGCGGCCCAGGGCCCGGATGTGGTCCCACTTGGGCAGGCCCATGGGCACCCGGGCCTGCTCGACGCTGAGCGCCACGCCATGGCGCTGGAACAGCTTCACGAAGGCGCCCATGGGGGCGTGGCTGCCGAAGTCGATCAAGGTGCCGGCCCAGTCGAAGACCACGGCCGTCAGGGTGGGCGCAGGGGCGGGTTCCATCGGGTGTTCACCAGGCATCGAAAACGTCCTCGGCCAGCCCGAACGCGGTGCTGGCCCCGGTGCCGCTGGTGACCAGCACCACACGCAGCGCGGCATCCGGCGCCACCACCAGCGCATCGGCCTGGTGGCCCACCGGGTACACCCCGGTCCAGCGCTCCAGCACCTCGCAGCGTTCCAGGTCGACGGTCTCGCGCAGCTGCTGCAGGATGAGCCGGTCCACCGCCTCGCTGGCAAAAGGCTCCGGCGTGGCGTCGTCGTGGTGAGAGTCGCCCACCACCAGGCTGCCATCGGCGCTCTGCACCGCGATCAGGTGGATGCCATGTGCCAGGCAGGCCGGCACATCGTGTTCCAGCTGGGCCCGCAGCGCCGCCGCCTCGGGCAGGTTGGCATAGCCGGCGTAGCGCACCAGGCTCAGGTCGCCCATCACCGCGCTGCCGAGGCGAAAGCCCGCCTCGGGCCGCACACGCAGCATCTGCAGCCGCGTCAGCTTCAAGTTGAAGGGCGCCAGCCAGGCCGCGGCCACCCCGGTGAGGTCGGTGCCGGGGCACAGCAGCACGCGTTCACCGCGCAGCGTGCGGTTGGCGGTGTGCACCCGCGGCGGTGCCACCGCGAGCACCGCTTCGCCATGGAAGAAGTGCACGCCGTGTTCACGCCGCAGCCATTGCGCCAGTTGCGGCAGCGCGTCGCGCGACTCCACCCGCAGTTCGTGCGGCGAATACAGCGCGGCGCTGGCCCCGTCGGTGTGCAAGGCCGGCGCGCGGTCGGCCGCGGCCGCCGCCGTGTGCAGGCGGCACTCGGCGCCCATCTCGGTGCGGGCAAAGGCTTCCAGCACCGACTGCGCCTCGGGCCGGCGCGCCAGCACCCACAGGCCGGGGTGCAGCACGTCGATGCCGGCCTGCGGCGCCAGTTCGGCCCACACCTCGCGCGACCGCCGGGCGCGGCGCCAGGTGTCGCCCGCCCGCTGGCCGGTGACGGTGACAAAGCCGAAGTTGCGGATGGACGCGCCCACGCAGCGCTGGTCGCGTTCCACCACCGCCACGCTCAGCCCGCGCCGCGCAGCGGTCCAGGCATGGGCCAGGCCGACGATGCCGGCGCCCACCACCACCACGTCAAAGGGCCGCTGCTCGTTCATGTCGCTCGTGCTGGCCGGCAGCGATGAAGTTCTTGCCGCGCGGGCTGTTCAGGGCCGCCTCGATGCGGTGAGCGCCGTCATGGATGCCGTGCAGTTCCAGGCGGGTGTCCACCCCCACCGATTGCAACCAGCGTTCCAGCTGTTCGGCGCCGGCGGCCGCGGTGCCGCCGAACACGGCGGCCAGTTGCCGGTCCACCGCCGGGTCGTGGCCGACCGCCAGCCGCCACACGGCCGGCAGCCACAGCGCCACGGCCAACCCATGCGGCAGGCCCTGCTCCAGCGTGACCGGGTAGGACAGTGCATGGGCCAGGGCCGTGCGCGTCTGGGAAAACGCCAGGCCGGCCTGCAGGGCGGCCAGGGACAGCTCGGTTCGATGCGCCAGCACCCGCGGCTGGTTCAGGGCCGCCGGCAGGGCCTGCAGCACGCGCCGCGCCGCGTCCTGGGCCAGGGCCCCGGACACCGGGTTGGCGTGGCGGTTCCACATCGATTCCAGCGCGTGCGACAGCGCGTCCAGCGCGCTGTCACGCAGCACGGCGCGGGGGCAGCTGAGGCTGAGCTCCGGGTCGATAAAGGCGCGCTCGGCCCAGCCGAAGGCTTCGTCCAGCGAACGCTTCACGCAGGGCCGCTGCTCGGTGTCCCAGACCGTGGCCCAGCGTGTCACCTCGCTGCCGGTGCCGGCCGTGGTGGGCACCAGCCACAAGCGGTGCAGGTGCTGCACCGGCCAGGGCGCCTGACCACGCAGCGCGGCGCGCAGGCTGTCGAATTCACCGTCGAGCGGCCGGCAGCGCGCCACCTTAGCCAGGTCCATCACGGTGCCCCCACCCACGGCCAGCAACACCGCACCACGCTCACGCGCCAGCAGTGGCCACAACTCGGCGCACAGGGCGCGGGCCTGGCCCATGCTGCCCAGGCCGCCGCTCACCGGCAGCGTGGCGAGCAGGCGCGGACCCAGCGCTGCTTCAAAGCGGCCCGCCAGCGCCTGCCCGGCCGGGCCGTCCAGGGTGAGCAAGACAGCCAGGCCCGGGCCCAGGGCCGCGGCCACGCGCTCGGCCGCACCGGTGCCGAAGCTCACATCCACCGGCAGGCGCCAGTTGAAGTCCCCGACCATGGCGGCCATCAGATGAAGCGCCGGCGCAGCCAGGCCGAGCCCAGGTCGATCAACGACACGGTGGCCACCAGCATCAGCAGCACGGCGCAGGTCTGCGCGTACTGGAAGCCCCGGATGGCTTCGTACAGCACCACGCCGATGCCCCCCGCGCCCACCATGCCCACCACCGAAGCCGAACGCACGTTCGATTCAAAACGGTAGAGCGCGAAGCTCAGCCACAGCGGCATGACCTGCGGCACCACGCCGTAGAGCACCTCCACCAGCTTGTGGGCGCCGGTGGCGCGAAGGCCTTCCACCGGCCGCGGGTCGATGGCCTCCACGGCCTCGGAGAACAGCTTGGCGAGCGTGCCGGTGGTGTGCACCGCCAGGGCCAGCACGCCGGCGAAGGGCCCCAGCCCCACCGCCACGATGAACAGCATGGCGAACACCATCTCGTTGATGGCGCGGCAGGCGTCCATCAACCGGCGCACCGGCTGGTGCAGCCAGGCCGGGGCGATGTTGCTGGCGCTGAGCAGGCCCAGCGGCGCCGCCGCCAGCACCGCCATCACCGTGCCCCAGACGGCGATGTGCAGGGTCACCACCATCTCGTGGGCATACAAGCGCCAGTCGCGGAAGTCGGGCGGGAAGAAGTCGCGCGCGTAGGTGCCGATGTTGCGGGCGTTGCCCAGCAGGTCCAACGGACGCATCTCCGCGCCCTGCCAGGACCAGCCCAGCACAAGCACCAAGGCGGCCCAGGCCGCGTAGCGGGCCCAGCCCGGGCGCTGCGCCAGCGCCTGTTCGTGCACGCGCTGAAGCGACGCCGCGCTGGCGGCGGCAGCGGTCACAGCTTCAGCGCCGACAGCCTGGCGTCCAGGTCGGCGAGCGCCTTGGAACGTGCCGCAGCGTCCAGCTTGTCGTCGGCCTCCACCTTGGCGCGTTCCTTGGCCAGTTCCAGCTGGCGGATGGGAATGAGCTGATCGTTGCTGCTGTCGCGGAAACCGCCGTAGCTGTAGATGTTCTTCAGGATGGCCTTCTCGTCCGGGTCGGTCTTGGCATAGCCCAGCACGAAGCCCTTGAGCCTGGCCTTCACCGCCGGGTCCAGGTCCTTGCGCCAGACGAAGGGGTCACTGGGGATCAGCGGGCTCTTCCACAGCACCCGCACCTGGCTGGCCAGTTCAGGCTTGGTGGCTTCCAGCTTGCCCACGTCTTCGGTGTTGTTGGTGGCCACGTCCACCTGGCGTGCCAGCACAGCCTGCAGGTTGGCGCCGTGGCTGGCGTTGCGGATGGTCTTGAAAGCGCTGCGGTGGTCCACCTTGTTCTTCGCGAACAGGTAGTAGGTGGGCACCAGATAGCCCGAGGTGGAGTTGGGGTCACCGATGCCGAAGTTGATCTGCTTGCTGTTCTTGAACACGTCGTCCAGCGTCTTGTACGGGCTGTCCTTGTGCGTGATCAGCAGGCCGTGGTAGCCATAGGTGCCGTCGGCATACATCACCTGGGCGAAGATTTCGCCCTCGGCGCGGTCCACCGCCTCCATCGCCGCCTTGTTGCCGTACCAGGCCACCTGCACCTTGTTGAAGCGCATGGCCTCGATCACGCCCGCATAGTCGGGCGCATAGAAGCTCTTCACCTTCAGGCCGGTCTTCTTTTCCATGTCGCGGAAGAAGGGTTCCCAGCGGTCGCGCTGGGCACTGGCGGCGTCGGTTGAGATGATGCCGAAGCTGATCTCCTGGGCCTGGGCCAGCGTGGCGGCCAGGGCCAGGGCGGCCGGGACAATGACATGGAAAAGTCGCATGAAAACTCCGGTGCAAGGCATCAAAAAAGGGTGAACTGCGTCCCGCTGCCCAGGCTGCTCCAAGGCCAGCCCCGCGGGGCTGGCTGCGACCGGGCATGGCGCGGCGAACGCTGCAGCGTTCGCCGCGGGGCCGGAATGGCCGCTGCGGCCGGGCGCTGGGTTGCGGCGGGCAGGTCCTGCAACAGTTCGTCGGCCTGGGTGCCATACAGCACCTGCAGGAACTCCGGTGTCAGGGCCGAGGTGGGCCCGTCAAACACCAGCCGCCCCTGCCGCAGCGCCACCACCCGGTCGCAGTAGGCGCGCGCCAGTTCCACGTGGTGCAGGCTGACCACCAGCGTCATGCCGTCCGAGCTGGCCAGGGTGCACAGTTGCTCCATCACCCGGCGCGTGGACTCGGGGTCCAGCGAAGCCACCGGTTCGTCGGCCAGCAGCAAGCGGGCGCCCTGCACCAGCGCCCGCGCGATGGCGGCGCGCTGCTGCTGCCCGCCCGACAGGGTGCTGGCGCGCTGGAAGGCCTGCGGCGCCAGGCCGACGGCATCCAGCGCGTCCAGGGCACGGGCGCGTTCCTGGTCGTTGAAGCGGCCCAGCAGGCTGCGCCACAAAGGCAACTCGGCACTCAAGCCGGCCAGCACATTGCTCATCACCGACAGGCGCCCCACCAGGTTGAACTGCTGGAACACGATGCCGATGTCGCGCCGCAGCGCGCGGATGTCCGGGCCCAGGCGACCTTCGGCCTGCAGCACCTGGCCGAACACCTGCACCCGGCTGTCGCCCCGGTCGGCCGTCTCCAGGCCGCACAGGCAGCGCAACAAGGTGGACTTGCCTGAACCCGAGGCCCCCAGCAGCGCCACCCGCTCGCCGGGCCGGATGTCCAGGTTCACCGCGTGAAGGGCAGGCACGCCCGAGAAGCTCTTGCTGAGCTGCGAGACGCGCACCAAGGGGTCGTGACGGGCAGTCATGCCGCAAGCATCGGCGCACTCGATGAATTCCCTGTGACAGGCCCCCTTCACGGCACTGTCATCAAATTGACAGAAGCTGGCAGCCCATGCAGACGCCACAGACGGCCACCGACATCGCCCAACTCTACGAACTGCGCGGCGGCCTGAGCTACGAAGGCGAAGGCATCAGCCAGCTTCAGCACGCCTGGCAGTGTGGCCAGTTGGCGGCGTCAGCGGGCGCGGACGCGGCGCTGCAACTGGCGGCCTGGTTGCATGACCTGGGCCACCTGATGACCGGGCTGGCGGGTTCGCCCACGCTGGACGGCGTCGACGACCGTCACGAAGTGCTGGCGGCGCGGGCGCTGGCGCCGCTGTTCGGCCCCGCGGTCAGCCAGCCTGTGGCCTTGCACGTGCAGGCCAAACGCTACCTGGTCGGCAGCCGGCCGGACTACCAGCGCGGTCTGTCGCCGGACTCGCTGCGGAGCCTGGCGCTGCAAGGTGGCGCAATGGGTGCTGCCGAGTGCGAGCACTTCTTGGCCACTGCGTTCAGCCAGGCGGCGCTGCGGCTGCGCGTGTGGGACGACCAGGGCAAGCGCAGCGACTGGCAGCCCGCCAGCACCGGCGCGGCATTGGCGCAGCTGAAGGCACTGATGGCGTTTTGCAGCCTGGGCCCGCCCCAGAACCAGCACCTCCTGCGCCCACGGGCGCAATGAAAAAAGGCAGCGAGGACACCCATGCCACCGACCGACGACCATGCCGAACTGATGGCGCGCATCCGCCGCGACCTGATCGACGGCTTCGATGAAGAGATGGAGATGGAGATCGAGGACCGCTCGGTCGACGAAGCCCTGTCGGGCCTGGACCTGGCCGCCAATGCCGAGGGCGAGCGCCGTGAGCGCCTGGCCTACTTCAAGCACCTGTTCCAACTGCAGCGCGAACTGGTGAAGCTGCAGGACTGGGTGGCCCACACCGGCCAGAAGGTGGTGATCCTGTTCGAGGGCCGCGACGCCGCCGGCAAGGGCGGCGCCATCAAGCGCATCACCCAGCGGCTGAACCCGCGCGTGTGCCGGGTGGTGGCCCTGCCCGCGCCCAACGACCGCGAGCGCACCCAGTGGTACTTCCAGCGCTATGCGCCGCACCTGCCGGCCGCCGGCGAGATGGTGCTGTTTGACCGCAGTTGGTACAACCGCGCCGGGGTGGAACGGGTGATGGGCTTCTGCAACGACGACGAGGTGGAAGAGTTCTTCCGCTCGGTGCCCGAATTCGAACGCATGTTGGTGCGATCGGGCATCAAGCTCCTGAAGTACTGGTTCTCGATCACCGACGACGAACAGCACCTGCGTTTCCTGGGCCGCATCCACGACCCGATGAAGCAGTGGAAGCTGAGCCCCATGGACCTGGAAAGCCGCCGCCGCTGGGAGGACTACACCAAGGCCAAGGAAGCGATGCTGGAACGCACCCACATCCCGGAAGCCCCGTGGTGGGTGGTGCAGGCGGTGGACAAGAAGCGCGCGCGACTGAACTGCATCCAGCACCTGCTGGATCAATTCAGCTACCAGGAGACGCAGCGCCCCGACATTCAGTTGCCGCCTCGAGAGCGCCATGCCGACTACGTGCGCCAGCCGGTGCCGGCCAGGATGTTCGTGCCCGAGCGCTTCTAGAAGGCCCGCCGAGCGGCCAACCCGCTGCGGCAGGCCATCACGGTGAAGTCACGCGGCGGCCCTGGCGTGCAGGCCCATCAACCGTCAACCCGCTCCCCGCGGCGAGACCCGTGCACGCTGACGCAGACCGACACCGCGCCCGAGGGCTTCAAGGGGGACCTCACCGCGCTGCACGACGAAGTGACCGCCTTGCGCCGCCCGTTGGCCTGTGTGCACGGCGACTCGCACTACTTCCGCGTGGACAAGCCCTTCCAGGACGCCGACGGCCGCCGCCTGGAAAGCTTCACGCGCATCGAGACCGTCGGCAACAACGCGACCAACGGCAACAAAGACGTGCAGCGGGTCCAGGTGAATGCCGACACGAAGTCGCGCGAGGTGTTCTTCTTCCAGGCCATGATCGTGCCCGGCAACCGGGTGGCCGTGCCGGCGCCTTGACGGCGCCGGGGCCCGTGAGGGCCATCGGTCGGGGCGGCCGTTCCTGGCATGTGGTGTCGATATCGTATAAACGATTTATACTTTAACCCTCATCCCATTCCGGAACCACCGCATGCAAACCATCGCGCATCTCGACAGCCACCCCCAATCGGCCACCGCCCGCAAGAAGCCCGGCGTCGCCACCAAGTCCCCGTCTGTGGCGGCCAAGGCCGCCACGCCGAGGGCCAAGCCCGCGCAGCCAGTCGCTGCCAAGGCACCGGTGGCCAAGCCGATGCCCGCGGCCGTCTCCGTGGCGTCGGTCGACGTGGGCACCCTGCTGCCCAAGGCCCTGCCGGAGAAGAAGCCCGCGAAGTCGACAAAGGCTCCCAAAACGCTCAAGGCACCCAAAGCCGAGAAGCCGACCAAGGGCGGTTCCACCCTGGTGCGCGACAGCTTCACCATGCCCGAAGACGACTTCAAGCGCATCGCCACGCTGAAGGTGCGCGCGCTGAAGGCCCAGCGCCCGGCCAAGAAGAGCGAGTTGCTGCGCGCCGGCCTGCATGTGCTGGAAGGCCTGACCGCCGCGGCGCTGGTGGAGGCGCTGAACCGCCTGGTCACACTGAAGCCGGGGCGGCCGAAGAAGCACTGAAGCCCGGCCGGCGCGCCTGGCCAGGGCGCGAATCAGTCCAGTTCGCCCCAGCCCGTGGCCACGCGGCGGTAGCGGCCTTCGTTGTCCAGCGCATGCCGCGGCACTTCGTGGCCGGTGCCTTCCAGCACTTCGCCGCTGTAGCGCGAACGGATCACGTCACGTTCGGCCTTGAAGGGCGCCAGCACCATGCCGTGGGTCTGGCTGTCATAGGTGCGAAAGCTGAAGACGGTGGTGGATTCCTGCGCAGTCATGCTGCATGCCTCTCGTGCGTGTTGCCGGTCTGGCCGACCCATCCTACCAATCTAACGCAGCCGGTCCCCACCCGGCAAGCCCGGATCGGCAAGCACTTGCGCCACGGCCTGGAACACGCCGCGGCACAGGGATGTCTACACGGCACCCGGGCGTTTCGGCCATGAACAGCCCCACCCTGTACCGCCGGCGTTGAACACCAGACCGCCCAGGCTGCAACCGCTCGCGTAGTCCGCTTGGCAGGGGCCCGTCACCGGGCTTTCACGGCCTGCGCCCAGCATCAAGGTCCCGCCCACCACCACAAGGAACCTTCATGAGCAAGCTTGTCCTGCCCACCCGCCGTGGCCTGCTGCAGGCCGCCGGCGCCACCGTGGCCAGCACCGCCCTGCCGGGCTGGAGCCTGGCGCAAGGTGCACCCGCCGTCATCGCGTCGGACGCCGATCGGCCGCAGGCCTTGCAAGGCCTGCAGTTCGGCGACCCCACCGCCGACGCCGTGATGGTGTGGAGCCGCGCCGACCGGCCTGCGCGCATGATCGTCGAGTGGTCTCTGGACGAGCAGATGCGCAACGCCCAACGCATCGTCGGCCCCTTCGCGCTGGAAGCCAGCGACTTCACCGCCCGGCAAGACCTGGCGGGCCTGCCGGCCGGCCGCGAGGTGTTCGTGCGCGTCAGTTTCGCCGGACTGGACAACGCGCGCAGCCTCAGCGCCCCGCTGCTGGGCCGATTCACCACCCCGCAGACCGCGCGCGAAGGCCATCACGGCCGCCACGGGCGCACCGATCTGCGCTTCCAGTGGGGCGGCGACACCGCCGGCCAGGGCTGGGGCATCAACACCGCCTTCGGCGGCATGAAGATCTACGAAGCCATGCGCCTGCGCGAGCCGCAGTTCTTCATCCACAGCGGCGACAACATCTACGCAGACGGCCCGATCCGCGAGTCGGTGGTGGCCGAAAACGGCCAGCTGTGGACCAACATCGTCACGCCCGAAGTGGCCAAGGTGGCCGAGACGCAGGATGAATTCCGCGGTCGCTACCGCTACAACCTGCTGGACGAGAACCTGCGCCGCTTCAACGCACAGGTGCCGCAGATCTGGCAGTGGGACGACCACGAAGTCAGCAACAACTGGAACGACGCCAAGGACCTGTCGGCCGACGCCCGCTACACCGAGAAGAACGTGCCGCTGCTCACCGCCCGCGGCGCGCGCGCCTTCATGGAATACGCACCGATGCGGCCCTTCGACGCCCGGGAGTCACAGCGGGTGTACCGCCGCTTCTCCTACGGCCCCTTGCTGGAGGTGTTCGTGCTGGACATGCGCAGCTACCGCGGCCCCAACACCGACAACCTGCAGACGCAGCCCGGCGCCGATACCGCCTTCCTGGGCGCCGAACAACTGGACTGGCTGAAGGCCGGCCTGGCGCACAGCCGCGCCACCTGGAAAGTGGTGGCCGCCGACATGCCCATCGGCCTGAACGTGGGCGACGGCCGCGACAGCGCCGGCAACGCGCGCTGGGAAGCGGTGGCCAATGGCGAGCCGGGCGCGCCCAAGGGCCGCGAGCTGGAATTCGCCGAACTGTTCAGCTTCCTGAAGCGCCAGCGCGTGCGCAACGTGGTGTGGCTGACCGCCGACGTGCACTACTGCGCGGCGCACTTCTACGACCCGACCCAGGCCGCCTTCAAGGATTTCGACGGCTTCTGGGAATTCGTCTCCGGCCCGCTGAACGCCGGCAGCTTCGGCCCCAACGCGCTGGACGCCACCTTCGGCCCGCAGGTGGTGTTCTTCAAGGCCCCGCCGGCCGGTCAAGTGAACCTGTCGCCCTACGCCGGGCTGCAGTTCTTCGGCGAAGTGAACATCGACGCCCGCAGCGCCGAACTGACGGTAGACCTGCGCGACCTGGGCGGCGAGTCGGTGTTCAGCAAGACCCTGGTGCCACGCGGCTAAGGCCTTGGATGCGGCAGCGCGCTGGCCACGGCCAGCGCCAGCGCGGCGGCCGCCAGCCCCAGGGCGAAGCGGCCGCCACCCCGCATCAGCCGCGAAGTGCTGGCCAGTGGCGAAAAGCTGTCCGGCGCGGCCGCGTCCACCAGCAACTGCCACACCGACCCGGCCAGCACCAGCGCCGGGTCGGCCACCGCCAGCAGCGCGGCCAGCGGCAGCACCAGCGCCAGCGCCAGCATGCGGCGGCGCCAGTCCAGGCCCAGTGCGCCGGGCACCGGCAGCAGCGACATCAACACCCACAGCGCCAGCAGCGGCCCCAGCAAGCCCTGCAGCCGCGGCGTGGACGCGTTGGCCAGGCCGCGCGGGTCAGGTGCCAGCACCTGCCCGCCCAGCACCACATGGTGTTCCAGCGTGACGGTCAGGCGCAGCACCTGGTCGGCGCGTTCCTGGTCACTCACCAGCGACTTCAGGCCCAGTTCCGGCGCCAGCAGGGCCACGCCCCAATGCACCGCGGGCAGCGTGGCCTGGACCAGCGTGTCGCCCACGCTCAGCAGCAGGGCCAACAGCAGGCCACCGGACAGCAAGGCGCCGGACACCAGCGCACTGGGCAGGAGCGCCGCCGGCCCGAAACGCAGAGCCATCAAGGCAAGGCCCGCAGCATGCCCGGCGGCACAACGCGGGCCACACCCCGGTTCAGCCAGACGATGAAGAACAGCCCTACCGCCAGCACCAGCAGCAGCGGCCCCACCGCACCGTGCAGCAGGTCGAACCAGGTCCGGTCGCTGCGGAAGGCATAGAACAAGGCCAGCACCCGCAACTGGTTCAGCGCGAAGACCAGCGGCAGCCCCAGCGCCAGCCCGGCCCCGCGACGGCGCCAGGACAGCGGTGCCACCACCATGGCCGCCACCAG
Source organism: Burkholderiales bacterium JOSHI_001 (assembly GCA_000244995.1). Lineage (NCBI taxonomy): Bacteria > Pseudomonadati > Pseudomonadota > Betaproteobacteria > Burkholderiales > Burkholderiales bacterium JOSHI_001. The sequence continues at coordinate 1,030,499 of CM001438.1, read as the reverse complement.
CAGGAAGGCCACGTCGGTGCCTTCGCAACCGTTCAGCACGTTCAGCCCACCGCCGCTGGCGCGCAGGCGCGGGCCGTCGGCGCGCACCTGCAGTTCCGGCGACAGGGTGTCGATCAGCGCCGCGGCCGTGCGCACCGTGGCCTGGTCGATGACCAGGCGCTCAAGGGCCCCGCCGCGTCCGCTGCTGTAGCCGGCCTGCAGAGCCAGGAACAGGACCAGAAAGGCCAGCACACGAAGGCCCCAGCGTGCGGGCCGCACTGCGGCTTGGGCCGGCGCAGCAGCCGTCATGCGCCCGCCATCAGGCCAGCCGCCGCTTCAGGGCCCCGCCCAGGGCCGTGGCCAGCAGCACCAGGGCCCAGGCCGGCAGTGGCACGTCGCCTTCGGCCACCCCGCCGCCGGTGCCGGCCGGCTGCACGGTGAAGGACTGCAGCGCATCCGGCGCCGCGGCCCAGGTGCCATCGCCAGGCTGGGTGGCGCGCAAGGTGCAGGTGCCGGCGGCCAGCAGGGTGACCTGTCCGGCCGAGGCATTGCACACCGCAGGCGTCAGCGAGGCCACGCTCACCACCAGGCCCGAACTGGCGCCGACCGGTGCCGCAAACGGCGCCGTGCCAAGCGGCAGCACGGACGGGAGCGACCAGGCGATGGTCTGCGGCGCCTGTGTCACCGCGATCGACACCTGCACCTGCGGCGCCGCCAAGAACTGGGCGCTGCCGGCCTGGTCGGCCAACAGCGTGCAGGTGCCGGCCACCAGCAGGCTGGCCAGGTTGGCGTTGACCGTGCACACCGTGGGCGTGAGCGAACTGAAGACCACCGGCAGGCCGGAACTTGCGCTGGCCAGCAGCGTGACGCTGCTGGCGGCCACTTGCGTGACCGGCGCGCTGAAGGTAATGCTTTGTGGCTGTGCCGGCGCGCCCAGCGCCAGGCCGATGAGCACCGGATCGTGGTCGGACGAACGCCAGGGGCTGGCGCTGTACAGGTCCTGCGGCTTGAACTCGGTGTTGTAGTCGATGACCGAGGGCTCGTCGGTATTGATGTGCCAGTGCAAGGCACCGGTCACCACGGCCTGCGCCGCGGCGGTGGCCAGGGCATGGTCCAGCGAGCCGGCTTCACCGTCGAAGACGAAGCTGTAGCGGTCGGCGGCGGCACCGAAGCGTTCCACCTGGTTGGCCAGCAGGCCGCCGGCGGCCAGGGCGTCCACCGGGTCTTCCTGGGCGTAGGCGTTCAGGTCACCGATGACCAGCACGCGCGGCGTGCCGGCACCGCTGGGGCCCTGCACCGTGCCGATGAAGCTGCGCAGGGCCTGCGCCTGCTGGCTGCGGCGGTCGTTGAAGCACCCCTGTCCGTCGCCAGCGTCCAGGTCGACCCCGGTGGCTCCGCTGCAGCCCTTGCTCTTGAAGTGGTTCACCACCACCGCAAAGCGCTCGCCGCTGCCCACCACCGCAAAGCCCTGGGCCAGCGGCGGGCGGTTGTGGATGGCGGCGGTGTCGGACATCGACGCCCCCACGCGCGTCACGCGGCCGGGCTTGTAGATCATGGCCACCTGGATGGCGTCGGTGCCCACCCCGGTGGCCGGATCGGGCACCACGGCGTAGGTGCCGGCGCCCAGCAGTGCGTTCAGGCCGTCCACCAGGTTCTGCGTGGCCAGGCCGGTGTTGCGCTGGATCTCCATCAGCCCCACCACGTCTGCATCCAGCGCGGTGATGGCGCGGACGATCTTGTCGCGCTGGCGCGCGAACTCGGCAGCGTTGTCGGCGCCGCGGCAGTCGCCGGTGGTGTTGCTGGGCAGGCAGCCCGCGCCCGTGCCGCCCGACGCGGTGGTGCCGTTGCTGAAGGTGGTGAAGTAGTTCAGCACATTGAAGGACGCCACCTTGTGCGTACCGCCCACCGCCGGCGGCGTGGGGTTGCGGGCGTTCAGGCGGGTGAACACCGGGGGCACGGTGGGGTGGATCTTGTAGTCCACGACGGCGTCCACGCCGGTGCCGCTGGTGTTGCGGCCGAAGTCGATCACGCCGGTCAGGCTGGCCACGGTGTCACCGGCGCGCAGGGTGTTGTCGGCACCGATGTAGGGAATGGGGTTGGGGTTCTCGGCGCCGCTGAACAGGCTTTCCGAGCTTTGCCCGTCGTCCAGCACGATGCGCCGGCGCGCGTTGTCATCGGCCAGGGCCAGCGTGGCCGGCGTGCCGGGGCGGTGCAGTTGCGTGGGCTTGAACAGGCGCCCTTGCGCGGCCAGCGTCACCTGGCCGTAGCGGCCCTGGAAGAAGTTCTGCGACACCGTCAGCGGCCCGTTCAAGGTGACCAGCATGCCCTCGTAGCGTTCCAGGTCGCCCTCCACCACTTCCGGCAAGTTCACCTCGGTGGGTGCGATGCTGCCCAGCCCCAGCTTGGCGGTCTGGGTGAGGAAGCTCAGCTCGGTGACCGTCGGGTTGCCGGGCTGGCCGGCGAACTCCACCACCGTGCCGCTGACCTGCACCCGTTCGCCCGCTTCCACGGTGATGGGCTGGTCGAAGTTGAAGACGAACAGGCCGTCGGACGTGGCGCTGTTGCCATCGCCCGCTTCATCCTGGATGTAGTAGCCGCGCAGACCGGGGAACACGCCGGTGACCACACCCCGCACGGTGCGCGCGCTGCCCACCAGCGGACTGCTGGCGCCGCTGCCCTGGACGGCCGGGATGCCGGTCAGCGCAACGGGCGGCGCCAGCACCGACACCGTTGCCGCACAACTGCCGCTGGCGCCGACGTCGTTGTCGAAGCGCAGGGCCACCGCGTAGTTGCCCTGCGGCACGCTGGCCGCCGCCTCCACGCGAACCCGCGCCGTGGCGCCGGCCACGGCCGACGGCGCCAAGGCGCCCAGTGTGATGCCAGGCACCGGCGTGGAGGTCAGGGTCACGGCGGTGACGCGGCTGTCCACGTCGCGCGCGCTCATGGCCTGCGAACCCGCGATGCCCTGCACCGTGTTGAACGAAGCGCAACTGGCCACCACGCCGCCAGCGGTGCCGCACACCAGGGGCGGGCTGGCGCTGTGGCGCGGGGTGGGGACACCGGCCACGAAGTCGTTGCCGTTGTGCTGGGTGTCCTGGCAACCGTCACCCAGGCGTTGGACGGACGCGGTGGCCGAAGGCACCGGCGCGCGCGCCGCGCCTTCGAAGCAGTCGGCCGTGGTGCCATAGCCCACCAGGTCCACGATGGCCGGGTCGCTGGGGCAGTTCAGGGCAGCAAGCGAGACGCTGGTGTTCAACAGGGCCAGCTTGCCGGCCGTGGCACTCATGTTGAACGTGCCGCTGGCCTGCGCCGCAGGCAGCAAGGCGCCGGCGGCACCGCCGCTGCCCAGTTGCACCAACAGGTAGCCGCCCGCGGGCAGGCTGCCCGCCAAGGTCACCTTCTGGCTTCCCCAACTGATGCCGGCGGCCGAGGTGTACTGCAGCGACCAGCCTGCAACATCCACCGGCACGGCGCCGGTGTTGTGCAGTTCGACGAAGTCATTGCGCCAGGTGGCGCCCGCATTGCCCCCGCCACCATAAACCTGGCTGATCAACACGGCGGCCTGGACCGAGACGGCGCCCAGGCCCAAGAGAAGCGCGCCCAGCAAAGCACAGGCAAAGCGGCGAAGGCGAGTCGGTGCGATCAAGGCGAACATGGGCAGCGGCGTTGGAGTGCGGGCCTGGCCCGCGGCAGCGCCGGCGGCAAGGGCAACAAGACGAAGGCCGAACCATGCCCGCGGCGTGTGACACCCAGGCCCGGCTGCTGTCAGCGGCCATGTGCCCTTTGGCTCATCAGGCACAGGGCCCTGGCGCGGCGGGCGTCATCTGGGTCCGGCAGCATGGCCACGATGGGCCCCCACGTTGCCGCCTTCCGCTGCATTCTCCATGTCGGGGCTGCCGCGCTTGCGCTGTCCGTCGCCGGCGGCGCGCGGGCCGACACCCTGGTGCTCAACCCGGTGCAGGACGCCAGCATCTTCACCGGTACGCCCACGAGCGACAGCCTGGCCGAAGGCAGCGGCGACTACCTGTGGCTGTCCACCACCGCCGAAGGCCTGGCGCGGCGCGCCCTGCTGCGCTTCGACCTCGGCGCGGTGCCGCCCGGCAGCGTGCTGCGCTCGGCCCGCCTGGTGCTGTACGAATCGCGCTCGCGCACCGACCACCCGGTGGCCGTTCACCGGCTGCTGGCGTCGTGGACCGAAGGCCCCGCCAACGCCGGCGGCAGCGGCACGGGTGTGGCCGCCAGCAACGGCGACGTCACCTGGCGCCTGCGCAGCCATCCCACCCTGCCCTGGCAGCAGCCCGGTGGCGACCACCTGCCCAACGCGTCGGCCACCACGCTGGTGGGCCTGCCGAACCAGACCTACGCCTGGGCCGACGCCCCGGGCCTGGTGGCCGACGTGCAGCAATGGGTGAACGCGCCCGCGGACAACCATGGCTGGATCCTGATCGGCGACGAAACCAATGCCCAAAGCGCCAAGCGCTTCGAAAGCCGCAACAACGCCGTGGCCGTCAACCGGCCGCGCCTGGAACTGGTGTTCGACCCGCCCGCGCCACCCGCCGAAGGGGACGTTCCCCTGCCCCTGTGGGCCCTGGCGCTGCTGGCGGCCACGCTGGGATGGCGGCTCCAAACCCGCCCATGAGCCGTTCGGATCACCCCGGAGCCCTGTGCGCTCGCTGTAGTTTCTTCTGACCTGGGCAAAGTGTGCGGTCGTTGCGTGGGATCAAGGTCCCCGCCCGTCCCATCCACCAAACGAAGGCAGGAGCAAGGCTATGAAGGGTGCATCCCATCCCACCAACGACGTGTCGCTGAACCCGTCGGGCAACGAGTCCATCCACGACGTGATCGGCCGCGTGGACGGCAGCCGCCGTCGCTTCATCCAGAGCGGCGTCAGCGCCAGCGCGCTGGCGGCAGCCGGCGGCCTTTCGCTGCAAGGCCTGGTCAGCACCGTGCAGGCAGCCCCCGTGCCCGCGGCGCTGGGCTTTCCCGGCATCGGCTTCGACAGCGTGCCGGCCAACCGCCAACTGCCCGGCACCAGCGCCGTGGCCGACCGCGTGACCGTGCCCGCCGGCTACACCGCCCAGCTCTTCGTGGCCTGGGGCGACCCCATCATGCCCGGCGCCCCGGCCTTCGCTGCCGACGCCAGCCAGGACGCCGCGGCCCAGGCGCGCCAGTTCGGCATGCACAACGACGGCATGAACTTCTTCCCGCTGCCGGGCGTGGGCGGCGCACCGTCCAGCGACCGTGGCGTCCTGTGCGTGAACAACGAGTACACGCACGAAGAAGTGCTGTTCACCGATGGCCAGGTAGGCGCGGGCTACACCATCGCCAAGACCCGCAAGAGCCAGGCCGCACACGGCGTTTCGGTGCTGGAAGCGCGCAAGGTGGGCGGCAAGTGGACGGTGGTGAAGAACTCGCCCTACGGTCGCCGCATCACCGCCAACACCCCGGTCATCATCTCCGGCCCGGCCGCCGGCCATGCGTTGATGCAGACCAACGCCTACCAGATCACCGATGCCGGCAGCCTGCCCACCGGCGGCACCACCAACGGCCGCGTCGGCAACGGCACGGTGAACAATTGCGCCAACGGCATCACGCCCTGGGGCACCTACCTCACCTGCGAAGAAAACTGGAACGGCAACTTCGGCGCCACTGGCGCCGTGCCGAACGCCGCCTCGGGTGAACTGGGCAAGCTGTACAACCGTTACGGCGTCACCGCCGCCGGCTTCGCCTACCGCTGGCACACCACCGACCCGCGCTGGGACGTCAGCGCCAACCCCAACGAAGTGCACCACTTCGGCTGGGTGGTGGAAATCGACCCGCTGAACCCCGCGGCAAAGCCGATCAAGCGCACCGCGCTGGGCCGCTTCAAGCACGAGAGCGCGCAGTACGTGGTGGACAACGCCAACCGCGTGGCCTTCTACATGGGCGACGACGAGCGCAACGAGTACATCTACAAGTTCGTCTGCGCCGGCAGCTTCAACCCCACGAACAAGGCCGCCAACCGCGACCTGCTGGACAGCGGCACGCTGTACGTGGCCAAGTTCAACGCCGACCTCAGCGGCCAGTGGATCGCCCTGCTGCCCGGCACCCTGGGCCTGAACGGCCTGGCGCTGCGCGACAACCCGAACTTCAGCGGCGCCGATGACGCCGAGGTGCTGGCCAAGATCCTGATCAAGACCCGCATGGCGGCCGACGCGGTGGGCGCGACCATGATGGACCGCCCGGAATGGACCGGCGCGCGTCCGCGCATCGGCGGCTTCCAGGAGATCGAGGTCTATTGCACCCTGACCAACAACAACCGCCGCGGCAGCGCGGCCGTGCCGACCGTGAACAACCCCGACGGGTCCACCACCGCCGCGTCGGCCCGTCCCCCGGTGGACGCCGCCAACCCGCGCCGCGACAATGTGTACGGCCACGTCATCCGTTGGCGTGAAGACGGCCGAAGCGTGGCCGCCACCAGCTTCAACTGGGACATCTTCGTGCAGGCCGGCGACACCCTGACCACGAAGGCCCCGGCGACCAATTACACCGGCAACATTGTTGACACGCCCAACGGCAGCGCCGACTTCGGTGCCCCGGACGGCCTGTGGTTCGACCCCTTCGGCCGCCTGTGGGTGCAGACCGACCAGGTGGGCGACGGCAGCGGTGACTTCATCAACATCGGCGGCAACATGATGGTGTGCTGCGACCCCAACACCGGCGAGGCCCGCCGCTTTCTGACCGCGCCCAACAAGTGCGAAGTGACCGGCATCACCATGACCCCGGATGGCAAGACCCTGTTCGTGGGCGTGCAGCATCCGGGTGAGGACGCCACAGCGGCCAACCCCGAGCAGTTTTCCGCCTGGCCGGCGTCTCAATTCACCACGGAAGCCGACGGCGTGACGCCGCTGCCCAGCGGCCGTCCGCGTTCGTCGCTGGTGGTCATCACCAAGGACGACGGCGGCCTCATCGGCAGCTGAACCCACACCAACGACCGGCCACCCGGGCCCCTGGCCCGGGTTCTCACGACATCAACCCAGGAGAGACCCCATGAACCCGACATTCACCGCACGCCTGGCCGCCTTGGCCCTTGGCGCCGCCACCATGGCCGGCGCTCAGGCTGCCGCCCTCATCGACACCACCAGCAACCCCCTGGCCGCCAGCGGCCAGGTGATCGACTTCAACAACTTCGACGGCCTGAGCACCACAGGCCCGCTGTTGGTGGGCAGCGCCATCGGCGTGAACGTCGACTTCACTTCGTCACCTTTCACCACCGTGGGCGCCAGCGCGCAGGACCTGGGCGACAACGGCCTGTGGGGTGCCCGCGGCACGCCGGCCGACGGCCTGGTTGACACGCCCACAGGCGACGGCAATTTCCTGGCCAGTGCCTTCGTGGCCCGCCGAGGTGAATTCGGCTTCACCTTCAGCGCCCCGGTGGCCAAGGTCGGGGCCTTCTTCAACCAGTTCCAGGCCGCCGGCGCCACCGGCAACAGCCTGCGCGTGCTGGCCTATGACCAGGACGGCAACGACATTGAGTCGTTCAGCTACAGCGTCAACACCGACGCCTTCGGCTACAACGAAGGCACGTTCCTGGGCTTTGCCCGCGCCACGGCCGACATCTGGGGCTTCGGCGTCACCGACGGCACCTTCGTGATGGACAACCTCACGCTGGCGCCCGTGCCCGAACCTGGCAGCTACGGCCTGCTGATGGCCGGCCTGCTGGCCCTGGGCCTGCGCTCACGCGCACGCAACGCGCGCTGAGCGCCTGATCCCGGCAAACCCTGTCCCTCAAGCGACCGCAACCCTCACGGTCGTCCTCAGCCTGGACCGGCACGCGCCTCGGCGCTGCCGGTCCTTTTTTCTTGCTTCAAGCCAGACCTGCAAAGAGAAAAAGCGCCCGGGTCCGAGGACCGAGGCGCTGGTGGATCACAAGCGCGCCCTTCGGCGCGCAGGCGATCAGCGGCGGGTGCGGTTGCGCACGCTGACGCCGATGCCGAACAGGCCGGCCAGCATCAGCGCGTAGCTTTGCGGCTCCGGCACCGCGGTGATGGCGAAGGCCGTGGTGTCGGGGACGGTGGCGGTGAAGTTGCCATTGGCGGTGTCCACGGTCCAGTTCGCTACGTCGGCCACCAAGGGCTTGTATTCGTTCAGGGACAGCAGGCCGCTGCGCGCGCCGTTGTACTGCCCGAAATCCGGCGATGCGGAGGTGGCCACGCTGTTCAGGCGGATGGCATTCACACCTTCCACCAGGCCGGTGCCCGCCAGAGGCCCGTCGGTGGCGTTGGAGATGGCGGTGATGAAGGTGGCCGGTGCCGATGCCGACGCGCCCTGGAACGCATACACCGTGTCGGCCGTGGTGCTGATGCCATAGTTGCTGCTCAGCGCCACGGCCTCGCGGGACAGCGTTCCCACGCTGGCGGCCAGCAGGGTGGCGCTGTCGATGGACGAGAAGCGGATCACCGTGCCGGCGCCGATGGTGGTGGCGCCGGAATTCCAGCGGTGGTAGCTCTCCCCGGTGTTGAAGGCACCGGCCACAAATTCGTTGTCGGTGAAGTACAGGGTGGTGTTCGCAGCGATGTCCACGAAGGTCACCAGGGACCAGCCGTCCTCGTCAGCGTTCAGCGACGTGAAGGCCAGGTCTCCGGCGTTCAAGGCATGGGCATTGAAAGCGGCCAGGCACGCCAGGGCAGCGGCGGCGACTTGTTTGTTCATGGAAGATCCTCCTCAGGATGCGGTTGAAGACGTCGGGTCGTTTCGATCGACTTCCGCATGATCCCGAGCCGACGTGACATGCGCACACCGGCGCCATGCCCACCGGATGCACCGTTCGGATCAGACCAAGGCGCTCAGTCCGGCCGGTTTCGCAATGCCAGCCACACCGCCAGAACGGTGAAGGCGGCCACCACGGCCATGATGATCAGGAAGCCATGCTCGTTGGCGGCCAGCGGAATGCCACCGACGTTCATGCCGAACAGACCCGCCACCAGGTTGATGGGCAGGGCCAGCACCGTCACCATGGTCAGCGTGAAGACGCTGCGGTTGGTCTGCTCGCCCACCTGCGCGGCAATTTCCTCCTGCAGCAACTTGATGCGCTCCTGCAGCGCCGCCAGGTCGCGGATGACGAGCGAAAACTCCTCGGTGGACTGGCGCATCTCGTCCAGGTCGGCACTGGCGATCCAGGGTGGGGGTGCACGCAGCAGCCGAAACAACGCGCCGGGCTCGGGCGCCAGCAGCCGCGCCAGGCGTACCAGCACGCGCCGCAGCCGGCCGAGGTCGGTGCGCTTGTGCGTGAGCCGGCCCACCAGCAGCTTGTCCTCGATGTCGTCCACCTTCACCGTGGCCTCGCGCACGATGCGCACCAGCACGTCGGCCTGATCGCGCAGCAGGTGGTTCAGGAAGGCCACCGACGAACCGAAGCAACTGCCGTTCTTCACCGCCTCGCGCAGCCTGTCGATGGATTTCAGGGGCCGGCTGCGCGCACTGACCACCAGGCCCGGGCCCACGTGCAGCCACAGCGTGGCGATCTCGTCCGGGTCGAAGGCAAATTCATAGGCCACGTCATTGACCACCGCCACCAGCGTGTCGCCGTCGTCTTCCAGCCGGGTGGAGCGCGAGCCCTCGTGCAGGGCTTCGTAGTACTCGGGCACCAGTTCCAGGTGCGTCTGCATCCACTTCAGCGCACCGGCGTCGGTGAGGTTGAAGTGCAGCCACACGAAGCCCGGGTCCTGGCCGAGGGCGGCAGGTGATGCCAGCCCCTGCTGGGCGTCGTCCAGGCCCAGGGCCTGACCGACGAGGCCAGGGCGAAACCGGTAACCGCACAACAAGCCGTTTCGGTCCGAGCCGTAGGTGATTTCCATGCGTGGATTGTCGTGCGTCAGGAGGCCCCTGCCGCACCGGCAATGCTCAGGCCACCAGCACCTGCAAGGTCAGGGGCAAGGCCTGTTCATACACCGCGGCCAGGGCCAGGCGCGACGGTGTGCTTGCCGTCGGCGGCAGGGCCAGGTCCAGGCGGCTTCGCAAGCGCGACGCCGGCACCAGGCCCGTCGAGCCATCTCCATGTGCGATGGCCACACCCAGCAGCCGCCCCTGGCCATCGATCACTGGGCCGCCGTGCGGGCCGTTCGGCAGGTCGATGCCCAGGGACCGGGTTTCGTCGGTTCGCAGTCCACCCAGGAAGCCCAGGGTCAGCTGCGGCCAGCCCGGTGCCGCCGACGCCGCAGCCGGGTGCTCCAGCGCATGCGCCGGGCTGCCGGGAAAGCCGTCCCGGGCGACCCACACCGGTGCCGCGGCGCCGGCCCAGCTCAAGCCCTGCAGCAAGGCCAGGCCCAGGTCGGGCCAGCGCTGCTGCACGCGGGCGGCGGTCGTGCGGCCCAGGCCGTCGCGCAGCCACAGGCCTGCAGCGTCCTGCACCGCCGTCAGCGGCGCCAGCACCTGGCCGCTTGGGCCGGCCAAGGTGGCGCTGCCTGCCACGCGCGCTGTCGCTGGAACGGTGCGGTCCCCCAGCGCCAGCGGTCCCAGCCGGACCGGCAAGGGCCCCGCCAGCCAGGACTCCTGCAGGGCGCTTCGGTCAAGCGCCGCCCGCGCTTCGGCCAGCGGGAAGTCGTCAGGCCGCAATTGCAGCGCCTCGTCGAGCAGGCGCGCTGCAAAAGCCCCCTGCCCGCCCCGTTGCAGCAGCCAGGCGTACAGCACCGCAGCGGCGCTCACCTCGCGGTGGGCGCCGGCGGCGTGGGCGCCAAAGGAGATGGCACGCTGGTATTCACCTCGCTGCATGTAGCAGCGCACCAGCGCGATCTCGGTGTCCGCGGCGTGCAGCATCAGGGCCGCGCGGTCGAAGGCCGCCTGTGCAGCGTCCAGATCCCCGGCGGCCAGCAGCGCTTCACCCTGGGCCAGCAGGTCCAGGCGTTCCCGCCTGGCGCTCGCATCCAGTGTGGCGCTGCGGGCCTGCATCAGCTGCTGCAGGCGCTGTTCGCTGGGTGACTGCGGCTGCGCGCACAGGGGCCGGGCCGCCAGCCCGGCTAGCAAAAGCAGCAGCCGGCGACGCGCGGCCCGGGCTGCTTCGCTCACGGGTTGGTGATGCCGCCACCCGGGCAGGTGGTGGACCCGGCAGGCGCACCGGTCCGCAGGATGCGCGGCGTCGGTCCGAAGGCCGGGTCGTGGCGGTCGTAGGCCGGCTGCGGCGCCTTGAAGCCGGCCAGGAAGGCCACCAGCGCGTCAATGTCCTGGGCGCCGCCCAGGGCATTCGCGCCTTGGGTGAAGGTGGAAAAGCCGTCACCGCCCGTGGCCATGAAGTTGTTCACCGTCACCCGCCAGGTGCGGGCGGGATCCACCACCGTGCCGGCGGCATCCACCAGCGTCTGCACGCCCGTGCTGGTGCTGAGGGTCACGTTGCGCACCCGGGCATCGCAGGCCTGGGCACCGTCCCAGGTGTAGCTGAAGCCGCGGCTGGGGATCATGATGCGCGTGGTGCCGGCGCCCTGCCCACGGCAGCCTGCGAACTGCTCTTCCAGCGCGTTCTTGATCTGCTGCGTGGTCAGCGTCAGCGTGACCAGGCTGTTGCCGAAGGGCTGCACCGTGAAGGCTTCGCCGTAGGTGACGTTGCCCGGTCCTTCACCCACCGCGCTGCCGGCGAAGGCAAAGCCCGGGTTGCGCACGCCGCCACGGTTCATGAAGGCGATCTGGGCCCCGCCGAAGGTGGCGGGCTGGGTGGCGGCCAGCTGCGCGTCGGCGATCAGGTCACCGGCGGGCATGTTGCAGGCGTTGTCCACCGCGCTGCTGGGCAGGTCGGTGGCGATGGCGCCGATCACCTGGTTGGCGATCGGGCTCACCTGGCCCTGGTAGCCGTTCACCAAGGTCTGCAGCACCGGGCTGGGCGACACGCCGCTGTCGCTGCGGTCCACCAGGCGGTTGGTGGGCGCCACCGCGACCACGTCGCGGGTGACCGGGTCCAGGGTCAGGTCGATGTCGGTGATGACACGACCGAAGGCACTGGCGCTGGTGACCGGGATCAGCCGGCCGCTGGCGTTCGGCAGGCCGGTGGGCCGCGCCGTGCTGCCCGCGGCGCTGGCGTTCACGGTGTTGGCCGAACAGTTGTAGGCGGCGTGGGTGTGGCCGCTGACCACCAGGTCCACCGCGTCGTGCAGGCGGCTCACCACCTGGGCGATCTCCGAGCCCGCCAGGTTGCCGTCGCAGCCATTGATGTCCGACAGGCCCGCGCTCTGGAAGCCGCCCTGGTGCACCAGCACCACGATGGACTCGATGCCCTGCGCGCGCAGGCGCGGCACCAGCGCGTTCACGGTATCGGCCTCGTCGCGGAACGCCAGACCCGCCACGCCAGTGGGCGTCACCACCGTGGGCGTGGCCTTGAAGGTCATGCCGATGAAGGCCACCTTCACGCCGTTGAAGCTTTTCACGCCGTAGGGCGCCAGCAGCGGGCGGCCGGTGGCCGTGCTGTAGACGTTGGCCGACAGCCACTTGAACTTCGCTCCTTCAAAAGGCACCGGTGTGCCGGCCGCCGCGCCGCGGCAGCTGTTGGGGTCCACCACACCATCAACCAGCTTGCAGCCGCCGTTCTGCAGTCGCAGCAGTTCCGCCGCGCCCTTGTCGAACTCGTGGTTGCCCACGGCGTTGAACTCCAGGCCGATGCGGTTCATCGCCTCCACCGTGGGTTCGTCGAAGAACAGAGCGCTGACCAGCGGCGACGCGCCGATGAAGTCACCCGCGCCCACCACCACGTTCAGCGGGTTGGCCGCCTTCAGCCTTGCGATGTGGGCGCCCAGGAATTCGGCGCCACCCACCGCCGGGCGGGACGCCACCGGCACCCCGGTGTTCACACCGAAGCTGCCCGGTGAGGCCAGGTTGCCGTGGAAGTCGTTGAAGCCGATGACCTTCACGGTGAAGGGAGCGGGCGCAGCGGCGGTGACCGCGCCGGCCAGGCCCGACGCCAACAGCAGCGATGCGGCAAGTGCGAGGGTTCGCATGGTGGGGTTCCTTGGGCGTGTGGGAAGGGGCATGTGCGGGCGCGTCACTTGCGGCGGCCTCGGCCGCGCAGCACGGTGGTGATCAGCAGCAACCCGGTCAGCAGCGTGGCCACGCTGGCGGGTTCGGGCACCGGGGTCAGCGACACGGCGCCCACGGTGGCGTTCAGGGGCAGGCCGTCCAGGCCGACGCTCTGGACCAGCAGGCCCGACACGGCGTAGCTGCCCGGGCCCAGCGTCAGCGCCAGGCGGCTGAAGTGCTGGCCGCCATCGGCCCAGGCGGCAGCGAAATCGGTGCCGATGTTGGCGTTGATGGCGCTGGCGTAGTCGGTGGCGGGCACCGCGCTGGTGTCTTGCGCCGCGCCGTTGACCAGGACCCGGAAGGTGTCGCCGGGCAAGCCGGCATCCACCACCCGCAGCACGGCCTCGCCCACCAAAGTGAAGCTGAACATCAGCGGCGAGCCGTCCAGCGCGATCCAGCCCAGCGGGGCATCGGCGGGCGCCAGCAATTCGTCCACATCGAACTCGGACCAGTCGCCGCTCGGGCTGAGCAAGGGGGTGGACTGGGCACTGGCCAGGGCAGGCAGCAGGCACAGGCCCAGCCACAGGGCGCGGGCAGGGCTGACAAGGCGTTTGGACATGACGGGGCTCCTTGGTTTTCGGGCAATGGCTCGATGGCCAGTCACGGTAGTGGCGCAACGTGACAGCAGCGCGTCGGCGGCACCGCCGCGCGTGGTGCTTGCGCATCACGCCAGCCGCCGCTGACACATCGCGGTCACCGTGCCGCCCTAGGCTGCGGGCACCCGACCATGAGCGACGAGCGCATCTTTGTCAGCGTGGCCTCGTACTGCGATCCCCTGCTGGGCTTCACGCTGGACAGCGCGTTGTCGCAGGCGCGCCACCCGCAGCGCCTGCGTTTCGGCGTGGTGGACCAGTCACCACCGGAAGCGGGCTGGGCCCTGCCCGCGCAGGCCCAGGCCCACCAGGTCCGGCGCGTGCACCTGCACCCCCGGGACGCACGTGGCCCCTGCTTCGCCCGCGCGCTGGCCATGGGCCTGCACCAGGGCGAGCCCTGGTACCTGCAGGTGGACTCGCACACCTGCTTCGAACCCGGCTGGGACGAACGCCTCCTGCACTGGGGCCACCACTGCCGGGCGCTGAACCCGCGCAGCATCCTGAGCTGTTACCCCAACCCCTTCAACATCGTGGACGGCCAGCCCGTGCCCACTGTGGTCACGCGCGAGGTGCTGGCCCATGTGGTGCGCATGGACAGCGACTTCGTCGCCGACCACCCGGTGCTGATGTTCGAGGGCGTGCCGGTGTCCAGCCGCGAGCCGGTGCCCGCCTTCCATGTCGCCGCGGGCTGCCTGTTCGCGCCGGGTGGCCTGGTCAACGAAGTGCCCTACGACCCCTTCCTGTATTTCCACGGCGAGGAGCAGTCGCTGGCGCTGCGCGCCTGGACGCGCGGCTGGGACCTGTTCCATGTACCCGACATGCCCCTGTTGCATCAATACGTGCAGGTGGACGCCCTGCCCCGCCCGATGCACTGGCAATCCGAGCTGGACGAGCAGCGCGCGGTGCGGTCGGCCGAACTGGACGGGGCCGCCCAACAACGCCTGCGGGCGTTGTTGTGGGACGGGGCCGATCTGGGGGCCTATGGCCTGGGCAGGCAGCGCAGCCTGCAGGACTACGCGGCCTTCAGCGGCATCGACTACGCCGCGCGACAGATCGAACAGCGCGCACGCAAGGCCCGTTTCGGCTACTGAGCCTTGACCCAGCGGTGCTTGTCCAGTTCGCTGCGCAGTTCTTCGGCCTGGTTCTCGATCTGCACCGCGGTCAGGCCCAGGAAGGGCTCGTTCTGCGCCCGCAGGTCTGACTCGCTTTTGCTGCGGTAGCGTTCCAGCGCGGCCAGGCCGGCCGCGTGCATCTGCCGGTTCCGGGTCTCGGCGGCGGCCAGGGCCTGCGTGGCGCGCTCCAGCAGCGCGGTCAGCGTGGTGTTGGCCTGGACGCGTTCGGCGCTTTCTCGGCGGGCCTCGCGCAACTGCAACTGCATGGCTTCGTGCGCGCTGCGGGCCTGCTGCAGCAGCGCCTGGGCCTGGTCCAGCTGGCTTTGCAACTGCTGGCCACGGGCCTTCTCGGCCGCCAGGTCCTGGCGCGTGCGCTCGGCGTCCGCGCGCAGCCTGTTGCCGTCGCTGCGCAAGCGCTGGACTTCGGCGCTGCCCGCGCGGGCCTGGGCGCTGGCCTGTTCCAGCGCACCCTTGAACTGGTTGCGCTCCTGCTCGAGCGCGGCCTTCTCGCCGGCCAGCGCCTCCTGCTGGGCCTGGGCCTGTTTCAGGGCAGCCTGGGACCGGCGCAGCTGCTCGCGCTCCCGCGAGACCCCCTTGTCCTGCGCCAGCGCGACACCCGTGGCCAGGCACAGGACCAGGACCCACAGCCGTTCCCAGCCCGGACCCAGCCGGGTGGGCGCTATGCCATGCTTGTTCATGTGTGCACTCCCCAGACCCGGTGTCAAAAGCGGGTGTTCAGGTCCATCTGGATCACGTCGATCTTCATCGGTGCGTTGCGCAGGTCGGTCACGCCATTGGCAAAGCGGAAGCCGTCGTCCAGGTTGCGCGTGCTGGTCAGCCGCAGGCCCAGCGTGGTGCGGCGGTCGAAGGCGTAAGCCCCGCCCAGCTGCCAGCCCTTGTAATTCGTGCCGCCCAGGTTCCAGGTGGTGTCGGTGAAGCCGTCCGGCCAGGCGTCGCGCTCGAACTGGCGCAGCGCCGCCATCACCTGCCAGTCACCCTTGTCGGCCAGGCGCGCCTTGCCGAACTGGGCCTTCAGCTGCACGCCGGTGGTCTTGGCCGCCACGTTGTCCAGCGCCGTCCCCGCGCCCGCGCGGGCGCGGATGTCGTCCAGGTCGAAGCCGGTGTTCTTTACCAGGTCCAGCCCCAGGCTCAGCTCGAAGGGGTTGAACTGGCGCAGCGCCAGCACCGCCGTCAGGTTGAAGGGCCGGAAGCGCGACGCCAGGCCCCACACCGGGCTGGTGGACGCATTGGGGTCGTCCGGGTTGTTCAGGTTGATCAGGGTGTTGCCCTTCAGGCGCACGCTGGCGGGGTATTGCGACGTCTGGAAGGGCACGGTGCCGGCGCGGGCCGCCCCCGGCACCAGGCCGGTCTCGCGCACGCCTTCGATGCGCGAGAAGTCGTACACCGCCGCGCCCAGGCGCAATTCAGTGCTGGGACCCAGGGCCCAATTGGCGCCCACCTGCAGGCCGTACAGCCACTTGTCGCGCTGGTCGACGTTGAACTCCTCCAGCGGGAACACGCCCGCGGTGGCGAAGGCATACAGCCCGGGCGCCAGGTTCTGCTCGGTCTGCGCCGCCAGGCCGTCGAAGGACAGGTCGTCGGGCCACAGCAGGTCGCTGCCGAAGAAGGGGTTGGCCATGCGCCCGGCCAGCAGCCGCAGGTCGTAGCGCGGTTCCCAGCGCACGAAGGCACGGTCCAGCACCACGCCGGCCTTGTTGAAGTGCGTGCCCAGGGTCTGCGACGACGAGCTGGGGCCGCTGGTGCTGCCGGTCGTCAAGCGCAAGCCCAGGCTGGTGTCGTCCGACACCTTGGCGTTGATCCCCAGGCGTGCGCGCAGCGTGAAGCGGCCGCGGTCGGCGGTGTTGTTCAGCAGGTCCGGCCCCCAGGCCGGCGAATTGACCTGGGCCCGGAAGCACTCCGCCGGCAGGTTGCCGCCGCTGGTGTCGCAGGGGTCGGTGACGCCGGGCGCGTACTGCGCGTTCGGCAGGCGCTCGGCCTGGGCCCGCACCCGCACGTCGCCTTCGAAGCTGATGCCGCGCACCCAGTCGGGCAGCGCACGCGGGTCGGCCCAGCGCTCCTCGCGCGCGGTAGACAGCACCTCGTTCTTGATCTCCTCGCGCAGCTGCGCCCGCAAGGTCTCGCTGACATAGGGCACCCGCACCACGCCGGACGCCACGGCGGGCAGCGGCGCGCCCCAGCCCGCGGACGACGCGGCGCCCGCCGGGGCCGTTGCCAGCGCCGGGGCGGCCTGGGCCTGGCGCACGATGGCGTCGGCGCGTTCGCGGGTCAGCAGGCCCTGCTGCACCAGGGCGTCGATCAGGGCCAGCGTGGTGGCGCGCAGCTGCTGCAGGTCGCTGCGTTCGTCGGCACGGGCTGGCGCGGCCAGCACCAGCGCCAGGCACAGGGCCGCGAAGGTCAGGGGTCGGGTCATGGTGATGGAGAGCTGAGGATCGTGGAGAGAAGGGGTCGGAGCGCGGCGCTCAACCCTGAGGCCGCAGCGTCAGGCGGAACTTCATGGGCTGGGCCATGGCCGGCGGCGGCGGCAGCTTCAGGCTGCGCGTGGTGTCGCCCAGGGCGCTGTCCAGTTCGCCGTCCAGCCGCGCGTCGCCGGTGCGCTGCAACTCGATGCGCCGGATCGCGCCGTCGGGTTCCACCCAGAGGCTGAAGGTGGCGGTGGCCTGCTCGGCATCGCTTTTGAAGCGCCGCTCCAGTTCGTCGCGCAGCAGGTTGCGCGCGCTGCCGGCGTACAGCCGCTCGGCGGCGCGGTCGGTCACGCTGGGCGCAGCCGGCGCCGCCGGCGCGCTGGCCGCCGCCGGCCCGGTGCTGGGCGTGCCTCTTTCGTAGTCCTGGCTCACGGTGCCGGCGCTGAAGGCGCTGGGGCTGTCACCCGCCTGGCCTTCCATCTTGATCGGCTCGTTGGCGGGCTTGGGCGCGTCCACCGGCTTGGGCGTCTGGTCCTGCGGCACCGGCCGCGACTCGGCCTTGGGCGGCTCGGGGCGCTTCTCTTCCTTCGGCGGCGGGGGCGGCGGCGGCTTGTCGGGCAGGATGGAGATCCGGGCCACCTGGCGCTTGGCTTCGGGCGGGCCGCTGCCGATGAGGTTCTTCAGGCCATAGGCCAGCGCGCCCACCGCCACCAGGCCCAACAGCGCCATGCCCACTTGCGCCACACGGCGGGTCGGGCGCGCGCCGCTGCTGTCATCGAAACGGTCTTCAGCCAGTGATGCCATGCTCAGGTTCCGATCCGCGCGGTGACCAGGCCCATGTTGACCTGGAGCTTGTTGCACAGGTCGATCACGGCCACCACCGGCGCGTACTGCGCCTTGGGGTCGCCCTTGATCGCGACGGTCATCTTCGGGTCGCGCGCCTTGGCCGCGGCCAGTTGCTGTTCCAGCTGCTCCACGCTGACCGGCGCGCCGTTCAGCAACAGCGCGCCTCCGGGCGCGATCTGCACGATCTTCAGCTCGTGCTGTTCGGTGGATGGTTTGTTGCTGGGCTTGGGCATGGTCACCGTCAGGCCCTGCACCGATGCGGTGGTCATCAGGATGAACACCACCAGCAGCACATAGGCCAGGTCCAGCATGGGCGTGACGTTGATGGTGTCGTAGGGCTTCTGTTCGGCTTGCACATGCATGGTGGGCTCCTACAGCGCGCGCTTGGTGACCAGGCCGATTTCGGTGATGTCCAGCTTCTTGGCCACCTCCAGCACTTCCATCACGCGTTCGTACTGCGCGCTGGCGTCGCCCTTCAGCACCACCGGCAAGGCCGGATTGGCCGCTTTCATTTGCGCCAGCGACGACGCCAGCTGTTCGATGGACACCGGGTAGGCGTCCAGGTACAGCGCACCGTCGGCGGTGATGGTGATGGCCTTGGTCTGCGGCCGCGCCAGGTTGTTGGCGGCCAGCGTCTGCGGCGAGTTCACCCGCACGCCCTGCACCGACGCGGTGGTCAGGATGATGAAGGTGACCAGCAGCACATAGGCCAGGTCCAGCATCGGTGTGATGTTGATGTCGTCATAGGGTTCGTTGTCACCCTTGATGTCCGCTGACATGCGCGTGCGCTCCTGGCTCAGCGCGCGCCGTAGTTCTCGGCCACGCGGGTGATGAACTCGTCGACGAAGATCTGCATGTCCGCCGAGATGTTCTTGATGCGCGAGGCCAGCCAGTTGTAGCCAAACAGCGCCGGGATGGCCACGCCAAGACCGGCCACGGTGGCCAGCAGCGCGGCGGCGATGCCCGGTGCGATGGCGTTGACGTTCACGTCACCCGCCGCGGCAATGGCGGCGAAGGTGATCATCACGCCCACTACCGTGCCCAGCAGGCCCAGGAAGGGGCCGCCGGAGATGGCGATGGTCAGCAGCACCATCTGGGCGTTCAGCTTGTGGGTCTCGCGCACCATGTCGGCGTCCACCGCGGCCTTCACCGCGTCCAGTGACGCGCCCGACAGCGCGGCGGGGTTGCGGCCCACGTCGCGCTTGTCCAGTTCACGCACGCCGGCCCGGTACAGGCGGTAAAGCGACGACTGGCCCAGCGCGGTCGCGTCCTCGATCTTCAGCATCTCGGCATTGCCGCCATCGCGAAAACGCTTCAGGAAGCTGTGGTTGGCCTTGGCGGTGCGGCCCAGCATCAGGGTCTTGCTCACCATCACCCAGGCCGCCACCACGAACATCACGGCCAGGATGAGGATCACGATCCAGGCGTCGGTGGTGAGGTTGGCGAACAGGATGCCCAGGTAGCCGCCGTGGCCGCCCTCGCCCGCGCTGTCGCCGGCCTCCTTCACCGCCTTGGCGAAGGCATCGCCCGCACCTTGTGAAACCGCGGCCAGCTTCAGCCAGTCGGCGCTGCGGGCTTCGCCCGCCACCTGCAGTTCGTCGATGCCACCGGCAAAGCCCTCGCCAGCCTTCAAGGGCCCGGCCACTTCCGGGGTGGGCACATCGGCCTGTGCCACCGGGCTGCCGCCCAGGTACACGCTGAGCTTGCCGCCGGCCAGGGTCAATGCCACATGGGTCCACACAGCGGGTTTCACGTCGCCCCCCAGCGCCGCTGCCGATCCCAAGGTGGCGCTGAGCTTGCCGCCCACCAGCTTCAGCGCCAGCGGCCCTTGTTGCAGCAGCGTGCCGTTGGCGGCGGCGTCGGGTCGCAGCCACAGCGACCAGGTCAATGCACCGCCGGCTGCGGTCTTCAACGCGTCGGCGGCAGGCCAGACCAGCGCCGTGCCGGCCAGCTTGGCACCGCCAGCCAGGATGGCATCGGCCAGCGCCACCGGCGCGGTTTCGGCTTTCAAGCCGCCGTGGTGGTCCGCGCCGACCTTGTCGCTGAAATGGAAGGCCGCGCGCGTGGCGGGGTCGAAGGCCTGGCCGGGTTCGGCCACTGCCTTGGGGTTGCCGGCGTACACATGCACCTGGTTCTTGTCACTGCCGGCGGCCAGCAGCGGCACCTGCACCCACAGCAGCGCCAGTTCGTTGATGCCATCGAAGCGTTCAAGCTGGAACTTCAGCGGCGTCTTGTCGTCGCCCGCCAGCACGCGCAGGTCGGCACCGTCCTCGCGTGCGGCGGCGAAGTCGAAATTGCCCGAGTGCAGGCGCAGCGCCACGGTCACATTGTTCAGCGCGGCGGTGAGGGGCACGCCCTTGTCGCTGGTGTCCAGCGTGATGCGGGTGCGCTGGGTCCAGTCCTTGTTCCACCAGGCCTGGGCCCCTTGCGACAGCAGGGCCAGCACCACGAAGAGCAAGGCAGGGAAACGGGAACGCAGGGCAGTGGATGTCATGGCGTGGCGGTGGGTGGGTCGTGGCCGTTGTCGTTGGGGGGCTCAGTTCGCGCCGTCGGCGCCGAAGCCCAGGAAGTCCAGCAGCAGGTTGCGGCGCGGCTTGCGCTTCTTGCGGTCGTCTTCATCGTCCTGGCTGCTGGCCACCTTGGTGCCGGCCGAAGTGGCACCCTGGCCGGCGTCGCCCACCGCGGCCGCGGCGTTGACGCTGACCTCGGCGCCGGTGGATCCTGTGGTGCTGCCGGACACGGCGGTGTCGTTGCCGCCGACGAACAGGCGCGCACCGAAGAAGGCATTGCCCAGCGATCGGATGCCGGCCTCTCCGGCGTTGATCTCGCCCTTGGGCGCGTACAGGTCCAGTTCGCTGCGCGCATCCAGCACCGCGATGCCGCTGCCGGAGAATGAACCCGAGGTGTCCACCACCACATTGCCGTCGCGGTCCACCTTGATCAGCGGCGGCGGCGTACCGGTGACGGTCTTGGCGCCGCGGCCGGCATCGACATTGCCCTCGGAAGCCCAGACCAGCAGGTCGCCCTGGCCGACCGTGAAGATGCGCGACTGGTTCACCAGCACGCTGTCACGCACCGCCAGTTCGATGGCGCCGCCGTTGGTCGTCATCAGGCCCAGGTCGCTGGCCGTGGCCCCCTGCTTGCCGCTGGCGAAGGTTTCTCCGGCGTTGACGCTGCCACCCGGGGCCAGCACCCGGATCGGGCCGCCCTGCTGGGTCTTGACCTGGCTGGAAGTCAACGACACCTTGCCGGTGCTGCGCGTGCCTGGGAACACCGTGGCGAGGGCGTCGTAGCCGGCCTGGTAGGCCGCGTCGCGTTCGGCCGCGGTGGCCGCTGCGGCCGCCGCCCGGCCGGCGGCGCGCAGGTCGGCCATCAGCACCGCGGCGGTCAGCACCGCCTGGCGTTCGGGCGCCAGGGTCGGCAGGCTTTCGGCCAGGCGCTGGTTCAGGGCCCGCATCACCAGCGACGACAAGGACGCCAGCGCGGCGTCTGCCGGGCCGCCCGCGTCGACGGCACCGGCGCCCAGCCCGGCGGCTTGAAGTTCCGGCGCCTGGGGAGGAAGCAGGCCGCTCAGCGCGGGGTCGCCGGCCGTCAGCGCCTTGGCCAGTTCCAGCAGACGCGCACCCCGCGACAGCGAGGCGCCGTCGCGCGAGGGCACGGCCTGACCGTGGGCCGCCGCATTCCATTGCGCCAAATAGACCGCCAGGGTCTCGTTGCGCGCATCCAGCGTGGCAGCGTTGCGAAGCAGGTAGCCCGCGCGCACCGCCTGCGCGATGTCGGCACTGCCCAGCTTCACGCCGGCCATCACCGTGATGCCGGCCCCCCCTTCGGGCAGCAGGCGGTTTTCCAGGTTGCCGACGCTGCCGATGCCGCCGGACACGCCCAGGTCGATGTGGCGGCCCGCGGTGGCGACCCCTTCCCCAGGGCCCTGCAGCTTCAGGCTGAAGGCCGTGGTGGAGGCCGTGAGCCGGATGTCGCGGCCGGCCGCCAGCAGGCTGAGTTCGTCGGCGCGCTGGTGCTGCAGCGTCACCGCGCCGCGGCTGACGATGTCCTGCCCGGCCAGCACCCGCAGCGGGCTGGCCAATTGCGACGCGTCCAGCGTCACCGTGCCTTCGCTGGAGAACAAGCGCACCGGCTCGCGTGAGGCTTCGTTCTCGAACGCGGGCTGCGGGCCGGAGAAGGGCCGAAGCAGGTCGCGCAATGCGGACGAACTGACGGGCCCGGGCGACGCCAGCGCCGGCAAGGAGCCGGTGACCTGCAGCAGGCCCGCATCCAGGTCGTCGCGCGCCAGCAGTTCCAACTGGGCGTCGCGCGCCGGGGCCTGCAGCAGCGCGCGTGAACGCAGGCTGCCCAGCGGCGCGGCCAGGCGGGTGTGTGCCGGGACCACGTTCTCTTCGTCGCGAGCCGTGCCGTTGTAGGTGCCGGCCAGGGGGCTGGGCCGGGCTGCGGCCAGGCTCAGGTCACCACTCTCCGACAAGGCCTGCAGCGTGGCATTGGGGGAAAGACCCGTCACCAGCATGCTGGGCGTGGGGCTGGTGTCCTGGCGCGCCAGCGGCAGCACCATGCCGGCAGACACCACCCGCCCCAGGGTCATGTCGCCCCGCGCGCTCAGGTTCACCGCGGTGTCGCCATGCAGCACCTGCAGGCCCTGGAAATTGCCGGTGGCGTTGATCCCGCCTCCCGCACGCACCTCCACCCGGTCGCCACCTCCGAAGACGAAGCCGTTGGTGATGTCGCCGCCGGCACGCAGCGCCACATTGCCGCCGCCGTAGGACAGCTGCTGCCGAGGCGCGTCGCCAAGCGCCGACAAGGCGGCGCCGTTGGACGGCGCGGCCGCAGCCACATCCAGCATGTTGCGGCCCGCCGTCACGGTCACGTCACCCCCGCCCAGCGCGCCGAAACCCTGGCGGAACTGGTCGTAGCGGACGTACCAGGTCAGGTCCTGTGCAGGGTCGTTGGCGCTGCCCTGGCGCCACCACCAGTCGACCCCGTACTGTGAACTGCCGTTGCTGCCGCCCACGATGTCGCGCCGGGCCGCAACGCCGACCGCCCCGCCGCCATCAACGAGCGGGTGGCTGTTCAGGCCGCGGCTCAGGACCGGACCGGTGAAGCTGTACTGCAGATCGCCGCGCGCGCTCAGGTCCACCGGCGCGCCGGTGGTGTAAACCACGGCCTGGCGGTTCAGCAGCTTCAGGTCGCGGCCGGCAGCCAAGTCGATGCTGCCGGTGGTGCTGCGCACCAGCACGTCGGGCGGGGTACTGCCGTTGACGTTGCGGCCGATCAGGACATCCCCCTGCTTGTCGGACACCACGGTGGCCATCACCTCGGCGGCCGACAGGTCGGCGCCGCCGACCAGCCGGAAGCTGGCGCCCATCGCCGACACGATGGGTGCACGCGTTGCCACAGAGGCGGCCGTGGCCAGCGCGGCGGCCGCGGCGGCCTCACCGGCAAGGACAGGCACACCGGCACCCGGAACGGCAAAACCGTCGCTCAGGCTGTGCGACAGGTTCAGGTTGCCCGCGGCCCGCAGCGTCAGCGTCAAGGGCACACCACCGGCCCGCTCACCGGCGACGATGCTGCGGTTTCCGCTGGCGTCCGCGCTGGCCGACAGGGCCAGCGGCTGCAGGTTCCAGTCACCGGTGAGCGACAGGTCGGCGTCGCTGCGCACCTCCACACCCGGCACCACGCGCACCAGGTCGCGCAGCACCGACGCCGCGCGGCCATCGGCCGGCGGGGGCGCCGGCGACAAGGTCCGAGGTGCCACCCGGTCCGCCATGCCGTCGCGGCGCGTGCTGTCGCTGCCGAAGAAGGCCTGCACGTCGGCCAGCACGGTGCCGGTGCGCAGGTCGGTGCGGGGTGCCGGTGCCGGGGTGGGAGCAGGTGTCGGCGCAGGCGTTGGCACGGGCGTCGGTGCAGGCGTCGGTGCAGGCGTCGGCAAAGGGGTCGGCGCAAGGGTCGGCGCAAGGGTCGGGGCCGGCGTGGGTGCAGGGGTCGGCGCTGGCGTCGGCACCGGGCTGGCGGATGGCAAGGTGCTTGGCGGCGCAGGCGGGGTCACACCCACCGTGGTGGTGCCGTTGCCCACCGACGGGGTGCCTGGCGCTGCTGGCGGGCCCGGGGGCGGAGCGGGCGCCTGCGTCGGCGCCGGTGTCGGCGCAGGCGTCGGCGCGGTGGTTGGCGCGGGCGTGGGAGCGGCGGTCGGTGCGGGCGTGGGTGCGGCGGTCGGTGCGGGCGTTGGCGCCGGTGTGGGTGCTGGGCTTGCAGACGGCACCGTGCTCGGCGGTGCGGGTGGAGTCACGCCCACCGTGGTGCTGCCATTGCCCAACGATGGCGTGCCAGGCGCAGCCGTGGGGGCCGGTGTCGGTGCGGGCGTTGGTGCCGCCGTGGGCGCCGGGGTCGGGGCGGGTGTCGGTGCCGCTGTGGGGGCGGGTGTCGGTGCCGCTGTGGGGGCCGGTGTCGGCGCAGGTGTTGGTGCTGCCGTGGGCGCTGGCGTGGGTGCGGGTGTTGGTGCCGCCGTGGGTGCGGGCGTCGGTGCAGCCGTGGGCGCTGGCGTCGGCGCGGGCGTTGGCGCAGCGGTGGGGGCCGGCGTCGGTGCGGGTGTCGGCGCAGCCGTGGGCGCTGGTGTCGGCGCGGCCGTTGGCGCTGGCGTCGGCGCGGGCGTCGGCGCAGCCGTAGGGGCGGGCGTCGGTGCCGCTGTGGGCGCGGGCGTTGGCGCCGCCGTGGGGGCCGGCGTTGGTGC
This sequence comes from Burkholderiales bacterium JOSHI_001, assembly GCA_000244995.1. NCBI lineage: Bacteria > Pseudomonadati > Pseudomonadota > Betaproteobacteria > Burkholderiales > Burkholderiales bacterium JOSHI_001. The sequence continues at coordinate 1,005,775 of CM001438.1, read as the reverse complement.
GGGTGTCGGCGCGGCCGTTGGCGCTGGCGTCGGTGCCGCCGTGGGTACGGGCGTCGGCGCGGGTGTCGGTGCCGCTGTGGGCGCGGGCGTTGGCGCCGCCGTGGGCGCCGGCGTTGGTGCGGGTGTCGGGGCAGCCGTGGGCGCTGGCGTTGGCGCGGCCGTTGGCGCTGCCGTGGGGGCTGGCGTCGGCGCGGGCGTCGGTGCCGCCGTGGGTGCCGGCGTCGGCGCCGGTGTCGGCGCGGCCGTGGGCGCCGATGTCGGTGCAGGCGTGGGCGCGGCCGTGGGCGCCGCTGTCGGCACCTGCGACGGCGGCTTCGGCGGGGTTTGCCCGATCGTCGTGCTGCCGTTGCCCGTGGACGCGACGGCCTGGATGGTGACCAGCGCCTGTGCAGGGGCCACCTGGTCGAACAGGGCCTGAATTCGATCCACCGACGGGCTCGCAACGATCGGCAGCTGGCTGGGCGGCGCAGGGGGCAACTGGCCCACGGTGGTGCTGCCGTTGCCCACGGAAGGTACGGCCGGGGCCGGCGCTGCCGTGGGGGCGGGCGTCGGCGCGGCGGTGGGCGAAATCGTCGGTGCCAGCGTGGGCGCTGCCGTCGGCGCCGGTGTCGGCGCAGCGGTGGGTGCCACCGTCGGCGCGGTGGTGGCCGCCGGGGGGGTCGCCGCGGCGCCCACGGTGAGGGTCTGCACGTGCTCGTAGACCTGTACCGCCTCGATCTCGAAGCTTGCCACGCCATAGGCCGTGGCACCGATGCGGTCGATGGCCACGTCGGTGCCGCCGGGGTGGCCAGCGTCGATGCCGGTCCGCGCCGCGCGCAGCAGCAGCGACCCACCCGCCACGGCCGGCTGGCTGGGGTTGGGCCCGGACAGGTCCAGCGTGGCGCCGTCCTTCAGGGCGATGCGGCCGTCGCGCGACAGCACCTGCAACGCCCCGCCCTGCCCGCCCGGCGCCGTGGCCCGCAGGCTGACGGTGGCGCCAGGAGCCAGCGTCAGGTCGCCACCGGCGGCCAACAACACCCGCGACGAACCCGAAGGCGCGTCGGCCACCAGCGCGCCGCGCAGGTCCAGCGCACCGTTGTCGCTGGCCAGGCCGATGCGCTGGGCGGTCAAGGTGGCCCCGGCAGGCAGCGTCTGGTCGCCCTGCCGATTGCGCACCACCAGTTCCTGCTGGAAATTGCCGCGCGCAGCGCCGCCGGACGAAGCGGCCGGTTGCTTGCCGGCCGCCAGCACCCGGGACAGCGCTGCCAGGTCCACCGCTTGCGCGGTGTCCAAGCTCAGCCTGCCGCCGTCGGCCAGGCTGGCGGCCTGCCCCAGCAGGCTGCCGTCCAGCTGAACACCCCCGCCGGGCGCGGCCAGACTGACCGCGCCGGCTCGGCCACCGGCCTGTGCCGCAGAAACATCGATGGCGGCGCCGGCGTCCAGACGCACCGACCCCTGCGCCGCAAGCACCGTCAGGTCGCCACCCGAGGTGGACACCGCCTGGCCGTCGAACAGGCGGGTGATGCCGCCCAGCTGCGTCAGCGATCCCGCAGCCAGCACCACGCCGTCCGCCGCACTGGCCTGCATCTCGAGCCGGCCCGACGGCAGTTCCACGCGGCCACCCTGCAGCAGGCTGGCTGCACCCAGGTTCAGCGTGGCGCCCACGCCAGCGTCCCGGCTGCCGGCGCTGCCCTGGGCCTGCAGGCGCAGCGCACCCTTGTCCGCGCGCACCTCGGCCACCGCGCCGCTGTCCGCGGTGATTCGGCCTGCCGCCAGGGTCAGGTCGCCACCGGCCAGCACGCTGGCGGCGTTGCTGAACACCAGGTCGCGATGCGCCGACAGCGTGGCCTGACCCACGCCCTGCAGCGCCAGCGCGCCACCCTGCAACAGCAGGTCGCCGTCGGTGGCCTGCAGTGTCAGCACACCGCTGCCGCCTGACGCGGCTGGGACTTGTCCGGTGGTGTTGGTCAGCACCAGTTCGCGCGCCGCCACGCGGGCGCTGCCGGGGCTGAGCTGCCGGATGGCCGCGGCGTCCAGCGTCAGCTGGCGCAGCGCACTGCCGCCCAGGCCGGCGTCGCCATGCAGGTCCAGCGTGCTGAAGCTGCGCAGTGACAAGGCGTCGGCCTGGCCGATCTGCGCGGCCAGCTCCGGCGTCAGGCTCAAGGTGCCTGCCTCCAGTTCCTGGCCGGCGGTGGCACCCAATGCCAGGCGGCTGGCGCCCAGTGACAACTGGACCGCCTGCAACTGGGCACCGGGCGCGATCTGGGTGCTGCGCGTGCCTTCTAGCTGCACCGAGGCGCCCTGCAGCGTGGCGGCGCCCAGTTGCAGGTCACCGCCCTCGCGGGTGGCGCCCAGGCGCTGCGTCCGCGCCTGCGGGTCGGCGCTCAGGCGCACCAGGGCCCCGTCACCCTGCAATGCCAGCTGGGCCGCCACACCGCCGCCGCGGGCCGCGAGCGTGGCACCGTCGTCCACCCTGACACGCTGGCGCGCCGCCAGCAACAGGTCCTGCGCCTGCAGCGGACCCTGGGCGCTGACGCTCACCGTGTCCGCACCCACGCTGACCAGGCGCGTGCTGCCGGCGCCGGTGCGCACCCCGCCCAGCAGGATGCTCTGGGCCCCGGTTGCGGCCAGTTGGACCGGCGTGACCACCAGCGCATCGCCATCGGCCACGGCCGCGTCGGCCACGCGGATGTGCCGGGCCGACAGGTTCAGCTCACCGCCCAGCGGGCCGCGCTGGCCTGTGGCAGCGGCCGGCAGGTCGAATCGCACCTGGCCGGCCAGGTTCAGCGCCTGCACCTGCAGGTTCAGGCTGCCGGCGTCCCTGGCACCGCGCGGGGCTTCGGCGTCGCGCGCGGTGGCCAGTGCCGCCAGGTAGGCATCGGCCTCGGACACGCGGATTTCACTGGACTGGCGCGCCAGCGCTGACGGCGTGAGCACATAGCTGCTGCTGGCGCTGGCCGCCAGGTCGGTGCCCGCGGTGCTGCGCGTACCGGCCAACAGGGTGGCGCCATTGGGCAGGGTTCGCGCGACACCCGGCGGCAGGGCGACGCTGCTGGGGCGGACCAGGTAAGCGCCGTCCAGCACCGCATAGCGCGCCGGCAGCACGGCATAGCTGCCTGCGGGCAGCGGCCCGCCGGCATCGAAGCGGATCTGGTCGCCCAGCGACAGGGCCGGCACCCGACCGGCGGCGTCCTGCTGGGTGGCGATGGCGCGGTCGAAGGGTGCATAGGCCCCGGCGGTGGGCAGCACCGCGAAAGCGCCCCCTGCGTTGCCGGCGAACACGTCGGTGGACCCCCCGCGGCCAGGCACGAATTCCAGGGCCAGCAACTGGCCGCCACCGGACAGATCCAGCACCGCACCGGCCTGCACCTCGGCACGGCCCGTGGGCGCCTGCACCGTGATGGCTTTTTCGGGCAGCGCGATGAGGGACTGGCCACCGGGGTCGGTCCAGGCGGTCTGGCCTGCCGCCGTCCCGAAGGGCAGCGTGAGGCCGGCGCCCGACACCGAGCTGAGGCTGCCGCCGCGCAGCAGCACCGAATCGGCGGCGTTGAAGGCCAGGCTGCCGAAGGGGGCGCGCAACACCCCACCCTGGTCGATGCGGCGGGCGTTGACGGTCAAGGACCCACCGGCTGACACGGGCAGCGGCGCGTCGGTGGAGCCGCCGCTGAAGCTGACCGTGGCCGCGCCGGCATCCAGCGTGAAGTGACTGGCGGTGACCGGCGCCACCAGTGCGGCGCTGATGTTCAAGTCGGCCGCACTGCGCAGCACACCCACGTCGCCTTCGGCCCCGCCGCTGGGCTGCCCGCGCAGGCGCAGTTCGGTGGCCGCCTGCAGGTTCAAGCGGCCCAGGCCCTGGGTGCTCAGGGCGCCGTTCAATTCGATCAGGTCACCCTGCAGCGTCAGGCTGGCCGCGCCGCCGCTGACCGGCCGCGCGCTCTGGTTGTTTGCACTGTCGCCCTGCCGGCGCACGCCCGTGTCGGTGTTGCCCAGGCGCAGCACACCGGCGGCGGCCAGCGCGGCGGCGCCCTCACCCTGCACTTCCAGCACCGGCGCATCCAGGCTCAGGTGGCGCGCCAGGTTCAGCGTGCTGCCGGTGTGCACCACCAGGCGGTCGCTGGCGGCCAGGTTCAGGTCGGCGAAGCCGCCGTCGCGCACGCGGTCGGCAGCCAGTTGCATCAGGCCCGGCTGCGCCTGCGTGGTGCCAGGCGCAGCGACCAGCAGTTCCAATCGCGCGTCGGCGACGTTATTGGCCTGCTGGGCCGGCAGGTTGCTGTCGCTGACCAGCAGGCTGGCCGTGAGGGCGCCCCCTGCGGCACCCGCCCCGCCAGCACGCGACAGCATCTGCCCCGCCAGCAGCGCGCCACCCTCGCGCGCCTGCAGCGTGATGGCGCCACCGTTGCTGGCCACGTTGCGCAGCGCGTCGCCTTCGCTGGCCAGGTTCAGGCGCCCCTGCGTGCCATCGGCCTGCAGCACCGCGCCGGCAGCCACTTCCAGTGGCGTGATGCGCGTCTGGCCGGCCACGGCAGTCAGGGTGATGGCACCGCCGTCCAGCACCCGGCCGCGCAGCAGGCCATCACCGCCGCGCTGCGCCAGGACCAGGCCGCTGGTGTCGATGCGCGCGTTGTCGCCGATTCGGAAGCTGCCCAGGTGGTCCTCGGCGAAGGTGCCGAAGGAACCCCCCATGCGCAAACTCGTGGCGCCGCCCGGCGCGTGCAGGCTGCCGTCCACATCCAGCGCGGCGGCACCGCGCAGGGTCAGCGCTGCGCCGGGGTCCAGGTCGATGCGGCTGCCGGTCTGCAGGCTCAGGCGCCCGTCGGGCGTGTCCAGCCGCGCACCGGTGGCGCTGAGCGTCAACGATGCGGCATTGCGAAGCGCCAGCGGCAGCGTTCGGGAGGCCAGCACCTGGCCGGGCGCGCTGCCGGTGGGCGCGAAGCGCGCCGCGGCACCGGCCACCCAGCTTTGGGTGCGGGGGGCGATCAAGGCGCCTTCATGCACCGTCAGGCGGCTGCCACCGTCGATGTCGAAAGACGCAAAGCCCCCCTGCGAAAAGAAGGCATCGCCCAGGCTCAGCGCCTGGCCATCGGAGCGGGGCACCGCGCCGCCGGGCCGGATGTCCACTTCGGCCGCGCGCAGGCGCAGCGCGGCCCCGCGGGCCATGGAAAAGCCGCTCAGCTGCGCGCCCAGTTCAAAGGGCGCGTTGTCCAGGCCGGCGCGCGCCGCCACGTTGTTGCTCTCCAGCGTGATGGCACCGGCGTTGGCGCCGCTGACGCCGCCGCGCGCCGACACGGTGGCGCCGCCGGACACGTCGATGGCCGATCCCTGTTGCAGCGCCAGACCGTGCGCCGCACGCAGGCTGACGCTGCCACCGGTGGTGGCCGAAGCCGCCGTGGGCGCCCCATCGCGGTTGCGGTTGACCCACTGGCCGGCCACGTCGATGCGCGCGCCGGCGTCCAGCCGGATGCTGCCGGAGAGGGTCTCGCCGCCGCGCGCGGCGGCGGCGGCATCGGCCGTGCGCACGCTGACGCTGCCGCCGGCGCTGGCGATGAGGTCGCCCAGACGCACGCCGTGCGCCCCCATCGCATTGAAAGTCACCGCGGCGCGCGGCGCCAGGCGCAGCGCGGCCCCCTGTTCCTGCACGATGCCGGCGTCGCTGCTGATGGACAGCGTGCCGAAGCCGGCCTGCAGCAGCGTGTCGGCGGCCACCCGGCTGGTGTCCGGCAGGCTAGCCAGGTCCAGGCCCTGGCTCCAGAAGGCGGCGTCCAGTTCCTCCCGCTGCGCCGTCAGGCGCACCAGGGTGTTGGTGATCGCGCCCAGGTAGTCGCTGCTGCCGAAGTTGCCCACCTGGGTGGACGTGCCCAGTTGGAAGCGGCCGGCCGTGGCTGGAGCGTCCAGCCCCTGGGCCTGGCGGGCGCCGGTGGTGGTTTGGGCCGCCAGCGTGCCGTCCAGCAACGCGCGCGGCGCCACCACGCTGAAGCTGCCGGCAGCCCGCCCTTCCACGTAGCCGGATTCGAAGCGCCCTGCTGCGGCGGCGCTGGCGCGCGTGACCGTGCCCCAGCGGTCCTGCACCGGCGAGGCACTGCCTTCCAGCGCGCGGTAGGCGATGTCGGCCGGCGCGTTGTTCAGGCTGTAGCGCGTGCCATCCAGGCCCACCAGCAGCGAAGGCTGCACCAGCGCGCCGGTGTAGCTGAGCTGGCCCCCGGACACGTCGATGCGGGACGTGGCCTGCGTGACCACGCTGCCCGCGCTTTGCAGCAGCACGTTGCCGCCCACCGACAGGCGCTCGGCCGCGCTTCGTTGAAGGTTGTTGCGGTAGGCGCTGGTGTCACCCAGGATGGGCACGGCCTGGCGCAGATCGAAGGTCACGCGGCTGCGCGGGTTCAGCAGCGGGCCCAGCTTCTGCAGCGGCGCGTCGCGCAGGTCGTTGCTGCCCAGCAGTTCGGTGGTGACGAAGTGGCGTGCCACCGACAGCTGCGCGTCGGTGGTCCCTGCCGCGTCGATGACCGCGTTGGCACCGACGCTGATGCGCGCCAGTGCGTCATGGGGTGCGTACTGGCCACCGGCCGCCGGGTTGGCGGCGTAAGCGGGCGTGCCCTCGGCGCGCAGGCGCACCTGGGCGCCGGGCGCGTCGACCAGGCTGCCGCCGGCCAGATCGATCTGGCGGCCGGACATCTCGATGCGCGACGCGGTGAAAGTGGCGCTGTCGGTGGATGTGCGGGGGCCGCTGCCGCCGGCTTCGGCATCGGGCTGCAGGCTGATGACGCTGTGGGGCCCGACGCTGAGCGTGCCGCCTTCGGTGGCGTGCTTCTCCAGCGCCTCGTTGCTGAGCACGGCCCGGGTCTTGCCGCGCGCCAGCAGGAACACCGACCCGTTCTCGCTGACCCCGGTGTTGGCCGAGATGCGGCCGTTCTGGTTCACCGCCAGGCCCACCAGCGTGGTGTTGCCGCGGTCGCTGAGGATCTGGCCGATGTTGCTGGCGCGCCCGGCCCCGTCCACCTCCACCAGCAGCCCGCGCAGCGACGGGAAGGCCGGGTTGGCTTCCGATGCGTAGATGGCCTCGGCGTCGGGCGACTGCAGGAACACCTTGTCGCCCGCCCCCAGCACCACCTGCCCGACCGGGGCGCTGATGCGGCCGCGGTTTTCCACGCTTTCGGCGAACAGGAACACACGCCCGCCACTGGGCGTGGTGATGCTGGCGCCGGGTTCCACCAGCACGTAGTTGCCGGGGCTGGCCAGCGCCGGGTCCAGCGCCCCGCTCAGGTCGGCCCAGCCGAAGGTGGGCACGGCCGCGCGCAGGCTGGTGGTCAAGCCATTGAGGAAGTCGTCGTCACCCACGTTCAGCGTGGACGCCACCAGGCCATTGACATTGACCACCGCGTTGGGGCCGAACAGGATGCCGTTCTGGTTGATCAGGAAGACCTGGCCGTTGGACTGCAAGCTGCCCAGGATCTGGCTGGGCGCGATGGCCGCACCGCTGCCGTCGCCCACCACGCGGTTCAGCGCCGCGCCGGTGGCGCCAGTGGCCATGTTGAACTGCACCTTGGCGTCGCGCCCGATGTCGAAGCTGCGCCACTGGTAGATGGCGCGCGGACTGGCCTGCTGGATGCTCAGCTCCCGCCCGTCGCCGCTGAGGCTGCTGGTGGCGCTGCTGTTGCCGCGCAGCCAGACCGGTGCCTGCACCGGCAAGGCCAGGCGCGCCGGCGCGGTGAGCGTGACGCGCGGCGCCACCGGCGGGTTGGCCTGGGCCAGCGCCAGCCAGGGGAAGGCCCCAGCCAGCGCCGCGAACAGCGCATTGAAACGGTATGGCACCTGCGCGCTTGCAAGGACCTGGGGTGGGCGCATGTTCATGGCTGGCGTCAGTACTGCGTCCCCAGGCGGAACTGGACGCGGGGATGACGCTCGGGCGTGGTGGTGGTGCGCCTGATCGGCAGCGCCAGGTCCAGCGCGGCGGTCCACGAAGCCGCCAGCTTGGCGCGCAACCCGGCACCCACGCTGGCCAGCGCGCTGCGCGCGGCCTGCCCGGGCAGGGGGTCGATCAGCCGCACCTGCGACACTTCGGCAAAGGCCAGCAGGGTGAGGTCCTGCACGCTGTCACCCACCGCCTTGGCCAGGTTGGGCGTGCGCAATTCCAGCGAGGCCAGCACGCCGTGGTCCCCGGGCGCTTCGGCTTCCAGGTAGCCGCGCACGGTGTCGGCCCCCCCGGTGACGAACTGCTCGGCGCTGACCAGGGGCTGTGAAGCCAGCTGCCCGGCCAGGCGGCCGGCCAGCCGCCAGCCCTCGCCCAGTCCGATGTCATGGCGCGCGTCCAGGCGCAGCGACGCGAAGCCACCGTCGGCGCCGTGGCGCGCGCATTCGAACTGGTCGACCACCAGGTCCGGGCAGGCCACGTCGCGCCCCAGCAGCCCGCGCAGGCCGAAGGTCAAGGCAGCATTCAGCGCGGTGCTGCTGTCCTTGTCGCTCAGGGTGGCGGTGTAGCCCAGCGACAGCGGCAGGTAACGCAAGGGCGAATGCAGCGCGTCGGCCCCGCTCTGGATGCGTTGGCGCGTGCTCTTCCAGTCCGCGCCCAGGGTCAGGCTGTGCACGCCACCGGCGGTTTCCAGCACCGGCAACTGGCGCCGCAGGCCCAGCGATCCGCCCTTGCCGATGACGGTGGTGGCGCCCAGGGGTTCCACCTCGCTGTCCGACAGCACACCGAACACCACCCAGCCGGCGCCGCCGGCTTCGGGGATGGTGTAGGTGGCGGTGAGCACCTGGCTCTGCGCCGGCTGCTGCGGCGCGGTGCTGAAGCTCAGCGCCAGGCCATGCTCGCGCTGGAACAGGTTGTCGTAGCGCGCGCTCAAGGACAAGCGCAGCGGCCGGGTGTTGGCGGCATGGCGGTTGTTCATCTCGGCCGACAACACCAGCGGCAGCCGGTCGGTGACCTTCAGGTCCACCTCCACCGTGCCCGGCGCGGTGCCGGGCCGCAGCACCGGCTGCACACGCCGGTCCTCGTTGCGGTTCACCTGCGCCAGCTGGGCCTGCATGCGGTTGAAGTTGGGCACCGTGCCTTCGGCCAATTCCGCCACCACGGCCCGGATGTGGCCCTGCGAGATATAGCGCGCGTTGCTCACCTGCAGGCGGCTGACCTTGCCTTCCAGCACAACCAGGCGCACCACGCCGCTGTCCACGCGCTGCTCGGGCACGTCCACGAACACCGTCTGCCAGCCGGCCTGCTGGTAGGCCTTCTCCAGGGCAGACCGTGCGGCCTCCACCTGTGCCATGCCCAGCCCCGGGCCGAGAAAGGGCATCACCGCCCGCTCGATGTCCATGGCCTGCAGCACGCTGTTGCCTTCGACCACGTATTCCAGGATGTCGAAGCGCAGGGCTTCGGCCTGTGGCGCCGGCGCGCTGTCCTGGCCCCAGGCCAGCCCTGCGAAGGCCCACAGGCACGCCACGGCGATACGGCGCAATCGCGTCAGCATCGGCAGCTCAAGCGGCGCATCCACTCAGGCGCCACGGCGGCGTGCGACCGCCCCCACCAGCGCCAGCCCGCCCAGCAGCAGGGTCCAGGTCTGAGGCTCGGGCACCGGCGCCAATGCGCCCGGCAGCACCGCCTGCACCCGGGCCAGGCCCTCGGCGGTGTTGGCACCCTGGGCCATGCCACGCAGGAAGCCCTCGGCCAGGCCCAGCACCGCGTCGCCCTTGCCCGCCGCACTGGACAGGCTGAGGACACCGGCCATGCGGGCGAAGTTGTTGCCGAGCGTGATGCCGGCCGTCTGCTCCAGCGCGGACGTGAAGGCCGGCAGCGTGTAGCTCAGCAGGTAGCGTTCGCTGCCCGCCGTGCTTTCCTTGATGAAGCCCCAGTAGCCGTCGGCGGCGAGGTTGTCGAATTCGTCCACACGAACCCGGGCGCTGGCCAGGTTGGAGGTGCTGCTGCGGGTGAGGTAGTAGAACCAGGACGACTGGCCCACCGTGTTCAGCGGCGAACCCATGGCGCCGGTGCCTGAGCTGAAGCTCGGGAACAGGCCCGTGGCATCGGCTTGCGCCGACTGCCCTTCGCTGCCGTCGAACAGCGTCGAGACATTGACGGCCACTTGTTCCGCGGCATCGGCCGCTCCGCCGAGGTTGGGCGTTCCGATGTTGTTGGTCTGGATGACCAGGCTGGCCACCGTCGCATTCTTGACCAGGGTCTCCATGGTGAGGTTGGTCATGCCGGCCAGCTTGGACTCGTTGCCCTGGGCCACGGTGGTGAACAGCCGCAAGCCACCGGGTGTGGCGTTGCCGGTCGAATCGAAGGCCAGCACCGTCCATTGCAGGCTGGCCAGGTTCTGCGACTTGGCGGCCAGCCGCCTCCACGCGTCGTCGGCGGCCGGGTCGACGACCCAGAAGCGCTGGTGGCCGGCGTCCGGCTGGGCGTCATTGAAGAAGTCGTCCATGAACACGCCCAGGTCCAGCGTGTAGGTGAAGGGCCCCGCGCTGTCGAAGGCCAGGAAAAACAGCTCGGACCCTTGGCCGCCCGTGTTGGACGGGGTCCGGATCGTGGCCTGGGCTGGCAGGAACCAGGCCGCCGCGATCAGGCCAAGCCAGGCCACTCTGGACCTGACTTTCCAGGAGGCGGTGGCATTCCGGCCGTGGCAAAGCTTCTTCCGGGTCATGGCAGGGCTTTCAATCGAATCGGCAGATCGGTCAAAAAAACGTCAAAACGCCCCGGGTGATGGCCGTGGAGGTGGCGAATCCACACACGGTCAGCCCCGAGGCTGCTTGGCGATGAAAGGGACCGCGGCAATTTCCGGTCGGCCCCTTTCCCATCGGCAAGGTCAAGGTCTGCAGAAGCGCTGGGCTTACTGCGCCACAGACCAGGGCGAGCAGCTGTTGCCGCCACGGGTCATTCGCGAATGGAAGCGGGTCAGGTCACCGGCGCCGACCAGGTTGGTCTGGTTCGCCAGCGGGTTGAACGCGCCCACGTCCGGCAGCGCTGCGACGCCGCTCTGGTTGGCTGTCGACAGCGCAGCCAGGTTCTTCGGCAGGCCAGAACTGGCAACGAAGGCTTCGATGAAGTTGCCCACCACATTGTTGGTGGCAACCGGGCTGGCCTTCAGCGCATTGACCTTGCTGGTCACGTACTGGAAGGTGGACTCCACCACGTAGTCGTAGCGGCCGGCCGTGGCGTTCGCACGCGAGGGCAGCACGCCATCCACACGCACATGCTTCCAGTTGGCGGTCTCGGCGTTCTCCAGCGACACGTGGCCGATGGCATAGGGCGCGTTCGCGTCGGCTTGCGCGTTGGTCAGGAAGCCGGTCACGTTGCCGGTGGTCGAGCCTTCGTACACGTACAGACCCGTGCCGGTGAACGGGCCGGCATTGCTGTTGCCGCCACTGGACGAGGGGAAGCTGGCGTTGGTGGCAGGCACCTTGGCGTTCGGGCCGCAGGGGTAAGCACCAAAGTACATGTTGGCCGCAGCCTGGGTGCCGGAGCCGGCAACACGGCGGCCCACGTTCACCTGCTTGTCGGGGTTGGCCACGCCCAGGGCGTGCCAGCCCAGGCCGTTGGCCGGGTCGGACAATTCGCCGCGGAAGATGGAACCGGCGACAGCGCGCGGAATCGACGGGCGGTTGGCGTCGGTGTTGTCGCCCACCACCAGGCCCTGAGCGGTTTGCAGCGCGTCACGCAGGCGGGTGTTCACCGCCACGCCGAACACGGTCTGCACCACCGGGGTGACGGTCAGGGTCGCCAGCTCGGCGGCGCTCAAGCCCCCCGCGTTGAAGCCGGCGGGCACGTTCTCACCCACGAACATCGTGGGTTCGACGTCGGACACGCCCAGCAGCGGCACCTGCGCCGCACTGGTGGTGTTGCAGGTGTAGTTGGGCACGGTGGCGGCGCGGGCGCCGCAGTCCAGCAGGTTCAGCACCGGCAGCGCCGTGCCCACGTTGACCGGCGAAGCCAAGGGCTGCACGCCCTGGGCGGAGCCGCCGCGGTCCACCTTGTAGAAGGTGACGTTCTTGCCGCCCAGGCCCTTGCCCTGGAACTCGGGGTCCAGCGTGAGCTCGCTCTTCAGGGTGCAGCTGTACACGCGGTGCGAATCGCCCGCCGCGGTGTCGCCGGGGAAGTTGGCGTTCACGGCGCTGTAGTACACGTCCAGCGTGGCGGCTTCGCAGTTCTGGGTGAACAGGCCACCCACCACGGCGCGCAGTGCGGTGGCACCGGCGGCGTACACCTTGGCGGTGCCGGCGGCGGTGGCGGTGGTGGGGTCCAAGGCGAAGGTGCTGCCGGACATGGCCACCAGGGCGGCGGCGGAAATCAGCTTGATCTTCATGGGGAATATCCTTCAGGAATCGGTTGGAGCAGGCCGAGTGACGCCCCGCCGCGCGGAGCGCGGCCTGCCGGAAGCGAAACAGGGGCCTGCCGCGGCAGGCCCCAGGGAACCATCAGCTCGCTTGGCGGCGACGGGCCACGAAGCCCACGGCGGCCAGCCCTGCCAGCAGCAGGCCGTAGGTGCCGGGCTCCGGCACGGCCGCGGCCAGGCTGTAGTTCAGGACATAGGCGCCCTGGCCGTTGGCCGCGAAGGAGAAGGCGCCCGGGTTGGCGCTGTTGTCGAACTGGTCCACCACCACCCGCGCGGAGGCCAGGTTGGAGGTTCCGCTGCGGCCCACGGAAACGAAGCTGGCCGAAGCGCCGACGGCGTTGTCGGACGTCCAGGCCCAGGAGCCATTGCCCTTGTTGCCCAGGAAGCCGGGCTGCACGGCGTAGTCGGCCGGCCCGGTGCTGGTGTAGCCACCGTTGACCGTGACGTCGCTGGACGGGGCGTTGCCCTGGCCGTTGTTGATGGTGTTCAGGTAGTTGTTGTACGACACCAGGGAGGCGTCGAAGTTGAGGTTGCTGGTGGCGCCAACGCTCTGGCCCGTGTTGGCGGTGAGGCCCTGGCCCACGGTGACGGTGGACAGCACGAAGCGCTGACCGGCCGTGTTGTTGCCCACGTTGTCGGCGCCGATCACCGTCCAGCGCCAGTCGGCCACGCTGCCGGCTTGTTCGACGAAAGTGGTGAATTCGGGCACGCCGGTGACGACCCAGCCCTTGGCAAAGCCCGCTTCGTTGTTGTTGGCGCTGGCCTTGAACGCCTGGCTGAAGGTGCCCAGGTCCAGGGTGAAGGACTTCTTGACCACGTCGTTGTAGACGGTCAGGAACATCTCGCCGTCGCCGATGGCGCCCACGGTCGGCAGTTGAATGGCGGCGAAAGCCGGGGCGGCGGCCAGGGTCACGGCGGCCAGGGCAATTCTCTTGAGCTTCATGGATTGATCCTCGTTGCTGAATGGATGTCTGCAGCAGCCTCTCTGGAGTGCTGCCTCGTATCCGCCTGAGGAATGCTCACTGTCCAAAGAACCGGGGCGTATGCCGTCCCGTCTCCCGCGGTGAACACCATGGGCGGCTGGGCGGGACCTCGGTGGACCGAACCCAGTCGTCAAAGAGCGCAGGCGCCGCCGCGCTGCGGCAGCCCCCGAATCCGGACGTGCCCTGCATGGGAGCAACAGTCCAGCCAACAACGTGAAATGATGCCCAGCTGCGGTGACATGCATGGAAGGTGTTCACGTTCCCACTTGGTCCGAACGGCTCATGCGCAGCCCGCTTGGTGGTCCGGGCCCTTCAGCGCGCCACGCTGAAACGGCTGCTGGCCCCGTTGATGTTGAAGTCCACGGTGTAGCCGCCGGCCCCGGCGTTGATGGCCGCCTGCGTGCCGCCCGCGCCCTGCACCAGCACCGTGCCGCTGCTGGCACGCTGGCTGGTGGCATCCAGCGTCCACTGGCTGTAGCTCAGGTCGGCAAAAGGGCCGCTGGCCAAGGCCGCGCGCAAGCGCGCGCTGTCCACCGCGATGGTGTTGCCCACGGCGCTGACCACGGGAGCCTCCAGCAGCCGCGCATCGGCGAAGTCCAGCGTGTACACCGCCGCGCCGCCGGCCTGACCGAAGCGCAGCACGGCATTCAACGGGTCGAAGGGCGTGCTGCCGGCGGGCGCATAGCGAAAGGCGCTGTAGGTCAGCGAGAACAGGAAGTCGGCGCCGCTGCGCTGCTCCAGCACCAGCTTGAAGCCACCGTCGATGACCGCGCCCACGCCAAAGTCGCCCAGCGCCACATCGCCCAGCAGCAGCGGGGCCTGGATGGTGCAGGCCGCGCTGCTGACCTCGATGGCGTCGCCCGCCCTCATCTGCGCATTCGCGTCGTTATTGAAGCGCGCCAGCAGTTCGTCGGCCACCGTCACGCTGAGCTGGCCGCTGCTGCACAGTTCGGCGCTGAAGTCCTGCACGGCCTGGATGCGCGCCAGCGGCCCCCTTGCCAGGGCCGCCAGGGCGCGCCCCTGCCCGGCCTGTGGCACCGCCGACACCCCCGCGGCCAGACGCAGGTCGCGCGTGCGCTGCTCGGCCAGTCGCACCAGCGCCGTGGCTTGGTCCTGGCTGGCGGCCAGCTGCGCGGTGGGGGCGGCGGGCACACCGGTGTCGATCGCGGCCGGTTCGCCTGCGCCGCCGCCACCGCCGCCACAGGCCGACAGGGCCAGGCTCAAAGTCAGGCACGACGCGGCAGCGCCGATGCGGCCTCCAGGCCGCCGGGAAGGGTTTGCGTGGGTCATCGGGGTTCTCTCTGGGGTGGGGATGGATGCGGCACGTCGACCAGGGGACAGGCTCAGGCGCAAGGCGCGTCGCCGCTGGCCAGCAGGTTCAGCGCCATGGCCTTGGCCACGGCCTGGGCGCGGTTGCTGGCGTCCAGCTTGCGCAGGATCTTCTGCACATGGTTCTTCACGGTGAGCGGGCTGATGCCCAGTTCTTCGCCGATCTGGTGGTTGCTCTTGCCTTCGCGCACCCAGGTCAGGATCTGGCGCTCACGCGGCGTGATCGGGGTGCGCGAAGCCACGCGCGGCGCGGCAGGCGGCAGGGCCAGCCCCATCTCGCGTTCGGTGTCCTGCATGCGCAGGTAGGCGGCGTGCACCTGCGGCATCAGCAGCTCGCAGCCGGCCAGGTCCATCGCCGTGACGGCCCGGCCGGGCGAGCTGAACAGGAACAGGCTTTCCAGCTCGTGCGGGCGCTGGGGCCGCGCCACGCCATGCACCAGCCAGTGCGCCAGGCCGGCGTCACGCAGCACATCGCGGCTGGCGTCGTCCACGCCGTCCAGGGCGTTCAGGTCCTGCGCCACCGGACGGCCGGCACCGTTCACCCAGCGCCGTACCAGGGCCTGCAACAAGGGCGACTCGATGTCCACCAGCACCGCCTCGGCCTGGGGCGACAGCGGCATGCCGTTGAACAGCTCCAGCGTCACCGCCCTTCTGTGGCGCTGGTAGGCACCACACACGGCCAGGCGGTGCGGCACGAAGGCCTGGAGGTGGCTCTGGGTCCAGACAAAGAACTGGTAGCGCCGCCGCACCTGGTGGGCGGCCTCGATCAGCCGCACCATGGCCTCGGCCTGAGCCAGCGGTGCGGCAGGCGCCGGCTCGGCCGGCGGCGCAGGCGGCAGGGACTGCAGATTCATGGACTTCCTCCCGATGGGTTCGTGTTGTTCGCTGCGCCGGCTGCAGGTGCGGAGGCGGCCACCGGTCTGGCCAGGAAGAGCCAGTCGCTCACCCGGGGCCATTGCCCCGCTGCGGCCGCACCGTCCTGGGCCCGGCGTGGTGCCGCCGACCGGCTGTGCACGCCCATCAGCCCGCCGCTGTCCGGGTCACGCACTTCCTCCCAGTCGGCGTGTCCGGTGAAGGGGTCGTCGTAGAGCTGGCGCAGGTGGTGGCTCGGGGGATGCAAGCGCTCGTCCACCAGCAGGTCCTGCAGGCGGGCCGGGTAGCGGGCAGGTTGTTGCGCCTGCATATAGCGCTCGATGGCCAGGCCGATCTGCTGGCCGCGAAAGCGCAGTTCGGCTTCCTTGTCACGCTGCACCGCGTTGGACACCTGGCGACCCAGCACCGCCAGGCCAGCGCCCTGGATGGCCAGCAGCGCCAACAAGCCCAGGTAGGTGAAGCCGCGCGCCGGCGGCCCTGCGGCAGGGCGGCTACCAGTCCGCATACAAGCTCCCGTCGCCCGCGCGGCCGGCGGCACCGCTGCGAACATCGGCCAGGGGGCCGGTGACGAAAGAATCCGGCGGCGCACTCACCGCCACCCAGCTGTCGTTGCGGGTGGTGAAGGGGTCCTGCGGCACCTGGCGCAGGTAGCGCTGGCGCACCAGGTCTTCCAGGGCCTGCGGGTAGTGCCCGCGGTCGGCGGCGTACTGGTCGATGGCGTCGCGCAGCGTGGCCAGGGTGCTGCGCAGCGCGTTCTCACGCGCCACGTCCACGCTGCGCATGTAGCGCGGCGCGGCGATGGACGCCAGCAGCGCCACGATCGCCATCACCACGATCAGCTCGATCAGGGTGAAGCCCTGCACCCGCGGTGGCTTGCGCGTCATCGGCATCACCAGTCCTTGTAGACGCTGCCGTCCAGCGCCCGCTGTTCGGAGCGCGAGCGCACGTCGAACACGTCCGCACCGGCGGCCGGCGCGTCGGGCGGGCTGGTGCTGGCCCGGGTTGCCCAGGTGTCTGCAGCGGGCTGGCGGGGGTCGGCCAAAGGGTCGCGCGGCAGGCGGCGCAACAGGTACAGACGCCGGGCAGCCTCGCCGCCCGCGCCCGTGGCCGGGGCCGACGCCGCCAGTTCCACCCCCTCCACCAGCACCTGCAGGCTGGCGGGCCAGCCGCTGGCGCCTTCGCGCTGGACGATGCGCTTGTCGTCGGCCGCGCGCTTGTGCGCATCCAGGGCGCCGCGAATCTGCCGCAGCGCCTCGCGCAGTGCGAACTCCTGCTGGCGCTGGCGCTGAAGCACCAGCACCGGACGCGCCGCCGCGGCCAGGATGCCGACGATGGCCAACACGACCAGCATCTCCACCAGCGTGAAGCCGGGGGTGGCAGGGCGGCCCTTCATTTCACCGGCCCGACGATCTGGACCGTGGCCATGCCTTCGACGCGCACGTCCACCGCTTCGCCCGCCAGCCCGCGGGCGGACACGGCGCTCACGGCCAAGGCGGTGGGTCCGGGGGGCGCGTCCGGCCGCACCCTCAGCACCAGCGCACGCTGGCCACGCGGTCCCAGCTCGAAGCCGATGCGGCCCTCGGTGCTGCCACCGGCGCCGGTGGTGAGCCGGCTGTTGTCAAAGCCCAGTTCACCGCTGAGCGTGGCGTCGCTGTCGTGGCGCAGCGTCACCGCGACGGTGGCCCCCGGGGCGGCCTCGCTGCTGGCCTCCAGGAACAGCACCGTGCCCGCGGGCGGTGCCTCGCTTGGCGCCGGGGCGGCAGCGGCCGATGCGCGGGCCACCCCGGCCCCCGACGGCGCCATGCCGGCGCGGGCCTGGGGCCGCAGCCGCAGCGGCAGCGCGCCGGGGTTGGCCTCGGTGCCGGACGCATGGGTGGCGTCGGCCAGGCTGGGCAGGTTCAGGTTGCGCAGCACACGCGGGGTGATCAGCAGCACCACCTCGGTCTTCTTGCGGGTGTCGCTCTGCACGCCGAACAGTCGGCCGAGCAGCGGCAGGCGCGACAGGCCCGGCACGCCGTCGGCATTGCGGCGGTCCTCGTCGCTGATCAGGCCGGCCAGGATCTGGGTTTCACCGTCCTTCAGGCGCAACGCGGTGCTGGTCATCCGGGTGCCCACGTTGTAGGCCACCGACCCGTCGGGACCCGACACGCTGCCCAGCAGGTTGGTGACCTCCAGCGCAATGCGCATGGTCACCTCGTTGTCCAACTGCACCGTGGGCTCCACGTCCAGCTTCAGGCCCACGTCCACATAGCTCACGGTGGTGGACACGCCCTGCACATTGGCGATGGCCGTGGTGGTGAACACCGGCAGCTTCTCGCCCACCTGCACCTTGGCCTTTTCGCGGTTCTTGGCCCGGATGCTGGGGTTGGCCAGCAGGTTGGCGCTGCCGCCGCTGCCGCGCAGCACGGCCACCAATGCGGGATTGGCGATGCTGGCGCGGAAGTCGCGGTGCTGGCTGAGCAGCGCGGTGGCCGGCGCGGCCAGGCCGTTGCTGCCAGGCAAGCCGTAGCCGATGCTTTCGGGCCACTGCAGCCCCAGTTCGTCCAGGCTGTCGCTGGCCACCTCCATCACTTCCACGTCCAGCATCACCTCGGGCTCGGGCAGGTCGATGTTGGCGACGATGCGCTCGATCAGCAGCAGGGTCTCGGGCGAGTCACGCACCACCATCAGGTTCAGCCGTTCGTCGACATGGATGTCGCGTGTCTTGGCGATGGTGCGCACCAGGGCTTGGGCCTGCTTCACGTCGGCATTGGCCAGGTAGATGCTGCGGGTGACCAGTTCCTGGTGCTCGCGCTGCTTGGCCTGGGTGTTGGGGAAGATCATCACCGTGCTGTCGTTCAGCAGCTTGCGCTCCAGCGCCTGGGTGGCCAGCACCACGCGCACCGCCTCGTCCAGGGTCACGTCGCGCAGGAACACGGTGACCTTGCCATCACCGCGCACGTCCTTGTCGAACACGAAGTTCACGTTGCCGGCTCGCGCCAGGGCTTCGAACACCGAACGCAGCGGCGCGTCGCGAAATTCCAGCGACACCGGCTTCTGGTAGGCCTCGGCCAGGGTGCTGGGGCGCGGGGGCGAAGCCGTCGCCGCGGGCGCGGGCGCCGCGACGGGTGCCGTCGGCCGGGGTGCCGCCGCGGCGGACCGGCTGCTGCGCTGGGCGCGTTCCAGTTCCTGCGTCAGCGTGGGCAGGCGTGGGTGCTGCGGGTCCAGCGCGGCCAGGCGTTCCAGCAAACCCTGAGCGCGGTCCCACTGGCCGCGGGCACGCGCCAGGTCGATCTGCACCACCCATTGCCCGGCCAGCGCCTGGCGGGCGCGCAGCAAGCCCACCCGCAAGGACTCGTCGCGTGGCTGTTCCCGCTGGGCCTGTTCCAGCAGCGCCACCGCGCCCTGGGCGTCGCCGCTGCGCAGCAGCGACTGCGCCTGCTGCGACGGCGTGGCGCAAGCGGCCAAGCCCAGCGCCACCGCGCAGGCGGCCACCAGAGGCCATCGAAAGGCAAAGCGGTGTGGGATCAAGCTCATGTTCCAGGGGGATAGGCCAGGATGCGCTTCTGTGCCCCGGGCAACCAGGTCAGTTCGATGCCCTGCGTGGCCACCGTGTCCACCCGCCATTGCGGGTCGGCCAGTTCGCCTTCGCGCACGGCCAGGGTGCGCTGCGGCGTCGCCAGCAAGGCGACCGGGCCGCGGCTGTCCTGGTAGCGGCCAATCAGCGTGAAAGGCGGCAAAGGCGCCTGCGCCGGGGCAGGCGCCTCGGCCACCGGTCGCATCGGAGCCGCCGGTTTGGGCGGGGGCGGCGGCCGCACCGCGGGCGGTGGTGTCCAGGCGTTGCGGCCCGCGGGCCCCAGCGTGGCCCAGGCCGTTCGGCTTGGGGGTGCCGCGTCATCCGACCGCGCTGCGGCCGATGCCGCCGGTCCCGATGCAAATGGGGCCGCGCGGGGTCGCTGTGCCCGTGGGGCCGCCAGGTCGCCTTCGAGCACGGCTTCTTCGGGCTGCAGGGCCGTCCACAACGTCAACGCCAAGGTCACGGCCAGGCCGCTCCACAGCCACGCGGCACGCCGCGGACGGCGCGCCGGATCGTTGGCAGCGGTCATGGGGACGCTCCCGCGCCGGCCGCCGGCTGCTGGTGCAAGGCCCATTGCAGATCGGCCTGCAGCAACGCCACATCGGCGCGTTCGCGCTGCAGCCGCAGTGAACTCAAGGCCAAGGCCGGGTCGGCGCGCAAGGCGGCTTCCAGGAAGCGCCGCAGGTCGTCGTAGCGTGCCTGCGCCGGCATGGCCACGGCCCAGTGTTCCTGGCCCTGGCGGGCGTCGCGCACCAGGCGCTGTTCGGTGTGGACCACCTGGACACCGTGGCGCTGCGCCAATTGCAGCAGGTCCGCCAGGCGCTGACGCGCGCGGCCGGCCGCGGGCAGCGCGAAAGCCGCCTGGGCCGTGACGGGGCTTGGGAGGGTCAGCGCCGCCTGGCGCGCATGGCGCAGCGCCCTGGCCGTGGCGTCGGCCGATTGCTGCGCAGCCGACGCCTGCCGCTGCCAACGCGGCGCCATCACACCCGCCAGCACGCCGGCGGCCATCAGCATCAGCAGCGCCAGCACGGCGCCGGCCCCGAAGGCCGCCAGAGGGGCCAGGCGCTTCATGGCGCGCCACCCTGCGGCCCGGTCCCTGGAAGGTACAGCGCCGTCAATTCGAAGTTCAGGCCGGTGGTGGGCACAGCGCCGCGCGCCACCGGCACCCCAGAGGACCCGGGCAGGACAGGTCGCGGTGCCACCGCAGGCAGCGTCTGCAAACGCGCCGGCAGCGCATCGCGCCAACCCGCCCGGGCCGACAGGCGTTCGCTCACCCGCATCAGGGCCGCCATGTCCCCGGCCACGCCAGCCAGGCGCAGCGCAGGACGGTCAGCGCTGTGTTCCAGCAGCAGCCAGTGCACCTCGGCGTCGCTGGCCAACTCCACCGACGCCAACAGCTCACCCCAAGGGTGCTTCAGCGCCGGCGGCCAGGTGCGCGGCGTGCTGGCCACCACAAGCGGCCGGGCCGCTGGCCGCTGCAGCGCGGCCAGGCGCTGTTGCAAGACCTGCTCGCGCGCCTGGGCCTGGGCCCTTTCGTCGTAGGACAGCCAGGCGTCCCAGCCCCCGGCCATGAACAAGGCCGAACCCACCGCCGCGGCCCACCAGCCCAGGCGCTGGCTGCGGGGCATGGCAGGCGCGGCGAAGTCGGGCGGGCTGTCCAGCACGGCACGCTGCGGTGCCTGGAGGTCGGGCTCGCCGGCCTGCAGCGTGCCCAACACCTGGCAGCCCTGGCCCACGCCCGCCGGCGCCGGACCCAGCGCCAGGCCATGCCCCAGCATCAGCACCGGGCCTGGCCAGCCCAGGCCCTGCCGGGCTTCGTCCAGGGCGGCGGGAGTGGCCGCATCCAGCCGCAGCAGGCGCACCGACTGCAGCCGGCCGCGTTCCAGCGCCAGGGCCACCAGCCAGTCGGCTTCCAGCGCCAGCACCACCGCGTGGGCCTCGCGCCGCCCTTCGGGCCAGGCCTGAAGCGTCTGTTCCAGCCGGGCCACCCACAAGGGCGCCACGCGCTGAAGGCGCACCCGGTGGCGCCTGGCCACGGCACGCAGTGTGGCCAGGTCCAGACCCGGCGCCAGGCAGGCGCCGAAGCGCTTACCGCTGCGCCATAGGGCCAGCGCCGCGCTGTCGGCCGCGCGACCGGCATAGTGCGCAAACACGCCGCGCGCATACCCCGGACGCTGCGCGTCGGTGAGCGGCAAATCGGGGGCGATGTCCAGCAACTGCAGGCCGGCCGCCGCCCACCACAGCGTGACCGATGCCCCCGCATGGTCCCGGCACCAAGACTCGAAATCGGCCGGCAGCAGCGCCCCGGGCTGTGCCACGGGCGACAACCACAGGGCATGGCGCCGGGGACGCAGCCGCAGGCCGTCAAGCATCGAGCGTGACACGGTCCAGCTCCTCGAAGGTGGACAGGCCTGCGCGCACCTGGGCCAGTGCCACGTCGCGCAAGGGGTTCATGCCGCGCTCACGCGCCGCCAGCTTGATCTGCGACATCGGCGCGCGCGCGGCGATCAGGTCACGCAGGCCATCGTCCAGGCGCAGCAGTTCGGCCACGGCAGCCCGGCCGCGGTAGCCGCTGCCACGGCACAGCGCGCAACCAGCGCCCTTCATCCAGCGGCCAGCGTCGGCCTGCAGGCCCAGGCGCTGCAGCAGGTCAGGCGCGGGTGCGTGCGGCTGCGCGCAGTGCGGACACACCTGGCGCATCAGGCGCTGGGCCAGCACCGCGTTCAGCGCGCTGACCACGTTGTACAGGTCCAGCCCCATGTGCATGAAGCGGCCGATCACGTCGAAGGCGCTGTTGGCATGAACCGTGGAAAACACCAGGTGCCCGGTCAGCGCGGCCTGCACCGCGATCTGCGCGGTTTCGGGATCGCGGATCTCGCCCACCATCACACGGTCGGGGTCGTGGCGCAGGATGCTGCGCAGACCGCGGGCGAAGGTCAGGCCCTTCTTCTCGTTGACCGGGATTTGCACCACGCCGGGCAGCTGGTATTCCACCGGGTCTTCGATGGTGATGACCTTGTCCTGGCCGCTGAGCGTTTCACCGATGGCGGCGTACAGCGTGGTGGTCTTGCCACTGCCGGTGGGCCCGGTGACCAGCAGCATGCCGTGCGGCAGCCGGGCCAGTCCGCGGAGGGCGGCGCGGGTCAGCGGGTCCAGGCCCACGCTGTCCAGCGTGAGCGCGCCCTGCCCGTGCACCACGGCGGCGCGGTCCAGCACCCGCACCACCGCGTCTTCACCGAACACGCTGGGCATGATGGACAGGCGGAAGTCGATCTCGCGGCCCTGCATGCGCAGCTTGAAACGGCCGTCCTGAGGCAAGCGGCGCTCGCCGATGTCCAGTTCGGCCATCACCTTCAGGCGCGACACCAACTGCTCGGCCAGCGCCGCGCCGTCGATCTGGCGCAAGGGTGCCATCACACCGTCGATGCGCAGGCGGATCAGCGCGCCGCGTGCGGTGGTCTCGATGTGGATGTCGCTGGCGCCGTCCTGCAGCGCGTCGAACAGCACCGCGTCCAGCAAGCGCACCACCGGGCTGGCCTGCTCGGCCAGGTGCAGCGCCGACAATTCCTGCAGCGCCGGAGCAGCTTCGCCCGCGGCGTCCGCACCGGCATCGGCCAGTCCGGACAGGGCGCGGAAGCCCGTCTCGGCACTGCCCAGCCAGTGCGCCAGTGCCCCCTCGTCGCACACCACCCAGGTCACACGCCGGCCCAGGCGGCCTTCGGCCACCTGCTGCAGCAGAGCGTCGCAGGGCCGTGCCGCCAACAACGCCAGCCGGCCGCCGGCCGCCCGCGCCAGCACGCAGCGCCAGCGCTGGGCCTGGTCGGGCGGCCAGCGTTCGAAGTCCAGCGCCCAGGGCCCGTGCAGCGGGTCCAGCCAGGCGCTGGGGTCGTGGGACTCGGGTGGGCGGGGCAGCAGGCGTTCCGGCGCGTTCACTGCACGCTCTCCACCAGGCTGAAGATCGGCAGGTACATCAGCACCACGATGCCGCCGATCAGCCCGCCCATCAGCAGCATCAGCACCGGGTTCACGGCGCGGGTGATGAAGTCGGACAGGCGTTCCAGTTCTTCA
Source organism: Burkholderiales bacterium JOSHI_001 (assembly GCA_000244995.1). Lineage (NCBI taxonomy): Bacteria > Pseudomonadati > Pseudomonadota > Betaproteobacteria > Burkholderiales > Burkholderiales bacterium JOSHI_001. The sequence continues at coordinate 982,667 of CM001438.1, read as the reverse complement.
TCATGGAAGGCCGCAGCGCGTTCCAGCATGGCCGCCAGTTCGCCGCTGCGCTCTCCCACGCGCAGCATGCGCCGCGCCACCGGTGTGGCCAGGTGGTGGGTGTCCATGGCGTCCGAAAGCCGCTGGCCGGCGCCCACGTCGGCCCGCAAACCCGCCAGCGCCGCGGCAAAGCGCGGGCCCACCACGCCCTGCACCAGGCCCAGTGCCGGCACCAGGGGCACGCCGGCCGCGAGCAGCATGCCCAGCGTGCGGTAGCACTGGGCCAGGGCCAGGGTGGTCAGGCGCGGGCCCAGCCCGGGCAGGCGCCACAGCAGGGAAGCCAGCGCCGCGCGCAGCAGTGCGTGGCGCCACAGCGTGCCAAGGCCCAGCGCCAGCAGCGCCAGGGCACCCAGCAGCCAGGCGGGCCGGTCGGCCAGCACCACGCCCAGGTCCATCAGTTGCCGGGACGCCCACGGCAGTTCCTGCCCGGAGCCATCCAGCAGGCCGGCAAAGCGTGGCAGCACCACCATCAGCAGGAACAGCATCACCGCCGCGCTGGCCCCCAGCAGCAGTGCCGGGTAGATGGCTGCGCCCACCAGCTTGGCGCGCAAGCCTTCGGCCCAGGCCAGGTAGCGGGCGTGTTCGCGCAAGGCGATGCTCAACTGGCCGCTGCGTTCGCTGGCGCCGACCACGGCCACCAGCAGCGGGCCGAAGGCGGGAGGGTTGTCGCGCATGGCCTCCGACAGCGATCGGCCCTGCCGCAGCGCTTCCGACAAGGCCTGCAGCGCCGTGGCCGTGGCCGAGCCCGCGGATTCCTTTTCCTTCAGGGTGGACAGCGCCTCCAGCAGGGGAATGCCGGCGTCCAGCAAGACGGCCAGTTCCTGGCAGAACAGGCGCAGGGACAGGCGACCGCGCCGCACGAACAGGCCCTGCCCCCCCGACGAAACGGCCGCGCCGCCCGGAACCGCCTGCACCGACAGCAACTGCAGCGGCGACACGCCCAGCGCCCCGGCCACCGCGCCCGCGTCGGCGGCGCTGACGCGGTGCTGCACCACACCGCGTGGGGGTTCGTGAACGTGGACCAGGTAGTCGGGCATGGGCGGGTGGGGCGAAGCCCGCCACTGTGCTGCCCGGATGTGACCGGTGCATGAATCAACGCAAAGGGCGGCCATGCGGGCCGCCCGTTCATCACCGTGTCACTTTCGGCGCCCTCGACAGGCTGCCCGACAGCGCAGGCCTCACTTGTCCAGCATGCAGTTGGCGTAGAAGGTGACGGTGGCGGGCCAGTCGCTGAAGATGCCCAGGATGCCCACGTCACGCGCCAGCACGTCCAGCACCCGCATCATGTCGCCTTCACGCGAAACCGCGGCATCAAAGCTCTGGTAGTAAAAGCCGTTGCCGCCGTCGGCCAGGATGCCGCTGCGTTCCAGCGTCCAGGTGATGAGGTCCAGCCCGGCCGCCTTGGCATCGCGCGCATGCTGCGAGGGCACGATGTTGCCGTTGGCGTCCGCGGCCAGCAAGGCGAAGATCGGCGGGGCCCAGATGTTGATGCCCTGGGCTTTGTAGCTGGCCAAATCGCCCGCGCTGGGCAGGTCGGCGTCCACATTGGCATCGTCCAGGTACACCGCCTGTCGGCCGAACTCGGGCTCCTTGCTGATCCAATACAGCACATCGGGCTTGTTGAAGGACTGCGGCCACACCCGGCGCGGCGACACGCCGGCGGCCTTGTACTCGTTGATCAGCTTCTGCGCATAGTCCTCCTGCGTGAAACCGTCGAAGGGCATGGCCACCGTCGGGAATTTCAGCTCGGGCGTCATCTTCACGCCCAGTTGCTTGAACAGCGCAATGCTCTCGGCATGGGTCATCAGCGTGCCGCTGCTGGGCCCGGCGTACAGGTCGGTGCGGAAGTTGGCGGTGCCGCCCAGGTACTGCGCCGGGGTGCGCGCGGCCGGGTTGAAGGCGTCCATCTTGCCGCGCAGGGTCTTGAACTCGGCCAGCGTGATGTCGCTGGTGCGGCACTCGGCACTGGCGGGCGTGGCCAGGCTGCCATCGGCGTTGAAGGCGGCGGGCGTGAAGGGCTTGCTGCACTTGTCGGCCAAGGGGGTGACCAGGATGTTGGTCGTGGTGTGCAGGTCGTTCTGCGCGTGCCGGCAGACCAGTTCCTTGTCCTTGGTGAAGGCCACGTCGCATTCCACGATGCCGGCGCCCATGCGTGCGGCGGCCACATAGGATTCGCGCGTGTGCTCGGGGAACTGCAAGGCCGCACCACGGTGGCCGATGGAAAAGTCGCTGGACCGGTAGGTCCGGGTGCGGCTGGCGCAGGACTGCAGCCGCTGCTTCAGCGGGCTGTCGGTCATGTCGTCGACCAGGAAGAAGGGGCGCGGGCCAATTTGGACCGTTGCGGAACTTGAACGCCCGGCGTGGCCACTGCGATCATCGTCCCCGGCATGGGCCTGCGTCGGCACCTGGGCCAGCAGCACGGAGAGAAGAAGGACAGAATGGAGACGCATGCGGAACCTCGATGCTGGCTGGAGTAGCCCGTATGCTGAGCAAGCGGCATGTCCAGGCGATGAACAGGACAGGTCGCCTGCTTGAGCCAAATGGCCCAGCGCCACAGCAGTCTGAGGTTCGCTGTGCGCGGCGCCGTCACCACCGACCCGTCCATGCGGGGCCTCACATGGCATCCAAATGCTGGCGCGCCGCCTATCCTGCCCTCACTCCTTGAAGCTCTGCTTGTTTCAGCAGATTCAAGCCATCTTCGTGGCACGGACTCAACCGAGGGTCGCCGGGCCAGGGGTCGGACTGTCCGATTCTTCGGTGGGTGCGGTGGCGACGGTCAGGACCATGGTGGGCTGGCCAGGCCCGGCCATGCCTTTGACCCAACGCCGGATATGGCCCAATTCTTCGGCGCTTAACACCTTCTGCTCGCGCTCGCACAGGAACTGAATCTGGTTGACCAGGCGCTTGGCCAACGTGTTCTCGTCGTCCAATGCCTGGCCAAAGACATGCCCGTTCATCTGCATGCCGCGAACCAGGTAGGTGACATCGCGCTGCCGAACGCGCAGGCCTTCGGTCTCCAGGCATTTGCTGCACACCAGGCGGGCGGTCTCTGCCAGCTGGAAGCGATGCTGCGCCAGCACCTTGGCCAGGGTGGACATGATCAGGCCCAGGTCCTTCGGCGCCAGCATTGGCGCGCCGGTCAAGGTGCAGACCTCCCGGATCACCGAGAAGGTCTCGCCGGCCCCGAGCCACGGTGAGTCGGGCTCCTGGCCCGGGTTCACGCCCTCCACGTCGTGGCGCCCCGGATCCAGCACCTTGCCGCCGGAGCCGCTCATCCAGACCAGCCGGTCCAGCCGCAACGAACGGAAGAAGGCCTTGAAGCCGCTGAGGCCGTTCCAGTTCTCCAAAGACTCCGGGAACTCCTGGCGGAGTCGCGAAGCGAGAAACGCCGCGCTGACCGGCAACGGCGCTTCGTCCACCATGGTTCCGATGCGGGTGGCAATGGAGGCCAGTTCATTCGGCGTTGCAGCACGCGGGATGGGCCTGGCACCTGGCTCGCCTTTGGCAGCCACGGCAGCCACTGGGTTTGGTTTTGGCGTCGCGACAGGTTGACGCTCATCAGGGGGCCGGCTGCCGGTAGCGTCCGCCGGAAGGTCCACAGGCGGTGTGGCGGGATCGGGGCTGGTGGGCCCAAAGCCCAACGCATCCCGAAGGAACAGGCGCTCGTCGATCAGCAGGTCCGCCGACGCCTGGTAGGCCGCCGATGGAAAGCCAATGGCCAGCACGGTGGTGCGCCGGTCATGGCGGCGCAGCTTGCGCAGCACCGGCGTGAAGTCCGCATCGGCCGAGAAGACGATGAACTCGTCGCAGCGGGTTTCGTGCTGCAGCAGTTCGATGATGTCCAGCACCATGTGGATGTCGGTGCTGGTCTTGCCCTGGCTGGTGACCGGCGGGCAATCCACGATCTCGAAGCCCGCCCGCAGGAACGCATGCCGGTAGGTCTGGTACCAGTTGGGGTTCAGGTAGCAGCGGCGCACCAGCAGGCGGCGGCGTTGGGTTTCCTCGCTGGGCTGCGGCAGTGCCAGCGCACTGGTGAGCCAGCCCATCCACTCCGATGGATGCCGCGCAAACCGCTCGGCCGCTTCGGGCTGCAACTGCTTCAGCTGCGTGAAGACATTGTCGAAGTCAACGAAGAGCTCGCTCTTCATGGTCCTGCTCCTCCCGGTGGCCACTGGGCCTGTTCTGGTTCGGCGCCACTCAATTGGGTGAGTGGCGGCTTCCGCTCTTGCTTTCGCAAAGCGTAACCCACCGGGAATCACTCAGGGACCACGCTCGGCCAGCCCCTCCCTGGCAAGTGATCTGGGTCAGGCTCTGGAAGAGGCTGGCTTGACGGTCCCTGCGGAAGGGCGCTCGGCACTCCAGGCTTCGATGTCCAGGCGCCGCCAGCCAATGGCGCGGCAGCCCAGCCGAACCGGACAGGGAAACCGATGGTCGGCCACCAGACGGTAGATGGTGGAGCGGCCCAGGCCGGTGATCTGCATCACCACGGGCAGGCGAAGGAAGGCAGCGGCGGGACGGGCATCGGGCGGCAAGGCATGGATGGGCATGGCGGGCATGGGCATCTCCAGGATGAAGCGGCACCTGCTGAGAACTTTAGGCGCGGCAGGCCACCATGCCGGTGATGAAGATCGGCGAAGAATCATCGCGTGGTGGCCATGCACGGTCTGTGCTGTGCGCACCTGGCGTAACTGCGAGCGGTCGGCGCGACCGGTCCAGGGCGGGCGCAGCCCGGCGCAGCGCACCCTTGACGGGGCGTGGCGGGCGCACATCCTGACCGAGCGGGCTGGCTCCGCCCCGCGGCACCAGCCCCCGAGCCCGTCCGGCGGCAAGGACTTCCCCGCCCCGGGTGGGCGGGGCAAGGGGTGGGGTCAACGCTCGATGTCGCGACCAGGCCGGGTGGGCTCAGGTTGCGGCGTGCGCGGCGCTTGCACCCGATCCGGCTGCGAGGCCTGGCGCTGTCGGCGCTGCAGAAACTGTCGGCCGTAGGGCGACTCATTCGCAAAGCGTCGGATGCCCAGGGCCAGTGCCTGGTCCTCAGGGGAATCGGAAGCCGCCAGCGCTTGCATGATGTGGGCCCAGGCCTCCATGGCGGCGTAGCGCGACTGAACGTGCTTCTCTCCCGCCATACCGACGTTGTGGCGGCTGTCGGCCCGCCCCTCCTCCATCGCCTTCAATCGCCACAAGGCTTCAGTTGTCCGCAGGGCCCCGCGCGAGGCCTGCCGCGTGGCTTCGGCCTCCACGCCCCAACCGCGCAGCTTCTCGGCGAAGGTCTCGCGCCAGCGGTGCAGGTCGGCCTTGCGGGGGTTCAGCCTGCAACCGTCCATCGATTCGGCCCGCACACTGAGGTGCACATGCGGGTTGGCTTGGTGATCGTGCAAGACCATCACATAGCGATGGCCGCGCAACGCGGCCTGCGCGAACTCGCGCGCTGCGAGCTGCACGATCTGTGGGTCGGTGCCCCGGGGCATGGACAGCATGATGTTGAAGGCTTCGCGCCGGTGGCCTACCTCGCCGATCCTTGAGCCGCCGAAGCGCCACTGGTCTGCCAGATCGCGCAGTGCCTCACGACCTTGGCGCACCGCACCCCGGTCGTCTTCCATCTCCAGCCGCCCGTTCTTGCTGATGTAGCGGAAGTGCGCGGCGATGGCGCCCATGCCCCGCCCGCCTCCGGTGACCTTCACCATCACCTGGGGTGCACGGCGCGTCACGGTGGCCACGATGCGGCGGCGCAGGGTCGCCGCTTTCGCGCGGGTGCTGGCGTCCAGGCGCGGCGGCGGCACCGGCTTGACGATGCGGTTGGCAGGGTAGAACAGTCGGTCGCCCCACTGCACCAGCACGCCATCCACGGTGTTCGGGGCCGTCATGTTTTCTTCCCTTCGGCGCGCCGGATGACTGCCGCATCCCGGCGCTCGCGGCGTTCGGGCTGCAGGGCAGCCACCACTTGGGAAGCCAGCGACAGGTGGCGTTGGATGAGTCCAGGTACAGGTTCAGAGTTCACGCGGTACAGATCAAAGCCGCCCCGTTCGCCGGCTCGCAAGGCGCGCAGGTGGGCGTTGATGTCACCACTGAGGGCGGCCAGCTGGTAGGTCGATCCCACCAGGGCAGACACCACCTGCTCCAGCGCCGGTGTGATCGGGCGCGGCGGGAACCCGTCGAGCAAGCCGGCGACGTAGCGGCCTTGCGATGTTTCTGCCTTGCGGGCACGACGCGCCAAAAGCAATGCATATCCGACAGGTATCCGCAGCGTGACCTTGAGGCAGTCATCCTTGGGTGCACCCGCGACGATCAAGGCATCAGGTTCATCGCTGGATTCGGACAGGTGGTGGATCAGTGATGAGCGCACCAGGGCAGCGGTGGTCATGCCACAGGCGTCGGCACGAGCCTGCAACTGGGCGCCCAGACCACGCAGGTCGATGCACACCCGGTCTCGCTGACGACCCACCATAGTGAGGGCCTCACCCCAGGCGCCCGGCCAGGGCGATGATGCGTTCCCGCAGCGCAGCGAGGGCTTCCGGCGGCCGAGCATTCGGCTCCATTCGGACCAGGCGCGCAATTGAACGGTCCAGGCGGTCGCACAAGCCCTGGGTCTGTTGCAACAGGCGCTGTGATTCGTCGGCGCGGACAGGTCGGGCCCGCGGTGGTGCAGCGACGTCTTGGGGCAATGCGTCCAACGAATCTCGCAATGCGGCCACCGATTCCCGAGTGATGGGTTGGTCGCCGGCCACGAACTCGGTCACGGATTGCGGATGGTGGTCGTGTAGCTTGCTCAGTTCGTAGAGAGTGCGCGGCGCGCTGCAGCGGCCATCGGTCATGGCCTGCTGCAGCACCTGCGGCATGGACAGCAGCGCAAGGTGATGCCCCACCGTGGTCGGATCCATGCCCAATTCGGTGGCGATGGTTGCGTTGGACTCGCCTTGGCTGACGAGGTCCTGCAGCGCATTGGCCAGGTTCAGGGGCGACAGGTCGGTGCGCTTGAGGTTCTCGGCCAGCAGGTCGAAGGCCTTCAGCTCACGCGCTTCGATGATGATCGGCACCTGCGCCAGGCCGGCCTGCTGTGCCGCGCGCCAACGCATCGCGCCCATGCGGATTCGATGGCGCCCCTGTGAATCGGCAGGGGCCACCACGATGGGCTGCAGGATGCCGCGCCGTGCAATGTCTTGCGCCAAGGCATCGATGCTGGACTGTGGAAACTCATTGCGCGGATTGTTGGGGTCCTCGAACACGCGATCGAGGGGAACACACAACGGATCACCTGCGCCGCGGTGCGGAATGCCTGCGGTGTCCGCACTTGCAAAGGGTATGGACTTCCGGCTGAGTGCCTTGGTCACCTTCGCGGCTGCAAGCGGCGAGCCAACCAGATCGGGCGCGGGAATTCCCAGCAGCGTCAACTGCTGATCACTGGGCCTTTGCCATGGCATGCGCATGGCGGCATCGTGCCGGCAAGACGCATACATGAAAAGCAGGTGAGCCCAGTGCCCGACATGTGCCACTCAGGCCCATGACATGCCGGGCTGTGCCATGACCACTCCGGGGAGTGACGCCCTGTTTCACTTTCTTGTTCCCTGGCGGGATCGGGCTTTCCGGCTGGAGCTGCCAGAGCTCGATGTGCTGGGAATGCTGCCCACAATCACTCGGAAGCACAGGCCAAACGCCTGGCGCCAGATTGACAACTGTTGTCAATTTCGCCAAGATTCACCCATGAGCCGACAGACCATGAGCTTCGCCCTTCCCGAGTCCATGCGCGAATACATTGACGATCGCGTGGCCAGCGGCAGCTATGGCAACACCAGCGAGTACATCCGCGATCTGGTGCGACGCGACCAGGAAGAGCAGGCGCGCCAGCGGCTCAGGGACTTGATCGAGCAAGGTCTGGCATCCGGGCCGGGCCGCGCCCGCACCAAGGCCGATTCGAAGACACTGCTGGCGATAGCCCGCGGCGAAATCGATTGAAGCCCGCAGTTCTTCGGCCACAGGCATTGCGAGACCAGCAGAACGAAGTTCGCTACTACCGCAACGAGGCTGGGACCAGGGTGGCGGCTCAGGTCGCCAAGAAGACCGACGCTGCACTGGACCAGATTGAACAAGATCCTGGCCTGGGCTCACCGGCGCTTGGCAAGGCACTTGGCATTCCAGGCTTGAGGGCCTGGAAAGTTTCAAAGTACCCGCTGATGTGGTTCTACTTTGAACGCAAGGACCACCTGGATGTGGTCAGGCTTCTGGGTGAGCGCCAGGACTTCGCGGCCATCCTCGGCATGCACCTCACCGGAGACTGAGTCAACCGCAGTTGCCGTTCCCGCTCTCGCGCATGACTGGTTTCTGGCTGGCTGATCGCGCGGTTGGTTCTCTGAACCCGACCCCTATGCATAGGTCTCAACTATGCGTAGGTCCTCGCCTACGGTTAGTCGCTGACCAGGCGGCACGCGGCTCGCACGTCGGCGACGTCGCGGGCATCTATACATAGTTTCAGACCGAGGGTGCACTGGCGGCTCCACAACCTGGAGACTGCCATGCCTACCAAGCCACGTTCTCGCCTCGATCCGTCCGGCCGTGCTCGCGGCTGTGCCCAACTGGATCGCCACATCCAGGCCTATCGCCAGTACCTCGCGGATCGTGGCAATGCCGCTGGCTACGCGCGCAGCTGCGAAGCCGCCGTGGCGCATCTGTCGCTGTGGATGAAGAGCGCCAGGAAGAGCCTGGCCGATATCGACGAGGGACTCGTTGCCGAGTTCGTCGACCAGCACCTTCCCGGCTGCCATTGCCCGACCAATGCCCGTCATCCGAGCAGCGTACGTGCCGCGCTGGGCCACCTGCTCGTCGTCTTGCGCGCTGCCGGCGCCATCGCACCCCAGCCGCTGGACATGACTGAGGTGGGCCAGGAACTGCGCCGCTACGACCAGTACATGGAGCAGGTACGAGGGCTCGCCCAGAACACGCGCGATGGAGCGCAGCGCCTCGTCGAAGCTCTCCTGCGCCAGCACTTCGGCGACGATGCGATCCGGTTCGAGGTCATCACGCCGGAGCGCGTGCGCCGCTTCTTCGCCGCCCAGGCCAAGAACTACAAGGCGCCGACGAGCCTGGGCGCCGTGGTTGCGGCCCTTCGCGGCTACTTCCGCTGGCGTGCGACGCTGGGGGACCGCACACACGCGCTGGTCGGCGCGCTGGCGTACCCGGCGAACTGGCAACTCGCATCGCTGCCCAAGTCGCTCGAGCCGGCAGAGGTTGAGCAGCTCGAGGCTGCGCTTGGCCAGAGCGGGCCATCGATGCTGCGCGCTGACGCGATGGTGCGCTGCATGCTCGACCTGGGCCTGCGCAGCGGCGAGGTCGCACGCCTGAGCATGGACGACATCGACTGGGACGCCAGCACGATCACCTTGCGTCGCACCAAGGGCCGGCGGGAGGACGTGATGCCGCTGCCCGAAGCCACCGGGCAGGCGATCGCCGCCTACCTGCGCGGTGAGCGACCCAAGACCCAGCACCGAATGGTCTTCGCCCGCCACATGACGCCACGCGAGAGGCCGATCGGGCCAGACCTCGTGCGCAAGACCATCCGCCAAGCGTACGCCCGTGCCGGACTGCCGTACACGCGCTCGCATCTGCTGCGCCACACGATGGCGGGCCGGCTGTTGGCCGGCGGTGCCTCGCTCAAGGAAGTGGCTGACGTCCTGCGGCACCGATCGCTGAACACGACGCTGATCTACGCCAAGCTCGACAGCGGCAGCCTCGTCGAAGTGGCCCTGCCTTGGCCCTGCATCCCTGCAGTTGCCACGGCCGGGAGGGCATCATGACCATCGGCCTGACCACGCTCGTCGAGCGCTACCTCACCGAACGCCGCACCTTGGGCTTCCAACTGCGTTCGGCAGCCTACAGCCTGCGCAGCCTGGCCGAGTACGTCCGGCGCACGCGCCACCGCGGACCTCTGACCCTGGAGGTCATGGCCGAGTGGGCGCGTCTGGACTCGCACGCAAGCGTCGATCCGCGGACCTGGGCCCGGCGCCTCAAGCAACTGCGCTCCTTCGCGCGATGGATGCAGCAGTTCGAGCCGGCCACCGAGGTGCCCGACGACACGATCTTCGGTCGGCTGCCTGAGCGCCAGGCGCCGCACATCTACAGCCCCGACGAAGTGCAGCAGTTGCTGGCAGCCGCGCGTGAACTTGGCCCCAGCCCTGGGCTGCGCGGCCTGATCTACGAGACGCTGTTCGGCCTGATCGCCAGTTGCGGCCTGCGCCTGTCGGAGGCGCTGTCGTTGACCGTCGCCGACGTTGATCTGCGCCGCGGTGTGCTGACCATCCGTCGCACCAAGTTCGCCAAGTCGCGCCAGGTGCCGCTGCATCCAAGCACGGCCAAGGCATTGGGTCGCTACCGCTGGACGCGGGACCTGGCCGGCGCCTCACGAGACGACGACGCACCCTTCTTCATCGGCACGCGCGGCCACCTGTTCGGCAAGCGGATCAGCGTTCACCAGGTGGACAGCGTCTTCGCCAAGCTGCGTAACGATCTGGGCTGGATCAACCGAGGCACCCACCACGCGCCGCGCATCCACGATCTGCGGCATACCTTCGTGGTCAGGCGCATCCTGCTGTGGCAACAGCACGGCGTCGACGTGGACGAGGCGATGCTCGCACTGTCGACCTACGTCGGGCACGCGATGGTCACCAACACCTACTGGTACCTGCAGGCGGTGCCGGAGTTGATGGCGGTGGCGGCGAAGCGCTTCGAGTCGTGCATGCCGGAGCTCAGCCATGCCTGAGCCACGCCTGCGCAAGATCTCCCCACCGGGCTTCCCGGCACTGGTGCAGCAGTTCTTCACCGAGTACCTGGTGGCGCAACGTGCGCTCAGCCCGCAGACGGTGGCCAGCTACCGCGACTCGATGACGCTGTTCCTCGCGTATGCGACCGAACACCTGGGCAGGACGCCGATGAGCCTGCGGCTGACGGACATCACGCCGGCCCTGGTCCTCAAGTTCCTGGCCCACCTGGAACGCGAGCGGCACAACTCGGTGCGCAGCCGCAACCTGCGGCTGACGGCACTGCGGGCGTTCCTGAAGTTCGCCGGCCGCCGCGATGTGAGCGCACTGCATGCCGTCGAACAGGTGATGGCCGTGCCGATGAAGCGCTTCGAGCGGCCGCTGCTGGGCCACCTGACCCGGCCCGAGATGATTGCCGTGTTGGGGCAACCTGGCAGCGACTGGACTTCGCAGCGCGACCATCTCCTGCTGAGCCTGCTCTACAACACCGGCGCGCGGGTGTCGGAGATCGTCGGGGTGCGCGTCGGCGACGTGGTGCTGGGCGGTACGGCCTGCGTCCATCTGCATGGCAAGGGGCGCAAGGATCGCTCGGTGCCGCTGTGGCAGTCGACCGCAGCGGCCGTGCGCGCGTGGCTGCATGCCAACCCTGACCTGCGCGGCTCGGCAGCGTTGCAGCCCAATCGTTCGGGCCATCCGATGACGCGCTGCAACGTGGCACAGCGGCTGGCCCTTGCCGTCGAGCGTGCTTCGGCCGAGCAGCCGAGCCTGAAGACCAAGCGCGTCTCGCCGCACAGCCTGAGGCATACGACAGCCATGCACCTGCTGCAAAGCGGCGTGCCCTTCAACATCATCGCCCTGTGGCTCGGCCATGAGAGCACGAACACGACGCACCGTTACGTGGAGGCCAATCTGGAGATGAAGGAGAAGGCGCTCGCGCGCCTGGAGGCACCAGACGTCAAGCTCCAGCGCTTCCGCGCCAGCGACGACCTGATGAAGTTCCTGAGGAGCCTGTGACTATGCAAAGGACCGCGGTGGCCGGGAACACATGCCGACATAGCTGACGGCAATGCCGGACGCCGCGGACCTACGCATAGTTGAGACCTACGCATAGGGGTCGCTATGGAAAGCTTTGCATAGCGACCCTGAGCGGACCTCCGAGATTTCGATGGGCTTGCCGCAAAGCAGCCGATCGGCTTCAGAAGCACCTGATGAACATTGGCAAACCGATAGCCGGTTCTGTCCTATCGCGCTGTCACTGATTGCGCTGCAACGCCCTTGCAGTCACCGCCTAGGTCCTGTCGTAGGCAAGCAGCGCTCGCAGCACGCTCAGTTCAAGGTCAGGAGACTTTCCGTCCGCAAGCGAGCAAATGTGTTCGGAATACCAGCCGAACGCACCCCAGGCGTTCAGGTCATGCATAAAGCTTACGGGGGACGCCGGGCCGAAGATGCTGCGCCCGATCACGAGGTCTTCGTCGGGGCTGAAGAGCCGGTCGACCTCCCTATCCAGCAGTCTGCGAGCGCCATCGGGGTCGATCACCAACGGACGGCCGAGGCCGATCACCTCGACACCGTCGCGCGTGACCGCCGCCGGTAAGCATCACAGGGATGTGCACTGCCCGACGCAGGCCGGGCACGAAGTCCAGGAAGTAGACCTCGCGCAGCCGGGAGCTCTGGCGCTTGCCGCCGTGGGCCAGAGGGTCCTTGCGGTCGAAATCGATCATGCGCGGCTGCTCGTCGTTGTGCCGCCCGATATTTCCAGCAGGTCCATCCCCGCGTCTTGGAGCCACTTCGCCACGGTCACCGAGTCGTCCTCGCTGAAGCCGCCCGCTGGAAATCGGCCGAGTTCAGCTTCACGCTGATGGCCATGCGTGGGCCCACGGCGGCGCCGATGCGGCCGGTGGCCTGCAGCAGAAAGCGCGCGCGGTTCTCGAGGCTACCGCCCCACTCGTCGGTGCGCCGGTTGGACAACTGTGACAGGAACTGGGAAGTCAGGTACCCGTGGGCACAGTGCAGTTGCATATCGTCGAACCCGCCCTGCGCCGCGACGCGCGACGCGGCCACCAGGCCTTCGAGCACCGCTTAGATCTGCCGGCCCGTCATCGGCACCGGGCGCTCAAAGCGCCCGGTGCCCATCTCCAGGTCAGCCTCTGATGGCGCGTTCGGATGAGGATTGATCACCTTCTCCGTCTGGCGCCCGCAGTGGTTCAGTTGCATGTAGACGCGCGACCCATGGTCATTGGCCGCTTGCGCCACCTCGGACAGCCTGCGCAATGCGTCGTCGCTATGCGGTCCTTCGATGGCGACGTTGCCGCCGCGCCCGAGGTGCCAGCGATCGATGTGCACATAGCCGGCGACCAGCAAGCCGGCGCCGCCGTCACCCCAGCGCCGGTACAGCGAGACGAGCCGGTCGTTCGCAAGGTTGTCGCCAACAGCCGGGCATTCGGTCATGGTGGCCTTGGCCAGGCGGTCAAGTAGCACCAGTCCGCACGGCTAGGTCAAGGCTTGCTTAAGCCCATCGCGGTCGTTCGTGCCGATGGCCATGGTGGCGCCTCCTCCCGCTGATATTCGCCGGTCAGTCCCGAGTCAAATGCGACCGTCCCGGTGACCCGGGAGGCAACGGCCCGTCAGCGAGAAGTACCGATGCGCGGCTGCTTCACTGCCGCTCGCCGGTTTCGGTCGGGAAGCCCGAACCGATCCCGAAGTTCCAAACGCAGTCGGACAGGGCCGGATTGCAGTTGTTGACCAACTTCAGGAATGCACTGTCGCGCGCACCGCCATAAGCGTTCACGGCCAGGCTCGGATCGGCATTGCTGACGATCATGCCCCCATTGATGGTCCAGGTGCAGTCCGGGTTCGACGGCGTGCAGTCACTGACGATCCGGACCTCGCCCATGTGGTGCGCGCCTCGGTAGGCATTCCACGCCAGCACCGGTTTGGTCTTGCTGAGGATCATCCCGTTTTGGTAGGTCCATTGGCATTCCGCACGATTTGGAAGGCAACTGACGGACAGTCTCAACTGAGCCAGGTGCTCGGCCGACCTCCAGGCCTTCACGCCCAAGGTTGGCTTGGTGGCACTGAGGATCGTTCCCGCAGCCGATGTCGAAACCGACAGGGTGGCGATGACAGCTGGCAGCACGAAACGCTGCAGAAGGACCTTGGCTGAGGTGCGAAAGGTATTGTGGTTCATGACGTGGTTCCTTGGTTGGGTGAAGCAGTTCCATGCGGAGAATCCAGACCCTGGATTCAGGATCCGGGACGAAAAGAGTAGGAGGGCTGGCAGGGTGTCAAAGCTGCAGGCCGATGCCTGCAAGGGCCGAGTGGGCAAGCGCCTTGGCAGCATCGATGCGATCCGGGTCGCCACTGGCAATGGCTGCCTGTGTCTCGCCGGCCAAGAGCGTGGTTGAGATCAGCCATGTCTCGTATGCGTCGGTGCGACGGCGGTCGTCGAGTTGCGCCATCACGCTGGAAGCCACCAGCGTGTCGTTCAACTCCTGAGGTAAGGCATTACCCTGCGGATCACCGAACGCCTGGCCCTTCAGTGCCTGCAGATTCAGTCCAACAAACAGCGTCCGCGCGCAGGCCAGGTTGTTCCTTCTAGAGCCAGGCAGCGACTCGATCGTTGATGTCTGCTCGCGCGACGAAGCCAGTGCCTTGGCGCGGTGGGCAGGAGCGGCCAAAGCGGCCACCATGTCTTCAGCCACGCGGCGTTCGCCCGTGGGGCGAAAGTCAGTTGCCAACAGCGGGTGGTGATGCACCTGCATCACCGTGCGGGCGGGCGGGCGTTGCGAATTCACCCGCAGCGGGCCTTCGCCGGGCCACTCCAATCGGGCCAACAGCACCTTGGTTTGCACTGAACGCTGCATCAGTTGATGCATCCGGAAATCGGCCAGTGCCGCGAACGGGCTCTTAAAGGTCATGCCAGGGTTGAGGCTGTGTGCGTACTGGGCTGCGGCAGGCCAGGCCGTGGTGCACATCAGAGTGGCCAGCACGGCGGCGCGGGCCACTGGTTTCCATTGCCTCTTCATCGCTGCTCCCGTTGGCACCAACCGAGGTGCATGGAAGCATTTGTAGTCGCCAGGCTGTTTTCGGTGCGTTACCCAATGACCTGCTCGGAACTGCCGATCAGCGCGATCGGAGGACAGCCGATGGACAGCTTGTCGCGCAGCTAATCACTGCGCATCGCCGTTCAGGGGTCTCGCACGGCAGCGTCTTGCCAAAACGGTCCGAACCGTCTGAAATCGGAAGTCACGTTAGAACATCGAATGAAGGGCTTCCGCGCTCCGGCGGTGACCCTTGCTGCGGCAACGACACCAAGAAGGGCATCCCATGCGACTGGCGTTTGTTTCCTGCATGTGTACCGAGCTCTACCCCGATCAGCCTGTTTGGGACTGGATTTCCAGTTGGCAACCAGACCACCTGGTGTTGCTCGGCGACAGCGTGTACCTCGACGTGCCAATCATGGATGGACAGCATCCCAAGGACATGACCGACGACGAGTTCGCCCGCCATCTCTTTGCCCGCTACGGCCACCTGCTTTCGCAGCCGCGATTTCGTGCCCTGGTGCATGGCCTGCCAGCGGGTCGGGTCTGGAGTGTGTGGGACGACCATGACTTTCTGTGGAATGACGCACTGGGCGCCGAGGCACGGTCCAGCCCTGCGCATGCTGGCAAGGTGCGCTTGAGCACGGCCTACCAGGAAGCCTTTCGGCGGGCGTTGGCGCAAGGCCTTGCGGTGGGCAGTTTCCCCTCGGCCTACAACGATGCGGTGTTCTGGGACCCGCAGCAGCTGCCTCTCACGACGCCCAGCGTGGCGTTGGTGCCGGGTGTTTGGCTGCATCTGGCCGATGTCCGCACCTGGAGAACCCGCACCTGGCTGATCAGCGAGGCGAAACGCCATTTGCTGGGCGCCGAACAGCGCCTGCGACTGGGCGAAGCCATGGCCCAAGATCCCAGTGGTGTGCACCTGCTGGCCAGCGGATCGACGCTGGCCAGCTACAAGCGGCACTATCCCAAGGATTGGCAGTGGATGCTGTCCCAGGCTGCCAACGCACGCACGCTGGTTCTCAGCGGCGACATCCACCGCAATGAATCGGACGCCTACTTCACTGGCGGCCTGCCCTTGCATGAGGCCACTTCGTCGGGCGCGGCGGTGCGCGACGCGGTCGTCGCAGGCGCACGCCGACGCAACTTCGGCCTGCTTGACATCGACGAGCTGACGGTCCGGATCTCCCTGTTCGCCGACGACAAGTTGCAGCAACCTTGGTCGCGGGTGCTCGACCGCTCGACCTGGCTGCCCATCTCGTGAGGTTTTCCAGATGCAGGTCCGAAGTGACCGGCGGCGGATCCATCGCCTGCACGCCACGCCACGGGCACTGAACGACCCGGCCCTGGACAACCGCCTCCTAGAGGCGCGTGGCCGCCGGAACAATGCGCAGGGCGCGCAGGACCTCGAGTGGAGGCGCTCGATTCAGGTAGTTTTCGCGCCACTCAGGCGTCAGCGTGGCGGCGGCGGAGTTCATCCAGCCATAGGCCCGCAAGGCGATCACTTCCGCCAGTTCGGGTTGGTTTTCGACCAGTGACGGACAGAGCAGCGCAGCCGCACTTGGCAGCAGATCGGTCCACCATATGCCTTCATCGATGTGACGCCATGCCTGCAGGGCCGCTGCAGTCGCAAGCTTGTGCTCTCCAGTGGCTTGCAGGGTTGCAACACGTCGAAGTTGCAAGCCCAGCCAAAGCCCGTGCGCACCGCAGTCGCGGGCGCGTTCCTGATGCAGATCCAGCAGCCGCAGCAATCGAGCGGCGTCACAGCCGCGTGCCGCCAGACATAGCAATCGAACCTGCAGTGGAAAGTCGTCCAGGCGGTCCAAGGGCTCGAGCACCATCTCGATGTCGGCCTTTTCACCGATCGTGATCAGCGCGGCTTCGACGTTGGCGCGCTCCGCAGCCGACAAATTGTCGGTACCTCTGAGCGTGTTCAGTCCACGGACAGCAAGGTCTTTTCGGCCCAGGTCGAACCAGAACAAGGCATGTCGGAGCATGGCGAAGACGTGCGTTCTGGGCGTCGGCTGCCTGTCGCAAAGCGCAGCGGCACGATCGAAGGACGCCAGGGCCGCACCCAGTTCGCCACTCGTGGCCAGGACGGCGCCGCACAGTGCAGCAGCCAGGACATGGTGGCTGGTCAACTCCGCCACGCGGGCCAGCCGTGCCAGCACACTGTTGCCCCAGCGCTGTGCGCTCGCAAGGTCTCCCTGATCGAGTGCATTGTTCGCCAGAATCTGCTCGATGGTCAGCAGGTGGTCGTCAAGGCCGACCGCAGAAGACATCCGATGGGCCTGCAGCAGCCGCGCATCGCCCTCGGCATAGCGGGCGCTTGCGGAGTAGAAAAGTCCCAGTGCTCGGATCAGTTCCAGGTCGGAGCGGTAAAAGTGCAGTCGTCGGTTCTCGGGTGCCACTGCAGACAGCAAGGCCAGCGCCTGTTCGGCCAGGCCAGCAGCTTCAGAGACGGCGCGACGGTGCCATTGCAGCCCCGCCATGCCCCAAAGGAGGTTGGCCTCGATTTCGGGCAAACCGGCCATTCGGGCCTTGGGAAGGGCAAGGGCAATGAGGCTTCTTGCCTCCTCGAAGTGGCGGGATTCGATCAGTTGCTGAACCTTCATCAGGGCCAGCATGGCCTGCTGCCCGTCGTCGCGTGCCAAGGAGTCAAGCGCCTCATGCAGTGCCATGAACCTTGCGCCCAGGGGATGCTGGGCGCACGTGTCCGCGGCGGCGAAGTACGCCTCGAATGCGCCCAGCTGGTCGCCGGCCTCACGCAGGATGCCCGCCGCCTTTTCGAAAAAGGCAGCAGCTTCGGTGCTGCGCCAGGCGTCGCGCGCCTTGCCAGCCGCAGCGAGAAGCGTTGGCACGGCACGGCGTGGCTCGGACGCAGCCAGCCAGTGCGCCGAGATTCGACCGGGTTCCGCGCCCTGGCCTTCCAGCCATAGCGCAACGTCGGCATGCAGGCTGCGGGCGATGGCACTGGGTAGCGTGGCGAGCGTGGCTTGCGCCATCAGGTCGTGCGCGAACTGCCCATCGCGCAACAGCTGCGCGGCTTCGACCTCCAACCACGCATCGGCCAGTTCGATGGGCCGCTGGCCGAGCACCGCCGCAATCAGTGGCGGGCTGCTGTCTTGGCCGGCCACGGCCACGCAACGCGCCACCTGCAGTCCTGGGCTCGACAAATGCGCGAGCCGCTTCTGGATCAATCGCAGCACGTTAGGTGCACTCGGCCAGGCACCACGCGCGATGCCTTCGGGCGCTGACAGCGCCGCCTTGATTGTCTCCAGGATGTACAACGGGTTGCCACCCGTCAGGCGGCTCAGTGCCTCTGCGTGCGCGCCGCCGACCAATCCATCCACGCCGAGGGATTCGAGCAAGGTCTCGATCTCGGTAGCGGACAGTGGGCTGAGTTCAAGGCACAAGGTGCCCGGGGCGGCTTCCAGGCGGTTCAGCAACGTGGTGGTCGTGGGTCCGATCTCGGTGCGCCTCATGGCCAAGATCCAGCCGCCCAGTCCGCAGCTGATCAACCCCTGCAGCGCCTCCACGCTCGCATCGTCGGCAGCGTGAAGGTCGTCGACAACGCTCGCACACAGGCCACGGTTTCGCGCCTGCGACCACAGGTACTCCAGGGCACCCGCCACCCGCGTGCGTGGGTCGACCTGGATCGGCTTGCGAGCGTCGCTCCACTCTGGCATCACATGGGCCAGTGCCTCGCGAATCTCGGGGGGTGGCGCGATGCCGCTCCGCTCCAAGAGCGTGCGGACCAGGCGCGCCAAGGTTGCAAAAGGAACGGTCGCATCGCCGGCCCTGGCAGTGCAGGTGGCGAGCCATCGATTCCCGCCCACCGATTCCTGAACCAGGTCGTTCAGCAGCCGAGACTTGCCCATGCCCGGTTCGCCGGCCAGAAGGACCGTCGCACCGGTTTCGCGCGACGTGCACAGGGCGGCCCAGACGTCGTCCCGCCCAGCACGCAGCGGTGGCCTCAACACGCTGGCCGGGACCGGACACGCAACAGCATTGGCTTGAGGCCCAGCGCTGCTCAGCGTCGCCAACAGCGCCAAGGTCTGCGGCGAGGGCTGCGTACCCACTTCGTCCTTGAGCACCCGCTCACAGCGGTCGAACGCCAGCAACGCGGCCGCCCGGTCCCCGCTCAAATAGTGAAGGCGGATCACGCGTCGGTGGGCATCTTCGCTCAGAGGTTCCAGCGCCATCAGTTCCGTTGCATGCGTCAGCGCATCGGCATAGTCCTTCGCCTGTTCGGCCATCTCGATCAGCTCCACCAGCGCACGGCGCACGCGGTCGCGGCGCCGCTGGCGTTGCTGGGCGAGCCAGTTCGAGAACTCGCCGCCGACCTCGTCGGGCACGTCGGCCAGGAGGCCTTCGGCGTCGCCCAGGTCATGCTCCACCGAGGCGGCCAATTGCAGGC
The DNA here is from genome assembly GCA_000244995.1 of Burkholderiales bacterium JOSHI_001. NCBI lineage: Bacteria > Pseudomonadati > Pseudomonadota > Betaproteobacteria > Burkholderiales > Burkholderiales bacterium JOSHI_001. The sequence continues at coordinate 963,423 of CM001438.1, read as the reverse complement.
CTGCGCTGCCGATCACCACATCGGTACCGGCATGTTTGCGCAGCTTGAAGATGCGTTGGCGCAGGTTGTTGCGACCGGCGGCGATGTCGTGCTCTGGCCAGATCAGGCTCGCCAGCTTGGCACGTGGCGTCACGCCTTCCAGTGCCAGCCAGGCCAGCAGTGCGGCGTCGCGCGGGCCCAGCGCCACCAGCGGGCCGGCTGGGCCGTGTAGTGTGGCAGCGCCGGCCAGCGTCAGGTGCACGGCGGCTGCGGCTTCGGATTCGCGCGGTCGGTCGGCGGGATCCATAGTGCAGGGGATTGTCGCAGTGCCGGCTGACGTCGGTCGCTCACGGACGCATCACCACAGCGGGCACGCTGCGCCGTCCGCTGGTGCGGCCATCGCCCAGGGCGCCGTGGCTGGCGTCGCCCCAGGCATGCAGTTCACCGCCCGGTCCGATGGCCAGCGCGTGGACGTCACCCACGGCCAGCGCGCTGTATCCGGTGGTGGTGCCCAGGCGCACTGGGGTGCGCACCACGCTGGTCCCGATCAGGCCCCAGGTCCACAGCTGGCCATTGCTGATGGCCGCCGCGTGGGTGGCCCCGGCGGCCACCGCGCTCACCGTGTCGGACACCAGCACCGGCACCGGCGGTGAAAAGTGCGCGCCGCCGACGCCATTACCCAGTTCGCCGTTCACGTTGGCACCCACCGCCCAGGCCGTGCCGGTGGCGCCGTCGATGCCCAGGGCGAAGTCCCGCCCGATGGCCTGACAGCAGCGCCCAGCCCAAAATCCGCTCACTTCCACCGGCCCGGCCACGCCACCGGCAAACACGCTCGACACCCCGGCGCCCAGGCGGTTGCTGTCGTTGAAGCCCCAGGCAAAGCGCCGGTCGTCGATCAGGCGCAGGCTGAGGGCGCCGCGTGTGGCGGCCGTCATCGTGGTCGACAGTTCCACCACGGCCACGCCGGCCGGCAGGCCCGGCACGGGCTGCGCCACCGCACCGTTCAGCGGCGTCTGCACCGAACTCGCGCCGCCGGCCAGGGTGCGGCTGAACAGCCCGGCCACCCAGGCACCGGTGATGCCGCTGCGGTTCACGCCTGGCGAGCAGCCGGTGGCGCGGGCCATCACCAGCACGGAGTCGCTCGCGGCAATGGCGCACACCTCGTCCATCGGAAGGTTGGCGCCTTGCAGCACTTTCACTGGCAGGGGCCGCGTCAGGGTGCTGCGGTCGCCGAGCTGGCCGGCCTCGTTGCGGCCCCAGGCGGACACGGTGCCGTCGCGGTGCAGCGCGTACGACGAACCCGCCTCGGACGACAGCGTCACCGCGGTCACGTCGGTCAGCCCCTGCACCGGCACCGGTCGCGTGGCGAAGGGCGGGTTGGCGGCATAGCCGCCGGTGGCCGGATCCACGCCGTAGCCCCAGGCCCAAGCGCTGCCGTCGGTGGCGACCACCAGCGAATTGGCAAAGCCGGCCGCCACCGCGCTGACCAGCAGCGCGGCGGGCTGCGGCGCCCCCACGGTCAGCAAGGCGCCTTGGGTGAATACGATGCCCGAGCCGTTGTAGACGATGGCGGAATAGACCGCGCCATTGTCGGCCGCGCTCAGCGGCGGCGTGGTGTAGCGCTGCTCGTCGGCGCCGGGGATCGCCACGCCGTTGCGCAGCCACTGGGTTCGGATGCCGTTGCCGCCCACAAGAACCTCGAAGGAGGCCGTGCCGCCCACCACCGCCTGCGCCGGCACCGGCTGCGCGATGATCAGCGGCGCGTCCACGACCACCAGGTCGGCCCCCTGGCTGGATACGCTGGCCAGCGCATTGCCCACCGTGACGGCGTACAAGCCCGCGTCGGCCGCTTGCACGTTGTGCAGCATCAGTACCGCGGCCGTGGCGCCGGGGATCGGTGCGCCATCCCGAGTCCACTGGTAGGTCAGCGGCCCGCTGCCGGAAGCGGCCACCGCGAAGACGGCGCCGCTGCCCCGCAAGGCGATCTGCGCCGAAGGCTGGGTGCTGATCGTCGGCGCCACGGGCTGTGCGGTCGGCAGAACGGTCAGCGTGACAGTGAAGCTGAGCACCGAGCCCAGCGCATTGCGCACCTCGACGCGGTAGCTGCCCTGGTCAGCGGCGCTGGCGGCAGCGATGCTGTGGAAGGCGGCCGTGGCGCCGGCCAGGGGCACGCCGTTGCGCTGCCACTGGAAGGACAGCGGCCCGCTGCCGGCCGCGCCCACCGCGAAAGTGGCGGTGTTGCCGGCATTCACCAGCACCGACACCGGCTGCGTCACGATGCTGGGCGCCACGCCGGTGGCGCCGCCGTCACTGACGCGCAGCGTGGCCGCGTCGCTGAGCACGCTGCCCGCCTGGTTGCGCACCTCCACGCTGTAGGCGCCGGCATCGTCCGCGGCCACGGTGGGCAGGCGCAGGATGGGCGCGTTGGCACCTGGAATCGCCTCGCCGTTGCGCCGCCAGTGGTAGCTCAGCGCCGCGGTGCCCTGCGCCTGGATCGCAAACACCGCGTCGCTGCCGGTGATGACATGCAGGCTGGCCGGCTGTGTACTGAGGGTAGGCGCAATGCCGGCCGCGCTGACTGACACGGTGACGGGCGCGCTCTCGGCACGTCCGGCCGCATTGCTGGCGACGATACGGAACTGGGTGCCTGAGTCGGCCAACGCCAACGCCGGCGTGGTGTAGCTCGCTTCGATGGCGCCGCTGACATCGGTCCATGCACCGTTGGTACCGGCGGGTCGGGTCTGCCACTGAAGCGCGGGGACGGGCAGGCCGGCCACCGAGGCGCTCAGGCTGGCCGTCTGGCCGGCGGTGACCTGCAGCGAACTGGGTTGCCGGGTGAAGCTGGGTGGCAAGGTGCTTTGCAGCACGGTCACGTGCAGTGTGGGCCCCACCGCGCACACCGATGCGCCGCTGCGGGAAAAGCAGGCGCGCAGGCGGTACTGGGCGCCGTTGTCGGACTCGGTCACCGATGGCAGCCGGTGCTCGAATCCCCAGTACATCCATGCCGTGAGATTGCCGGCCACGGGGCGCGGGTCAGCTTGCGTCTTGTTCAAGGTCTGGATGCCACGCCAGTAGCTGTCGCCCGGGTAGAGCCGCTCCAGAAACACCATGGTCGGGTCGGCGGTCCACAAGGGGTCGTAGGTCAGGCTGCCGGTACTCGACAGCCTGCCCCCGCTCGTGAGCACCGAGCGGATGGTGAGCGGCTCTCCCACAGCCAGGCTGATGGCGCTCGGGAAGTGCACCACCGCGGTCTCGGGTTCCTGTTGTGCAATGCCGATGAAGTCGATGTCGGCACTGCCCAACCAGGCCTGGTAGCTTGCGACATTGGTTGCAGCGTCGGTGCATCGCAAAGCGGGCATGACGTAGTAGTAGGCGCTGTGCACAAGCGGGGCGAAAACCGGGCTGGCGGTGGTGAAGCGGTAGTGCGCCACGGCAAAGATGCCGGGCCGTGCGTCCAGGGTCGCCTCCAGCGTGGCGCTGCCGTTGCGCTTGATCACGATCTGCGGGGCCGTGCATTGGGCCGGCAACTGGCCGCCGTTGTTTTCGACGATGGCGGTCATCTCCATGTCGCGCAGGATTTCATTGCTTGCACACGGCACGCCGTTGCATTCGAGCCGAACCGCGGTGATGGCGAAGGGCTCGGGTGTGGGCACGGGTATCGGTGGCGGCAGGCTGGTGACGATCACGGCGGTGAACACCGACAAAGCGCGCACCTGCGCTTCGAGCATGCCGTCGGCATGCACGGTGTTGCCAAGCACTTCCCAGCTGCCGCCCGGTTCGGCCTTGGCGATCATCAGTCGCTGCTCGGGCTGCAGGTGCACGGCCGGTGCGGGCAGCCGCACTGTCACCGGCTGGGCGAACGTGGTGTTGTGCGGTGTGATTGCCACCATGTCGCCTACCGCCTGCGCCCAGGCCGGCAGCGGCGGGGCGCCGGTGGCGTCGTTGGCGATGCGGATCGTGACCGCAGCGCCCAGGGCGCCTTGCGGCACGATCAGCTTGGCACCGGACGCGGCCACGCTGCCGCCGTCGCCGTCGATCACCGCAGGCTGGGGCGCAGTTGCCGGTTCACCGCCGCCGCCGCAGCCGCAGCCGGCCAGCAGGATCGAGACGCAGGCTGCCAGCCGCAGCAACCGCGTTGCTTCCGTCAGGCCTGGGCGCATGTCCATCGGCGCCGCTCCTTCAGTCTTGCCAGGCGAAGGCCCGCGCCACGCCGGTGTAGTGAGCGAACAGGCCGGTCGATGCAAAGCGGCTGTCCCGTGGCATGCCGGCGCCAAAGGCCACGTAAGCGCCCTTGCGGGACATCACCGGCGCGCCCACGGTGCTGATGGCCAGGTCGGAGACCCTATGGGTCTGCCCCGTCGCCCATTGGCGCATCACCACGTTGTTGATGGGTACGCCCAGGTTGCTGGCTCGGGTGGAAAAGGCCACCCACTGGCCGTCGTAGGACAACGCCGGCCGTTCGCCCTGGCCGAGCGGGGAGTCACCGTCGCCCTGCACGCCGGCGTCGGACACGCTGGCCCGCACCACGCGGCCGGTGTCCACTTCCACCACGAACACGTCCTGCAGGCCGTTGGTGTCGCCGGCCACGACGTTGGTGGACGTGGTGGCGTAGGCCACGTAGCGGCCGTCGCCCGAGATGGAAGGCCACACCCCGCGGCTGCGGCTTTCGGTGCCGACATCGCGCTCGCCGCCACCGTCGCGCAGGCTGACGCGGCGCTTGGCGCCGGTGGCCGAGTCGTAGACGAAGACGTCCCACAGGTCGTTGGTGTCCCCTTCGGTGATCTTCGACGAGAAGGAGTAGAACGCCAGTCGCGCGCCGCTTTCCGACAGCATCGGCGACGAGCCGCCCACGCCGGCGCCGGTGGCGTCGGTGGTCACCAGGGTGTTGACGCCCGTGGCCAGGTTGCGCAGCACGACGTTGGGGCCGCTGGCCCCGCCGGTGAGGTTGCTGGCGTTGGTGGTGAAGGCGACCAGGCTGCCGTCGCCCGACAGCGTGGGCTCCCAACTGTGCGAGTTGCCCTGCGCGCCGCCCGCGCCGACGCTGACGCGCACCGCACCGAGACCACGCCGCGCTGCGCTCCAAACGAACACGTCGCGCGCGCCGTTGGTGTCGGCACCGTCCAGATTGGTGGCGAAGGACTCGAAGGCCACCGTCTGCCCGTCGGCCGAGACCACCGGGGCCTGGCTCTGGCCGTTGCCCTGCTGGCCGGCGGCGTTGGCGCTCACGAGCACGGTCTCGCCGGTCAGGCGGTCGCGCCAATAGACCTGGCGGTTCGACCCGGTGGCCCCACCCATGCCCGGCGCGCCGGACACGAAGGCCACGTAGCGGCCCTCGCCATGGGCTGTGGCGGTGCTGCCCACCGGCACGTCGGCGCCGCCGATGGACGGCGCGAAACTGTCGAAGAAGGTGCCGAGCACCGCATCGTCTGTGCTGCGGCTGACCAGGTCGTCGGTGATTTCGCAACCCACGCGCAGCGGCGTGCTCTCGGTGGGCAGCGTGCCGTTGGCGCCCTGGTAAACCGAACAGCTGTGGTCGACCGGCGCCGTCTTCAGGCTCACCGCATAGGCGCTGCCATCGGCCAGCAACTGGTTGAAGTTGAAGGCCAGTTCGTCGTAACGCAACGTGGCGCCGGCGCTGGGGATGGTCAGCGGCAGGTCGTCGCCGGCGTTGTTCTGCAGCACCACGGCCGCGCCGAGCGGGCCCTGGAAGACGCCGGCGACCCGGGTGCCGCCCGGCGACGGGGGGGCAGGCGGCGATTGCGGTGCCGGGGCGGGTGCGGCCGGCGGGTCGTCGGCCCCGCCGCAGGCCGCCAGCAGCGACAGCAGCGTGAAGCAGGCCAGTGCGGCCTGGCGGGCGGAGGTGCAGCGGGTAACAGGCATGTCTTTCTCCCAGGATGAGTCGTGATCGACCCGATGCCGGGAAAGGTAGGCGCCGCCGCGTTACCAAGGCGTTATCGCCGGGACCGGGCCACGCCCGGGGGCGGTAACGGGCGAATCAGGCGACATGCCGGCCTGGTGCTTGCGGCCTGGCGCGGGAGCGCCGTCGGGTGCAATGTCGCAGGACATCGGGTCCGGGCGGTTCACCCTCGAGCTGCTGTTCAATGCCCTGAGTTCGATGGTTCAGGGAAGCGACCTGGATGGCATGCACACAGTGAGGCTGCCGCAGCGGCGGGCTGGCTAGCGTCTGACCAGGCGCTGGCCGCCCGCCGCCGCACGAATGGCGCGATTCAGCGCCACGCCCTGCAGAAACGTCCCGCGAAATTCCTGCGGAACCTGCGTCGTTGCCACCTCGTGCAGATCGCTCGCCAGTGACAGGATCTCCTCCTGCGCCCGCGCATCGCCGTTGGCAAGTAACGCCTCGTACATCGTGAAACGTACCTCGAACGGCGAAAAGCTGGCCGGTTGCGCCGCCTTCATGCAATCGGTCGCGCGTTGGGCGAATCGCAGCGCCGCGGTCGCATCGCCCTGCCGAAGACACGCGCGCGCCGCCAGCGTGGCGAAAGGAATCTGCGCGGCGCGATTGCCGATGGCTGCCTCACGCTCAAGTTCGGCCGCGGCCAGCGCGAGCGCCTGCGGCGGCGGCAGGACGCGCGTCTTGGCCAGATGGAGCCGGCGCATGCGTCGCCTGTCGCCCCCTGGGATCAGTTGCTCCGCCTGCGCCAGCGCCTCGGTGGCATCGATGTTGCGTGCGAACAGGTAATGCAGGCGCCCCAGCAGAACACTCAGGTGCGAAAGCGCCGTCTGTTTGGACAAATCGATCTGCGCGAACGCGTCGTCGGCCTCGCGCCATGCCCCAAGATCGGTGTACAGCAGTGCACGCTGCAAATGCAAGTCATGGGTGCGCCAGTGTGTCATCGGGGCCGCCATGGCCTGGGCCTGTGCCATCCATTCCAACGCATCGGCAAAGTGCAGCAGGTAGCGGCCGAGACCAACAAGCGAAACAGTCAGGTTCAGCAGTGCGAACTCCGTGCCATCCTGCCCGCGCAGCAGGCGTTGCGCCGTGGTCCGGGCATCGAGCGCACGCTCCAGGCTGCCGATCTCTTCCAGCGCCAGCGCAAGATTGTTCAGCACCCGTGCGCGCGTGGGCGCGTCGGGCTGCAGGCGTGCGGCTTCCTCGAAGTGCAGGATGGCGCCCACCTGGTCGTCGGCTTCCATCTGCGCCAGCGCAAGGTTGTTGAGGACGGCGGGCAGTTCGTCGCCCCGGTCGGTGCTCACCGTGCGGGCGAGTGCCAGCGCATCGCGCAGCGATCGCATCGCTTCCTCGTTGCGTCCGACGTGGCGGAGAACGATGCCCTGCACGTTCAGTCCGCGCATCAGCGCAACGTCATCGTGCGCGGAGCGCGCGGCCGACAAGCCTTGCTCGATCAGTGGCAGCGCCTGGCTGCCCTGGCCGACGATGTGCAGGTAGACGGCGCGATGCGTCGCCGCCTCGGCGCGCTGCGACGGCGTGTCGGCCAGCGCGAGCAAACGTTGCGTGGCGGCGTCGTGGCTGGCGCCGGTGTCGAACCCTTGCCGCAGTTGCACCGCCTCTGCCAGGACCTCGAACGCGCCAGGACGATCACCGATTTGTTCCAGCAGGTCCGCGGCCTGTTCCAGCCACCGGGCGGCCAGCGGCCGCTGGAACTTGGCGATGGCCGCAGCCGCCGCGGCACGCAACGCGGGGATCGACTTGTGCGGGTCGGATGCCTCGAGCCTGTGCGAGGCCACGCGTTCGGCCGGCGCATTGCCCGCCTGCAGATCGTCGGCCACGCGCGCGTGCAGCTCGCGCGCAATGGCCGCAGGCACGCCCGCCAAGGTCGCTTCGTAGACGAGGTCGTGCGCGAACGCCGCGTCGCGCAACACCTGCGCCGCTTCGAGTTCGGCCCACGCGTCGGCGAGTTCGACCGCGGGCGTGACAAGAATGCGCTCGGCGAGCGCGGCGCTGAAATCGGCACCAGCCACAGCGGCCACGCGTGCGAGCGCCAGCGCGCGCGGGGACAGTTGCTTGAGCCGCTGCCCGATCAGCGCGCCGACGCTGGTTGGCGCCGGCAGTTGCGAGCTCACCCCGTCGCGAACGGCGAGCGCGGTGCCCGCCCACCGGCCTCCGCCACCGACCAGCATCGCCTTGAGCGTCTCGAGTGCGAACAGCGGATTGCCACCCGTGTGGCGCACGAGGGCCGGCGCAAGCCGCGCACCGTCAAGCTGCGGCACGCCGAGCGAATCGACCAGGGCGGCCATCGCCGCGGCATCCAGCGACCCAAGCGCCACACGTCTGAGGCGGAGTTCGCCCTCGAGTTCATCGGCGAAGGCCTGGGTCACCTGCGACCCTTCTGCCGGACGCTGTGCGAAGCCCCAGCGCAATGCCGTCGGATTTCCGCCGAGCAGCTCGCGCAGCAGGTCGAACGTGGCAGCGTCCGCAAAGTGCAGGTCGTCGAGCAGCACCGTGTGCAGGCCGGTGGCCTGCGCGGCCAGCAAGACACCCTGAACCACCTGCACGAGCTTGGCCAGGTTGGCGGCGGGCACGGCGTCGTGCTCGGCATACTCGGGCAGCAGCGTGGCCAGCCGCGAGCGACTTTCCGCCGATGCTGCCGCAGGATGCTGCGCGATCACCGCGCGCAGCAGGCGCGCTGCGGCCGCGAAGGGCACAGCGGCGTCGCCGGGGCGCGCGACGGCCAAGCTCGTGGTCGTGTCGGCGCATTCGGACAGCAGTCTCGACTTGCCCATGCCGGCCTCGCCGAGCACCAGCACGACCTGTCCGTCCTGCCAGGCGGCGTTCACCGCGGCAAGCTCGGCATCCCGCCCCACCATGCGCGGTGGGCGCAGCACGCCCGCCGGCACGGCGCATGCGCGGGCAGGGGCCGCGTCGGAAGCGGCCGCCTCCAGCACGCCCAGCAGCGCGAGCGTCTGCGCTGACGGGCTGGTGCCCACCTCGTCCTTCAGCACCCGCTCGCAGGCATCGAACGCCAGCAGCGCCGCCGCCCGATCCCCGTTCAGATAATGCAGCCGGATGACCCGGCGGTGCGCGTCCTCGCTCAAGGGCTCGAGCGCCAGCAGTTCCTTGGCGTGCACCAGCGCGTCGGCATAGTCCTTGGCCGCCTCCGCCATCTCGATGAGTTCGATCAGCGCGTGTTGCACGCGCTCGCGGCGGCGTTCGCGCTGCCGATTGAGCCAGATCGAGAACTCGCCGCCATCGTCGTCGGGCACGCCAGCAAGCAGGCCCTCGGCGTCGCCGAGGTCGTGTTCGACATGGGGCGCCAATTGCAGCATCGCGCCGCCGCCAACCACCTCAGCTCCGGCCAGCTTGCGCAGTTTGAAAAGCCGCTGGCGCAGGTTGTTGCGCGCCGCACCGAGTTCGTGCTCGGGCCACAGAAGGCCGGCGAGCTTGATGCGTGGCGTGGGCCCCTCGATCGCCAGCCAGGCCAGCAGCGCTGCGTCGCGCGGGCCCAGCGCCACGAACGCACCGGACGGGCCGCGCAGCGTGGCGGCGGCGGCCAGCGTCAGGTGCACCGTGACTTCGGCGTCGGGCGGGGTGTCGGCGAGACCCATGCTGCGGTGGATTGTTGCAGCTGCACCGTGGCTTTGGCCGCCCATCGATCGTGCCGGACGGGGCAGACGGCGAGGCTCCGTCCGGGCCACGTTGGTCGACGCGTTTCCTGCCTGCTAGCCATCAAACGAACGCAAGGCCGGGCGCGGATCGCCGGACCGCTTCGATAACGATTCAATAACGGTGACCCGCGCAGACTTTCCAGCACAGCCCGAGGAACGAACCTTGGGTGCCGAAGGAGTCAACGTCATGGAAACCGGTCAAAGATCAACCTTGGTCCCCAAAGGGGTCTGGCTGCTGGCCTGTACGGCCGCTGCAGCCGTACAGGCGGCCGATCTCAACAGCACGGCCATGCAGGGTGGAACGAACGAAGTCGCATCCAGCAACCTGGCTCCAGTGACGGTGGGGGCACCATTCCAGCCCAACCTGCCTGGCATGGCGCAGCGCGAAGCCCATTTCGGCCAGGCCGACGGCGCCCACCTCACGCTGCGGGGCTCGCTGGCGCTGCGCGATACCGGCAACAACGACGGATCACGCGTCGAGAGTTTCTTCGACTGGACCGTGTTGGCCCCCAGTGTGGGGCCGGGGCCGCAGCCGCTGGTGAACCCATTCAAGGTGACGATCGACGGCCGCCTGCAGGCCGGCGCCATGGCCGCGCTGGCGGGCCAGCAGGGCCAGGCGCTGGCTGTTGGGCAGAGCTACAGCGCTTTGGCCTACACCGACCTGCGGGTGCGGGTGTTCGACCTGGATGCCATCGGCTACTCACCCCTGGTGCCCGACATCGAGTTCAGATACCAGGCCAACCTCCAGGTACAACCCGACGCGGCGGCCGATGTCACCTTGGTCGATCGAAGGGAGGGCGCCAGCTGGCGCGACAAGGCTGGCGTGCTGACAGTCTGGCCCGGGAGCTTCAGCTCCAGCAATGCGCTGGCGCATGCCGTGTACACCTTCGAGGACCTGCAGCTCAGCCAGAAGGAATTCACACTCGGATTCAGCTCCGTCACCGGTCATCGGCTGCACATCCTTGCCACGTTGGTGGCGGGCGTGGACGGCGCCGGCCGCGGCGGCGTGCAATTCGGCGGCGTGGCCGACATGTCCAAGACCTTTGACGGCGAACTCGACAGTGGCCTGCCCGGCGTGGTCTTCCAGAACAACCTGCCTGGCAAGACCCCGCTGCCGGCGGTGCCCGAACCCGGGACGCTGACCTCAACTCTGCTTGGCCTGGCACTGCTGGCCGCCCGCCGCCTGCGCAGACCGGGTCGAAGCAGGCCCGGCATCGCGTGGCCGGCCGCGAAGCGCCAGCGCGTGGCCAAGCGTTGGGGTGCCGTGGCGCTGGCGCTTGGCGGGTTCAGTATGGCGGCGCTGGCCGCGCCCGACGGTAACCATGTTGCGCTGGGCGGCGGCCCACTGGACCTGAGCACCTTTGAGCCTGTTGCGCCTGCCGTGCTGGGCACGCCGTTCATCCCTGCGCTGCCAAGCATGCCCGCCAACCAGGGCCAATACTTTGGCCTCAGCGACGCACAATTCCTGACGCTGCGAGGACAGGTGGCGCTGAACGCCAGCGACGGCCTGGAGCATGGCTTGACCAGCTTCTTCCAGTGGCAGACGCAGGTGCAGTCTTCGTCGCCCGGCACGCCAGTTGGCACGCGGGTGCCCATCGAGCTGAACCTGGCTTTGGGCGGCACCCTCGGTGCCGGTACGCCGGGCGCGCTGACGGGCGGCGCCGGAACGCCCGTGCCCCTGAACGACGGCTACGATGCCGTGGCGAGCGCGCGGGTCGAGTTCAAGGTGTTCAACCTTGACACCAATGCCAGCAGCACGCCGGACCTCGCATTCACCTATTTGGCATGGTTGAACGTGAACGCCCGGAACACGGGCGGCCGTCCAGGTGACCTCTGGGTCTCACGCACCGAAAGTGCGTTCTGGGAAGACCGCGCAGGTCACGGCACCGACTGGCCCGGCAACCACGTGACGAGGACCGTCCAGTCCGAGGCCATCAGTACCTTCGAAACCATGGCACTCGCCCCGGGCGGCTATGTGCTGCCGTTCGAGGCTTCCGTGGGGCAACGGCTGCGCATCGAGGCCCGACTGTTCGTCCTTGTTGGGGGCTCGGGCTCTGGCTTGCCCTACGCCGCGTTCTCCGACATGTCCCACACGGCCGACGGGGAACTGCGCTCGTCCACGCCCGGCGTGACCTTCACGAACATCCTGCCCGGGGTGGCGCCCGCGGTGCCCGAACCTGCCTCGGTGCTCCTTTTGATGGCGGGTCTGCTGGCGTTGGCGCCTCGCTCTTTGCGCCGGAGAAACGTGGTCCAGCGCACTTGTTTGCGGTGAGTGAGTCGCCCCCAACTGCGTCGATGGCCTCCCCGGCGCATCCCAAAGCGCCGTCATGAACTTGCACCTGGACCTCGTGGTCCGGGTGCAGGGTCAGGTAAACGAGTCGGTTGGGACCTGGAACCTGGCGGACCGGGTGACCTGGGGCAGCACAGCACCATCGCACCACGATGCCTTGCATGCGGCTTCAGCTTCGGCACAGCCGGGCTGAGATGACGCCCTCAAAACGCAAGGCCCTCTACAAATGCCCGGTGACCCGAGGCGCTGCACAGCCAGCAAGCACCCGGGCGAACTGCTGGAGAGTGATCATGTCTGCCACCCACCTTCTTGTCGCGGAAGGCCGATCGGCCGCTATCGCACTCAATTTGCTGGCTGCGGCCGCCCTGTCCTTGGCGCTGGTGTCCTGCGGCGGCGGGGGCAGCGGCGACGAGCCCTTGCCGCCACCCGCCGTGACCGTGGGCGCCGCCGGCGGCGCCGTGGGCGAAGCGGGTGGTGCGCAGGTGGTGGTGCCGGCGGGCGCGCTGCAGGCAGACACCACCATCCGGCTTGCCAAGGACTCCAGCGGCGCGCCGCCCGTGCCCGCGGGTCTGGTGGCGGCGGGAGATACCTACGCGATCACGCCGCATGGCACTCGCTTTGCGCAGCCGGTGGAAGTGCGGCTGCCGGTGCCCAGCACGAGCCTGCAACCCAACCAGAACTGGAGCCTGGCCAAGGCCGAGCCTGGCGGCAGCTGGGTGGTGCTGGGCAACAGCACCGTGGCCGACGGCATGGTGAGTGCGCGGGTGGGTGGCTTCTCGTACTTCACCGTGGTCGCGGTCAGCTATCCGTTCGACGGAAACCCACCCCAGTTGTTCGGCATCTTCAAATGGGAGCATCGTTGCAACGGCGAGCCTTGCGGCACGATCACCCTGCCCACCTCGCTCGAAATTCGCGTCACCACCACGGGCGGCGTGATGCCCGCGGTTTGCAGCGGCGCCAGCCAACGATCGCTGGACATCTACTTCACCGGCGGCTACCAGCCCGACTTTCCTGAACGCAATCCCCTCACATCCTTCGAGCTCACTTCGCAAACCGTCTACACCACCGTGGTGCTGGCGGTGCCGACACTGCCGAATGTGGCCGTTCCAGCCATGGACCTGTTCTGCGATGGGCAACTGGCCGCCACGTACTTCCCGGGGCCCGCCCTGTTGTTCGACAGCAGCGTCATTTCTCATCCGGATCGGGCATTGACCCGGCCCCTGAGGGTGCTGTCAACGCCCGGCACGGTGCAGACATTGGTGGGTGCCCGCCTGGATGTGCCCACCGTCATGTCGGGGGGCGCCGCTCAGGCGGACCCTATCGCGGCGTTCCGACTCAAGTACACCCCGCCCGATGCGCGCAACCAGGCGGTCATCACCTGGCTGCGAAGCCGCGACGCGGGAAAAACCTGGGTCGACGTGGGCCGCTCGTTCCAGAGCGAGGCCGATGCGCATCCGCTCGAAGGACCGATGCCGGCCTGGATGTACTGGACACCGCGGTTCAGCTACGGGCCGGTCGAAGCCAACGACGATGGCGCGCTGATCCGCGCCCAGGCCTGCTACACGCCGCCAGGCAGCAGCACGCCCGAGTGCGTGACGGGGTCACCCACTCGCGTGGAAGTCATCCAGCAAGGCGCCGTGCCGCGCTTCACCGAAGCCCCGCGTTCGATGTTGGTCCGCACCGGCCAGACGGCCAGCCTGTCGGCCACCGTCACTGGCTTGCCGACGCCCACGCTGCAATGGCAAACGCGACCTGCCAATGCCAGCGGCGCCTGGACCGATGTGAGCGGTGCCACCAGCACCAGCTTTACCACCGCGTTGCTGGGCCTGGCCGACAACGGCACGCAATTTCGCCTGGTGGCCACCAACGCGCTGGGCACGGCCGAGAGCGCGCCCGTCACCGTCTCGGTGAGCGACCTGAACGTGGCGCCCACCTTCACCACCCAGCCGGCCAGCTTGAGTGTGGCCAGCGGCAGCGACGCCGCCTTTGCGGTGGCCGCGCGCGGCACCGAGGCATTGAACTACCAGTGGCACTTGAACGGCAACCCGATAGCCGGCGCCAATGCCGCGGTGCTGCGCCTGCCTGCGGTGACGCCGGCGCAGGCTGGCACCTACAGCGTAGTGGTGAGCAACGCCGCCGGCAGCACCACCAGCGCCGACGCCATGCTCACCGTGGGCCCGGCTGGTGCGCCACTGGTAGCGCCAAGTATCGTGACGCAGCCGGCGTCGGTGCTGGTGAATGCTGGCAACACCGCCACCTTCGGCGTGGGCGTGTCGGGAAGCGCGCCGTTCACGTTCCAGTGGCTGCGCAACGCCCAGCCGATTGCCGGCGCCACCCAGGCGGTCTACAGCATCGCGTCCGCCACGTCGGTCGACGCGGCGATCTATTCGGTGCAGGTGAGCAACGCCGCGGGTAGCGCCGTGAGCTTTCGCGTGCAGCTGACGGTGACACCGGCGCCGCGGATCGAGGCCGTGACCCTGATGGCTCACCCCGCGCCGCAGGTGCAGTCGCCCGGCGGCACGGCCAGCTTCGTGGTGGCCGCCAGCGGCACCGGGCCGCTGAGCTACCAATGGCTGAAGGACGGCACGCCCATCGCCGGCGCCACCGGCGCGGTACTGACGCTCGGCAACCTCGGCACCGCCGACATCGCTGCGTACAGCGTCACCGTCGGCAACGTGCTGGGCGGCATCACCAGCGACGCGGCCCCGCTGACGCTGCTGAACGCGCCGGTGATCGTGGCACCGCCGCAGGCCGCGCGGGCCGCGGTGGGCGGCACGGCGCGCTTCTCGGTCACGGCCAGCGGCAGCGGCCTGCGCTACCAATGGCTGCGCAACAACGTGGCTATCCCCGGGGCCGATTCAGCCAGCTACACCACTCCGGCGCTGGCGCCGGCTGACAGCGGCGCGATTTATGCCGTGCTGGTCTACAACGGCGCCGGCGTCGTGTTCAGCACGCCGGCCGTGCTGAGCATGGAAAGCCCGCCGGCCGCCAGCCCGTCGCGCGACAAGATCGCCAGCAGCTTCTGGCACACCTGCGCCATGCAGGCCGACGGCCAGGCGGCTTGCTGGGGCTACAACAGCAGCGGCCAAGTAGGCGCCGGCGACACGACCCCATGGCCCGTGCCGCGCGCCATGACGCTGCTCGAGCCGGCGACGGGTGTGGCCGCCGGCGAGACCACGAGCTGCGCCTTGACCGTCACCGGAAAGGTGTACTGCGCCGGCAATGGTTTCACCTCACCGCAGCCACTGAGCGGCTTCACCAACGTGAAGCAGGTGGTGGCGGGGCGCTCGCACCGCTGCCTTCTGGCCAGCGACGACACCGTCTGGTGCTGGGGCAGCAACGACGTCGGACAGGTGGGCGACGGCACCACCGACCCCCGACTCGCGCCGGTGCAGGTGGCCAACCTGAGCGGCATGCTCTCGGTGGCCGCCGGGGCCGACTTCAGCTGCGCCTTGCGCAACGACGACAGCGTGTGGTGCTGGGGCCTGAACACCTCCGGGCAAGTCGGCCAGGGGCCCAGTCCCTCGGTGTCCATCCCCGTGCAGGTCAGTGTCGGCCCGGCGACGCAGGTGTCGCTGGGCGCCGGCTACGCCTGCGCGCTGCTACGCGGCGGCACCGTGAACTGCTGGGGTCGCAACAACGAAGGACAGCTGGGCACCGGCAGCGTCGGCGCCGGCGGGCCGGCCGCCGTGGCGGTGATCGGCCTTTCGCGTGTGGTCGAGGTGACGGCAGGTCGCTCGCATGTGTGCGCCCGGCTCGACGACCTGTCGGTGCGCTGCTGGGGCACCGGCGTCATGGGCAATGGCAACGTCGACGAGACGCGCACCGCGCCCACGCAGGTGGGCGGCCTGGCTGGCGTGCAGGCGCTGGCAGCCGGCTTCGGCCACACCTGCGCACTGCGCAGCGACGGCCAGGTGCTGTGCTGGGGCGGCAACCAGGAAGGCCAGCTTGGCGTGGGTGATCGGGTGGTGCGCACGGTGCCCACCGTAACCGTCGCCGGGGCGATTTTCTGGCGACCATGATGCAGCTCGCTGACGAACCAGACAACGGAGCACACCAAGGCCGACCCCGCAGGTGCCACGATCACACAGCTGAAGAACATCCAGAACCGCACCGGCAAGACCAGTGGCGAACTGCATGCGGCTGTCGCGGCCAGCGGCTTGGCCGAGCATGGCGAACGGTGTACCTGGCGCGTGGAGATGTTCAAGCTCGGCGACGGTGACTCGAAGCCCGTCGCCCTGTTGATCGGAAAGCCATTGCCTGACTTCAGCAGCGGCGCGCCACTTGCACCCCGTGTCCCTGACGCGAATCCTCGGGCCGCCAACTGCGCGCGTGCAAAGGCCGCGCGGCGTCCCATGCATAGGGCGGTGTTGGCGCAATCTTGTACGTTCGGCTACGTCGAGGAAGTGCCCATGAAACCCTATGTCAGCCTTCACCGCAAGAAGCAAATCGCGATGGGGAGACCCGTCGCGAACGACCGCATGGACCTCGGGCTGAATGCAAGAAGACTTGCCGGCGAACGTGCAGCTCAAGCCGCAGCCGCCAGGCACCATGTGCAACGATGTCACTCGTATCACAAGCGCCGAGCAGATCAATGCACAGTTCCAAGGCTGGCTTCGAAAGGCCTTCGACGCGGCAGGCTGAGGTCCGCCCACGACCCCATGGCGGCATGCACGCTCAATGGAGTCAGCACAGCGGACGACCGCGAAGCAGCCTGTCGCGAGCGGCGGCTCCTGGCCGGGACGACCGAAGGCGAATGGCGGCAGTGAAGCATCCCCAATTCTGGTGACGACTTCAGGGCAAGGAGACCCACCTGAAGCGCGAGGCCGACGCACTGGCCGCACACGGCATCGTGACCACCGCGCTGGTGCTGTGCCACTCGGCGCACCAGTCACCGCTGGTGCAGCGCTGCGCTCAGCGGCGGTCGAGCATCGGGAACCATGCCTCGCCTCGCACGCAGTTCCACAGCACGCAGGCCACGCCCAGGTCGCCGGTCCACAGGCTGTGGCGGCCCTGACCGTGGCGGGCGCGCGCCTGTTCGACCTGCGCGGTCGCATGCATCGCCAGCCGGCGTGCACGCTCCAGCCACGGCGGCTCGGCGAAGCGCTGCCACAGCTTGAGGCAGGCCATTGCATTGCCAGCGGTGCCGTGGCACAGCGACGGGCCCTTGACCAGCGGGCCGGCGATCCAGGTCATCTCGCCGGCGGCGCGCAGCAATGTATCCCACGCGGCGGGGGCGGTGGCCAGGCGGCAGACGACGCCCGGTGCGCCGTGGCAATCCTGCACCAGCGGGCGCTGGCCGGCGGCCAACGCGGCGGCGATGCGTTCGCGTTCGGTGACAGGGTGCCAGTTGGCCACCGACACGCCGCCGTCGGGCCCCGCCGTCACCGTCTGCAGTGCAGTGGCCGCCAGGGTGTCGAAGCAGCGCTGCAACAGCGTGTCGGCCACAGTGGCGTCCACCTGGCCGGCCGCGCGCAGCGCCGGGTAGGCGTTGCCGGCCAAACCGTGGCCCGCGCCGAGGTGGTGTCGGACGCGGTTGTACATATCCTGCCGCCACAGCCAGCGGCCGGCGTCAGGGTCGGGCACCATGTCGTCGAGCAGCGCCTGCACGCCGTCACGCACCAGCGCCTGCCAGCGCGTGCGCTCGGCGGCCTCAGGGTCGGCTTCGGCCATCGCGATGGCCGCCAGCAGCGTGCCGGCGTTGCCCCACAGCGGCTCGTGCGCGGGGTTGTGCAGGTTGCCGCGAACCAGGTCATGCAGGCGGTCGGCGAAGTCGGCGCGCCCGGTGGTCTGCCAGGCCAGCAGCAGCGGTGCGCTCTCGCCGAACAGGTACGAGGCCGTGCCGTGCTGCTCGTCGGCGGCTTCGAGTCGCGCACGCTCAGGAAAGCGCTCGATCCAGCGCGTGTAGTCGCGCGCCAGCGTGACCGCGCCTTGCGAGGCCAGGTCGCGCAGCGCCCAGACGACGCCGGTGGCGCCCCAGTAGGCGTTGACCGATCGTGCGCCGGGCGCAGGCGGGTCGTCCTGCGGATGCAGCAACCAGCCACCTTCGGTCTCGTCGAACTCCCGTTCGGCGGCCGCACATATGTGCCCGATGGCAGCGCGCGCCGCGTCCTCGGACCAAGCGTCTTCCGTCAGTGCCTCATGGCGCTTCGGGTCGTAGAGGTCGGAAAGGCCGAACAGCGGCACATGCATGCACGCCATCATGCCGCACAAGCGCGAAGCGCAATCGCGCCCTCAAGCGGACGCCGCGGCTGGGCTGCGCCCGGCCTCCAGCGTCGCCACCATTGAGGGCCGTATCAGCGAGTTGCTTGAGTGACCGCGCCCCGAAAGCTTGGCCAGCGCCACTCGACCCTCAACCGACCTTGCTTGGCTCCGACGGAGCTCGCTTTCCGCCATCATTGACGCCACCGGCTGGCCATGTGAACCTCGCAACCAAGCCTCAGCCACCGGCGCGAAGGACACTTCCATGGCAGACCCCCAGGCGGCAACGCTGACCCAACTGCGCAACATCCAGGCCCGCACGGGCAAGACCATCGCCGAGCTGCACGCCGTGCTGGCGGCCAGCGGTTTGGCCAAGACCGGCGAACGCCGCAGCCTGCTGATGGAGCAGTTCAAATTGGGTTACGGCGATGCCAACGCCGTGGCCCTGTTCTACGGCAAGCCGGTGCCGGCGCTGGACGGCGGCCCGCCCCCCGCCGCGCCAGCTGCCGATGCGGCCGGCGACCCGCTGGATGCACTCTACACCGGCGCCAAGGCGCCGCTGCGCGCGCTGCATGAGGCCGTGATCCGGCAGGTGCAGGGCTTCGGCAAGTTCGAGCAGGCGCCGAAAAAGGCCTACGTCAGCCTGCGCCGCAAGAAGCAGTTCGCCATGGTCGGCCCGGCCACCAAGGACTTGATCGAGATCGGAATCAACGCCCGCGACCTGGCCCCGGGCGCGCGCCTGAAGACCATGCCCGCGGGCGGCATGTGCCCATACACGCTGCGCATCGCCGGCCCGGGCGACATCGACGCCGAACTCACCGGCTGGCTGCGCGCGGCCTACGACGCCGCGGGTTGAAACCGGCCCCGCGTGCTTTGCTGATCCACATCACCTTCCTGGCCGGCCGGCGGCGCTGGCTGCGCCTGTGCGGCGCCGGACTGCTGGCCGGGGCAGGCCTGGGCGGCTGCGAGCGCGTGCGCCAGGCACTGCAGCCCCCGCCGGTGCTGACGGTGATCGAGGAGCGCCAGACGCAGTTCGGCCGCCTGGCCGTGGTCGAGCTGCAGCGCAAGCGCTACCTGGCCTACGGGCCGGGCACCGATATCGTCTACCAGTCGGTGCTGGACCTCGACCGGCCGCTGGAACTGGCCGCTCCCTACACACGGCTGATGATGTTGGGCGTGGTCTACGCCGAGCCCTATGCGCGCATCCTGCAGATCGGCGTTGGCGCCGGCAACATGACGGGCTACACGATCCGCAACTTCCCGTCGGCAGTCGTCGACGCCATCGACATCGACCGCCACGCGGTGGAACTGGGAGCGCGCCACTTCGGCCTGGCGCCCGACCCGCGGCTGCGCGTGCACATCGAGGACGGCCGGGCCTGGCTGGCGGCGTCGCACGCGCAGTTCGACGTGATCATGCTCGACGCCTACGACGACAAATCCATCCCCGCGACGCTGATGGACGAGCCCTTCTTCGCCATCGTCGCCGCGCACCTGGCGCCGGGAGGCGTGGTCATGCAGAACGTCTACCTGCCCAGCGTCGACACGCGTCGCCTGCAGGCGGCGATGCGCGACGGCCTGCCCCAGGTCGACGTCTACCGTATCGGCGACAGCGCCGTCCTGGCCGCCTACCGCGGCCCGGCGCGCACGCCACAGCAACTGCAGGCGCGCGCGCTGGCGCTGGACGCCGTGCTGCGGCCCTTGCATTCCCTTGCCGACTTGCTGGCGTTCAGGAACGGGTCGCTGTGAGCGCCGACGCGGCCGCTCACTGGCTGGCTTCGACGTCGACGATCTGCACATTCCGTTAGCTCAGCGGCGGACGCAGCCAATGCTCTGGCAGCTGTGCGCAACTCAATGTCAACGAATGCGGCACGCCCGTGCCCGTCGCCTCGCCCAGCTCGCGAGGTCGACAAGACGATATGCCTGGAACCTGCCTGTGGCCACTGTCAGCTGATGGCCGATCCCTGACCTTCATCGACGACAGGTTTGTGGCGCTCTACCAGGTAGGGCCTCAGCCCGCCGACCGGCAATCACCTACTTTCTTGCCTTCTCAGGCTTGGCCCTGCGCATTGGCACAACATCGGCACCGCGCCTGAGCTTGTCCAGATAGTCAGCCCAGGACTGCAGCATCTTGCGGCGCTGCTCGACGAACTCGGTTCGGTTGTAGGCCCTGCCCAGGCTGTCGCGCACCGAGTGCGCAAGCTGCGCCTCGATCACGTCGGGGCTGAATCCCTGTCGTTCATGCAGCATGGTTCGTGCTGTCGCGCGAAAGCCATGTCCCGTCACTTCGTCGGCTGGGAATCCCATCGCACGCAAGGCGGCGTTGATGGTGTTTTCACTCATGGCGCGGTGGTGGTGACGCTCGCCGCGGAAGACCATCGTTCCTTGCCCAGTCAGCGCATGCAGGTCCCGCAGAACGGCCACGGCCTGTCGTGGCAGCGGCACCAGATGCGGCGCCCCATGCAATTTCTCCCGCAACTCGCGCTTCATGCGCGCTGCAGGAACAGTCCACACCGCCTTGTCGAGATCGATTTCAGGCCACTGCGCAAACCTCAACTCACCAGGCCTCAGCAGCAACATGGGCGCCAGCTTCAGGGCGGCGCGGACCACCGGCGTTGCGGCATACGCATCGCAGGCACGCAGGAGTTCGCCCAAGCGCTTGGGGTCGGTGATGGCCGGGAAGTGCTTCGGGTCGGGCCGGCGCAATGCGTCCTTCAGATCGCGCGCCGGATTCGTCGACATCCGCCCAGTCGCTACGGCGTATCGGAACACCTGGCTGCAGTTCTCCAGGGCCCTGTGCGCCGTTTCGATGACGCCCCGGCCCTCGATCCGGCGCAGCACTTCCAGCAACTGCGGCGGCGTGATCCCCTCCACCGGATGGTTCCCCAGGTACGGGAACACATCGGCCTGCAACCGGGCAATGATCTTGTCGCTGTAGCCCTTGGCCCACCCGCCCTTCTTCACTTCAAACCATTCGCGCGCGACCGCTTCGAACGAGCCCATTGGGGGCAGGCCTTGTGCACGCCGAGCCTCTTCGGCACGGGCCAGCACTTGCACCTGCTTGTCGGCGCGCCGCTTCTGGCTTGGGTCAATGCCCTCGGCCAGGAGCGCACGGGCTTCGTCGGCCTTGCGCCGCGCCAGCGCCAGGCTGGTGTCGGGATAGGTGCCGAAGGACAGCATGTTGCGCTTGCCGGCGAAGCGATAGTCGAACCGCCAGCCGTGTGCTCCGCCCTTGACGAACAGCAGAAGGGTCAGCCCGTCGCCATCGCTGAGGCGCTTGCGAGGGTCACCGGGACGAATGGCCCGGATGCTGGCGTCACCAGGGATGATGTTGCGAGCCATGGAGTAACTTTCTCGGCCAGAACGCGGAATCCGGCCAGTTACTACCAAACTTACTCCACGAAATGGAAGAACTCAAGGCATCGGGCGGGACCAAAGCGGACAACAAAAAAGCCCTAGAGCATTGATTCTCTAGGGCTTTCTGGACATCCTGGGACCACTTGGGATTCCCTGGGATTACATCTTGGTGGCCTGGGGCGGAATCGAACCACCGACACGCGGATTTTCAATCCGCTGCTCTACCAACTGAGCTACCAGGCCGTGAGCCCAAGATTATAGCCCACTGGCGGGCGCCCCCTTCTCAGAGGCCGCCGCCGCGCTTGTTGCGGGTGAGGTCCACGCCCAGTTGCTTCAGCTTGCGGTACAGGTGCGTGCGTTCCAGGCCGGTCTTTTCGGCCACGCGGGTCATGGAGCCGTTTTCCTTGGCCAGGTGGAATTCGAAGTAGCTTTTCTCGAAGGCGTCGCGCGCTTCGCGCAGCGGGCGGTCCAGGTCGAAGCTTTGTTCGCGTTGCGGGCCCACCGGTGCGGGCGCCACCGCCGGCGACTGGCCCAGGTCGGACGCCGTGTAGCCCGCAGCGCCCTCCAGGCGTTGCGGCAAACCGTTGCCCGGCTGCGGCGAAGCCGGCCCAGGCCCGGCCAGGGGCGCGCCGGGCGCGCGCGGCGCGGGCTTGGCCAGGGCCTGCTCCACCGCGCGCAGCAGCTTTTGCAGCGTGATCGGTTTTTCCAGGAAGGCACTGGCGCCGAACTTGGTGGCTTCCACCGCGGTGTCGATGGTGCCGTGGCCACTCATCATGATGACCGGCATGTTCAGCTGGCCGGCCGAGGACCATTCTTTCAGCAGCGTGATGCCGTCCACGTCGGGCATCCAGATGTCCAGCAGCACCAGGTCGGGCCGCCCGCGCTCACGCGCGGCGCGAGCCTGCGAGGCGTCTTCGGCCAGTTCGACCGTGTGCCCTTCGTCCGACAGGATCTCCGACAGCAGGCCGCGGATGCCCAGCTCGTCGTCCACTACAAGAATCGTTGCCATGTGCGCTCAATGCACCTGCGACGGATCGGGGGCCGCGTTCGCAGATGGGGGGTGCTGGCCGCTGCCCGCGGCCAGGGCCGGGGGTGCGGGGATGAAGCCGGAAAATGATATCGAAACTTCCGCACCACCCGCAGGGTCTTTCGGGGGATGCCCATCTGGCGCCGCACGGTTGCCCAAGCGCACGCGCGCGCCATGTTCGTCGGCGATCTTGCGCACCACCGCCAGGCCCAGGCCCGTGCCCTTGGCCTTGGTGGTGACGTAGGGCTCGAACGCCCGCTTCAACACCTGGTCGGCGAAGCCGGGGCCATTGTCGCGCACCACCAGCCGAACGGCGCGCACCGCCCCGCTGTCGTCGCGTGCGGTCTCGGTGACCAGTTCCACCCGGCCGTCGGGGCGGTCGGCCACCGCGTCCAGGCCGTTCTGTACCAGGTTGTGGATCACCTGCCGCAACTGGGTGGCATCGCCCTGGATCTGCGGCAGCGCGCCGTCCAGCCGCGCCACCAGCCGGCCCTGTTCCTGGGGCACCCCGTACAGCGCCAGCACCTCGCTGGCCAGGTCGTTCAGCGCCAGCGGCGCCAGCTGGGCCTTGGGCAGGCGGGCGTAGTCGCGGAATTCGTCCACCAGGGTCTTCATGGCCTGCACCTGGGCCACGATGGTGGCCACGCTGCGGGCCACCATGGCGCGGTCAGGCTCTTCCAGCTTGGCGTCCAGCTTGTGCTGGATGCGCTCGGCCGACAGCTGGATGGGCGTGAGCGGGTTCTTGATCTCGTGCGCCAGGCGCCGCGCCACCTCGCCCCAGGCCTGCGCGCGCTGGGCCGACACCACCTCGGTGATGTCGTCGAACACCATCAGGCGCGCATCGTTGGGCAGCACCGCGCCGCGCACCAGCAGGTTCAGGGTGTGCTGGTTGCCCAGGGTCAATTCGAAGGCGTCCTGCCAGTGGTCGCGCTCGCCGGCCTCGGGGCTGGCGCGGTGCAGTTCGAAACGCTGCCACACCGCCTTGGAGAATTCCGCCAGCCCGGGCAGGTCGCCCAGCCAGCGGCCCCGGTAGGCCGACACCGGCTGGCGCAGGATGCGCGTGGCGCCGGGGTTCACCGTGTCGATGCGCTGTTCACGGTCGAACACGATGACGCCGGCGGTCAGGCTGTCCAGAATGGTCTGCAGCCGGGTGCGCGCGCCTTCCAGTTGCGCCACGCCGCGCTGCACCTGGTTGCGGGCGTCGGCCAGCTGTTCGGTCATGCGGGCGAAGTCGCGTGTCAGGCCGCCGATTTCGTCACTGGACGCGAAGACCGGCCGCGCGGTGAGGTTGCCGCCGGCCACCTCACGCACGCCTTCGGCCAGCAACAGCAGGGGCCGTGCAATCTGGTGGCCCAGCGTGGCCGCCAGCAGCACCGCCCCGAACACCGCCAGCACCAGCGCCAGGGTGAGCGTGCCGATGTACATGCGGCGCAGGCCGTCGCGGGCGATGGCGCGCTGCTGGTAGTCGCGGTAGGCCGCCTGCACCGCCAGCGCATTGGCCACCAGCGTGGACGGCACTGGCTGCACCACCATCAGGAAGCGTTCTTCGCTGCTGCTCAGGCTGATGGCGGTGCTGGGCACCAGCGCCAGCGCCCGCACCCGCGGCGAGGCGCCCGCGGCCGGGGCCGATGCCGCCGTCTGGTCGTCGTCCAGGCCTTCCAGCACGCTGGCGGCGCTTTGGCTGCGGGCCTGGCGCAGCAGCGCGGGGGGCGGGCGTTCGGGCGCGAACACGCCGCTGCCGCCACCGGCCGTGGCCAGCACCTGGCCGTTGGGTCCCACCAGGGCCACGTCGCGCGCCGAGAGCTGTTCGCGCACGCGTTCCAGGTCCAGCATGCTGGCCGGCGAGCGCGCATCGCCCAGGCGTTCAGCGGCCAGCCGGGTCTTGGCCACCAGGTCGGCCGACAGGTTGTCCAGGGTGCTGCGGCCCAGCACCAGGCCGGCGTCCAGGGCACCGGCCACCCGCACGTCGAACCAGTTGTCGAAACCGCGCGAGACGAACTGGTAGCTGATGGCGTAGATCAACAGCCCGGGCAGCACCCCCACCACGGCGAAGATGCCCGCCAGCTTGGCCAGCAGGCGGCTGCCGAACTTGCGCTGGCGCAGGCGCAGCGCCAGCCGCACGGTGGCGATGGTGATGATCAGGCCCAGCACACCGGCCACCGCCAGGTTCACCCAGAACAGCCAGACGAAGTTGCGTTCGTAGAAGCGCCCTTCGCCGGTCAGCGACAGCAGGAAGGCCAGCACCAAGGCCCCGCCCAGCAACGCGGTCAGCGTCACCAGCAGGGCCCAGCGCGTGGCTCGGGTCACGGGTGCACCCTTGCGCTGCGCGCTGTCCCGCCAAGCGGGAGCGAGCACGTCTTCGGGCGGCCGGGCGACGTGGTCATGGGTGCACCCTTGCGCTGCGCGCTGTCCCGCCAAGCGGGAGCGAGCACGTCTTCGGGCGGCCGGGCGACGTGCTCATGGGGGCACCCTTGCGCTGCGCGCTGTCCCGCCAAGCGGGAGCGAGCACGTCTTCGGGCGGCCGGGCGACGTGCTCATCAGTCCACCTGCAGGGTGCGTTCAAGCCCCAGCGACCAGTCGCCGCCCAGGCCAATCTGCATGGGGCGCGGCAATTGGCTGGTGTCCAGGCGGTAGCTGAATTCGACGTAGTAGTGCTCGTCGGGGTCCAGCGCGCCGGACTCGGCCAGCTTCCAGCGGCCGATGGAGGCCACCACGGCGAGCGCTTCACCCAGGCTGGCGTAGTTTTGCGACAGCGCGCCCAGCGCCACGCGCCAGGACGCGGTGAGCGGCTGGTAGGACAGCCGCCAGGTGCGGTTGGCGCGGGCCACGCGTTCGTCGCGCCAGTACCAGCGGCTGCGCCACAGCGTGGCCTGGGCGCTGAAGTACATGGGCACACCGCGCTGCAGCGCGTCTTCGATCGAGCGCGACAGCGTGAGCCGGGCGCTGAAGTCCAGCGTGAGGCCCGCTTCGCCGCGGTTCAGGTGCAAGGCGGTGGCCTCCACCCCCTGCGCCCGGCCCGCGGGTGTGCCCAGCAACAAGGCCAGGCACAGCGGCAGCATCCAGCCCAGGCGCCACGACAGCTTGTGCAGGAGATGCAGGCGCAAGGGCAGTCGCAAGGGCGGTTGCATCAACGGGCGGTGGAAGGTGGGGTCAGGGCTTGCGCAGCAGCGCGTAGAAGAACCCGTCGCCGGTGACGGGAGGGGCGGCGGCACCCCAGGCGGGTGCCGAGCCGGAATTGTCCGGCAGCGGCAGCACATGGCCGGGCGCCAAGGGGTCCAGTCGCGGCGCATCGGCCGCGTGGCGTTGCAAAAAAGCGTCGATCTGCTGCTGGCCTTCGCGCTTGAAGAGCGAACAGGTCACATACAGCAACACTCCGCCGGGTTTGACCAGGGGCCACAGCGCATCCAGCAGTTCCGCCTGGATGCGGGCCAGGGCCACCACGTCGTCCGGACGGCGCAACCAGCGCACATCGGGGTGGCGGCGCACGATGCCGCTGGCGCTGCAGGGCGCGTCCAGCAGGATGGCGTCGAAGGGCTGGCCGTCCCACCACTGCGCCACCAGGCGAGCGTCGCTGGCGGCCAGGCGGGCCTTCAGATGCAGGCGGTTCAGTGTGTCCTGCACGCGGGCCAGGCGAAACGGATCGCTGTCCAGCGCCAGCAGGTCCAGGTCGGCGCGCTCGAGCCACTGTGCGGTCTTGCCACCGGGGGCTGAACAGGCGTCCAGCACACGGGCGCCTGGCGGCAGGCCGGCGGACAGCAGCAACTGCACTGCGCGCTGCGCCGCCAGGTCCTGCACCGACACCTCGCCTTCGGCAAAACCGGGCAGGTCGGCCACCGGGCAGGGCTTGGGCAGCCACACCGCGAATTCGTCCAGCGCCACGCCCTGGCGGCCCAGCGCGGCCAGGCGCTGAACGTACTGCGCCGCGTTGCCGCGCCGCGCGTTCACGCGCAGGACGAAGGGAGGGTGCTCGTTGGCGGCCAGCAGCAGGGCCTGCCACTGGGCAGGCCAGTCCTGCTTGATCTTTTCCACCCACCACAGCGGGTGGTTGAAGGCCGCCACCGGCTGGTGGCGCGCGGCTTCGACCAAGGATTCGCGCTCGCGCACGAAGCGGCGCAGCACCGCGTTCACAAAGCCCGCCGCGGCCGGCGCGCGGTGCCGCACGGCGTGCACCGCCTGGTCCACCAGGGTGTGGTCGGCATAGGGCGGGTCGCGCACCGGCCACAGCAGCGCCAGGGCGCAGGTCAGCAGTGCGTCCACCGTGGGCGGCGGGGCCTTGGGCGCCAACAGCACCCGCACTGCCTGGGCCCCGCCCAGCCAGCGCAATACATGGAAGGACAGGGCCTGGGTGCCGCCGCGCAACTCGGGTGGCACCTTGGCCAGCGCGTCGGTCAGCGAGCGCCCGGCCCGCACCGCGCTGAGCGCGTCCGCCGTCAGATCCAGCAGGCGGGCCAGCGCCGGCGCGGGCGGTGCTGCAGGGGCGGCGGGGGCTTGCGGGTTCACCCGGGGCAGTCTATCCCCTGCCCGGCGCGGGGAAGGCTTTGCCGCCACAATGGCCGGCCACCCCTGAAGGACCGCCATGCCGGCCATGCCCACGATGAGCGCCATCTTTCGCAGCGAGGACGATCTCGCGAAGCTGCCTGCGTCCGAACGCATCCGCTACCGACTGGTGGGCGCGGACTGCCGCTACCACGCCAACGACAACATTTCCGAGTTCGTCAAGGACGGCGAACTCGACGAGTTGAAGGCCGAGGTCGAGGCCAAGATGCAGGACGTGCTGAAGGCGCTGGTGATCGACACCCACAGCGACCACAACACCAACGAAACGGCCAAGCGCGTGGCCAAGATGTTCCTGGAAGAGGTGTTCCGCGGGCGCTACGTGCCCATGCCGGACGTGACCGAGTTTCCGAACTTCTCGCGCCTGAACGAACTGATGATCGTGGGCCCGATCACGGTGCGCAGCGCCTGTTCGCACCACCTCTGCCCCATCCTGGGCCGGGTGTGGGTGGGCATCCTGCCGAATGAACATTCCAACCTGATCGGCCTGTCCAAGTACGCCCGCGTGTGCGACTGGATCATGAGCCGGCCCCAGATCCAGGAGGAAGCCGTGGTGATGCTGGCCGACGCCCTGCAGGAACGCGTCAAGCCCGATGGCCTGGCCATCGTGATGGAGGCCGACCACTTCTGCATGCACTGGCGCGGCGTGAAGGACAACGACACCGCCATGACCAACAGCGTGATGCGCGGCGCCTTCCTGAAGAACCCGGACCTGCGGCGGGAGTTCCTGTCGCTGCTGCCCAAGAAGACGGCGGGCTGAACACCATGCTGGTACGACTGATGTACGCCAGCCGCGCGATTCCCGCGGTGGACATGGAAGAGCTGCAGTCCATCCTGCGGCAAAGCAAGGCCAACAACCCCAGCGAAGGCATCACCGGCGTGCTGTGCATGTGCTTTGACGCCCGGGTCTTCATCCAGGTGCTGGAAGGCGGGCGCAGCGCAGTGAACCAGCTGTACCGGCGCATCCTGGCCGACACCCGCCACACCGATGTGGAACTGCTGGTTTACGAAGAAATCGGTGAACGCCGCTTCGCCGGCTGGAGCATGGGCCTGGTGAACATGGCGCGGCTGAACCCGGCGCTGCTGCTGAAGTATTCGGCCAAGCCGCTGCTGGACCCTTATTCGGCCTCGGGGGCGGTGTCGATGTCGCTGTTCGACGAGTTGGTCGCCACGGCGTCCATCATGGGCGAGCGCTAGCGCTTGCGCTTATCGCGAATGCGGACAATTAGTCCATCGCGCTTCATCTCAAACAAGCCAATCGCCTCGACGAGGTCGCTGAACTTCTTGAATCTGTAGTTCCGCTGATCAAATGATGTGGTATTTCCAATGTGGTTGCGAACTGCTCCGAGCATCGCCCATCCATCGTCGTCCGCGCAAGCTTCCAATCCATTCCGAAGAAGACTGACCAGACGAGTGTCACCTTTTAGCTTACGCTGAATCTCCTTCGGATCGTCCGCCACCACCGCCTCTGCTGCGGGGACAACCTCCTCGCCCAGCGATTCCAAGTAGAGGAATCGCGAACACGCATTCACAAAGGGCTCGGGAGTCTTATCAGCACCGAAGCCATACACCGTGGCGCCCTTGGCGCGCAGGTGCATCACCAGGGGCGTGAAGTCCGCGTCGCTGCTGACGATGCCAAACGCATCGGGCCGGTCGGTGTACAGCAGTTCCAGCGCGTCGATGGCCATCACCATGTCGGTGGCGTTCTTGCCCTTGCTGTAGTCAAACTGCTGGATGGGGCGGATGGCGTGTTCGTGCAGCACCGCTTCCCAGCCCTTCAGTTCGGCCTTCTTCCAGTTGCCGTAGGCGCGGCGGATGTTGGCCACGCCCAGCTTGGCCAGTTCGGCCAGGATGACCTCGATCTTGGCCGCGGGCGAGTTGTCGGCGTCGATCAGCAGGGCGATGTGGGGCTCGTGCGCACGCCCCTCGCGCGCGCTCATGCCTGCCTCCAGGCCAGGGTTTCGCCGCCGCGCAAGGGTTTCAACTGCGCCCCGTCGCCGAAGGGCACGGTCTCCGGCAGGGTGAAGGCCTCGCGCTTCAGCGTCACAGTGCCGGTGTTGCGCGGCAGGCCATAGAAGGCCGGACCGTGGAAGCTGGCGAAGGCTTCCAGCTTGTCCAGCGCGCCGGCCGCCTCGAAGGCCTCGGCGTACAGCTCCAGCGCACTCAGGGCGGTGAAACAGCCGGCGCCGCAGACGCTGGCTTCTTTCATCTGCGAAGCGTGCGGGGCCGAGTCGGTGCCGAGAAAGAAGCGGTCGCTGCCCGAGGTGGCCGCGGCCACCAGGGCCTGGCGGTGCACTTCGCGCTTCAACACCGGCAGGCAGTAGTAGTGCGGGCGCAGGCCGCCCATGAAGATGGCGTTGCGGTTGTACAGCAGGTGGTGCGCGGTGAGGGTGGCGGCGGTGTG
This sequence comes from Burkholderiales bacterium JOSHI_001, assembly GCA_000244995.1. NCBI lineage: Bacteria > Pseudomonadati > Pseudomonadota > Betaproteobacteria > Burkholderiales > Burkholderiales bacterium JOSHI_001. The sequence goes on along the minus strand of CM001438.1, from coordinate 934,029 downwards.
CGCGCCGGCACTGGCCACGTACTGCGCGGCTTCTTTCGTGGTGATGTGTTCGAACACCACTTTCAGCTCGGGCATGTCGCGGCGCAGGGGCTGCATCACGCGGTCGATGAAGACCGCCTCGCGGTCGAAGAGGTCGATGTCCGGGTCGGTGACCTCGCCATGCACCAGCAGCAGCAGGCCTTCGCGCTGCATGGCTTCCAGCGTGCGGTGGCACTTGCGCAGGTCGGTCACACCGGCGTCGCTGTTGGTGGTGGCGCCCGCGGGATAGAGCTTCACCGCCACCACGCCGGCTTCGCGCGCGCGCTTGATCTCGTCCGGCGGCATGTTGTCGGTCAGGTACAGGGTCATCAGCGGCGTGAAATCGGCCCCCGGGGGCAGCGCCGCGACGATGCGTTCGCGGTAGGCCAGGGCCTGCGCCGTGGTGGTGACCGGCGGCTTCAGGTTGGGCATGACGATGGCACGGCCGAACTGGCGCGCGGTGTGCGGCAGCACGGCGGCCAGCGCGGCGCCATCGCGCAGGTGCAGATGCCAGTCGTCGGGGCGGGTGAAGGTGAGGCTGTTGGCAGGCGAAGAACTCATGCGGGAGATTGTGCACCCGCACCTTCGCCGTCTTCGCGGTAGCGGGCGAACACGTCGCGCTGCAGCCTGGCGGCGGCCGGGCTGCGGGTGAGCGAACGCTCCAGCTCGGTGAGGTGGCGCCGCATCTCGGCCGCCGCCTGGGCCGGGCTGCCCTGGGCCAATGCCGCCAGCAGTTCTTCGTGGCGGTGGGCCACGCAAGGCGGCTGGCCGGCGGGCAGGAACTGCGCGATCAGCAGCGACGTGGTGGGCAGCAGTTCGTCCACCAGGCGGGCGAACACCGGGTTGCCAGCGCGGCGCGCCAGCTCGCGGTGAAATTGGCCGGACAGCCGGATGCCCAGCGCGCGGTCGCCGCGCGCATCGGCCGCGGCTTCGTCGCGCACCAGCTGGCGCAGGGCCTTCAGCGCCGACGCGTCCAGCGTGCCGGCCAGGCGGCGCGCAATCTCGCACTCCACCACCCGGCGCGCGTCAAACACATGCGCGGCCTGGGCCAGCGGCGGCTGCGGCACCGCGGCGCCGCGGTTGTGCTGCAACTCGATCACCTGGTCCTGCGCCAGCCGGTGCAGGGCCTGGCGCACCAGGGTGCGGCTGACGGCAAAACCCGCGGCCAGCTCGGCTTCACGCAGGCGTGTGCCCGGGGCCAGGCGGTGTTCCACGATGGCCTGCCAGATGCCGTCGTACACCCGCTGCGTGGCGGTGGCGACGCCTTCGTTCATGAATGTCAACCGCCGCGGCGGCGGCGCCAGGCCCACACCAGGGCGAGCGTCAGGCCCATCACCGCGAAGCTGATGACGGTGGTGACCGTGCCCAGCGCGTAGATCACCGGCGTGGTGACCGTGGTGGTCAGGCCCTGCAGTTCCAACGGCAGGGTGTTCAGGTCGCCCATGGCCTGCGAGCTGCGGGCGATCTCGTCCCAGCTGAGCGTGAAGCCGAACATGCCGATGCCCACCAGGCTGGGTCCGATCAGCGGCAGCACCACGTGGCGCAGGCTTTGCGCGGGCGTGGCGCCCAGGTCGCGTGCGGCTTCTTCGTAGGCCGGGTTGAAGCGGTTGAAGACCGCGAACATGATCAACAGGCCGAAGGGCAGTGTCCAGGTGAGCTGGGCCCCCAGGCCGGACGTGAACAGGCCCAGGGCGCTGGTGTAGCCCTCGTGCAGCGAAGGCGCGTGGGCTTCCAGCCAGGCCTTGGCCGCACCGTCGAACAGGCGGAACATCAGGCCGATGCCCAACGACACGATGATGCTGGGCATGATGAGGCTGGCCACCACCACGTAAAACAGCAGGCTGCCGCCGGGCAGCTTCTTGCGGTAGGCCAGGCCGGCGCTGAAGGACAGCCCCACGGTGAGCGCCATCACCACGGTGCCCAGCGCCAGCGAACGCCGCAGCGCCGCGCCGATGTCCACCGTGCCGATGCCTTCCCAGAGCTGGCGGAACCAGTGCAACGACACCCCGCGCAGCGGGAAGGTGAGCCCGCCTTCCGGGCCCTGGAAGCTGAGCACGAAGATGGCGAACATGGGACCGTAGAGGAACAGCACGAACGCGACAAAGAAGGCCGACAAGAGCCAGAACGACAACGGGCGTTTGTCTTCGCGCGTCACAGCTCTTTCCTCAAATCGACCAATCTCGTCAGCGCCACGATCATCAGCAGCACGGCCGCCAGCAGCACCACCGCGTTGGCCGCCGCCGCCGGGAACTGCAGCACGCCGGCCTGGGTCTGGATGACCTTGCCCACGCTGGCGATCTGCTGCCCGCCCATCACACCCACGGTGACGAAGTCGCCCATCACCAGCGCCAGCACGAAGATGCTGCCGATGACGATGCCCGTCTTGCACAGCGGCAGCACCACGTGCAGCACGGTCTGCCAGCCGCTGGCGCCGGCGTCGCGTGCGGCTTCGATCAGCGCGCGGTCGATGCGCATCATCGAGTTGAAGATGGGCACGATCATGAACATGGTGTACAGGTGCACGAAGGCCAGCACCACCGAGAAGTTGGAAAACAGCAGCCACTCCACCGGCTGGTCCACCACGCCCGCGCCCACCAGCGCGTCGTTCACCAGGCCGTTGCGGCCCAGCAGCGGAATCCAGGAAATCATGCGGATGACATTGCTGGTCCAGAAGGGCACAGTGCAAACGATGAACAGCACCGTCTGCATCAGCGTGCTGCGCACATGGAAGGCCAGGAAGTAGGCCACCGCGAAGCCCAGCACGAAGGTGATGGCCCAGGTGATGACGCTCAGCTTCAGCGTGGACCAGTAGGTGCGCAGCATCACGCAGGCGTCGCCTTCGCTGCCGCAGTGGCCAACGATGTCCTTGTAGCTTTGCAGGCTGAAGGCGGGGATCAGCTCGTAGTCGGTGGCCGTCCAGAAGCTGACCATCACGATCAGCCCCAGCGGCACCAGGAAGAACAGCACAAACACAGCCGCCAGGGGCGCGGCTTGGAGCCAGGCCCCCCCCCGCAACGCCTTCGGCGCTCCCCCCCAGGGGGGCGGCCCCGGCGGACCGGCAGAGCCGGATCCGCGGCGCCCGCTTGGATCAGCTGCGCTTTGCATCAGTCCCGCGCGTCATGCAGCAACAAATTCGTTCCACTTTTGGACCATGTAGACGTTCTCGTCCATGATGGCATTCCAGCAGGCAATGCCGCCCATGCGCTGCTCGTAGCTGCCGCCGTCGCGCACCGCGCCGGCCTTGGCCAGCAGGTCGCCGTTGGGGCTCTTGATGTCCATGGCCGCGGGCTTGCCCTCCATCCAGTAGGCCCACTCGTAGGCCTCCATCTTGGCCTTGGCGGTTTCCAGCACGGCGCTGTAGTAGCCCTGGCGGTTGAGGTAGGCGCCGGCCCAGCCGTCCAGGAACCAGTTGATGAATTCGTAGGCCGCGTCCAGCTGCTTGCCCTGCAGGGTCTTGGGCACGCCGAAACCGGCGGCCCAGGCGCGGTAGCCTTCCTTCAGCGGCTGGAAGGTGCAGGCGATGCCCTTGGTGCGCACCGCGGTGACGGCCGGGCTCCACATGCTCTGGATCACCACCTCGCCACTGGCCATCAGGTTGACGCTTTCGTTGAAGTCCTTCCACAGGCTGCGGAACTGGCCGGCCTTCTTGGCTTCGATCAGCGTCTTGATGGTGAGGTCGATTTCCTTCTTGGTCATGTTCCCCTTGTCGGGGTACTTGTAGATGCCCATCGCCTCCACCACCATGGCCGCGTCCATGATGCCAATGCTGGGGATGTTCAGGATGGCGGCCTTGCCCTTGAACTCGGGGTTCAGCAGTTCCTTCCAGCTTTCGATCGGGCGCTTGATCAGGTCGGGGCGGATGCCCAGCGTGTCGGCGTTGTACACGGTGGGGATCAGCGTCATGAACTGCGTGGGCTGGGCGCTGAAGGTCTTGCTGTCGGGCTTTTCCAGGTACATCACCTTCTTGGGCGCGGTGCCCTGGTCGCCCACCTTCTTGCCGGCCACTTCGCCCTTGGTGAACAGCGACGTGATCTTGTCGGCGTTCTTGATGCGCTTGGTGTCGATGCCCAGCAGGTTGCCGGTGGGGATGATCTTCTTCAGGCTGAAGTATTCGGTGTCGATCAGGTCGAAGCTGTTGGGCGCGGTGACCGCGCGCTTGGTCACGTCGTCGGTGGTGACGGCCACGTACTGGATCTTGATGCCGGTGTCGGCCTCGAACTTCTCGGCGATCTTCTTGTCCTGGTTCACCGCGGTGCCCAGGTAGCGCAGCGTGGGCTTGCCCTGCGCGTGCACATAGGGAAAGCCGGTGATGGCCACGCCGGCACCGGCGGCGGCCTTCAGGAAACCGCGGCGCGGCGCGGCGGCTTGTTCGGGTTGCTTCGTGTCGTCGGTCATGGCGCGGGCTCCTCTTGGATGAATGGAACAAAAGGGCAGGCTCAAGCCTGCAGGGGATGGGCGTCGGCGTCGGCCCAGCGCAGCGACAGGCGCTGACCGGGCTGTACCGGGTGGGCGTGGAACCGGTGGTCGCTCAGCAGTGCCACCCAGGCCAGCAGGGGGGCGTCGTCGTCGGCGCTTTCCTGGGCGCCGGGCGGCACCAGGTGCACGTTCACCGATGCGCCCTGGTACTCGATCGCGCGCACCTGCACGGGCACGCCAACACCGACTTCGCTTTCGGCGACCAGTTCCAGCTTGTCGGCGCGCACCGCCACCTTGGCGGTGGGCGTCTGAAAGACGTTGTGGGCGCCGATGAAGCGGGCCACGAACTCGGTGCGCGGGCGTTCGAACACCTCGCGCGCGCTGCCGCTTTGTTCGATGCGGCCATGGTTCATCACCACCACCAGGTCGGCCAGGGCCATGGCCTCTTCCTGCGAGTGGGTGACGTGCACGAAGGTCATGCCCAGTTCACGGTGCCAGCGCTGCAGCTCGGCGCGCATCTTGATGCGCAGGAAGGGGTCCAGGGCCGACAGCGGCTCGTCCAGCAGCAGCACCTGGGGCTGGCTCATCAAGGCGCGCGCCAGGGCCACGCGCTGCTGCTGCCCGCCCGACAGCGCGGCGGGCAGGCGCTGCGCATAGGGTTCCATGGCCACCAGCTTGAGCAACTGCATCGCCCTGCCCTCGCGCTCGGCGCGCGCCACGCCCTTCATCTGCGCGCTGAAGGCCACGTTGGCCAGCACCGACAGGTGGGGAAAGAGCGCGTAGCTCTGGAACATCATGGCCGTGCCGCGTTCGGCCGGGCCCAGGTGGGTGATATCGCGCCCGGCCAATTGCACCGTGCCGGCGGTGGGCACCTCGTGCCCGGCGATCATGCGCAGCGTGCTGGTCTTGCCACAGCCCGACGGGCCCAGCAGGCAGCAGTAGGCGCCGGGGGCAATGTCCAGGTCGATGCCGGCCACGGCCACCGCATCACCAAAGTGCTTGCTCAACTGCCGCAACTGCAGCGAGGCTTTGGAGCGGGGTGCGGGCGCTTGCGACATGGGCACGGGTTTTGAGTGCGGTTTGTATGCAATCCATGTGCCACGATCCAGCCCCGGACCCACACAGCTTGCCGTGTGGGACAGCCTGGGCTTAGGCTTGCCGTGGTTCTCAAGCGGGTGCACCAGCCCAAGGCGGCATGCACCACGGCGGGCGATTTTGTATGCAATCCTGCACCGAGGGAAGGCGTGAGGCGATGAAACTGCTGCTGATCAACCCGAACACGTCCGAGGCCATGACCCAGGCGATGGCGCAGGCCGCGCGCGAATCCGCCGGGCCGGGCATGGCCATCACCGCCACCCAGCCCAGCTTCGGGCCCCGCAGCATCGAAGGCTTCTACGACGAGGCCGTGGCCGCGGCCGGCGTGGCCGAACAGGTGAAGTTGCATGGCGCCAGCGCCGACGCCATCGTCATCGCCTGCTTCGGCGACCCGGGGCTGGACGCCGCGCGCGAAGCCGCCAACGTGCCGGTGCTGGGCATTGCCGAAGCCGCCTTCCACGCCGCCTGCCTGGTGTCCACCGGCTTTTCGGTGGTGACCACCATGACCCGCACCTGCATCATCGCCGAGCACCTGGTGCACAAATACGGCTTCGAGCGCCGCTGCCGTGGCATCCACGGCACCGACATCCCGGTGCTGGCGCTGGAAGGCGATGGCGCGGCCTGCGTGCCGCAGATCGAGGCCGCGGCGAGGGAGGCTCTGGCGCGGGACCGCAGCGGATCAATAGTGCTGGGCTGCGGCGGCATGGCCGCGCTGTGCGCCACGCTGCAGCAGCGCCTGGGCGTGCCGGTGATCGACGGCGTCAGCGCCGCGGTGCACCTGGCGCGCGCGCTGGTGGGGCTGAAGCTCGCCACCAGCAAGCAGGGGGACTATGCCCGGCCGCTGGCCAAGGAATACACGGGGTGGGCCAAGCCGTTGGGCTGGAAATGACGGGCCGGGGCGGCGACGCCAGAGGTATCAGTGGTTCAGGATCTTGGACAGGAAGTCCTTGGCGCGCGGCGAACGGGCGTCGGGGTTGCCGAAGAATTCGTCCCGGCGGCAGTCCTCGATGATCTTGCCGGCGTCCATGAAGATGACGCGGTGGCTCACCTTCTTGGCAAAGCCCATTTCGTGCGTCACGCACATCATGGTCATGCCTTCCTGGGCCAGCTTCACCATCACGTCCAGCACCTCGCCCACCATTTCCGGGTCCAGGGCGCTGGTGGGTTCGTCGAACAGCATGACGATGGGGTCCATGGACAGCGCCCGCGCAATCGCCACGCGCTGCTGCTGGCCGCCCGAGAGCTGGCCGGGGAACTTGTCCTTGTGCGCCGTCAGGCCCACACGGTCCAGCATCTTCAACCCGCGCGTCTTGGCTTCGTCGGGGCTGCGGTTCAGCACCTTGATCTGCGCGATGGTCAGGTTCTCGGTGACGGACAGGTGCGGGAACAGCTCGAAATGCTGGAACACCATGCCCACGCGGCTACGCAGCTTGGGCAGGTCGGTGCCCGGGGCGGTGATGGACGTGCCGTCCACCACGATGTCGCCCTTCTGGATGGGCTCCAGCGCGTTCACGGTCTTGATGAGGGTGCTCTTGCCGCTGCCCGAGGGGCCGCAGACCACCACCACCTCGCCCTTCTGAATGGCGGTGCTGCAGTCGGTCAGCACCTGGAAGGGGCCGTACCACTTGCTGACGTTGTCGATCTTGATCATGGGGGTCTTCTCCGGTCAGCGGATGATCTGGATTTTTTTCTGCAGCCTGCGCACCATTTGCGACAGCGAGAAGCAGATGACGAAGTACACCAGCGCGGCCACCAGGTAGGTTTCCACCGGGCGGTTGAAGTTGCGGCCCACGCTTTCGAAGCCCTTCAGCAGGTCATACGCGCCAATGGCATACACCAGGGACGTGTCCTGGAACAGGATGATGGTCTGGGTCAGCAGCACCGGCAGCATGTTGCGGAAGGCCTGGGGCAGCACCACCAGCTTGGTGGTCTGGCTGTAGGTCATGCCGAGCGCGAAGCCGGCATAGGTCTGGCCCTTGGGCACGCTCTGGATGCCGGCGCGCATGATTTCGCTGTAGTACGCGGCCTCGAACAGCGTGAAGGTCACCACCGCCGACACCTCGGCCCCGATGGGCCGGCCGATCAGGAAGGGGATGATCAGGAAGAACCACATGATCACCATCACCAGGGGCACCGAGCGCAGCGTGTCCACATAGATGGTGGCGGGCAGTTCCAGCAGCTTGTTGCCCGACAGGCGCATCAGCGCCAGCACCGTGCCCAGCGCAATGCCGCCCAGCATGGCCACCAGCGTGAGCTGCACGGAAAAGGCCAGGCCGCTGGCCACATAACTGCGCAGCACCTCCCAGGTCAGGAAGCCGAAGTCGATGTTCATGTCACTTGCCCCCTGAGGTGCCGGGGATGCGCACGCGCACCTCCACCCATTTCATCACCCGGTTCACCGCGAAGGCGGAGACGAAGTACAGCAGCGTCACCGCCAGGAACATCAGCACCGGCTGCGAGGTCTCTTCACCCGCCTGGCGCGCGAACATGGTCAGTTCGGGCACGCTGACCGCGAAGGCCACCGACGAGTTCTTGATGATGTTCATGCTCTCGCTGGTGAGCGGCGGGATGATGATGCGAAAGGCCGATGGCAGCAGCACGTACCGGTAGGTCTGCGGCAGCGTCAAGCCCATGGCCAGGCCGGCGTAGCGCTGGCCGCGCGGCAAGGCCTGGATGCCGGCCTTCACCTGTTCGGAGATGCGCGCCGACGTGAACAGCCCCAGGCCGATGAAGGCCAGCACGAAACTGGGCAGGGCCTTCAGCGCCGGGAACAGGCCCGGCACCACGAAGTACCAGATGAACAGCTGCACGATCAGCGGGATGTTGCGGAACAGCTCGGTCCAGGCTTCGCCCAGGAAAGCCAGCCCTTTGCCGGGTGCGGTGCGCAGGATGCCCATGCCGATGCCGAACACCATGGCCACCACCAGTGCCAGCAGCGCCAGGCTGACCGCCGTGCCCCAGGCCTGCAGCAGCCAGTGCAGGTAGGTGGTGTCGCCGCCCGCCGACTTCAGGCAGTTGGCCACCAGTTCACGGTCGGTGGTGTCGCGGCAGAAGATGTCCAATCCCAGTGGTACGGCCACGTCGGGCTCCTCGGCTGTTGTTGGTGTGCCTGAAATCGGTGCGTACGCACCATGAAGAAGGCGCGCGCTGCAGTGTCCTGCAAGCCGCGCGCCTGCTGCAAGCCTGGGCTACCCGGGTGGTCTTCACCCGGGGGCCGGGCTTCACTTCTTCATGTAGTCTTCCACCGGCTTGTCGTTGGGGCTGGCCCAGGCCGTCTTGGTGGCGTCGGAGACGGCCAGGCCCACCTTGGTGTTGGTGGGCGGGATGGGCTGCATGAACCACTTGTCGTAGAGCTTGGCGATGTCGCCGCTCTTCATCATGCCCTTGATGCTGTCGTCCACCGCCTTCTTGAAGGCCGGGTCGTCCTTGCGGATCATGATGGCGATGGGCTCCACGCTGAGCACTTCGCCCACGATCTTGAAATCGCCCGGCGCCTTGCTCTTGGCGATGTTGCCGGCCAGGATCTGGCCGTCCATCACGAAGGCGTCGGCACGGCCGCTTTCCAGCAGCAGGAAGCTGTCGGCGTGGTCCTTGCCGAACACTTCGTCGAAGTTCACGCCGGTGCCCTTCTCGTGCTTGCGCAGCAGTTGCACCGAGGTGGTGCCGGTGGTGGTGGCCACCTTCTTGCCGTTCAGCTGGGCGATGCTGGTGATGCCCGAGTTGGCCTTGACCGCAATGCGCACTTCTTCCACGTAGGTGGTGACGGCGAAGGACACGTCCTTCTGGCGGGTGGCGTTGTTGGTGGTGGAGCCGCATTCAATGTCCACGGTGCCGTTCTGCACCAGCGGAATGCGGTTCTGCGAGGTGACCACCTGGTACTTCACATCCAGCTTGGGCAGGCCGAGTTGCTTCTGCACATCGGCCAGCACGCGCGAGCAGATTTCCACGTGGTAGCCGGCGAACTTGCCGTCGCCCAGGGTGTAGGACAAGGCGCCCGAGGATTCACGCACGCCCATGGTGGCGCTGCCGCTGTCCTTGATCTTCTTGAGCGTGTCGTCGGCTTGTGCCAGGCCGGCGGCCGCCAGCAGCGAGGCCAGTACGAGGGTCTTCTTCATGCAGACAACTCCTTGAGTTGGTAGGGTGAGGGGTCGCCCATCAACGCCCGGGTTGGCCGGGCGCGATGTCGGCGTTTGCCCGCAGACCCGGGCGGTGGCCCGGCGCAGTGACTGGGGGCGGACTGTATCGGTTTTGGGTCGAACTCCGCCAATGCACATGTGGCGTGGCGGCATGCACCCCCGGCATGGGCGAAGGACGAACCCGGGGGACCGGTTCGCAAGGACCATGCCGTACCCGGGTAAACCCCTGGCAGCGGCTTGATCCCGGACCATCAGGCCAGCGAGTCTGCCCAGATCGTGCGGGCCCAGTTCCAGGCGAATTCGCCCTCGCGCTCGTTCGGCGCAGTGGACAGCCCGCCCGAGCCGGGCACGGTCTTGAAGGTGGCCTCCGCCGCGTCGTAGGCGTGCACGCTGGCCACGTGCACCACGTTGCGCGCGTCGGTGAAGCTGTAGCAGGTGTTGGTGAGCATGGGCGCCGGGTTCAGCGGCCAGCCGGCCAGCTGCGCCACCACCGCGGCGGCCGCCACCTTGGCGTGGCTGTTGGCCATGTGCGCGCTCTTGGGCATGGCGGGCGCCACCTGGATGCTGTCGCCAATGACGTGGATGCCCGGTGCCACCTCGGATTCAAAGCTGAGGTATTTCACCCCGCACCAGCGCGCGTTCTTGTTGGCCAGCCCGGCCTGCTGGGCCACGAGGCCGGCCCGCATGGTGGGCAGCACATTCAGCACGTCGGCCTTCACATCGTCCTGCACCTCGAACTTCACGGTGCTGGTCTTGGCGTCCACCGCCACCGCCTTGTGCTGCGGGCGGTATTCCACGATGCCGGCGTACTGGTCGGCCCACACCTTCTTGAACAGCGCGGGCTTGGACGTGACGTCCGGGTTGGCGTCCAGGATCAGCACCTTGGAACGCGGCTTGGCGGCCTTGAAGTAGCTGGCCACCTGGCAGGCACGTTCATAGGGCCCGGGCGGGCAGCGGTAGGGCGCCTCGGGGATGGTGATGGCGAACACGCCGCCGTCGGGCATGGCCTCCAGCTGGCGGCGGAGCGCGGCGGTCTCGGCGCCGGCCTTCCAGGCCTGCAGGATGCGGCCTTCGGCGTTGGCGGCGCGCAGGCCCTGCACGCTGTCCCACACCATGTCGATGCCCGGGGCCAGGATCAGCCGGTCGTAGGCGATGGTGGGGCCGCTGGCCAGCGTGGCCACGCGGCGTTCGGGGTCGATGGCCGAGACCATGTCCTTCACCACCCGCACGCCGTGGCGCGCTGACAGGCCGTCGTAGCCGCGGGTGATGTCACCCAGGGTGCTGCTGCCGCCCAGCACCAGGTTGCTCAAGGGGCAGCTGATGAAGGCCGCGTTGGGCTCCACCAGCACCACCTCCACCTTCTGGTCGGAAAACAGGCGCAGGTACTTGGCCGCGGTGGCGCCGCCGAAGCCACCGCCCACCACCAGCACGCGGGTGCGGGTGGGCAGGGGCGCGTTCACGCCGGCACAGCCGGACATTGCCGCCAGGGCCGCCAAAGAAGCCCCGCCCAGCATCCATTCACGTCTTGCGATCATGGTGTGTGTCCTTTCGCGGGTTCAGCGGGGCAGGGTCGCGAAATAGGCAGCCAGCTCGTCGATCTGGGCCTCGGAGAAGCCCTTGGCGATCTGGTGCATCACGGTCGCCGTGCGCTGGCCGGTCTTGAAGGCCTGCATCTGCTCCTTGAAGTAGTTCACCGGCGTGCCGGCCAGCCCGGGCACCGCGGGCTGGGCGATGGGCTGGCCGTTCGTGCCGTGGCAGTTGGCGCAGGTGGCGGCCAGGGCCTGGCGGTACAGCGCGGCCGGGCTGTCGGCGGCCCACGCCCCGGGCGGGGAACCCAGCGCCACGATGAAGATGAGGAAGGCGGTGGCGGGGGCTCGCATGGCGGGGCGGGTTCCTTCGTTCAGGCTGGCGGTGGCGGAACGGCCGGTTCGGGCTCGCACTCTTCGAAACAGGCGGCCAGGGCCGGGGGCAAAGGGCTGTCCAGCAGGCGGGCGGCGATGCGCAAGGCCTCGGCCGCGTCCGGGTGCAGGAGCCCAGGGGGAGACAGTACCACTGCCGCGTCCACCCAGCGACGCACCAGCACCGGCTGCAGCATCCAGGGCAGGGCCTGAAGCATGCGCAAGGCGTGCACCACGGCGTCGGCGTCGGGGCGCAGCCGCTCACCGGCCAGCGCCGGCCAGGGGGCGATCACGGCGCGCCACCACAACAGGCCGGCGGACACATCGCCGTCGTGCAGTTCCACGTCCAGTTCGGGGCTGGGCACCAGGCGCGAGAGGTGGGCGCTGAAGGCCACCACCGCGTGGGCGTTGTCGGCATCCAGGGCTTCCAGTTCGGCCGACGCGTTCACCGCGCCACTGTCGGGCGCCCGGCCGCCGCCGGACAGGCCATGGCGCAGGCCCAGCCAGCGCAGGCGGTCGCGCGCGTCGGTGTGGCCGTCGGCCGCCATGAGCCGGCGCGCCGCGCGCAGCACCGCGCGGCATTCGTCGGCGCCGGTGCGCGCCAGGCGCTGCATGAAGCGCTCCATCCAGGGCAGGCGCTGGCGCGGGGACAGGGCCAGCAGGTCGGACAGGATGGCCTCGCGCCGGCTGACCTGGCTGCATTCGTCGCGCCACACGGCGCGCTCGCGGGCGCTGCCGGTCAGCAGCAGGGCCAGCACGGCGGCGCGCAGTTCACCCGGGCCGGCCAGGCGCTGCAGGCGCTCGCCACGCGCCGCGCGCTCGGCGCGGTCTTCCACCAGGGCGGCGGCCTTCACCGCGCCGGGCGGCTTGGCCACACCAGGAACGGTGCTGCGCTCGAAGCCGGGGGCCATCACAACACGCCCGCCCGGCCGAAGCCCAGGGCCGGTGCCAACAGCAAGGTGGGGAACTGCTGCACCGCGGCGTTGTAGGTCTGCGCCGCCTGGTTGAAGGTCGACCGGGCGAAGGACAGGTGCGCATCCAGGGTGGGCAAGGCCGCCAGCGCGGCGACCAACTCATCGTCCTGCCGCGCGGGGCTGTCGGCGGGCAGCAGCGTGGGCAGGCGGGCCAGGGTCGGTGCCAGCGCGGCCTCGGCCGCGGCCAGGCCGGCCACAGCGTCACCCGACGAGGGCTTGAGCCGCACCTGGTCCACCCCCACGCGCACCTGCGTCACCGCGGCCAGGCCGGCGTCCAGCGCCGCCTGCTCGTCCGGCAGGTGCGGCCGCAGCCGCTCACACAAGGCCGCCAGGGACTGGCCGCGTTCGGTCAGCAGGGTGTCCAGCGGCCCCCAGGCGGCATGGATGGCGCTGCGCAGCGCCATCAGCCGGTTGTGGGCGCCCAGGGCCCAGAAACACAACAACAGGGCGGCGCCAGCGGTGGTGAACCAGGAAGAGGAAGACATGGCGGGAGGACGTCGCGCGGAAGGTGCAGCGCAGAGGGCAAGAGCAGGCATGGACCGCGATTGTCCGGGCGGTGTCACCTGCCGCAACACCGCATTGCGGGTGCCGGGGCGCCAAGTCTAGGCCGGGTGTGACGTTCTTCGCGCTTGCCACTGGACCCAGCCCCGCGCGCGCAGCGCACAGGCGGGGCAGTGGCCGCAGCCATGGCCCCAAGGCTGGCGGGCCCCGCGTTCGCCCAGGTAGCAGGTGTGCGTGTGTTCCACGATCAGTTCGTTCAGCGCGTCGCCGCCCAGGCCCTGGGTCAGGGCCCAGGTGTCGGCCTTGTCGATGAACATCAGCGGCGTGGCCACCGCCATGGGCGTGCCCAGGCCCAGGCTCAGCGCCTGCTGCTGGGCGCGCAGGGTGTCGTCGCGGCAGTCGGGGTAGCCGGAATAGTCGGTCTGGCACATGCCGCCCACCAGCGTGGCCGCGCCCAGGCGGTAGGCCAGCGCGGCGGCCAGGGTCAGGAACAGCAGGTTGCGCGCCGGCACGAACGTGTTGGGCAGGCCATGGGCCTGCATCTCGATGGCGCGTTCGCTGGTCAGCGCACTGTCGCCCAGGCTTTTCAGCACCGAGGCATCCACCACCTGGTCGTGCCCCAGGCGCCCTGCCCAGTGCGGGAACTGCGTGCGCAAGGCGTCCAACACCACCGGCCGGCAGTCCAGTTCGATGCGGTGGCGCTGGCCGTAGTCGAAGCCCACGGTGTGCACCACGTCGAACTCTTCAGTCCGGGCCAGTGCCCAGGCCAGGCAGGCCGTGGAATCCTGCCCCCCGGAAAACAACACCAGCGCGGAGCGTGGCATCAGGTGCGCACTTCGCCCTGGCCCAGCACCACCCATTTCATCGAGGTCAAGCCCTCCAGCCCCACCGGGCCGCGGGCGTGGAACTTGTCGGTGGAGATGCCGATCTCGGCGCCCAGGCCGTATTCGAAGCCGTCGGCAAAGCGCGTGCTGGCGTTCACCATCACGCTGGCCGAATCCACCTCGCGCAGAAAGCGCATCGCATTCGGGTGGTTGGTGGTGAGGATGGCGTCGGTGTGGTGCGAGCCGTGCTGGTTGATGTGGGCAATGGCCTCGTCCAGGCTGCCCACCACCTTCACGCTGATGATGGGCGCCAGGTACTCCTCGGCCCAATCACTTTCGGCGGCACCCGTCACCTTCGCGCCGGGCACGGCGCTGAGCAGCGCGCCGGCCGCGCGGTCGCAGCGCATTTCCACGCCCTTGGCGGCAAAGAGGGCGCCGATGCGCGGCAGAAAGGCCGCGGCCTGGGCGGAATGGACCAGCAAGGATTCGGCCGCGTTGCAGGGGCTGTACTTCTGGGTCTTGGCGTTGTCGGTGACCTTGAGCGCCTGCTCCAGGTTCACCTCGGCGTCCACATACACATGGCAGTTGCCGTCCAGGTGCTTGATCACCGGCACCTTGGCCTCGGCGCTGATGCGCTCGATCAGGCCCTTGCCCCCGCGCGGGATGATCACGTCCACGTACTGCGGCATGGTGATGAGCTGGCCCACGGCGGCGCGGTCGGTGGTGCGCACCAGCTGCACGGCATCGGGTGGCAAGCCGGCTTCGGTCAGCGCCGCCTGCACCAGCGCGGCCAACGCCAGGTTGGACTGCAGGGCTTCAGAGCCGCCTCGCAGGATGGCTGCGTTGCCGCTCTTGATGGCCAGCGACGCGGCTTCGATGGTGACGTTGGGGCGGCTTTCGTAAATCATGCCGAACACGCCCAGGGGCACGCGCATCTGCCCCACGCTGATGCCGCTGGGGCGGCGCTTCACGCCGGTGATTTCACCGATGGGGTCGGGCATGGCGGCAATCTGCTCGCAGCCTTCGGCCACGGTGGCCAGGGTCTTGGTATCCAGCTTCAGCCGGTCCAGCATCGGGCCTTCCAGGCCAGCTTGGCGTGCGGCCTCCAGGTCCAGCGCGTTGGCCACCTGCAGTGCCGGGCCCTGCTCGCGCAGCAGGCGCGCCAGGGCCAGCAGGGCCTGGTTCTTGGCCGCGGTGGACGCGGCGGCCATGCGGGAAGATGCGGCCCGGGCGGCGGCGCCCATCAGGGCCATGGTGGAAACAATGTCATCTGCACTCATGGCCACATTGTCCCAAAAAGACGTCGCGCCTGCCGGTCACAGAAGCGCCACGACGCCGATCCACAGCGGCGCCGTGGCCATGAAACCCACCGTGCCGAAGACGATGGCGGCCGTGGCCTCGCCCGCGCGCACGCCGTAGCGCTGCGCGAAGATGAGCGCGTTGCTGCCGGTGGGCAGCGCCGCCATCATCACCAGCACCGACAGCGGCAGGCCGCTCAGGCCAAAACCCCAGTGCGCCACCACCAGCACCAGCGCGGGCTGGCCCAGCAGCTTCCACGTCGATATGAGGACGGCCCCGCGCACGCCGTCGGACAGGCCGTAGTAGGCCAGCGACAGCCCGATCAGCACCAGGCACAGCGGCACCACGCCGCTGGCCAGCAATTGCAGCGCTTCGTCCGCCACCGCCGGCAGCGGCAGCCCGGTGGCGTTGTAGGCCATGCCGGCCAGCACCGGCAGCACCACCGGGTGGATGAGGGTGTTGCGCAGCGTTGTGCGCAGGGTTTCGGCCAGGGTCGCGGCCCGGTCCTGGCGCGCCGCCTCGCGCGCCAGGTCCACCTCCACCAGCACCGTGGCCACGGTCAGCAAGATCATGGCGTGCAGGCTCACCACCGCGATGTGGATGCCCAGCCCGGCCTCGCCGTACAGCGCGGTGACCAGCGGGATGCCCAGTTGCACGCCATTGCCGAAACAGCAGCTCACCGTGCGCGCCGCCGGCAGCACCGCAGCTTCCGTGCCGTGCTGGCCGCGCAGGCGCCAGCGCTGCAGGGCGTAAACGGCCACCTGCGTGCCCACCACCGGCAGGAAGTACACCAGCACGATGCGCCAGGGCATGGCCGCGAAGTCGATGCGCGCGGTGGTGCGGAACAGCAGCGCCGGCACGAAGATGTAGAAGGCCGCATTGCCCAGCACGCGCGCGGGGTCGCTGCCGGCCCCGGGCGGGCCCAGCCAGCGCGCGCGGCCGGCGGCCCAGCCCAGCAACACGGCCACGAAGATGGCCAGCAGCTTGTAGAAGATGGCGAGGGTCACGCCGGCAGTATCGCCGGGGCCGTTTCCGCCTTCGCTGGCGCTTCGGGGGCCGGCACC
Organism: Burkholderiales bacterium JOSHI_001; assembly: GCA_000244995.1. Lineage (NCBI taxonomy): Bacteria > Pseudomonadati > Pseudomonadota > Betaproteobacteria > Burkholderiales > Burkholderiales bacterium JOSHI_001. The sequence continues at coordinate 917,804 of CM001438.1, read as the reverse complement.
GGCACCCGCTGGTCGCGCACCAGCAGGCTGTAGAGCACCGGCACCACCACCAGCGTGAGCAGGGTGCTGGTGATCACCCCGCCGATGATGGCCCGGCCCATGGGCGCCTGCACCTCGCCGCCGTCGTTCAAGGCCAGCGCCAGCGGCAGCATGCCGAAGACCATGGCCGCGGTGGTCATCACGATCGGGCGCATGCGGGTCAGGCCTGCCTGCAGCAGCGCGTCGGGCACGCTGGCGCCGGCGCGCCGGGCCTGGTTGGCGAAGTCCACCAGCAGGATGGCGTTCTTGGTCACCAGGCCCATCAGCATCACCAGCCCGATCATGCTGAACACGTTCAGCGTGCTGCGCCAGAACAGCAGCGCCAGCATCACCCCGATCAGCGCCAGCGGCAGGCTGGCCATGATGGCCAGGGGCTGCACGAAGCTGCCGAACTGGCTGGCCAGCACGATGTAGATGAAGATCACCGCCAGGGCCATGGCCGCCAGCAGGCCCTGGAAGGCTTCGGCCTGCTGCTGCATCTGGCCGCCGACGTCGAAGCTGTAGCCCGGCGGCAGCGGGGTGGCCTTGATGAGTTTCTGCACGTCGTCGCCCACGTCGCCGGTGCTGCGGTCCTTCACCCCGGCGAACACGGCTTCGCGGCGCTGCAGGTTCTGGCGCCGGATGACCTCGGGGTTGAACACCGGCTCGATGCTGGCCACGCTGTCCAGGGTGATGGGCGTGCCATCGCGCGCGAAGGCCACCGGCAGGCTGCGCAGTTGCTCCACGCGTTCGCGCTGGCCTTCGGCCAGGCGAAGCACCACATCCACCGGGTTGCCGTCGCCGGCGGTCCAGGTGGTGGCGGCTTCGCCGTTCACATAGGCGCGCAGCGAAGACGCGATCTGCGGCACGGTCAGCCCCAGTTCGCGCACCGCACCGGGTTTCAGGCGCACTGCATAGGCCGGCATGCCGGCCTGCACCGACGATTCAACGTCCACCACGCCAGGGATCTTCTTCACCTTCTCGGCGAAGTCGGTGGCCAGCCGGGCCAGGCCGGCGGCGTCGCTGCCCAGGATGGCCACGTACACCGGGCGGTTGAAGCCCAGCGCGGCGTCGATGCCGGGCAGCCTGGCGATCTGCTCGCGGATGGCGTCTTCCACCTGCTTCTGGCTGCGCTGGCGATCGGCCTTGGGTTTGAGCGCGATGTTCAGCCAGGCCTGGTTGCGCTGGCCCGCACCGCCCACCGAGGTGGACACCGTGGCCACCTCGGGCAGCCCGCCCACGATGGCCTCCACCTGCCGCACCTTGGCGTCGCTGCGCGCCAGGCTGGAACCCACCGGCATGCGAAGCTGCAGCTGGGTGAAGCCCTGGTCGGTCTGCGGCACGAATTCGCTGCCCACCAGCGGTGCCAGCGCCAGGGCAGCCACGAAGCTCAAGCCCCCCACCGCCAGCACCACGCCGCGCGGGGTGATCGTGGCCCGGCGCCAGTGGCGTGCACTGGCCGGCATCCTCTGCCCGTCGGGGCCGAAGCCGCGCCCGAAAGCCGGCAGCGGCAGCGGCCAGCGGCGGGCGGAGAAGATCCAGCGGATCAGCCTTTCGTAGACGCCGTGCAGCAGGTCCATGACGCGGTCGCTGCCGCGGACCAAGGCACCCAGCACCGGCAGCGACTTCAGGCGCTGGCTGGGCGGGTCGCGCCAGCGCGAGGACAGCATGGGGTCCAGCGTGAAGCTGACGAACAGGCTCACCAGCACCGCCACCACCACCGTGATGCCGAAGGGGTGGAAGAACTTGCCGATGATGCCGCCCATGAAGGCCACCGGCACGAACACCGCGCACAGCGCGAAGGTGGTGGCCATCACCGCCAGGCCGATCTCGTCGGTGCCTTCGCGCGCGGCCGTGTGGTGGTCCTTGCCCAGGTGGATGTGGCGCACGATGTTCTCGCGCACCACGATGGCGTCGTCGATCAGCAGGCCGATGCACAGCGACAGCGCCATCATGGTCATGAAGTTCAGCGTGAAGCCGAAGGCGTACACCGCAATGAAGGCCGCGATCACCGAGATCGGCAAGGTCAGCCCGGTGATGACGGTGGAGCGCCACGAATGCAGGAACAGGAAAACAATGGCCACCGTGAGCAGCGCGCCTTCCACCAGGGTGTGGGTCAGGCCGCGCAGCGAGCCCTTCACCCAGTCGCTGGACGCGTAGATCAGGCGCAGCTCCAGCCCCGGCGGCAGGGTCTTGCGGATCTCGTCCAAGGCCGCCTTCACCGCGTCGCCGGTGGCCACGATGTTGGCGTCCTGCTGCTTGAAGACGTTGAAGTTGATGGCCGGCTGGCCGTTGATGCGGGCGATGGAGTCGGCCTCGCGCTCGCGCTCGCTCACCCGGCCCAGGTCGCCCAGGGTCAGGGCCAGGCCGTTGCGCCGGGCCACCACCACCGTGGCGAAGTCCCGGGGGTCGCGCAGGCGGCCTTCCACCCGCAGCAGGGTGTCGCTGGTGCTGTCGCTGAGCAGGCCCACCGGCTGGTCGGTGTTGGCCTCGCGCAGCGCGGTGGTGATGTCGGCCGGCGTCACGCCATAGGCACGCAGGCGCACCGGGTCCAGGTCCACGCGCAGTTCGCGCTGGGCCAGGCCGTTCACCTCCACCCGCGCCACGCCTTCCACGCGCTGCAGGCGCTTGCCCACCACGTGCTCGCCCAGCACCGACAGTTCACGCTGCGTCTTCCCCGGCCCCAGCAGGGCCAGGTTCACCACCGGCTCGGCGTTGTCGTTGTTCCAGCGCGCCACCGAGGGCGCGCGGGCGTCGCGCGGAAAGGACGGTTGCAGCGCGGCGATGCGGTCGCGCAGGTCCTGCATGGAGCGGCCCATGTCGGCGTCCAGGCTGAATTCCACGTTCGCCTGCGCCCGGCCTTCCAGGCTGCGCGAGGTGATGCGCTTGACCCCGGCCACGCTGTTGACAGCCTCTTCCAGCGGTTTGGTGACTTCACGCTCCACCGCTTCGGGCGACGCGCCGGGGTAGGCCACTTCGATGAAGGCGCCGGGAAAGGCGATGTCGGGCATCTGTTCCACGCCCAGGCGGGCATAGGAAAACAGGCCCAGCACGCACAGCGCCACCATCACCATGGTGGCGAACACAGGGTGGTTGATCGAGACGCGGGTGATCCACATGGCGGCTCCCGGGCGCTTCAGCGCAGTGCCGGCGCCGACGCCGAGGCCGTCGCTTGGGGCGTGGCCAGCAACACGGCCTTGGCGCCTTCGCGCAGGTTCTCGAAGCGCGCGGCCAGCACCTGGTCGGCCGCGCCCACGCCGGACAACACCTCCACCCGGCCGGCGCTTTCATCGCGCCGGCCGACCGACACCGCGCGGCGGGCCAGCTGGCCCCCGGCCAGCACCCAGACCTGGGGGTCGCCCGCCGGGCCCGTGGCGCCCGCCAAGGCGGCCAGCGGCAGCGTCAGGCGCGGCGTGTCGTCGGCCAGGTCCACGCGCGCCAGCGCGTACTGGCCGGCGCGCAGGGTGAGCCCCGGGTTGGCCAGGGCCACCACCACGCCGATGCTGCGCGTGCCGGCTTCGGCGGCCGGGGCAATGCGCGCCAGCGTGCCGGCCAGCGGCTTGTCCACGCCTTCCACCTGCACCTGCACCGGCTGGCCGGGCGCCAAGGCCGCCACTTCATGGGTGCCCACGCTGCCCTGCAGTTCCAGCCGCGCCAGGTTCACCAGCGTGGCCACGGGCTGTTCGGCCGCCACCTTCTCACCCGGCAGCACGTGGCGCTTGGCCACCACGCCGGCAATCGGCGCCAGCACGCTGGTTTCGCGCAGGCCCACGCGGGCGGTCTGCAGCGCGGCACGCGCCTGGTCGGTCTGGGCCCGGGCGCTGTCCAGGGCGGCGCGGCCGTTGTCCAGCGCCACCGGCGAGATGAAGCCCTGGCTGGCCAGGCGCTCGTTGCTGGCCTGGGTTTTCTCGGCCTGGGCCTGGGCCGCCCGGGCGGCGGCCAGCGCGGCTTCGCGCTCGGCCACGCGGCTGGACAACTCGGCCGGGTCCACCCGGGCCAGCACCTGGCCGGCGCGCACGGCGCTTCCTTCCTGGAAGCTCAATTCCTGCAGCACCCCGGCGGCCTTGGCCCGCACCACCGCGGTGTCGGGCGCCACCAGCGGGCCGGAAAACGCCACCCGGCGCGCCAGGCGTGTCAGTGTGGGCTGCACCACTTCATGGGGGCTGAATTCCAGCGTGGGCACGGCCGACGCGGCGGCCTGGGCCGGCGGCACCGGGCCCACCGCGGGCCACTTGCCTCGCCAGGCCGCCAAGCCCAGGCCGGCCAGGACCAGCACCACCCCACCCAGCAGCCAACCGCGACCTCGCATGCCTTGCCCCCACGGCCCCGCGACCGAGGCTTGAAAAGGCACGCATGCTCGCCCAAGCGGCGCTCGGGCGCCATACCCAATGCGACGGAATGCAGCGCCGCAGGGACAGGCCGCGGCGAACGCGGATCAGGCCGGTTCCAGCACCGGGGCGGTGTCCGCCACGTGCGTGGGGTCTTCGGCCGGGGACGCCGGGGTGTCGTCGGCCAGGGCGTCGCGGTTGGCCGCCGAGGGAGCCGGCACAAAGTCCTCCACGCCGGCGCGGTGCACGCTGCAACCGATGAAACCATCGTCCAGCGGCGCCACATAGCCGCACTTGCGCACCGGCCGGTCGCTGCCGTCCAGCGGCGGGAAGTCGTAGTCCACCCAGCCGCCGCCGGCCGCCGCCGCGCGGTGGCAGCCATCGAGGAAGGCTTCGATGCTGTCGCCACCCAGTTGCACCACGTCCACCATGCGATGGCCCACGCGCGCCGGGCGCGAGCCGTCCACCAGGTAGCGGTCGTCGCCGTCGAAGGCGTAGATGTACATGTCGCGATCGACGAAGCCGCCCGCAGGGTCGTTGAAGTCGCTGGCGGCCTGGGTCCAGCCCACACGGGCGATGTGTTCCAGTGCCCGCTCCAGCAGCGCGCGCGCTTCGTCGGCGCTGCCCTGGCGCAATCGCGTGCTGGCCACCGACTGACGCAGCGCCTTGGCCTGCGCCGCCAGCGCCTGTGACGCCACGGCCGCCTGCCGCACCATGGCGCCGTTGTCGCGCGCCAGATGTTCCAGCCCCTGCACGCCGTCGCGCGCATTGCCGATCAGGCGTGCCGGCTCGGCGCCCCCTTCCACCAGGCCGCCCAGGCGGTCGCCCAGTTGTTCCAGGCCCGAGCCCACGCCGCGCAGCGCGGCCTGGGCGTCGTCGATGGTGGCCATGGACAGCGTGGCCTGCTCCAGGCTCTGGTCCACCAGCGCGCGCACCTGGGCCGCGGCCTCGGTGCAGCGCCCGGCCAACTGGCGCACCTCCTGCGCCACCACGGCAAAGCCCTTGCCGGCCACGCCGGCCCGGGCCGCTTCCACGCTGGCGTTCAGCGCCAGCAGGTTGGTCTGGAAGGCCACGTCGTCAATGACCGCATTGATTTCTGAGACACGCTGCACGCAGGCCTGCAGCGCCTGCACCGAACCCACCGCCTGGCCCACGGCGTCACGGCTGGACTCGGCCTGCTGCTTCAGGTCCACACTGATGCGGTGGGCGGTGGTGGCGGTGTTGCCCTGCGCCTGCAGCACCCCGTCCAGCGCGGTGATGGACTGCACCGTGCTGCGCAGGTGCGTGCCCTGCTCCTGGTTGCGCAGCGCCAGGGCCTGGCCGTCGGCCGCCACGGCGTCGCCGGACTGGTCCACCCGCACCGCGCTGCTGCGGATCTCGGCCACCAGCGACGACAGCCTGGAGGCCATGCCTTCCAGGTCATTCGTCACCTGGGCCAGCTCGTCCGAACCCAGGATGCGAAAGCGCCGCGACAAGTCGCCCTGCGTGAGGGCGTGCACCCCCTCGGTCACCGCCCGCAGCGACGCCGCAAAGCTGTAGTAGAACGTGCAGGCGAAATAGGCGCCGGCGGCCAGGCCCAGCAGCGCCAGGGCGGATTCCCAGGCCAGGGTCCAGACCTTGTTCGCCTGTCGCTGCGCCAGGCGTTGGCCCAGCGCCGCCATCAGGTCTTCGCCCAGGCCCGCCAGGGCCGCTTCCACCGACTTGCCCAAGGGGGGCGCCACCTGCATGGGCGTGGGATCGCTGGGGTCGCGCTGCACCAGCATGCACAGGTCGGCCAGGCGGTCGGCGTCCTGGCGAAGCCGGGCCCAGCTGGCCGGGGCGTGGCCGCCGGCTTGCACCAGTTCGTCGATGCGGCCCGAGATCGCCTGTACGCGGTCGCGCAGTGCATCACTGTGGGACAGGATCTCGGCCTGGTTGGTCCCCGGCGAATCGCCCGGCAGCGCCACATGCGCCAGGTAGCCGCGCAGCCGGGCCAGGTCGCGCAGGCCCTGACTGACGTGTTCGCTGACCAGGTTGGCCATCAGGTAGGACAGGCGGTCGTTGTCCAGCAGCAAGCCGGAGCGGTCGCCCACCCGCAATTGCAGCTTCAGCAGGCGCTCGTGCACGCCTTCGACAGTGGCCGGCGGGGCCGGGGCTGCGGCCGCCACCAGACCTTGCACCTGCTGCCGCAGCAGCGGCCACTGGCGCGGGTCCACCAAGCCCATGCGCTGGGCCACCAGGTCGTCCAGCAGCGCCAGATCTTCGCGCAGCGTGTGTGGGGAAGGGGCCACGGCCTGCCCGGCCTCCGGCGCGGCCCGCAACTGAATTTCGGCCAGCTGGCGCTGCACGCGCTGCAGTTGCTGCACCAGCGGCAGGGCATGGCGCTTGTCGTTCAGCTCGGCCAGGCCGGCATGGGCCTGCCAGGCCAGCGCCAACACCAGCAGCAGCATGGGCACCACCAGGGCCACGATCACCAGGCCCAGCTTCACCGGCACCCGCAAGCGGCCCATCAGCCGCAGACCGGGCACCAGCAGCGCCCGCTTGAGATCTTGAATGGAGACACGCATGACCAAGGCCTGGATCAGCCCAGCACGAAGTGCTGCACCGAACGTTTGAGGTTGTCGCCCTGGGTGCGCAGCGCCCCCGAGGCCTGGGACAGCTGGTCCACCAGCCGCGCGTTGCCACCCACCGATTCTTCCACTTGGCGGGTGATGCCCAGCACTTCCTGCGACTGGGTCATGCCGTCGCGGGTCAGGCGCACGATGTCGGCCATGATGCGGTTGACGGTCTGGATCAGCTCGTCGGTGCGGCCCACCGCTTCACTGGCGCGGTCGGTCATCAGGCCGCCTTCTTCGATTTCGCTGATGGAACTGCTGATGATCTGGTGGATGGTGCGCGCCGCGTCCTCGCTGCGCTGGGCCAGGGCTCGCACTTCCTGCGCCACCACCGCGAAGCCCTTGCCGGCCGGGCCGGCGCGCGCGGCTTCCACGCTGGCGTTCAAGGAGAGCAGCTTGGTCTGGTAGGCCACCGACTCCATCAGCTCCACCACGCGGCCGATCTCGCGGCTCTTGCCCTGCAGCGCGCGCATGCGATCCCGCAAGCCCGCCATGGCCTTGCGGCTGCGCTGGGCGTCGCCGCCCATGGTGCGCACATGCTCGGCGGCCTGCTCCACTTCATGGGCGCAGCCGTCCATGGCGTCGGAAAAGCTCTGCGCGCGTTCGGCCACGTTGTGGATGGCGCCGCGCACGTCACCGGTGCGGTTGGACAGGCCGGCGTTGCCGTTGGCCACTTCACGCGACGCGTGCGACACCGCGGAAACGCCCTGCGTCACCGCTTCAAACAGGGATGACATGCGCGCCACCGCTTCCCCCAGCGTGGTGAGCGCCTGCCCCACTTCGTCCTGCCCGCGCCCGCGCGGGCGGATGCTGAGGTTGCCGCGGCCCAGTTCGTCCACCTGGGCGCACAGGGCCTGCAGGCCGCCGGCCACCACCTTGAAGGTGCACACCAGCATGTAGCCACACAGCAGCAGGCAGGTGAGCAGCGCGCCGCCTTCGAACAACGTGCGCGCCCGGGTGGCCACGCGCACCGCTTCCATCCGTTCGCTCAGCACCTGGGTGCCCGCGAACTGCATCTCGGTCAGGGCCAGGGCCGCGGCCTGGGCCGTCGCGGCCAGGGCCTCGCGCTCGGCACGTGGGTCCATGGCAGCGGCTTCGGCGCCCGGCGCGGCGGGGGTCAGCACGCGCCGGGCCACCAGTTCGCTGCTGTCCAACAACTGGTTCAGCTGGCGCATCTGCTGGTCAATGCGTTCGTTGTCCAGCACCCCTGCGCTGCGCAGGCCTTCCAGCGCCGGGGCCACCTGTCGCAGCCGCGCGCGGGCCTCGCCCAGCATGCCCAGCATGGCCATGGCCTGCTGGGTCGGCTGCTCACCGCGCAGCGCCCGGTCGCTGCGCGTGCCCAGTTTCAGCACCGTGGGCAGCAGGTCCGGCAGGTTCAGTGCGAACACCACCCGCAATGACTTGTTCAGGTAGTCGTCGGCCGTGGACTGGCCCAAGGTGGTGAGCCAGGCCCGTTCGATGGCGCTGCGCAGGGCCTGCGTTTCCAGGTCGTAGGCATCCAGCGCCGGCAGCGGGTCACCCTGGGCGGCCAGTTGCTGCAGCACGCTCCGGCGTGACCGGGCGGTCTGGTCGAACTGGCTGCCCAGCAGCGGTTCATCGTCCCGCGCCTCCGCCACCAGCGCGGCCAGGGCATCAAAGCGCTTGGCTTCCTCCTGCTCGGCACGCTGGCGCGCCTCGGACCCGGCCGGTGTGCGGCGCATGGCATGCACCAGCGGCGGCGTGGCCAGTTGCAGGGCGGACAAGGCCCGGGCCTGGGCCAGGCTGCCCTGCGATGCCACCACCGTGGACAGCGTGTTCTTGCGGGTGCGAACCGTGTCGTACAGCGCCGCCACCAGCGGGACCAGGATGCACAGGAACACCAGCGTGGCCTTGCCGCGCAGGTTCATGTTTCGCAACAGGCGCACCCCGGGGCCCCACAGGCCATGGTGGGCGGTCAGGGCGCGCCAGCCGGACAGCAGGCGCGCCAGCGCCACGCGCTGGGCCTGCGGCGCGAGCCGACGTGCCAAACCAGGAATCATGACCATGGGTACGCCTTCAGGTGCGAACGGGTCGTCGTGTTATCGGCCGCACCGCGCCACACCTGATGGCAGCCACGCCGGGGTGCCGTCGGGGATGACAGCGCCCGGCGCGCTCCGAGGTGGTGCGCACGCAGGACCGCGGGTACGGGTTCCCATGCTAGGCAGTCGGCCGCCGCGCCAGGCCCCGAGAAGGCCGGGCTTTGCCGGACTTTTCGGACCGCTGCGTGCCGCCTGGGGGCTCAACACTGCCGATCCAGTGCCGATAACCGCCTTGTCGCGCCCTGCTTGCCCGTTTCTGGGCGGCCGGGCGCACACCCAGAACCGTTCACCCCAACCGCCTGCATGGCCGACCAACAAGATTCCGCAATGCGCAGCACGCGAAAGCCGGCGCCCTGGCTGGCCCCGGCCGTGGCCGCAGCGGCCGGCCTGCTGGGCGCCCTGCTGAGCAGCTACACCCCCTGGGCCGGGCCCGTGGTGGCCATCGCCGCCGCCCTGGGCCTGGTGCTGGCGGCGCGCCGTGGCCCGTCCGGCACCGCCGGCGACCAGAACGAACTGCTGGAAGAAGGCGGCACGCCGCGCAGCCTGGAACGCCAGGTCCTGCCGGTGTGGAAGCGAAATGTCGAAGCCGCCCGCAGCCATTCCGACGCCAGCATGGGCGTCTTGCTGGAGCGCTTTGCCAGCGTGTCGGCCCAATTGGACGTGGCGCTGTCCAACAGCAGCGGGGCGTCGCTGGACCTGGGCACCACCGACGAATTGCTGCAGCGCCACCAGCCCGAAGTGCAGCGCCTGCTGGGTACCACGCTGGCGGCGGTGGCGTCGCGTGACGAGGTGCTGGCCATCGCGCGTGGCCTGAACAGCGAGCTGGAAGAACTGATGCGCCTGGCGCGCGAAGTGCAGACCATCGGCCGCGCCACCCACCTGTTGGCGCTGAACGCCTCGGTGGAAGCCACACGGGCCGGGGTGAATGGCAGCGGCTTCGCGGTGGTGGCGCAGGAAGTGCGCGCCCTGGCCGGCCAGAGCCGCCAGGCCGGCACCCGCATTTCACAGCGCGTGAGCAAGTTGAAGGAACAGGTGGACCAGGCCCTGGCCCAGGCCCGCCGCCATGACACCGACCCCGATGAGCTGGCCCTGCAGGCCGACGAGAACGCCCGCGCCGTGGTGCGTTCCCTGGTGGGCAGCGTGGCCGAGGTGAGCCGCAGCTCGCGCACCCTGCGCGAAGCCGGCCGCCAGATCCAGAACGACATCGACGACATCCTGGTCAGCCTGCAGTCGCAGGACCGCCTGAGCCAGATGCTGACCTCGGTGACCGACGACATGGGCCGGCTGGAAGCCGTGCTCAGTGGTGAGCAGGACCCGGCCGCGTTATCGGCCGTGCAGTGGCTGGAGCGGCTGGACGCCAGCTACACGATGGAAGAAATGCGTTCCAGCCACCACGACACCGTATCCATCGAACGCAACGCTGCGGTGGAGTTCTTTTGAGTTTGAAGTAAAGGGAAACAGGCAATGAGCAAATCCATCATGGTGGTTGACGATTCGGGCAGCTTTCGCACCGTCGTGAAGCTGGCCTTGCAGAAGGCCGGCTACGAGGTGGTGGAGGCCGTGGACGGCAAGGACGCCAGCGACAAGCTGGACGGCCGCAAGCTGAACCTCATCGTGTGCGACGTGAACATGCCCAACATGGACGGGCTCACGTTCCTGAAGCACGTGAAGACGACCGCGGCCTACAAATTCACCCCGGTGATCATGCTCACCACCGAGAGCCAGGAAGCCAAGAAGGCCGAGGGCCGGGCCGCCGGTGCGCGGGCCTGGATCACCAAGCCCTTCCAGCCGTCACAGCTGGTGGACGCCGTCAACCGCCTGTGCGCCTGAGCGCAGGCGCCAGCAGCCCGGATGCCGACGTGATGAAAGCAACCATCCTGGTGGTGGACGACTCCGCCAGCCTGCGCAGCGTGGTGCGGCTGATGCTGGAGCGCGCCGGCTACCGCGTGGCCGAGGCCATCGACGGCCGCGACGCGCTGCGCAAGGTGGCCGACCTGCGGCCCGCCCTGGTGCTGTGCGACGTGAACATGCCCGGCCTGGACGGTCTGGGCCTGGTGCGGCAGATCAAGTCCCAGCCCGCGTACCGCGCCATTCCGGTGCTGATGCTCACCACGTCCACCGACAAGGCCCAGAAGGCCGAGGCCGCGGTGGCCGGTGCGCAGGCCTGGATCACCAAGCCGGTGCAGCCCGAGGTGCTGCTGGGCGCGGTGGCCCGGCTGATGCCACAGGCCACGACCGAGCAGGAGAACGCATGAGCGAAACCACCCCCGTGCTGGCGCTGGATAGCGACCTCACCATCCACCACGCGGCCGAGCTGAAGGACCGCCTGCTCGCCGCCCTGGCCGCGGGCACGCGCTGCCTGGACCTGCGTGACGTGGGCGAATGCGACAGCGCGGGCGTGCAGTTGCTGCTGGCCGCGCGCCGAAGTGCGCAGCAGCAGGGACACACCCTGAGCCTGGCCCCCGTGAGCGAACCGGTGCGCGAAGTGCTGCAGCGCTACGGCTTGCTTCACGTGTTGGGTGCGGCGGCCTGAGAACCAAGGACACCATGAGTTCCGACGACGACATCATTGCCGCAGCCCGCGAAGGCTTTCTCGCCGAAGCGCAGGACATGCTGCGCCAGTTCGAGGACGGCCTGCTCACGATGGAGCAGGACCCGGCCGACGCCGAGGCCATGAACAGCGCCTTCCGCGCCGCCCACACCATCAAGGGCACGGCGGGCCTGTTCGGCTACGACGCGGTGGTGAGCTTCACGCACGAGGTGGAAAGCGTGCTGGAGCTCATGCGCGCCGGCAAGCTGCCGGTGTCCGACGAGGCCATGGCCCTGCTGCTGCAGGGCCGCGACCGCATGGAACAGCTGCTGGCCGAGGTGGGCCAGGGCACGCCGTCGGCCGAACTGGTGGAACAAAGCCGCCCGCTGGCACAGGCGCTGCAACGCATCCGCGGCGCCGAAGGCGGCGCGACCCCCAGCGCCAAGGCCGCCGCGGCGGCGCCGGACACGGTGGCCGAAGCGCCGCTGGCCACCTGGCACCTGTCGCTGCGCATGGGCGCCGACGCGCTGCGCAACGGCCTGGACCCACTGTCATTCATCCGCTACCTGGACAAGCTGGGTGGCGTGACCGGCATCCGCACACTGGAAGACGGTGTGCCGGCGCTGGACGCGATGGACCCCGAAGGCTGCTGCCTGGGCTTCGAGATCCGCCTGGCCAGCGCGGCCGCGCGCGCCGAGATCGAAGCGGTGTTTGAATTCCTGGCCGAAGACTGCGACCTGGTCGTGCTGGCGCCCGAGGCCACGCCGGAAGACTACGAAACCCTGCTTAAGCGCCGCGCCGGCGACGATGCCGCGCGCGAAGCGCTGCTGGCCCACTGGCAGGCGCTGGCCGGCCCGGGCCAGCCCCCCTTCATCGAACGCCGCCACGAGCCCCAGGCCGACCGCCGCCAGGCCGAGCCCGAGCGCCGCGCAGGCGCCAAGGACCGCCGCGGCGGCGACAACACCAGCTTTCTGCGCGTGCGCGCCGACAAGCTGGACGGGCTGATCGACATGATCGGCGAGCTGGTCATCGCCAGTTCCGGCGCGCAGCTGGTGGCGCAACGCGAAAGCTCGCCCGCCTTCATGGAAGCGGCGCTGCGCATCGAGGCCCTGGTGGAAGACGCGCGCGACCGGGCCCTGGGCCTGCGCATGGTGCCCATCGGCGAAACCTTCGCGCGCTTCCAGCGCGTGGTGCGCGACGTGTCCAAGCAACTGGGCAAGGACGTCGAGCTGGAACTCACCGGCGGCGACACCGAACTGGACAAGGCCATGGTGGAGACCGTGGCCGACCCGCTGATGCACCTGGTGCGCAACAGCCTGGACCACGGCCTGGAGCTGCCCGACGACCGTGAGGCGAATGGCAAGCCGCGCCAGGGCAAGCTGGCGCTGAACGCCTACCACGAGGCCGGGCAGATCGTGGTGGAGGTCAGCGACGATGGCCGCGGCCTGAACCGCGAACGCATCCTGGCCAAGGCCATCGAACGCGGCCTGGTGGCGCCCGACGCCCAGCCCAGCGACGCCGAGGTGCATGAACTCATCATGCAGCCGGGCTTTTCCACCGCCGAGAAGATCACCGACATCTCCGGCCGCGGCGTGGGCATGGACGTGGTCCGCCGCAACATCGAAAGCCTGCGCGGGCAGATGCACATCGCCAGCCACCAGGGCAAGGGCACCACGATCCAGATCCGCCTGCCGCTGACGCTGGCCATCATCGACGGCTTCCTCACCACCGTGGGCGACACCCACTACGTGGCGCCGCTGGAGAGCGTGGTGGAGTGCATCGAGACCCCGCAGGCCTGCAGCGCCGGCGAGCGCGGCAACGGCTACTTCGACCTGCGCGGCGAGGTGCTGCCCTACGTGGACCTGCGCCGCCACTTCCGCTGCGCCGGCGACCCGCCGCCGCGCCAGAGCATGGTGATCGTGCGCACCGACCGCACCAAGGTGGGCCTGCTGGTGGACCGCCTGCTGGGCCAGCACCAGACCGTCATCAAACCCCTGTCGCGCGTGTTCCAGCAGCTGCGCGGCATTGCCGGCTCCACCATCCTGGGCAGCGGCGAAGTGGCCCTGGTGCTGGACGTCAGCGCCCTGGTGGCCGGCGTGCACAAAGGCGCCACGGCGCGCTGACCCACCGAGACCGAGCGAAGGAAATTCATGCGCAAGAACCTGCCCGTCACCGCCCGCGAATACGTGCTGCGTGACGGACTCACGCTGGTCAGCAAGACCGACCTGAAGGGCCGCATCACCTGGGTGAACGACGACTTCGTCGAAGCCAGCGGCTTCAGCGAAGGCGAACTCATCGGCCAGCCGCACAACCTGGTGCGCCACCCCGACATGCCCGAGGCCGCTTTCGCCGACCTGTGGATCACGCTGCAGGCGGGCCGCCCCTGGACCGCGCCGGTGAAGAACCGCCGCAAGGACGGCGACCACTACTGGGTCATCGCCAATGTGACGCCGCTGCTCGAGGGCGATGCCGTCACCGGCTACATGTCGGTGCGCACGCGGCCCACGCGCGAACAGATCGACGGCGCCGAGCGCGTGTACCGGCAGATGCGTGAGACCCCCCACCATGGCCTGGCGGTGCGCGACGGCAACATCGTGCCCGACCGCGCGCCCGGCTGGCTGGAACGCTTCGCCGCCCGCCCGGTGGCGCAACGCCTGGGCGTGCTGGGCGGCGCTGCCACCACCGCCACCGCACTGGCCGCTGCCGGCGCCGTGCTGGGCAGCGCATGGCCCTTGCTGCCGGCCGCCGCGGTGTTGGGCACCACGCTGTGGCTGGGCCAGCGCACCCGGGTGGCGCTGGCCGCCGAACTGGCCACCGCGCAGGCCTGGCTGCAGCAGTTCAGCCAGGGCCGCTTCAACGGCCTGGTGCAGGCCCAGGGCGAAGACGAGGTGGCGCAGCTGATGCGCGGCCTGCGCTGCCTGCAGGTGCGCATGGGCTTCGAAACCGCCGACACCGCGCGCCGCGCCATCGCCGCCGAGCGCATCCAGACCGCACTCGGCGTGGCCGCCGCCAACGTGATGGTGTCCGACGCCGACATGAACATCGTCTACGCCAACGCATCGCTGCTGGCCATGCTGAGGCAGGCGCAGCCCGACCTGCGCAAGGACCTGCCGCAGTTCGACGCGGACCAGGTGGTGGGCAGCAACATCGACGTCTTCCACAAGAACCCGGCGCACCAGCGCCACATCCTGGAGCGGCTGACCCAGCCGCACAGCACGCGGCTGTCGGTGGGCGGACGCAAGTTCGACCTGCTGATCACGCCGGTGGTGGACAGCCATGGCCGCAAACAGGGCATGGTGGTGGAATGGCGAGACATGACGGCCGAGCTGGCCGCGCAGCATCGTGAAACCGAGCTGCTGGCCGAGGAGCGCCGCATCAAGGAAGAAGCCCTGCGCATCAAGCAGGCGCTGGACAAGACCGCGATTCCGGTGCGCATTGCCACCTCCGACGGCACCGTGGTGTACGTCAACGAAGCGCTGCAGGCCATCCTGCACCGCGATGCGGCAGCCTTCCGCCGTGAACAGCCGGCCTTCGACCCGGACAAGGTGGTGGGCGGCTCGATCGGCGTCTTCTACAAGGACCCGCAGGCCGCCATCGCGCGCCTGGCCAGCCTGCGCGAGCGCGTGGCCACCCGCATGGTGCTGGGCGGGCGCACCTACGACGTGGTGACCACCCCCATCCTGAACACCGCCGGCGAAGTGGCCGGCACCGTGGGCCAGTGGTCCGACCGCACCGACCAGCTGGCCGCCGAGAGCGAGCTGCAGGCCTTCACCACCGCGGCGGTGGGCGGCGACCTGAGCGTGCGCATCGAGACCGCGGGCAAGAAGGACTTCTACCTGCAGATGGGCGAGAGCCTGAATGCGCTGCTGGACACCTTGAGCAAGACCTTCGCCGAAGTGCGCATGGCCGCCCAGGCGCTGACCTCGGCGTCCAGCCAGGTGGCCAGCACCTCGCAGAGCCTGTCCCAGGGCGCTTCCGAGCAGGCCGCCAGCGTGGAGCAGACCACCGCGTCGCTGCAGGAAATGGCCGCGTCGGTGAAGCAGAACTCCGACAACGCCAGCATCACCGACGGCATGGCCACCAAGGCCGCCCGCGAGGCCGCCGAGGGCGCGCAGGCCGTGGGTCAGACCGCCGAGGCGATGAAGAGCATCGCCACCAAGATTTCCATCATCGACGACATCGCCTACCAGACCAACCTGCTGGCCCTGAACGCCGCCATCGAAGCCGCCCGCGCCGGCGAACACGGCAAGGGCTTCGCCGTGGTGGCCGCCGAGGTGCGCAAGCTGGCCGAGCGCAGCCAGGTGGCGGCGCAGGAAATCGGCGCCCTGGCCGGCAGCAGCGTGCAGTTGGCCCAGCAGGCCGGCGCGCTGCTGTCGCAGATGGTGCCGTCCATCCACAAGACCAGCGAACTGGTGCAGGAGATCGCTGCCGCCTCGGGCGAACAAAGCGACTCGGTCAGCCAGATCAATGGCGCCATGGAGCACGTCAACACCAGCACCCAGCAAAACGCCAGTGCCAGCGAACAACTCTCGGCCACCGCCGAAGAGCTGTCGGCCCAGGCCGCACAGCTGCAGGAGCTGATGGCCAGCTTCCGCCTGCAAGGCGACCGCGGTGACGGCCAGTCCGCCGCCGCCCACTGGGCCATGCACGGCAGCGCCCCCGGCAGCCGCATGCACCACTGACAACCACTGCGACAACGTCCCCGTCATCCCCCACTTCCAAGCGAGATCCGACCATGAAGAACCCCCAAGCGACCTCCGGCCTGGCCGATGCGCTGTTCGCCCCGGTGTCGCCGCTGCTGCGGCGCCTGCGCCTGCCCACCAAATTTGCGCTGATCGCGGTGGTGCTGTCGGTGCCGCTGGCCGCGTTGCTGGTCAACATGGTGAAGAAGTCCCAGGCCGACCTGGAGTTCACCCACAACGAGGTGGGTGGCGCCCACGTGGCCCACGAGATGCTGGACCTGCTGGGTGAAGCGCAGCGCAACCACGCCATGACCGGCCTGGCCGACACCCAGGCCGTGCGCCAGAAGATGGCGGCCGAGGCGGCTTCGGTGGCCAAGGCCGTCGAGGCCCACGCTGAATTCGGGCTCGCCGCCGACTGGAAGCCGGTCGAGGCGGACATCAAGGCCTTGGCCGGTGGCGCGGTTCGCAACGCGAAAGAGGCCAACGACTTCGTCAACCGCATGCAGACCCTGGTGGTGGTCACGGCCGAAAAGTCCGGCCTGCTCCTGGACCCCGAGGCCCCCACCTTCATGCTGATGGACATCTTCATCGAGCGGGTGCCCACGCTGGCCACGTCGGTGGCTTCGCTCACCCATGCAGCCGCCGCCGCACAGCACGCCGGCGAATGGTCGGCGGAAGCGACGCAGGAATTGGCCGCACACCGCATGCAGCTGCAAGACGCGGAAGTGAACATCCAGCGCCGGCTGGACGCGCTGCTGCGCACCGGTGAAGCCGAACCCAAGGGCTGGGGCGACGCCAAGACCGCGGTGCGCGGCTACCTGGCCGCGATCGAGCGCCTGTCCACCACCCCCAAGGGCGAAAGCCGCATGGACGCCGCCGCCATGCTGGCCCAGGGCGACAAGGTGCTGGAAGCGGTGGACCAGTTCCACAACGCTGCCGGCGAACGCCTGACCACGCTGCTGGACCTGCGCGAGAAAGCCATCACCACACAACGCAACACCATGGTCGGCCTGCTGGGCGCCGGCCTGCTGCTGGCGCTGTACCTGTTCATGTCCATCCGCCACTCCATCCGCCGCTCTTCCAGCCAGCTGGCCGACGGCGCGCAACGCATTGCCCAGGGCGACCTGGCTGCCGCGGTGAACGTGCAAGGCAGCGACGAGTTCGCCCACATCGCACAAAGCTTTGACCAGGCCCGCAGCAACCTGTTGGAGCTGATTGGCCAGATGAAGAACATGGCCGCCGAGCACGACCGCGGCGACATCGACGTCACCCTCCAGGCCGACAGCTTCCAGGGCGAGTACCGCACCATGGCCCAGGGCGTGAACGACATGGTCAACGCCCATATCGATGTGAAGAAAAAGGCCGTGGGGGTCTTCGCCGAGTTCGGCCGCGGCAACTTCGCCGCCAACATCGAGCAGTTGCCGGGCAAGAAGGCCTTCATCAACGAGGCCATCGAGCGCGTGCGCAGCAACCTCACCGGCCTGATCACCCAGATGAACGAGATGAGCCGCCAGCACGACCAGGGCCAGATCGACGTGGTGATCGACGCCCACCGCTTCGAGGGTGACTTCCGGACCATGGCCCAGGGCATCAACGACATGGTGGGTGGCCACATCGCGGTGAAGAAGAAGGCCATGGCCTGCGTGAAGGCCTTCGGTGAAGGCGACTTCGCCGCGCCGCTGGAGAAGTTCCCGGGCCAGAAGGCCTTCATCAACGAAACCATCGAGGCCGTGCGCACGCACCTGAAGGCCCTGATGGAAGACAGCATGATGCTGGCCACCGCCGCGGTGCAGGGCCAGCTGGAAGTGCGCGGCGACATCGGCCGCCACCAGGGCGACTTCCGCCGCATCATCGAAGGCGTGAACGCCACGCTGGACGCCATCGTGCAGCCGGTCAGCGAGGTGCAGCATGTGCTGCAGGCGCTGGACAGCGGCAACCTGGGCCAGCGCGTGAACGGCGACTACCAGGGCAGCTTTGCCGAGTTGAAGGACACGCTGAACAACACGCTGAACCGGCTGGGTGAAACCATCGGCCAGGTGCGTTCGGCGGCCGAAGCCTTGACGTCCGCGTCGGGCCAGGTGGCGTCCACCTCGCAGAGCCTGAGCCAGGGCGCTTCCGAGCAGGCCGCCAGCGTGGAGCAGACCACCGCGTCGCTGCAGGAAATGGCCGCGTCGGTGAAGCAGAACTCCGACAACGCCAGCATCACCGACGGCATGGCCACCAAGGCCGCCCGCGAAGCCGGCGAAGGCGCCGACGCGGTGGGCCAGACCGCGGTGGCGATGAAGAGCATCGCGACCAAGATTTCCATCATCGACGACATCGCCTACCAGACCAACCTGCTGGCGCTGAACGCGGCCATCGAAGCCGCCCGCGCCGGCGAACACGGCAAGGGCTTCGCCGTGGTGGCCGCCGAGGTGCGCAAGCTGGCCGAACGCAGCCAGGTGGCGGCGCAGGAAATCGGCGCCCTGGCCGGCAGCAGCGTGGACCTGGCCGAAAAGGCCGGCGCGCTGCTGGCGCACATGGTGCCGTCCATCCACAAGACCAGCGAACTGGTGCAGGAGATCGCTGCCGCCTCGGGCGAGCAGGCCGACTCGGTGGGCCAGGTGAACGCCGCGATGGAGCACGTGAACACCAGCACCCAGCAGAACGCCAGCGCCAGCGAGCAGCTCTCGGCCACGGCCGAAGAGCTGTCGGCCCAGGCCGCGCAGTTGCAGGAACTGATGAGCTTCTTCCGCGTGGACGGCGCGGCCCGCACGGCGGGCGGCGAATTCACGGCCGCGCAGCGCCGCCCCGGCCCGGCCGCCCCGCGCCGCCCGGCCCCCACGCGCGGCGCTCCGGCGCTGTCGGGCATCGACTTCGGCGACGCCCAGGCCGCCGCGCCGCGCAGCGCCGCGCTGCAGGCCGGCGCGGTGGACGAGTCGCAGTTCACCCGCTTCTGACCCGGGCGCGGAGCACGCACGATGCAAGCCCTCCTGGACAGCGCGGCCGCCGCAGCCCGCGACGACGCCGCACGCAGCCCCAAGCAGTACCTGCGCTTTCGCCTGGGCAAGGACCCGTTCGCCGTGGCCATCGACGCGGTGCGGGAAATCCTGCAGGTGGGCGCCATGACCGCCCTGCCGCTGATGCCCACGCTGGTGCGCGGCGTGATGAACCTGCGCGGCGCCGTGGTGCCGGTGATCGACCTGGCCGCACGCCTGGGCCTGGCCACCGCCAGCCTGGGGCGGCGCAGCTGCATCGTCATCGTCGAGATCACCGACCCGCACGACGACCAGTCGCAGACCGTGGGCGTGCTGGTGGACGCGGTGTACGAGGTGTTCGAGATGCTGGCGCTGGAGCCCTGCCCGGCCTTCGGCACCCCGATCGAGCCCGAGTTCATCGCCGGCATGGCGCGCCAGGACGGCGAGGTGCTGGCGGTGCTGGCCTTTGAACGCGCCCTGGCGCAGGACGACCTGGCCCGCCTGGTGGCCGGACACACCGAGCACTGAACCCGCAGCGCCGCAGCCTGCTGCGCGCGCCCCGACCCGAGCCCTGAGCCCCGTCCATGTCACTGAGCACGCAATCCTTCTCCACCGTGGTGGACCTGTTCCACCGCGCTTCGGGCATCCGGCTGGCGCCGGTGAAAAAGCCGCTGGTCGAGGGCCGGCTGCAGAAGCTGGCGGCCGAGCGTGGCATGCCCGACCTGAACCAGTACGTTCAGTGGCTGACGACGTCCGGCGACACGGCCGAGCGCCAGCGCGTCATCGACAAGCTGACCACCAACGAAACCTACTTCTTCCGTGAGCCGCAGCACTTCGACCTGCTGGCCCGCCTGGCCGCCGGGCGCGCGCCGGGCGCCGGCACGCTGCGGGTGTGGAGCGCCGCCAGTTCGTCCGGTGAAGAGGCCTACAGCATTGCCATGGTGCTGGCCGACAAACTGGGCGTGAAGACCGTGGCCAAGCCCTGGGAGATCGTCGGCACCGACCTGTCCACCGCCATGGTGGCCACCGCGCGCGCCGCCCTGTACCCCATGGACCGGGCCCGCAACACGCCCAAGGACTACCTGAAGCGCTTCTGCATGCGCGGCCAGGGCGCCTACGACGGCAAGCTGCTGATCGCCAAGGACCTGCGCGACCACGTCAGCTTCCGCGAAGCCAACCTGATGCAGGCGCTGCCCGACATCGGCAGCTTCGACATCATCTTCCTGCGCAACGTGCTGATCTACTTCGACCCGCCCTCCAAGGCCGACATCGTCAAGCGGGTGATCGGCAAGCTCAAACCCGATGGCCTGCTGCTGACCGGACACGCCGAGTCGCTGCCCGGCGCCGAACTGGGCTTGCGCAGCGTGCAGCCGGCCGTGTATGAGCTTGCCTGATTTCCGCCACCGCCCGCCGGCCCGCGGCAATGTACTGACCCACGCGGCCAAGCCCGTGGTGCCAACGCCGGCCCATGGCCCAGGGCACGGCCATCACGGCCATGGGCCTGGCCCCACGCCGGCCCCGAGCCCGGCGGCCGGTGCGCCCCGCCCGGCGGTGGCCGCGCGGGCGGCCAAGCCCGCTGCTGCGGCGCGGCCCGCCCCAACCGCCACCCCCAAGCCACCGGCCGAGAGCCTGTCCATGCTGCAAGCCCGGCCTGGTGACCACCTGGTGCTGATGCCTGGGCAGTTGCACTTCGGCCGCACCGCGGCGTCCATCCGCACCCTGCTGGGCAGCTGCGTGGCCATCACCTTGTGGCACCCGGAAAAGCGCCTGGGCGGCATGTGCCACTTCCTGCTGCCCAGCCGCACGCGCCCGCCCGGCGCGGCGGCCGATGGCCGCTTCGGTGACGAAGCGGTGGGCCTGATGGTGGAACGCCTGCTGCGCATGGGTGCCCAGCCGAACGAATTCGTGGCGCACCTGTACGGCGGCGCCGACACCATGCCCGACAGCGCGCGCACCAAGCTGAACATCGGTGAACGCAACATCGAACAGGGCTGGAGCCTGATCGACAAATACGGTTTCCAGCTCGACGGCGTGGACGTGGGCGACAACGTGCCCCGCACCGTGATGCTGGACTGCAGCAGCGGCCAGGTGAACATCAAGCGCTCGTCGCGCCTGTAGTTCATGTCACCGATACCGCCGCCGAACCAAGATCCCTGGAGAAACAGCCCATGTCCCGTGTGAAGGCCATGATCATCGACGACTCGGCCGTGGTGCGTAAGCACCTGGGCGAGCTGCTCACCGCGGGCGGCATCGAGGTGCTGGCCGCCGCACCCGACCCGGTGTTCGCCTGGCCGCGCATCGTTTCCAACCCGCCGGACGTCATCGTGCTGGACGTGGAAATGCCGCGCATGGACGGCATCAGCTTCCTGCGCAAGCTGATGGCCGAGCGCCCCACGCCGGTGGTGATGTGTTCCACCCTCACTGAAGCTGGATGCGAAACCACCATGCAGGCGCTGGCCGCCGGTGCGGTGAGCTTCGTCACCAAGCCCAAGCTGGGCCTGAAGGGCTTCCTGGAAGACCGCAGCAACGGCCTGGTGGAAGCGGTGAAGGCCGCCGCGCGCGCCAACCTGAACGCCCTGTCCGGGCGCGCCACCGCGCGCAGCGGCACGCCCGCGGCCACCCCGGCCGCCGGCCAGACCGTCAGCCCGGCCGCCTTCCTGCCCGCCGGCGGGCTACGCGCCATGGCCGAAACCACCGACCGCGTCATCGCCATCGGCATTTCCACCGGCGGCGTGCAGTCCATCGAAGCGGTGCTGAAGACCCTGCCCCGCACCCTGCCCGGCATGGTGGTGGTGCAGCACATGCCGGAGAAGTTCACCGGTGCGTTCGCCACGCGCCTGAACAACATCTACCCGCTGGACGTGTCCGAGGCCAAGGACGGCGACCGCGTCATCAACGGCCGTTTGCTCATCGCCCCCGGCGGCAAGCACATGCGCCTGAAGCGCAGCGGCGCGCAGTACGTGGTGGAAGTGACCGACGGCCCGCTGATCAACCACCACCGCCCGTCGGTGGACGTTCTGTTCAGGAGCGTGGCGCAATGCGCCGGGCGCAACGCCATCGGCCTGATCATGACCGGCATGGGCGACGACGGCGCCCGCGGCCTGCGTGAAATGCGCGAGGCCGGCGCCTACACCGCGGCCCAGGACGAAGCCAGCTGCGTGGTCTACGGCATGCCCAAGGAAGCCATCAAGCTGGGCGCGGCCGAGGACGTGTTGAACCTGAACGACATCGCAGCCTGGCTGCAGAACACCGCGGCCAAACCGGTGCGCAAAGGCTGAATCAGCCCGCGCGGCCCGCGGCGCCGGGTATCGCCGGCACCGGCAGCGCCACGTCAGCGCCCTGGGCGCGCTGGCGCAGCGCGTGGTCCATCACCACCAAGGCCAGCAGCGCTTCGGCAATGGGCGTGGCGCGTATGCCCACGCAGGGGTCGTGGCGGCCATGGGTTTCCACCACGGTGGGCTGGCCCGCACGGTCGATGCTGGCCTTGGGCAGGCGGATGGAGCTGGTGGGCTTGATGGCGAGCGACACCACGATGTCCTGCCCGGTGGAAATGCCGCCCAGCACACCACCCGCGTGGTTGCTCCTGAAGCCCTGTGGCGTGAGTTCGTCGCCATGTTCGCTGCCACGCTGGGCCACCACGCCGAAGCCGTCGCCGATTTCCACACCCTTGACCGCATTCAGACCCATCATCACGTGGGCGATGTCGGCGTCCAGCCGGTCGTACAGCGGCTCGCCCAGGCCGGCGGGCACGCCGCGCGCCACCACCGTGAGCCGCGCGCCGCAGGAGTCCCCCGCCTTGCGCAACGCGTCCATGTAGGCCTCCAACTGCGGCACCACGGCCGCGTTGGGGGCGTAGAAGGGGTTCAACGGGATCTGCGCTTCGTCTTCGAAGGGAATTTCCACCTCGCCCAGCTGCGTCATCCAGCCCGCGAAGCTGGTGCCCAGCCTTTCGCGCAGCCACTTCTTGGCCACCGCACCGGCGGCCACCGTGGGCGCGGTCAGGCGGGCCGAGCTGCGGCCGCCGCCGCGCGGGTCGCGCAGGCCGTACTTGCGCCAGTAGGCATAGTCGGCGTGGCCGGGACGGAAGGTGTCAAGAATGTTGCCGTAGTCCTTGCTGCGCTGGTCGGTGTTGCGGATGAGCAGGGCAATCGGCGTGCCGGTGGTCAGGCCTTCGTACACGCCGGACAGGATTTCCACCGCGTCGGGCTCGTTGCGCTGGGTGACGTGGCGGCTGGTGCCGGGGCGGCGGCGGTCCAGTTCCCCCTGGATGTCGCTTTCCGTCAGCGCCAGCCCGGGCGGGCAGCCGTCGATCACGCAGCCGATGGCGGGCCCGTGGCTTTCGCCGAAGTTGGTGACGCGAAACAGGTGGCCGAGGGTGCTGCCGGACATGGTGCTGAAGCGTGAAAGAGGCCTGAAAACGAGAAAGGCCCAGGCGCTTCAGGCGCCGGGCCCCCGGATTGTGGCAGGCAGGGCGCCTGCAGGGTTCGCTCAGAGCTTGGGCTCGGCCGCGCCTTCTTCTTCCACCGGCCAGTCGCGGATGTAGGCCTTCAGCATGCGGTTTTCGAAGTCCTGGCCGTCCACCACCGCCTTGGCCACGTCGTAGAACGAGATCACGCCCATCAGCGTGCGGCCGTCCAGCGCCGGCATGTAGCGCGCATGGCGCCCCAGCATCATGCGGCGCACCTCGTCGATTTCGGTTTCGGGCGTGCAGGTCAGCGGCGCGTCGTCCATCACCGAGCGCACCACGGTGTCGCCCACGCTGCCGTTGTTCTTCACCACGGCCTTGATCACCTCGCGGAACGTAAGCATGCCCACCAGGTCGCCGTGGCTCATCACCACCAGGGAGCCGATGTCGCGGTCGGCCATGGTCTTGACCGCTTCGGCCAAGGGCGAATCGGGTGACACCGTGAACAGCGTGCCGCCCTTCACAAGCAGGATATCGCTGACTTTCATGGACCGGTCTCCTGGGCAAACTCATCAAAGCGGGCTGGGCAACATAGCACACAATGCTTTCGCGCAACACCCGAATCGTCACCCCTGGAGCGAGCGACCATGTCCGGTTACAGCGACCCGAATTTCGACACCCTGGCCCTGCACGCCGGGACGTCCCCCGACCCCAGCACCGGCGCGCGCGCGGTGCCGCTGCACCTGAGCACGTCCTTCGTCTTCAGCAGCACCGAGCAGGCCGCGGCCCTGTTCAACATGGAAGCCGCCGGCCATGTGTACAGCCGCATCAGCAACCCCACCACCGCGGTCTTCGAAGAACGCATGGCGGCGCTGGAAGGCGGCGCCGGGGCCATTGCCACCGCCAGCGGCCAGGCCGCGCTGCACCTGGCGGTGGCCACGCTGTGCGGTGCGGGCGGGCACATCGTGGCCAGCAGCGCGCTGTACGGCGGCTCGCACAACCTGCTGCACTTCACGCTGCGGCGCTTTGGCATCGAAACGACCTTCGTGCCGCCGCGCGACGTGGACGCCTGGCGCGCCGCCATCCGCCCGAACACCAGGCTGCTGTTTGGTGAAACCCTGGGCAACCCGGGCCTGGACGTGCTGGACGTGCCCACGCTGGGCGCGCTGGCCGAAGAAGGCGGCGTGCCGCTGCTGGTGGACGCCACCTTCTCCACGCCCTGGCTGCAGCAGCCGCTTTCGCAAGGCGCGCACCTGGTCTACCACTCGGCCACCAAGTTCCTGTGCGGGCATGGCACCGTGGTGGGCGGGGTGCTGGTGGACGGCGGGATGTTCAACTGGCAGGCTTCAGGGCGCTTCCCCGAGCTGACCGAACCCTATGATGGCTTCCATGGCATGGTGTTCGCGGAGGAGAACTCGGTGGCGCCCTTCCTGCTGCGTGCGCGGCGCGAGGGCCTGCGCGATTTCGGTGCATGCCTCAGCCCGCACAGCGCCTGGCTCATCCTGCAGGGCATTGAAACCCTGGGCCTGCGCATGCAGCGCCATGTGGCCAACACCCGGCGCATCGTGGAATTCCTGGCCGCGCAGCCCCTGGTGGCGCGGGTGGGCTACCCCGAGTTGGAATCCCATCCCAGCCACGCCCTGGCCAAGCAGTTGCTGCCCAAGGGCTGCGGCGCGGTGTTCAGCTTCGACCTGAAAGGCGGTCGGCCGCAAGGCCGGGCCTTCATCGAAGCGCTGAAGATCTTTTCCCACCTGGCCAATGTGGGCGACGCGCGTTCGCTGGTCATCCACCCCGCCAGCACCACCCACTTCCGCATGGACGACGCGGCCCTGCAGCGCGCCGGCATCGGGCCGGGCACGATCCGGCTGTCGGTGGGGCTGGAGGACGCGGACGACCTGATCGACGACCTGAAGCGCGCCCTGAAGGCCGCGGAAAAGGCGGTGTGACATGGAACTCACCGTCAACGGCCACAGGGCCTATGCCTACACCGGCGGCAAGCCGCTGAACCCGGCGCTGCCGGCCATCGTGTTCATCCACGGTGCGCTGCACGACCACAGCGTCTGGGGCCTGGCGGCGCGCTGGTTCGCCCACCACGACCACGCCGCGCTGGCGCTGGACCTGCCCGGCCACGGCCGCAGTGCCGGCAACCCCCTGCCCGATGTGGAAAGCAACGCGGCCTGGGTGCTGGCGCTGCTGCAGGCCGCCGGCATCCAGAAAGCGGCCTTCGTGGGCCACAGCATGGGCTCGCTCATCGCCCTGGAAGCCGCCGCCCAGGCCCCGGACCGCGCCAGCGCCCTGGTGATGGTGGGCACGGCTTACCCCATGAAGGTGTCGGACGCGCTGCTGAGCACCTCGCGCGACGCGCCGCTGAAGGCCATCGACATGGTGAATGCCTTCTCGCTGTCCACCCTGGCCGCCAAGCCCAGCTACCCTGGGCCGGGCATGTGGCTGCACGGCGCCAACCGGGCGCTGATGCGGCGCACGCTGGCGGGCTGGAAGGGTGGCAACCTGTTCCACCACGATTTTTCGGTCTGCAACAGCTACGCGAACGGCCTGCAGGCCGCGGCGAAGGTGAGCTGCCCGGCCACCCTGCTGCTGGGTCAGCGCGACCAGATGACCCCGCCCAAGGTGACGCGCGAGATCCAGGCGGCGCTGCGTGCCGACGTGGCCACGGTGCCGGCCGGCCACGCGCTGATGCAGGAAGACCCGGACGGGGTGTTGGCCGCCTTGCGCACGGCCCTGGACTGACGCCTCACTGCAGCCAGGCCGACAGCGGCAGGCCCTCGTCCAGCCACTCGAAGCCTTCGTGCTCGGTGACCTGCAAGCCCTTGCCCAGGTCGTAGCTGGAATCGAACCAGCCGCAGCCGGCGGGGTCGGACGCGGGCGCCGGGTCGGCTGCCGCCGGTGCGCTGTCCTGCGCCAGCAGGGCTTCCAGACCCAGGGGCGTGATGGCGGTGGCGGCGGCGGACGCCGGGGTGCGGAACTTCAGGAACATGGCGGTCTCCTCGGTGGCAGGGTCTTGTTCGTCGGTGCAGCCATGGTGCCGACCCCATGCCCGCCGCACCATCGCCCGCCGGCGTGGGTGAAGAGGGCCCCCACCCCCTCCCCCCCACACCACCCCCGGCCGGGGGTGTGCCACCATGCCGGCATGTGCGGACGCTACGTGGTGGCCTACGACCCCGACACCCTGGTGGCAGGCTTCAGCCTGACGCGGGTGACGCCCTTCCCGAAGCGCTGGAACGTGGCCCCCACGTCCCTGGTGCCGGTGGTGATGCAAACCAAGACCGGCGAGCGCGTGGCCGACTTGATGCGCTGGGGCCTGGTGCCGCACTGGGCCAAGGACGAAACCATCGGCGCGAAGCTGAACAATGCGCGCAGCGAAGGCATGGCCGACAAGCCGTCCTTCCGCCAGGCCGTGCGGCGCCGCCGCTGCCTGCTGCCGGCCAGCGGCTTCTACGAATGGCAGCCGCAGCCCGCCACGGCCACGGCCAAGGCCTACAAGCAGCCCTGGTACATCAGCCCGACCGGCGCCCCCTTCTTCGCCATGGCCGGCCTGTTCGAGGCCTGGCGACCGCCGGGCGCGGACGAGTCAACGCCCTGGCTGCTGAGCTGCTGCGTCATCACCACCGCGGCCAACGCACTGATGGCGCCCATCCACGACCGCATGCCGGTGATGGTGCCGCCCGAACACTGGGACGCCTGGCTGGCGCGCGACCAGCAGGACCCTGCCGCGCTGGCGCCGCTGATGCAGGGCCTGCCCGAAAGCGCCTTGCAGGCCTGGCCGGTGGGCCGCGCGGTGGGCCGGGCCAGCGAGGACGGTGCGCAATTGGTCACGCCCCAGCCCGTCGGATAGACATTTGGACTTGCACAGGGGCCTTCTTCCGCTTAATGCGCCGGCCCCAGGCGGCCGAACATACAGGCCATGAACCAAGCACACGCCCCCGCTGCCGCCCGCGTCCACATCCCGCACCGGCATGCCGTCCGCAGCCGCGCCCTGGCGCACACCACCATCGAGTGGGAAGAGCTGCCCTCGCTGACCGACACGTTGCGCCGCGCCGCGCCCACCCAGCGCAGTGCGCCGGTGTGGAACCCCACGCTGCCGCTGGGCCTGTGGCAGCCGCAACCCGAAGTGGTGCCCACGCCCTTCACCGAGCCGCTGCGCGGCCTGCATGTGCGCGAGATCTTCGGCGACGAGGTCTTCCACCACTTCTTCGGCAACTGACAAGCCGAACCCCCGGGCGGCGCCCCAGCCGCCCGGTCAGTGCAGCGGCCGCAGCCGCGCACCCAGCGCCTGGCCCCGCCGCCGCGCCAGCAGGCCGATCTCGGCGGCCCCCACGTCACGCCACAGCGCTTCGGGGCCCCGCGCCTGCCAACCCAGTTCCCGCTCCGCCTTGGCACTGCTGCAGTTCAGGCTGACGGCCGCCTGGCTGGCGGTTTCCCCCGACAGGAAGGCCGACAGCCCTGCCAGCCGCAGCAGCGGCCCGAGCGGGGTGTACAGCCACACGCTGCTCCAGGCCGGCAACCACCAGCGCACCGCCGCGCCACCGGGCACTTCGGCCTGCCACAGACCGAACAGCTGCTTCAAGCTGCAGGCGGGGCCGCCCAGGTTGTAGGTTTGGCCCGTGCGGCCGAACAAGGCTGCCGCCACCAGGCCCTGGGCCAGGTCGTCCACGTGCACGGGGCACAGCACGGCGTCGGGGCAGGCCGCCACCGGCGGCATCAGGTGGTTCACGTGCAGCCGCAGCAGGTAGCCCAGGGCCGAATGGTCGTTCGGCCCCACCACCGCATTGGGACAGGCCAGCACCAGCGGCAGGCCGCGCCGGGTCCATTGCAGCGCCAGGCGGCGGGCCTCGCTCATGGTGGCGTCGTAGTGGCTGGCGGGCGGGGTGTGGCGCTCGAAGGCTTCGTCGCGCGGCTCGTTCCCGGTGTCGCCGTACACGGCGCAGCTGGACACCATCAGCACCCGCGGACAGTTCAGTTCCAGCGCCAGGCCCAGCAGGTGATCGGTGCCGGTGACGTTCACCGCCGACATGCGCGCGCGGTCGGCACCGTCCACGCCCAGTTCGTACATGCCGGCGGCGTGCAGCAGCAGGTCGGCGTCCTGCAGGGGTTCGCGCAACGACTCGCGGTCGGTCAGGTCGCCCACCGCCAGCCGCACACCCGCTGCCGCCAGGCGCTGGGCGGCCGGTGCCAGCGGCGAGCGCACCAGGGCGGTAACACGCAAACCCTGCGCCAGAAGCGCCGCGGCCACGCGCTGCCCGATGAAACCTGTGGCCCCGGTGAGCAGCACGCGTTGGTGGTTGGCCATGGTGACGGTGATGAGCGCGGCCCATGGTGCCTGCCCCGCCGGTGCACTTCAAGCGCGAACTTGGGGATTGAGCCCGCGCGCAGACCGCAGCGGTAGGTCGCGGCTCAGGCCACGCAGTCGCCGTCAACGAAGGTGCGCATCTCGCCCGGCGCGAAGGCGTGCCAGGTCTCGTCGCAGGTCAGCGGCTGGGTGGCGATGACGGCCACCCGGTCGCTGGGCTGGGTGAAGCCGGAAAAGTCCACCGCCACGTCGGCGTCGGCCAGGTGCGCCGCGCCGAAGGGGTGGCGGCGCAGCACCCAGTGCAGGTGGGTGCTGCCATGGGCCCACAGCGCCTGGCCGTTGGACAGCAGCAGGTTGAAGGTGCCATGGCGCGCCGGCTGCGGCAGCAATTCGGCCAGGGTGCGGTTCAGTTCTTCGGTGGACGGCGCCGCCGCATGGGCCTTGGCCAGTTCCTGCATCAACCAGCAGAAGGCGTGTTCGGAGTCGGTGTCGCCCACCGGGCGGAAGGCCCCGTGCAGGCGCGGGCGGAAGCCCTTCAGGTCGCCGTTGTGGGCAAAAACCCAGTGGCGGCCCCACAGTTCGCGCAGGAAGGGGTGGGTGTTCTCCAGCGCCACCCGGCCCTGGGTGGCCTTGCGGATGTGGGCGATGACGTGGCGGCTCTTGATGGGGTAGCGCTGCACCAGTTCGGCCACCACCGAATCGCGGGCGCGGTGGTGGTCCACGAACAGGCGCGCGGCGCGGTCCTCGAAGAAGGCGATGCCGAAGCCGTCCTTGTGCTCATCGGAACGCTGCGCCAGCCCGGTGAACGAGAACATCACGTCGGTGGGCGTGTTGGCATTCATGCCCAGCAGCTGGCACATGGGGGTCCCCTATTCCGTGAACAGCCGCCAGATGCCCTTTAACGTGACCAGGTGGCCCGGGTTGCTGGTTTCGTTCAACACGCCGGACATGCGCTTCAACAGCCGCGGGCTGCGGTTGGCGCGCCAGATCAGCAGGTCGGCCAGCCAGGGGTGGGCGTTGACGTGGTTGGCGCGCTCGTACAGGTCGAAGCGGGGCTTCAGCGCCGCCAGCGACGCGTCGTAGCGCCGGGTGATGGCCTCGTCGCCGCCGCCAGCCAGCAGCGCCTCGGCCGCCAGGATGCCGGTTTCCATGGCCTTGCCGATGCCTTCGCCGGTGAAGGCGTAGGTGCTGCCGGCGGCTTCGCCGGTGACCAGCAGGCCGGGGCGGCTCCAGCGCGCACCTTCCAGCGTGCAGCGCAGCGGCGCGCCCTTGACCTCGCCCACCAGGGTGCCGCCGGCCATCAGCTCGCGCGCCGGGGCGTAGCAAGCTTCGAAGTCCTTGAGCAGGTCGCGCAGGTTCACGTCCTTCATGCCCACCTTGCCGTCGTCGCGCACTTCAGAATGGCTGTGCAGCACGCCGGCACCGATGTTGAACACGTCGTCGCCGCAGGGAAAGATCCAGCCGTAGCCCGGGCGCAGCTTCTGGTGCCACACCACTTCCAGCTCGGTGATGCGCCCGGTCATGGCGGGGTTGCGCACATAGCCGCGCAGCGCCACACCGGTGGGCACGCGGCGGGTGGCCATGCCGGCGGCGATCAAGCCCTGCGGCACCGCGCCGGTGGCGATCACGACCCAGTTCGCGCGCACGTCGTGCAGGGCCTCGCCGGCCTTCAGCCGCGCGCCCACCACGCGGCCGGCTTCTTCCAGCGGGGCCTCGAAGCGCACCGGGGTGTGCGCATCCGCACCGACGCGCTGCGCCGATCGCAGCAGGATGTGGTCCAACTGGCGCCGCGGCAGCACCGCCACGGTGCCAGGAACGTCCACCCGCCCGCCGCGCGGGCCGATGCACGCCACATGCCCCACCGGATGCGCCACCGCCATCACCTCGTCCAGCACACCCAGGCGCTTGAGTGCGGCGTGGGCGTCGGGGATGAGGCCGTCGCCGCAGACCTTGTCGCGCGGGAAGTCCTGCGCGTCCACCAGCAGCACCTGGCGGCCCTGGCGCGCCAGCCATTGGGCGCAGGCGCTGCCGGAGGGCCCGGCGCCCACCACCAGCACGTCGCAGGAGCGGGGCAGCGGGGTGGAGGAAGTCATCGTCGGTGGTGTGTGGCGAAACGGTGCGGGATTGTAGGCAGCCAGCGCCCGCAGACCCCGGTGGGTATGACGGGCATCAAGACCGCGAAGCCAGCGCCCTGACCATCGTCAAGCTGCCGCCTGCCCCAGGGGTGCAGCATGACACCGAGCAAGAGCAAAGAAGGAGACCCCGATGACACACCACCTCACCGCCAGCCAGCGGGCCCAATTGGAAGGTGCGCTGCGCCTGCGCCAGGGCGAACTGGACCGGCGCCTGGCCGCCCACAACGGCGGCACCAGCCGCGCCGAACACGCGCGCGAGGTGTTGCTTCAGGACGGTGACGACGCCCCACAGCGCGAAGCCGACCGGGAACTGGACATGGCCCTGTCGGACCGGGAAATCGTGGAACTGGGCGAAGTCAGCCGCGCCTTGCAGCGCCTTCGCGCCGAGGAATACGGCCTGTGCAGCGGCTGCGGCACCGAGATTCCCTTTGAACGCCTGCAGGTGGAGCCGCACGCCCAGCGCTGCGTGGCCTGCGAAACCGTGCACGAGCGCAGCACGGCGCACTGAAACCACACCCCCCCATTCATCACCCGCGGCGCCACGCGGCGCCGCCCAAGGAGGCTTTGCCATGACGTTCTTCCATGCCGTGCTCTGGATCGACCACCACAGCGCCCAGTTGCTGCAATTCGATGCTGAACATGTGCAGGCCAGCAAGATCAAGGCGCACAGCCACCACACGCGCCAGCATGGCAGCACGGTGCGCACCGAGCACGAGTTCTTCGCCCAGGTGTGCGACGCGCTGGCGGGCATCCAGGAGGTGCTGGTGACCGGCTCGCGCACCGCGCAGGCTGACTTCAAGCACTACATCGAAAAGCACCGCCCGGCGGTGGGGCCACAGATCGTGGGCTATGAAACCGTGGACCAGCCCAGCGACAACCAACTGGTGGCCTTCGCCCGCAAGTACTTCCTGAAGTACGACCGCATGGCGGGCACGCCCACGCCGATGTGAACACGCCGTACCGGACTGGACGCGGCCCGGTCCGGGCCTGGCCTCACAGGGCCACTTCCTTCTTCAGCGCCAGGATGGCCCCGGCCACCGCATTGGATGCGGCCGCGTAGGGCGTGCCACCGTCCAGCATGGTGCTGGCCTTGGCGTAGTCGCCGCTGTTGATGGCGTGGGCCACGGCTCCGGCTTCGCGGTGGAAGGTGGCGTGGCGGGTGAGACAGTCGCCATAGGCCTTGTAGTTGGCGAAATGCTGCTTGGCGTCGCCATGCAGCCACTTGCCCAGGGCGCAGCAGTTGTCCTTGGCGATGGTGGCCGCGTCCAGCGTTTCCTTCTTGGCGATCGCCATGCGCAGCTTGATCTTCCACTCCGAATGGGCTTGGGTGGCGGCGTTGAGGTCCATGCTGTTCGCTCCTGGCATTCGAGTCCATTGAAAAAAGGCGCACCACCCCGGTTGGGACAGTGCGCCTTCTTTATCGGAGCGCGACCGCCGGGCTTGAGCGCCCGGCGCGCTTCAGGGGGTGATCACGCGGCGGCCTTCACCTTCAGCCGCCAGCCGTGCAGCAGCGGCTCGGTGTAGCCGCTGGGCTGTTCCTTGCCTTTGAACACCAGGTCCTGCGCGGCCTGCATGGCGGCACCGTCGGGGTTGGCGGCCAGGCTCTTGTAGGCGGGGTCGCCCGCATTCTGCTTGTCCACCACCTTGGCCATGCGCTTGAAGGTGGCGCGCACCTGCTTGGACGTGACGATGCCATGCAGCAGCCAGTTGCAGATGTGCTGGCTGGAAATGCGCAGCGTGGCGCGGTCTTCCATCAGGCCCACGTTGTGGATGTCGGGCACCTTGGAGCAGCCCACGCCCTGGTCAACCCAGCGCACCACGTAGCCCAGGATGCCCTGGACGTTGTTGTCCAGTTCCTGCTGGATGTCTTCGGGCTTCCAGGTCGGCTTGGCGGCCACGGGGATGGTGAGCAGCTTGTCCAGCAGTGAATCGGCCTCGGCCGCGGCGTCGATCTTTTCCATCTGCTTTTGCACCGCAAACACGTCCACCTGGTGGTAGTGCATGGCGTGCAGGGTGGCCGCGGTGGGGCTGGGCACCCAGGCGGTGTTGGCGCCGGCCTGCGGGTGAACGATTTTCTGCTTGAGCATGGCGCCCATCAGGTCGGGCATGGCCCACATGCCCTTGCCGATCTGCGCCTTGCCACGTAGGCCGCACTGCAGGCCCACCAGCACGTTGCTGCGCTCGTAGGCCTGGATCCAGGCGCTTTGTTTCATGTCGCCCTTGCGGATCATGGGGCCGGCGTGCATGGCGGTGTGCATCTCGTCGCCGGTGCGGTCCAGGAAGCCGGTGTTGATGAAGGCCACACGGCTGGCCGCGGCCGCGATGCAGGCCTTCAGGTTCACGCTGGTGCGGCGCTCTTCGTCCATGATGCCCAGCTTCACGGTGCTGTCGGGCAGGCCCAGCAGCTTTTCCACGCGGGCGAACAACTCGGCCGCAAAGGCCACTTCGGCCGGGCCGTGCATCTTGGGCTTCACGATGTAGAGCGATCCGTGGCGCGAATTGCGGACGCCGGCCGTGGTGTTGCCCTTCAAGTCGTGCATCGCAATCGCGGTGGTGATCACCGCGTCCATGATGCCTTCGGGAATTTCCTTGCCGTCTTCGCCCCACAGGATGGCCGGGTTGGTCATCAAGTGGCCCACGTTGCGCAGGAACAGCAGGCTGCGGCCGTGCAGCACCACGTCTTCGCCGTTGGCGCCGGTGTATTGGCGGTCGGGGTTCAGGCCGCGGGTGAAGCTGCTGCCGCCCTTGGCCACTTCTTCGGTGAGCGTGCCCTTGGTGATGCCCAGCCAGTTGCCATAGGCCTGCACCTTGTCGTCGGCGTCCACCACGGCCACCGAGTCTTCCAGGTCCAGGATGGTGGACAGCGCGGCTTCCAGCACCAGGTCGCACACGCCGGCGGCGTCCGCGCCGCCAATGGGCGTGCTGCGGTCGATGCGGATGTCCAGGTGCAGGCCGTTGTGCACCAGCAGGATGGACGAAGGCGCCGAGGTCTCGCCCTGGAAACCCACGAACTGCGCCGGCTTGGCAAGGCCGGTGACCGTGCCATTCTTCAGCGTCACCACCAGCTTGCCGGCGTCCACCGTGTAGCTGGCCGAATCGATGTGCGACCCCTTCTTCAAGGGCGCTGTGCGGTCCAGCACGTGGCGCGCGTACTCGATCACCTTGGCGCCGCGCACCGGGTTGTAGCCCTTGCCCTTGTCGGCGCCGTCGGTTTCGGGCAGCACATCGGTGCCGTACAGCGCGTCGTACAGGCTGCCCCAGCGCGCGTTGGCCGCGTTCAGCGCATAGCGCGCGTTGGTGATCGGCACCACCAGCTGCGGGCCGGCCTGCAGGGCCAGTTCAGCGTCCACGTTCCTGGTGGTGACCTTCACCTTGGCCGGCACCGGCACCAGGTAGCCGATGTCCTGCAGGAACTTCTTGTACTTGCCCATCTTCTTGATCGGGCCCGGGTTGGCCTTGTGCCAGGCGTCGATCTCGCTTTGCAGCCGGTCGCGTTCGGCCAGCAGGGCGATGTTCTTGGGCGCCAGGTCGCGCACGATGGCGTCGAAGCCGGACCAGAAGGCGTCTGCGCCCACGCCGGTGCCGGGCAGCACCTGGGCATCGACAAAGTTCTTCAGCTGGGTGGCGACCTGCAGGCCGTGGACGGGGGTGCGATCGGACATGGCTTGGCCTTGTTCAGTGGGTTGGAGAGAAAGAATGCTCAGGCGGGAAAGAAGTCCAGCACCTCGCGCAGGCTGCGCGCGGTGCGGCTGGGTTCGGTGTCCAGCGGGTCCAGCGGCAGCCCGGCGCGGTTCACCCACAGCGTGGTGAAGCCGTACCAGGTGGCGCCGATGGCGTCCCAGCCGTTGCTGGACAC
The DNA here is from genome assembly GCA_000244995.1 of Burkholderiales bacterium JOSHI_001. Taxonomy (NCBI): domain Bacteria; kingdom Pseudomonadati; phylum Pseudomonadota; class Betaproteobacteria; order Burkholderiales; species Burkholderiales bacterium JOSHI_001. Next base: position 882,934 of record CM001438.1, on the reverse strand, counting down.
GAAAAGGATCTTGCGTGCCGGCAGGCCCAGGGCCTGCGGTCCCAGGGCATACACCGCCGCGTCGGTCTTGAAGCGCTGCACGCTGTGGGCGCTGAGCACCGGGTCCACCAGGTCGGTGAAGCCTGCGCTCTTGATGGCCACGGCCAGCATCTCGGGGTCGCCGTTGCTCAGGATGCCGGCGCGCACGCCGCGCGCTTTCAGGCCCTGCAGCACCTCGCGGTTTTCCGGGAAGGCCGACAGGTGCCGGTACTGGTTCATCAGCCGGTCTTCGGCCTCGCGGGTGAGCGTCTGCCCCAGGCGCAGCGCGGCAAAACGCAGGCCGGCGCGGGTCAGGTCCCAGAAGGGGCGGTAGCGACCGCTCATCGACGCCAGGCGGGTGTATTCAATCTGCTTGTCACGCCACAGGGTTGAAATGGCCTGGCCCTGGCCGGGAAACAGCTGCTCGGCCAGCAGCGCCACGCTGTGCACGTCGAACAGCGTGCCGTAGGCATCAAACAGCACCGCTTCGGGGCGAAGGTCCATGGGCGGCACTTTATTCGAGACCAGAACAAGGATTGATGGCCCGAGAATGCATTTATCTTTGCAAGAATGTCATCAATCAAATGTTGCTGCAACGCGGCATCGGCCTTGATTAATCACCGAATCGTCACTAATCTGCAGGTATGGACCGCCTAAAGCAGATTGAATCGTTTGTTGCGGTGGCCACCAAGGGCAGCCTCACGGCGGCGGCGCTGGCCGATGGCTTGGCCCCGGCGGTGGTGGGGCGGCGCATCGACGCGCTGGAGCAGCGCCTGGGTGTGAAGTTGTTGCTGCGCACCACGCGCCGCATTTCGCTCACCCACGAAGGCAGCGCCTTCCTGGAAGACTGCCAGCGCCTGCTGGCCGACCTGGCGAACGCTGAAGCCAGCGTTTCAGAAGGTGGCGTCAAAGCCAGTGGTCACTTACGTATCACCGCTCCGGCCGGTTTCGGACGCCGCCACGTGGCCCCGCTGGTGCCGGGATTCCTGGCCCAGCACCCCGAGGTGAGCCTGTCGCTGAACCTCAGCGACCGGGTGGTGGACATCGTCAACGAAAGCTACGACTGCGCGGTGCGGGTGGGCGACCTGCCCGACTCCACGCTGGTGGGCGTGCGACTGGCCGACAACCGCCGCATGTGCGTGGCCGCGCCGGCCTACCTGCAGCACGCCGGCACGCCGGCCCATCCCACCGATTTGGCCAGGCACCAATGCCTCAGCCTGAGTTCGGACGCCAGCCAGTCGCGCGGCTGGGCCTTCATGGTGGAAGGCCAGGTGCAGCACCTGCGTCCCACCGGCCGGCTGGACTGCAGCGACGGCCAGGTGCTGCACGACTGGTGCGTTGCCGGCCTGGGCCTGGCCTGGCGCAGCACCTGGGAGGTGGAAGCCGAGGTGGCCGCCGGCACCCTGGTGTCGGTGCTGGACGACTTCGCCGCGCCGCCCAACGGCATCTATGCCGTGTTCGCCCATGCCAAGCACCTGCCGCTGCGGGTGCGGCTGTGGATTGACTTCCTCAAGCACAGCTATGGCGACGCGGCCTACTGGTCGGGCGCGGCGCGCCCTGCGCGGCAGGCCAGCGCCTGAGGCGGGCGCCGGGCATGAAAAAAGCCGGGCAGTGCCCGGCTTTTCTTGTGGCGCGAAGCCTGTGGGGTTCAGCCCTTCAGGCAGTCGCTCATGAACTTCTTGCGCTCTTCGCCCTTGAGCTTCTTGGCACCGGCATCGGCGTTGCAGGTCTTCATCTTGTCCTGCTGGGTCTTCTTCTTGTTGGTCAGGCAGGTCTTCATGAACGCCTTGCGCTCATCGCCCTTCTTGTCGCCGGCTTCCTTGTTGCACTCGCCCATCTTGGTCTGCTGGGCGGGCTTGTCCTGGGCCTGGACGGCCAGGGCCGCGCAAGCCAGGGCCACGATGGTCAAAATCTTCTTCATGAGAGGTGACTCCTTCCTTTGTTCAATCACGAATACCCTGTGGGCGTATCCACGCCGCGTGGGATTGGACACCAGGGCCTGCGCCGCGGCAACGGCTCAACGCAAAGATGGTGCCGCGCGTGGACATGGCGCCACGGCAGGCGCAACAAGCGGCTACAGAATGCGCCGCGGGTGGGCCAGCGCTTCGTGCGCGGCGTGCAGCCGGCGCACCAGCACGCGGATGAAGGCCGCATCAAACAGGTGCCGGGTGCCCGGGCTCAGTTGCCCCAGGGTGTCGGGGGTGAAGGAGATGGTGGTGGCCGCGTCCGAAATCACCACATCGGCGCTGTGCGTGGCCAGGTCGGGGCTGGGCGCCAGGTAGGCCATCTCGCCCACCGACGTGCCGGTGCCCAGCTGGGCCACGCGTTGCCCGTCCCGGAACACCTCGACACTGCCGCTGGCGATGATGTGGAAGGTGTTGCCGGTCTCGCCCTTGCGGTACAGCGCATCGCCGAAACGGTGGCGCGCCCACTTGGCGCGGTGCACCACCTCCCACAGTTCCACGTCGCCGAAGCCGGAAAAGAAGTCCAGCCCGCGCAGCAGGTTGAAACGCTCGGAATCCAGCACGTCTCGCAGGCTGCCACGCGGCACCTCGCCGCTGGTGACCAGGGAGGACCACTGGTCGGCGAACTCGGTCCAGCTGGCGTGGCGCGCCTGCGGGTCCTTGGCCAAGGCGCGCTGCAGGATGGCGTCCAGGCGCTCGGGCACGCCGTCGCGCAGGCCGGTCAGCGGCGGCGGCGTGGCGTGGTAGATCTGGTTCATCAGCACCGGCTGCTGGGTGCTGTCGAAGGGCGGGCGTCCCGACACCAGGTGGTACAGCACGGCCGCCAGCGAGTACATGTCGGCGCGCGCGTCCAGCGTGCTGCCGTCCAACTGCTCGGGTGACATGTAGGCCAGAGACCCCACGCGGAAGATCTGGGTGCGGTCGCTCAGCAGGTTCAGCGCGCTGCCGAAGTCGGTGAGCTTCACGTCCACCACCTGGCCGCGCTCGGTGACGGCCAGGATGTTGGCCGGCTTCACGTCGCGGTGGATCACGCCCTGGCGGAACACGTAGTTCAAGGCCATGGCGCACTTGAAGCCGATTTCCACCACCACCGTCAGCGGCAGCAGCGCGTCGGGGCGGCAGAAGCGCCGCAGCGTCACGCCGGGCACGTACTCCATCACCAGGTAGGGCTCTACCGGGTCGGGCACGGCATCGAAGATCTGCACCACGTTGGGGTGCTGCAGCTTGCCCACCAGCGCGGCTTCGCTGGCGAAAAAGCGCTGCTGGTAGTGCTGGTCCTGCGCATCGTCCAGCAGCGGCCGGTGGGACCGCTTGATGGCCACGTCGCGGTCGGCGAAGTCGTCGTGCGCCAGGAACACCTCGCTGGTGGCGCCTTCGCCCAGGCGTTGCAGCACGCGGTACTTGCCGATGCGCTCGGGCAGGTCGGCCTCGGGCGGTTCGGGCAGCGGCAGGGACGGCCCCAGGCTGGCGCCCGTGGCCGGCAGGACGCTGGCGCTGCCGAGTCGGGATTGGGTGCGGGCGATGGGAAGGCTCATGGCGTGGCAAGGCGAGGCCGCTGGGACCATGCCTTCATGCCCCGATGTTGCGATGCCACCGGCGGCCTCGATGGGCCGATCAGGCAGGCAGGCACCGGCCAATCCCGACGATGTCGTGCCCTGTCGCGGCGCCACCGGCCCGGGCGCCGCACCCCCGAAAAGTAGAATGCCGGGATGATCCAAGCCAAAGAAGAGCTGCTGCGCGCCCTGGCCATGGCCATCGCGCAAGTGGCTCCGGACGCCACGCTGGCGCCCGCCTTCGAATCGCCCAAGCAGGCCTCGCACGGCGACCTGGCCATCACCGCCGCCATGCAGCTGGCCAAGGCCACCAAGCGCAACCCGCGTGAACTGGCCACCGCCCTGGTGGCGGCGCTGAACGAGCAGCCGGCCGTCAAACAGTGGGTGGCAGCGCTGGAAATCGCCGGCCCCGGCTTCATCAACCTGCGCCTGGCCGCCGCCGCCAAGCAGGCGGTGGTGCGGGAAGTGCTGGGGGCCGGCGAAAGCTTCGGCCGCGCCGCGCCCAATGGCCGCAAGCTGATGGTGGAGTTCGTTTCCGCCAACCCCACCGGCCCGCTGCACGTGGGCCATGCGCGCCAGGGCGCCCTGGGCGACAGCCTGTGCCACCTGTTCGAAACGCAAGGCTTCGAGGTCTGCCGCGAGTTCTACTACAACGACGCGGGCGTGCAGATCGCCACCCTGGCCACCAGCACGCAGGCCCGCATCCGCGGTCTGAAACCCGGTGACGCCGGCTGGCCTGAAAGCGCCTACAACGGCGACTACATCGCCGACATCGCCGCCGACTACCTGGCGAAGAAGACGGTGCATGCCGACGACCGCGAGTTCACCGCCAGCGGCAACCCGGACGACATCGACAACATCCGCCAGTTCGCGGTGGCCTACCTGCGACACGAGCAGGACCTGGACCTGCAGGCCTTCGGCGTGCAGTTCGACAGCTATTTCCTGGAGAGCAGCCTCTACACCAGCGGCAAGGTGGAGGACGCGGTCCAGCGCCTGCAGGCGGCCGGCAAGACCTATGAGAGCGACGGCGCGCTGTGGTTGCGCAGCACCGACTACGGTGACGACAAGGACCGCGTGATGCGCAAGTCCGACGGCAGCTTCACCTATTTCGTGCCGGACGTGGCCTACCACATCAGCAAATGGGAGCGCGGCTTCTCCAAGGTCATCAACTGCCAGGGCACCGACCACCACGGCACCATCGCCCGGGTGCGCGCCGGCCTGCAGGCCGCGGGCGTGGGCATCCCGGCCGGCTACCCCGACTACGTGCTCAACACCATGGTGCGCGTGGTGCGCGACGGCGCCGAGGTGAAGATCAGCAAGCGCGCCGGCAGCTACGTCACCCTGCGCGACCTGATCGACTGGACCAGCCGCGACGCGGTGCGCTTCTTCCTGATCAGCCGCAAGGCCGACACCGAGTTCACCTTCGACGTGGACCTGGCCCTGAAGCAGAACGACGAGAACCCGGTGTTCTACGTGCAGTACGCGCATGCGCGCATCTGCTCGGTGCTGGCCCAGGGTGCGGCGCAAGGCCTGGACGACGCGGCGCTGCAGCAGGCCGATGTGTCGCTGCTGGCGGCCCCCACCGAAGCCGCGCTGATGCTGAAGCTGGCCGCCTACCCCGAGATGCTGGCCGACGCCGCGCGCGACCTGGCGCCGCACGACGTGGCCTTCTACCTGCGCGACCTGGCCTCGGCCTTCCACAGCTACTATGCCGCCGAGCGTTTCCTGGTGGACGACCCTGCCCTGGCCCGCGCCCGGCTGGCGCTGCTGGCCGCCGTGCGCCAGGTGCTGCGCAATGCGCTGGCGCTGCTGGGCGTTTCCGCCCCGCCGCAGATGAGCCGCGCCACCGAAGACAACCCGCCCGCTTGAGGAGCATGAATCCATGAAGAAAGACCGCGGCGGCTTCGCCATGGGGCTGATCGTCGGGCTGCTGGTGGGCCTGGCGCTGGCCTTGGGCGTGGCGCTTTACGTGACCAAGGCGCCGGTGCCTTTCGTCAACAAGGTGCAGCAGCGCAGCGCCGACCAGGACGCGGCCGAAGCCGAAAAGCTGAAGCACTGGGACCCCAACGCGCCACTGGCGGGCAAGCCGGCGTCCAAGCCCGCCCCGTCGGCCGCAGCGGCCCCGGCCCACGACGAAGGCAGCACCGCCACCGCCCCGCCGGTGGAACCGCAGCCCGCGCCGCCGCCAACGCGCCAGGCCGCGTCCGCCGTGGCCGCCCTGCCCAATGCCGCTGCCAGCCGCCCCGAACGGGCCAAGCCCGCCCGCGACCCGGCCGCCATCCTGGCCGGCCAGCCTGTGCCCGACCCGCCCGCGGCACGCCCGGCGCCGCGCCCGGATGCCGATTCCGACACGCCCGTTGCGGTGGCCCGGTCCACCAAACCCGGGGCCGATCCGTTCGTGTACTTCGTGCAGTCCGGCGCCTATTCGCGTGAAGAAGATGCCGAAGCCGCGCGCGCCAAGCTGGCGATGCAGGGCTTCGCGGCCAAGATCACAGAACGTGAACAGTCCGGCCGGCCGGTGTACCGGGTGCGCCTGGGCCCGTACGACTTCAAGGACGACGCCGAGTCCTACCAGAACAAGTTGCAGGCCGCCGGCAGCGAAGCGGCCATCGTGAGAATCTTCAAGCAATAACCCGGCTGCGCTGAACCTTTTGCCCAGCGAACTGTCCACCAGCGCACATTGATTTCACCTTCGAAAGGACTTTCATGAACCGCCGAGATTTCGCCCTCCGTCTGCCGCTGGCCGGGGCCACCATGCTGGCCGCCGGCACCGTGCACGCACAGGGCGAGCCGGTCGAGGGCAAGGACTACGTGCGCCTGGCCCAACCCATCGCCATGCCCGCCGGCGCCAAGATCGACGTGGTCGAATTCTTCGGCTACTGGTGCCCGCACTGCAACGCCTTCGAGCCCTCGCTCGAAACCTGGGTCAAGAAGCTGCCCGCCAACGTGGTCTTCCGCCGCGTGCCGGTGGCCTTCTCGGGCGCGCACGAGCCCTACCAGCGCATGTTCTACGCACTCGAGGCGCTGGGGCAGCTGGACGCCGTGCACCGCAAGATCTTTGCCGCCGTGCACCTGCAGAAGATGCGCTTCGACAAGGAGTCCGACGTGGTGGCCTTCGTCTCGGCCAACGGCGTGGACGCCGCCAAGTTCAGCGATGCCTACAAGAGCTTCGGTGTCCAGAGCAAGCTGCGCCAGGCCAAGCAGCTGTCCGATGCCTACCGCATCGACGGCGTGCCCACCCTGGGCATCCATGGCCGCTTCTTCACGTCGCCCTCGGTGGCCGGTGGCCCCGACCGCGCCCTGCAGGTGGCCGACGCGCTGATCCAGCGCGTGAGCAAGGGCTGATAATGGCCTGATCCGCTGCGGGCACCAGGCCCGCAGCGGCTGTTCCCCCGCGAAGGCCGGTTCGCGTGACAAAAATTTCCGGACCCGCCTGCGGCGCTGGTGCCAACTTGTGGCTAGAATCAACTGCAAGTTTCGTGCCTTCCATGAGCCGCCACGCCCTCCCCCCTTTGCCTTGCCTGTCCGGCCCGCTGTTGCGCCCCGCCCTGACCGGCTTTGTCGCCCTGGTGCTGGCCGCTTCGGCCTGGGCCGACAAATCCGACCGCAGCAAGCCGCTGACCATGGAATCGGACAAGCCCTGCACGGTGGACCTGGCCAAGCAGCTTTCCGTGTGCAGCGGCAACGTGGTCATCGCCCAGGGCACGCTGCAGATCCGTGCCGAACGCATTGAACTGCGCGAAACGCCCGACGGCTACCGCACCGCCACCGCCATCGGCACCGCCGGCAAGCCGGCCAGTTACCGCCAGCGCCGCGAAGGCGCCCAGAGCGAACAGGTGGAAGGCCTGGCAGACCGCATTGAATACGACGGCCGCGCCGACGCCATCCGCTTCGTCGGCAATGCCTCGGTGCGGCGGCTGCGTGCCGGGGTGGTGGCCGACGAAATCCAGGGCAGCCAGATCGTGTGGGACAACACGGCTGAACTCTTCAGCGTGCAAGGCGGCAACGCCAGCGCAGCGGGGGGCGGGCGCGTGCGCGCGGTGCTGGCGCCGCGCGACGGCAACAGCCCCGCAGCGGCAGCCCCTGCGGCGCCGTCGCCGTCCACGCCCGTGCTGCGACCCAGCAGCCAGATCGGGGAACGCCGGTGAGCGACACAGCCCTGGCGCCCGCCGCGGCGGGAGGCGTGCCCGTTGCCGCCGCCAGCCGGCTGGAAGCCACCGGCCTGCAGAAGAGCTATGGCTCGCGCAAGGTGGTCAAGGACGTGCACCTGGCCGTGGCCGGCGGTGAAGTGGTGGGCCTGCTGGGCCCCAACGGCGCCGGCAAGACCACCACCTTCTACATGGTGGTGGGCCTGGTGCGGGCCGACGCCGGCGTCATCCGCATCGACGGCGTGGAAGTGCAGGGCAAGCCCATCCACCAGCGCGCACGCATGGGCCTGAGCTACCTGCCGCAGGAAGCGTCCATCTTCCGCAAGCTGACCGTGGAAGAAAACATCCGCGCCGTGCTGGAACTGCAGATCGGCCCCGATGGCAAGCCACTGCGCGAGGCCCGCATCACCGAACTGCTGGAAACGCTGATGGACGAGTTGTCCATCACCAAACTGCGCGACTCGCCCGCGCCGGCGCTGTCCGGCGGTGAACGCCGCCGGGTGGAAATCGCCCGCGCGCTGGCCACCCAGCCTCGCTTCATCCTGCTGGACGAACCCTTCGCTGGCGTGGACCCGATCGCGGTGCTGGAGATCCAGCGCATCATCGGTTTCCTGAAGGCGCGCGGTATCGGGGTGCTGATCACCGACCACAACGTGCGCGAGATGCTGGGCAGCTGCGACCGCGCCTACATCGTCAGCGAAGGCAGCGTGCTGGCCGAAGGCACGCCGGCCGAGATCATTGCCAATGCCGAGGTGCGCCGCGTGTACCTCGGCGAACACTTCAAAATGTGACATGAGGCCCCCAGGCTTGTCGCTTCGCGCCATCGCCACCCCCCGTGGGGGCTCGGCTCTCCTCGGGAAACCCTGCGGGAGCCGCCCGCAATGAAACCTTCATTGCAGGTTCGGCTGTCGCAGCACCTGGCGCTAACGCCCCAGCTGCAGCAGTCCATCCGCCTGTTGCAGCTGTCCACCCTGGAGCTGCACCAGGAGGTGGAGCAGATGCTGGAGGCCAACCCCTTCCTGGACGTGGAAGACGGCTCGCCGGGCCAGGAGTTCGGGCTGGAGCGCGTGTCGGCGCCCGCCGCCGACGCCCCGCCCGACGGGCCCAGCGGCGCCGAGCGCGTGACCGAACGCGCGGCCGAGCGCGAAGAGGCCGAGTTCGACAGCGCCGGCACCAGCGGCGGCGACGAACCCGCCGGCGTGGACGCCGCCGAGTTCGGCGTGGCCGAGCGCGAGGACTGGGAAAACGGCACCGAGCGGGACGACTTCGACGGCATCCGCGAGCTGCCTTCGGGCACCCCTGGCAGCGGCAGCGGCGACGACGACTACGAGCCCATCGACCAGGGTGGTGTGGGTGAAAGCCTGCAGGACCACCTGCGCGGTCAACTGGCCGGCATGCGGCTGTCACCCACCGACAACGCGGCGGTGCAGGTGCTGATCGAGTCGCTGAACGAGGACGGCTACCTGGCCGATTCCTTGGAAGAAATCGCCCAGCGCCTGGCGGGCGAGGACAGCGAAGCGTTGGAGGAAATGCTCGAGCAGCTGCAGTGCGCGCTGAAGTGGCTGCAGAGCCTGGAGCCCACCGGCGTGGGCGCCCGCGACCTGCCCGAATGCCTGGTGCTGCAGCTGCGCACCCTGCCGCGCAGCCAGGCCCAGATGATCGCGGTGATGGTGTGCAAGCAGCACCTGGAACTGCTGGCCCGGCGCGACATGAAGAAGCTGATGGCCGCCACCGGTGCCGACGAGGACCTGCTGCGCGAGGCCCAGGCCCTGATCGTGGCCTGCGAGCCCAAGCCGGGCCGGCCCTTCACACGGGCCGAGTCCAACATCATCGTGCCCGACGTCATCGTGCAGAAGGCCGGCCGCGGCTGGAAGGTGACGCTGAACCCGGACGTCATGCCCAAGCTGCGCATCAACGACCTGTACGCGCAGGCCATCCGCGGCAACCGCGGCGGTGGCGGCTCGGGCCTGTCCGCGCGGCTGCAGGAAGCGCGCTGGTTCATGAAGAACATCCAGCAGCGCTTCGACACCATCCTGCGCGTCTCGCAGGCCATCGTGGAACGCCAGAAGGGCTTTTTCACCCACGGCGAAATCGCGATGAAGCCGCTGGTGCTGCGCGAGATCGCGGATGAGCTGGGCCTGCACGAAAGCACCATCTCGCGCGTGACCACGGCCAAGTACATGAACACGCCCTACGGCACCTTCGAGCTGAAGTACTTCTTTGGCAGCAGCCTGAACACCGAAGCCGGCGGCAACGCCAGTTCCACCGCGGTGCGGGCGCTGATCAAGCAGCTCGTTTCCGCCGAAGACCCGGGCAAGCCGCTGTCGGACAGCCAGCTGTCGGAGATGCTGTCCGAGCAGGGCATCCAGGTGGCCCGGCGCACCGTGGCCAAGTACCGCGAAGCCTTGAAGATCGCGCCGGCCAACCTGCGCAAGGCGCTGTGAGCACTGCGCTGCACCCGGTTTTCCTGCCCTGCGCGGCCGGCGTGGAGCCGCTGCTGGCCGATGAAGTGCAGGCCATCCTGGGCTGGCGGAAGCCGCCCGCCACCGCGCGCGGCGGCGTGGCGTTGCAGGTGGACCTGGCCAGCGTGATGCGGCTGAACCTGCACAGCCGCCTGGCCCAGCGCGTGCTGTTGCAGGTGGCCACCAGCCCCTACCGCAGCGAAGACGACCTGTACGTGATGGCGCGCGACGTGGACTGGTGCGCCTGGATCACGCCGCAGCAGACCCTGCGCGTGGACACCAGCGCCCGCCAAAGCCCGCTGCGCAGCCTGAACTTCGCCACCCTTCGCATCAAGGACGCGGTGTGCGACGTGCTGCGCGACGCCACCGGCGAGCGCCCCAGCGTGGACACGCGCTTTCCGCACCTGAGCCTGGCCCTGCACCTGGAACCCGACACCGCCACGCTGTACGTGGACACCTCGGGCGAGCCGTTGTTCAAGCGCGGCTGGCGCGACGCGCGCGGCTTCAAGGGCGAAGCACCGCTGAAGGAAACCCTGGCCGCCGCCATGCTGGCCGCCGCCGGCTGGCACGGCCGCGCCGAGGACGGAGCGCTGCTGGATCCCTGCTGCGGCGCCGGCACCATCGCCATCGAAGCGGCCCAGATCGCCTGCGGCATGGCGCCGGGCCTGAAGCGGCGTTTCGGCTTCGAGGCGCTGGCGCCGTTCGCGTCCCTGGGCGGGGCCTGGCAGCAGATGAAGCAGGACGCGCAGGCCGCGGTGCACCCGCCGGCCGTGGCCGTGTTCGCGGGCGACGTGTCCTTTCGCATGACCGACTTCGCGCAGCGCAATGCCGAGCGCGCCGGCGTGGGCCAGGCCATCCAGTTCAAGACCGCCGACGCGCTGCAGCGCCCCACGCCGGCCGATCGCGGCACCATGATGCTGAACCCGCCCTATGGCGAGCGCATCGCCCCCAAGGGCCGCGGCGCGCGCGGGCCGGCCCCGGACGACGCACCGCGCGAAGCACGATCCGGCCGCGAAAGCGCAGAAGGCGCCGAGAACATCGACGCCTTCTTCAGCCAGCTGGCCGCGCACTGGAAACGCGCCTACCCCGGCTGGACCGCCTGGGTGCTGAGCCCGGACGCCAAGCTGCCCGGGCGCATGCGCCTGAAAGAAAGCCGGCGCGTGCCGCTGTGGAACGGCCCGATCGAATGCCGGCTGCTGCGCTTTGACCTGGTGGCCGGCTCGAACCGCGGGCCGTAGGAGGCGGCGGGCTGGCGCCGGGCCGCCCCAAGCCGGCCCGCTTGCCCCCGCGGGGGGCGGCTGCGGTAACCCGCAGCCGGGGGCTCATATTCAGCGTTTGCCGAGCATGCCCAGCAGGTCGCCCAAGCCACCACCCGCGCCCCCGGCGCCGCCGCCCTGCAGCTGACCCAGCAGGTCGCCGATGTTGCCCAGCCCGCCCTCGGGCACCTGGCCCTGCGGCGTGAGCTTGTCCACCACCTGCGGCAGCATCTGGCTGAGCTGGCCCAGCAGGTCGCCCTGGTCCACGCCCATCTGCTGCGCCATGTTGGCGACCTGGCCCTGGCCCAGCACGCTGTTGAGCAGGCCGCCCAGCTGGTCACCCGAGATCGGCTGGTTCTGCCCGGTGCCCACCCAGCTGCTGACCACGTCACCCAGGCCGGCCTGTTGCGCCTTCTGCAGCAAGCCCCCCAGGCCGCCGGCGGCCGAGTCGTTGCCCAGCATGCCCAGCACCACCTGCAGCAGTTGCGCATTGCCGCCGCCACCGCCTTGGCCGCCCGCGCCGCCCAGCACGCTGCCCAGCACCGAGTCCAGAAGTCCCATGGTGTCCCCTCTCACTTGCATTGGTTGAAAGGCGTGATTCTGGTGGCCCTGGCCACCCAGGGCAAGCGCGGCGGCGCGGCGTTTCAGCCCACGGCCTGCAGGCCCAGCCAGGCCAGCAGCGCCAGCGGCGCGGTGTCCGCGCGCAGCACGCGCGGCCCCAGGCCCACGGGCAGAAAGCCATGGGCCAGGGCCTGCGCCTCTTCGGCCGGGCTCAGGCCCCCTTCGGGGCCGCTGAGCACGGTCAGGGCGTCGGCCGGCACCGTGCGTTGCGCGGGCCGCAGGCTGCCGGGGGCCAGGCTCAGCACCCAGGCTGCAGCGGCCGGGCCGGAACCTGCCCGCAGCCAGGCCGACAGGGGCAGCGGCGCAGCGACAGCCGGCACGCGGTCGCGACCGCATTGTTCGCACGCGGCCACCGCCACCGCCTGCCAGTGCTGGGCGCGGCGCTCGGCGCGTTCACCCGCCAGTCGCAGCACCGAGCGTTCACACACCAGGGGCTGGATCGCGGCGACGCCCAGTTCGGTGGCCTTTTCCACCAACGCGTCCATGCGTTCGTTGGCCGGCATGCCGATGGCCAGGGTCACCGCCCAGGGCAGCTCCAGGTCCTGCGCTTCGTGCACCAGCACCTGCACCGCCACCTCGCTGCGGCCCATGCGCAGCACCCGGGCCCGCCACTGGCCACCCCGGCCATCGAACAGGCGCAGTTCGGCGTCGGGCTGCAGGCGCAGCACCTGCACATGGCGTGCCGCCTGGGGGGGAAGCAGGAAGTCGTCGCTGGCGGCCAGCGGCGATTCAACGTGGATGCGGGGCGTCATGGCCCCGCAGTGTGCCGCAGCGGGCTCAGCCCGCCAGCGCGGCGCGGAAGGCCCGCGCAGCCGTCTCGCCCTTGTCCTGGCGGATCTGCTCGTTCCAGCGCAGGGCCAGGGCCCGCAACTCGTCCACGCCGGCACAGCGCTCCACGTCCAACACCATCTTGTAGCGCTTCAGGGCACCGAAGTGCACCGAAGCCTGCTGGGTGAGCGCGGTGTACAGCGCACGGTAGTCGCGCCCGGCCAGCACCTCGGCCAGCGGCGTCTCGGCCCGCTCGGGGCGCAGGTCACGCGCCGCACCAGTGGGCCGGTTTTCTTCCACCAGGCCAGCAGACAGCAGTTGCTGCAGGTCGGCGTCGGTGCAGCCGTGCACCAGGCTCAGCCACTCGTCCACCGGACGTGTACCGTCAATCACCAGCAGCAGATTGCGCGCAGGACGTGACAGGGACAAGGCCTTGGCCTTGATCTCCTGGCGCCCGGCTTCGGATCGAACCATGCACGACGGCATGTGAGCCCCCATCAGACAGAGGTCGGGAATGTATTGTGCGGCCAATGATCCGCCATGTGAAACATTGCCGCCACGCACGCCGGAACTCCAGCAACAACAGCAAGGGGCCGGTTCGCCTGTGCACTAAGCACTGCAGGCCCCGGGTGAACCCGGGGGCTGGGCGTGGCGATCAGGCCTTGCGAGCGTCGCGCAACTCGCGCCGCAGGATCTTGCCCACCGCGCTCTTGGGCAGTTCGGTGCGGAACTCCACCACGCGCGGCCGCTTGTAGCCGGTGAGGTTGGCTTCGCAGTAGGCGCGCACCTGGGCTTCGGTGATGGCGGGGTCCTTCTTGACGATGACCACCTTCACCGCTTCCCCGGCCTTTTCATCGGGCACGCCCACGGCGGCGCATTCCAGCACGCCAGGCATCTGCGTGATGACATCTTCCACTTCGTTCGGGTAGACGTTGAAGCCGCTGACCAGGATCATGTCCTTCTTGCGGTCCACGATCTTGAAGTAGCCGCGCTCGTCCATCACGCCGATGTCACCGGTGCGGAAGAAGCCGTCGGCGGTCATCACCTTGGCGGTTTCGTCGGGGCGCTGCCAGTAGCCGGCCATCACCTGCGGGCCGCGGATGGCAATTTCCCCTGCCGTGCCCGTGGGCACCGCCCGGCCGTCGTCGTCCAGCAGGGCCAGTTCGGTGCTGGGCATGGGCAGGCCGATGTTGCCGCTGTAGGTGGTGGCATCCACCGGGTTGCAGGTGGCCGAGGGGCTGGTTTCGCTCAGGCCATAGCCTTCGCAGATGGGGCAACCGGTCTTTTCAAGCCACAGCCGCGCGGTGGCTTGCTGCACCGCCATGCCACCGCCCACGCTGATCTTCAGGTGGCTCCAGTCCACCGTGCCGAAGTCGGCGTGGTTGGCCATGGCGTTGAACAGCGTGTTCACCGCCGGGAAGCTGTGGAAGCGGTGCTGCGACAACTCCTTCAGCACCGCGGCAATGTCGCGCGGGTTGGCGATCAGGATGTTGCAGCCGCCCATGCGCATGCCCAGCATCATGTTCGTGTTGAAGCCGAAGATGTGATACAGCGGCAGCGCGCACACGGTGACGACCTGCTCGCCGGGCGGGATCTTCTTCAGGGCCGGCTGGTACCAGGCTTCGGCCTGCAGCAGGTTGGCCACCAGGTTGCGATGCAGCAGCACCGCGCCCTTGCTCACGCCGGTGGTGCCACCGGTGTACTGCAGCACCGCGATGTCGTCCGGCCCCACCTGCGGCGGCGTGAGCGTCATGCGCTTGCCCTGCGACAGCGTGTCGTTGAAGCGCACGGCATTGGGCAGCGCGTACTCGGGCACCATCTTCTTGACCTTGCGCACCACGTGGTTCACCACCAGGCCCTTGATCAGGCCCAGCAGGTCCCCCATGGCGGCCAGCACCACCTTCTTGGTGGGCACGGCGTCGATCACCTGTTGCAGCACCGACGCAAAGTTCTCCAGGATGAAGATCACCTTGGAGCCCGAGTCCTTCAGCTGGTGCTCCAGTTCGCGCGGCGTGTACAGCGGGTTGACGTTCACCACCACGAAGCCCGCGCGCAGGATGGCCGCCACCACCACCGGGTACTGCGGCACGTTGGGCATCATCACCGCGACGCGGTCGCCGCGCTCCAGGCCCTGGCCCTGCAACCACGCCGCCAGCGCACGCGAGAGTTCGTCCACGCGGCCGAAGTCGATGGTGACACCCATGAACTTGTAGGCCGGCTGGCCGCGGTGGGTGCGGAAACTCTCTTCCAGCAGAGCCACCAGCGATGGGTAAAGGTCGGTGCGTATCTCGGCCGGCACACCATCGGGGTACTGCTTCAGCCAGGGTTTCTCCATCACACCTCCAGGGATCCAGGGGCGGATTCTCACCGCGCCCCCGAGCAGCAGCATCAGGGGATTCGATGACGATCATCCCCCATGAAAACACCCCTTGATCAAGGGGGTGGCGCCACGCCATGGCGCCCCATCACCGCCGACCCAGGCCGACGCCGTCATCATGACCCGGCGCCCGCGTACAAGGGGCCATCGGACCGCCTGGTGCATGCCACACTGATGGCACCCCCGCATTCGTCATGTTGTCATCCGCATCGGCCTTGCCTGCCGCGCCACCTCTGCCTGATTCGGCGCCAAGGTGGCGGCTGCGGCTGCTGGGCGGCTTTGAACTGCAGCGCGGTGCGCAGCGCCTGGACCGCCTGCCCAGCCGCGCCGCCGAGGCTCTGCTGGCGCGCCTGGCGATGGCGCCACAACGCGCCCATGCGCGCGAGGCGTTGATCGAACTGCTCTGGCCCGGTGTCGCGCTGGACGTCGGCCGCAACCGGCTTCGCCAGGTGCTGTCCACGTTGAAGACGGTGCTGGAACCCCGGGGCGACACCACGGCGGCACCGGCGGTGCTGCAGGCCAACCGCCTGACGCTGGCGCTGCTGCCGCAGGCCATCGACTGCGACGTGCCGCGCTTCGAGGCGCTGGTGCGCCAACGCCACTGGGTCGAGGCCCAGTCCTTGTACCAGGGCGAACTGCTGCCCGGCCTGATGGACGAATGGATCGAGGACGAAAGGCGGCGCCTGGCGGCATTGGCCGAGCGCGTGGCCGAGCAGGCTGTGCAGCAAGAAGCCGCGACAGGGGCAAACGCCGCGCCGCCGACCCCTTGGCCCGCGGCCGATGGCGTGGCGCCGCTGCCGAACTTCCTGGGCCGCTTCATCGGGGCCGATGACCACGCGGCCCGCCTGCAGGGCCTGTTGCAAGGGCACCGCCTGGTCACGGTGCTGGGGCCTGGCGGGGCCGGCAAGACACGCCTGGTGGTGGAGCTGGCGCACGCGCTGCGCCAGAGCGCCGGCACCTTCAGCTCGGCGCTCACCGGTGCGGCCATCGGTTGGGAGTTCGACGCCGTGATGTTCGTGTCGCTGGTGGATTGCACGGACATGCCGCAGGCCGACGCGGCACTGGCCACGGCGCTGCAGCCCCAGGGCGGCGGCACAGGCCCCAAGGCCCTGCGCCAGCTGGAAGCGGTGCTGGCCGGCCGGCGCGGCCTGCTGCTGCTGGACAACCTGGAGCCCCTGGGTGCTGCCGCCGGGCCCTGGGTGCAGCAGCTGCTTGGCGCCTTGCCGGGCCTGCATGTGCTGGCCACCTCGCGGCGCGCGCTGGGCGTGGCCGGCGAGCAGGAATTCGCCCTGCCGGCCCTGCGCCTGCCGCCGCCCGACGCCGATGCGGACAGCGCCGCCGCCAGCCCGGCCCTGGCGCTGTTGCTGGACCGCGCGCGCGCGGTGCGCGCCGACGTCACGCTGGGGCCCCTCAACCTGGGCGTGATGGTGGCCCTGGCCCACGCCCTGGAGGGCTGGCCCCTGGCCATCGAACTGGCGGCCAGCCGTTTGCGCAGCATGCCCCCAGCCGACCTGCTGCAAGGTCTGCAGGGGCCGGGCACGGCAGCGCTCACCCTGCTGGCGCGCCCGGGTGCGGCACACCGGCACGACAGCATCGAGCGCAGCATTGCCGCCAGCTGGCAACCGCTGTCGGCCGCGGCGCGCGACCTGCTGTGCGGGCTGACCGTCTGGCGCGGCCCGTTCTCGCTGCAGGCTGCGCGCCAGCTCAGCCCCCGGCCGGCGCACGAGAGCTGGGCCGCGCTGGACGAACTGGTGGCGCATTCCATGCTGCGCCTGCTGGGCGGCCACGACGAAACGCGCCGCGTGGCCTTGTTCCAGCCGGTGCGCGAGTTCGCATCGGCACAGATGGATGCGCCCGCGCAGCGCGCCTGGCGCGCGCGCCTGCGCCACTGGGCCGTGCAATGGGCGCGCGCACTGCCGCCCACACCGGCCCTGGCCTCGCTGCGCGAG
The DNA here is from genome assembly GCA_000244995.1 of Burkholderiales bacterium JOSHI_001. Taxonomy (NCBI): domain Bacteria; kingdom Pseudomonadati; phylum Pseudomonadota; class Betaproteobacteria; order Burkholderiales; species Burkholderiales bacterium JOSHI_001. The sequence continues at coordinate 865,818 of CM001438.1, read as the reverse complement.
GAGCTGCCGCACCTGCAGGCCGCGCTGGAAAGCGCCGCCGCCGACGCGCCCCAGGACCCCGCGGCCGCCGAGGCCGCGATCGAACTGCTGACAGCCTGGCGCCGTCCGGCCGACGACGTGCCACTGCCGACCGCCGCCCTGGCCCAGGCCGAAGCGGCCGTGGCGGCAGCGGCGGACCCGCGCCGCCGCGGCCTGGGGCTCAGCCTGCTGGGCCCGATGTGGTTCCGCGCCGGCCAGGCCGAGCGCGCGCTGCAGGCCGCGCAGGCGGGCCTGGCCGCCGAGCCGCAGCCCGGCACGGCGCGCGCAGGCGCCCTGCACCGGCTGGCCCGCGTGCTGTGGCGCAGCCGCCATCGCGTGGACGAGGTGCAGCCTTTGCTTGCCGAGGCCCGCGCACTGGAAGCAGCGCACCCCAGCCCTGAACTGCGCGCCAGCCTGCTGGCGCTGCAGGCCTTCGTCACCAACCAGGGCCTGCGCGACCCGGCGCGGGGCGAGGCCCTGCACGCGCAGGCCCTGGCGCTGTGGCAGGCGCTGGACCGCGGGCACGCAGTGAACGACGGGCTGTACAACCTGGCCGTGTGCGCCGCCAACGCACGGCGCTGGCAGCAGGCGCTGGAACGCGCCGGGCCGGTGGCCGACAGCGCACGTGCGCTGGGCCATGCACGCCTGTTGTCGCAGGCGCTGAACCTGCTGGGCAATGTGCACAGCGGCCTGCGGCAATGGCCGCAGGCGCGGGAGCGCTACCTCGAATGCATCCAGGTGGCCTGGCAGCAGCAGCTGGGCTTCGACCTGGCCTACGGCCTGTGGAACCTGCCGCGCGCCCTGGCCCACTTGAAACGCCCCGACGACGCGCTGCAGCTGGCGGCCTTTGCCGCCCTGTACTGGCAGCGCCATTTCGGCGAACTGAACCCCGCCGACCAGCGCCAGCTGCTTCGCCTGCGTCGGCTCGCAGGCGCCGCCTGGGCCCTGGAGGGCGATTGCGATGCGAAGGCCCTGCAGGCCCGCGCCGATGCGCAGTGGCAGCGCGGCCAGTCGCTCACCCTGGCCCAGGCGGTGACGCTAGCGCTTGGCTAACGGTGCGGCGCCACGCTGCGCGGGTGTTCCACCCATCGCAGCACAGGCCCCATGCACCACACGCTCATCACAACCACCCTTGCGCTCCTGGCCACCGCCGCGGGCACCCAGGAGATGCCCGCCCCGCAGTTCAAGCCCGGGGACCATTGGAACTACCGCGAGACCGACCTGCTCACCAAGAACGAAACCGGCCACCTGGGTGAGACCGTCACCGCGGTGGAAGGCGACACGTACTGGATTGACGCCCGGCGCCAGGCCCGCACCTGGTGGCGTGGCGATGCAAGCAAGGCGCTGCACGTCGAGCAGTTCGCCCATGCCGAGGGTGCGCCCGGCGAGCGTGGCAAGTCCCTCACCAGCAACGACGGCGGCTGTGCCTACCCCTGGCCGCTGAAGCCGGGGCAGAAGTTCAATTGCAGCGAGACCGTGCTCTTCCCCAATGGCTGGAAGGTGCGCTACGACTTGAAGTACGAGGTCGAAGCTGCCGAGCCGCTGGACCTGCCCGCCGGCCGCTTCGACACCCTGCGGCTGGTGGCCAAGGGCTGGGCCAACAACCTCACCACCAACAGCAACAGCCGGCATGAACGCGTGATCTGGCTGGCCCCGGCGGCCAAGCGCGAGGTGAAGCACGAGATCCGCACCTTCCTGCCCAGTGGCCGGCCGTTCCGGGTGGAGGGGCGCGAACTGGTGCAAGTGAAGCTGGCCGACTGAGGCGGCCGGCGCCGCGCCCCCGCGAACCGGGGGGCCTGTGCGGCACCCGAACGCCCTGCGCCTAACGCTTGGCTAATGGCCGCACCGCAGCATGGCCCTGTCGTCACCCACTTCGAGGAAGGGACTCCCCATGCGAACCACCGCCATCGTTTCCGCCAGCCTGCTGGCGATCAGCCAGTGCCTGCCGGCCCACGCACAGCAGAACGTGGACATGATCTCCGGGCCGATGGACTTCACGGCCTGGACCTTGTTCGGCAGCGCCAGCGCGCAGAACCTGACGCCGGGCAACGGCTTCACCTACAGCCTGCTGCACCTGACCCAGCCCTTCTCCGGCGACCAGGCGGGCGCGGCTTTCGCGCCCACCGCGCTGGCGCTGGACTTCAACCAGGCCTTCCAGTTCGACTGGGTCTGGTCCGTCCCGGCCGTGGAAGGCCTGCGCGGCGACGGCTACACCTTCACCCTGAGCAGCACGCCCAGCCTGGGCCTGGGCGGGTCCAGCCTGGGCTATGAAGGCGGTGCCTTCGGCGCCAGCGTGGCCTTCGCGGTGGACACCTTCCACTTTGACGGCGAGCCGGTGTCGCCCAGCGTGCAGATCCTGGCCGACGGCAACATCACGCCGCTGGCGGCCACCGAGACCGGCCTGGGCGACGCCATCCGCGACACCAACTACGCCTGGTTCGGCCGACTGCGCTACACGCCCTCGGGCCTGGACGACCACACCGGCACCTTGACCGGTCGCATTGAACACCTCAACCTGGGCAGCTTCGAGGTGCAGGCCGGAGTGGACTTCGGCGCACTGGGCCTGGCCGGGCAGCCGGTGTTCTATGGCTTCACCGCCGCCAACGGCGCGGCCACCGACGGTCACACCATCCAGTGGGGTGCGGCGGTGCCGGTGCCAGAACCGGGCAGTTGGGTCCTGATGCTGGCCGGCCTGGCCCTGGTGCCGCTGATCAAGCGCCTCTGATCAGAAGTTCATGCCGACTTTGACGCCCAGGCTGGTGTGGTCGCCGTTGACGCCGTTCTTCTGGCGCAGGTCGTGCCAGCGCAGGTCCGTGCCGACGAACAGGGCGCCCGAACGCCACTCGGCGGCCAGGGCCACGCCGGCACCGAACAGGCGCTGCGAGTCGGTGGCGTCCGACAGCTTCAACCAGACCAGGCTGGGGCCGGCGCCCACCGACACGCCGCTGCCCACCGGCAGCATGTAGCGCGGCGACAGCTCGAAGGCCGTGGCGGTGACGCCGTCTTCCTTGCCGCGGTGCAGCTTCAGCGCGGTGCGGATGCGGTTGTTCGGGTCCTGGATCAGGGCGCAGTTGAAGTTGAACTCCACGCCGTAGTTCGTCAGCGTGGACGCACCGGACTCCTTCGGGTCCACCCGGTCCACCGTCAAGGCCACGGTGGGGGCCATCTTGTAGGCCGGGTCGTTGACGATGGGCAGGAATTTCCAGCCTTCAGCGGCTTGGCTCAGCGAGGCGGCGCCCAGCAGGGCGAGGGTGATCAGGGTCTTCTTCATGGTGGTTTCCAGGTAGGGACAGAAAACAAAACCGCACCGCGTGCGGCCCTGAAAACACTCTAGGGCGCGTGCGCGGTGCGGCTGTGTGACCTGGGTCACCGTCGTGGCGGGGCCGCCACGGCCTGGGTGCGTCAGGTGCGCAACGCCGCCAGCACCTCGTCCAGCATCTTCTTCGCGTCACCGAAAAGCATGCGGTTGTTGTCCTTGTAGAACAGCGGGTTGTCCACGCCCGCGTAGCCGCTGGCCATGCTGCGCTTCATCACGATGGAAGTCTTGGCCTTCCACACCTCCAGCACCGGCATGCCGGCGATGGGGCTCGCAGGGTCGTCCTGCGCGGCCGGGTTCACGATGTCGTTGGCGCCGATCACCATGGTGACGTCGGTGTTGGGGAAGTCTTCGTTGATCTCGTCCATCTCCAGCACGATGTCGTAGGGCACCTTGGCCTCGGCCAGCAGCACGTTCATGTGGCCCGGCATGCGCCCGGCCACCGGGTGGATGCCGAAGCGCACGTTCACGCCCTTCTCGCGCAGCAGCTTGGTGATTTCATACACCGTGTGCTGGGCCTGCGCCACCGCCATGCCGTAGCCGGGCACGATGATCACGTTCTTGGACTCGCGCAGCAGCTCCGCCGTCTCCACCGCGTTGATGGGCTGCACCTCGCCCTGCGGTTCGGCCGCGCCGCCACCGCCCGCGGCCGGCGCCGGCGCACCACCGCCAAATCCACCGGCGATCACGCTGATGAAGTTGCGGTTCATCGCCCTGCACATGATGTAGGACAGGATGGCGCCCGAGCTGCCCACCAGCGCGCCCACCACGATCAGCAAATCGTTGCTGAGCATGAAGCCGGTGGCCGCCGCGGCCCAGCCCGAGTAGCTGTTCAGCATGGACACCACCACCGGCATGTCCGCACCGCCGATGGCCATCACCATGTGGATGCCGAACAGCAGCGAGATGACCGTCATCACCAGCAGCGGCGTCATGCCGGCCTGGATGTCGTGCGCGTGCAGGAATTCGCGGCCGAACCAGATGACGATCAGCAGGCCCGCCAGGTTCAGCAGATGGCGCCCGGGCAGCAGCAGCGGCTTGCCGCCGATCTTGCCGCTCAACTTGCCGAAGGCGATGATGGACCCGCTGAAGGTGACCGCGCCGATCAGGATGCCGACATAGATCTCCACCTCGTGGATGGCCTTCTCGGCTTCGGTGGGGAACACGGTGGACGTGTCCACGTAGCTGGCGAAGCCCACCAGGCAGGCCGCCAGGCCCACCAGGCTGTGCATCAGCGCCACCAGTTCGGGCATCTGCGTCATCTGCACCTTCTTGGCGGCGATGAGGCCCACCGCCCCGCCCACCACCAGCGCGCCAACAATGTAGGGGATGCCCGCCGGCGAGACGCGCGGGCCCAGCACGGTGGCCAGCACGGCGATGGCCATGCCGATCATGCCGAAGAGGTTGCCGCGGCGTGCGGTTTCGGGGTTCGCCAGCCCGCCCAGGCTGAGGATGAAAAGGATGGTGGCGCCGATGTAGGAAACGGTGGCCAGGCTCGAAGTCATGGTCGTCTCCTTACTTGCGGAACATCGCCAGCATGCGACGCGTGACCGCGAAGCCGCCGAACATGTTGACGGCCGTGAGCGCCAGCGCGAACACCGCCAGGCCCAGGATCAGGGCGTTGGGCCGGTCGGTCACGCCCCCCGACAAGGGCGGCGCCACCTGCACCAGCGCACCGATGGCGATGATGGACGAGATGGCGTTGGTCACGCTCATCAGCGGTGTGTGCAGCGAGGGCGTGACGTTCCACACCACCATGTAGCCGATGAAGCAGGCCAGCACGAAGACGGTGAAGTGCGACAGGAAGCTGGCCGGTGCGTACAGGCCCACCAGCAGGAACAACACCGCGCCGATGCCGAACACGGTGGCCAGGGACTTGGCGGCCATCGGTTCGCCGGCGCCATGGCCGTGGCCCTTGGGCGCGGCCACCACGGCCGCGGCCGGTTTCGCGGCCGGTGGGGCCGGCAGCTTCAGCGGCGGCGCCGGCCAGGTGACAGCGCCGTCCTTGATGACCGTGAGGCCGCGGATGGCGTCGTCGTCCATGTTGACGTTGATGACGCCGTCCTTGGTCTTGCACAGCTCCTCGGTCAGGCGCAGCAGGTTGTTGGAGTACAGCGTGGAGCTCTGCTTGGCCAGGCGGCTGACCAGGTCGGTGTAGCCGACGATGGTGACGCCGTGCTTCACCACGGCCTGCCCCGGTTCGGTCAACTCGCAGTTGCCGCCCTGCTCGGCGGCCATGTCCACGATGACGCTGCCGGGCTTCATGCTCTTCACCATCTCGGCGGTGATGAGCTTGGGTGCCGGCTTGCCCGGGATCAGCGCGGTGGTGATGATGATGTCGGCGTCCTTGGCCTGCTGCGCGTACATCGCGCGCTGCGCGGCCTGGAAGCCTTCGCTCATCACCTTGGCGTAGCCGCCACCGCCCGAGCCTTCTTCTTCGTAGTCCACCTTGACGAATTCGCCGCCCAGGGACACCACCTGGTCGGCCACTTCGGCGCGGGTGTCGTTGGCGCGCACGATGGCGCCCAGGTTGGCCGCGGTGCCGATGGCCGCCAGGCCGGCCACGCCGGCCCCGGCGATGAAGACCTTGGCCGGCGGGATCTTGCCCGCGGCGGTGACCTGGCCGTTGAAGAAGCGTCCGAAGGCGTTGGCCGCTTCGATCACGGCACGGTAGCCGCTGATGCCAGCCATGGAGGTCAGCGCATCCATCTTCTGCGCGCGGCTCAGCTGCCGCGGCAGGCAGTCGATGGCCAGCACCGTGACCTTGCGCGCGGCCAGCTGCTGCATCAGTTCAGGGTACTGGGCCGGCCAGATGAAGCCGATGAGGGTGGCGCCTTCGCGCAGCATCGCCACTTCGTCGGCGCTGGGCACGCGCACCTTGAAGACGATGTCGCTTTGGCCCCAGATGTCGACCGCCGTGGGCAGCACCTCGGCGCCGACGGCGCGGTAGGTGTCGTCCGCAAAGTTCGCCGCGTTCCCGGCGCCGCTTTGCACGGCCACCTTGAAGCCCAGCTTGACGAGCTTTTCCACCACGTCGGGCACGGTGGCAACGCGCTTCTCGCCCGCCGCCGTTTCAAGCGGAACACCGATCAACATGAACATCTCCTCGCGCAGCGCGTCTGTGGTCTTCGAAAGAACCCCTGTTGCCCTGTGGGGCAAGGGGCCCGGCTGGTGCGCTGGGCGGCGAGCTTACCCGAGTTCACCCGGCGTACAGTCGCCACTGGCATAGGAACAAGCCCGGCCTTGCCCGCGCCGGAAAGGCACAGTGCGACAACCATGAGCGATGCGCGTTGGAAACCCAGTGTCACCGTGGCCGCGGTGATCGAACGCGGCGGGCGCTACCTGCTGGTGGAAGAACACACCGCGCAGGGCCTGAAGCTGAACAACCCCGCCGGCCACCTGGAACCGGGTGAATCCATCGTGGCCGGCGTGGCGCGCGAGGCGCTGGAGGAAACCGCCTGCCCCTTCACGCCCGAAGCCCTGGTGGGGGTGTACCTGGCCCGGCTGCAACGCGGCGACGAGGACATCACCTACCTGCGCTTCGCGGTCTGCGGCCAGGCGGGTGAACGCATCGCCGGGCGCGCGCTGGACGAACCCGTCGTGCGCACGCTGTGGCTGAGCCTGGACGAGATCCGCGCCAGCGTGGAACGCCACCGCAGCCCGTTGCTGCTGCGCTGCGTGGAAGACCATGCGCGCGGCGTGCGCCACCCGCTGGACACCTTGCAGACCGAAGCCGGGGTCTTTGCCGCGCCGGGATAATCCGGCCTGTGCCCACCCCCACCCACCACCGCATCGTCGTCGGCCTGTCCGGCGGCGTGGATTCCGCCGTCACCGCCCACCTGTTGAAGCAGCAAGGCCACGAGGTCGTGGCCCTGTTCATGAAGAACTGGGAAGACGACGACGATTCCGAGTTCTGCAGTTCGCGCCAGGACTTCCTGGACGCCGCCGCGGTGGCCGACGTGCTGGGCATCGAGATCGAGCACGTGAACTTCGCGGCCGAGTACAAGGACCGCGTCTTCGCCGAGTTCCTGCGCGAGTACCAGGCCGGCCGCACCCCCAACCCCGATGTGCTGTGCAATGCCGAGATCAAGTTCAAGGCCTTCCTGGACCACGCCATGCGCCTGGGCGCCGAGAAGATCGCCACCGGCCACTACGCCCGCGTGCGTGAACGTGCTGGCGCTTTCGAGTTGTTGAAGGGCCTGGACCCAGCCAAGGACCAGAGCTACTTCCTGCATCGCCTGAACCAGGCGCAGCTGTCGCGCACGTTGTTCCCGGTGGGCGAGTTGAAGAAGACCGAGGTGAGGCGCATTGCGGACGAGATTCGGCTGCCCAACGCGAAGAAGAAGGACTCCACCGGCATCTGCTTCATCGGCGAGCGGCCTTTCCGCGAGTTCCTCAACCGCTACCTGAAGCGCGAGCCCGGTCCCATCGTGGACGACCGCAGGCGCACCCTGGGCCAGCACATGGGCCTGAGCTTCTACACGCTCGGCCAGCGCCAGGGCCTGGGCATCGGCGGTGTGAAGGAGAAAAGCGCAGCGCGCGGCGGCGGCGAGCACGAACCCTGGTTCGTGGCGCGCAAGGACCTGGACGCCAACCAGCTGGTGGTGGTGCAGGGCCACGACCACCCCTGGCTGCTGTCGCACGGGCTCACGGCGCAGGACCTGTCCTGGGTGGCCGGCCAGGCGCCGGCCGCGGGCCGCTATGCCGCCAAGACGCGCTACCGACAGGGCGATGCGGCCTGCACCCTGGCCAGCGCCGACGCCCAGACGCTGAGGCTGGACTTCGATGAAGCGCAATGGGCGGTCACGCCGGGGCAGTCGGCCGTGGTCTACGACGGCGAGGTCTGCCTGGGCGGCGGCGTGATCGCGAGCAAAGGCTGACGGCTGGCGTTTGTCAGTGCAAGGTGCTGGAGGCCATGGCCGCCAGCAGGGCCTGCTCCTGCGCCGCCGACAGCGTCGCCCCCGGGCGGCCGAATGTGGCGTCGAACTGCAGGCGCACCGGCTGGCCCTGGCGCAGGAAGGCGATGGACGCCGCGGTGCAGGAACCGCCACAGCGCGTGGGCAGGAAGCGCGCGCCCTCGCCGCCCGGCAGCTTGACGCGCGGCCCGTCGTTCGCACCCAGGGCCCGGCCACCCACCTCCACCCGCAGGATCTCGCAAGACGCCACGCTGCAATCCAGGCGCGAGGTGAAGCGCAGCGTCAACAACTTGGGCAGCCATTCCAGGTCGGCATGCACCGCACCGGGTGGCTGCGCGGCGGCCGGCACCTCGGGCACCGCAGCGCTCTTGGCGTCCAGGGCCTGCAGGCGCTGGCGGCTGGCGGCCAGCGCATCGGCCAGGCGCTGGAAGCTGGTTTCGCGCAGGCGCTTGCCGTTCAGCACCGCCTGCACCACACGGTCTTGCTCGTTCACGCCCAGGTTCAACGGGTAGTTGTCGCTGCCGCTGGCCTGGGGCCGCTGCGCCAGCCACCAGCGCAGGCCGTTTTCCGGCTGGGCCCATTCACCCCCAGCGCCCGGCACCAGCCCCGCGGCGGCATCGCCCAGCTTCAGGCCGTTCACCCCGGTGCCGGTGCCCGCGCGGTGCACTTCGATCAGCGCAATGCGGCGGGCCTCGGCCCGCGGTGCCGGTTCGTCTTCCAGCACGAAGCGGGCGGCCAAGGCGCCGCTGGGGTCTCGCCAGTCGGCCCGGCCTGCGCTTTCGCGCAGGCGCCAGCCGGCGGGCAGGCGCTGGCGCGCGGTGTACAGCGTGTCGCCCACGCACACCTGGGCCACGCAGCGGGGCTGCAGTTGCCAGGCTTCGTCGGTCTCGGCCCGCGCCAGCGGCACCAGGGCCGCGGCCAGGCAGCACAGCACCAGCGCTTTCATGGCGCCAAGGATAGCGGCTGGCCCGCCGCCGGTTCGCGCCCGCAGTTCAGCGCCCCGGGGTGACGTTCATCAGCACGTAGCTGAAGTCGCGCTGCCCGCCGAGGGCGGACCAGAAGTCCTGGAAGTCCCCGGGCGCCAGGGTCTGGCAGCCGGCCGATCCGGTCATGCTGCGGCCCCCGGCGTGGAACAGGTAGTCGGAGCCGCTGCGGCTGGTCTTGTCGCCGGCGCCGATCTGGTTGTCGTGGTTGGTGTCGCGGGTGACGGCGTAGGCCTGCTGCGGGCGCAGCACATCGCCCAGGTGGGCCGAATGGCCCACGCTGTAGCGCAGGCTGCCTTCCTGCAGCCGGCCCAGTTCCTTGCGGCCATCGCCATTGATGTCGGCGCCGTAGCCCTTGTCGTAGTAGCGCGACGAGGGTTCGGTGTTGGCGCTGTATTCACGCACGTGCTTGGTGCCGTTGGCGTCCTTCCACAGCAGCACCATGCGGTCGTCGTAGCGGCCCTGCCCCCCGTTGGCGTTCACCGCGGTGTCCACCCGCAGGCCCACGATCACGCGCTGGCCGGCGGCCAGGTCGTTGCGGGCCGCGGCGTCGCCATGGGCCTGCACCTGGCCGGCGTACAGGTCGAACTTCTGCGCCTCGCTCATGCCGCTGGTGTTGGGCAGGCCGGCACCCTGGGCGGCCGCAGCGCCGCCGCCTCCAGCAGGGGCTGCCCCGGCGCCTTGCGCCGCGCCACCGGGCCACTGGCTGGCGTAGTACTGTGACCGCGCGATCACGTCGGCCGAGTAGTCGCCGCCGGTGGTGCCGCGGTCGAAGTTGCCGGGCACGCCACTGCCACCGTTGTAGCGCGACACCGCCAGGCGCAGCTGGTCCTGTTCCGACAGCTTGGGGTACTGGCGCTGCACCGCGTCCAGCTTGCTGCGCAGGATGCTGGCGGCCTGGTCGATGTGGGCGCGCCCGGCCGGGCCACCAGCGGTCTTCACCGCGAAGCCGTTGCGGTCGTCCACCTGCATGATGCCGAAGCCGTGGCCGCCGTCGCCATAGCCGTTGCGGTCCAGCGCATTGCCGCCGCGGCTTTCGCGGCTGGCAATGCCGGCCAGCACCGCGGGCGGCAGCTTGTACTTGGCCCCCATCTCGTTGAACAGGTCGGCGTGCGCCATCACCCGCCGCTCATCGGTGCGGGCCATGGTGCGCGAGGCCTGCACGCCGGCGCCCAGGCCGTCCTGCCTGGCGGTGCGTGCGCTGGCGCCGGTGGTGTCCATGCCGTTCAGGATGGCGTTGCTGCCGCTGCCCCCCGCACCGCCGCCGCCGGGCGGGGTGGGCGTGGTGCCGCCGCCAGGCGCCGTGGGCGCGGTGCCACCCGCCGGGCGGTGGATGACATCACCCACCCGCAGCGAGTCCGGGTCCCAGGTGCCGCGTGCGCCCCGGCTGTTGTTGGCCACGCCGTCCATGCGGGCGGCGTCGAACTGCGGGTTGGCCGCCAGCACGCTTTCCAGCGAAACGCCCCAGCGCGACGCCAAGCCGCTGAGCGTGTCGCCCGGCTGCACCGTCACGTCGCGCTCCAGGCCCGGGGTGGCGGTGGGAATGGACAGGCGCTGGCCAGGCATCAGCCGGTCGGGGTCGGCCGGGTTGGTGGTGACGCGGCCATCGGCCAGCGCCGGGTTCATGCCATTGGCACGCATCAGCGCATCGGCCGAAACGCCCTGGCGGGCGGCGATCTGCGACAGGGTGTCGCCCGAACGGACGGTGTAGGTCAAGGACATGGCGCAGGCCTTTCCACAAATTGCACGGCCCACAGGGGCTGCGGGCGAGCTTGAACCGTAGCGCCCGCCCGCCCGGCCGACCAGTTGGTGGGTGTCCCAGTTGGGAGTGATCCCATCAAGGCCGGGCGCGGCGCGCCGATACCCAAGGCGTCCTTCCTGGTCCCTGGCCCTCCCATGCACCGATCGCTTCGCCTCTGCCTGCCCCTCCTGGTGGCCCTCGGGGGCGCCGGCTGCGCCTTTCGCCTGCCGGCACCCGCGGTGGCCTTCGCCAGCGCGCCTGCGCCGGCCGCGGCGCCCGCCGACCCCAGCCTCTTGGCCCTGACGCAGGACCATGCGCTGATCCGTGTGCGCGCGAGCGCGCCGGACCTGGTGCTCAGCCGCGTGGCGGTGAAAGGCCTGGCGGCGGGCGACAGCCTGGTGGGCCTGGACTTCCGCGTCGCCCGGGGCGTGCTCTACACCCTGGCCGCCAGCGGCCAGCTGTACACGCTGGCGCCGGACACCGGCGTGCTGACCCCGGTGGGCCGGGCTGCCGCCGCGCTGGGCCCGGCCGGCACACGCTGGGGCTTCGATTTCAACCCCGCGGCAGACCGCATCCGCGTGGTGGGCAGCCAGGGCCGCAACCTGCGCCTGCACCCGGACACCGGCGCGCCGGTGGACGGCAACCCGGCCGAACCGGGCCTTCAGGACGACGCCCCGCTGCGCTACGCCGAGGGCGACGCCCACCAGGGCTGGGTGCCGCAGGTGGCCGCCGCGGCCTACAGCTACCACCAGAAGGACGACAAGCTGACCACCAACTACGCGATCGACACCGGCTTGGGCCTGTTGGTGCGCCAGGGCAGCCTGGAAGGGGTGCAGCCGGTGGTGTCGCCCAACACCGGCCTGCTGTTCACCGTGGGGCCGCTGGGCCTGCGCGGGCCCCTCGAAGACGCCGCCCTCGACGTCGCCGATGTCCACAACCAGGCCCTGGCCGCCCTGCGCAGCGCAGGCGTGACACGCCTGTACCGCGTGGACCTGGCCAGCGGCCGTGCCCAGGCCCTGGGCCGGCTGGCCGACGGCGCGCCGCTGCGCGGCCTGGCCATCGAACCGTGAACCGTCGCCCGGCCCCGTCCTGGCGGCTGCCGATGGCGCTGCTGCTGCCCGCCCTGGCCGCCGCCGCGCCGCTGCAGGTGCAGGTATCCGACGCCCAGGGCCGGCCGCTGCCCGGTGCGGTGGTGTTCCTGCAGTCGCCCGAAGCCGCGGCGGCGGCCAAACCGCTGTCGGGCGCTGAAATCGCCCAGCAGGGCAAGCAGTTCCTGCCCCAGGTCAGCGTGGTGACGGTGGGCACGGCGGTGGCCTTTCCCAACCGCGACACGGTGCGCCACCACGTCTATTCCTTCTCCCCCACCAAGCGCTTCGAAATCAAGCTCTACATCGGCACGCCGGTGGCGCCGGTGGTGTTCGACCAGCCCGGCGTGGCCGTGCTGGGCTGCAACATCCACGACACCATGGCCGCCTGGGTGCTGGTGCTGGACACACCCTGGTACGGCCAGACCGACGCCCAGGGCCGCGTGCTGCTGGACAAGCCCCCCGCCGGCAGCTACCGCCTGCGCGCCTGGCACCCGGCCTTGCCGGTGGGCGAAGCCGCCAGCGACCAGGCCCTGGCACTGCCCGCCAGTGGGGCACGGGCCGACATCCGACTTGACAAGGCCCGCCCATGACACGCCGTCTGCTGCAGGCCCTGGGCCGTGCGCGCCTGTCCACCCGCTTCGTCACCCAGTCGCTGCTGCTGCTGCTGGCGGTGCAACTGGCCGGCTTCGCAGCCATCCGCGTCAGCATCGAGCGCAACGCGCGCGCCACCCTGGCCGACGAGCTGCAGGTGGGCGAACGCGTGTGGCAACGCCTGCTGGAGCAGCGCGCTCAAAAATACGAACAGGCCGCCGCGCTGCTGGCGGCGGACTACGGCTTTCGCGCCGCGGTGAGCGAAGGCGACGCGGGCACCCAGGCCTCGGCGCTGGAAAACCACGCCGCGCGCATCGGCGCGCCCCTGGCCGCGCTGCTGGACACGCAGTTCGCGCTGCGCGCGCATTCGGGCGACGCCGGCAGCCTGGCCTTGTTGCAGCAGGTGGCGCCGCGCCTGGCGGGCAAGGGCCGCGCCGCGGTGGCCGACGGCCAGCGGGTGCTGCAGTTCGTGATGGTGCCCATCAAGGCGCCCGTGGCCGTGGGCTGGGTGGTGATGGGCTTTCCCATCGACCAGGCGCTGCTGGACGACATGCATGCGCTGTCGGGCCTGCACGTGGGCCTGCGCATCGCACGCGCCGACACACCCGCACCGCTGGTGCTGAGCACCCTGTCCCCATCGCAAGCCCAGGCGCTGGCCCGCCATGCGGCCACCACCGGCAGCCTGAACCTGAACGGCGACCAGTGCCTGGTGCGCGAAGTGGCCGGTGGGGCCGAAGCCGGCGCGCCGCCCTGGCAGGCCCTGCTGCTGCGCAGCGTGGACGAGGCCCTGGCGCCGCTGCAGTCGCTGCAGCTGACGCTGGCCGGCATCACCGCCGCGGGCGTGCTGCTGTTCGGCCTGGGCAGCGCCTGGGCCGCACGCCGCGTGGCCCGGCCGCTGGGCCGCCTGGTGCAGGCCAGCGAACAACTGGCCAGTGGGGACTACAGCCAGCCGCTGCAGGCCGCCGACGGCGCCGATGCGGCCGACCCCGGCGGCAGCGAGGTGGCCGACCTGGCGCGCGCCTTCGACCACATGCGCCTGAACATCGGCCAGCAGCAGCAGCAGATCCGCCAGCTGGCCTACTGGGACCGCCTGACCGGCCTGCCCAACCGCATCCAGCTGCGTGAAGCCACCGAGGCCGCGCTGGCCCAGGGCCCGGCCGCGCTGCTGGTGCTGGGGCTGGACCGCTTCAAACACGTGAACAGCGTGCTGGGCCACGCCATGGGCGACCGCCTGCTGCAGGCCGTGGCCCAGCGCCTGGCGCCGCTGGCCGAAGGAAACAGGGGCCTCGCCCTCGTGGCGCGGCTGGGCGGCGACGAATTTGCGCTGCTGCTGCCGGGTGCCAACGCGGCCCAGGCCCAGGCCCGCGCCGCCGACGTGGCACAGCGCCTGGCGCAGCCGCTGCAGCTGGACGAGCAGATGGTGGACGTGTCGGCCGGCGTGGGCATGGCCATCGCGCCGGGCCACGGCCAGGACGCCGACACCCTGCTGGCCCACGCCGAGCTGGCCATGGTGGCGGCCAAGCGGCGCAGCGCCGGCGCGCTGATGTACGACCCGGCCAGCGACACCGCCAGCGCCCAGACCCTGTCGCTGCTGACCGAACTGCGCCAGGCCCTGCGGCGCCAGGAACTGCGCCTGTACCTGCAGCCCAAGGTGCAGCTGGCCGCGGGCGCGCGCCAGGGCCAGGCGGTGGCGGTGGAGGCGCTGGTGCGCTGGCAGCACCCGCAGCGCGGCCTGGTGCCGCCGCTGCAGTTCATCCCCTTCGCCGAGCAGACCGGCTTCATCCGCGAGCTCACGCTGTGGATGTTCGAACAATGCGCCATGGCCGCGGGCGCCCTGGCCGAGCAGGGCGTGGTGCAGGTCTCGATCAACCTGTCCACCCGCGACCTGATGGACCACGAACTGCCCGCCCGGCTGGACAGCCTGCTGCGCCGCCACGGCGCGCGGGCCAGCGCCTTCTGCCTGGAGATCACCGAAAGCGCGATCATGGACGACCCGCAGCGCGCCCAGGCCACGCTGCAGCGCCTGGCCGACGCCGGCTTCAAGCTGTCGATCGACGACTTCGGCACCGGCTACTCGTCCCTGGCCTACCTGAAGCAGTTGCCGGTGCATGAACTCAAGATCGACAAGAGCTTCGTCATGGCCATGGACCAGGACCGCGGCGACGCGATGATCGTGCGCAGCACCATCGAGCTGGCGCACAACCTGGGCCTGAGCGTGGTGGCCGAAGGGGTGGAAAACGCCGGCATCGTGCGCGCCTTGCAGACCCTGGGCTGCGACCAGGCCCAGGGCTACCACTACAGCAAGCCGGTGCCGCTGGACGACATGCTGGCCTGGCTGCAGCGGCAGGGCGCCGCCGTGCCTGCTTAAGATGGGGGCTTCCCACCCAACCGGCACAGGAAGCCCCATGCACAACACCCCGGTCTGCGTGATCACCGGCTCGTCGTCCGGCATCGGCGCGGCCAGCGCGCGGCGCTATGCGCGCGAGGGCTGGGGCGTGGTGGTGAACTTTTCGCGCGACCCCGCGCCGGCCGACAGCGTGGCCGCCGAATGCCGCGCCCTGGGGGCCCAGGTGCTGGTGGTGCAGGCCAATGTGGCCGACGACGCAGACTGCCAGCGCCTGGCCGAGGCGGTGCGAGCCCATTTCGGCCGCTGCGACGTGCTGGTGAACAACGCCGGCACCACCAAGTTCGTGCCCCTGCGCGACCTGCACGGGCTGCAGGCGGACGACTTCCACCGCATCTACGACGTCAACGTGATCGGCGCCTTCCAGATGATCCGCGCGTTGCAGCCGCTGCTGCACCAGGCGCCGGGCGGCGCCGGCGTGGTGAACATCTCCTCGGTGGCGTCGATGATGGGGCGCGGCTCGTCCATCGCCTACATGGCCAGCAAGGGCGCGCTGAACGCCATGACCGTGGGCCTGGCCCGCGCGCTGGGCCCGCACATCCGCGTCAACGCCATTGCGCCCGGGCTGGTGGAAACGCCCTGGCTGCAGCAGGGCCTGGGGGCGGAGCGCTACGACCAGGCCGTGAGCGACTACAAGGACCGCGCGGCGCTGGAAGACGTGATCAGCCCCGACGACGTGGCCGACGCCGCCTGGTGGCTGGGCGCCGGCGCGAAGAAGACCACCGGCGAAGTGCTGCTGGTGGACGCCGGCCTGCGCATCACCCGCGCCTGAGCCGGGGCCGTCCAGCGGGCGGAGGGCCCACCCCCCAAGAACCGCTGACTTGTGGCCGGGCGAGCCGGCTCGCAGAATGGGCGCCGCCCTCGTGGCTTCACCACAACCTCCAAGGAGCGCCCCATGCCCGCACAGGAAATCTCGGCTTCGGTCGGCCAGGGCGGTGTCAACCGCGCCGACGACGTGACGATCGTCCAGACCCTGCTCATCGCCCGCGGCTTTCCCGGCATCGGCAGCGCCGACGGCGTGTGCGGGGCCAAGACCATCACCGCCATCAAGGACTACCAGGCCGGCTTCCTGCGCCAGCCCGACGGCAAGGTGGACCCGGGCGGCAACACCTGGCGCCACCTGTCGGCCGCCTTCACCGGCAGCACCGACCAGCCGCCGCCCGCCACCGGGGCCGGCAGCGACATCATGAAGCCCATGCCCCGCCCGGCGCCGGGCACGGTGAACCTCGGCCTCACCTCGCCCAGCAACAGCTTCATGCTGGCCAAGCTGGGCTCGCCCCTGGTCAACGGCAACTACACCCCGCAGTGCCAGACACCCACCCACCCCAAGCTGCGGCGCAACCTGGTCACCGACACGGTGGGCCCCTTCCGCGTCACCGGCCTGGTGCCGGCGGTGCTGAGCCTGAAAGCCGTGATGGCCGACATCGCCCGCGAACAGCCTGCCGTCTACAAGGCCCTGGGCACCGCGGGCATGCTGTGCTGCCGCCAGGCGCGCGGCTCCACGTCCATCTCCAACCACTCCTTCGGCACCGCCATCGACCTGACGCTCAACGGCGTGCTGGACGCCTATGGGGACGACAAGGTGCAGTTCGGGCTGACCCTCATCGCCCCCATCTTCAACCGCCACGGCTGGTACTGGGGCGCGGCCTTCCGCAAGGAAGACGGCATGCACTTCGAGGGCAGCGAGGCGAAAATCAGCGAATGGGCTGCCCAATTGAAGTGACTCCTCCCCCCCGCTGGCGCCAGCGCCTGGCGCTGGCGACGCTGGCCCTGGCGGCGGCGCTGCCCCCCGCCTGGGCCGACGGCGCACCGGCGCTGCAAGGCCCGGCGCGTTGCCGTTTTGCGGCGCCGGCCGATTGGCCCACGCGCGATGTGCGCTGGTCCGGCGCCTGCAGCAAGTCCCGGCTGGCCGAGGGCCGCGGCGTGCTGCGCGCCTATGACGGCAAGCGCGTGGTGATGGCCTTCTACGGCCGCCTGAAGGCCGGCCGGCCCGACCTGGGCGCCGCCGAGGTGGAAGGCGGCTGGCTGGCCGGCCGCTACCAGGACGGCCGGCCGGTGAACGACGGCGATCGCAACACCCTGATCCAGGCCTTCGACGAAGCCAGCGCCGCGGCGCGCCAACTGGCCGCCGGCTACCGCAAGGCGGGCAACGCGGCGTCAGCCCGCCACTACCAGGACAAGGCGACGCAGTTGGCGCGGCAGCTGGACTGACCCAGCCCGCGCCGCCGCTACAGCAGCAGCAGCCGCCAGGCCGCCAGCAGCGTGATCAGCGCGGCGCTGCCGTAACACACCGCCTTGGACGCCGTGCCGGGCGGGATGCCCACATCGTGCAGGCTCTTGTACAGGCGGTGCGCCGCGTGCCAGGCCAGCAGCAGCACCAGGCCGAACAAGGCCAGCCGCACCAGCGGGTGGCCGGCGAAGGCCAGCGCATGCGCATAGGCACCGCGGTCGGCGAGCAGCCATCCGGTGATGATCACCAGCGCGGGTCCGAACAGGGCGGCCAGCGTGCCGCCGCCGCCGAACAGCAGCCAGAAGATCGGGGCGTTGGAACGGGGCTTCATGACAGGACCCACCAGCCCAGCAGCAACAGCACCCCATTGGCCGCCAGCGCGGCGCCGAACCCGATGCGCACGATGGTGACGTCGGGCACCCGCTGCCCGCCGGCGAACAACAGCGGCAGGGTCTTGGGCAGGACCTGCATCCAGGTGATGGCGTGGAACACCATGCCCGCCAGCAGCACCGCGTGCAGCAGCCAGGCCAGCGGGCTGTGCAGCCAGCCCAGCCAGGCGGTCCAGGCGGCTTCACCCTGCCCCAGGCGCCACAGCCCCGCCAGCAGCAACACCGCATAGGCCCCCACCGCCAGTGCGGTGGCCTCGCGCCACATGTAGCGCACGAAGAAGGGGTCGCGCTGCCACCAGCGCCCCATCGGCCGCTTGTAGGGGCGCCGGCTCATGCTTTTTTCCCCTTGGGCAGGAGCCCGCGCAGGAAGTAGTCCTTCGCACTCTCGATCTTGTTCAGGTTCACCGCCCGGGCCGGGTCCACCTTCTTGGGGCAGACCTCGGAGCAGTAGGCCACCGCGGTGCAGGCCCACACGCCGTCGTTGGCGTTCACCACGTCCATGCGCTGGGCGGTGGCGCCGTCGCGCGAGTCGGCGTTGTAGCGCTGCAGCAGGGCCATGGCGCCGGGGCCGATGAACTTGTCGTCCAGCCCGTACTGCGGGCAGGCGGCGTAACACAGCAGGCAGTTGATGCAGGCGCTGAAGGGTTCGTACTGCGCCAGCTGGGCGGGGGTCTGCAGGTGTTCGCCCTGGTCCAGCGTGCGCGCTTCCTTGGGCACGATGTAGGGCGTGATGCTCTGCAGCTTGCCCAGGAAGTCGTCCATGCCCACGACCAGGTCGCGCTCGATGGGCAGGTGGGCCAGGGCTTCCACGCGCAAGGGGCCGGGGGCGAATTCGCGCAGGAAGGTCTTGCAGGCCAGGCGCGGCTTGCCGTTGACCATCATGCCGCAGCTGCCGCAGATGGCCATGCGGCAGCTCCAGCGGTAGCTGAGCGTGCCGTCCTGCTCGTCCTTGATCTGCTGCAGGCCCTGCAGCACCGACATGTCGTCGGTGTAGGGCACGTCCCAGCCCTGCCAGTGGGGTTCGCTGTCCGTTTCGGGGTGGTAGCGCAGCACCTCGATGCGGATGTTGCGGGGGGTGGGCTCAGCCATGGGTCGTCGCCTTGCGTTGGGCCTCGGCCTGTTCACCGGCGGCGCCGTAGGCGCGCACGCCGGGTGGCGATGTGGTGATGGTGACCTCGGCATGCGCGATGGCCGGTGCATCGTCGCCACGCCAGGTGGCCAGGCTGTGTTTCAGGAACTGGGCGTCGTCGCGGGCCTCGAAGCCGTCCAGCCGCTGGTGCGAGCCGCGCGATTCGCGCCGCGCCAGCGCCGAATGCACCATGGCCTGGGCCACGTCCAGCATGCAGCCCAGTTCCAGCGCCAGCAGCCATTCGGTGTTCCAGACCTGGCTGTGGTCGTCCAGCTTCAGGGCCTGGTGGCGTTGCTTCAGCTCGGCGAGCTTGTCGCAGGTGGCCTGCATCTGCGCCCCGGTGCGGTAGATGCCGCATCCGTCTTCCATGCTCTGCGCCATCTCGCGGCGCAGCGTGGCCAGGCGTTCGGTGCCACCCCCCTTGGCACCCACCCGGCGCGCCTTGCGTTCGGCATCGGTCGCCAGCGCGGCCAGGGCCGCTTCGCGCGCCGGTGGTGCCTGCTGGGCGCATTGCGCCGCCTCCAGCCCGGCCACCTTGCCGAAGACGATCAGCTCGGTCAGCGAGTTGGAGCCCAGGCGGTTGGCGCCGTGCAGGCCCACGCTGGAACATTCGCCGGCCGAGTACAGGCCCGGCATGGACGACGCGGTGCGGATGTCGGCCACGATGCCACCCATGGTGTAGTGCACCGCCGGCAGCACCGGGATGCATTCGCGCGCCGGGTCCACGCCCAGGTATTCCTCGGCCAGTTCATAAATCTGCGGCAGGCGCTCGCGCAGCTTGGCCTCGCCCAGGTGGCGCAGGTCCAGGTGCACGCATTCGCCATGCGGGCCCTGCACGGTGCGGCCCTTCTGCTTTTCATGCCAGTAGGCCTGGCTCAGGCGGTCGCGCGGGCCCAGTTCCATCGCCTTGTTGCGCGGCTCGGGCGTGGCCGGGCCCAGGCCGTAGTCCTGCAGGTAGCGGTAGCCGTCCTTGTTCAGCAGGAAGCCACCCTCGCCGCGGCAGGCTTCGGTGAACAGCAGGCCGGTGCCGGGCATGCAGGTGGGGTGGTACTGCACGAACTCCATGTCGCGCAAGGGCACGCCGTGGCGGTAGGCCAGGGCCATGCCGTCGCCGGTGACGATGCCGCCGTTGGTGTTGTCGCGGTACACCCGCCCGGCGCCGCCGGTGGCAATGACCACCGCGCCGGCGTCGATGCGGCGCGCCTGGCCGCTGGCGATGTCCAGCGCCAGCACGCCGCGCGCGCGGCCTTCGTCCACCAGCAGATCCAGCACGTAATGCTCGTCGAAGCGGCGGATGGACGGGAACTGCAGGGACGTCTGGAACAGCGTGTGCAGCATGTGGAAGCCGGTCTTGTCGGCGGCGAACCAGGTGCGCTCGATCTTCATGCCGCCGAAGGCGCGCACGTTCACGTGGCCGTCGGGCTTGCGGCTCCAGGGGCAGCCCCAGTGCTCCATCTGCACCATCTCGTCGTGGCAGCGCTCCACGAAATACTGCACCACGTCCTGGTCACACAGCCAGTCGCCACCGGAGACGGTGTCGTTGAAGTGGTAGGCCAGGCTGTCGTGCGGCTGGGTCACCGCGGCGGCGCCGCCTTCGGCGGCCACGGTGTGGCTGCGCATGGGCAGCACCTTGGACACCAGCGCCACCCGCAGTGTCGGCTGCGCCTGGGCGATGGCGATGGCCGCGCGCAGCCCGGCACCACCGGCACCGACGATGACCACATCCGCTTGGAAGACTTCCATGTCAGCGTTGCAACACCAACTGCTGGTACAGGCCGCCGAACCAGGTGCGCTTGTCCACCTGGGCGGGCTGCACGCCGGGCGGCAGCCAGTCCTGCACCGGGTGCCGCCACAGGTCCATGGCGTAGGGCTCCAGCTTGTGGAAGATGGCCCGCATCAGCGGGCGCACCGGGTGCCAGGCCACCGGCCGGTGGTAGTCCACGATCACCACGCGGCCGCCCGGGCGGCACACGCGCAGGGCCTCGGCCAGGGTGCCGCGGCGCACGCTTTCCGGCTGCTCGTGCAGCAGGAAGAACAGCAGCACCTGGTCCACGCTGGCATCGGGCAGGCGCAAGGCGGACGAGTCGGCCTGGGTGAGCGTGACCCGCGCATCACCGGCCGGCAGCTTGGCCTGCAGGTTGCGCAACTGGATGGGCAGGATGTCCACCACCTCCAGCGTGGCGTCGTCGGCCATGCGCCCCAGCAGGCGCGGCGTCAGGTTGCCATAGACGCAGGCCATCTGCAGGGTGCGGCCGCGGATGGGCTGGCCGGGTTCGGCCAACGCGGCGAGCGCCTGGTTGCGCAGGCGCGCGTAGTGGCCGAACAGGATGGTGTTGACCAGCCATTCGCGTTCAAACACCTGCACCGCGCGCGGGTGCACATAGGCCCACCAGTAGACCGACTCCAGGTAGCGCGGAATCACCTGGGGCGGCGAGGGCGGGCAGGCAGGCGGGGACGCCGCGGAAATCGGCAAGCTCATGTCACGGTCCTCTGGGATGCGGCGGCGGTGGGTGTCATTGCCAGCTGCGGGTGTAGCGGATGCCCAGGGCCACCGCGGTCTGGCGGTCGCGCTGCCACACCGTGCTGCCGTCCGCATAGGTGAAGGGGCTGCCGGCCAGGCCCCAGGTCCAGTCGCGCACCACGCTGCGCTGCCAGCTCAGGTCCAACTGCAGGGTGGAGGTCTTGTCGGGGGCCCAGCGGCCGAAGGCCTTGAGTGTGCTCTGCCGCAGCACGACGTCGGGCAGGCCGCCGCTGGCCGCCAGCAGCGCGGCGCTGTCGGCACCAGCCAGCGCGTCCAGGCTCTGGCGGTGCCGGCTGCGGTCGTTCAGGTAGCCAAGCTCTGCGCCCACCTGCACCTTGCCGAACAGCTTGCCGGCCACCCCGAAGCCGGCGCCGGACTGGGTGTTGTCCAGCGTGGTCAAGGCGCCGCCCGCTTTGGCCTGCACCAGCGCCTGGGCGCTGCGGGAGAGCTGGCCGGTCACGGTCCAGGTGGCGTTCAAGGCGTAGCTGGCGTCCAGGTTGAACTGGTTCATGCGGGTGCGCTGCAGCCCGTAGCCGGTGGGGGCCAGGTAGCGGTCGTGCCCGGCCTGCAAGGCCCCTTGCAGGGACAGGTCGTCGTTCACCTGCCAGTCGGCGGTCCACTTCAGGCCCTCGCGGCGGCGGTCGGCCAGGGTGGGCATGTACAGGGCCGTGGCGCCCAGCGCTGCCGGGTCGGCTTCCGGGGTGACGCCGTTGGCGGCATTGGGGCGCAGCCACTGGCTGCCGCTGCGCTGGCTGGCGCTGAGGCTGAGCGCGCTGGACAGCGTTTCGGTCATGTTGCGCCGCAGTTCCAGGCGCAGGCCGTTTTCCTGCGTGTTCTGGCGCAGGGCGTTCACGCCCACCACATTGGCGCTGGCGGTGTACAGGCCACGGTCGATGCTTTCATGCTCGGCGCCCAGGCTGGCGCGCCACTGGGGCGCGAACTGCCACAACGCGTCGGCCTGGGCGCGCAGCCGGGTGTTGGGCAGTTGCCGGTTGGTGCCGCTGACATCGCCCACCACCACGTAGGTAGCCAGCGGGGTCTTGTCGCGCACGTCCTCCCAGCGCACGCTGCCGGTGAGCGACAGCGCCGGCACCGGGCGGGCCCACAGGCCCAGGCGCGCCAGCGTGGTGTCCAACCGCGCGTTGAGCTGGGCTGCACCGGCGGGTGCGCCGGCCAGGCCAGCGGCGTCGAAGCTGGATTGCTGCGTGGCCAAGGTATGCGCCAGGGTGGCGTTCAGGCGCAGCCTGGGCCCCGGTTCCCAGCGGCCGGTCAGGTCCAGCCGGTGCGACTGGTTGTCCGGCGCCAGCGCCACCGGCACGGCCAGCCAGGCCGCCAGCCCGGGCGACAGCGGTAAGGGCTGTCCCAGCGGGCCGTTCAGTTGCGCCGGCAGGCCAGCGCGCAGCGAGCCCAGGCCGTTGTCGAACAGCGCGCCCTGGTAGCCCAGGCTCAGCTGCCAATGTTCGGCGGCATGGGCCAGGCGCGCCTCGACCTGGGTGTGGTTGCTCTGGAGGGGCTCGGGCAGCATCAACAGCGCCCAGCCGGCCTGGATGCCGGTGCTGCCGCGGCAGGTGGGCGCCAGCACCGACGGGCAGGTCATGCCGGTGCCCCACAGCCGTGCGCCTTGGCGGCGTTCGGTCTGCAGGCTCAGGTCCAGCTGCCAGTCGGGCGACAACCATTGGCTGAAGCCCAGCCCCAGCCGGGTGCGGCGGATTTTCAGGTCCACCGTCTGCAAGGGTCCGCCGCCCGGTGCCTGCACCAGCGGTGTGGTGGAGCCGGCGCCCTGCAAGCTGGTGGACACCGACAGCGGCTCGCGGCGCAGGCTCTGAGCGAAGCTGGCGCGCAGCTTCCACTGGCCTTGCTGCCAGCCGGTGAGCGACAGGTCGCGGGTGTCGTTGGCCAGGCGGTTGCCCAGCAGGTTCCATTCGGTGCCGGTGGCGGCGTCGCGCCGGGTGAGGTCCAGGTCCAGAACCCCGAAAGCGCGTGCGCGGCCGCCCAGGCCGTTGTACTGGCCAAACAGCGCCCGGTCAGGCCGGTCGGTGGTCAGCAGGCCCGCGCCCACGCTGACACTGCCCTCGCTGGCCGGCAGATCTTCGGCCTGGACATTGAAGGTGGCCAAGGTGGCCGCCGCGGCCAGGGCCAGCAGTGTGCGTGGAAACGGTGTGCTCATGGTGCTACCGCATCAACAGGCTGGGGACGGGGTGGTTGCTGCCATGCACCTGGGTGTGGCAGTTCAGGCAGCTGCGGCCTTGCCACAAGGTGACCACGTTCTTGCCCCCGGTGGTGGCGCCGATCAGCGGCGCGGTCTGGCCCGGCGCCGTGGTGAACACACCTGCCTGGCCGCCCAGCGCGCCCACGCCACCGGCCACGTGCGCGGTGTGGCACTGCTGGCACAGCAGCGGAGCCCGCAGCTTCAGCAGGCCGGCGGTGGCGCTGCCATGGGCCTGGTGGCAGCTCAGGCAGTCGTCGTTCGCCGGCTGGTGCGGCTGCACGAAGGGGCCGCGCTTTTCGGCGTGGCAGCCCACGCAGGTGGCATTGGTGCTGTCGCGCTTGGCCAGCGCCGGCCCGGCCGAGCCATGCACCGCGTGGCAGTCGGCACAGGTCATGCTGCCCTCGGCCACGGGGTGGTGCGACACGCGCGCCAGCTGGCCGCGCTGCGCCTTGTGGCAGCCGAAGCATTGTTCGGCCTGGGTGGCCGGGGCCAGCATGCGGTCGCGGTTGGCATGCACCTTGTGGCAGCCGTTGCAGGCCACGTCAGCCCGCTGGTGGGCGCTGCCGTCCCACAGGTGGCGCGACGGCTCGCCCTTGTGGCAGGCCTGGCAGACGTCGCTGCGCGCTTCGGCCGACATCATCGTGCGCTTGCCGAACACCCGTTCGGGCGCGGGCCGGCTCTTGCCGCTTTCCACCTTTTTCATGTGGTCGGCGCTGTCGCCGTGGCAGGTGATGCAGGTGGGCGTGCGCGGGTCGTGCCGGTCGCCCATGGGCCGGTGCGCCGGCGCCTCGGCCGCGGCGCGCATGGGCGGCGCGCGGCGCGGGGCATGCGCGCTGCGGCTGCTGTCGGGCAGGTCTTCCTCGTCGTGGCACTCCACGCACTTGGCCGAGGCGTCACGGGCCGCCTCGGTGGCGGCCCGGCACGCACCGGCCCCGGCCAGCAGGCCCAGGCCGATCAGGGTGGCGACAAGAAACCTGCGCATGCTGCGGGGGGGCCGGGCTACTTCTGACCGTGCACCAGGTCCACACCCTTGAAGCCGCCGGGGGAGTGGCAGTCGTCGCAGGTCTCGCGCGGCAGGCCATTGATCTGCGCCTGGGTCTTGTCACCGAAGGCTGCATTGCTGAAGGTGGTGACGTGGGCGATGACGGCGGGGCCGTCATGGCAACCCGTGCAGCTGGCGGCCTTGGGCGTGATCACCTTCCACAGCATCGGGTCGGTGACGCCGCTGTCCTTGAACACCACCGAACCCAGTTGGCCAAGGTCCTGCTTGTAGGAGTTGTTCTCGTGACAGGCGTTGCAGTTGATGCCCACGCCCGGCCAGGCCACTTCGGCAGCGTAGTTCTCCACATTGGCGGCCAACGCGGCGCCTCCGGTGGCGGAACTGCCGTCCTTGTTGAACACGCCCACCACCGCGTTGCCGTGGGTGAAGGGGTAGCTGCGCTTGGAGTTGCCGTGGATGCCGTGGATCATGCGCTTGAACTGGTAGGACTCGTACAGGTTCAAGCCGTTGGTCATCATGTTGCCGCTGCCGGCCCGGTTGGCGTCGTGGCACACCACGCAGGCTTCCACCGTGTCGCGCGCACCGCCGTGGAAGGCATTGGCCAGGGTGTTCGAACCCGAGGTGGTACCCAGCGCGCCGTGGCAGACGTTGCACTTGGCGCTGCTGACCACCGTGCGGCGCGGCGTGAGCGGCCCGCTGATGGCGAAGTCCTTGAAGGTGTTCTGCACCACGGTGTTGACCAGCACGCGCGGCACCACCTCGGGCCGCGGGTCGGTGGCCCACTTCACCTGCAGCTGCGGCTCCTTCACCTGGCCGATGCTGACCACCCGCGCGGTGCCGGCGGCCACCGCGGTGGCGCTGTCGGCGGGCAGGGCGATGTCCAGGGTGTAGTGGTTGTTGGCGTCCTTGGTGCCCTTGTAGGCAAAGGCATTGGCCGCGCTGCCGCCGTTGTTGTAGGCCGAGAACTCGGTCACCGTGGTGCCCTGCCCAACCAGGTTCTGGTAGGCCACGTAGAAGCGCAGGTTGCCGAACTTGGTGGTGTTGCTGCACGTGGGCACCGTGGTGCTGGCGCAATCGGCCGTGACCAGTTCGTAGGCCGCATTGGTCGCGCTGGTGGGGTCGGACAGGAAGTACTTCACCGTCACCTTGCGCCCGGTGGCGTCCCAGGTGGCGCTTTCGATGTTCATCTTGTACTTGGCCGCGTTCTCTTCGTTCTGGTTCCAGTGCACGCGCTCAGGCGCGATGTTGGAGCCCACCTTGTGGCATTCCTTGCACTGGGCATTGCTCAGGTCGGTGGCCGCAGCGCCCGCGCCCACCAGGGTGCCGGCGAAGGTCTTGTGACTGGCTTCCCAGTCGGAACCGGCCTTGTTGGCATGGCAGGTCAGGCAGGCTTCCTTGCTGACCGCCGTCTTCCAGTTGTCGCCCTGGGGCGTGGCGGTGCTGGCCGAGTGGCACTTGGTGCAGTTGCGCAGGTCCTGCGGGAAGCCCACCTCTGCATAGTCCGCCTTGGTGTTGTTGAAGCCCCAGATGGTGTAGTCCTCGCCGCCCTTGCCGGCGGTCAATCCGGCCTTGAGCAGCTTGCCCGAGTGGATCTTGTGCACCATGGTCGACAGCGTGAGCACATTGCCGCTGTTGGCGTCGGTGGTGCCGGGGTTGTGGCACATGACGCAGTACTGGGTGTCCACCCGACCGCCGCCGTGCAGCGCCAGCTTTTCGTGGCAGCCGTTGCAGGATTGCACGTCGGTCATCTTGCGCGTCTTGCTGGCGTCGGTCACTGGCACGGCCTTGCCGTCGGCGCCCACGGTGAAGTCGAAGTAGGGGTTCACCAGCACGGTTTCGCCGGCCGCGTTCTTGTAGCTCAGCTGGATGGCCACGCGGTGCGTGCGGCTGGGTTCGAAGACCACGCCGTTGGTCTTGGCGGTGTCCTTGATGTCGGTGCTGAAGGTGTAGGTGTAGTAGCCGTCGCTGTTGTAGACCAGCTGGGCCGGGGTGTTGGGGTCGGTGGTGGCCTGCATGGCCGTGACCAGCACCGGTGTGCCGCCGGGGCCGACGCCGGCCGCCGCGGTTTCCTTGCGGTAGACGTAGTTCACCCATTGGTCGGGGTTGCCATCGGTGCCAGGTACCAGCTTGGCGATGGCCAGGCGCACGTTGGTGTTGGTCAGGCCCTGCACCACCTTGCCGTCGGAAATGACGGTGAAGTTCACCACCGGCGGGCTGTTGATGCTGACCGTGGCGATGCCTGCCGCCTGCAGCACTGCAAACGCCGCGCTGGGGCTGCTGGCGGCGTCGTTGGCCGGCAATGCAGCCGCGGCGGTGATGGCCTGGGCCACGGTGGGCGCGGGGCCGGGGTCCGGCACCACAGGGGGACTGCTGCCACCGCCGCCGCCGCAGGCGCTCAGGACGAGCGCCAGCGCCACCACGGGCAGGGTCCGCCAGGATTTGCAAACCATGGAACTATGCATCACAACCTCCAACCTCACATGCCGCTTCAGGGGCGACGGTGAAACCGATCTGACCACCCAGGCAATGCGGCCACTTGTTCCGCATCAACGTCCGCCGAAGAAGCCGACGGCGACGCCAAAGAGCAAGGTCAGCCCCAGCGCGATCAGCGCAAAACCCAGCAGCCGGGACGCCAGCGCCATGGGCGCGGACGGTGCCGCAACGATGTAGCGGTCCAGTTCGCCCGCATCTTTCAGGCGCTGGTACTCCAGCGGGTGCTCGCGCGCCATGTGCTCCACGCTCATGGAGCCGGTGAACATCACCACTTCCACCGGGAACTTGTCGGGCCGGAAGTGGTTGTTGAAGAAGTGCACCGTGAACAGGAAGACCACCGCCAGGAAGGCTTCTTCGCCATGGAAGATGGCCGCCACGTTGAACACCCAGCCCGGCAGGAAGCTCGCGGTCAGGTGCGGCAGCCACATCATCAGCCCGCTGACGCCGATGATGGTGACGCCCCAGAACGGCGCCCAGTAGTCAAACTTTTCCCAGTAGGTCCAGCGGTCGAACACCGGCCGCGGGCCCTTGCCGACGAACCAGGTGAACATGGCGACGATGTCCTTCAGGTCCTGCAGGTTCGGGATCAGCGAATCCGGTCCCAGCCAGCGGAAGGTCTTGCGCCGCTGCCACAGCCGCCAGGCGATGTAGGCCAGGTGCCAGAAGAACACGGTGGCGAAGATCACCGCATTGACGCGGTGGATGGTGCCGGCCACCTGCGGCCCGCCCAGGGTCTTCATCACCCACGGCGCCCAGGCCGCGTCGGGATAGAACATCGGCATGCCGGTGACAGTGAGCACCATCAGGCTGAGCGCGAAAGTGATGTGGGCGATGCGCCAGGTGCGGCTGAAGCGCTGGAAGTGCTTGCCGCGCAGGTGGGCCGGCAGCGCCTCGGCCAGCACCTGGGCTCGCGCCACGCCGCGGCGGCGGTCACGCAGTTCGGCCCAGAACCACATGGCGGTGTGCAGCCAGAAGAAGCCGAAGGTGCCCACCAGCAGGCCCACCATCATCTGCCAGCCCAGCCACACCTGCGGGTAGCGCTTGAAGTCGTGGGTGTTGGCATGCGGCTGGAAGCTGGCGAAGCCGGCCGCAGCCACGCTGACGCCCTTCTTGCCGTTGTGGCATTCCTTGCAGGTCTCCATCCGGTTGTCCGGATGCACCTTGGACGCCTTGTCCTTCACCGCCAGCACGCCGTGGCTGCCGTGGCAGTCGTAGCACTTGGCGGTGTGGGCATAGCCCAGCGTGCTGATCTTGCCGTGGTAGGTGGACTTGTAGGACTTGAAGTTCTCCTCGTGGCAGCTGCCGCAGGACGCGGTGACGGCCAGCTTGAAGGGCGTGCCCGAGGTGTTGCCCACCGCATGCGCGGTGTGGCAGTCGGCGCACACGGGTGCCTTGGTGTCCTTCTTTTCGCTCAGGGCCTTGCCATGCACCGAGTCGGCATAGGTTTCCAACGCTTCCTCATGGCAGTTCTTGCCGCAGGTGGCCGGGCTGTCCAGGCGCCAGGCCTCGTGAGCGGGGCTGGCCTTGGGCGGGATGTTGAAGCTGTGCGATGCGTGGCAGTTCTCGCAGCTGGCCAGCGGACGGCTGGCGTCCTTCTTGGACGGTCGGGCATGGAAGGACTTGCGGTAGGCCTCGGCGTTTTCCGCCACCGTGCCCAGGCGCGGGCGGCTGGCCGCGGTGTTGTCGGCGCGGGCCTGGTCCCACAACTTCTGGTGGCAGCCGGCGCAGTCGGCGCTCTTGCCGGTGGCGCCAGCGGCGTATTGGTGGCCCGCACCGGCCGCCGGGTTGTCGGTGACGCCGGTGTGGCAGCGGGTGCAGGCCAGCTTGGCGTGCACGCCCTTGGCATAGGCCTCGGGGGCCACGCCGTGCATCGCCTGCGCCTTGTCGCCGGCAGGGCCGGGCCGCTGAATCGTTTGTGACTTGCCATCGTGGCAGGCCCAGCAAGCGGCGTTGTCCAAGGGCGCGGCCGGCAGGGCCACAGGCCACACCAGCCCCAGGCCCAGCAGCCACAGCCAGACGGCCAGCTTTCGCATCGTCTGCATGCGTTCCCCCAATGCTCACGCCACCACCGGCCCAGTCCGGGCTGGCGGACGCAGTTCAGTTGTTGGTGTCGGCCTGGCCCGCAGGTCAGGCAGCGCGGCCTGTCAGTGCGACAGGATCCACTGCGCCAGGTTCTTCAACTCGGCCGGGTCGTTGGTCTTGATGATCTTGTGCTCCTCTTCGGTGCCGTCATCGAGCTTGACCTTGGGACCGGTGGTCATGTTCTTGATGGCCTTTTCTTCGCCGTCGGGCTTGCCGCGGTACTTGTCAGCGATCTTCTTCAGCGACGGACCCTTCTTGTCCTTGTCGGTCGCGTGGCACTTGGCGCAGTCGTTCTTCTTGTGCAAGGCCTTGGCCGCATCGACATCGATGGCCTGCGCCGGCAATGCCAGCAAGCCCGCCGACAGCAGGGCGGCCAGGGTCGGGAACAGGTGGCGGTGGGTCAAGGTGCTCATGGCGTCCTTCAAAAGGGGAGGGGCACGCAGGGGCATGCCGCCTATGAAGTCATGCTAGGGGGATCGGCGCTTGCGCAGTTGATGCTGATCAACGGCCGCCTCGCACTGCGCCAATCGCAACGGTCGTTCAGCCGTCTCGGCCCGATGAATTCACGCTCGGTCCGCCGGCGCTTCGCTTGGCCATTCCCGCCATGGTCCAAGGCGCCCCGCTGATCCGCCGCGGTGCACCGCGCCTTTCGATGGTGCACCGTGCTGCCCGCCGGCGGGCATGGGCTTTGCACCATGCAGGGCCTCATGCACCACGCCCCCGCCCCGACCCAGGGCCGCGTCGCCGACGTCTGGCGCGACCGGCTGGCGCTGCTGCTGGAATCCACCGGCGAGGGCATCTTCGGCATCGACCTGGCCGGGCGCTGCGTGTTCGTGAACCCCAGCGCCGCGCGGCAGCTGGGCTGGCCGGCGGACCAGATCATCGGCCGCAACATGCATGAGCTGATCCACCACACCCACGCCGACGGGCGCCACTACCCGGAGTGCGACTGCCCCATCTTCAACGCCTTCCGCCGCGGCCTGCCCTGCCGCATCGACGACGAAGTGCTGTGGCGCGCTGACGGCGCCAGCTTCTACGCCGAGTACTCCAGCCACCCCATCGTCGAGGGTGGCGCCGTGCAGGGTGCGGTGGTCACCTTCTCCGACATCAGCGAACGCAAGCGCGCGCAGGAACTGTCGCGCGTGCGCGAACTGGCCCGCCACCAGGAGGCGGTGCGCGAGGCCGAGCGCACCCGCAT
This sequence comes from Burkholderiales bacterium JOSHI_001, assembly GCA_000244995.1. NCBI lineage: Bacteria > Pseudomonadati > Pseudomonadota > Betaproteobacteria > Burkholderiales > Burkholderiales bacterium JOSHI_001. The sequence goes on along the minus strand of CM001438.1, from coordinate 835,510 downwards.
CGCGCGAGAAATCCACGACGAACTGGGCTCGCTGCTGGTGGCGCTGAAGATGGACCTGAACTGGGTGGCCAAGCGCGTGGCCGACCGGCCCGAACTGGGCAGCAAATGCCAGTCCATGGGCCGGCTGATCGACAGCGCGGTGGACAAGCTGGGCCGCATCATCACCGACCTGCGCCCCAGCATCCTGGACCACCAGGGCCTGTGGGCGGCGCTGGAATGGCAGGCCCAGGAATTCATCGACAGCGCCGAGCTGCCCAGCGAACTGCAACTGCACGTGGCCGCCGGCGTGGCGCCGCCGCAGGGCGCGCTGGCGATCGCGGTGTTCCGCATCTTCCAGGAGGTGCTGTCCAACATCGCCCGCCACGCCCAGGCGCGGCGGGTGCAGATCCGCATCGCGGTGGACGGCCCGCCGCAGCCGGTGCTGTACCTGGACGTGCGCGACGATGGCGTGGGCGCCGCCGCGCAGGCGCTGGACAGCGCGCGCAGCTACGGCGTGATGGGCATGCGCGAGCGCGCGGCCCAGTTCGGTGGCACGCTCAGCATCGACAGCGCGCCCGGCCTGGGCACCCGCGTGCGGCTGGTGATGCCGCTGCCGGAGGACGCCGCGTGATCCGGGTGCTGGTCTGCGACGACCACCGCATCGTGCGCCAGGGCATCCAGCAGATGCTGGCCGATGCGGGCGACCTGGCCCTGGCCGGTGAAGCCGCCAACGGGCCGGACGCCATCGCCCGCGTGCGCGAAGGCGGCATCGACGTGGTGCTGCTGGACATCGCCATGCCGCAGCGTGACGGCCTGGATGTGCTGAAGCAGCTGAAAGGTGAATTCCCAAAACTGCCGGTGCTGATGCTGTCCACCTACCCCGACCGCCAGTACGCGGTGCGCTGCCTGAAGCTGGGCGCGGCCGGTTACCTGAACAAGAGCGCCGATTCGGAGCAGATGACTGAAGCCATCCGCCAGGTGGCCGCCGGGCGGCTGTTCATCACCCCGCACGTGGCCGAACAGCTGGCCACCGCCGTGGGCGCCGGCCGCCAGGACGACGCGCCGCTGCACGAGCGCCTGTCGCACCGGGAATACCAGGTCTTCCGCCTGCTGGCCGAGGGCCGCAGTGTGGGCGAGATTGCGGAACAGCTGGTGCTGGCGGCCAACACCGTCAGCACCTACCGCGCCCGGGTGCTGGAAAAGACCGGCGTGCGCAACGACGTGGAACTGGCGCTGTACGCGGTGCGGCAGTCCATCCTTTGACCCTTGGCGTGGCCGTGTAGGGCTGGCCCTACATCCGAATGCCGCTGGCCTCGATGTTGCGAATGCGCCCTTGTTCCTAGCATTCACCCATGCCGCAAGGAGAGGCTGCACCATGAGCGAGCACCACGACCCCTACGACGCCGACCGGCCCCTGATGATGGGCTGTTGCTGCGGGCGGCACCGCAGCGAGGCCGACCACGCCGCCGCCGAACTGCGAACGCGCAGCGAGAGCGCCGCCTTCGAAGCCGAGTCCAACCACTTCGTCGAGGCCGCGCTGGTGAAGGCCCTGTTCCCGCAGGACGCCGTGCGGCGCCGCTTCCTGCGCGCCGTGGGCCGGCGCTCGGCCATGGCGGCGATAAGCAGCGTGCTGCCTGTGGCTTCGCTGCAGGCCATGGCCCAGGAGTCCGGTGGAAAAAGCGGCGCGCTGGAGAAGAAGGACCTGAAGATCGGCTTCATCCCCATCACCTGCGCCACGCCGCTGATCATGGCCCACCCGCTGGGCTTCTACAGCAAGCAGGGCCTGAACGTGGAGGTGGTGAAGACCGCCGGCTGGGCGCTGATTCGCGACAAGATGCTGAACAAGGAGTACGACGCCACGCACTTCCTGAGCCCCATGCCGCTGGCCATCTCGTTGGGCCTGGGCGCCACCGCCACGCCGATGAACGTGGCCACCATCCAGAACACCAACGGCCAGGCCATCACCCTGGCGATGAAGCACAAGGACAAGCGCGACCCGGCCGGCTGGAAGGGCTTCAAGTTCGCCGTGCCCTTCGAGTATTCGATGCACAACTTCCTGCTGCGCTACTACGTGGCCGAAGCGGGGCTGGACCCGGACAAGGACATCCAGATCCGCGTGGTGCCGCCGCCGGAGATGGTGGCCAACCTGCGCGCCGGCAACATCGACGGCTTCCTGGGCCCCGACCCCTTCAACCAGCGCGCGGTGTTCGAGGAAGTGGGCTTCATCCACCTGCTGACCAAGGAACTGTGGAACGGCCACCCCTGCTGCGCCTTCGGCACCAGCAGCGAATTCATCCAGAAGAACCCCAACACCTTCGCCGCGCTGTACCGCGCCGTGCTCACCGCCGCGGCCATGGCGCGCGAGGCCAAGAACCGCGAACTCATCGCCAAGGTGATCGCGCCGCAGCAGTACCTGAACCAGCCCGAAACCGTGATCGCGCAGGTGCTGACCGGCAAGTTCGCCGACGGCCTGGGCAATGTGAAGACCGTGCCCGACCGCGCCGACTTCGACCCCATGCCCTGGCAGAGCATGGCGGTGTGGATGCTCACGCAGATGAAGCGCTGGGGCTACCTGAAGGGCGAGGTGAACTACAAGCAGATCGCCGAAAAAGTGTTCCTGCTGACCGACGCCAAGAAGACCATGAAGCAGCTGGACATGAAGGTGCCCGACGGCGCCTACCCCAAGTTCACCGTCATGGGCAAGGTCTTCGACCCCGAGAAGGCCGAGGCCTACGCGGGCAGCTTCGCCATCAAGCGCGGCTGAGGACCATGGCCACGATGGGCTTCACGCGCAGCCTGGGTTTCCGCTCGGGGCTGCTGTCGCTGCTGATCCTGGGGCTGGTGCTGGCGGTCTGGCACCTGGCCACCTTGACATCGTCCCCGGTGGTGGCCGCGGCGCCCGCACTGACGCCGGAGCAGGTCGAATACGCCAAGCTGATGGGCAAGGACCCGGCCACGCTGAACAGCGCGGCCACGGCGCCGGCGAAGTCGGGCTTTCCCACGCTGGGCCAGATGGCGGCCGTTGCGGCCAAGCACCTGGCCCAGCCCTTCTACGACAACGGCCCCAACGACAAGGGCGTGGGGCTGCAACTGGCTTACTCACTCGGCCGGGTGGGCCTGGGCTACCTGCTGGCCGCGCTGGTGGCCATTCCGCTGGGCTTCGTCATCGGCATGAGCCCGCTGGTGTACCGCGCGCTGGACCCTTTCATCCAGGTGCTCAAGCCCATCTCGCCGCTGGCCTGGATGCCGCTGGCGCTGTACACCATCAAGGACTCGTCGATCAGCGGCATCTTCGTCATCTTCATCTGTTCCATCTGGCCCATGCTGATCAACACCGCCTTCGGCGTGGCCAGTGTGCGCCGTGAATGGTTGAACGTGGCCAAGACCCTGGAAGTGAGCCCATTGCGCCGCGCCTTCGAGGTCATCCTGCCCGCGGCCGCGCCCACCATCCTGACCGGCATGCGCATCAGCATGGGCATTGCCTGGCTGGTGATCGTGGCCGCCGAGATGCTGGTGGGCGGCACCGGCATCGGCTACTTCGTGTGGAACGAGTGGAACAACCTGTCGCTGCCCAACGTCATCTTCGCCATCCTGGTGATCGGCGTGGTGGGCATGCTGCTGGACCTGGCCTTCGCCCGGGCCCAGAAGGCGGTGACCTATGTCGACTGAGACCTTCCTTCAGGTGCAGGGCCTGGGCAAGCGCTTCGGCGACGCCGTGGTCTTCGACGGCGTGAACTTCGGCGTGCAGCAGGGCGAATTCGTCTGCATCATCGGCCACAGCGGCTGCGGCAAGACCACCATCCTGAACGTGCTGGCCGGGCTGGAAAGTGCCAGCGAAGGCCATGTCTTCATGGACGGCCGCGAGGTGGTGGGCCCTGGCCTGGAGCGCGGCGTGGTGTTCCAGGGCCATGCGCTGATGCCCTGGCTGACGGTGCGCGGCAACATCGCGTTCGCGGTGCGCAGCAAGTGGCCGGACTGGACCGCCGCCCAGGTGAACGAACAGGTGCAGCAGTACGTGGCCCTGGTGGGCCTGGCCGCGGCCATCGACAAGAAGCCCAGCCAGCTGTCCGGCGGCATGAAGCAGCGCGTGGGCATTGCGCGCGCCTTCGCCATCCAGCCGCGCATGCTGCTGCTGGACGAGCCCTTCGGTGCGCTGGACGCGCTGACCCGCGGCACCATCCAGGACGAATTGCTGCGCATCTGCGCCGAGACGCGGCAGACGGTGTTCATGATCACCCACGACGTGGACGAGGCCATCCTGCTGGCCGACCGCATCCTGCTGATGAGCAACGGCCCGCAGGCCCGCGTGGCCGAGGTGGTGGTGAACACCATGCCGCGTGACCGCCAGCGCGCCACGCTGCACCACGACCCGCAGTACTACCGCATCCGCAACCACCTGGTCGATTTCCTGGTGGCGCGCAGCCAGCACCTGTCGCACGGCCGCGCGCCGGCGCAGCCTGTCGAACTGCGGCCTGGGCTGGAGCCCGAGCCGCAGCCTCCTGTTCCCCTTCCTTCCCCCACCCTGCCCACCGCCACCCCGCTGAGGAGAATTGCATGAGCCGACTGGACGTGACCGAAAAGATCATCACCGCCAAGGTGAGCCAGGGCCTGAAATGGTCCGACGTGGCCGCGAAAGTGGGCCAGAGCAAGGAATGGGTCACCGCCGCCTGCCTGGGCCAGATGACGCTGACGGCCGAACAGGCCGGCGTGGTGGCCGAAGTCTTTGGCCTGAGCGCCGAAGACAAGAAGTGGCTGATGGTGGTGCCCTACAAGGGCAGCCTGCCCACCAGCGTGCCCACCGACCCGCTGATCTACCGCTTCTACGAACTGGTCAGCGTCTACGGCACCACCTTCAAGGAACTGATCCATGAAGAGTTCGGCGATGGCATCATGAGCGCCATCGACTTCAAGATGGACCTGCAGCGCGAGGCCGACCCCAAGGGCGACCGCGTGTCCATCACGATGAGCGGCAAGTTCCTCCCTTACAAGACGTACTGAAAGCGCGGCGCCCCGGCGCCTGCCCCATGGACACCAAACCGCCCCTGCCCCCGTTCACCGCCGAGTCCGCGGCCCAGAAGGTGCGCGGCGCCGAGGACGCCTGGAACACCCGCGACCCCGAGGTGTGCGCCCGCGTCTACACCGAAGACACGCGCTGGCGCAACCGCGCCGAGTTCCCGGTGGGGCGCGAAGAGGTCAAGGCCTTCCTGCGTCGCAAGTGGGCGCGCGAAATGGACTACCGGCTGATCAAGGAACTGTGGGGCTTCACCGGCGCGCGCATCGCGGTGCGCTTTGCCTACGAATGGCACGATGATTCGGGCCACTGCTTCCGCAGCTACGGCAACGAGAACTGGGAGTTCAACGACCAGGGCTTCATGACGCGGCGCTTCGCCAGCATCAACGACCTGCCCATTGCGGACAGCGACCGGCTGTTCCACTGGCCGCTGGGCCGCCGCCCGGACGAACACCCGGGCCTGTCCGAGCTGGGTCTGTGAAGCGCGGGGGTTGATGGCCGGGCGGCAGGCGCCGCCCGCTTCACCTCACCCGCACTGCCCCACGTAGCCGCAGGCGGTGCAGAACTCGCAGCCGTCCTTGTGGATGAGGGTTGAGTTGCCGCATTCCGGGCAGGGCTTGCCGGCCATGGGGGCCACGCTGTCGCTGGGCTTGTGCTTGCCGGCCGGGCTTTCCAGGATGCCCATCTCGCGCAGCGGGAAGCCCTGCTCGTCCAGCACGCCCAGCATGGCGTAGCGGTGGATCACCAGGCGCGCGATGTAGGCCACGGTGCTGGGCCAGACCTGCTGGCGCCGCTCGCCCGGCACCGGGGCCATGAAGTGGCCCAGGGGCTCGCCCACGTTGAGCGTATAGTCAAAAATACACCAGAAATCGTCGGACGGAAGTTCTGCATACTGCGATCAGGTTGGCTTGATGTCATGCAAACCTGTCCCGGCGGCCACGATAAGGCACGCAACCTTCTGTCGTTTGGCACGTTGGCATTCGATGGCCTTGCCCACCGATTCAGCACCCCGAAATGACTGTCCGTCGTGTGCGGTTGACACATTGACTGCTGCAGTCGAGCACCTGTGGTTAACCCTATTGAATCGACCATTGCAGGCGTCAGGGCAACCGGCGCACAATAAGAGCAAACAACGATGAACTAGTCCGCTGAGCGCGGCAAATTGCAAACGGAGGGGTTCTTGGTGTCTGGGCTGATATCGCCCGGCCGCCCATTTTGGGAGGAGAACCCTGTGCGTCGCAATAACAATGGCCGCTGCCCTCGGCGCACGATGAGCAGAGTCTTGGCCGCTTTGCTCCTGCCCGGCTTGGTCGTCAATCCAGCCACACCCCTGAATCCGAAAGCCTATGCGTTTTGGGACGCGGGCTACTGGGACTACGTCGTAGGCGGTGGCAGCTTTGAGAGCTTCCAGGACGAAGCGCCCAATGGCGCCGTCGACAACTCCCGCGACTGGCTCGACGACAGCGCAGGTGGCGAGGGCGGATTTCCAGACAACGGCACTGACGAAACCGGCGATGTCACCTTCGGACTCGACGAAGGCGGGGACAGTTGGATCGATGCTGAAGATCCAGATTCGAGCGCAGTCGAGCCCGTTGAGGACGCGTCGGGAGACAACTCCGAGGGAAGCGGGGATCCCAATGATGATCAGGGCAATGACACCGCAGAGAACCCCGGCAGGTCTGAAGTCACCGACAGTTGTGGCGGTACCGGGTCGGAAAGCGTAGGCGACCCGATCAACCTGGCCAGAGCCGACAAGGTTCACTTCCAGGTGGACTATCGTGGCCGCGACTTCGCGCCTTTGCGGGCTTCGCGCGTGTACCACAGCAACCTGGCGGAGTTTCCAGCCCGCGCCACCGTGCCCATAGGCGCCGGTTGGCGCTTCTTCTACGACCGGTCGCTGCAGGTTCTAAGTGCATCGCAGGTCCGCCTGCACCGCTACGACGGTTCGGTGCTGGACTTCAGCTACAACGGGTCGGCCTGGATCAGCGCCAAGCCTTCGGGCAGCTTGAGTACCGTGGCCGGTGGCTGGCAGTACGTGAACCCGCGCAACGGCATCGAAACCTACAACGCGGCTGGTCGCCTGCTTTCGGTGTCAAAGAAGGGCCGTCTGACCAACTTGCAGTACGACGCTGCAGGCCGTCTGGTTGGCGTCGCCAACCCGTTTGGCCGGTCCATGACGCTGGCATATGACGCAACTGGCCGGGTGTCTGGCATCACCATCCCCGGTGGCGCCACGCTGGCCTATGGCTACGATGCAATCGGCAACCTTGTCAGCGTCAACTTCCCGGATGCGGCGGTTCGGCGCTATGCCTATGACAATCTGACGTGGCGCAATGCCCTGACCGGTATCGTCGATGAGACCGGTCGGCGCATCGTCACCTGGGGCTACGACGCGGCCGGACGACCCAACTACAGCCACTATGGCAACGGCATCAACCCTGTGAGTGTGACCTACGGTTCTGGTTCGGTTGCCACCACCGACGCCCGAGGCACCGTACGCACCCGGACCCTGTTGCAAGTGGGCGGACGGCAGCGCGTGGTTGCCCTCAATGTCGGCGCCACGCCTGACAATGCCGCGACCACCACCAGCTATGGCTTCGATGGCTATGGGAACCTGGGCAAAGCCACGGCACGAAGCGGCGCGGTGAACGTTTCTGTGAACGATCCGCGCGGCCGTCCGCTCAGTGTTACCCGGGCCAGCGGAACCGCAAGCGCCCGTACAGTGCAGCACGTCTGGCACGGCATATTCAACATCGCCACCAGCACGTCGGCGGGCGGCGTCAGCACCAACCGAACGGTGGACGGCTTCGGCCGCGTCATCCAGACTTCGCGCACCGGAACCAACGGCGTCAGCTACGTGATGCGCCAGCGCGTCTACAACGCCCAACACCTGCTGGCATCCGTCACGAATGCAAGAGGCGGCGTGACAACCTTCACCTACGACGCGCAAGGCAACCGCACCAGTGCCACCAACCCGGCTGGCCAGACCACCACGTACTCGCTGTTCGATGCCCACGGACGGCCCACTCGCATTGTTCGCCCCAGCGGCGCCGTGGTGACGCGCGTCTTCAACAACCGTGGTCGCCTGGCTCAGCATGCGGTCAACGGCGTCGCGAGCACCCGCAGTTTCGACGGCGCAGGCCGGCTCTCGCAGCTGACTCAAGCAGACGGGTCATGGGTGGCGCGCAGCTATGACACGGCCGGCCGAATCGCCGGCCTGTCCAACCACAAAGGCGAAAGCGTGAGCATCGGCCGTGACGTGGGCGGCAAGGTGGTTTCACGCGCCACCTACGGGGCCGCGGGCAACCTCGTCCATGCCGCCTATGCTCGCTTCGATCGCCTGGGGCGCGTGGCCGCGCAAATCGACACCCGAGGTTTTGCCACGCAAGCCACCTATGGCGCCGATGCGCGGCGAAGCGGCACGGTGGATGCGCTGGGGCGGCAGTACAGCCAGCAGTTGGACCAGTTGAACCGGCCGGTGAGCTTCACCCAACCCAACACCACGGCCATGCGGCTGGCGGGCGGTGCCACCACCGTCAGCACACAATTGAACTGGGACAGCGCCAACGCCACGCTCAAGAGCGTGGCAGATACGGTGAATGTGGGGACGGGCTACGGGGTGGACACGCTGAACCGCCGCGCGGCCGAAACCGGCAGCGACGCCGGAACCCGCCAGTGGGCCCGCAACGCGGCCGGTGACACGCAAACCTATGTTGATGGACGCAGCGTGAGCTACACCGTGGTGCGCGACACACTGGGTCGGCCATTGCAGGTCGGACCGGCCGGCATTGCACCCATCACCTACAGCTACGTGCCAGGTCGCCGCGATAGTCTTTTGTCCAGCATGACCGACCCCAGCGGCAGCACGACGTGGACCTATGACAGCGAAGGGCGGGTGCTGTCCAAGTCGCAAACCATCGCTGCGGTGACCAGCACCGTCACCCTGGCGCGTGACAGCCTGGGGCGAGTCGCCAGCATGACCTACCCTTCCGGCATGCGTGTGGACTACACCTACACCGGCGATACGGTGTCATCCGTGGCTGTGAACGGCACGGTGCTGCTCAACAGCATCACCTACCGCCCCTTCAGCCGAACACCGGCGAAGTGGGCTTGGGGCAATGGCAGCGTCTATCAACGCAGCTTCGATGCCGACGGCCGCATCACGCAGGTGACGCTGGGCGGCCTGGTTCGAAGCTATACCTACGACCCGACCGGGCGCATCACCGAGTACAACGATGTGCTTTCAAGTGGCGCCACCCAGCGTTCGGCCTTCCGCTACGACGAGGCGGGGCAGCTCACAAGCTACAGCGGGCCGGGCGGCAACTTCAGCTATGCCTACGACACCAATGGCAATCGTCGCAGCCAGACCCGCAACGGCGTGACCACCACGCAGACCTACGCCGCGGCTTCCAACCGGCTGCTGACCAGCCCGCGCGGCACCTACAGCTACCTGGCCGACGGAAGCCCCAGTTCCGACGGCATCTACACCTACAGCTACGACGCCTTCGGCCGCATGAGCGGCTTGACGGGGTTCGGTGGGACGGTGTTCTCCAGCCGCGCCCACGATGGCTTGGGCATGCGGGTGCGCTTGCTGCGGCAGGAATACACACCACCAGAACCCCTCGCGGTAGCCCCGGGGGGCACCAGCAGCCGGTCGGCGGCCTTGCTGAGCAGTCGCATCGTCACCGCCGAGACTGGCGCCACCGCGGTACAGAATGGGCGAGCCACGTCGCAGGGCGTGGTCAACACCACCTGGTCCATGCCGGATCGCGCGGCGGTCTTGAACACAGACAGGCTGGCGAGCCGAACTGCCGGGAACGTGGCGCAGTTGCAGGTGCCGCCCCCAGGGGGCGGTGGTTGGCTGGTGACCGACAATATTCGCTACCTGCACACCGATGACGGACTATTGCTGAGTGAGTACAACCTCATTTCTGGGTACCGTCAGGAGACGATCTGGTTTGCCGGCGTACCCATAGGCACGATGATCAATGGCACGCTCCTGACCATCCGATCCGACCATTTGGGTACACCCCGATCACTGGCACGTGCCAGTGACAACTTTGAAGTCTGGCGCTGGGACGGCGAGCCCTTCGGTGACAGCCGGCCGGTTTACTCTGGGCCCATCATTTTTGACTACAACTTGCGTTTTCCCGGGCAGCAGTACGAACCCAACACGGGTTATTTCCAGAATTGGTTCCGAGACTATGATCCGTATACCGGGCGGTATTTGCAGGCCGATCCACTTGGCTTGGGTGGAGGACTAGGTCGGTATACATATTCAGGCGCAGATCCAGTGAACGCGATGGATCCAACTGGATTAGATTGGGAGTACGAAACAAGTACAGGTCGAATTTATAGAAATGGACAATTGATTGGAGTGGGTTATTCCGGAAATCAATCTGGCCTCAATAATCCCGACGCTCAAAACACTAGTAATGTTGGACCAATACCGAAGGGCTCATGGAACATTGGTGGAGCCTACAAAAGTCAAAATACCGGCCCCCAAACTATAGTTCTAACCCCAAAGCCCGAAACTGAAACATATGGAAGATCCGCATTTCGCATTCACGGCGACAATTCAAAAGGTAATATGAGCGCCTCAAATGGCTGCATCGTTGCCAGCCCTAGCATAAGAGATCAAATCATCAATAGCGGAGATAAATTACTAGTTGTTCGACCATGAATAAATTATCTAAACTAGATCTCTTGCTGGCATTCGCCATTCCTTTAATGGTTATCACAACATGTAAAGCTAAAAATATCAACGACAACGAGATAGGGAAGCTGAATGCATGTTCAGCCGATCACCGGATTTGTGCTACGCTTACAGTTATTCCAGCAGCAAATCTACCATTTCAGAGTGGCTATCGCTGGGGCGGAGAAGATATAGAACCCCCCAAAACTCTAACGGTTAAACTAAGCGTTAAACTTGACAAGCTCGAAATATTCATCCCACTTTCCGCATATTCGGATCTCGGAAACCCTTCCAATATAAACATCAAGAGATCCGGATCAGTAATCTTCGTTGAAATTATTGGGGGTGATACATCAGCCTCATATTCCGCGAAGCTCGAATTTCGCGGAAGACACCTTATCCGAAGAAAAGTTACAAGCAGTGAATTTCCATCTGACGCCTTTGAAGAAACGAAATATAAGTTCAACACCCTGAAGAACTGATTTCTTTGCATTGAATACCCGGAAAGACATGGCCTTTAGCCGGCTAGAGCGCCAAAGTGGCGCTGGCAGGACTGAGAGACTGAGACGACCGCGAGTTGGCCGCGCTGCATCAGCCGCACTGCCCCACGTAGCCGCAGGCGGTGCAGAACTCGCAACCGTCCTTGTGGATCAGGGTGGCGTTGCCGCATTCCGGGCAGGGCTTGCCGGCCATGGGGGCCACACTGTCGCTGGGCTTGTGCTTGCCGGCCGGGCTTTCCAGGATGCCCATCTCGCGCAGCGGGAAGCCCTGCTCGTCCAGCACGCCCAGCATGGCGTAGCGGTGGATCACCAGGCGCGCGATGTAGGCCACCGTGCTGGGCCAGACCTGCTGGCGCCGCTCGCCCGGCACCGGGGCCATGAAGTGGCCCAGAGGCTCGCCCACGTTCAGCATCTTGCGCAGCTTCATGCCGATCCAGGCCGGGTCGATCACGCGCATGTCCAGGCTCAGCAGGCGCGCCAGGCCGTCGAGTGCGCGCGGGTAGTTGCCCGAAAAACCGATGGCGCAGGGCCGCGCCACGCTGCCACCTTCGGGCGTGGGCAGGGCCACTTCCTTCAGCGTGACGGTGAAGCTTTCGCCGGTGGACGGGTTGTCCACGTCCACCGCCCAGGCCAGGGTGCCGCTGGTGCCGGTGCGCGGCTCGTTGCGGCTGAACATGGCGTCCAGCACCGGGGTGGGCGTGCCTTCGGCGAAGGTGCCCAGCTGTTCACAGCGCCAACGGATCACGGCCGCAGTGGCCGCCACCACGCCGGGGAAGAGGCGCCGCTCGCCATACGGCGGGAAGGGCATCTCGAAGCTGCGCTCTTCGCCCACGGTGGCCAGTTCGTCCAGCTTCAGCTTCAGCCACTGCGGGTCGTTCGCGCGCATGTCCATCGACAGCGTCTTGGCCAGCGCGGCCAAGCCGCGCGGCTGCTCGGCGCCGTTCACCCACACCTCGAAGGGCAGGGTCTTGCCGAACAGGCCCATGCCCGGGCCTTCGGCCGGCAGTTCGCCGACGAAGAGCGCGAACTCGCCGTGCGGGTGCTGGATCATGAAGCTCCAGGCCGGGTTGCCACCTGAAAGATCCGGACGGCCCGGCCAGCGCAGGCTGGTGAGCACCGGCGCGGGCAGTCGATCCAGGCGCAGGCGCTGGTTGGCGCCGTCGCCCTTCAAGGGTGCGGGCGTCGCGGGGGCTGATGACCCCACCGAGGGTTCCACACTCAGCACGCTGCCCAGCACGCTGTTGGGCCGGTAGGTGGCCAGGCCCTTCAGGCCGCTGCGCCAGGCGGTGTGGTACAGGTCCTGGAAGTCTTCATAGGGGTAGTCGGCCGGCACGTTCACCGTCTTGCTGATGCTGGTGTCGATGCAGGGCGCCACCGCGGCCACCATCGCGGCATGGGCCTGGGCACTGAGTTCCAGCGCAGTGACGAAGGCGTCGGTCAGCGGCGCATCGGCGCCCTTCAGGTGGCGGTACAGGCGCCAGGCGTGGTCCTCCACCGCGTATTCCTTGAAGGTGCCGTCGGGCATGCGCTTCTTGCGGGTGTAGGTCCAGCTGAAGGCGGGTTCGATGCCATTGCTGGCGTTGTCGGCAAAGGCCAGGCTGATGGTGCCGGTGGGGGCGATGGACAGCAGGTGCGAATTGCGCAGGCCCTGGGCGCGGATGCGCTCCTTCAGCGGCGCCGGCAGGCGCGACGCGAAGGTGCCGCGGCTCAAGTACAGGTCGGCGTTGAACAGCGGGAAGGCGCCGCGCTCGGCGGCCATCTCGGTGCTGGCGGTGTAGGCGGCGTCGCGCATCACCTCGCTGATGTGGCGCGCCATGGCGCGGGCCTCGGGCGTGTCGTAGCGCAGGCCCAGCATCACCAGCGTGTCGCCCAGGCCGGTGAAACCCAGGCCCACGCGGCGCTTGCTGTTGGCTTCGGCGTGCTGCTGCGGCAGCGGCCAGACGGTGACGTCCAGCACGTTGTCCAGCATGCGCGTGGCCACCTTGCACACCTCGGTGAAGCCGGCGTCGTCGAAGCTGGCCTTGCCGTCGAAGGCGTCCTTCACGAAGTGGGTCAGGTCCACGCTGCCCAGGCAGCAGCAGCCATAGGGCGGCAACGGCTGCTCGGCACAGTTGTGCACGATCAGGCCGTTGGCATCGAAGGCGTGCACGTCGGACACGGTGACGTCGTACACCGCCTCTTCGCCGTCGGGCACCAGGGCGCTGACCGTGGCCACGAAATCTTCGTTGTGCAGCCGACCCTGGCTGGCGCCCAGCAGGTCGTTCACCCGCTCGGCCTTCAGCCCGTCGGCCAGGCCCACGCGCTGCGCGAAGCGGGCCAGGTTGTTGCCGCCGATGCACAGTTCACGCTCGCGCCGGCTGTTGACGCCCAGGCGCAGCAGCATGCGCTGCACCGCAGCCGCGCTGCCCTCGTCCAGCCCGGCCAGGCGCAGGCAGGGCTGCTTGTCGGCATGCTGGGCCACCTGGCCGTCGGCGTCGAACAGGCCGCGCAGCAGGCCGGTGCAGAAGTCGGAGCCGGCGGCTTCCATGGCCGGGGTCACGGCCTTGCGCTCGGGCGTCATGCCCAGTGCCAGTGCCAGGCGGCGCAGCGGCGCGCTCTTCAGTTCGAACTCGTGGTGCGGGCCGGGCTGGCGCTGCCAATGCGAAGGCTGGCCGTGCGGGGCCAACGCGGCGGCAGCGCGCTCGGCGGCGCGCATCAGCTGCTGGGCGTGGCTGGGCCGGGCGTCGGCGCCCACATGGGCCACGTCGCCATTGGCCACCAGGCGCAACTGCGGCGCGCGCAGGCTCAGCACCGCGGCGTCGGCGGTGATGCGGCCGTGGCCGACCAGCAGGCCCAGCAGGTAGCCTTCGTCCTCGGTCATCGCGCCGTCCCAGCCGGCGGAGGTGCGGTGGTTGTTCAGCAAGATCCGGTCGCCCGCGCGCAGCTGGCCGGCTTCCACCCATTCGCTTTGCACCAGGTAGGCGGTGCGGGTGGTGACCCGGCGCACCGGGTGGTTGGCGGTGAGCCGAAGGCCATGGCCTTCCTGCGTGGACAGGCGCAGCACCGGCTTCACGCCGGTGGCGAAGAAGCCCGCGCTCTCGGTCGCGTGGCCGCGACCGTCCACCACCGCGACGAAGGGCTTGCCGATGAGCTGCTGCACCTGGCGCGGGCCGTGCGCGGTGTGCACCCAGGTGTCGGCCGGGACGCAGGGGTTGGTGGCGGCGATGGTTTCGCAGTAGCTGAGGTTGTTGTCCTGGTTGATGCGGTCCAGGAACAGCACACCCGGCTCAGCATGGTCGTAGGTGGAGCGCATGATCTGGTCCCACAGCTCGCGCGCGCGCAGTTTGCGGTACACCCACAACTGGCCACCATGGCCATCATCACGCGCGTAGGAGCCGGCTGCCTTCTGCGCTGCGCCGGGCTCGGCGCGGTGGGTCAGTTCCACCTCGGCGTCGTCTTCCACCGCCTTCATGAAGACGTCGGTCACGCCCACGCTGATGTTGAAGTTCTTCAGGTCGCCCTGGTCCTTGGCGTGGATGAAGTCCTCGATGTCCGGGTGGTCGCAGCGCAGCACGCCCATCTGCGCGCCGCGGCGCGCGCCGGCGCTTTCAACGGTTTCACAGGAACGGTCGAACACGCGCATGTAGCTCACCGGGCCCGAGGCCGAGCTTTGTGTGCTGCCCACCCAGGCCCCCTTGGGACGGATGCGCGAAAAGTCATAGCCCACGCCACCGCCGCGGCGCATGGTCTCGGCCGCTTCGGTCAGCGCGGTGTAGATGCCGGGGTGGCCTTCGTCCACCTGCGCGATGCTGTCCCCCACCGGCTGCACGAAGCAGTTGATCAGGGTGGCGGTCAGGTCGGTGCCAGCCGCGGAGTTGATGCGCCCGGCCGGCACGAAGCCGCGGCGCTGCGCGTCCAGGAACTTGGCCTCCCAGTGCGCTCGCTTCTCAGGAGCCTCCACCACCGCCAAAGCGCGCGCCACGCGGGCCCGCACTTCGTCCACCTGCGATTCGTCGCCTTTGGCGTACTTTTCAATCAGCACCTCTTCGCTGATGGGCTGCGCGGGCAGCGTGGCCAGGGTGTTCTCGGTGTCGCGGGTGGGGACGGGGGTCTTGCTCATCAGGGAGGGCTCCAGGGTGCTTTTTTCTCAGGCGAGCGCGGATGCTGCCTGCCAGGCCCGCGCGGGGCTTTGATGGGGGTCAGCCACGCCGCGGGCAAAGCAGGCATCTTGACAGGGCGCAAGAGCCCCTGCCAGCGACAAAAAATGTTGTGCAACCCAGTGAAACGGGCCCCGCTTTCAAGCCCACCCTGGCAAGGGAAAACCCGGCTGGCAGGCGGCCATCAAGCGGCGTGAAGCCAGCGGTCCAGCACGCGCTGCAGTTCGGCCACCTCCACCGGCTTGGCGATGTGGTCGTCCATGCCGGCCTGCAGGCAGGCGGCGCGGTCTTCGGCGAAGGCGTTGGCGGTCATGGCCACGATGGGCGTACGGGCATGGACGGCCAGCTGGCGAATGGCCCGCGTGGCCTGCAGACCGTCCATTTCCGGCATCTGCATGTCCATCAGGATCAGGTCATAGGCCCGGGCCGCCGCCATGTCCACGGCTTCGCGTCCGTTCTCGGCCAGGTCGGCCGGCACCCCCAGCGCCGCCAGCAGTTCCAGCGCCACTTCGCGGTTCACCGCGTTGTCCTCGGCCACCAGGGCCCGCACGCTGCGCGCGACCGCGCGCTCGGCGCCCGCCGGGACCGGCAGGGCCGGCGGTGCGGCCGGCACCGGCCGGCCTTCACCCAGCCAGGCGGTGATCCAGAACCGGCTGCCCTGCCCGGGCTCGCTGTTCACACCCGCTTCGCCGCCCATCAGGTGCGCCAGGTGCCGGGTGATGGCCAGGCCCAGCCCGGTGCCGCCATAACGGCGCGTGGTGGAACTGTCGGCCTGCTCGAAGGCTTCGAACAGCACGGGCAACTGGCCCGCGCCGATGCCCGGGCCGCTGTCGTGCACTTCAAAGCGCAGCAACAACTGACTGTCCTGGCGCTGCAGCAGCGCCACCCGCAGGCCCACCGTGCCCTGCTCGGTGAACTTGATGGCGTTGCCCAGCAGGTTCAGCAGGGCCTGGGTCAGCCGCGTGGGGTCGCCGTGCAACCAGGGCGGCACCCCGGCGGCTTCCAGCGTGAAGGCCAGGCCTTTGCTGCGGGCCCGTTCGCCCAGCATGCTGTCCAACTGCTGCAGCAGGGTTTCCAATGCGAAGTCGGTGGCCTCTAGCGTCATCTTGCCGGCTTCGACCTTGGACAGGTCCAGCACGTCGTTGATCACGGCCAGCAGGTGGCGCGCCGCGTCCTGCACCTTGTCCAGGCGCTCGGCCGCCACCGGGTCCTGGTTGTCGCGGCGCAGCAGGTGCGTCAGGCCGATCACCGCGTTCATGGGCGTGCGGATTTCGTGGCTCATGTTGGCCAGGAAGGCGCTCTTGGCGCGGTTGGCGGTTTCCGCGTCGATGGCGCGACGCTGCAGCTCGGCGTTCAGCTCGGCAATCTCGGCCGCCTGGGCCTGCAGCTCGGCATGGGCCCGTGCGATCTGCCCGGTGCGCTCGCGCACCAGCTCTTCCAGGTGGGTGCGGTGGTGCTGCAGCTCCAGTTCGATGCGCTTGCGCTCGGTGATGTCCTGGGTGTAGCCATGCAGGTGCACCACCACCCCACCTTCCACCCGCGGCAGGCCCATGGAGCGGATCCAGCGCTGGTTGCCCTTGGCGGTGGTCATCTCCAGCTCCAGGTCATAGGGCTGGCCCTGGGCCATGGCCGCTTGCAGCGCCGCGTCCAGGCGTTGCCGGTGTTCGCCGCTGAAGCAGCTGCGTGCCAGGGCCGGGCTGGGCCGGCTGCCGGGATCGAATTCGTGGATGCGCGCCACCTCGTCGGTCCATTCGCCGGTCTTGGTGCGCAGGTCCCAGCCCCAGCCGCCGATGTGGGCCATGCCGCTCATTTCACGGAACAGCGCGTCGCTCTCGCGCAGCACATCGGCGTCACGGCGCACCTGGCGTTCGCGCAGTGCCCGCGCGCCGGCCAGCACGGCCAGCGCAGCCAGCACCGCGGCGGCCACGATCCAGACCGAATCGCGCAGCGCGGCCTCGCGGATCTCGGCCAGGTCGATGCGGGCGGTGAGGTACCAGTTGCTCGGGCCTTCCAGCGGCACCAGCACGCCCAGCACCGGCGTGCCGCGGAAATCCTGCGCCTGGGCCGCTTGGCCAAAGGGCAGCTCGCCGCGCAGCACGCGCGCGGCCAGCAGGTTGGGAGCGGACAAGGGCTTGGGATTGGCACCGCCGGCGCCCACCAACTGGTCGCCCAGCCGGGCCACCAGCCCGCCCTGGGCGCTGCGGCTGGGCACCGGCCATGTCTGCACCAGCGGCAACAGTGCCTGGTCGGGCCGTACCCGCAGCACCAGCACCGCCCGGGCGGGCTGGCCGCTGTGGCGCAGCGGCGCCACGATGTCCAGGTGCAACACCGGCCCGGCCTCGGCAGGGCCGCCCCGTGCGCCGGGCCCATGGTGCCCCGCATACAGCGGCGTCATCTGCACGCCGCCGCCGGCCAGGGCCTGCTTCACGGTGGCCACCAACTCTGGCGCGGGCGGCGTCGGCGCGCCGCCCGCGGCATCCAGCGGCAGGGCGTCGGGGCCCACCAACAGCATCTGTTCGACATTGGACGTGGCGGCGTAGTCGTCCATGCGACCGCGCAGGCGGGCCGCGGCATCGGGCTGACCCTCCACATGGGCCTGGCGGTACAGCTCGCCCCAGAAGGTGCTGGCGCCCACGAACTCGGCCTGGGCCCGGCGGTCCTGCAACCAGCGCCCCAGCTCGCGGCCGCGCAGGTCGGCCACCGCCTGAAGGCGGGCGGCCTCCAACGCCAGGTGCTGCTGGTAGTTGGCCAGCAGGGCCGCGGCGGCCAGGCCCAGCACAGCCACCAGTGCCAAGGCCACCACGCGGCGCTCCTGGCGCGTGCCGACCAGGCGCGCCGCGCTGTCGGTGGCGGCAGACCCGCGCTTCATCAAGCCGTACAGCAGCAAGGAGGTCACGGCCACGAAGGCCCAACCCTTGATCAGGCTCAGGCGGGTCAGCCATTGCGGGTCGCTCACCAACTGGCCCAGCAGCCAGTCCGACCCCAGGATCCACAGGCCGGCAAACGCCGCGTACACGCCCACCACGGCGCCGGGCGACAGGCGTGAGCTGGCCGGGCTCACCATCGGGCGGGGTCCTTGCACGCCGGCCACAGGGAGGGCCTCAGGCCCGCGGCGGGCTCATCGTGGGCTGGCCTGCAGGTGCAGGTCCCACAGCCGCGCCAGCGCGGCCGCGCCGTCACTGCCCTTCACCTGGGCCAAGGTGGCCTTGGCATCGGCCTGGCCGGCCAGCACCTGCTGCACGCCCAGTTGCAGCAGGGCATCGTCGGCATTGCGCAGGCCGCCCAGCTGAATGGCCTGCTGCATCAAGGGGATGCCACGCGCGGCCTGGCCGTCCAGCGCCAGGGCATGGCCCAGGCCGAACATCGCCGGCGACTTCAGGCGCTTGGCCTGGTCGTCGGGGGTGGCCGCATCGGTCGCTGCGGCCTTGGTGGCGCGGTCCAGCAGTTCACGCACACGGGCCTGGTCCCCGGCGGTCGTGAAGGCATTGCTGGCGGGGGCCGATCTCAGGATCTGCCGGGTCTCGCCCGGCAGGCCGGCCTGCAGGGCCAGTTCGGCGGCTTCCAGCAGGGCGTCCGGCTGGATGAAGCCGCCGGTGGTGCGGCCCAGGCGCAGCAGGTCCAGCCGCAGGCGCTGGGTCAGGCCGGGCTGCTTGGTCTGGCGGGCGATGAGGTCGGCCCAGTACTCGGGCTTGGGGTAGGCCACGACCATGCGCTCCAGCGCCTTTTCATAGCCGGCGTCGTCCTTGGCCTGGATGTGGGCGCTGGCCAGCAGGCGGATCTGCTCTTCGGTGGGCGGCTTGCCAGAAGCGGCCAGCGCGTCCAGCCAGTCCTTGAACACGGGGGCGGATTCGCTGAACTTGTCGCCCAGGTAGAGCGAGCGGCCCAGCAGGTCCAGTGCGCCCACGCGCATGTCGGCCGGCAGTTCGGGCGTGGCCAGCAGCTTGCGGGAATAGCCCGCGGCGCGGACATAGTCCTTGGCCCGGAAGGCCAGGTTGCTTTGCGCGCGCATCACGCGGCGGGTTTCGTCGGCGTTGTAGCGGCCGGCGGCCAGCGCGCGGTCGTAGGCCTCCAGGGCGAGCGTGTCCTGACCGGCCAGGGCCGCTGCCTGCGCGGTGAGCTGGTCGATGAAGAAGTTCTCGTAGGGCGTGCGGTCGGGCACCGCCGCGGCGGCCTTGAGCTTGTCCAAGGCCTCGGCGGCCTTGTTGTCCTTCAACAGCGCCTGGGCCGCCTGCAGCGGCTCCAGCACTTCCTTGCGCGCGCCCTCCTTGGGCGCTTCGGCGGGCGTTGCAGGTTTGGTTTGCGCCAGGGCAGGCGCGCCGCCGGCCAACAGGGCCAGGGCGATCAGGAAAGAGGGGCTGAACTTCATCACAAGGGGCTTTCCGGAAGTGAGCG
This sequence comes from Burkholderiales bacterium JOSHI_001, assembly GCA_000244995.1. Taxonomy (NCBI): domain Bacteria; kingdom Pseudomonadati; phylum Pseudomonadota; class Betaproteobacteria; order Burkholderiales; species Burkholderiales bacterium JOSHI_001. Next base: position 815,797 of record CM001438.1, on the reverse strand, counting down.
GGCGCAGGGCCTGCGCCGAAACAAGAGGCGCATTGTCGCGCCGGCCAGGGCCCCAGCAGAAGGCCCTCAGGGACGCACGGACGGTGCGTCCATCGGCATGCCTGCGGCGCGCTGCATCAGGTACAGCTCCAGTTGCACCCACTCCGCCGCGTCGGCCGCATAGGGCTGCGCGCGCACGCCCACCAGGCAGTTGCGCAAGCGCCTGGGCAGCGAGCCCAGGCCCTGCCATTGCAGCCGGTAGCTGGGGTAGCCGGTGGGGTGGGCCTGCGGCAGGGTGGCGCCACCCAGGGACCGGCCTGCGCGCTGCTCGTGGCAATGCGCACAGGCCAGGTCCAGCTGGCCCAGGCGCTGGCGGAACAGCGCCGCGCCCAGCGCGCGCTGGGGCGCCAGCCGCGGGTCGGCCGGCGGGGCGATGGGCAGGCCGCGCGCCGGCAGCGCCAGCAGCGCCTGCAAGGCCAACGACTCGTCATCGTCGGGGTCCAGCGGCGGCAAGGCCTGGTGACGCTGGCGGCACTGGGCGATGCGTTGCGGCAGCGTCAGCGGCCGGGCCGCGTGCTCGTCCCAGGCCGGGTAGCGGGTGGCCACGTCCTTCAGGCGCTGGGCCGGGTCGTCGCCGTGGCAGTTGGCGCAGGACCGCCCGACCCCCGGTGGGCGAAGCGACCACAGCCGGCGGCCTTCCTGCACCCACAGCCCGGCCGGGTTCTGGGCCTCGTCGGCCTGCATGGCCTGCAGCGCCGGGCTCATGAAGTGGGCGCCGCTGCGGCGTTGGTCGGCCGTGGGCTGGGCCGTGGCCAGCGTGGCCGCGCCCATCAGCCAGGCCAGGCCCTGCCGGAAGACCCTCATGCGACCGTCAGCGACACGGTTTCGGTGTGCACGAAACCGTGGTCGCCCTCCCAGCGCAGTTCCAGCGTGCCGCTGTCGGTGGCCCGGATGTGGAAGGCGATGTAGGGGTTGGCCGAGATGGCGCTGAACAGCTCGGCGCTGAACACCAGCTCACCGTTGTAGCGGCAGGCAAAGCGCTGGATGATGTCGCGCGGCAGCGTGCGGCCGGACGCATCGCTGCGAAAGCCGGTTTCCATCGGGTGCGCGATGGTGGCGCGGATGGCGATGACCTCGCCAGGGCGGGCCTGGCGCGGGGCATTGACCAGGGTGCGCACGGCCATCGCGCTACTCCACGCAAGCGGCCAGGGTCACCACCACCTCGACGGTGTGGGACCACACGCTGCCGTCGGACATCCGCGCCAGTGCCACCAGCTTCTGCGAGGTGGCCAGGCGCACCCGGGTGGCCACCTCGGCGCGGCCGGCGCGTGGGCCCAGCGTGGCGCGCAGCATGTCCCGCTGCGGGTTCAGCTCGTTGAACACGGCGATGGCCTGCACGTGGTCGGCCGTGCTCATCGGGCTGTGCACCCGCACGGTCAGCGGCACCGCGTTGCCGTTCTCCACCAGGGGGCTCACGTCCAGCGTGACGCGGCCTTCGCGCACCGGGGCCGCGCCCGCCCAGGCACGCACGGCCTCCTGCAGCGCTGGCGCTTCGGCGCGCGACGGTCGCAGCACCAGCGCCAATGCCATGCCGGCCCCTTGGGCCAGGCACTGGCGCCGCGTCGCGTGGCGGAGGGCCATCTCAGCGCAGCGTCTGCAGGTAGGCCACCACGTCCTCAACCTGCTGGGCGCTGAAGATCGGCCGCCCGGCCCAGGCCTCAGCCACGCGGTTCAGGCCCTCGGTGGTTCGGTAGCCCGGCATGATGGCTTCGGGGTTCAGCCGCCGCGGCTCGACCAGTTGTGCGCGCAGACGCGAGGTGTCCAGCCGCGCGCCCACGCCCGCCAGCGACGGCGCCAGGTTGCCCTGCAGGTGCGCCGGCACACCGGGCACCGCATGGCACAGCGCGCACAGGCTGGCCGAGCGGTCGGCCACCAGCGCGCGGCCCCGTTCGACGTCGCCTGCCGCGTCGCCATCCGGCGGCGCCGCACCGGCCAGCGCCGGCAGCAGCAGGACCAGCACCACCACCAGGCCGCGGTGCATCAGGCGCGCTTCAGGCCGCTCTTGAGCGGCAGTTCGCGGATGCGCTTGCCGGTGGCGGCGAAGATGGCGTTCAGCACCGCCGGGGCGGCCACGGCGATGGTGGGCTCGCCCACCCCGCCCCAGAAGCCGCCCGAGGGCATCACGATGGTCTGCACCTTGGGCATCTCGGCCATGCGCAGCACCGGGTAGTCGTGGAAGTTGCTCTGCTGGATGCGACCGTCCTTCACCGTGCACTCGCCGTACAAGGCCGCCGACAGGCCGTAGGCGAAGGAGCCTTCGACCTGCGCTTCGATCTGCTGCGGGTTCACCGCATGGCCGCAGTCGGTGGCGGCCACGATGCGGTGGATCTTCAGCACGCCGTCGGCACTGACGCTCACTTCGGCGCAGGCGGCCACGTAGCTGCCGAAGCCCATGGTCTGCGCCAGCCCGCGGAAGACCTTCTGGCCATTCACGTCCGGGGCGGGTTGGCCCCAGCCAGCGCCTTGGGCGGCCGCGTTCAGCACCGCCAGGTGCTTGGGGTGCTTGTCCATCAGCGCGCGGCGAAAGGCCAGCGGGTCCTGGCCCGCGGCGTGGGCCAACTCGTCGATGAAGCACTCCAGGTAGATGGCGTTGTGGTTCAGGTTCACGCCGCGCCAGAAGCCCGGCGGCACGTGCGGGTTGCGCAGCGCGTGGTCGATCAGCAGGTTCGGCACGCTGTAGCCAATGGCCGCCTCGGGGCCACTGGGGTTCAGGCCCTGGAAGGCCACCGGGTCCAGACCGTTCTTCACGTTCTGCGGGAACACCACCGACAGGATGGACTGGCCGGCCAGGCGCATGTGCAGCGCGTTCAGCTTGCCGCTGGCGTCCAGCCCGGCGCGCAGCTTGCACTGCGTGACCGGGTGAAAGCGCCCCTGGGCCATGTCCTCCTCGCGTGACCACAGCAGCTTGACCGGCGTGTTGGGCATCTGCTTGGCAATGGCCACGGCCTGGCGCACATAGTCGGTCATGCCGCGTCGGCCGAAGCCGCCACCCAGGTGCAGCTTGTAGACCTCGCATTTCGCCGGTGGCAGGCCCGAGGCTTCGGCCGTGGCGGCCAGCGCGGCTTCGCCGTTCTGCGTGGGGCACCAGACTTCGCAGCGTTCCACCGTGCCGCCGCTGCCCACCGTCAGCTTGGCGGTGGCGTTCATCACCTCCATGCAGGCATGGTTCTGGTGCGGGTAGCTGTACACCGCCTCCACCACCTTGGCCGACGACGCCAGCGCCGCGCGGGCGTCACCCACGGTGTTGGCCGCCGCGGCTTCGGGCGCGTCCAGCGCCGTTTTCAGCACCGCGGCGAAGGCCTCGCTGCTGGCCTGGGCGTTGGGGCCTTCGTCCCATTGGATGGGCAGGGCCTCCAGCGCGGTCTTGGCGTGCCACCAGGTGTCGGCCACCACGGCCACGGCGGTGTCGCCCACCTGCAGCACCTGCTTCACGCCGGGCCGGCGGTTCACCGCCGCCGCATCGAAGCCCTTCACCTTGCCGCCGAAGACCGGGCATTCCTTGATGGCGGCGGTCAGCATGCCGGGCAGTTTCAGGTCCATGCCATAGACCTGCTTGCCGGTGAGCTTGTCCAGCGTGTCCAGGCGCTTCAGCGGCTTGCCGGCGATGGTCCAGGTCTTGGGGTCCTTCAGCACCACGTCGGTGGGCATGGGCAGCTTGGCTGCGGCGGCCGCCACTTCGCCATAGCGCAGCGTGCGCTTGCTGGGGCCGTGGGTGATGACGCCCGCCTTCACGCTGCACTCGGCCGGGGCCACCTGCCAGCGGTTGGCGGCGGCCTGCACCAGCATCATGCGGGCCGCCGCGCCCCCCTGGCGGACGTAGTCGTTCGATTCGCGGATGCCCCGGCTGCCACCGGTGGAGAAATTGCGCCAGACCCGGTTGTTGGCCAGGTTCTGGCCCGGTGTGGGGTACTCGGTGCTCACCTTGGCCCAGTCGCATTCCAGTTCTTCGGCCACCAGCTGCGCCAGCCCGGTGAGCGAGCCCTGGCCCATCTCGGAACGCGCCACGCGCACCACCACCGTGTCGTCGGGGCGCACCAGCACCCAGGCGTTGATCTCGCCCGGCGCGCTGGGGGCGTAGGTGGACGGCGGCACCGACACGGCGGTCTGGCCGGACAGCGGCAGGTGAAAACCCAAAGCCAGCCCGCCCGCCGCGGCCGAGCCCGCGCCGATGAAGCGGCGGCGCGACACCCGCGCAGCACCGCGGGACGAAGAAGAAGTGGCCTTGATCGCGTTGGACATGGCGCTTCCCCCTTCAGCCCTGCGCAGCCAACTTGATGGCAGCGCGCACGCGGTTGTAGGTGCCGCAGCGGCAGATGTTGGTGACGCCCTGGTCGATGTCCGCGTCGGTGGGTTTGGGTTTGCTCTTCAGCAGGGCCGCGGCGGTCATGATCATCCCGCACTGGCAGAAGCCGCATTGCGGCACGTCCAGCGCCGCCCAGGCTTTTTGCACCGGGTGGCTGCCGTCGGGCGACAGGCCTTCGATGGTGGTGACCTTGTTCTGCGGCGTCAGCGACGACAGGGGCCGGGCGCAGGAACGCACCGCCTCGCCGTCGATGTGCACCGTGCAGGCACCGCATTGCGCGATGCCACAGCCGTACTTGGTGCCGGTCAGGCCCAACTGCTCACGCAGCGCCCACAGCAGCGGGGTGTCGGCCTCGGCGTCCACCTCGTGGACGCGACCGTTCACGTTCAATCGGGCCATGCCGTCACTCCTTCAAGGGGGCGGCGGGGCCGCCGATGATCAAGGGCAGGCCGATTTTGGACGCCTGCAAACGGGCGTCAATATCGCTCACCCGGGCATGTCCCGGGCAGCAGCAGGGTGTAGCGAAGCGCCGGCCCGCCTATTCCACCGAAGGCACGGGCACCGGCGGCTTGGCGTCCACGGTTTCAGCCAGCACCTTGCAGGAGGGCTTGCAGACCATTTCGGTGCGGCCCAGGATGCGGATGCTTTGCAGCAACTGCGGCAGGCGGTGCCGACCGCAGCGGAAACACGAACGCGTGGAACCGTTGCCGGTGAACGGGGAGCCCGTTTCCTTCGAGGTGTAGCGCAGGCCGTCGGCAGTGCGACGGGTGGAATTGTCTTTTGCCATGTGTGCAATTATCCCTTGGATTCGGATTGCTTCGCCCACCAACGGCCAAAAACCCCCCAGTCACGCTAACATGAGGACGGGCCGCGCTTGCCTGCGCCACCGGCCCCATCCCCGGGTTCAGCCCCTTGGCGCCCGCCGGTTCAGGCCAGGCGCCAGACTTCCCCCTCCTTCACCGTCCTGGCTTCGCCCTGAAGTTTCAGCAGGTGCGCCTGCAAAGAACGCCGCGCCACCGCGTGCAGGCGCTCGGGCACGTCGGCGTAAACCCGAGTCACCAGGGCGTCCAGGGCCGCTGGGCCACCTGCCCGCAGCGCGTCCACCACCTTGGCCTCGCGCCCCAGGCGGTGGGCGATGGTCTTTTTCACCACCGCGTGCGGCTGGGCGATGAGGAAGCCGTGGCCGGGCGCCAGGTGGTCCAGGTCTTCCTGCAACAAGGCTTCGAGGGACGCCAGGTAAGCCGCCATGTCACCGTCAGGCGGGTTGATGACCACGGTGGAGCCCTGCATCAGGTGGTCGCCGGTGAAGAGCAGCCTTTCCTGTTCCAGCAGAAAGCACAGGTGGTTGGACGCGTGGCCGGGGGTGTGGACCACCCGCAGCGTGCAGTCCGGACCCAGGTTGATGCGATCGCCGTGCGCCAGCACGCGCTCGGGCGCAAATCCTGTGTCCTGCCACTCGGGGTGGGCGGCCACCCGGCCGGCGCGGGGCGCGCCGGTGGCACGGTGAAGGGCGGCGGCGGCGGGCGAGTGATCCTTGTGGGTGTGGGTGCACAGGATCCATTGCAGCGGCCCCGGCAGTTGCGCGGCCTGCTCGAGCAAAGACTTCACATGCGTGGCGTCGTCGGGGCCAGGGTCGACAAGCGCCCACTGGGTGCCGCTGCCCACGAAGTAGGCGTTGGTGCCAGGGCCGGTCATCACGCTGCCGTTGTCGGCGGTGATGCGGATGACGCGCTCGGACAGCCGCACCGCACGCCCGGGCTTCAGGTCCACCGCCACGTGGCCGCGGCCTTCGGGGTCCAGCCGCGCGATCTCGTCGTAGGGCCACTCACCCGGCATCACCACCACCGGGCCACGCTCGCCCGCCCCCACCACCGGGCGGATGGCCGGGGCCAGCGGCTGTGCCGCGGCATGGGCGATGACATCGGCGGTGTGGCCGAAGCCGGCCAGTTGTTTCAGGGTCACCTCGGTCACGTTCAGCAGCTTCAGCCCACGCTCGGGGCTCAGTGCTTGCTGTGGCGTCAGCCACATCAATTCGGTGGTTTCGGTTTCGTCGGCCACGGCCTGCTGCGGCGCGGGGGCCACCGCCACGAAGAAGCGGGTGTCGAAGCGCTTGGGCCGCCCGGGTGGCGTGATCCAGTGGCTGAGGTAGGTCAGCGCGCCCACATCCAGCGTGAGGCCGAAGCGTGCGCACAGCGCGGCCAGGTCCAGGTCACCCGCGTGCAACGAGTGGCGCAGCGCGCGGCGTTCCTCGGCCGGCAGGTCATCCAGGTGCGCGGGCTGGTCGTCCGCACCGCGGGCGAAGAGCAGGCCGCTTTCTTCAAAGCATTCGCGCACGGCGGCCATCCAGTAGTCCAGGCCGTTGGCGTTCAGGCCCAGGCGGCGGCTGGCCTGGGTGTCGTCCAGCCCGCTGCACAGCGCGTGGTGCAGGCTGTCCTGCGCATCCAGCAGGCCGCCGGGGAACACCGCGGCGCCGCTGTTCTGGTCGTTGGCGCGCTCGGCGCGGCGCAGCATCAGCACTTCCAGGCCGGCAGCGCCGTCGCGCAACACCACCACCGACGCCGAAAAACGCGGCACCGGGTTCACATGCGGGCGGGGGATGGGAGCGGGGGCGTTCATCGGGGCGCGGCTTTCAGACGTCCTGGCGCAGCACACCGCTGGCCAGCAAGGTGTTGATGTCGTCGGCGCTGAAGCCGGCATCGGCCAGCACCTGGCGGCTGTGCTGGCCTTCGCGCGGCGGCGGCTCGGGGACGGCGGCAGGTGTGCGCGAAAAGCGCGGTGCCGGGGCCGGCTGGGACACGCCGTCCACTTGCACAAAGGCCGCACGCGCGGCCGCGTGCCGGTGCTGCGGCGCCTCGTGCAGGGACAACACCGGCGCCGCGCAGGCGTCGCTGCCTTCGAGCAAGGTGGCCCATTCGTCGCGTGTGCGGGTGCGAAACAGGGCCGCCAAGGCTTCACGCATCGCGGGCCAGGCGCTGCGGTCGTACTGGCGGGGCACGAAAGCGGGGTCCAAGCCGACGCGTTGCACCAATTCGGCAAAGAACTTCGGCTCCAGCGCGCCCACGGCCACCTGGCCGCCTCCGGCGCAGTCGTAGGTGGCGTAAAACGGCGCGCCGCCGTCCAGCAGGTTGGTGCCGCGCGACGCCGCGTTCCATTGCCCGGCAGCGGCCAGGCCGTGGAACATGGCCATCAGGCTGGAGGCGCCGTCCACCATGGCGGCGTCCACCACCTGCCCGTGGCCGCTGCGCTGGCGTTCCCACAGCGCGGCCATCAGGCCGAAGGCCAGGTACAGCGCGCCGCCGCCAAAGTCACCCACCAGGTTCAGCGGCGGCAGCGCTGTGCCCGGCGTGCCGATGGCGTGCAGCGCGCCGGTGAGCGCGATGTAATTGATGTCGTGCCCGGCCGCGGGGGCCAAGGGGCCGGTCTGGCCAAAGCCGGTCATGCGGCCGTAAACCAGGCGGGGGTTGCGGGCGATGCAGTCGTCCGGCCCCAGGCCCAGGCGCTCAGCCACGCCCGGGCGCCAGCCCTCCACCAGCACGTCGGCGCCAGCAATCAGGCGCAGCGCGGCATCACGGCCCGCGGGGGCCTTCAGGTCCAAGGCCACCGAGCGCCGGCCGCGGCCCATCACGTCGAACTGCGACGGCACGGGAACGCCCAGCCCACTGGGGGCCAGGCGGTCGATGCGCGTGACTTGCGCGCCCAGGTCGGCCAGCAACATGGCGCACATCGGACCCGGTCCGATGCTGGCCAGTTCGATCACCTTCATGCCGGCCAAGGGACCCATGGCTGCGTGCTCCTGTCGGGGGGAATCCGACAGTGTGCCGCAGCCGGCCGGCCGGCGCTGTCACTCCCGGTACGCCACCGCCAGGCAACCGCCGCCCTGGGCCGGCCAGCGGCTGCGCCAGCGAAAGTCCTGCCCGGGTGGCAGTTCCTGCGGCAGGCGCAGCAACTCGCCGGTGGGCCCGGGCGTGCCACGGCTGGACCACACCACCGCCTGCTGTGCCGGCAGGCGCAGGCCGCTGGTGTTGTGCAACCGCAAGACGCTGCCGCCCCGCGGGTGCGGGGTCTGGGCGCATTCCAGCGCCAGGGTCCGGGCTTCAGCCGGCGACCGATGCTGCGGCAGCGACGGGTGTGACAGCACCGACACCGCGCTGGCCAGAACGCACAGCAGCGAGGTACCCGTCCAGCTGATTTCGGGATTCATGGCCCACCCCCTCGCGCCCGTGGCGCACTTGAACATCAAGAGCTTGAGCGTGCGCCGGTTCGGCCACCGCCGCCTACCCAAGACTAGGGAGAGACCCCGACCGGCAGCCCTTGCGGCGGGGCCGATCGGGCAGAAAACTAGGGATGTGCGCTTCAGCCCTGCTCGGCCAACTGGCGCGCACGGGCGTGGATCTTGTCCAGCGCGGCGTCGAAGGCCGCGCGCTCGGCGGGCTCCAGCGCGTCCAGCAGGAAGCGTTCGCGCGCCTGGGCCATGGGCACGATCTTCTTGTGCAGAGCGCGGCCCGCTGGCGTGAGCCGCACCACCAGGTTGCGGCGGTCGGCGTCGTCGGTCTGGCGTTCGGCCAGGCCGTCGCGCTCCATGCGGGTGACCGCGCGGCTGACCTGCATCTTGTCCAGCGTGGCGCGCAAGCCCAGTTCGGTGGACTTGATCGGGCCCGATTCGGCCAGCAGGGCCAGCACCCGCCACTCGTCACGGGTGAGCGCAAAGCGTTCGGCGTACACCGCCGCCAGCGACCGGCTCACCGCGTCGGCCAGCACGGCCAGGCGGTAGGGAAGGAACTGCTCCAACTGCATGGGGCGCGACTCTAGGTTGGTCACCGCGACGACGGTATGGGTACTTTACCCATGGACAAGGCCCTTGGTAATTAGTAACCTGGGTTACTTTCAAGGATTCGACGGGGCCCACCATGCTGCTGCAACGCGTTCACCACGTGGCCTACCGCTGCCACAACGCCAAGGAAACCGTGCACTGGTACCGCCAGCACCTGGGCATGGAATTCGTGCTGGCCATCGCCGAAGACCAGGTGCCGTCCACCCATGCGCCCGACCCCTACATGCATGTGTTCCTGGACGCTGGCGCGGGCAACATCCTGGCCTTCTTCGAACTGCCGAATTCGCCCGCCATGGGCCGCGACGGCAACACGCCGAACTGGGTGCAGCATCTGGCCTTCAAGGTGGACAGCGTGGCCACGCTGGAAGCCACCAAGGCCAGGCTGGAAGCCGCCGGCATTGCCGTGGTGGGCGTGACCGACCACACCATCTTCAAGAGCATCTACTTCTTCGACCCCAACGGCCACCGGCTGGAACTGGCCGCCGACACCGTCACCGACGAGCAGATGAAGAAGCTGGACGCCGTGAAGTGGGACATGCTGGACGAATGGGACCGCACCAAGCGCGCCCCCAAGCACGCCGCCTGGATGCACGAAAAAGAATTCAAGGCGCAATGAAGCGGGGCGACCCATGCTGAAGACCTACACCTACCCGCAGTTCCCCTACCGGCAAAGCGACGAACAGCAGACCGGCCAGCCGCAACGCCACCCGGTGGTGGTGGTGGGCGCCGGCCCCATCGGCCTGACCCTGGCCCTGGACCTGGCCGCGCGCGGCCTGCGCTGCGTGGTGCTGGACGACAACAACACCGTCAGCATCGGCTCGCGCGCCGTGTGCTACGCCAAGCGCCCGCTGGAAATCTTCCACCGCCTGGGCGTGGCCGGGCCCCTGGTGGAACGCGGCGTCAGCTGGAAGGTGGGCAAGGTCTTCTTCAAGGACCAGCTGGCCTACCGCTTCGACCTGCTGCCCGAGCCGCAGCACCAGATGCCGGCCATGATCAACCTGCAGCAATACCACCTGGAAGAAGCACTGGTGGCCGCGTGCGACGCCCACCCGCTGGTGGACCTGCGCTGGAAGCACCGCCTGCTGGCCCTGCTGCAGGACGAGGCCGGCGCGCGCCTGACCGTGGAAACGCCCGACGGCGTGTTCCACATGGAATGCGACTGGGTGGTGGCCTGCGATGGCGCCAACAGCGACACCCGCCGCATGGTGGGCGCCGAATTCACCGGCCAGTTCTTCCAGGACCGCTTTCTGATCGCCGACGTGGTGATGAAGGCCGACTTCCCCACCGAGCGCTGGTTCTGGTTCGACCCACCCTTCCACCCCAACCAATCGGTGCTGCTGCACAAGCAGGCCGACAACGTCTGGCGCATCGACTTCCAGTTGGGCTGGAACGCCGACCCCGAAGAAGAGAAGAAGCCCGAGAAGGTGCTGCCACGCATCCGCGCCATGCTGGGCCCGAAGGCCGAGTTCGAGCTGGAATGGGTCAGCGTCTACCAGTTCGCCTGCCGCCGCATCAAGGACCTGCGCGTCGGCCGGGTGCTGTTCGCCGGTGATGCGGCGCACCAGGTGTCGCCCTTCGGTGCGCGCGGCGCCAACACCGGTGTGCAGGACTGCGACAACCTGGCCTGGAAGCTGGCCCTGGTGCACAGCGGCCAGGCGCCGCAGGCCCTGCTGGACAGCTACCACGAAGAACGCGCCTTCGCGGCCGACGACAACCTGCTGAACAGCACGCGCAGCACCGACTTCATCACACCCAAGAGCAAGGCCAGCCTGGCCTTTCGCAACGCGGTGCTGGAGCTGGCGCAGCAGCACCCCTTCGCGCGGCCCCTGGTCAACAGCGGCCGCCTGTCCACGCCCACGCCCTATGTGCATTCATCGCTGAACACGCCCGACGAAAGCCCCTTCGAAGGCCGCATGGCGCCCGGCACCGTGTGCGCGGACGCACCCGTCACCCTGGGCGGCCATCCGGCCTGGCTGCTGCACGCGCTGGGTGATGGCTTCGTGGTGCTGCACTTCGGCCAAGCGCCGGCGGCCGACCTGCGCGCCGGCGACGTGCGCGCCCGCGTGCTGAACGTCGGCACCGACCTGGTGGACAGCGCCGGCGTGCTGGCGCAGCGCTACGACGCCACACCCGGCACCACCTACCTGATCCGCCCCGACCAGCACGTGGCCGCGCGCTGGCGCGGCTTCGACGCTGGGAAGGTCAACGCAGCGCTGCGGCGCGCGCTGGCGATGTGAGGACCACCCCGATGCCACTGATCACCACCCCCCACATCGCCGACCCGGACGGCTTCTACGAAGAGCTGATCAACAGCCAGCGCGACCTGAGTGACGAGCAGGCGCAGTTGATGAACGCCAAGCTGGTGCTGCTGCTGGCCAACCACATCGGCGAGCGCAGCGTGCTGCGCGAAGCCCTGGCGGCGGCGCGGCCCCAAGGCGCCGCGGCCGCGGCCTGACCAGGACCCCAGCTCAGGGCCGGCCGCCGCCCTGGCCGATCCAGGCTTGCACCATGCCCTGCAGCACCTGCAGCGGCACCGTGCCCTGCGACAGCACCAGGTCGTGGAAATCGGCCAGCGTGAAGCGCTCGCCCAGCGCGGCCTGGGCCTGGCGGCGCAGTTGCTGGATGCGCAGCGCGCCGATCTTGTAGCCCAGGGCCTGGCCGGGCCAGGCCATGTAGCGCTCGGTGGCCAGGCGCGCCTCGGCCTGGCTTTCGCCCTGGTTGTCCATCATGTAGCGAATGGTCTGCGCGTGCGTCCAGCCCCTGGCGTGCAAGCCGGTGTCGGTCACCAGCCGCACGGCGCGGGTCAGCTCCATCTTCAGGTGGCCCAGCCATTGGTTCGGGTCTTCGTACAGACCCATCTCGTGGCCCAGGGTTTCGGCGTACAAGGCCCAGCCCTCGCCGAAAGCCGTGCTCCAGCCGAAGCGTCGGAACGAGGGCAGTTTCAGCTCCTGCTGGATGCTGATCTGGAAGTGGTGGCCCGGCCGGCCTTCGTGCAGCAGCAGGCTGGTGAGGTAGCTGCTGCTGTAACGCTGCGGCGGCTCGGGCGAGCCGACGAAGAAGATGCCGGGGCGCGAGCCGTCGGGCGCGGCGGGGTTGTAGTAGGAACTGGCCGAAGCGCGCTGCAGTTCCGGCATGGCACGCACCTCCAGCACCTGGCGCGGCTGGCGGCCAAACAGGCGCGGCAACAGGGGTGTGAGGCGCGCGTCCAGGTCGGCGTGGGTACGCGCGATTTCGTCCCAACTGGTGTAGGGGTGAAAGCGCGGCTCCTGCTCGTGCCAGCGCAGGAAGTCAAGCACGCTGCCGGCCACGCCCAAGCGCTGCTGCACCTGGGCCATCTCGCCGTGGATGCGCTGCACTTCGGCCAGGCCCAGTGCATGGATCTCGTCGGCCGACATCTCGGTGGTGGTGTGCCAGCGCACCAGGTGCTGGTACCAGGCCGCGCCGTCTGGCAGCGCGCCCAACCCGTCGCTGGATCGGCAGGCCCGCGCATAGGCCCCGTTGGTGAAATCAGCCAGCCCGGCCAGGGACGGGCGCAGGTCGCGCTCGAACAGGCGCTGGTAGGCACGCGCGATGCGGTTGCGTTGCGCGGCGCCGATTTCGGTCGGCATCGCCTTCAGCGCGGCCGAGAACGGCGACTTGTCGAAGTCCGGCTCGGCCAGCCGGGCGAAGGTGTCGCGGCCGGATTCGATCAGCACCCGCGGCACGGTAACGCCGCGCCGCATGCCCTGGCGCATGTTGGCGATGGCCTGGCGGTTGTAGGCCGGCAGGCGCGCCAGGCGGGCCAGGTAATGGTCGAAGTCCTGTGGCGTCTTGAGCGGTTGACCCTGGTCACCGCTGCCCATGGTGGCCAATTGCAGCGGCAGGCCACCGAAGTGGTTCATCGGTATCAGGTGGTCGGGGAAGGCGTCGCCCTTGAGCGCCATGTCCACATCCCACTGCAGCAGTTCGTGGCTGAGGCGCCGGGCGGGGTCCAGGCTTTCAGGCGGCAGCGTTCGCAGGCCCCGTGCCACCTGCTCGTTCAAACGCCGAACGCGGGCCAGGTGCTCCGGTGCGATGGTGATGGCCAGCAGGCCTTCGTAACGCGGGTCGGCGGTGGTGACCGAGGCGGTCAGGGGGTCCAGCGCCATGCGCGCGTTGAAGCAGCGCTCGGCCAGGGTGTCGAAAGCCGCATCGGCGGACGGCGCGGGCCGCACAGTGCGCGCGGTGGCCACCCCAGCCCAGGGACCCGATAACAGGCAAGCCAGCAGGTGACGTCGGGTGTGCATGCCCCGATTCTGCCGCCGAAAATCAGCCCGGCGGGTACAGCCCCCGCCCCCGGCCCAGCAGCCGCACCAACCCCAGCAAGGCGTCGATGTTGGGCGTGGCCAGGCCCAGGTGGGCACCGATGTCGCGCACCACCGTCACCAGGGCGTCGATTTCCAGCGCACGGCCGGCTTCCAGGTCCTGCAGCATGCTGGTCTTGAAGCGGCCCAGCTTGCGCGTCACCGCATGGCGCTGCTCGGGGACTTGATCGATGCCGCAAGCGAACAAGGCGCCGATCGCGTTGGCCTCCAGCATCACCGCGCTGCAGAAACCGCGCACCAGCGGGTCGTCCAGGATCTGGTCGCAGGGTGCCTGGGTGATGGCCGACACCGGGTTCATGGTCATGTTGCCCCAGAGCTTGAACCAGATGTCGCGCTGGATGTGGTGGGACGTGGTAATGGCGAAGCCCGCGCGGCCGAGCAGCTTGGCCGTGGCGTCCAGGCGGGCCGAGGGACCGCCCGCCGGTTCGCCCAGGATCAGGCCGTTGCCGTTGACATGCTTCACCTCGCCCGGCTGCGGCGCAGCGGCCGACACATGCACCACGCAGCCCAGCACCTGCTGCGTGGGGATGGCGGTGCGCACCGCATCGCCCGGGTCCACCGCGCCCAGGCGCAGGCCCGCACAGGGGCCGGGCGTGGCCGACGCATGGTCGAAGAACCACCAGGGCACGCCGTTCATGGCCACCAGCACCGTGGTGTGCGGGCCCAGCAGCGGCGGCAGCTGCGCCGCCATGGCCGGCAGCGCCGGGCCCTTCACCGCCAGCACCACCAGGTCCTGCGGGCCCAGCACGCTGGCATCGTCACTGGCCCGCAGCGCCACGGTGCGGGCACCGCCGGCGTCCTGCAGTTGCAGCCCCTGGCCCTTCAGGGCGGCCAGCGTGGCACCACGCGCCAGCGCGCTGAGTTGCAGCTCGGCCGTCGGCAACTTCGTGCCCAGCCAGCCGGCAAACAAGCCGCCGATGGCGCCCACGCCCGCGATGCAGACCTTCATGCGCACCTCATGAGCGATAGCCCGGGTCGAGGCGGTCCACCAGCCGCTGCATGGCGTCGAAACTGTCCTGCCCGGCACCGTACTTCGGATTGAAGTTCAGTGCGTCGCGCACACAACTTTCCATCACCGGCACGGGAATGGCGCGCGCGGCGCCCATGCCCAGGGTGGCCAGTTGCACCTCGCAAGCGCGCTGCACCAGCCACAGCAGGTTGAAGGCGTGGGCCAGCGTCTGGCCGATGACCACCGGGCCATGGTTGCGCAAGAGCAGAACCCGTTTGTCGCCGGCAGACGCCAGGATGCGTGCACCCTCGTCGGCGCGCACGGTGATGCCCTCGAAGTCGTGGTAGGCCACCTGGCCATACAACTGCGCGGCGTAGAAGTTGGTGAAGGACAGGCCACCCTCGCTGCAGCACACCGCCATGGTCGGCGTGGTGTGCACATGCATCACGCAGGCGGCATCGGGCACGGTGGCGTGGATGGCGGTGTGGAAGGTGGCGCCGGCCGGGTTGATCGGCCAATCGCTGCTGCCGACGGTCTGGCCTGCATCGTTCACCTTCACCAGGTTGCTGGCGCAGACCTCGGTGTAGTGCAGCCCAAATGGGTTGATCAGGTAGTGCTGCGGCTCACCCGGCACCCGCAGCGAGATGTGGTTGTAGATCAGCTCGCTCCAGCCCAGCATGTGGAAGATGCGGTAGGCCGCCGCCAGTTGCACGCGGGCGTCCCACTCGGGCTGCGGAATGCGTTCGGGCTTGGTGTAGGCCATGGTGTCACGCCAATCGAAAGCTGATCGAGCCCAAGGGCCCGTAGTCCACGTGGAAGTTGTCGCCCGCCACCGCGGTGGCGGGGCGGGTGAAGCTGCCGGCCAGCACCACGTCGCCGGCGTTCAGCTGTTCGTCATGCGGGGCGATCTTGTTGGCCAGCCAGGCCACGCCATTCGCGGGATGGCCCAGCACGCCGGCGGCCAGGCCGGTTTCTTCGATCACGCCGTTCTTGTGCAGCAACGCGCCCACCCAGCGCAAATCCACGCTGTCGGGCCGCACCGGTCGGCCGCCCAGCACGATGCCGGCGTTGGCGGCGAAGTCGCTGATGGTGTCGAAGACCTTGCGCATGGCCTTGGTGTCGCGATCGAACTGCTCGATGCGCGCATCAATGATCTCCACCGCCGGGCTCACCCAGTCGGTGGCAGCCAGCACGTCGAACATGGTGACACCGGGCCCGGCCAGCGGGCGGCCCAGGATGAAGGCCAGTTCCACCTCGATGCGCGGGGCGATGAAGCGGCTGAAGGGGATGTCGCCGCCGGACGCGAAGAACATGTCGTCCATCAGCGGCGCGTAGTCGGGCTCGGTGATCTGGCTGGCCTGCTGCATGGCGCGGCTGGTCAGGCCGATCTTGCGGCCCTTGATGCTTCGGCCATCGGCCTGTTCCAGCTTCACCCAGGCCTGCTGGATGGCGTAACCATCCTCGATGCTCATCTGCGGGTGTTGCCGGGAGAAGTGGCGCAGCTGCACACGCTGCTTGCGTGCGTCGTAGAGCTGCTTTGCCAGCGCGTCGATGGTGGCGGGGTCGAGCATGGTCAGGGCGTCTTGGTGAACAAGGGATGCAGATTGCCGAACTTGGCGTCGAACACTTCCGGGCCTTCGTCCACCTGCAGGGTCAGGCCCACGCGGTGCTTTGCCAGCACCGGCGCGAAGTGGGCGCGGGCCACGTCGGTCAAGGTCTGGCCGGCGCGCTGCTGGGTGGCCGCGCTGCGGCCCCGGCCCATGCGCAGGTGGAAGTAGGCGAAGGCGTGTTCGCCGGAGCCATCGGCCACGGCGAAATGCGCCGCCGGACAGGCCAGCACCCGGGTGCCGCCGGTGGGGAAGACCTGCTTCCCGTCCTCGTCCTGCACGGTCAGCATGGCGTCGGCCAAATGGCGGCACAGCGCGCCCATGTCGGTCAGCGGCTCCAGGTTCGGGGTGTAGACGATCACGAGGTGCGGCATGCCGGCCTCAGAGTCGGGTGGCCACGGAGGTGTAGCCGTCGGCGGCTGAAGCCACCGCTTTGGGAATGGCTGAACCGTCTTGCGGTGTCACCGGGAACACCGCGTTGATCTGACCCGTGCCGCTGGCGCCGAAGTACGGCGTCACCACCTCGGCCTGGCCGTCGTAGGCGCTCCAGCCCAGGGCCCCCAGCATCATGGCGGTGTCGTGCATGAAACCTTCGCCATGGCCCTTGGCGGCGTACTCGGGCAGCATGGCGCAGAAGTCGGCCCATTCGCCGTTTTCCCACATCTGCACCACGCGCCGGTCCAGCTGTTCCAGGAAGGGGCTCCAGATCTTGAAGGCGTATTCGGGCGCCAGGCCGTTCTGCGCGAAGCGGTGGCTCAAGGACCCGCTGGCCAGGAAGGCCACGGTGCCGTCGTAGTGGTCTTCCACCGCGCGGCGCAGGGCCCAGCCCAGGCGGGCGCTGTCGTTCAGGTAGTGCACCGTGCACAGCGCGGACACCGAAATGACCTTGAAGCGCTGGTCGGCGTTCATGTAGCGCAGGGGCACCAGGGTGCCGTACTCGGGGTCCAGCGTGGTGGCATGGTGGGCGAGCGTCTCCACACCGTGTTCGCTGGCCACTTTGGCCAGCAACTGGCCGAGCGCCGGGTTGCCCGGGCATTCAAAGGGCATGTTGCTGATGAAGTGCGGCAGCTCGTTGCTGGTGTACAGGCCCTTGAAGTGTGGTGCGCAGTTCAGGTGGTAGTTGGCGTTCACCAGCCAGTGGGTGTCGAACACCACCAGGGTGTCCACGCCCCTTTCGCGGCAACGGCGGCCGATTTCCTGGTGACCTTCGATGGCGTCGCGCCGCGTGCCCTGGCGCGGGCCGGGCAACTCGCTCAGGTACATCGACGGCACGTGGGTGATCTTGGCCACCAGTGCGAGTTTGCCCATCTCAGACTCCCCAATGAGGAATGTGGTGCGAACCCAATGAGACGCACACGTTCTTGGGTTCCAGGAACACCTCGTAGCTCCAGGTGCCGCCTTCGCGCCCGGTGCCGCTGGCCTTGGTGCCCCCGAAGGGCTGGCGCAGGTCGCGCACGTTCTGGCTGTTGACGAAACACATGCCGGCCTCGATGGCCGCGGCCACGCGGCTGGCGCGGCCGATGTTTTCGGTCCAGACGTAGCTGGACAGGCCATAGGGGATGTCGTTGGCCTGGGCAATGGCGTCGGCTTCGTCGTCGAAGGGGATCAGGCAGGCCACCGGGCCGAAGATTTCTTCTTGCGCGATGCGCATGCGGTTGTGCACATCGGCAAACACCGTGGGCAGAACGTAGTTGCCTCGGGCCACGCGCGCGGGCAGGTCGGGCTGGCCCAGGCCGCCACACAAGAGCGTGGCGCCCTCCTTGGGGCCCAGTTCGATGTAGCTGCGCACCTTGGCCAGGTGGGCCGGGCTGATCATCGGGCCGACGATGGTGGCTTCGTCCAGCGGGTCGCCCACCCGGATGCGCCTCGCGCGGTCGGCAAACTTCGCGGCGAAGCTGGCGTAGAGGTTGCGCTGGACCAGGATGCGGCTGCCCGCGGTGCAGCGCTCGCCGTTGTTGGAAAAGATCATGAACACGGCCGCGTCCAGCGCGCGGTCCAGGTCGGCGTCGTCGAACACCACGAAGGGGCTCTTGCCACCGAGTTCCATGCTGAACTTCTTCAGTCCCGCCGCCTGCACGATGCGGTTGCCGGTGACGGTGCTGCCGGTGAAGCTGATGGCGCGCACATCGGGGTGCTTCACCAGCGGTTCACCGGCGCCGCGCCCGGTGCCGTGCACCAGGTTGAACACGCCCGCCGGGATGCCGGCTTCCATTGCCAGTTCGCCCAGGCGCGCGGCGCTCAGGGGTGAGAGTTCGCTCATCTTCATCACCACCGTGTTGCCGAAAGCCAGCGCGGGCGCGGTCTTCCAGGTGGCGGTCATGAAGGGCACGTTCCAGGGGCTGATCAGGGCACACACCCCCACCGGGTGGAAGAGCGTGTAGTTCAGGTGCGTGTCGGTGGGGTAGGTGTGGCCATTCACGCGCACGCACATCTCGGCGAAGTAGTGGAAGTTGTCGGCAGCGCGCGGGATGAGCTGCTTGCGGGTCTGGCCGATGACCTGGCCGCAGTCATTGGTTTCAGTCTCGCTGATCTCGGGCACGTGCGCTGCGATCAGGTCGCCCAGCCGGCGAACCAGCTTGGCGCGTTGGGGTGCCGGCATCGCGGCCCACTTCGGAAACGCGTCCTTGGCCGCCTGCACCGCGGCGTTCACTTCGGCTTCGCCGCCATCGGCCACTTCGGCCAGCACCTCCTGCGTGGCGGGGTTGATGGTTTCGAAGTAGCTGTCGCTCGCGACGGGCTGGCCGTTGATGAGGTGCTTGATGCGCATGTCAGACCACGGTGTTGACGAGGCAGCCGATGCCGTCGATTTCAGTTTCCACCACGTCCCCGGCCTTCACATTGACGACGCCTTCGGGCGTGCCGGTCAGGATGATGTCGCCCGGCCCCAGGGTCATGAAGGAAGAGAGGTATTCGACCAAGGCCGCCACCGAGTGGATCATGTCGCGGGTGTGGCCCCGCTGGGTGACCTGGCCGTTCACGCGGGTGCACAGGGCCAAGGCCTGGGGGTCGGGCACTTCGTCGGCGTTGACCAGCCAAGGGCCCAGCGCGGTGGCCTGGTCGCGGTTCTTCACGCGCAGGTTGGGCCGCAGCCAGTTTTCCAGGTAGTCGCGCACCGCGTAGTCGTTGGCCACGGTGTAGCCGGCCACGCAGCTCAAGGCGTCCGCCTGCTTCACCTTCTTCGCCGTGCGGCCGATCACCACTGCCAGTTCGCATTCGTAGTGCAT
This sequence comes from Burkholderiales bacterium JOSHI_001, assembly GCA_000244995.1. NCBI lineage: Bacteria > Pseudomonadati > Pseudomonadota > Betaproteobacteria > Burkholderiales > Burkholderiales bacterium JOSHI_001. The sequence goes on along the minus strand of CM001438.1, from coordinate 796,501 downwards.
GAAGGCCGCATCCGCCGGGCGTGGCGTCAGACCGCGGTGCCCCACCAGCGTGCCCGGGCCTTTCAGAAAGGCCAGCGGCTCGTCCTGCCGGGCGCCGAAAGCCAGTTCCTTGGCGTGCTCGGCGTAGTTCAGGCCCAGGGCGATGATGGTGCCGGCTTGCAGCGGCGGCAGCCACAGCACCTGGTCTTCGGCCAGCACCTGGCCGTTTTCCAGCTGGATGCGGCCGGGTTCACCGTGCGGCGTGGCGCTGTGGACGGCGCCGCCGAAGGCCACGCGGGCGGTTCTCATCCGTGGGCCTCCGACACCAGCGTGTGCTCCAGCTCACCAACGCCCGGCACTTCAATGCGGATGCGCTGCCCGGCCCGCGCCAGCGGCGCGCCATGGTGCACCCCGGTGATCAGCACGTCGCCGGGCTGCAGGGTCATGAAGCCGCTGATGTCGGCCAGCAGCCGGGCCAGCGGCCTGGTAAAGCCGGCGGTATGCGCTTCGAAGGCGCGTTGGCCATCAATCCACAGCCGGATCGTCAGTGCGTCGGGGTCAGCCACAGGGGCCAGGGATCGCGCCATCGGACAGAAGCCGTCCCGCACCCGGAATCGCAGGCCCGGGCGGTACCAGCTGTCCTGCGGCACGCAGATGTCGTTCACCACGGTGCAGCCGGCCACATGGGCCAGGGCGTCCGCCTCGCGCACGCGGCAAGCGCTGCGCCCTATCACCACCGCCAGCGCCGGGCCCATCTGCAAGGCCGATGCATCGGCCGGCACCGCGACCGCAGCCCCCGGGCCCACCACGGTGTTGCGGGGCTTGATGTAGAGCACCGGCGCCTGGGGCGCGGCCTTGTAAGGCGCTTGGTTCGCCGCCGCGCCCAGCGCCGCCAGCGACGCGGGGTCGTTCAGCGCCACGCCATAGACCGTGCCCGGCCAGGTGGCCGCAAGGACTGGGGTGAACACGGCTTGCATGAAGCGGCATTCAATCACTAACATCTTAGTAAAACAAGACCCGGGATTCCCCCAAGCATGAATGCCGCGCCCAAGTCACCCTTTCGCCACCGCAACCTGCCCTTGCTGCTGCTGCGCGCGCGTGAAGCGCTGATGCAGCAGTTCCGGCCCTTCCTCACCGAGCAGGGCCTGACCGACCAGCAGTGGCGCGTGGTGCGCGCGCTGGCCGAAGCCCACCCGCAGCCGCTGGAGCCGCGCCAAATCGGCGAGCTGTGCCTGATTTCAAGCCCCAGCCTGGCCGGCATGCTGGCGCGCATGGAAGGCCTGGGCCTGGTGGCGCGCCAGCGCATGGAAAACGACCAGCGGCGCGTGGCGGTGAAGCTGACGCCCAAGGCGCGGCGCATTGCCGTGCGCGTGGCCGAACAGGCCGAAGGCCGCTACCAGGCCTTGGAAGCGGCCATCGGCGTGGACCTGATGCACCAGGTGGTGGACGCGCTGGACGCGCTGGCGGCCGGGCTGCAGCCGGCCGCCTTGGACGAAGCGGGCGAAGGCTGAATCAGACCAGCGCGGCCACCGCCTCGCCCATCTGCGTGGTGCTGGCGCTGCCACCCAGGTCGCCGGTGCGCGGGCCGGCTTTCAGCACCTGCTCGATGGCGCGCAGGATGGCGTCGTGCGCCGCGCGTTCGCCCAGGAAGTCCAGCATCATCGCGCCGCTCCAGATCATGCCCACCGGGTTGGCGATGTTCCTGCCGTAGATGTCCGGCGCCGAGCCGTGCACGGGTTCGAACAGGCTGGGAAACCTGCGCTCGGGGTTCAGGTTGGCGCTGGGCGCAATGCCGATGGTGCCGGTGCAGGCTGGACCCAGGTCGGACAGGATGTCGCCGAACAGGTTGGTGGCGGCCACCACGTCAAAGCGCTGCGGCTGCATGACGAAGCGCGCAGACAGGATGTCGATGTGCTGCTTGTCCCAGGTGATGTCGGGGTACTTCGCCGCCATTTCCACGCAGCGCTCGTCCCACCAGGGCATGCTGATGGAAATGCCGTTGCTCTTGGTGGCCAGCGTGACGTGCTTGCGCGCGCGGGTGCGGGCCAGGTCGAAGGCGTACTTCAGCAGGCGTTCGCTGCCCTGGCGCGTGAAGATCGATGTCTGCGACACGAACTCGCGCTCGGTGCCGGCAAACATCACACCGCCCACGGCCGAGTACTCGCCCTCGGTGTTCTCGCGCACGATCAGCATGTCGATGTCGCCGGGCTTGCGCGGCTTGCCCTGTGCATCCACCAGGGGGCACGGTACGCCGTCGAACAGGCGCGCCGGGCGCAGGTTGATGTACTGGTCGAATTCGCGCCGGAACTTGATGAGCGAGCCCCACAGCGAGATGTGGTCGGGCACCGCATCCGGCCAGCCCACGGCGCCGAAGAACAGCGCGTCCATGCCACCGATCTGCGCTTTCCAGTCGTCCGGCATCATCTGGCCGGTCTGGGCAAACCAGTCGCAACTGGCCCACGGAATGGGGGTGATGTCCAGCGTGAAGCCGAACTTCTTCTCGGCCGCACGCAGCACGCGCAGGCCCTCGGGCATCACTTCCTTGCCGATGCCATCCCCGGGGATGGCGGCGATGCGGTAGGTCCTGGTGTTCATGCCGCCATTGTGAGCCAGCGCCGGCCGCCAGGGCAGGCCAGCCGGCGCCCGGTCAGCACCGTCAACGGGTGATGGCGTCGCTGGTTTCGGTGTTCAGCGTGCTCTGGTACTGGTAGCCCGCCAGCGACACCCCCGTGACCGTGAAGACGAAGGTGCCGGCGCTGCGCGTGCTGGCCGAAGCGAAACTGACCACGCCGGTGCTGCTGGTCACGCCGCTGGCCGAGCCGCCAACCAGGCCCGACCAGGCCCCGGTGACGGTGGCGCCCGCCACGGGGTTGCCATTGCCGTCCACCACCTTCACCGCGGCATTGGCGCGGGTGCGGCCATTGGCCAGGGTGCCCAGGCTCATGGCGATGTCGGCCACCCGCATGGGCAGCACCACCACCACCGGGCTCACGCTGATGGGCAGGGTCTTGCTGGCACTCAGGCCCTGGTTGTCGGTGACCTTCAACTGGGCGGTGTAGGCACCGGCGGCGCTGTACACATGGCTGACGCTGGCCCCGGAGGCCGGCGCGCTGCCGTCGCCAAAGCTCCACTCGTAGGCCACGATGCTGCCGTCGGGGTCGGCCGAACCGGCGGACGAGAAGGCCACGGTCAGCGGCACGGTGCCGCTGGTGGGCGTGGCACTGGCCGCGGCCACCGGCGGCAGACCGGCGCCGGTGGGCACGCCAATGGCCAGGGCGTAGTGGCCCAGGCTGCCGTAGTTGGTGTAGCCGGTGCCCAGCGGGTCGCCCTTGCCCACGCCGGTGACCTGCACGACATAGGTGCCGGTGGCAGGCGCCACGACGCTGAGCGTGGCGTTGAGTGCGTCCACCGGGTTGACCGTGGCCAGCAGGGTGCCGGCCGCATCGAACAGGCTGAGCTGCGCATCCAGGTTGGACGACCGCGCAGCCGGCAACAGGCTGACATTCAGCGTGCCGGCAGCGGCCACGAAGGCGAAGCTGTCCCTGTCGCCCGGGCGCTCGATCACGCCGCGCGCGTTGTAATTGACGATGCCGCCGCCACCGTCGGTGCCGGCCAGCACGGTGGCGCCGGCCAGCGTGTCGCCGTGGTCGTCCAGGCGGATGGGCAGGCCATTGCTCTGCATCACGGCGTAGTCGTCCTGCACATTGTTGGCGCCGGCGTATTCGCCCTTGCTCCACTGCACCAGCGCCTGGTAGTAGCCCACGCCCATGATGGGCGCCCAGCCCGTGGCGCCGCTGCCATGGCCTTGGTAGTAGCCCACGGTGGCGGTGCCGTCGTGGTTCAAGCCCATGTTGTGGCCGGCCTCGTGCGAGATGGCCTCGGCCACGTACTTCTCGCTGCCCGGGCCTAGCTTGTCGTAGAACACCAGCGCAGGCTTGTAGAAATTGCTGGTGTCGTCGAACACACCGATGTAGGCCACGCCGCCGCAGCTGCAGCTGTACACGCCCGTGGACTGGGTGATGACCACGGTGGTGCCGAACACCTGGTCGGTGCCCGAGCTGCGCGTCAGCGCGTCGGCCGGCGGCGGCTCGGTGGTGACGTCCACGTCAAAAGGTGCGTAGTCTTCGGCCACGCGCTGCCAGATGTACTGGATGCGCTGCAACTCGGCCGTGGAGAAGCTGTAGGGAATGCCGTCCAGGTCGAAAGGCAGCGCGGTGATGCTGGTGGTGCTGCCGTTCCAGGCCGTGCCACTGAGGGTGGCTGCGCACGTCTACGGGGACATGACGACGGACCAGGATCGGGTCTGTCACCAATGCCTGAGCGACGACGAAGCGCAAGGGCGCTTCCCATACGGCCGGTTGCTTTGGCGCATGAAGTGCGTGACCTGCTGTCCCACTCACCGCAGTGCGCTGGTTACGCCGGTCTGTGGTCGGCCGGACGACACCACGAAGCGCCAGTTTCTTCGGGTGAAGCTCTCGGGGGTATGCAGCGACTGCGGCTCGATCGGGCATCGCTGCAACTCGGTCGGGCTTTCGGTCGCCAACGCCGACGAGGTCTGGCGGGCGGAACAGTGCCGGCGAATGATCGCGGCCTTTCCTGCCATCGAGGCCTCCGATCCGACACAGCTTCCGCTCCGCATCAAAGAGTACTGCGCAGCCCCAGGTGCACTGACCAGCCTCGCGATTCGTTCGGGGGCCACGATCTCGGTTCTGTCAAGGTGGCTCAAAGAGCCAGCCGCACGGCTGTCGTTCGATCAGATTCTCGACATCTGCGGAACTGAAGGCCTGGAGTTGGCCGCGCTACTGCAGGGACGAATCGAGAAGACTGATACCTTCGGCGCGCCGGTGTCGCCGAAGCGCATCCGGCGGGTCGTGCGACCGGCGGACCACTCCGCGATCAAGGCGGCGCTGAAGGGCGCCATCGAGACCGGCGACTCGGTGACCTCGGTGGCAGAGCGCCTGCGCGTGGACATCGCCACCCTGGCACAGCACGCAGATCTCTATGCCGAAGTGCGCAAGGCAACCCGAAATCGGAAAGCGGCTGCGGATACCGCCCGCCAGGATGCCGCCATCGCCAAGGCCGAGGCAGTCGCGATCAAGCTGCTGCGAGACGGCCGGCGGCTGACACCTCGCAACGCCAAAAGCGAGGGCGCGTACTTCTATCCCAGTGCCGTCGAGTGGACGGTGCTGGCAATGATCCGTATCGGGCTGGGTGATCGCTCGGTGCGACACCCGACCTCCGCAGTACGGATGAGCGAAGCGTTTCTGAGCAAAATCGAGGCGGCGGCCCGGCGAGTCCGCGCCGCGTTCGGCGAGACCCAGACGAAGCTGCTGTTGGACTACCGGTAGGGCTGGCCGCCTCGGGCGGCATCTGGCACCAAGCGAAACGGCTGTTGGAGCAATCCAGCAGCCGTTCGTCGTTTTCAGAGGGCGGTGCGCCCTTCAGCCCCAGATTCAGCCATAAGCTGGCGTGACTTGCGGTAAGGCATAAGCTGGCAATAACGCCGTCTGATGGCTGACCTGTCAACCGCTGCGAGCTTGCGCAGAGGGCAAGCTTGGCGCGCCCGGCTGGGATCGAACCAGCGGCCCCTGGCTTCGGAGGCCAGTACTCTATCCACTGAGCTACGGGCGCGTTGCGGAAGACCGGCATTCTACGCGCATGGGCGCCAGGCAGGCGCTGTCAGCCCGGTGTGGGGTGGGCCGGGCCTATAATCTTTGGGTTTTGCATGGCGCGCCTGGTGTGCGGGTCGCCATGCCGCAAGTGCTTTTCACGCCACGCCGCGGCTCCCTTGTGGGCAACGGCTTTTCCGATCCCTTTCGAGGTATTCATGAGCGACGCCCCCCATTCCGAACACGAGGTCCATGAAGGCCCGATCAAGACGCCCAAGCAGCTGATCGTGAGTGTGATTGCTTCGTTCGTGGTGCCTGTGATCCTGATCATCATGCTGACGAATTTCGTGTCCTGGGACAACAAGCCCGCGGCCGGCAGCAATGGGCTGACCCCTGAAGCGGTGGCCCAGCGCATCCAGCCGGTGGGCAGCATCCAGATCAAGGCGGCGGGCGACGCCAGCGCGGTGAAAACCGGCGAACAAGTGTTTGCCGCCCAGTGCTCGGCCTGTCACGCCAGCGGCGCCGCGGGCGCGCCCAAGCTGGGCGACGCGGCAGCCTGGGGCCCGCGCATCGCCACCGGCCTGGACGCACTGCTGACCTCGGCCCTCAAGGGCAAGGGCAACATGGGCGCGCAAGGCGGCGGCGACCACAGCGATTTCGAGATCGCGCGCGCGATCGTCTACATGGCCAACCAGGCCGGCGGCAAGCTGGACGAACCCAAGGCCCCGGCGGCAGCCGCATCGGCCGCCAGCGCGGCGAACTGAACCCGCACCGCCTGGACAAGCCGGCCCCTCGGGGCCGGCTTTTTTCATGGCCGCGGGTCGAGCTGGTAGCCGAAGCGTTGCGGCAGCGCGGCGAAGGCCACGTCCTGGGGCGACCACCGGCCCAGTTCCACCGCGCGCGCGGCGTCGTCCATGTCCTGGGTGTGCACCAGGCCCAGGCCGATGTCGGTGGCCAGGAACAGGCGGCCGTGTTCGTCCAGCAGGCAGCCGTCGCCGGTGTTCAGCACCGCGTCGCGGCCTGTGTGGCTGCGCAACTGCAGTTCATCGCCCCGCCACTGCAGGCGCCACACCCAGGGCGCCGCCTCCAGCTGCAGGTAAACCCGCTGGGGGCCGTTCTGGAAGAACCAGGCGCCGTGTTCGTCGGCGTCGTAGTTGCGCTCGATGAAGGCCTTGAGCTTGGGGTGGTCGATGCGGCTGCCCTTCACCCGCGGGAAGGGGCCGGCGTGCTGGATGCGTTCGTCGCGCATGTACCAGTCGCCCCGCGCGTCCAGCGCCAGCCAGCCAAAGCAATGCGGCACGTTCGGCCACTTGGCCAGCGCGGCCCTGACGATGTCGTCCATGCCGCGACGCTAACCCAAAGCCGAAGCCCCCGGTGCCACCTGCCGCATCCAGGCCATCACCGCGTCGGGCAATGACAGCACCTGGCCGGGCGGGGGGCCACCGGCAAAGCCCACATGGCCGCCGTGCGGCGGCTGCCACAGCGTGACAAAGCGCCCCACCTCGTGCGGCCCGGGCAGGCTGTGGGCGGGCACGAAGGGGTCGTTGCGCGCATTCAGCACCAGGGCCGGGATGCGAATGCGGGCCAGGTGCGGCTTGGCCGACGCGCGTTGCCAATAGTCCTGCACGCCCCGAAAGCCGTGCAGCGGGCCGGTGAAGACGTCGTCGAATTCGTACAGGTCGCGCGCCGCCGCCAGGCGTTCGCGGCTGAACAGGCCCGGGTGCTGCGCCAGCTTGGCCAGGGCTTTGGGTTTCATGCTGCGCAGGAACATGCGCGTGTACACCTGCCGGTTGAAGCCACGGCCGATGGCCCGGCCGCTGGCCGCGAGGTCGATGGGGGAACTCAAAGCCGCCACGGCAGCCGCGGTGGCGCCAGCCGTGTCACCCGCTTCTTCGGCCCAGCGCAGCAGCGCATTGCCACCCAGCGAGACGCCCACCACGCGCAATGGCGCCGCCTGTCGTTCACGCAGGCGCTGCAGCACCCAGCCCACCTCCTCGAAGTCGCCCGAGTGGTAGGCCCGCGGCGCCAGGTTCAATTCGCCCGAGCAACCGCGGAAGTGCGGCACGCAGAAGGCCCAGCCAGCGCGCCGCGCCACATCGGCAAAGGCCTGGGCGTAGTGGCTCTGCGAGCTGCCCTCCAGCCCGTGGAACAGCACCAGCAGCGGGGCGCCGGCCGCGCTGTCGGCCAGGAAATCCACGTCGATGAAGTCGGCGTCCGGCGTGGCCCAGCGTTCACGCCGCCAGGCCAGCGCCGGGCCGCTGACCCGGTGGGAAAACAGCGCCGGCCAGATGGTCTGGGCGTTGCCGCCCGGCAGCCACCACGGGGCGCGGTGCGCGTCCATCCTCAATGCAGGACCGATGGGGCTTCCACCACTTCCACCGGCTCGCCGGCGCTGCCGGGGCTGGCGTGGTGAAGCACCATGCGCCATCCCTCGGCCGTCTTCAGGTAGACATTGGTGGCCACCACGCTGCCGCTTTGCCGTCCCTCGGGGGTGTTCATCTCGAAGCGTTCCACCACGCTGTGCATGGCCGCGTCCAGCGAGTGCACGCGGCGGATCCGATCGGGTTGCACCGGGATGCTGCCGTTGGCGAAGATGGACTCGAAAGCGGCCCGGATGGCCGCGGTGCCCACCACACGCGCGCCGCCCGGGTGCACGCACACCACCTCGTCGTCGTCGTGCCACACGGCCATCATCTTGTCGATGTCGCCTTCGCGCAGGGCTTCGTAGAACTGGCTTTCGGCGTCGTCGGGTGCGGCCAGCAAGTGGGCGGCGCGGGCGGGATGGCGCGGCATGGCGGGCCTACTTGAAGACCACGGTCTTGTGGCCGTTCATCAGCACACGGTGCTGCACGTGCCAGCGCACCGCGCGCGCCAGCACCTGGCATTCCACATCGCGGCCGGCGGCGGTGAGGTCCTCGGCCGAATGGCCGTGGTCCACCCGGGCCACGTCCTGTTCGATGATGGGGCCTTCGTCCAGGTCGGCGGTGACGTAGTGCGCTGTGGCGCCGATCAGCTTCACGCCGCGCGCATGGGCCTGGTAATAGGGCTTGGCGCCCTTGAAGCTGGGCAGGAAGCTGTGGTGGATGTTGATCGCCCGACCGGCCAGCGCGGCGCAGAACTCGGGGCTCAAGATCTGCATGTAGCGCGCCAGCACCACCAGGTCCACGCGCTCGCGTTCCACGAGTTGCTGCACCTGCATTTCCTGCGCACGCTTGGTGGCGGGGTCCGCGCCCGCCGGCAGCGGCAGGTGGTGGAAGGGCAGGCCGTAGTTCTTCGCCAGTTCAGCAAAGCTGGCGTGGTTGGACACGATGGCCGGGATGTCGACGGCCAGTTGCCCGCTTTGCCAGCGGAACAGCAGGTCGTTCAGGCAGTGGCCGTGCTGGCTGACCATGAGCAGCACGCGCGCGCGCTGCGCCAGGCGGTGAAAGCACGCCTGCAGGCCGTACTGCTGGCGCACATGGGCGAACAGGGTGTCCAGCGTGCCGGGCTCGGCCAGGTGCGGCGGGGCCGAGAAGTGCACCCGCATGAAGAACAGGCCGGTGGCGTCGTCGCCGTCCACATCACCGAACTGCTGCGAATCCAGGATGTTGCAGCCGGCCTGGAACAGCAGGCCCGAGACGGCATAGACGATGCCGGTGGTGTCCCGGCAGGACAGCGTAAGGACGAATTCTTCGGGGCGGAACATGGGGCCTGATTGTAGGCAAGGCCCCACGGCCGCCGCCGGGCGGCGCCGGGTTCAGCGCATTGGGCCGCCCAGCGGCGCGCCATGCCGCCCGAAGTGTTCCCGCACCCGGCCGAAAGCCTGCAGGTAGGTGGCGAAGCCCTGGTCGCGCCAGGCGATCTTCAAGGCATCGCTGATCACCGCTTCGGTGGGGTAGTCGCGCATGCGGCTCATGCTCCAGCCCATGCCGAAGGGGTCGTGGGCCTTGGTCTTCCAGCGCGCGTCCAGCGTCAGCAGCAGCGAAGCCACCCGTTCCATCAGGAACACCTTGCGCTGCACTGCGCCGGGGTAGGTGGTGGCGGGTGTCAACGCGGCATTCAGCGGGCTGTCCGGACCTTCACAGACGGCAAAGAGCTGTTCGTTCAGCGCCAGCCAGTCGCGCCAGAAGGCGGGGCGGGCGACGAAGTAGTTGGAAAACACGATCTGGCGCGAATCCATCACCAGCGCGCGCAGGTCCACCGAGCGGCCGATGTGGTGCAGGAAGCTGGCGAAGGCCTCGATCAAACCGGCGTCGAAGGTTTCGCCTTGCTCGAACACGTTCAGGAAGAAGGCGCCCATGTCGGGCTGGGGTGAGAACAGCACCACGTCGGCGCCGTCAATGGCCGCGTCCTGCACGAATTGCGTCACCTGGGCGTGGCTGAGTTGGGTCTTGGCGCTGAACTTGGGCGAGAAGAAGCCGTAGAAGGCGCCTTCGTCCAGCGGCGTGTTCAGCAGGTGCTGGCGCAACGGCCAGTACTCGAACCAGTCGGGCCGTGGGTTGGCGCGGTTGTCCAGCTTCAGCCAGCCGGGGGCGATGCCGTCCCAGGTGGCCTGGTTGTAGGCGATGAGGTGAAGATGCACATCAGGTTTCATGGAGGCATTTCCAAGCAGTCGCCGCGGATCCGGCTTCGCCGGTCCGCCAGCGGCGCCCCCTTGAGGGGGAAGCGCCGAAGGCGCTACGGGGGTGGGTCACTTCATCAACCACGCATTCAGGCCTGTTCCGAGGGAATACATCATCGCGTTGGCCTGCAGCGCGTCGTACAGCGCATTGATGTAGGACACGCGCAGGTTGTAGTGGTCGCCTTCGGCCGCCATCACGTCGAACAGGCTGCGCCGCCCCAGCTGGCGCCATTGCTGCACGGTGACGTTGCGCAGGGTGTCGGAATCGCGCAGCACCTCGGAGACGCGCTTGGCACGGTCCAGGGCCGACGTGGCCTGGGAATGCACCTCGTACACGCGGGACTTGCGCGCGTCCAGCACGTCCTCCAACTGGCGGGCGATGGCCGTGGCGCGCAGCTTGGCCGCGCTTTGGGCATGCTCGGCCCCGGCATTGAACAGCGGCACGTTCACGGTGATGCCGGCGCTGAAGGACTTGGTCTCGCTGGCGCCGCCACCGGCCGCGCCGCGCGCGCCGGCGGTCCAGCCCACCTGCAGCTTGTTGCCGGCTTCCACCGCGCGGGCGTAGTCCTTGGCAGCTTCCACCTGCTTGCGCAGCCCCGCCACATCGGGGGCGGCCGGCATGCTGGCGATGACATCCACCGGGTCGGGCGTGCGCATCAGCACCGAGGTGATGCCCTCGCCCGAGGGCAGCGGGTCGCCCACGAAACGGCGCAGGCGCACCTCGGCCTGGGCCAGCGCGGTGGCGGCCTGCTCGCGCATCAGCTCGGCCTGCTGCAGGCTCTTGCGGGCCTGCACCAGTTCGCTGGCGCGGCCCTTGTCGGCGGCCACGATCTGCTTGAGCGCATCCACCAGGCATTCCATCTTGCGGCCGTACTGGTCGTAGACCTGGGTCTGCAGGCGGTAGCGGTTGCGGTCCAGCGCCATGGCCACGGTCTGGAACACCACCTGCTCCTGCGCGGACAACTGCCCCAGCCGTGCCGCGTCGGCCATGGCGCTTCGCCAGTCCACCAACGCGGCGTTTCGGCCACTGTCGAACAAGGGCGCGCTCACACTCAAGGCCGCGCCGGCGGCCACGCCCGAGGTGCTGGCCAGGCCCTTGGTGGAGGCGCCCTGCGCCCCCAGGTTGGCGTTCAGGCTGGCCAGTGGCCGGGTGGCGGCGCGGGTTTCGGCCAGGTCGGCCAGCGCGGCTTCGCCCAACAGCTTCGCAGCACCCACCTGCGCGCTGCGCGACAGGGCCTGGTTGGCCATGGCCTGCAGGCGTTCGCGCGGCTCGCCCACCGCCATGGGGCTGGCGCCTTCGGTGGGTGCGTCGGCGTGGGTGTCGATGCAGGCAGCGTCGGCGCGCGTGCTGGCGAAGGCCATCACGGCGGCGGCGGTGGCCACCAGCGGGTAGATCTTGTTGGCGATTTGAAAGCGCATGACGGCCTGGCGGGCGGTGTCGGTCATGCTTTCAAGTGGACCGCGGATCGGCCCGGGACTTGAGGCCGATGAACAGGGCTTCCCGCGGTCAATTCGCGGCGCCGCGGCGCGCGGCCTCAGCGCTCCGAGAAGGCCTCGCGGAACTTCATCATCGGCCGCACCAGCAGGCTGAGCACGCTGCGCTTGCCGGCGTGGATTTCCACCGTCGCCGTCATGCCGGGGATCACCGGCAGCGCCTGGCCGGCCGCGTGCAGCGTGCTGCGGTCGCTGCGCACCAGGGCCTTGTAGTAGTCGCCCGGGCTGCCGCGGTTGGGGTCGCGCAGGGTGTCGGGGCTCAACATTTCCACCACGCCCTGCAGGCCGCCGTAGGTCTGGTATTCGTAGGTGGCCAGCTTCACCTCGGCGCGCTGGCCCACGCGCACGAAACCCACGTCGCTGGGCTTCACGCGGGCCTCGATCAGCAACTTCGGGCCCAGCGGCACGATTTCCATGATGGGCGCACCGGCCTGCACCACGCTGCCCTTGGTGCCGATGCGGATGTTCTTCACCACGCCCTGCACCGGTGAACGCAGCACGGCGCGGGTGAGCGCGTCCTCGCGCACCACGGCCTGCTCTTCCAGTTGCGCCAGTTCGTTGCGCACCTTCACCAGTTCGCTGCTGGCGTCCTGGCGGTGGCGGTTGATGCGTTCCTGCACCGTCAGGCGCATGTCGTTCATCTGGCGTTGCAGGCGGATGACCTCCACCACCGACAGCAGGCCCTTGGCCGCCATGGCCTGGGCCATGTCCAGTTCGGCCTGCACCAGGGCCATGCCGCGGCGGGTGGTGCCCACGGCGTCCTGCAGCGCCAGTTGGCGCGCGGTGAAGGCTTCCATTTCCGGCTCGGTCACTTCCGGCGCGTCCTTCAACTCGGGCGGGAACACCGGTTGGCGGCCCGCGGCTTCGGCCGCCAGGCGGGCGATGGTGGCGCGCAGCGCGCGGCCCTTGGCTTCGCTCTCGGACTTTTGCGCCAGGAAGCGCGTGGGGTCCAGCTGCAGCAGCACCTGGCCGGCCTGCACCAGGGTTCCTTCACGCACGGGCAGGTCCAGCAGGATGCCGCCTTCCAGGTGGGAAATCACCTGCTCGCGCCCGTCGGGCACCACGGTGGCTTCGGCGCGGGTGACCTGGTCCACCTCGGTGAACGCGGCCCAGGCCAGGGCCACCACCACGGCGGCCACCATCAGCGTGACCGCAGCGCTGGCCGCGCGCAGGCCATCACGCGACTGCAGCGCGTGCGCACCGTCGATGAAACGCTCGTCGCCCGGGCGCAGTTGGATGCGGCCGGGCGAGGGGGTGGAGGCGGCTTTTTGCCAGGGCCAGCGCATGAGGAGTTTCTTGCCTCAGGCCGCTGCGCGTTCGGGCAGGGGCGGTGGCGTGGCCGTGGCTTGCGGCGCGGGCTTCTGGATCGGCGGGCCGGGCGGGGCCGTGGCGGCCTGCGGCGGCGCGGCCCCCGGGGCGCCGCCGGCCAGCGCGGCCAGCACCTTGGCCTTGGGGCCGTCCATCACCACCTTGCCGTTGTCCACCACCACCACCCGGTCCACCAGGTCCAGCACGGCGGGGCGGTGGGTCACGGCCACGAGCGTGACGCCCTGGGTGGCGGCCTTCAGCTGTTTGACGAACAGGGCTTCGCTCTGCGCGTCCATCGAACTGGTGGGCTCGTCCAGCAGCAGGATGCGCGGCTGGGTGACCAGGGCCCGCGCCAGCGCCACCAATTGCCGTTGCCCACCACTCAACAGGCACCCACTTTCGCCCACCGCCATGGCAAAACCCTGAGGGTGGCCGGCGGCCACGCGGTCCAGGCCGGTCAGGCGCGCCACCTCGGCCAGGCGACCGGCGTCGGCCAGCACGCGGCCCAGCAGCACGTTGTCGCGCAGGTTGGCGTTGAACAGGCGCGGCTCCTGCGACACGAAACCGATCTGCGCGCGGTAGTCCAGCGCGTCCAGCTGGCGCAGGTCGATGCCGTCCACCTCCACCCGGCCTTCGCGCGGCTGGTACAGGCCACCGATCAGGCGCAGGATGGTGCTCTTGCCGCTGCCGATGCGCCCCAGCAGGGCCACGCGCTCACCGGGCTGGATGGCCAGGTTGATGCCCTTCAGCACCGCATGGCCGGCGTTGCCGGCGGCGTCCGGGTAGCCGAAGCCCACCTCGGCCAGGCGCACCTGGCCGCTCAACTTCGGCGTGGCCAGCGGGGCGCTGCTGGCGTGTTCCACCGGCAGGGCCATCACGCGGTTCAGCGCCAGCATGGCGGCGCGCGCGCCCTGCCAGCGGCTGGCCAGGGCCACCACGCTGCCCAGCGGGGCGATGGCGCGGCTGCCGAACATCACGCTGGCCATCAGCGCGCCGGAGGTCAGCCCGCCTTCCTGGATGAGGTACACGCCCCAGAAGATCATGGCCACGGTGACGAACTGCTGCATCACCATGGCGATGTTGTTGATCCAGCTGGACAGCTTTCGCGCCTGCAGCGACGCCACCGCAGCGGCCACCATGTTGCGTTCGTACTTGCGCAGGAACTGGCCTTGCGCGCCGGCGGCCTTCAGGTCTTCCAGGCCTTCCACCGCTTCCACCAGCAGGCCGTGCAGGTCGGCCTGCTCGCGCATCTGGGCCGAGGTGCTGCGCTTGAGCAGGGCCTGGGTCACCAGGGCCATGGCGATGACCAGCGGCGCGGCCACCACCAGCACCCAGGCCACCGGCCCGGCCACGAAGGCGGTCATGCCGATGAACAGCAGCACGAAGGGCAGGTCCGACAGAGCCGCCAGCGACGCGCTGGCACAAAAGTCGCGCACGCTCTCAATCTGCGCCAGCTGGTGCGCGAAGGTGCCGGCCGAGGCCGGCCGGTGTTCCATGCGCAGCGCCAGGGTCTGGCGGAAGAGCTTGCTGCCCAGCGCCAGGTCGGCCTTCTTGCCGGCGGTGTCGATCAGGTTGTTGCGCAGCTGGCGCGCCGCCAGGTCAAAGGCAATGGCCAGCACCGCACCGATGGACACCGCCCACAGCGTGGCCAGGGCGTTGTGCGGGATCACCTTGTCGAACACGGTGGAGGTGAAGATGCCGGTGGCCAGCATCAGCACGTTGCTCAGCAGCGCCGCCAGCATGGCGGCACGGTAGTAGGGCGACAGCTGCTTGATCGTGCCCCACAGCCAGTGGTCGGCCGCGGCGGGGCTGTCGCCTTCCACCTGCCGGGTCTCGGCCAGGGGCGCGGCCAGCAGCAGCACGCCGCTGTATTCGGCCAGCAGTTCGTCTTCGGCGGCCACCATCTTCTGCATGCCGGCGGCCGGCATGACGAGTTCATAACGCAGCGGCTGGCCGGCTTCCGCGGGCAGGCGGCGGGTGATGATGGCCGCGTCGTCGTTCTTCAGCACCAGCACCGCGGGGAACAGCAGGGCGTTCAGGTCGGTGGGGGTGCGGCGCACCGCCTCGGCCTCGAAGCCGGCGCGCTGCAGCAGGCCCACGGCGCGGCCGGCGTCCAGCGGCGCCGCCAGGGCCTGGCCGTCCAGCAGGTTCAATGCGCTGCGGTCACGGCCATGGTGGGCGCACAACCACACCAGCGCCTGCAGCAGGGCATCGCTGTCGGGGTTGTAGGGCGTGCCGGCATCGAACGCCAAACCGGGTTCGATGGGCGCCGGGCCCACCTCGGGCGGCCGTGTGTCAGCCATGCGGCCCCGTCGGGTTCAGGCGGAAGCTGTCACCGCGCCGCGCCGCGGGGTCGCGTGCGATCCTGTCCAGGGCGGTTTCGTAGTCGCGCACGAAGCGCGGCATGTCGAACAGCGCGCTGCGCCGTCCTTCTTCGGCCAGGTAGCGCTTGTAGCTGGCCGACCGGGCCGGCTGGCGGCCGATCTGGATGGCGCGCTGTTCGTACTCGGCCAGGCTGGTGGTGATGAGTTCGGGCAAGCCGACGGCCGTGAGCAGGCTGCCGCACATGCGGCTGATGTAGCTGCGGCCGGACAGCGTGAGGATGGGTGTGCCCGCCCACAGCACGTCGTTCGCTGTGGTGCCGGCGTTGTAGGGGAAGGTGTCCAGCACCAGGTCGGCCAGCTGGAAACGGGCGACATATTCGGCCGGGGACACGCGCGGCGCGAAGATCAGGCGCGCCGCGTCCACGCCGTTTTCCTTGGCGAAGGCGCGCATGTTGGCCTCGGCCCAGCGGTTGTCGGCCAGCAGCCACAGCACGCTGTTCGGCACGGCTTTCAGCATGCGCATCCAGGCCCCGAACACCTCGGGCGTGAACTTGAAGTTGTTGTTGAAGCTGCAGTAGACGAAGGCGTCTTCGGGCAGGCCGTAGGTGTTGCGCTGGGGGCGCGGCGCCATGTCGCGCTGGCGGTCGCTGCTTTGGTAGCAGTTCGGCAGGTAGATTGGCTTTTCGCTCAGGCAGGGGCGCAATTCGGGCGGCACCACGAAGTCGTCGGCCAGGATCCAGTCCACCCCGGGCAATGCGCTGGTGGCGGGCAGGCCGAGGTAGCTCACCTGCACCGGCGCGGGCCGGTTCACCAGGATGGCGGGTCGGGCTCCGTTGGTCAGGCCCTGCAGGTCGATCAGCACGTCGATGCCGTCGGCGGCGATGCGGCGCGCGGCGCTCAGGTCGTCCATGCCGGCTATGGGCACATGGTGGTCCAGCGCGGCCAGGATGCGCGCGCGGATGGACGTGCCGTCGTTGCGGCCCCAGCAGTAGCCGAAGACCTCGAAGCGGCTCTTGTCGTGCAGTTCCAGCAGTTCCACGGTGAGCAGGCCCACGGCGTGCATGTGCAGGTCGCCGCTGAGGTAGCCGATGCGCAGCTTGTCGCCCGGCACCCGGTTCGCGTCGAACAGCGCCGGGCCGGGCTTGGGCACGCGCTCGGCCACGAACTGGCGTGCGGCCAGCAACTGCAGCGCGGGGTCGTCGCTGGCGCTCAGCATGGCCAGCGCCGAGGTGTGGCATAGCAGCTGGTTGGCAGTGACCTGGCCCACGGGCGAATACACCGGCCATTCGCACTGCTTCTGGCGGATGTGCACATAGTGCTGGATGACGCTGGGCTGCAGCGGGTCGAACTCCAGGCTGCGGCGCATCCAGGCTTCGGCCTCGTCGAAGCGCTTCAGCTGCTCCAGCAAGCGCGCCTGGTTGTTCATCGCGTGCGCGGTCAGTTCGCGGTCGGGGTTGGGTGCCTTCAGGCTGGCCTCGGCCACGGTGCGCCATTCGGCCAGGGCCTGTTCGTTTTCACCCTGGCGTTCCAGTTCATGGCCCAGGTTCACCCGCGCCTGCGCAAAGCCGGGCAGCAGGGCCAGGGCGCGGCGGTAGGCCGCGGTGGCATCGGCGCCGCGGCCCAGGGACGCCAGCAGCGTGCCCCAGTTGAAGCAGGCCACGTGCAGGTGGGGCGACGCGGTGTGGCCCACCCAGGCTTCGTACAGCTGCGCGGCCTGGGCCGCCTGGCCTTGCGCGGCCAGGCGCTGGGCGTTGTCGATCAGCCACTGCAGCGGCTGGGTGCCGGTGGCGGCCTGCTGCAGCAGCGCGCCCCAGCCATCGGCCTGGGCGGCGGCGTTCAGTTCGGCGGTGGAGGTGGCGGTCATCGGTCGGGCAAGGCAAGGGCGCAGGTGCCGGCCGGGCGCGGACGCCATGCCGGGGCTTTGGGGGGATGCTAGGCGCGCCCCCTCGGCCACGGCGGCGGCAAATGAAGCCCAAAGTTCGGTCATTTCTGCGCGGCGCACCGACGGCCGTGGCGAATGTCTCAGCGCCCCCAAAGACCGCGGCAAGGCCGGGAACTGGGCCGGCAAGGCCGCCTTGTTCCCGCCCTCGTGGGCGCGCACTGCGCACCACACTGACGGTCCAGCCCGCCATTGCCAACGCCGCGCCACCGTGCCCGCCCTGCCCGACACCCTTCGCCCTGCCCTGCCCACCGCCGCGTCGCGCGGCGCACGCGCCCTGCCCTGGCCCCTGCCCGCCCTGCTGGCCTGGGGCCTGGCCTGGGGCGTGCACGCGGCGCTGCTGCAGGCGCAGTTCTCGGTCGGGGCCGCGCTGGTCCTGGCCAGCGGGGTGCCGTTGATGGCGGCCGGCTTGCTGCCCGCGGGCACACACGACTGGCGCCGTGCCATCGTGGCCGGAGGCTTTCCGCTGTCGGCCCTGGCCAGCGGTGGGTTGGGCCCGCTGCCGGCCTGGTGGTGGCTGCTGCCGCTGGCGCTGCTGTGGCTGGCCTACCCGCGCCGCGCCTGGCGCGATGCGCCGATGTTTCCCACCCCCGCGATGGCCCTGGACGGCCTGGGCGAGGCCGTGAACCTGCCCCCCGGCGCCCGCGTGCTGGACGCCGGCTGCGGCATGGGCCATGGCCTGGATGCCCTGCAGGCGGCCCTGCCGCTGGCCCAGGTGCATGGCATTGAGTGGAGCTGGCCGCTGCGCGCCGTGGCCGCCTGGCGCTGCCCGCAGGCCACCGTGAAGCGCGGCGACATGTGGGCCGAGGATTGGGGCCGCTACGACCTGGTGTACCTGTTCCAGCGCCCGGAGAGCATGGCCCGGGCCTGGGCCCAGGCGCAGCAGCAGATGCGCCCCGGCGCCTGGCTGGTGAGCCTGGAGTTCGCCGTGCCCGGGGTGGACGCCACCGCCGAACTGCACAACCCGGGCGGCAAGCCCGCCTGGCTGTACCGGGTGGGCGACCCGGGGGCTCAATTCGGGCGCCGACGCGCCGATAAAAACCGCAGGGCGCCCGCCACACCAGGCGCCGCGGACGCGCCACCGGTGCGCCCCCAAGAACAAAGCCTTTCAGGAAGCTAACGCACCATGTTCGTCATCGTCGGCTGGGTTGTCGCGCTGGGATGCATCTTCGGGGTGTACATCTCGCACGGCGGCAACATCAGCGTCATCCTGCACGCCCTGCCCTTCGAGATGATCACCATCTTCGGCGCGGCCATCGGCGCCTTCCTGGCCAACAACCAGATGAAGGTGGTCAAGGCCAGCCTGAAGGGCCTGGGCCAGTGTTTCAAGGGCGGCAAGTTCAGCAAGGCCCGCTACATGGAGCTGCTGGCGCTGATGTACGACATCCTCACCAAGGCCCGCAAGGAGGGCCTGATGTCGATTGAAAAGGACGTGGAAGACCCCCACAGCAGCCCGCTGTTCCAGAAGTACCCCACGGTGGGCAACGACCACCACGTGACCGAGTTCATCACCGACTACCTTCGCATGATGGTGTCGGGCAACCTGAACGCGCACGAGATCGAAAGCCTGATGGACAGCGAGATCGAGACGCACCACCAGGAAGAGCACGCGGCGGTGGCCGCCATCGCCCGCCTGGCCGGCGGCCTGCCCGCCTTCGGCATCGTGGCCGCGGTGCTGGGGGTGGTGAACACCATGGGCAGCGTGGGCCAGCCCCCGGCGGTGCTGGGCGGCATGATCGGCTCGGCCCTGGTGGGCACGTTCCTGGGCATTCTGCTGGCCTACGGCTTCGTGGAGCCGCTGGGGGGCCTGCTGGAGCAGAAGGTGGAAGACGCCGGCAAGGAGTTGCAGTGCATCAAGATCACCCTGCTGGCCAGCATGCAGGGCTACGCCCCGCAGGTGGCCATCGAATTCGGCCGCAAGGTGCTGTTCAGCGGTGACCGCCCCAGCTTCACCGAGCTTGAAGCCCACGTGAAGAAGAAGTAGCCATGGCAGGAGATGCCAAGAAACTTCAGCCCATCATCATCAAGAAGGTGAAGAAGGGCGGCCACGCGGCGCATGGCGGCGCGTGGAAGATCGCCTACGCCGACTTCGTGACCGCGATGATGGCCTTCTTCCTGCTGATGTGGCTGCTGGGCAGCACCACCGAAGGCGACAAGAAGGGCCTGCAGGACTACTTCCAGAGCCCGCTGAAGGTGGCGCTGGGCGGCGGCTCGGGCTCGGGCGATTCGTCGCACGTGGTCAAGGGCGGCGGCAAGGACCTCACCCGCAGCACCGGCCAGGTGAAAGGCGGCGACGTGGAAGCGCAAAAGCGCACCTTCAACCTGCGCGCTTTGAAGGCCGAGCAGGCCCGGGCCGAAGCCGCCATGCTGCGCGAGCTGCAGGACAAGGTGGAAAGCGAACTGCGCAACAACGCCAAGCTGGCGCAGTTCTCGTCCCAGATCAAGCTGGACATGACGCGAGACGGCCTGCGCATCCAGATCGTGGACGAGCAGAACCGGCCCATGTTCGATTCCGGCAGCGCGGCCGTGAAACCCTATATGCGTGAACTGCTGCAGGCCATCGGCAGCGTGCTCAGCGAAGTGCCCAACCGCCTGACGCTGGAAGGCCACACCGACGCCCAGCCCTTCTCGGCCGGTGAACGCGGCTACAGCAACTGGGAACTCAGTGCTGACCGCGCCAATGCCAGCCGGCGTGAACTGGTGCTGGGCGGCCTGACCGAAGACCGCGTGCTGCGCGTGCAGGGCCTGGCCAGCAGCCAGCCCTTCGAGCGCGACGACCCGCTGGCGCCCAGCAACCGCCGCATCAGCATCATCGTGATGAACCGCGATGCGGAAGACCGCTTCTTCCGCCCCCAGGTGCAAGCCGAGCCCGAGGCCGAACCGGCGCTCGCCGGCGCGCCGGAAGAGGCCGCCGCCCCAGCGGCGCCCAGCCTGAAGCCCGACCTGGCCAGCCAGGCCCAGACACCCCACACCCCGGGCGGGCCCGCAACGCCCTCAAGCCCGGCCGCGCCCGGCCGATAACCGGCAAAGCCCTTCCTGAACACGACCGCCTCCCAGGACGCAACGCCCATGAGCACCCCCACCGACCTGAAGTTCCTTGTCGTCGACGACTTCTCCACCATGCGCCGCATCGTGCGCGGCCTGCTCAAGGAGATGGGCTGCAACAACTGCGAAGAAGCCGAAGACGGCGTCGTGGCGCTGAACATGCTGAAGAACCAGCGCTTCGACTTCGTGGTCAGCGACATCAACATGCCCAACATGAACGGCTTCGACCTGCTGAAGGCCGTGAAGGCCGACGACAGCCTGAAGCACATCCCCGTGCTGATGGTCACCGCCGAAGCGCGCAAGGAAGACATCGTGCTGGCGGCGCAAAGCGGCGCAGCCGGCTACATCGTCAAGCCCTTCACCAAGGCCACCTTGGAAGAGAAGGTGCAGAAGATCATGCAAAAAATCGCCGCCACGGCCTGAGCCGGCGCACAGGGAGCCTGAACATGAAGATGGAAGACCTGACCGCCCTGGTGCCCAAGGAAGGCGTCGTGGCATCGCCCGAAGTGTTCCAGCAACTGGGTGCCATCACCCGCCTGCTGCACGACACCATGCAGCAACTGGGCGTGATGCCCAAGCTGCAGATCGCCGCCGACGGCATTCCGGACGCGCGCAGCCGCCTGAACTTCATTGCCACCAAGACCGCCGCGGCGGCCGAGAAGGTGCTGAATTCGGTGGACCACGCCAAGGCCGAGCACCACCACATCGCCGAGCAGACCCGCAAGCTGGGCGAGCTGCTGGTGGCCGACCCGGTGAAGGCCGTGGCCAGCGGCGCGGTGCTCAACTTCGTGAACGACGTGCAGGCCCGCTCACAGGCCATCGACGTGCACCTCACCGACATCATGATGGCGCAGGACTTCCACGACCTGACCGGCCAGGTGGTGGCCAAGGTGGTGACCCTGGCCAACGACCTGGAAGACAGCCTGGTGAAGCTGCTGGTGCAGGTGGTGCCGCCCGACCAGCGCGAGAAAGTGGACCCCAGCGTGCTGCACGGCCCGGTGGTGGACGACAGCCGTACCGATGTGGTGAAAGACCAGGGCGAGGTCGACGACCTCCTGGCCAGTCTCGGTTTCTAAAATTAGACGTCGCAGGGAAGAAGGCGGGGGCCACGGTGAAAACCGTGGCCCTTGTTCTTTTCAGGACACGATGTAGGAACCCGCCGCGGTGGCAATGAGCGTGCCTTCGTCGTTGCACAGGCGCATCTGGATGCTGGCCACGCGCCCTCCCAGGCGCAGCACCTCCACCGTGGCGTCGAAGTGCTGGCCCAGCCCCGGGCGCAGGTAGTCCACCCGCAAGTCGATGGTGCCCAGCTTGGCAAAGCGGTGCATCACCTGGGCCGCGCTCTCGTCGGCGTGCTTCTCGCTGATGGCCCACAGCGCCGCCAGCCCGCCGGACGCGTCCAGCACCGCCGAGATCACGCCGCCGTGCAGGCGCCCGTACAGGTAGTGGCCCACCAACTCGGGCCGCATGGCAAAGCGCAGCCGCGGGCCTTGCGGGCCGAAGCCCAGCACCTTCAAACCCAGGGTCTGGTTGAAGGTGATGCGCTGTTCAAACAGCTCGGCCAGCGCCTTGTCCAGACGTTCCTGTTCCTGCGGGCTGCGGCGGGGGGCGGCATGGGGGGTCATGCGCAGCAGCATAGCGCGGCAACTGCGCCGTCCAAGCCAGCCTGATCCACGCATCGGCTGGGGCCGGCAAGGCAAGAATGCAACCGCGATGGCCGCGCCTGGCGCGGCCACGCCACAACCCCTTGGAAACCAGAGGACGACCCATCCATGCTGCAAGGTCTGACCATCCGCCGCCAGCTCGGGCTGGCCTTCGCGCTGGTGATCGGCATCTTCGTGCTGGTCGGGCTGGCAGTGGGCAGCTTCGTGTTGCAGTTGCAGCAGGGCGCCCGCCAGTTCGAGCAGGCCACGCTGCCCCATGTGCTGGCGGTGGACGAAATGGCCCTGGCGGTGGAAAAGGTGCAGCAGTTCCTGACCGACGTGGGCGCCACCCACGACCCCGGTGCCTACGCCGAGGCCGACGCTGCCGCCAAGGACTTCACCGCCGGCCTGGACCACTTCAAGGCCCTGGCGCTGCAGCGCGGGGACACGGCCCAGACCCAGGCCCTGGCCACGCTGAAGCAGCGCTTCGACAGTTTCCATGACACCGGACGGCGCATGGCCCAGGCCTACATCGACCAGGGCCTGGAAGCCGGCAACAAGCTGATGAAGGGCGACAGCAGCGAAGTGGGCTTTGACCAGCGCAGCGAAGACCTGATCAAGGACCTGGAACCCTTCCGCGCAGCCTGGCTGAACGACGCCCGCGAGCAGGCCGCCCGGGCCACACTGCTGTCGCAACGGGTGTTGTGGATGCTGGCGGCCGGCACCGCCCTGGCCGCGCTGCTGGGCCTGCTGTTCGCGGCCCACATCACCCGCAGCGTGTACCGGCTGCTGGGGGGCGAACCCGCCGCCGCCGCGCAACTGGCGCGCGACGTGGGCGAAGGCAAGCTCGCCCCGTCGGACCTGCCGCCCCGCGCCGAAGCCGGCAGCCTGATGCACCAGTTGCACGGCATGCAGCGCGGCCTGGCCGGCGTGGTGGCGCAGGTGCGCGCCAGCTCGCACGGCGTGGCCGACGCCAGCGCCCGCATCGTCAGCGGCAATGGCGACCTGTCGCAGCACACCGCGCGCCAGGCCGGTGAACTGCAGCAGGCCAACCAGGCCATGCGCATGCTGCACGAGGCGGTGAACACCAGCGCCGCCCACGTGAGCGAGGCCAACACCCTGGCCGAGACCACCGCCCAGGTGGCCGAGCGCGGCGGCGCGCTGGTGCACGACGTGGTCACCACCATGGGCGGCATCCGCGAAGCGTCGCAAAAGATTGCCGACATCATCGGCGTGGTGGATGGCATTGCCTTCCAGACCAACATCCTGGCGCTGAACGCGGCGGTGGAAGCCGCGCGCGCCGGCGAGCAGGGCCGCGGCTTCGCGGTGGTGGCTGGCGAGGTGCGCACCCTGGCCAGCCGCACCGCGGCGGCGGCCCGCGAAGTCAAGCAGCTGATCGGCAGCAATGTCGAACGCGTGGCGGGCGGCACCCAGTTGGTGGAGCAGACCGGTGGCACCATCACCGAGGTGGTTCAGGGCATACGCCGGCTGCGTGAGCTGATGGAACGCATCCACGCCGCCAGCGCCGAACAGGTGGAGGACATGGCGCAGGTCAGCGCGTCCATGCAGCAGATCGACAGCGACACCCAGCACAACAGCGCCCTGGTGCAGCACATGGCCACGGCGTCCAGCAGCCTGGACGCGCAGGCCAGCGCGCTGGTGGACAGCGTGCGCGTGTTCCAGGTGCAGCCGGCCTGAGGCTGCGCACCCCCCCCGGGGCTGGCTACCTCAAGGAGTGGTAGGTGGCCGATTCGAATTCATAGAACATCGGCAGCGCCAAATGGTCCGCGAACGGCAGGACCTGCGTCATGGTCATGCCGCCGATGCCGTGGCTGCGGTCGAACCAGTAGTAGCAGTTCGACAGGCCCGCCCACATCAGGCCGCCGGCGGGCCGGCCGGTCGACGTGGGTTCTTCGTTGATCTGGAAGGACAGGCCCCAGGACTTGGGCACGCCGGGGAAGAACTCGGCGTCGTTGGTGAGCGGTGGTGCCTGGGTGGGCAGCATCGTCACCCGCAGGTCGCCCATGGCGTTGCGGCACATCCGATCCACCGTTTCGGGCTTGAGCACGCGGCCAAATTCGCCCTGGCCGTCGTTGAGCATCATGCGGATGAAGCGCAGGTAGTCGGGCACGGTGCCGTAGAGCCCGCCGCCGGCCATTTCAACCTCCGGGCTTTGTTCGATCACCAGGTCGCCGGGGATCAGCGCTCCGCTGTCGTCACGTTGGTGGATCTTGGCCAGCCGCGCCTGCATGTCCGGCCGCAGCTTGAAGGCGGTGTCGCGCATGCCCAGCGGACCGAACAGGTGGTCGGCCAGGTAGGCGCCCAGGGTCTGGCCGCTGGCGGCCTGCACCAACTGGCCCACCCAGTCGATGCTGACGCCGTACATCCAGCGCTCACCCGGGTCGAACAGCAGGGGCTGCATCAGCGCCGCATGGGTGCAGCTGATGATGCCGGGTGTGCCGGTGGCGGCCTGGTAGCGCGCGGTCTCGGCGTTCCAGAACTCGTAGCCGAAACCCGCGGTGTGGGTGAGCAGGTGGCGCAGGGTGATCGGTCGCTTGGGCGGGCGCGTCTTCGGCTGCCCGCGGCTGTCAAAGCCTTCCAGCACCTGGCACTCGGCCAGCCGGGGCGCCCATTGCTGCGCCGGGCTGTCCAGGTCCAGCTTGCCGCGTTCCACCAACTGCATGCAGGCCGCCCCGGTGATGGCCTTGGTGCAGGACGCAATCCACCCTACTGTGTCCAGGGTCATGGCCGCGCCCTGCCCCAGCACCCGTTGGCCGAAGGCCCCTTCGTAGAGGTGGCGTTGGCGGTCGGTGACCACACCCACCACCCCGGGCACGTTCCCCGATGCGGCGGCGCGCGCCAGCACGCCGTCCAGGCTGGATTGCAATGTCATGGCTTGTCTCCTGCGTTGTCACCCGGGTCGTGGCCGGGCGCTGGTTTGTGCGGCCAGTGTGCGCCAGGTCGGCAGGCGCGGCAATGGGCGACCCTGCCCCGAAAGCGGGCCTACCATCGCTGCATGCTGACCACCTTGCGCCTGGAACCCTTGGGCCGCGACCTGCCCGTGGCGCCTGGCCAGACCCTGCTGCAGGCCGCGCTGACCGCCGGCCTGAAGCTGCGCAGTGCCTGCCGCAACGGCACCTGCCGCGAGTGCATGGCCACGCTGACCCAAGGGCGCGTGCGCTACGCCATCGATTGGCCCGGGCTGTCTCCCGACGAGCGGGCGCTGGGCCAGGTGCTGCCCTGCGTGGCGCTGCCCGAGGGCGACGTGGTGCTGTGGCAGCCGAAGGTGGAACCCACATCGCAAGACAAGAAAGACCCCGCATGAAAGCAGCCTTCATCACCGGCCACGGCGGCAACGAGGTGGTTCAGGTGGGCGAGCAACCCAACCCGAAGCGCGCGCCCGGCGAAGTGCTGGTGCAACTGCACGCCGCCACCGTGAACCGCGTGGACCTGTACATGCGCGACTCGGGCGCCGGCATCACCCACCGCCTGCCACAGGTGATGGGGCTGGACGGTGCCGGCACGGTGCTGGAAGTGGACGCCGACGAGCGCGCCCTGGCCGTGGGCCAGCGCGTGCTGCTGCACCCCGGCATCGCCTGCGGACGCTGCGAGTTCTGCCTGCGGGGCGACGATGTGCTGTGCACCCGGATGAGCCTGCTGGGCGAACACCGCGACGGCACATTCGCCGAATTCGTCAGCCTGCCGGCGCGCAATGTCTTCCCACTGCCGGCCGGCCTGGACTTTGCGCAGGGCGCCGCGCTGGGTGTGAACCACCTCACCGCCTGGCGCATGCTGTTCACCCAGGCCCGGCTGCAGGCGCATGAAACCGTGCTGGTGTTCGGCGTGGGCGGCGGGGTGTCGCTGGCCGCGCTGCAACTGGCCAAGCTGGCGGGCGCGCGGGTCATCGTCACCTCGCGCGACGATGCCAAGCTGCAGCGCGCCCTGGCGCTGGGCGCCGACCACGCGGTGAACGGCAGCCGCCAGGACATCGCGCGCGCGGTGCTGGAACTGACCGGGGGGCGCGGCGTGGACGTGGTGTTTGAGAACGTGGGGGCCGCCGTGTGGGGCGCGGCGCTGAAGAGCCTGGTGCGCGGCGGGCGCATCGTGACCTGCGGCGCCACCACCGGCGACCAGCCCGGCGCCGACCTGCGGCGCCTGTTCATCCGCCAGTTGCAGGTGTTCGGCTCCACCCTGGGCACGCTGGCCGAGTTCGCGGACCTGCTGAAACTGGCCGAGGGCGGCCGGCTGCAGCCGGTGATCGACTCGCGCCACCCGCTGGATGCGGTGCCCGACGCATTGAGCCGGCTGGAGAGCCAGGCGCAATTCGGCAAGGTGGTGATCGACATCCTGCCGCCGGGCGTTTGAGCCACTGCGCGCAGCGCTACAGTGCCTCCATGCACTTTGACCTGGTGGACCTGCGCCTGATGGTGCGCGTGGCCGACGCCAACAGCCTGACCCGCGGCGCCGAGGCCAGCCACATCTCCCTGCCCGCGGCCAGCACCCGCATCAAGAACCTGGAAGAGAGCATCGGCGCCAAGCTGCTGTACCGCACCAGCCAGGGCGTGACGCTCACCCCGCCGGGCCAGGCCTTCGTGCACCACGCGCGGGTGGTGCTGGCGCAGATCGAACAGCTGCGCGGCGACATGCAGGAGTACGCCAAGGGCATCAAGGGCCACCTGCGGGTGGCGGCCAACACCACCGCGCTGGGCGAATACCTGCCGCCGGTGCTGCGCCGCTACCTGCTGCGCCACCCGGACGTGAACGTGGACCTGCGCGAGCGCCTGTCCAACGAGATCGTGCGGGCGGTGTCCGAAGGCCAGGTGGACATCGGCATCGTGGCCGGCACGGTGCGCACCGAAAACCTGCAGACCATCCCCTACCGGCGCGACCGCCTGGTGCTGGTCCTGCCCAAAGGCCATGCGCTGGACACCGGCCAGGCGGTGGGCTTCGAGCAGACCCTGGACCTGGCCCATGTGGGCCTGCACGAAAGCAGCGCCATCCACGCCTTCCTGCGCCAGGTGTGCGACGGCCTGCACCGGCGGCTGAACCTGCGCATCCAGGTCAGCAATTTCGAAGCCGCCTGCCGCATGGTGGAGGCAGACGTGGGCGTGGGCATCCTGCCGCAGAGCTCGGCCCGCCGGCACGCGCAGAGCATGGCCATTGCCATCGTGCCGCTGACCGATGAATGGGCGCTGCGCGAGATGCAGGTGTGCGTGCGCAACCTGGACACCCTGCCGGCGTTCGCGCGCGACCTGGTGGACCTGCTGGTGGACGACGCCAAGCGCGAAGACCCGGCGTGAGGGCGGCGCGCCAGGCCTTCAGCGACCTGGCAGCGCGGTCTCAGTTGCTGGTGTAGCTGCCCGGGCTGGCGCGCATGATGCGCCCGTCGGTACCGGCCGAGTTGGTCTTCAGGTAGAAGACGTCGCCCCCGCCGGTGATCCAGGGAAAGTACTCCTGGTCGTAGCTGACCGCCGTGACCTTGGCGGTGGTGGCGTTGACGCGGTTGTACACATACACCGAGGTGCCCGCCACGCCGTACTTCTGCGCCCACACCACGTCACCGGCGTCGTTGAAGCGCAATTCGTCACCGTAACCGCCGGAGTTGGCGGTGACGGTGGTGGTGGTGGCGCGGCGGCGGTCGAACAGCAGGATCGACGGCCCCACCTTGTAGAGCACGTCGCCGGCGTAGTTCAGGCGGATGGAGCCTTCCTCCGCTGCCGTTGAAGTGAGCAGGGCCACGCTGCCGGTCTGCACATTGCGATAGGCCAGGTCGTACTGGCCGTTGTTAATTTCGCGCCAGACCATGTCGCCGAAGTCGTTGACCTCCAGCTGCCCCGACGCCGGCGAGGTGCCGGTTCGCTGCACCACCAGCGAATTGGTGCGCGCGGTGGCATTGAACTTCATCACCGCCATCGCGTAGCTCGGGCGGTCGATCCAGAACAGGTCGCCGTTGGATTGGAAGGCGATGGCCCAGCTTCCCATCGCGGTGGGCGCGCTGTTGACGCTGACCACCTGGTTGGCCGCGCGGTCAAAGTACTCCAGGTAGGCCTGCCCGTTGCCGGCCGCCGGGTTGATGAACCAGGTCCAGGCGGCGTTGCCGTTTGCGCCGATGCGCGGCCAGCTGCGGCTGGCGGTGCCGAAGGTGAGTTGGCGCGCGGTGAGCGTGCGCGAGTCGAAGTAGAAGATCTGGTTCACGCCCGCCACCACGGCGGTCCAGACCACATCGCCCGCATCGTTGAGCTGGGCATACAGGTCGTTGTGCTGGCCCGGCAGGCCGGCGTTGAGCTGGTAGGTCTGGTACACGCCCGCGGTGCGGCGGCTGAGGTAGACGTTGCTGCCGATGGCCCAGAACACGTCGCCGCGGTTGTTGGCCATCGTCATGCGCGTGGCACCCACGGTGCCGGTGACCTCGACGATGGCGGCGGCGGCGGGCAGGGCCGTGGCACCGAGCGAGAAGGCCAGGGCCAGGGTGGTGACGAACCGTTTCATGAAACCTCCATCGCCATCGGGCGGCTGAAAAGGGTCGCAGCCTAACGAGGCATGTGAGGGTTCTGGTTGATGTAAAGCAAGCTGCGGCAAGGGGTGCCGCTTGCGAGAAGGATGGGGCAGGCGCTGCGCAGGCAGCAACACCGCCGCCTGCGCTGGCGGAGGCGCAGGCCGTCAGTGCAAGCGCAGCTCAGTCCGCGTACTGCCCCGCCGCCTTGATCAGCGCGCCCCACTTCTCGATTTCCGGGCCCAGGAAGGACTTCAGGCCTTCGGGCGTCTGCTTGGCTTCGGGCACGATGTCGGCGCCCAGTTCGGCCATGCGGGCCACCACGGTGGGGTCCTTCAGCGCCGCGCGCAGCGCATTGCCGAAGGTGGTGATGGCCGCGGCCGGTGTGCCCTTGGGGGCGTACACGCCGTGCCACACCTTGACCTCGAAGCCCTTCAGCCCGCTTTCGTCCAGCGTGGGGGTGCCGGGCAGGCTCTTGATGCGTTCCTTGGTGGTCACGCCGTAGAGCTTCACGTTGCCGGCCTTGATGTGCTGCAGGGTCTGCGTGGTCTGGTCGCACAGGATGTCCACCTGCCCGCCCAGCAGCGCATTCATGGCCGGCGCGGTGCCCTGAAAGGGCACGGTGTTCAGCTCCACGCCCACCATCTTCTGGAACAACATGCCGCACAGCTGCGACACCGCGCCCAGGCCCGCGTGCGCCAGGTTCAGCTTGTTGCCATTGGCCTTGACGTAGGCGATGAACTCCTGCGGCGTGCTGGGCGGCAGGTCCTTGCGGGCCAGCAGGGTCATGGGCACGTCCACCACCTGGCTGACGTACTCAAAATCGGTCAGCGGGTTGTAGGCCAGCTTTCGGTACAGCCCCGGCGCGGTGGCCATGCCGTTGTGGTGGATGAAATAGGTGTAGCCGTCCGGCGCGGCCTTGGCCACGAAGCCCGCGGCCAGGGTGCCACCGGCACCGGTCTTGTTTTCCACCACCACGCTCTGGCCCAGGCTCTTGGTCATGACCGCGGCCAGGGTGCGCGCCACCACGTCGGTGGGGCCGCCGGCGGCAAAGGGCACGACCAGGGAAATGGTCTTGCTGGGGTAGGCCTGGGCGAAGGCGGAACCGGTGAAGCTTGTGGCGGCCAGCAGCAGCGTGGCTGCGGCCAGGGCGTGGCGGCGCAGGGTCATGGGGAGTCTCCTTGGGTTTGTGGGTAAGCGCTTCAGCCGGCCGCGTCGCGCAGGATGGCCTGCGCGCGCAGCAGCACCGGCTTGTCCACCATCTTGCCGTCCACCTGCACCGCGGCGCCCCCGGAGCTTCCCGCAGCGTCCACCACGCGCTGGGCCCAGGCCACTTCGTCGGCGCTGGGCGCGAAGCCGGCCCGCACACCGGCCACCTGTTGGGGATGGATGCACAGCTTGCCGCCAAAACCCAGACGGCGCGCCCGCGCCACGTCCCGGGCCAGCAGGTCGGCGTCGTCGATGGCGGTGGTCACGCCGTCCAGCGGCGGGGCGATGTGGGCCAGGCGCGAAGCCAGCACCAGTTCGGCCCGGAAGGGCAGCAGTTCGTCTTCGGTGGCGCCGCGCAGGCCCAGGTCCACCTGCAGGTCGATGCTGCCGAAGGCCAGGCGCTGCACCTTGGGCGCGGCGGCCAGTGCGCGCGCGTTGGCCATGCCCAGCGCGCTTTCGATCAGCGGCACCAGGTGGATATCGGCACGCCGCGCGGCGATGGTGGCCAGCGCCCGCATCTGCTCGGCTTTGGGCAGCACCACGGTTGCCACCGCCGGGTGGTTCACCAGCGCCAGGTCGTCGTGGAACCAGGCGGTGTCCGCGCTGTTCACGCGCACGGCCACGCGGGAGGTGGTGTCCTTCAGCCATGCCGACAAGGCCGCGCGGGCGCTGTCCTTGTCGGCGGGGGCCACCGCGTCTTCCAGGTCGATGATGACCTGGCTGGCACCGGCCGCCAACGCTTTGTCAAAGCGGTCAGGGCGGGTGGCGGGAACGAACAGCCAGGCCGGCATCAGGCGAGCCAGCGGCCGATGGCGGCTTCGCTGTCCAGGGCCCAGACGCGTGCAATCACTTGGTTCATCTCTTCTCCATCGGCGCCACCGCGGTAGGTGGCCAGGCGTTGCGCCTTGGCTTGCAGTTCGGGGCGGCTCAGGGTGTTGCCGGGGTCGCCCTTGGGTTCGTCCACCCGGCCGGCGAGTTGTCGACCATCGGTGGTGCGCACGCGCACCTTGCCAATCCAGCGCGCGGGGTAGGCACCGTCCACTTCGGCGTCCAGCACCATCTTCACACGTTCGCGGAAGTCGGCCACGGGCGCGCTGCGCCACTGCTCGTCAAACTCCGGCAGGCCGGCCTGGGCGTGCAGCCCGGCCAGGGCGAGCACGGTGCCCATGGAAAACTTGCTCTGGTGCACGGTCTGCGGGTCGGTCACCGGGCCCAGCACGTCCAGGGCGCCCTGGTGCACCTGCGCCGTCACCTCGGCCACGTCGGCCAATGACAGGCGGTGTTCTCGCATCACCTGCTGCAGCGCGTCGGCCGCGGGGTGGGTGTGGCGGCAGGAGGCGTGGAACTTGAAGCTGGTCTCGGCGGTGGCCCAGCGCGTGCCCAGGCCGTCCACCAGGCGCGTCGGGTCGGCGTCTTTCGACATGCCGGCGGCCAGGCCTTGCGGGCCTTCCAGGATGTGGGCCGCGCCGGTGAAGCCGTCGGCCGCCAGGTAGGCCGCGCTCAAGCCGGTGGTGGCGGCATGGGCGGTGTGCAGTTGTTTGGAGTCCGCCGCGTCGCGCAGGAATTCCCACAGGCCGGCGCTTTGCGTGCCGGCGCTGCCGAAGGCATGCAGCATCTGGTCGACGTTCAGGCCCAGCAGGTGGCCCACGGCAGCCGCGGCGGCCAGGCTGCCCGCCGTGCCGGTGGTGTGGAAGATCTTGTAGTGGCTGCGGCCCAGGAATTCACCCACGCGGATGCCCACTTCGTAGCCGGCGATGCTGGCCACCAGCAGGTCGCGACCGCTTTTGCCCAGTGCCTGCGCCACCGCCAGCGCGGGCGAAAACACCACCGCCGCAGGGTGGAAGACGCTGCCGTTGTGCACGTCATCCTGTTCGGCGAAGTGGCTGGCGGCGGCGTTCACCGCGGCGGCCACCAGCGGGCTGGAACTCCGGCGATGGATCAGCACTTCGCTGGGCCCATCGGCCGGGCCCTGGCTCAACCAGAACTTCGCCAGGCTTTCGACGGGGCGCGCGCCCTTGCCGGCCAGCGCGGACGCGAACCAGTCCAGGAACAGGTCTTCGGTGCGGCGCAGCACCGCCGCCGGGATGTGCGCGTACTGCAGGCCGGCGGCGAAAGTGGCCAGGCTGCGGCTGGGGTGTTTGTCGCTCATGGTGGGCTGTCCTTCAGATGGCGCCTTCGGCGCGCAGCGAGGCGATGTCGTCGGACGTGTGGCCCAGTTCGGCCAGCAGCGCGTCGGTGTGCTGGCCCAGCGCGGGGATGGGGTCCATGCGGGGTTCGAAATCCTGGGGCAGGGCCGGCGGCCACAGCGCGGGCAGCGGGCCGGTGGGCGACCCGACGGTGGTCCAGCGTTGGCGTGCGGCCAATTGGGGGTGGGCCCAGAGGTCGGCCATGGTGTTCACCTGGGCATTGGCAATTTGCGCGGCTTCCAGGCGTTCCACCACTTGGGGTGCGGTCAGTTTGGAAAACTCGGTTTCGATGAGGGCGCGCAGCGCGTCGCGTGCCTGGGTGCGCTTGGCGTTGGCGTCGAAGCGTGGGTCTTTCGCCAGGTCGGGCTGCATCAGCACCTGGGCGCAAAAGTTCGCCCATTCGCGTTCGTTCTGGATGCCCAGCATCACGCTCTTGCCATCGCCCGTGGCGAAGGGGCCATAGGGGAAGATGGTGGCGTGGGCGGCGCCGGCGCGCGGCGGGGGGCTGGCGCCGTTCATCGCGTAGTAAAGCGGAAAGCTCATCCATTCGGCCATGCTTTCCAGCATGGACACGTCCAGGCGGCTGCCCAGCCCCGTGTGGCCGCGTTGCAGCAGCGCGGCCAGGATGGCGCTGTAGGCGTACATGCCGGCGGCGATGTCGGCGATGCTGCAGCCGGCCTTGGCGGGTGAGTCGGGGCCGCCGGTGATGGACAGGAAGCCGGCTTCGCTCTGGATGAGCAGGTCGTAGGCCTTCTTGTCGCGGTAAGGGCCGGGTTGCTGGGGGTCGTCGCCATAGCCGGAGATGTCGCAGACCGTCAACCTGGGGTGTTGGGGATGCAAGGTGTCGAAGTCCAGGCCCATGCGGGCGGCGGCACCGGGGGCAAGGTTTTGCACCAGCACGTCGGCCTTCTGCAGCAATTGCTCCAGGATGGATTTCGCCTTGGGGTGCTTCAGGTCCAGGCTGAGGCTTTCCTTGCTTCTGTTCGTCCAGACGAAGTGGGACGACAGGCCGTTGGCTCTTGTGTCGTAAGCCCTGGCGAAGTCACCGACGCCGGGTCTTTCGATCTTGATGACCCGGGCGCCCAGGTCGGCGAGCTGCCGGGTGCAGAACGGCGCTGCGATGGCGTGTTCCAGGGTGACTACCGTGATGCCTTGCAGGGGTCTCATATCTCTTGCTCAGTGTTGGGCGGCAGTTACACGCAGGGGTGCCCTGTTCCGCTCATGTCCCCCGGGCCCGCTGCGCGAGCCCTCCTCCTTTACTTCGCTCCACAGGGCACCCCAGCCTGTAACTGCAGCACCACCGTGGCATTCGCCTCTTGGCATGCGGCAGTGGTAGTGGCCGAGGACGTTGGGTGAAGGCTGAAGCGAAGTAAAGGAGGAGGAGGCCGAAGGCCGACGGGGGACATGAGCGGAAGCCTTCACCCAGCGGCCTCGGCTCGCGCAATCAGTCAGAACGATCGGGGCAAACCCAGCACATGCTCCGCCACGTAGCTGAGGATGAGATTGGTAGAGATCGGCGCCACCTGGTAAAGCCGCGTCTCGCGGAACTTGCGTTCCACGTCGTATTCGCAGGCAAAACCAAAGCCACCGTGGAACTGGATGGCCGCGTTCGCCGCTTCCCAGCTGGCCTTGGCCGCCAGGAATTTCGCCATGTTGGCCTGGGCCCCGCAGGGCTGGTGCGCGTCGAACAAACGGCAGGCTTCCCAGCGCATCAGGTTGGCGGCTTCCACCTCGATGTAGGCCTCGGCAATGGGGAACTGCACGCCCTGGTTCTGGCCGATGGGCCGGCCGAAGACGATGCGGTCCTTCACGTAGGCGGTCACCTTGTCGGTGAACCAGTAGCCGTCGCCAATGCATTCGGCCGCAATCAGCGTGCGCTCGGCGTTCAGGCCGTCCAGGATGTACTTGAAACCCTGCCCTTCCTGGCCGATCAGGTTTTCGGCCGGGATCTCCAGGTTCTCGAAGAACAGCTCATTGGTTTCATGGTTCACCATGTTCGGAATCGGCTGCACCGTCATGCCCTGGCCGATGCTGTCGCGCAGGTCCACCAGGAAGATGGACATGCCCTCGCTCTTCTTTTTCACATCGGCCAGCGGCGTGGTGCGGGCCAGCAGGATCATCAGGTCGGAATGCTGGATGCGCGAGATCCACACCTTCTGCCCGTTCACCACATAGCGGTCGCCCTGCTTCACCGCGGTGGTCTTGATCTTGGTGGTATCGGTGCCTGTGCTGGGCTCGGTCACGCCCATGCTCTGCAGGCGCAGCTTGCCAGCGGCAATTTGCGGCAGCCAGCGCTGTTTCTGTTCGACCGAGCCGTGGCGCAGCAGCGTGCCCATGTTGTACATCTGGCCATGGCAGGCACCGGCGTTGCCGCCGCTGCGGTTCACCTCTTCCATGATGACGCTGGCCTCGGCCAGGCCCAGGCCCGAGCCGCCGTATTCCTGAGGGATGAGGGCGGCCATCCAGCCGGCGCGGGTGAGCGCGTCAACAAAGGCTTCGGGGTAGCCGCGCGCGGCGTCGATCTGGCGGTGGTATTCGGCCGGGAAGCCGGCGCACAGCGCGCGCACGCCGTCGCGGATATCTTGGTACTTGTCGGTCATGGAGGGAAAGCGCTATTCAAACTCGGCTTCGGCCCGCATGGTGAGCCAGCCTTCGTGGTCCTGCGCCCACAGCTTCGCACTGCCCGGGACGTCGATGCGGCCACACACCTGGAAGCGGTGGATGTCGAAGGTGGGCCGCACCGCGGTGAAGGCAAAGCGCTTCAGCGTGGCGCCGGGCCTTTCGCGCCGCAGCAGGTCCACCAGCAAGGTGGCGATCAAGGGCCCGTGCACGATCAGCCCGGGATAGCCTTCCACCTCGGTGACGTAGCTGCGGTCGTAGTGGATGCGGTGGCCGTTGAAGGTGAGCGCGGAGTAGCGGAACAGCAGCACCGGGTCGGGCACCAGGTCGCGCTGGAACTGCGCTTCGTCGGGTGGGGTTTGCGGCGCCGGAGCCGGCGCACCGGGCGCGGGCGCGTCGCGGTAGACGATGTCGTGCTCTTCGGTCAGCGCCACGCCCAGGGCGTTGCTGACCTCGTGACGCACGGTCACGAACACCAGGGTGCCGCTGCGGCCGGCCTTGGCGTCGATGGCGGCAATGCGCGAGGTGCGAACGATCTCGTCGCCCACGCGCAGCGGGTGGTGCCACTGCAGCCGCCCGCCGGCCCACATGCGCCGCGGCAGCGGCACCGGCGGCAGGAAGCCGCCTCGCTTGGCGTGGCCGTCGGGGCCGATCTCGCTTTGCTTGGCCAGCGGCAGGAAGTACAGCCAATGGCCCAGCGGCGGCACATCACTGCCCGGCAAGGGCTCGGGGTCGTCGCGGTCCAGTGTGGCCGACAAGGCCGCCAGCGGCGCCGCGCCCACCAGGTCGTGGCGCTGCTCGGTGCGGCCCAACCACTGGCGCCAATGCGCCAGTTGCTCGGACAGGGTGGCTGGATCGTTCACGGCGCCTAGCTTGCCCTGTCACCCGCGTGACCGCCATTCGGCATTTGGGAAGCACGACTTCCACGGAATCGAATACAAGCGCGGATGCGGCGACCTAGACTGCGCCGCCTCAACGTCAAATCGCTGCCAGGACACCGCCATGACCACCGTGCGTGCCGCCGTGTTGCGAGCCATTGGCCTGCCAGCGCCCTATGCGCAAAGCAAGCCCCTGGTCATCCAGGACGTGGAACTGGACGCCCCCGGCCCGGGCGAAGTGCGGGTGAAAGTGCTGGCCGCCGGGCTGTGCCATTCCGACCTGTCGGTCATCAACGGCGACCGCCCGCGCCCGCTGCCCATGGTGCTGGGCCATGAATCGGCCGGCGAGGTGCTGGAATGCGGCCCCGGCGTGCACGACCTGGCCCCGGGCGACCGCGTGGTGCTGGTGTTCATGCCCAGCTGTGGCGGCTGCCTGCCCTGCCAGGAAGGCCGGCCCGCGCTGTGCGAACCCGGCGCCGCCGCCAACGGCGCGGGCGCCCTGCTGGGCGACGTGCGGCGGCTGCACCTGGACGGCCAGCCGGTGAACCACCATGTGGGCGTGTCCTGCTTCGCCGAGCAGTGCGTGGTGTCGCGCAAGAGCTGCGTGAAGATCGACCGCGAACTCTCACCCGCCGAAGCATCGCTGTTCGGCTGCGCGGTGCTGACCGGCGTGGGCGCGGTCATCAACACCGCCCGCGTGCAGGCCGGCACCCGCGTGGCCGTGCTGGGCCTGGGCGGCGTGGGCTTTTCGGCCCTGCTGGCCGCGGTGGCCGCTGGCGCGCGCGAGGTGGTGGCCCTGGACCTGAACGAGGACAAGCTGGCCCTGGCGCGCAAGCTGGGCGCCACCGCCACGGTGAATGCCGGCCAGGCCGACGCGGCCGACCAGGTGCGCGCCCTCACCCAGGGCGGCGTGGACTTCGCTTTCGAGATGGCCGGCGCCATCCCCGCGATGGAACTGGCCTGGCGCATCACCCGCCGCGGCGGCAGCACCATCACCGCCGGCCTGCCGCACCCGGACAAGCGCTTCGCCCTGCCACCGGTGCAAATGGTGGCCGAAGAGCGTACCCTGCGCGGCAGCTACATCGGATCGGCCGTGCCGCAACGCGACATCCCGCGCTACATCGCGCTGTACCGCGCCGGCAAGCTGCCGGTGAACCGGTTGATGGGCGAACAACTGGCGCTGGACGACATCAACCGCGGCTTCGACCGCCTGGCCACCGGGCAGGCGATGCGGGACGTGGTGCTGTTCTAACCTTCAGAACGCGCACTTAAGCATTGCCGAAGGCCGGCGGCAAAACACCGGCGCTAGACTGAATTTCAACCGACCCACGACGAGGAGAACCCAGTCATGAAGGCATGGAAGAAGTGCTTGGGCGCTGTGGCGCTGGCAGCCGGCCTGGCGGCCAGCGCCGGGGCGCAGCAGTTGTACGTGTTCACGTCCGGTTCGCTGAACGGCTTTGCCAAGGCGGCCTTCCAGATGGGCGCGCAGGGCAATGTCGATTCCGTGCCGGTGAGCTTCTACGTGCTGAAGCACCCCAAGGGCAACGTGATGTTCGACTGCGGCAACAACGACAAGACCATCACCGACGCCGCCGGCTGGTGGGGCCCGCTGGCCAAGGGCTTCGGCCTGAAGATGACCAAGGACGACGCCATTCCGGTGCAGCTGGCCAAGATCGGCCTGAAGCCCAGCGACATCAAGTACCTGGTGGTGGGCCACCTGCACCTGGACCACGGCGGCAACATCAGCCAGTTCCCCAACGCCACCCTGGTGGTGCAGGAAGAAGAAGTGAAAGCCGCCACGGCGCCCGACATCGGTTTTTCCATCTTCTACATCCCGGGCGACTTCGCCGACATGAAGAACATGAACGTCATGAAGCTGAACGGCGACTTCGACCTCTTCGGTGACGGGTCCTTCCGCATCTTCAGCGCCCGCGGCCACACCCAGGGCAGCCAGTTCGCGGTGGCGCGCCTGCCCAAGACCGGCCCGGTCATCATGACCAGCGACGTGGTGTACCTGAAGGAAAACCTGGACAAGAACCTGATCCCGCCGATTCCCGGTTCCAGCAACCCGATCGACGCCTACAAGAGCTACCAGAAGATCCGCCACATCCGTGACGCGGAAGGCGCCAAGATCCTGTACGGCCACGACCCGGAGATCTTCAAGCAGACCAAGATCGCGCCGGAGTTCTATGACTGACAGCCCCCTGGGCCAGGCCCGCCCGGCCCGCCCCCCGCGGGGGGTCAAGCAAAGTGGCAGAGCCCACATTTGCTTGAACTGAACTCTCCGGCAGCGGTGACGGCTCGCGGCGTGGGCAAACGCTACGGGCCGGTGGTGGCGCTGGACGCGCTGGACCTGGACATCGCCCCCGGCGAGGTGTTCTGCCTGCTCGGACCCAACGGCTCGGGCAAGACCACCTTCATCCGGCTGCTGGCCGGTTTCCTCAGCCCCAGCGCCGGCCACATTGCCGTGGCCGGCTTCGACGTGCAGCGCCAGCCCATGCAGGCGCGCGCTCGCATCGGCTACGCACCCGAACCCGCGCCGCTGTACCGCCACCTGCGGGTGGGTGAATTCCTGGCCTTCATGGCGCGGCTGCGCCAGGTGCCCGCGCGCCAGGTGGACGAAGCCGTGCAGCGCGTGGCCGATCAACTGGAAATCCGCCACAAGCTGGACGCGCCGGTGCCCACGCTGTCGCGCGGCTACCGCCAGCGGGTGGCCCTGGCCCAGGCCCTGGTGCACGAGCCCTCGCTGCTGATCCTGGACGAACCCAGCAACGGCCTGGACCCGCGCCAGATCATCGAGATGCGCCACCTGATCCGCTCGCTGGCCGGGCGCTACACCGTGCTGATGAGCTCCCACATCCTGCCCGAGGTGGCCAAGACGGCCGACCGCGTGGCGGTGCTGCTGGGCGGCCGCCTGCGCGGCCTGCGCAGCATGAAGGACGTGAGCGAACACGACGACCTGGAGGACTGGTTCCTCTCGCTGGCCTGACACCTGGACCCGATGAACGCATTCGTCGCATTGCTGCGCAAGGAACTGGGGGCCACCTTTTTTTCCCCCATCGCCTGGACGGTGGCCGCGGTGTTCCTGCTGGTGCTGGGCTACACCTTCAGCCTGAGCCTGTTCGCCACCAAGGTGGCCAACCTGAACTACATCTTCCACCAGATGTTCGTGCTGTCGGTGCTGATCACCCCGGTGCTCACCATGCGCGTGTTCGCCGAAGAGCGCCGCCAGGACACGCTGGAGCTGCTGCTCACCGCGCCGGTGGCCGAGGTGTGGATCGTGCTGGCCAAGTTCTGCGCCACCTGGGCGCTGATGCTGGGCATCTACGCGCTGGCCGGGGTGTACGCGGGCGTGCTGGCCTGGGTGGGCGAGCCCGACTGGGGGCCCATCGTGGTGGGCTATGGCGCCATGGCGCTGCTGTCGGCGCTGCTGGTGGCCATCGGCGTGCTGGCGTCCAGCCTGACCGAGAACCAGGTGATCGCCGCCGCGCTGTCCCTGGGCCTGTTCCTGATGCTGTGGTTCGCCGATTCGGTGGGCCCCATGCTGCCGGCGCTGCTGGAGCCGCTGGCGCTGAACCTGTCGCTGATGGGCCACTTCAAGCCGCTGGCCACGGGCTCGGTGTTCCTGTCGGACGCGATGTACTTCATTGCGCTGGCGATGGCCGCGCTGTGGCTGGCCGCGCGCCAGTTGGCGGACCGCTGACATGAAGCCCCCACGCTCACCTTGTTCGCCGCCCCCCGAGGGGGTGCTCAGGTTCTTCGGAACGGCCGGGCGAACCTGAGATGGGCGCCCTCTGGTTCGGCCTCACCCTCGTTGGCCTGCTGGCGCTGTTCATCGCCGGCCTTCAGGCGCCGCTGGGCCCCGGCCGCTGGCGCATCGCGGTGCGTGCGCTGGGCGTGCTGGGCGCCTTCGGCGCGGTGCTGGCGGCCAACGTCATCGTTTACCGGCACGACCAGCACTTCGACATGACGCACGAAGAGGCCTTCACCCCCGCGCCCGAGACCCGCGCGGTGCTGGAACAGCTGAGCGAAGACGTGGAGCTGACCTACTTCTACCAGGCGCAGAACCCGGCCGGGCGCAATGCCAGGCAGATGGTGGAGATCATGGGCCGCATGAACCCGCGGCTGCACGTTCGCACCATCGACCCCGACCAGCAACCCGCACTGGCCAACCAGTTCGGCGTGCGCATGTACAACGCCGCGCTGCTGGTGGCGGGTGGGCGGCGGGTGGAAGTGGTGTCCACGGAGGATCGCGAGATGGCGCTGGGCATCCTGCGCCTGCTGCGCCGCGACACCCGCCCGCTGTGCTTCGCCACCGGCCATGCCGAGTACGACATCGACAACTTCGAGTTCCACACCCACTTTGAAGGCGGTGCCGGCCACAACCACGACGCCATCGGCGCCCAGGTGGTGAAGATGGACCAGCACGGCATCGGCCGGCTGAAGCGCGCACTGGACAAGCTGGGTTATGCGGTCAAGAAGCTGGCCCTGGCCACCAGCGGCGCGGTGCCCGCGGATTGCGCCGCGCTGGTCATCCCCAACCCGCGCACGCCTTTCGCGCCGGGCGAGGTGGCGCTGCTGGCCCGGTACCTGGAAGGCGGCGGCAACGCCCTGCTGCTGCTGGAGCCCGACTACGAGGTGGCACCCGAACTGGCCGCGCTGCTGGCGCGCGCCGGCATCACCGTGGGCGACGGCGTGGTGGTGGACCCGGTCAGCCACTACTTCACCGACGCGCAGATGGTGGCCATCGACCAATACGCCCCCCACCCTGCCACCGTGGCCCTGGCGATGAGCTTCTTCCCCGGTGCGCGCCCCCTCGTCGCCCAGGCCGCGCCGGGCGTGAAGACCAGCGTGCTGATGCAAAGCAGCCCCAGCAGCACCGTGGTGGCCCTGCCCGGCGCACCGGTGGTGGCCGACGGCGCCACACCGAAAGCCCGCGTGCTGGCCCTGGCCGCCGAAGGCAAGCTCGGCAGCGCGCCCTTCAAGCTGGCCGTGGTGGGCGACGCCGACTTCGCCAGCAATTCCTTCTACCCCTACCTGGCCAACGCCGACCTGGCGCTGGGCCTGGCGTCCTGGCTGCGCGGCGAGCCGCGCGCCCCGGCCATGAAGCCGCCGGTGGAGGTGCTGCCGCTGGTCAGCCTGAGCAACGGCCAGACGCAGGCCATCTTCCTGCTGTGCGTGGTGGGACTGCCGGGCCTGTGTGTGCTGGCCGGCGTGGGGGTGTGGTGGCGGCGCCGGTACTGAAGCTCCAGCGCCACCTGTGGTGGCTGGTGCTGCTGGTGGTGGGTGGCGCCATGGGCACGGCCGCCTTCTGGTCGCCCGACCGCCAGAAGCGCCTGGTGGACGAAGTGGCCGAAGGGCCGATGCACGGCCTGGCGGCCGACGCGGTGCGGGTGCTGAAGCTGTCGGACAAGACCCGCCAACGCACCTTGCGGCGCGACGGCAGCGGCTGGCGCAGCGATGCCGGCCCGGTGGATGCCGCCGCCGTGGCCGGCGCGCTGCGGCTGCTGCGGCATGCCGTGTCGGAACGCCAGTTCGAGCGCGAAGCGCCCGAGTTCG
This sequence comes from Burkholderiales bacterium JOSHI_001, assembly GCA_000244995.1. Lineage (NCBI taxonomy): Bacteria > Pseudomonadati > Pseudomonadota > Betaproteobacteria > Burkholderiales > Burkholderiales bacterium JOSHI_001. Next base: position 755,616 of record CM001438.1, on the reverse strand, counting down.
GGCTGGACACGCCCGCGCTGCGCGTGGCCGTGTTCACCGACGCCGCAGCGGCCAGCCCTGCCTTCGAATTCAGCTTCGGCGCCGCCAACCCGATCGGCATGGCGAACTACGTGCGTGTCACCACGGGCGCCCAGGCGCAGACCCAGTTGCTGCCCACCTACGTGGCCGAGGCCTGGCTGGCCCTGTTGAACTGACCGCCGCCCCATGCGCCCTGCCCTGCTCTGCCTGTTCTTCCTGGTCGGGCTGGCCAGCGCCCAGGCCCATGTCACCAGCACCGGCCTGGCCACGCTGGACGCGCGCGGCGAGCGCCTGGCCTACCGGCTGACGCTGAACACCGCCGAGGTGGGCGAAGGCGCCACCGACCTGCAACGCGTGGCCGCGGGCGACGCCGCCGCGGCGCAGCGCCTGGCCAGCGGCCTGCCGCAATGGCTGCACATGGCGGTGGACGGCCAGGCCTGCCGCATCGCCCGCACCCGGGTGCAGACCGCGCAGGCGGGCGAAGAGCGGCTGGTGCTGCAGGTCGAATTCGCCTGCGCGTCGGCGCCTGGCACGTTGGCCATCACCGACAGTCTGTGGCAGCCGCTGGGCGAGCATTACCGCAGCATCGTCAGCATCACCGCACCCGACGGCACCCACAGCGAACATGTCTTCAGCAAGGACCGCCCGCAGGCCGAATTGCGCTTGGGCGCGGCAGCGCCATCAGGGACCTGGGACTTCTTTCGCACCGGCCTGGCCCACATCGCCACCGGCCTGGACCACCTGCTGTTCCTGGCCGCGCTGCTGGTGGGCAGCCGCAGCGTCAAACAGTTGCTGCTCACCGTCACCGCCTTCACGCTGGCGCACAGCGTGGCGCTGGCGCTGGCGGTGATGGGCTGGGTGAACCTGTCGCCGAAGGTGGTGGAGCCGCTGATCGCCGCGTCCATCGTCTGGGTGGCGGCCGAAAACCTGTGGCTGGCGCGGGTGCTGCCATGGCGCCGTGCGGTGCTGGCCTTCGGCTTCGGCCTGGTGCACGGCCTGGCCTTCTCGGAGGTGCTGACCGAATTGCACCTGTCCGGCTGGGCCCTGGGCCGCGCGCTGCTGGGCTTCAACCTCGGGGTGGAAGCCGGGCAGGCGGCGGTGGTGCTGTTGCTGGCACCGGTGCTGGCCTGGCTGGCACGCCAGGCGCAGGCGCGGCGCTGGGAACGCGCCGCGTCCGCGGCCATTGGTGCCGCTGGCCTGGTGTGGCTGGTGCAGCGGCTGGCCTGAGGCCCGGCCGCGCACCCGACACGCAGTTCAGTGCTGCGCGGCCCCCGCCGCGCCAAAGCCGGTTTGCGCGCGCACGAACTGGTCGTCGAAGGCCACCATCTCGGCCTTGGAGCGCACGCTGTTCGCGTCCAGCTTGGAAAACAGCCAGCAGAAGAAGAAGGCCACCGGCATGGAGAACAGCGCCGGCTGCTCGTACGGGAACAGCGGCGCCGGGTTGCCCAGCACCGTGACCCACACCGACTTGGACAGCACCACCAGCAGCACCGCGGTGGCCAGGCCGCCGTAGCCGCCGGCCAGGGCGCCACGGGTGGTCAGGCCCTTCCAGTACATGGACAGCAGCAGCACCGGGAAGTTGGACGACGCGGCGATGCCGAAGGCCAGGCCCACCATGAAGGCCACGTTCTGCTTCTCGAAGGCAATGCCCAGCACCACGGCGATGACACCCAGCCCGATGGTGGCGTACTTGGACACGCGCATCTCCGAAGCTTCGCTGGCCTGGCCCTTCTTGATGACGCGGGCGTACAGGTCGTGTGAAATGGCGGAGGCGCCAGCCAGCGCCAGGCCCGACACCACCGCCAGGATGGTGGCAAAGGCCACCGCCGCCAGGAAGCCCAGCAGCAGGTTGCCGCCCACGGCCTTGGACAAGTGCATGGCCACCATGTTGCCGCCGCCGATGAGCTTGCCGCCCACCTTGCCGCCTTCGAAGAAGTCGGGGTTCTGGCCCACGATGACGATGGCCGCCAGGCCCATCAGGAAGATGACGTTGAAGAAGTAGGCGATGAAGCCCGAGGCCACCAGCACCGACTTGCGCGCTTCCTTGGCGTCGGTCACGGTGAAGAAGCGCATCAGGATGTGCGGCAGACCGGCAATGCCGAACATCAGGCCCAGGCCCAGCGAGATGGCGGTGACCGGGTCGGCGGTGAGCTTGCCCGCGCCCATGATGGCGAAGCCATCCTTGTGCGCGGTGGTGGCGCTTTTCACCAGGGTGCTGAAGCTGAAGCCGAACTGCGACATGGCCAGCAGCATCACCAGCGTGCCGCCGGCCAGCAGCAGGCAGGCCTTGATGATCTGCACCCAGGTGGTGGCCAGCATGCCGCCCTTGGTGACGTAGACGATCATCAGCGCGCCCACCGCCACCACGGCGATGTTGTAGTCCAGGCCGAACAGCAGCTTGATCAGCTGGCCCGCGCCCACCATCTGCGCAATCAGGTAGAAGCACACCACCGTCAGCGAGCCGATGGCCGCCATGGTGCGCACCTTGCCCTGGTCCAGCCGGTAGGACGTGATGTCCGCGAAGGTGAAGCGACCCAGGTTGCGCAGCGGCTCGGCCATCAGGAACAGGATGACCGGCCAGCCGACGAAGAAGCAGATCATGTAGATGTAGCCGTCCAGGCCCTGGCCGTAGACCATGGCGGTCAGGCCCAGCAGGGTGGCGGCGGACATGTAGTCGCCCGCAATCGCCAGCCCGTTCTGGAAACCGGTGATGCCGCCCCCGGCGGTGTAGAAGTCCGACGCCGACTTGGTGCGGTTGGCCGCCCAGTAGGTGATGACCATGGTCAGGCCCACGAAGACCAGGAACATGACGATGGCGTGCAGGTTCAGCGGCTGCTTCTGCGTGGCTTCGACGGCCGGTCCGGCCCAGGCCGTGAAGGAGGCCAGCGAGGCGCCGGCAGCGGCCAGCAGCGGGCGGAGGAAGCGTTGGGCATTCATCACTTGGCCTCCTGGGTGGCCTGCAGCACGATCTGCCGCGTCAGGCCGTCGAATTCGCCATTGGCGCGCTTCACGTACCAGGCGGTCAGGCCCCAGAACAGGACGAACAGGGCCAGGATGATCACCACCCCCAGCGTGACCATGGACCCCTCGGCAATGGGCTGGCCGGTCATCTTGGGGTTGAAGGCGATGACCAGGATGAGACCATAGAACAGCACCAGGATGATGGCCGACAGTGTCCAGGACAGCCGGCTGCGCGCCTGGATGAGCTGGGCGTACGCGGGGTTCTCGCGAATGAGCTGGTAGATCTGTTTTTGCATGGTGGGCGGGTGCGGAAGGTCAAGGCAACAACGGGCCCCAGAGGGCGACTGCACGAAGCATCGGGGTAAACGCTGACACCTCGATTGCGGCGTCAGGCCCACACGCCACACGGCAAAATAAAAGCGGCGCGCCTTCTGCGTCTGCACTGATCTGGCCCAAAGTCCCGGCGCGGTTCGGTGTTAAGCGCCCACCCGCACAGCTTCTTCCAACCCTCTTCCCCGCCATGACCCGCACACTCATCTCTTCCGGCTCCCCCTTCGAAGCCGAGATCGGCTACAGCCGCGCCGTGGTGCAGGGCGACTGGGTCTTCGTCTCGGGCACCACGGGCTTCGACTACGCCAGCATGCGCATTGCCGACGACATCGAGAGCCAGACCGAACAGTGCCTGCGCAACATCGAAGCGGCCCTCACCCAGGCCGGCGCGGGCTGGTCCGACGTGGTGCGGGTGACCTATGTGCTGCCCGACGGCAGCGAATTCCCGAAGTGCTGGCCGGTTCTGAAGAAGTACCTGGGCCAGGTGCGGCCCGCCGCGATGATGATCTCGGCCGGCCTGGCCGATGCGCGCATGAAGATCGAGATCGAGGTCACGGCGCTGAGGCAGGCGCGCTGACCTGCTGCCAAGGAGCACACCATGTTCAAGACCATCGCACTCGTTGTGCTGGCCGGCGTGGCCGTCGTGTTGATCTACGCCGCCACGCGACCGGACAGCTTCCGCATCGAACGGTCCATCACCATCCAGGCCGCGCCCGAGAAGGTGTTTGCGCTGATCAACGACTTCAAGCACTGGGAACCCTGGTCGCCGTGGGAAAAGATCGACCCACAGCTGAAGCGAAGCTACAGCGGCGCCGCCGAGGGCGTGGGCGCGGTGTACGAGTGGCAGGGCAACAAGGACGTGGGCCATGGCCGCATGGCCATCACCGGGTCGGTGCCGTCCTCCAAGATCAGCATCCAGCTGGACTTCATCACCCCGTTTGAAGCCCACAACACGGTGGAATTCACCCTGGCGCCCGAAGGCGCGGGCACCCGGGTGACGCAGGCCATGTTCGGCCCCAGCCCCTTCATTTCCAAGCTGATGGGCCTGGTGTTCAGCATGGAGAAGATGGTGGGCGGCAAGTACGAAGAAGGCCTGGCCAGCCTGAAGGCGCTGGCTGAAAAGTGACGGCCTGGCCTTGAAGCGCCGAACTTTCAGCCTGGCCACCGGCTTGGCCTTCACGCCCTGGCCGAGCCACGGCGCCGAGCCCTTGGTCAACGCGGGCGTGGTGCTGCTGCAGCCGGAATCGGTGCTGCAAAGCCGGGTGAAGGACGCGGCCGAGTTCGCGGCCTACATGCAGCAGGTGGAAGGCGCCGCGGCCCAGGCGCTGAAGGCGGCCTTCCAGCGCAAGCCCGTGGGTGGCTTCATCGTGCTGGCGCTGCGGCCGGAACGAAAGTGCAAGGTGTGGCTGGACCTGGACGGTGAACTGCCAGCCCCCACACGCAACGCCGTGGTGCAGAACATCGAAGCCCTGGCCGCGCCCCAGGTGCAGGACGGGCTGGTGGTGTTCGCCTTGAAAGCCAGCTTCTGGGGCGGGCGCCCACCCACCCGCGTGGCGCCGGCACCGGCCGAGTGGAAAGCGGCGGCGGAGCAGGCCGGCAGCAAACTGGCGGTGGAGGCTTTGGTCGATCGGCTCTGGCTGCCTTAGACGGTGCGCCCGCCATCCACCGGGAACTCCACCCCGGTGATGAACTCCGCGTCGTCGCTGGCCAGGTACAGCGCTGCGCGTGCAATGTCCAAGGGCGTGGACAGCCGCCCCAGCGGAATCGTGGCCAGAAACTTCTTTCGGTTCTCGGGCGTGTCGGGCATGCCCATGAACTGTTCCAGCAGGCCGGTCACGCCCATCACCGGGCAGATGGCGTTCACGCGGATGTTGTCCGGGCCCAGTTCCACGGCCAGGCTCTTGCTCATCAGGTTCACCGCGCCCTTGGAGCTGTTGTACCAGGTCAGGCCCGGCCGGGGCCGGATGCCGGCGGTGGAGCCCACGTTCAGGATGCAGCCGCTTTTCTGCGCGCGCATCAGTGGCACCACGGCGTGCACCATGTGGAAGATGCTCTTCACGTTGATGTCGTACACCTTGTCGAAGGTGGCTTCGTCCACGTCCAGCAACGGGCCGTTCTTGTGGGTCCAGCCGGCGTTGTTCACCACCACGTCGATGCGCCCGCCGAAGTATTCGCGCGTGACCTTCACCAGCGCATCGATGTCGGCGCGCTTCGTCACATCACAGGTCACGCCGATGGCCGAGGCGCCGATGGCCGCGGCCACCTTCTTCGCGCCGTCGCCGTTGATGTCCGCCACCACCACCTTGGCGCCTTCGGCCGCATAAAGCTGGGCGATGCCCTCGCCGAAGCCGCTGGCCGCGCCGGTGACGATGGTGACCTTGTCTTTGAGTCGCATGTTTGTCTCCTGGTGTCCGCTCATTTTCCGTGGTACTGAACCACCGTCTTCACGGTGCAGAACTCTTCCAGCGCGATGAAGCCCTTCTCGCGGCCGTGGCCGCTTCGCTTCACGCCGCCGAAGGGCAGTTCCACGCCGCCGCCGGCGCCGTAGGTGTTGATGTAGACCTGGCCGCACTTCATGGCCTTGGCCACCCGGGTCTGGCGGCCGCCGTCGCGGGTCCAGATGCCGGCGATCAGGCCGTAGTCGGTGGCGTTGGCCAGGCGGATGGCGTCGTCCTCGTCGTCGAAGGGGATGATGCTGAGCACCGGGCCGAAGACTTCGTCACACGCCAGTTCATGGCCGCGCGGCACCTCGCCGAACATGTGCGGCGCCACGTAGTAGCCACCGGCGGGCACGCCCGGGGCCACGCTGCCCTTGGCCAGCAGCTTCACGCCGGAATCCAGCGCGCGCCGGATGAAACCTTCCACGCGAGCCTTCTGCGCCGCGTTGATCAGCGGGCCGCAGTCACGGTCCATGGCCGGGCTGCCGGCCACGCTGGCGGCGAAGCGTTCGGTCACCATGGCGACGAATTGGTCGTGGATGCCCCGCTGCACCAGCAGCCGGCTGCCGGCGCTGCAGGTCTGGCCGGCGTTCTGGGTGATGGCCTTCAGGATGAAGGGCGCAGCGCGCTCCAGGTCGGCGTCGTCGAACACGATCTGCGGGCTCTTGCCGCCGAGTTCCAGCACCACCTTCAGCGTGCGCTCGGCCGCGGCCTTCTGAACGATGGTGCCCACCTCGGGGCTGCCGGTGAAGGTGACGAAGTCGATGTCGCGGTGGTGCGTCAGCGCGTCGCCGGCTTCTTCACCCAGGCCGGTGACCACGTTCAGCGCCCCCGCCGGCAGACCGGCCTGCTGCGCAATGCGGCAGAAGGCCAGCGGCGTCTGGCAGGCGTCTTCGCTGGGTTTCAGCACCGCCGCGTTGCCGGTGGCGATAGCCGGCACCACGCTGCGACCGAACATCTGCGCCGGGTAGTTCCAGGGCAGGATGTGCGCGGTCACGCCATAGGGTTCGCGCAGCACCACCACGTGGTAGTCGTCCAGGTAGGGGATCTGCTGGCCGTGCAGCTTGTCGGCGCCGCCGGCGTAGAACTCCATGTAGCGCGCGGCCACGGTGATGTCATTGCGCGCCTGGCTCAAGGGCTTGCCGGTGTCGCGCGCTTCCAGTTGCGCCAGTGCTTCAGCATCGGCCAGCACCAGCTGGCTCATCTTGTGCAGGATGCGGCCGCGCTCGGTGGCGGTCATCCGGCCCCAGGGGCCGTTCAGCGCGGCGCGGGCGGCGGCCACGGCGCGGTCCACGTCGGCCGCGGCGCCGCGCGGGATTTCACCGAAGGCCTGGCCAGTGCTGGGGTCGATGACCGGCAAGGTCTCGCCACTGGCGGCCGAAACCCAGTCGCCGTTGATGAAGTGCTTGGACATGGGGGGTACTCCTTGATAGGTCCGGTCAATGCACGGCAGCGGCATCGCCATGCTGAAGCGCGCCGCGTTCCAACACCAGGGTGTCGGTGGGAATGTCCTTCAGCAGGCTGCGGTTGCTTTCGGTCACCACCACGGTCAGCTGCGGGCGGCGCTGCAGCAGGCGCTGCAATGATGCGCCGTATTGCTGCGCCAGCACAGGTGCCAGCCCCTGGAAGGGCTCGTCCAGCAGCACCAGGCGCGACCCGGCCATCACCGCCCGGCCCAACGCGGCCATCTTGCCCTGGCCCCCCGACAGCGCGGCGCCGGAACGCGACAGCATGGGCTTCAATTCCGGCACGATGGTCAAGGTCTCTTCCAACCGCGCGTCCACATCCCTGCGCGACAGGCCCACCACTTCACAGGGAAAGCGCAGGTTGTCTTCGACGCTGAAGCTGGGGAACAGCACCCGGTCCTCGGGCGCGTAGCCCACGCCCAGCCGGGCGCGGTCGCGCGCGGGCACGGCAGCCAGGTCCTGCCCGTCCAGCAGCACGCGGCCAGCGGTGGGCGGCAGCAGGCCCATGATGACGCGCAGCAGCGTGGTCTTGCCCGCGCCATTGCGACCCACCACGGCCACCGTGGCACCACGTTCCAGCGTGGCACTGATGCCGCGCAGCACGGGGATGCCGGCGATGGTGGTGGAGACGTTTTCGAAGACCAGCAAAGCTACTCTCCAATCACGTTCTTGATGACCAGGGGATCGTTGAGCACCTGCTCGGGCGGACCGTCGGCCGCGATCTTGCCGGCGATCCAGGCCGCCAGACGCGTGGCGTAGCGGCGCACGATGTCGATGTCGTGCTCGACGAAGATGCTGGTCACCTGCTTGGCGTCCAGCGCGCGCATCACCACCGCCATCAGCTCGTGCTTCTCGTCGCTGGACACGCCGCTGGTGGGCTCGTCCATGATCATCAGGCGCGGGTTCAGCACCAGTGCCATCGCCACGTCCAGCAGCTTGCGCTGGCCCTCGGGCAGTTCTCCAGCACGGTCGTGCGCGCGTGTGTTCAGTTGCAGCAGCGCCAGCATGGCGTCCACCTCGTCGGCGTTCACCGCCTGCTCCAGCGGCTGCCACCAGCCCTTCCTGCGCTGCACCGCGCTGGCGGCCAGCATCAGGCACTGGCGCACCGTGTGTTCACCGAAGACCTGCGGCAGTTGGAAGGACCGGCCCACGCCCAGGCGGGTGATCTCGCGCGGGCTGCGGCCGGTGATGTCCGCCCCGTCCAGCCACACCTGGCCGGACGTGGGCTTCAGGTAGCCCGTGCAGATGTTGATGAAGGTGGTCTTGCCCGCACCGTTCTGCCCCACCACGGCCAGGCGCTCGCCCGCCCGCAAGTCGAAGTCGATCGCGTCGGCCGCCACCACGCCGCCGAAGCTCAAGGACAGGCCGCGCGTGGAAAGAACCGAGTTGGCAGGTGCAGGGCTCATGCGCGCACTCCCGACAGGCGCCGGTGCAGCAAGCCGAAGATGCCCGAAGGCGCCACGAACACCATCACGATCAGCACCAGGCCCAGCACCATCTGCCAGGCCCCGGTGAGCAGGGCCGCGGCATACAGCTTGACGAATTCAAAGACGAAGGCGCCGATGAAAGCGCCCACCGCATGACCGGCGCCGCCCAGGATGGCGATGAACACGATCTCGCCCGAGCGCACCCAGTAGCCCATCTCCGGCGTCACCAGCCCTTGGGTCAGCGCAAACAGCGCCCCACCCAGCCCGCACAGCGCGGCCGACAGCACGTAGCCGCCCCAGAACACCCGCTTGGCAGAGATGCCCAGGTACTCCAGCCGCGTCTCGTTGGTCTTGATGGCGGCCAGGGCCTGCCCGTTCACGCTGGCGAAGTAGCGCTGCACGAGTGCGCCGGCGCCCACCGCCAGCACCAGCGCCAGCAGCAGCAGGGCCAGCTCGAAGCCTTCACGTTCCAGGTGCACGAAGCCGAAGCTGGGGCGGTCGAAGCGCAGGCCGTCGGTGCCGCCGGTCACACCGCCAAACTTGCCCAGCACCGAAAACAGCACCATGGAAAAGGCCAGGTTCAGCATGCCGAAGAAGATGCCGCGGTAGCGCACCATGAACAGGCCGACCAGCGCCCCGGCCAACGCAGCGGCGGCCGAGCCCCCGGCCAGCAGCAGCAGCGCGTCCAGGTGCCAGGCGCGCCCCGCAAAGGCCACCGTGTAGCCCGCCAGGCAGGCGAACATGGCGTGGCCGAAGCTGACCTGGCCCGCGCGCACCAGCACGATGACGCCCAGCACCGACAAGCCGTTGGCCAGCGCCAGCAGCAAGGGCGTCTTCAGCCAGGGCAGGCCGAAGGCCAGGGCCAGCACCGCCAGCACCAGGGCCGCAACAAAAAGGGGAAGCCGCTGCATGGGTGTCAAATGCGCCGGGCGGCGGCCGTGGAAAACAGGCCTTCAGGGCGCACCAGCAGCACGCCCACCATGATGAGGTAGGGCACCAGCACTTCCATCTCCGGCCACAGGTAGACGGCAAAGGAACGCGCCAGGCCGATCATCAGTGCCGCCAGCGCCGCGCCGCCGATCTGGCCCAGGCCCGCGGTCGCCACCACGGCGAAGCTCAGCACCATCATGTCGGCGCCGATGCCGGGCGTGAAACTGGTGGTGGGCGAGGCCAAGGCACCGCCCAGCGCGCCGAGGGCACCGCCCAGCGCGATGGTGAGCCAGGTGACGCGGTGGGTGTTCACGCCCATGGCGGTGGCCACCTCGCGGTGGTGGGTGACGGCCGTGACCTGCCGGCCCAGCGCGGTGCGGCCCAGGAAGAAGCGCAGGCCCACAAAGGCCCCCACCGCCACCGCCGGCAGCACCAGCAACTGGTAGCGGGTGTAAGTGACCCCGGCCACGCTGATGGTGCCCAACTGGTTCACCACCTCGGAGACGAACACCGGCTGCACGCCCCAGATCATCCGCTGCAGGTCTTCCAGCACCATGAAGGCGGCGAAGGTCACCAGCAACTGCAGGATGGGGTCCTTGTCCAGGATGCGGCGCAGCAGCGCAAATTCGAGCACCGTGCCCAGCAGCCCGCCAATGACCAGGGCGGCAACGAACAGCGCCGGCAGACCCAGCCAGGCCGGCAGGCCGAAGTTCGCGATGCCCAGCCCCAGCGTGGCGGCGAAGTAGCCGCCCCAGGCGTACAGGCTGCCGTGCGCGATGTTCAGGATGCGCATCACGCCGAAGATGAGCGTGAGGCCCAGTGCCACCAGGAACAGCAGGGCGGCGTAGGACACGCCGTCCATCAGCGCCAGGGCAATCAGTGAAGCATCCATCCGGGCGCGTCAGGCCAGTGCAGCAGCTTCACTTGAAGTCGTGCGTCTTGAGCTGATCGCTGGTCAGCACCTTCAGGATGGCCGGGTTGATGCCCTTCACCCAGGTGGGCGACTTCTCGCCCACCGGTGTGGTGACCAGTTCCGCCGGCACGATGACCATCTTGTCCAGCACCGCGAAGGGGTACTTCGGGGTGCGCTTGGTCACGCCCAGCAACTGCGCTTCCAGGCCCTGGCCGTCTTCGCGCATGGTGATCTCGCGGCCATAGCCCTTGAACTTCATCTTGCGCATGGCCTCGGCCACCTGGTCGGGCGCCGGCCACTTGCCGCCGTTGGCCTTGATGGCCGCTTCATAGCCCGCCTTCAGCCCAGTGAGCGCCTGGGCCATGTGGTAGGTGGGGTAGATGGGGTAGGCGCCGGTCTTGGCCTTGAACTTGGCGATGAAATCCTTGTGCGCCGGGTCGTTGGCGGTTTCGGGGTGCAGCCAGTAGTGGTCGCCGCGCGCGCCGGCGATGATGCCTTCAGGCACCGCGTCGCCCAGGCGTTCCAGGCTGCTTTCCAGCAGCGGCATCACGAAGGTGGCGCCCTGCTTGAGCAGGCCGCGCTGGCCGGCCTGGCGCATGAAGGTGTCCAGGTCGCCGCCCCAGCTGGTGTTCAGCACCACGTCGGGCTTCAAGGCCTGCAGGCGCGAGATCTCGGTGGAGAAGTCGCTGGCGCCCAGCTTGGGGAACATCTCGGCCACCACCTTGATGTCCGGCTTGAACACGCGCAGCGTGTTGATGAAGATTTCCCAGCTGTCGCGGCCCCAGGCGTAGTCCTGGTTCACCACCGCGATGCTGTTGAAGTTGGGCTTCATCTTCAGCAGGTACAGCACCGTGGCCACCATCTCGGTGGTGGCATTGGCCTGGGTGCGCACCACGTACTTGAAGCGCTTGTTCTCCAGGATCTTTTCGGTGCCGCAGTCCCACATCACGTTCAGGATCTTCAGGTCCTCGGCCACCGGCGCCACGATGTTGCAGTTGCCGCTGGAAATGGCCGACAGCATGGTCTTGACACCCTGCTCCTGCACCAGGCGGCGGTATTCGCTCAGCAGTTTGTCGCCGCCGATGCCTTCGTCGATGAAGGTGGGCACCACCTTCACCCCGCCGATGCCGCCCTTGGCGTTGATCTCGTCGATCAGGAGCTCGGCCGCCGCCTTGCCCGGCACGCCGAACACCGATGCGGCGCCCGAGGTGAAGGTGGAGATGCCGATCTTCAGCTCGGCCGGCTTGTCCTGCGCGCGGGCCGGCACGGTGGCCAGCAGCGTGGCGCAGGCCAGCGCGGTGCCTACGGCCTTGGCGAAGGGGATGAATCGCATGCTGTCTCCTTGATTTGCGTTCAGGCGCTCGGTGCAGGGGTGTCGCACGCGCGGCCACGCCGCGCATCCCAGGCCCAGGGCGTCGAGTGTGCCCAAGACGGCGCCGGCGCCCATTCGAGTTTGTGGAAGCGAGGCTTATCCAATGGTGAAGGCTGCGCGGACCCGACAATGCACGGTTGCCGCCACCTCACCGCCGCGCACGGCACACGAACGCATGAAGCCCCTCCTCACCGCGACGCTGCTGGCCGCCCTGGCCCCGGGCGCAGCCGCTGCCCCGCTGACCTGCCTGGGCGACACCAGGCCGATGGTGGTGGACCACCAGATGCCCTATGCGCAGGTGCGCGTGGGCCAGCGCAGCGGCTACTTCGTGCTGGACTTCGGCGCCACGGTCAGCAGCATCACGCCCAGCGGCTTCGCGGCGCCCGGCGCGCCGACGCCGGTGCCCGGCACGGCCGACCGCTACGACGGCTTTGACTTCTTCGGCCCCTGGGGCCGTGTGCAACTGGCGCTGCAGGGGCAAGCCCCGGCCACCTCGCGCGTGCGCCAGGCCGGTGTGATTGGCACCGACTTCCTGGCGTCCCACATCTACACGCTGGACTACCGCGCCGGCCGGCTGCACCGGGCCGCGCCGCAGGGCTTCTGCACCGACGCCACGTTGGCCGCCGCCGGCTTCCGCGCCTTGAGCACCCGCGACCACTACGCCGAAACACCCCAGCGCCTGAGCTGCCCGCTGGCCGGCGGCCCGCCGAACTGCGTGAACGTGCCCACGGTGCCGCTGCGCATCGGCCCGCTGCAGACCGGGGCCCAGCTGGACACGGGCTACGACGACGGCAGACGGCCCTATTCGCTGAACATCAATGCGGCCCTGTTCGAGGCCCTGCAGCGGCAGAAGGTGCCGATGAAGCCGCGCCCCGACATCGCGCTGCAGCTGAGCACCTGCGTGCCGGGCCTGAGCGAAACCGTCGAAGCCTGGCAACTGGCCGCCAGGCTGCCCTTCGGCCTGCAGGACACGGCCGGCGCGACCCTGGCCGTGCCGTCACGCCAGGTGACGCTGTTCGTCAAACGCACGCCGCCGGCCGCGCGCGCCTGCGGCGGCATCGGCACCTGGTCACAGCCGGCGGCGCAACTGGGCGCGTCCTTCGTGGCCCGGGGCGCGCTGGTGGTGGACCCGTTCTCGCAGCGCGTCTGGCTGCGCCCGCGCTGAGCGCCCGGCGCGCTGCAAAGCCCCAGCCGGCGCGGGGACCGGCCCCAGCCCCGACAATCCCGGCCTTGCTTCTTCGGGCGGTGACATGAAATACCTGCACACCATGGTGCGCGTCAGTGACGTGGACGCTTCGCTGCGCTTTTATCGCGACGCGCTGGGCCTGGAAGTGCTGCGCCGCCGCGACGTGCCGGCCGGCCGCTTCACGCTGATCTTCCTGGCCGCACCGGGCGACGCCGATGCCCAGGTGGAGCTCACCCACAACTGGGACCCCGAGGCCTACAGCGGCGGGCGCAACTTCGGTCACCTGGCCTATGCGGTGGACGACATCTACGCCACCTGCCGGCGACTTCAGGACCACGGAGTCACCATCAACCGCCCGCCACGCGACGGCCGCATGGCTTTTGTGCGTTCCCCCGACGGCATATCGGTGGAACTGCTGCAGGCCGGCGACGCGCTGGCGCCGGCCGAGCCCTGGCTGTCCATGCCCAACGTCGGCAGCTGGTAGGCCGGCTTCCCGCGGCCAGAGCGCTCAGCGCTGCGACAAGCGCAGCACACCCTCACCCGGCGTGCGCGTGCCCAGCACCAATCCGCGGCCAAACCAGCGGCCCTGGTCGGTGTCGGCAAACAGGTCGCTGCTGTTCATCACCAGCCGCACCGGCTGGCCCTTCAGGCGGAAGACCAGCAGGTTGGTGGCCTGGGTGAAGCGCGGCTGCTCGCCCAGCACCTTCTGCCCCAGCGCCGCGTGGATCACGGCCGCCGAGGTGCCCTGGTGGAAGACGGCCACGCTGTCCCATTCAAAGTCGGTCAGGCTGGCCAGCGGGGCCGAGCCGCCGTGGGTCCACAGCTTCACCACGCGGGCTTCCAGTGCGGGGTGCACGCTCAAGGTCAGGGGCGGGGGGCCGCTCTTGTCGCTGCAGGCCAGCAGCGTGGCGCAGGCCAACAGGGCCAGCCATCGGGCCCAGGCGGCCCAGGGTTTCAGGGTCATCCGGCCATGTTAGCCGGCAGGTCCTGGGCGCCAGGCCCCGGACGGTCAATTCACGCGAAGGTCAAAGCCCCTTCAGCCAGCCCAGCCCGTTCGAGGTGCCACCGGCCACCGCGCCGCGCGCGGGCCGGTATTCGCAGCCCACCCAACCGTCCCAGCCGCAGGCGGCGGACACCTCGTCGATCACCTGGAACAGGTAAGGGTGGTGCAACTCGCCCAGGTCGGGCTCGTGGCGCTGCGGCACGCCAGCGATCTGGAGGTGGCCCACCCGGCCGGTGGGCAGGTACTGGCGGATCTTCATCGCCACGTCGCCTTCCACGATCTGCAGGTGGTACAGGTCCATCTGCACCTTCAGGTTGGGTGCGGCGATGGCCTGCACGATGCGGTGGGCCTCGTCCTGGCGGTTCAGGAAGAAGCCGGGGATGTCGCGCGTGTTGATGGGCTCGATCAGCAGGTCGCGCCCCAGCGCCGCCGCCAGCGGTGCGGCCCAGGCCAGGTTGTCCTCGTAGGTGGCCTGCAGGCGCGCGCGGTCCATGCCGGCCGGCGCCAGGCCGGCCATGACATGCACGCGCGGGCAGTCCAGGGCCTGGGCGTACTGCAGCGCCTGCTCGATGCCGCGGCGGAATTCGTCCTGCCGCCCAGGCAAGCAGGCCAGGCCACGCTCGCCCGTCTCCCAGTTGCCCGGCGGCGCATTGAACAGCACCTGCTGCAGGCCGTGGTCGGCCAGGCGCTGCTTCAGGGCCTGGGCGTCGAAGGCATAGGGGAACAGGTACTCCACCGCCTTGAAGCCGTCGGCGGCGGCGGCGGCAAAGCGGTCCAGGAACTCATGCTCGTTGTAGAGCATGGACAGGTTGGCGGCGAAGCGGGGCATGGTGGCTGTCCTGTCAGGGGCGTGCGGCGGTGGTGGTGGTGGTGGTGGCGCCAGCATCGGCCATGGCGCTGGGGGCCAGGCGCGGCGCCTTGGCCAAGGCGTCGGCGAACTCCTGCTTCCAAGCCTTGGCGCGCACCGCGGTGCCGTGGCCCACGGTGTCGGGGCTGCCGGGAATCAGCAGCGCGCGGCCGTTCTTGATGCGGCGCAGGGCCGCGTCCATCAGGCCCAGTTCGGGTGGGTTGCGTTCGTCGTCGGCGCTGTTGATGGCCAGCACCGCGGCTTCGATGCGTTCCAGCCCGCCTTCGGGGTTGTAGTCGCGCGACGCGTCCCACTGGTAGAGGTGGTCGTTGGCGTCGCCCGGGAAGGGGCCCTTCAGGCGCTGGTCCAGCACGGCGTCGGCCTTTTCGCGGTTGGGCGCCAGCTTGTACAGGCCCTGGTTGCCGCCGTTGGTGCCGATGCCGTAGAAGACCGACGCAAACTGCCAGCTGCGCGGGGGCTGGCTGTAGTTGCCGCCCTGCCATTCGGGGTCGTTGCGGATGGAGTCGATGATCAGCCGGCGCATCATCCAGTTGCGCCCGGACATGGGCGCCGGCAGCGACGCCATCGGCACCGCCAGGTCCATGAAGCGCGGGTGCTTCTGGGCCCAGATCCAGGTGTGCATGCCCCCCATGGAGTTGCCGATGATGGCGCGCACATGCTTCACGCCCAGGTGTTCGGTCAGCAGGCGGTGCTGCGCGTCCACCATGTCGTCGTAGTTGTAGCGCGGAAAGCGCGCCCGCAGGCCGTCGGACGGCTTGGCGCTGGCGCCGGTGCCCAGCGCGTCGGGCAGGATGATGAAGTAGCGGCTGGCGTCCAGCGGCTGGCCGGGGCCGAACAGTTCACCGGCGAACACCGGCGTGAGCATGCTGCCGGCGTTGCCGGTGGTGCCGTGCAGCACCAGCACCGGCTCGCCCTGCGGGTTGCCCACGGTGGTGTAGGCGATGCGCAGCTCGGGCATGACCTCGCCGGTGTGGAAGCGGAAGTCCCGCGCCACCCAGCTGCCTTGTTGCGGGGCCGGGTAGCTGGCCGGCTGCGCCGTGGCGCCGGCCCACGCGGCCAGTCCCAGGCAGAAGGTGGCGATACAGCGCAACAGCTTGCTCATGGATTGTCTCCAGTGCGGGTTGGACGGCGCGTTCACCAGCGAGCGCCGAATTGGGTTCTCAGTTCATCGATCTGCGCATCGGTCAGCGGCGCGGGCCGGGTCAGCAGCCACAGCCGCGCGGTTTCTTCCAGCTCTTCCAGCACCGCGCTGGCCTCGGCCGGGCTGCGCTGCCAGACGTTGGGGCCCAGGCGTTCCATCATCACGGCGCGGATCGGCCGGCCGGCCGCGCGCTGGGCTTCGATGCGCTGCGCCACGATGTCGGCCGCCGCGGGGTCGCCGGGGCGGTGGTAGGGGATCAGCGGCACGTGGCCCACCTTCATGACGAAGTAGGGCGTGATCGGCGGCAGGATGTCGTCGGGGCTGTGCACCCCGGCCAGGGTCAGCGCCACCAGGTGGGTGGAATGGGTGTGGATGACGCAGGCCGCGTCGGGGTCGGCGGCATAGATGCGGCGGTGCAGCGCCAGGGTCTTGGACGCGCGGTCGCCGCTCAGTTGCTGGCCTGCAGCGTCCAACTCGGCCAGGCGCGCCGGGTCCAGCGCGCCCAGGCAGGCGTCGGTGGGGGTGATGAGGAAGCCGCCCTCGGGCAGCCGCACGCTGATGTTGCCGGCGCTGGCGTGCACGTAGCCGCGCGCGTACAGCGACGCGCCGACGCGGCAGATTTCTTCGCGCAAGGCGCTGCTCATCGCCCAGGCTCCAGCAGCGTGAACGCCTTGGTGAAGAAGTCGGTGCTGCCGAAGTTGCCCGACTTCAGCGCCAGGTGCAGGGTCTGCCCGCCGGCCGCGGGTGACTGCACCGCGGTCCAGGGCACGCCGGGGTCGATCTGGGGGCCGATGGCCATGCGCCGCACACCCAGGGCCTGCACCACGGCGCCCGAGGTTTCACCGCCGGCCACCACCAACTGGCGCACGCCGGAGCGCACCAAGCCCAGCGCGATGCGCGACAGCGTGTCTTCCACCAGCGCGCCCGCCTTTTCGGTGCCCAGTTGCGCCTGCACCGCTTTCACCGCGTCGGGCTCGGCGGTGGCGTAGGCCAGCACCGGGCCGCCCTGCAGGCCCGGCACCAGCGCGGCCAGGGCCTGGGCCACCACGTCGGTGCCCGCGGCCACGGCCAGCGGGTCCACCGCGAACGCGGGCCGGCCGGCCTGGATGAACTGGCGCACCTGGGCGTTGGTGGCCACCGAGCAGCTGCCCGAGACCACGGCCTTCAGGCCCGCAGCCGCCGGCAACTGCGCCGCGCCGGCCGCGCGGTTCAGCCGCTGGGCCCAGTTCGGCGGCAGGCCGATGGCGATGCCCGAGCCGGCGGTCACCAGCAACAGGCCGGCCAGCGCGGGGCCGATGCGCAGCAGGTCGGCGTTGTCCACCGCGTCCAGCACCGCCACGCCCACACCCTGCGCCTGCAGTTCGGCAAAACGCTCGCGGATGGCATCCGGTCCGCGCGCCACCACATCCTGTGCCACCAGGCCGACGCGGCGGCGGGTCTGGGCCTGCATCACCCGCACCAGGTTGGCGTCGGTCATGGGCGTGAGCGGGTGGTTGCGCATGCCGCTGTCGGACAGCAGCACATCACCCACGAAGAGGTGACCCTTGAACACCGTGCGCTGGTTTTCCGGGAAGGCCGGGCAGACGATGGTGAAACCCTGGTCAGGGCCGTGCAATGCGTCCAGCAGCGCGTCGGTGACCGGGCCGATGTTGCCCTGCGGCGTGGAATCGAAGGTGGAGCAGTACTTGAAGTAGACCTGCGCCACGCCCTGGCCCTGCAGCCAGCGCAGCGCGGCCAGGGACTGCGCCACCGCATCGGCCGGCGCGATGGTGCGCGACTTCAAGGCCACCACCACCGCGTCGGCGTCAAGCGGTTCTGCGGCGTCGGTGGGCACGCCGATGGTCTGCACCGTGCGCATGCCGTGGCGCACCAGGTTGTTGGCCAGGTCCGTCGCGCCGGTGAAATCGTCCGCAATGCAGCCGAGAATCATGACTGCCCCTCGGTCGACGAGTACATCGCCCGATCCCCCGAGAGGATGCGGGCCGGCTTGGGGCGGCCCGGCGCTCGTCCCGCCGCGCTCATGCCTTGGTCTCCGGCAAGGAGATGCCCGGGAAGATCTTGATCACCGCGCTGTCGTCTTCCTTGGCGAAGCCCGCGGTGCTGGCCTGCATGAACATCTGGTGCGCGGTGGCCGACAGCGGCAGCGGGAATTTGCTGGCGCGGGCGGTGTCCAGCACCAGGCCCAGGTCCTTCACGAAGATGTCCACCGCCGACAGCGGCGTGTAGTCGCCCGCCAGCACATGGGCCATGCGGTTCTCGAACATCCAGCTGTTGCCGGCGCTGTTCGTGATGACCTCGTACAGCGCATCGGCGTTCACGCCTTCGCGCAGGCCCAGGGCCATGGCCTCGGCCGCGGCGGCGATGTGCACGCCGGCCAGCAGCTGGTTGATGATCTTCACCTTGCTGCCGTTGCCGGCGCGGTCGCCCAGCCTGTAGACCTTGGCCGCCATGGCGTCGAGTGCGCCGCCGGCCTTGGCATAGGCCGCGGGCGTGCCGGCGGTCATCATGGTCATCTGGCCGCTGGCGGCCTTGGCGGCACCACCGGAAATCGGGGCGTCCAGGTACAGCAGGCCCTTTTCTGCCAACCGCGCTTCCAGCGCCACCGACCAGTTCGGGTCCACGGTCGAGCACATCACGAACAGGCTGCCGGGCTTCATGGCGGCGGCGGCGCCGTGGTCGCCGAACAGCAGTGCTTCGGTCTGCACGGCGTTGACCACCACGCTGACGATCACCTCGCAGTACGCGGCCAGCTCGGCCGGCGTGGCCCAGGCCGTGCCGCCTTCGGCCGCGAAGGCCTGCGCGGCGTCCATGCGCACGTCACACACATGCACGGGGTGGCCCGCGCGCCGCAGCGACCCGGCCATGCCGCGGCCCATGGCCCCCAGGCCGATGACACCGATGGGGGGTTTGCTCATGGCTTTCTGCCTTGAAGACGGGACGGAAGGCCCCGCCGGCGCACCGTCGGGGTGGGTGGGGTGGGCGCAGCACCCAGTTCGGCGCGCAGGCGCCGCGCCAGGCTGAGGCCTTGCGACTTCCAGAACGCCGGGTCGGCGCGCCCGATGCGCTGGGCCGCGTTCACCATGTGCGCGGCGCCGGCCAGGCGCGCGGCGGCCACGTCGCCGGCTTCGATGGCGGCCAGCACGGCGGCATGCTCCTGGCGCACCTGCTCGGCCAGGTCGGCGCGGGTGGCTTCGTTGGCGCGCGTGACGCGGGTGGCGTCCAGCAGGAACTGGTTCAGGTAGGCCAGCGTGGCCAGCAGGTAGGGGTTGCCGGCGGCCCGGGCAATGGCGGCATGGAAGGCCACGTCCTCGGCCACGCCGTCGCCGCCGCCAGCCGCCGCGGTGTCGATGGCGCGCAGGGCCTGGCGCATCTGCTTCACCGCCCGCGCCGTGCGGCGCGCGGCGGCCAGCGCAGCGGCTTCCGCTTCCAGGGCGCGGCGCACTTCCACCATCTGCAGCACGGCGGCCACCGAACCGTCGGTCTTGAGTTGCAGGCGTTCGGCCTGGCGCGCGTCCGGTTGGCGGATGTAGGCGCCCGAACCCTGGCGGGATTCCAGCAGACCCAGGGTCTTCAGCCGCGACAGGGCTTCACGCACCACGGTGCGGCTGACGCCGAAGCGTTCCACCAGCGCCGCTTCGGTGGGCAGGCGCTGGCCGGGCTGGAAACGGCCTTCGCCGATGCCCGCCACCAGCGCGTCGGCCAATTGTTCGGACAGCCGGGCACCAACGCGCAGCACAGGAAAACCGTCCAGACCCGAGGCCGGGCTGCCGACTGCCGCCATGGTGGCCAGCGCTCCAGGTTGATTTGTATGACAACAATATAACCAGGGCCCGCGCGGTCGCACACCGGGCAAACGCGCAGGCGGCCCCTGCGGGCGGGCGCAGGCCCCAGAATCGGCCCCATGAAAGCCCCCGCCCGCCTGCAGGCCCTTGTGGCCGAAGGCCTGATCGACAGCGTTGTGCGCCAGCTGAAAAGCGGCAAGGAAGCCGATGTGTACGTGGTGCGCAGCGGCGAACTCACGCTGGCCGCGAAGATCTACAAGGAAGCCCAGCAGCGCAACTTCCGCCAGGCGGTGGACTACACCGAAAACCGCAAGGTGCGCAACAGCCGCCAGGCGCGTGCCATGGCCAAGGGCACCAAGTTCGGCCGCGAGCAGCGCGAAGCCGCCTGGCAAAGCGCCGAGGTGGACGCGCTGTACCGCCTGGCCGCCGCTGGCGTGCGCGTGCCGCGGCCGCTGAACTTCCACGACGGCGTGCTGCTGATGGACCTGGTGACCGATGCCGACGGCGACGCCGCCCCGCGCCTGAACGACCTGCCCTTCGGTCCCGAGGACGCCAGGCGGCACCACGCCACCCTGGTTGGCGAGGTGGTGCGCATGCTGTGCGCGGGCGTTATCCACGGCGACCTGTCCGAGTTCAACATCCTGCTGGCCGACGATGGCCCGGTGATCATCGACCTGCCGCAGGCCGTGGATGCCGCCGGCAACAACCACGCCCCGCGCATGCTGATGCGCGACGTGGACAACCTGCGCCACTTCTTCGGCCGCTTCGCGCCCGAACTGCTGGCCACGCAGTACGGCCCCGAAATGTGGGCGCTGTACGCCGGTGGCCGCCTGGCCCCGGACACCGCCCTGACCGGCCGCTACGAACACCAGGCCGGCGCGGTGGACCTGAGCGGCGTGCTGCGCGAAATTGAAGACGCCCGCCTGGAAGAAGCCGCCCGCGTGCTGCGCATGGCCTGACCACCACCATGACCGACGACCCCCGCCGCCACAGCCCTGCCGCCGAGCGCAACCGCGGGCCCATCCTGGCCGAGCTGCAGCGCCTGCTTCCCGCGCACGGCCTGCTGCTGGAAGTGGCCAGCGGCACCGGCCAGCACGCGGCCTTCTGCACCGACGGGCTGCCGGGCTGGCAGTGGCTGCCCACCGACTTCGACGCCGACGCCCTGCCCTCGATCCGCGCCTGGTGCGCGGGCCTGGACCGCGTGCTGCCGCCGCTGGCCCTGGACGTGCTGCAGCCCCAATGGCCCGGCGTGCCGGCCGCGGTGGACGCGATCTACTGCGCCAACATGATCCACATCGCGCCCTGGGCCTGCTGCGCCGGCCTGATGCAGGGCGCGGCGCGGCACCTGGCGCCGCAGGGTCTGCTGCTCACCTACGGCCCCTACCTGGAAGACGGCATTTCCACCTCGCCGGGCAATGTCGCCTTCGACGCCGACCTGCGTTCACGCAATCCGGCCTGGGGCATACGCCGCCGAGAAGACGTGGAACAGGTGGCCGCACGGGCCGGGCTGGTGCTGCGCGAACGCGTGGCCATGCCGGCCAACAACCTGCTGCTGGCCTGGGGCCGTGCGCCGGCGGCCCAAGCGTGAAACTGAAGTACCTGCAGGGCTACCCGCCCGAATTGCTGGCGCAGGTGCAGGGCCTGATCGACGCCGGGCGCCTGGCCAGCACGGTGGCGCAGCGCCACCCCGAAGCCCATGGCGTGCGCACCGAGCGCGCGCTGTACGACTACGTGTGCGAGATGAAGGCACGCCACCTGCGCAGCGCCCCGCCGCTGGCCAAGGTGGCCTATGACCCCCAACTGCACGTCCTGAAGAACGCGCTGGGCACGCACACCGCGGTGTCACGGGTGCAGGGCGGGCAGCTGAAGGCCAAGCGGGAGATCCGCGTGGCCACGCTGTTCAAGGACGCGCCGGCCAACTTCCTGCGGATGATCGTCGTGCACGAATTGGCGCACCTGAAGGAGCGTGCGCACGACAAGGCCTTCTACGCGCTGTGCCAGCACATGGCGCCGGACTACCACCAGCTGGAATTCGACCTGCGCCTGTGGCTGACCGCACAGGAACTGCCCGCGGCGACCGGCGCTGCGGGCGAGCCGCCGCTAGCGTGACGCGCCGGGCTGCGGCGCGATGACCCCGCCGCGTTCCAGCCGCCGCGCACTGTGCACGAGGTGGGTGCGCGCGGCGCGGCGCGCAGCGGCCGGGTCGCCGGCGGCGATGGCGTCCAGGATGCCGCGGTGTTCGCGGCGAACGGCTTCCATGAAATCGGCGCGGCGCGATTCGTTGCCGCGCGTGATGCGCATGCCTTCGCGCAGGTACTGCTCCAGAAAGCCCAGCAGGCGGCTGAACTGCGGGTTGCCGGTGGCTTCACCGATGGCGCGGTGAAAGGCCAGGTCCTCCGCCACACCGTCGCCACCAGAGGCCACCGCCGCGTCCAGCGCCGCCAGCGCGCGCCGCAGCCCCGTCACCTGGGCGCGCGAAGCGCGTTCGGCCGCCAGCGCCGCCATCTCGGCTTCCAGCACGCGGCGGATCTCCACCACGTGCACCACCGCACCCACCGATTCCAGCACCGTGGGGTCAAACTCCAGCGGGTGGTGGTGCTGCGGCGCCGCCACGAACACGCCCGAGCCCTGGCGCGCCACCAGCAGGCCGCGCGACTTCACCCGGTGCACGGCCTCGCGCACCACGCTGCGCGACACGCCGTGCGCCGCACACAGTTGGGCCTCGGTGGGCAGGCGCTCGCCCGGCGCCAGATGCCCAGTTTCGATCTGCGTGCACAGCAAGGCCGCCAGCCGGTCCGCCAGCGTGGCGCGCACCAAGGTGCCGCCTGCGGCGGGCGATGGTGCGGGTCGGGGCGTGGCGGCCATTGTCATCAGGTTATCAGACAACTTTTTGCATTGACAAGGGATTAGCCCGATGGCGCCGCGGGTCCGGCGAGGCCTATCCTGCGCGCCAATCTATGCATCCGACGAGAGGCTGCCCCGCATGGCCAGTGTGTCCATCGCCCAGGTGAAGAAGCGCTTCGGCACCGTGGAAATCCTGCACGGTGTCGACATCGCCATTCCCGACGGCAGCTTCACCGTGCTGGTCGGCCCGTCGGGCTGCGGCAAGAGCACCTTGTTGCGCATGATTGCGGGGCTGGAACAGATCAGCGACGGCGAGGTGCGCATCGGGGCCCAACGCGTGAACGAGTTGCCCCCCAAGGCGCGCGACATCGCCATGGTGTTCCAGAACTACGCCCTGTACCCGCACATGACCGTGCGCGACAACATGGCTTTCTCGCTGATGCTGGCCAAGCTGGACGCCGCCGCGATTGAAGCCAAGGTGGCCCGCGCGGCCGACATCCTGGGTCTGAACGACCTGCTGCAGCGCTTCCCGCGCCAGTTGTCGGGTGGCCAGCGCCAGCGCGTGGCCATGGGCCGCGCCATCGTGCGGGACCCGCAGGTCTTCCTGTTCGATGAGCCGTTGTCCAACCTGGACGCCAAGCTGCGCGTGGCCATGCGCACCGAAATCAAGGAACTGCACCAGCGCCTGAAGACCACGTCCATCTACGTCACGCACGACCAGATCGAAGCCATGACCATGGGCGACCAGATCGTGGTCATGAAGGACGGCCGCATTGAACAGACCGGCAGCCCGCTGGAGCTGTACGACCGGCCGGCCAACCTGTTCGTGGCCGGCTTCATCGGTTCGCCCGCCATGAATTTCCTGCCCGCCACGCTGCGCCGCAGCGGCGGCGACACCGCGGTGGAACTGTCCGACGGCACCCGCCTGCCGGCCCCGCAGGGCAGCGCCGGGGCCGATGGCCAGCCGGTCATCTTCGGCACCCGCCCCGAGCACATGGCGCTGGGCGGCGCGGGCGACGGCGCCATTGCCACCGAGGTGGTGGTGGTGGAACCCACCGGCGCCGACACCTTCCTGGCCTGCCGCCACGGCGGGCGCGAACTGGCCGTGGTGTTCCACGACCGGCACGCCTTCGCGCCCGGCAGCACCATCCACCTGCGCCCCGACATCACGCGGGCCCACCTGTTCGATGCCGGCTCCGGCCGACGCTTGGCCGCGTGAAGCGGCATTCCAAAGCAAGGAGACTTCGCGATGAGTGATTCCAATTCCCGCCACGGCGGCCTGAAGCGCCGCGTCTTCCTGGAAGGCACGGCCGGCGTGGCCGCCACCGCCGCGCTCGGCGCGGGCGCCCTCTGGGCCCCTGCGGTGCATGCCCAGCCGCTGGCCTTCAAGCCCGAGAAGGGCGCCAAGCTGCGCGTGCTGCGCTGGAGCCGCTTCGTTCAGGGCGACATCGACGCCTACATGGCCAACGTCAAGAAGTTCACCGAAAAGACCGGCATCGAGGTGCGCATCGACAACGAAGGCTGGGAAGACGTGCGGCCCAAGGCCGCGGTGGCCGCCAACACCGGCGCGGGGCCGGACATCATTCTGTCCACCAACGACGACGCCAACCTCTACCCCGAGAAGCTGCTCGACGTGACCGACCTGGCCAACTACCTGGGCAAGAAGTACGGCGGCTGGTTCCCGGCGGTGGAAGCCTACCTGCGCCCCGACGGCAAGAAGTGGATCGGCATCGGCCTGGGCGCTGCCGGCGCCATGCTGGTGTACCGCCAAAGCCATGTGAAGGCGGCCGGCTTCGACACCTTCCCCAAGGACACCACCAGCTTCATGGCGCTGTTGAAGGCGATGCACGCCAAGGGCACACCGGCCGGTTTTGCGCTGGGCAACGCCACCGGTGACGGGCTGTGGTGCAACTGGCTGGTGTGGTCGCACGGCGGCAAGCTGGTGGACGAGAACAACCGGGTGGTCATCGACAGCCCCGAGACCTTGCGCGCGCTGGAGTACGCCAAGGAGATGTACGCCACCTTCGCGCCGGGCACGCTGTCCTGGCTGGACCCGAACAACAACAAGGCCTTCCTGGACGGGCAGATCAGCCTCACCAACAACGGCATCTCCATCTACTACGCCACCAAGAACTCCACCGACCAGAAGGTGCGCGACCTGAAGGAGGACGTCTTCCACGCGCAGTACCCGGTGGGCCCGGTGGGGGTGCCGACCGAGTCGCACCTGTTCTTCAACCAGATGATCATGAAGTACACCAAGTACCCGCAGGCGGCCAAGGAGTTCCTGCGCTTCATGATGGAGCAGGAGCAGTTCGACCCCTGGCTCACCGCCGCGGGTGGCTACATCGCCCCGCCGCTGGCCGAGTACACCAAGAGCGCCATCTGGACGTCCGACCCCAAGCACACACCCTACCGCGACTGCGTGAAGAACCTGCGCCCGGCCGGCTACGCCGGCAAGCTGGGCTATGCCTCGGCGGGGGCGGCGGCCGACTTCATCATGGTGAACATGGTGGCCGAAGCGGCCAGCGGGTCGAAGACGCCCAAGGAGGCCGCTGAACGCGCCCAAAAACGCGCCGAGCGCTACTACAAAGTGTGATGACCCACCCCCGCAACGCCTGCGGCGCTCCCCCTCAAGGGGGCGCCCCCGACGGTCCGGCCAAGCCGGACCGTGGCGGCTGCTTGGCGGGTTTTACTCATGCTTGAAAAGCTTCAAAACAACCGCAACGCGCTGGGCCTGCTGTTCATGCTGCCGGCAGCGGTGCTGCTGCTGCTGTTCCTGACCTACCCGCTGGGCCTGGGCACCTGGCTGGGCTTCACCGACGCCAAGATCGGGCGTTCGGGCCAGTGGATAGGCCTGGAGAACTACGCCTTCCTGTGGGGCGACAGCGTCACGCGGCTGGCGCTGTTCAACACCTTGTTCTACACCACGGTGGCCAGCGTGCTGAAGTTCGCGCTGGGGCTGTGGCTGGCCCTGCTGCTGAACAAGAACATCCGGATGAAGACCTTCTTCCGCGCCGTCATCCTGCTGCCCTACATCGTGCCCACGGCGCTGTCGGCGATCGCCTTCTGGTGGATCTACGACTCGCAGTTCTCCATCGTGTCCTGGGTGCTGATGAAGATGGGCCTCATCGACCACTACATCGACTTCCTCGGTGACCCCTGGAACGCGCGGCTGTCCACCATCTTCGCCAATGTCTGGCGCGGCGTGCCCTTCGTGGCCATCACGCTGCTGGCCGGGCTGCAGACCATTTCGCCGTCCTACTACGAAGCCTCGGCCATCGACGGCGCCACACCCATGCAGCAGTTCCGCCATGTCACGCTGCCGCTGCTGACGCCCATCATCGCGGTGGTGATGACCTTCTCGGTGCTGTTCACCTTCACCGACTTCCAGCTCATCTATGTGCTGACACGCGGCGGCCCGCTGAACGCCACCCACCTGATGGCCACGCTGTCCTTCCAGCGCGCCATTGCCGGCGGTGCCCTGGGTGAAGGCGCGGCCATTTCCATTGCCATGGTGCCCTTCCTGCTGGCGGCCATCCTGTTCAGCTACTTCGGCCTGCAGCGCCGGGCCTGGCAACAAGGCGGGCGCGACGAATGAGCTCCAACGACACCACCGCCGACCAGGGCGGCATGGGCTACCTGGACACCCGCGGCCGCAAGCTCGTCACCGTCTACCTGCCGCTGGCCATCTTCCTGTTCGTGCTGCTGTTCCCGTTCTACTGGATGGTGATCACCTCGGTGAAGCCCGACAGTGAATTGCTGTCGCGCGACGGCAACCCGTTCTGGGTGATCGCGCCGACGCTGGCGCACTTCAAGAAGCTGCTGTTCGACACCGCCTACCCCGAATGGCTGTGGAACACGGTGCTGGTGTCGGTGGTGGCCACGGCGTTTTCGCTCTTCGCGTCGGTGCTGGCGGCCTATGCCATCGAGCGGCTGCGCTTCCAGGGCGCCAAGCAGGTGGGGCTGTCCATCTTCCTGGCCTACCTGGTGCCGCCGTCCATCCTGTTCATCCCGCTGTCGGCCATCGTGTTCCAGCTGGGTCTGTTCGACACCCGCTGGGCGCTGATCCTCACCTACCCCACCTTCCTCATCCCCTTCAGCACCTGGCTGCTGATGGGCTACTTCCGCAGCATCCCCTTCGAGCTGGAAGAGTGCGCGCTGATCGACGGCGCCACACGCTGGCAGATCCTGGTGAAGATCGTGCTGCCGCTGGCGGTGCCGGGCCTCATCTCGGCCGGCATCTTTGCCTTCACGCTGAGCTGGAACGAGTTCATTTACGCGCTCACCTTCATCAGTTCGTCCGAGATGAAAACCGTGCCCGTGGGCGTGGTGACCGAACTGGTGGAAGGCGACGTCTACCACTGGGGCCCGCTGATGGCCGGGGCCTTGCTGGGCTCGCTGCCGGTGGCCTTTGTGTATTCCTTCTTCGTCGAGCACTACGTCTCGGGCCTGACCGGGTCGGTCAAGGAATAGGCGGCAACACGCCGCGCCGGCGCGACATTTCTTCGCCCATGGCCGCGGTGGCCGCTGCGTCCAGCTGCTGCGCAGCGGCCGGAAACACCAGCTCGTTCTCGGCCGCCATGTGCCATTCGTAGAGCGCGGCGTACTGCTCCAGCGTACCGTCTTCGTCGGGCGTGACAGGGGTCCAGGGGCCGAGGTCCACCCGCAGCAGCAGCGTCCGCACCGCCGGCCACAGGGCGGCCATCTCCTGGTGCTCGCGTTGCAGCCGCTGAACCGTTTCGCCGTGCAGGCCAGCGGCGCGCAGCGCGGGGAACACATGGCGCTCTTCGTCCTCGTGGTGCGCCGGGGCGGCCTGGTCGAAGTAGCGCATCACATCGCGCGCGGCCTGCCGCGCGTTGTCGTCCCAGCCCACGGCCAGCAGGTGCGCCCGCAGGCGCCGCAGCAAGCGCAGCATGCGGTCCACGCGCTCGTGGCAGGCGGCCAGCATCTCAAAGGGCTGCTCAAAGCCGGCCGAGGGGGCGCGGTGCAGGGTCAGCGGGGCGCTTGTGCTCATGGCAGGGTCCTCAAGGGGTGATCAACAGGCGCCAGGCGCCCGCCGGGTGGTGCGCCAGGGCCACCGACACCAGCCAGCCCACGCAGGCCAGCGCGGCCACGAAGCACCAGCCCCGGGCCCGGCGCGACGGCGCGCGCTTCAGCGCGAAGGAGCCCAGCACGATGTAGGCCAGCAAGAGCAGCAGCTTGGTGCCCAGCCATGCGTCGCGCAGCGGGTTCAGCCCCAGCAGCCACCACAAGCCCGCGCCGCCGGCCAGCAGCACGCTGTCGATCAGCACGCTGGCGCGCCGCGCCCAGGGCGCCATCGGCCAGGCCGCGCCCGCCAGCACCGCCGCCCCGCGCGCGGCGAACAGCGACAGGCTCAGGGCGACGGCGCCCAGGTGCAGGTGCCGCAGCGCCAGGCAAGCGTCGGTCAGGGCCATGGGCGGCCATTGTGCTTACCAGCGCCCACGCAGCCACACGCGCAGGCTGCGCGGTGTTTCGGCATGGGTGAACAGGGCCGACTTGTCGGCCAGGCGCAGGTTGCCGATGTTGTCCAGCCCAGCGCCCAGTTCCAGCCCCCCGGCCAGCTGCACGCGCAGGTGCGCGCCCAGCATCGAGAAGCTGGGCACCGGCTGCGGCGGCTGGCCCACCACGGTGGACGCCAGCACCAGGCCGCGCGTGTGTTCCAGCCGCAGGCCGGCGTCCAGCGGGCCGTGCACGTACGCCAACTGCGCCCCCAGCGTGTGGCGGGCGCGCTTGTCCAGGCGCTGGCCCAGGCCGTCCTTGGCGTCCAGGAAAACGTAGTTCAGGGTGGCTTTGAAGGCCTGCGCCAGGCGCAGGCTGCCGGCGCCTTCCAACCCGCGCAGCCGGGCCCGGTCCTGGTTGTCGAAGACGAAGTGCTGGCGCCCCGCCACCACGCTGGTGGGGCGGGTGATGATGAGGTCGTTCACCCGGTTGTCGAAGAGCATGGCCTGAACACCCACATCGGGCGTGTCCCAGCCCACACCCAATTCCACCGCGTCGTTGGTCTCGGGCCGCAATGCCGCGTTGCCGTGGTAGGTGTAGGGGCCTTCGTCCTCCACGTAGTCGGGTGAAATCTGCTTCAGCGTGGGCGCCTTGAAGCCATGGCCCAGCCCGCCCTTGACCGTCCAGCGCGGCGCCGGGCGCCACACCGCGTAAGCGCGCGGGCTCCATTCGCTGCCGAAGCGGCTGGCGCGGTCGCCGCGCAGGCCCAGGGTCAGCGCCAGGGCCGGCGTCAGCTGCCACTCGTCCTGAAGGTACAGCGCACCGTGGCGGGCCTGGGCCTGGCCGCCGGGCAGGCCGGCATTCAGCAGGGTTTCGTCACGCCGCTCGAAGCCCGCCGTCAGCACCTGGGTCGTGGTGGGCGACAGCGCCGCCTGGCCCTCGACCACGCGGTCGCGCAGGGCGTTGGGGCGCAGCGCGGCCACGCCGTTGTTGCGCGCGTTGTCCATGTCCAGCGCGCTGCGGTAGGCACGCAATTGCGTGCGCCATGCCCACGCACCGCCCCAGTCGGCCGACCAGCCCAGCGCGCTGTGGCTGCGCTCGATGTGGGTGTCGCTGTTGAAGAAGCGGCGCGCGCCGCTGCGTTCGCGCATGCCGGCGCTGCGGTCCTCGTCGCCCTGGCGATGTTCCCCTTCCAGGCGCTGTGCCGCGTTCATCTGCCATCCCAGTTGCAGCGCGGCGTCGCGCTTGTGGCGGCCCTCCAGGTCGCTGATGCGCGCGTCGGCCGGCGTGGCCACTGCGTCTCGCTGGCTGTCGGCGGCGGTGGCCACCAGGCTGAAGCCCCGTCCCAGCGGGCCGGCGGCGCGCAGCGCGGCGCGGTGGCCGTCGCCGCCGCGCGCGTCGTCGCTGAGCGAGGCCTCGGCCAGGGTGCTGAAGGCCCAGCGGTCCCCCACCGGCCGCGTGATGATGTTGACCACGCCACCCAGCGCCTCGGCGCCGTAAAGCACCGACATCGGCCCGCGGATGACCTCGATGCGTTCGATGTCCTCGACCGGAATCCAGTCGTTCTGGAAGTCGCTGTGGCCGATGACGCCATCACTGGCACCGATGCGCTTGCCGTCCACCAGCACCAGGGTGTGGCGGCTGTCCATGCCGCGCAGGCTGATGGCCTTGCGTCCGCTGATGGGCCGCGCCAGCAGCGACACGCCCAACTCACCCCGCAGCGCGTCCAGCACGTTGTCGGCGCCGCGTTGTTCGATCTGCGTGCGGGTGACCACGCTCATGGCCGCCGGGCTGTCGATCAAGGCCATGGCGTGGCGCGCGGCGGTGACCACCACCGTTTGCCGGGCCAGGGGCTCGTCCGCCTGCCCATGCGCGTTCAGCGCCGCGGCGGCGGCCAGCACGCCCAGGCAGGGTGTCATCAGAAAGTTCATGGCGGGTTTCAAACACAGGTTCGTTGTGGAACGAAGCATGCGCAGGACGGCGCGCTGGCACCTTGAACTGGTTCGCCTTTTCCTGAGGTGGGGCCCCTTGGCGCGCGCAGGCTTGAACTGGTTCAAGGACGGCCTGCGAACGGCGCCGGAAAGTCCCTGCATCCCATTCCAAACCGATGAAGGAGAGCCGCCATGCGTCGCATCACCCTGACCCCCATCGCCGCCACGCTGCTGCTGGCCGCCCTGCCCCTGGTGGCGCAGGCCCAGGACAAGAAGCAGGTCAGCCCGGCCGAGATGAACTACCAGGCTGGCACGTCACCCCTGGCCAACGAGCCGATGTACCAGAGCACCAACCCCAAGGCGCCGGCCATGACCCAGGCCGAGTTCGACCTGGCGCGCAAGACCTATTTCGAGCGCTGCGCCGGCTGCCACGGCGTGCTGCGCAAGGGCGCCACCGGCAAGGCGCTGACGCCCGACATCACCATCGGCAAGGGCACCGACTACCTGAAGGTGTTCATCGCCTACGGCTCGCCCGCGGGCATGCCCAACTGGTTGACCAGCGGCGAGATGGACGAGAAGCTGGTGGACGTGATGGCCCGCTACGTGCAGCAGGACCCGCCGGTGCCGCCCGAGTTCGGCATGGAGCAGATGAAGGCCACCTGGAAGCTGATCGTGCCACCGGCGCAGCGGCCGGCGAAGAAGATGAACGGCTACAACATCGCCAACATCTTTTCCACCACGCTGCGCGACACCGGCGAGGTGGCGCTGATCGACGGCGACACCAAGCAGATCATCAACATCGTCAAGACCGGCTACGCGGTGCACATCTCGCGCCTGTCGGCTTCCGGGCGCTACCTGTTCGTGATCGGCCGCGACGCCAAGGTGAACATGATCGACCTGTGGATGGAAAAGCCCGACAACGTGGCCGAGATCCGCGTGGGCCTGGAAGCCCGCAGCGTGGACACCAGCAAGTACAAGGGCTACGAAGACAAGTTCGCCATCGCCGGCAGCTACTGGCCGCCGCAGTACGTGATCATGAAGGGCGACACCCTGGAGCCGCTGAAGATCGTGGGCACCCGGGGCATGACCGTGGACAAGCAGGAGTTCCACCCCGAGCCGCGCGTGGCCAGCATCGTGTCCAGCCACTACAAGCCCGAGTTCGTGGTGAACGTGAAGGAAACCGGCAAGACCCTGCTGGTGGACTACAGCAACATCGACGCGCTGAAGACCACCGAGATCGGCACCGCGCGCTTCCTGCACGACGGTGGCATGGACGCCACCGGCCGCTACTTCATGGTGGCCGCCAACCAGAGCAACAAGATCGCGGTGGTGGACCTGAAGGAAGGCAAGCTCGAACGCCTGATCGACGTGGGCAAGATCCCGCACCCGGGCCGCGGCGCCAACTTCATCCACCCGCAGTTCGGCCCGGTGTGGAGCACCGGCCACCTGGGCGACGACACCATCTCGCTGATCGGCACCGACCCCAAGGGCCACAAGGAATTCGCCTTCAAGAAGGTGGCCGAACTCAAGGGCCAGGGCGGCGGGGCGCTGTTCATCAAGAGCCACCCCAAGAGCCAGCACCTGTACAGCGACACGCCGCTGAACCCCGACCCGAAGATCTCGCAGAGCGTGGCGGTGTACGACATCAAGCACCTGGACAAGGGCTATACCGTGCTGCCCATCGCCGAATGGGCCGGCCTGAAGGACGACGGCGCCAAGCGCGTGGTGCAGCCCGAGTACAACCAGGCCGGTGACGAGGTGTGGTTCGCCGTCTGGAGCGCCAAGAACAAGGAAAGCGCCCTGGTGGTGGTGGACGACAAGACGCTGAAGCTGAAGGCGGTGATCAAGGACCCGCGCCTGATCACGCCCACCGGGCACTTCAACGTCTACAACACCCAGCACGACGTCTACTGATGCGCGCGCCGGCCGCCCTGATCGCCTGGCTTGCGCTGGCGCTCACGGTGGCCGCTGCGCTCGCGCAGGCGCAGCCACAGGCCCTGTCAGCCGACGGCCGCTGGCGCTTCATGGCCGAGGACAGCGCGCTGGCCATCTTCAGCACCGAAGACGGCCAGCGCGTGCGGCACCTGAGCGCCCGCGCGCTGGACGGCCACGGGCCCGGCCAGGTGCGTGAGCTGCACGTGCTGCCCGCGCGCGGCAGCGTGGTGGTGGTGTTCGACGCCGGCCTGGACGAGCTGTGGGAGCTGTCCACCGACCCGCTGGTCGAGCCGATCTACGACGGCCTCGTGCACGACCACCGCCTGGGCGAAGGGCTGGCCACGCCCGGCCTGCTGAACCCGCGCCGCACACGGCTGGACGCGCCCTTGCACGACCTGCGCTTCGCCCGCAACCCGGCCTGGGTGCAGGGCCGCGCACCCGACCGGGTGGACGATCAGGGCCGGCCCCAGGCGGTGCTGCAGCTGTGGCACCTGGATGTGCGGCGGCGCATCGACGAGCGGGTGCTGGACGGCCCGCTGCCGCCTGGGCCTGCAGGGCCCTTGAAGTGGGCCGCTCAGGGCGACTGGTAGCGCGACAGGCGCTGTGGGTCCAGGATGTGGATGTCGCGCTTGTCGATGGTGATCAGGCCCGCGGCTTCCAGTTCGTGCAGCACACGCGAAAAGTACTCGGGCGTCAACGACAGCCGTGACGCGATGGTGGCCTTGCTCACCGGCAGCGACACGGTGATGGCCTCGTCGCTGGTTTCGTCTTCGCCCCCCTGGTCGCGCAGCAGGTAGCCGATGACCCGCTGCACGCCGTTCTGCAGCGCATAGGCCTGCACGTCGTGCACCAGGCCGTGCAGGCGGCGCGAGATGCCGGCCAGCATGCGCAGCGCAAAGCGCGGGTCATGGCCGATTTCGGCCAGCACCGCGGCCTTGCCGATGCGCAGCACCAGCGCGTCGTTCAGCGCCTGGGCGTTCACGATGTAGGGCCGGCCGGTGAACATCAGGGCCTCGGCAAAACTCTGGCCGGGCGAGACGATCTCGATCACCTTTTCCTGCCCCGCAGGCGAAATGCCGAACAGCTTCACCTGGCCGGTGATGACCACGTGGAAGGCGTCGCAGGGCTGGCCGACGCGGAAGATGTCGTCGCCGCGCGCCAGGCGCTGCAGGGTGCAGCCTTCGGCCAGGCGCGCCAGTTCGTCGGGCGTCATCTCCTGGAAAAGCGGTTGCAGCGACAGGTAGCGCGGCAGGTCGAAGCCGGGCGCGGCGCGAGGGGGTGTTTCCATGGGATTGGGCATCCGCAGCGGCAAGGCCACAGGGCAGTGTGGGCGCCAGTGTGGTGATCTGTTGGCAGCAGGGTCTTGAGCGTGGTCAAGACCCTGCTGGCCGGTCAGCGCGTCAGCCGCGCGACCACCTGGGCCAGCCGGGTGGCCAACTGTTCAGGTTGACGCACCAGGGCGAAGCCGCTGTCGCCGAACAGCAGGGGCAGGTAGTCGTGGGCCTGCTGGTCGATGGTCAGGCAGAACGGCGTCAATCCCGCCGCGCGCGCGGCCCGCACCGCGTGGCGGGTGTCTTCCAGGCCGTAGCGGCCTTCATAGGCGTCCAGGTCGTTGGGCTTGCCGTCGGTCAGCAGCAGCAGCAGGCGCTGGCGCTCGCCGCGCCGCGCCAGCCGCGCCGTGCCTTCGCGCACCGCCGCGCCCATGCGGGTGTAGAAGCCGGGCTTGATGGCGCCCACGCGCTGGCGCGCCGCAGGCCCCCAGGCTTCGTCGAAGCCTTTCAGGTGCTGCAGGCGCACGTGCTGGCGCCGCACCGAGCTGAAGCCCAGCATCTCGAAGGCGTCACCGGTGGCGGCCAGGCCTTCCCCGAAGACGTACAGGGCGTCGCGGGTCACGTCGATGACGCGCTGCCGGTTGTTCACATGCGCGTCGGTGGACAGCGACAGGTCGGCCAGCAGCAGCGTGGCCAGGCTGCGTTCCTGCGCGACGCGCTGGCGGTAGACCGCGGGCATGGCGTCGCGCACGGCCTGTCCTTCGGTGGCGTGGCGCACCCAGGCGTCCACATCGATGGCCT
Source organism: Burkholderiales bacterium JOSHI_001 (assembly GCA_000244995.1). Taxonomy (NCBI): domain Bacteria; kingdom Pseudomonadati; phylum Pseudomonadota; class Betaproteobacteria; order Burkholderiales; species Burkholderiales bacterium JOSHI_001. Next base: position 721,539 of record CM001438.1, on the reverse strand, counting down.
CGCCTTCGGGCCGCGCATGGCTCCAGCGTGGCGCGGCGCGCAGCACCTCCAGGCGCCGGCGCACGCTGCGCGCCGTGCGGCGCAGGTCGGGTGCCGGCACGAAGGCCGGGCCGGGCCGGGCCACGAAGGTCTGCAGGCCGCAGTGGTCAGCGCGCAGCTGCTGGCGCTTCCAGTCCCACTCGGGCAGGCGGTGGCCGGGGCCCAGCGGCAGGTCGTCGGCCGCGGCGCTGGGCAGGTCCAGGTCGAACTTCACCCGCGACGCGGCGCTCTGGCCATCCGGGGCCAAGGCCAGCGTGTCCATGTCGTTGGCGGCGGCCAGCGCGTTGCCGTCGTCGCTGTCGTCGGTGGCACGGTTCACGCGCACCAATTCGCTCCAGCTCAGCAGCGACTCGGCGCGGAAGAACAGCATGAAAGGGTTGCGCTCGGTGGGCAGGTCGGCCGCCTCGGCGCGGCGGCGGCGGGCGTCTGCGAGGGCCGGCCTGGAAGCGGCTGGGGCTTCAGCGTCGGCTTCGGCCTGGCGCTGTGCGGCCGAGTGCGCCACGGCGGGCGCCAGGTTCAACCACAGCCACACGGGGCTGGCGTCCTGCGGCTGCAGACCGGGGCGGCCCACCGCGTCGCCCGCCAGGGCAGCGCGGATGCGGCGTTCCGCCTGCGCCGCCAAGCCCTTCAGTTGCAGCGGGTCAGGTCGCTGCCGCAGGTGGGCGGCCACCAGGGCGGCGTGGCGTGCGCGCAGGCCGGGAAAAGCCAACAGGGCCTGCTCGGTGGCGGCCACCTGGTCGGCCACCCAGTCACCGCTGGGTGCCAGCTGAGCCGCCAGCGCGGCCAGCCAGAGGTAGAGGTCGCGGTTCAGTGCCACATCGTCGAACACCGCCAGCACCGGCGGCAGCGCGATCAATTCGGGCTCCCACACCGCCCCGGCCGCCCGCTGACCACTGCCGGCCACACGCTGCAGCCAGCCACGCGGCCCGCCGATGGCCTGTTCCGACGACGGCGCGATGCGCATGGCCACATTCCCGCCACCGGCGCGGAACAAGGCGCCGATGGGGCGCGTCATCTGGTTCAGCGTGACCTGGGCCCGCGGGAACGAGCGGTCCGCCGCGCGGGTGATCGTGCGGTGCCACCAGGCGCCGACCCACTCTTCCATCAGGGCTGCTCCCTGTCGGCCTGCTTCTGGCGCAGGGTTTCGCGCACCGCGTCCAGGCCCACTTTCCATTCCAGCAGCGGTTCGCGCTGCTGCGTGCCCTGGCTGCGGTCGCAGGCCTGCAGGCACTGGCCGCACTGCACGCAGGAGAACATCATGCGTTTGATGTTGCGCGGGTGCAGGCGCATGGGGCAGACGCTGTCGCAGGCGCTGCCGCGGGGTTGGTCGCAGCTCTTGCAGTCCCTGGCCTTCAGGCGGTCGAAAGCCACCACCATGCCCTTGGGGTTGGCCATCCAGGCCAGGCTCTGGAACAGGCCCACCGCACAGCCGAAGCGGCAGAACAGGTGGCGCGCGAATGCGAACTCCAAGGTGAACACCGCCCAGGCGATGAGCAGAAAGCGCGTCTGGTTGGGCGTGAGCGTGGCGCTGAACAGCCCACGCCAGATTTCCACCGGCGGCAGCAGGTAGGTGAGCAGGGTGATGGCCCAGACGAAGCCCATCAACACACAGGCCAGCGCAAACACCGGGGCCCAGCGCCGCTGCGGGCTGACCCCGGCGCGTTCGGTGCGGCGGCGGTCCCAGAGGCTGAACTTGCCGATGGCCCGGTGCAGCAGGCTGTTCAAGGCCTCCACCACCGAGAAGTGCGGGCACAACCAGCCGCAGTACAGCCGCCCCCAGCGGTAGGCCACGGCCAGGAAGGCCACGATGAACACGATGGCCGGCAGGAAGCCGCGCAGCAGGATGGACAGCGCCGCCTGCGTGGCCGTGGCCTGGCCGGCGCGAAAGGCATCGATCCCCAGGCTCCAGCGCTGGCCCAGGAACCACAGCTGGGCCTCGTGCAGGTCAAAACGCAGGAGGTTCAGCGCCGGGGCCAGCAGGAACAGCGCGAAGAAGCCGAACTGGAACCTGCGGCGACGGCGCTGCAGGGCATCAGCGGTCATCACCCACCACGGCACGCACCACCTCGTCCAGCGCGGCCGCGGTGTCGCTGTCGTCGGTCAGCGCGTTGACGATGGCCGCGCGGCAGGCCGCGCGCTCGCCCAGGCCCGAAGCCACCAGGCGCGCGGCCATCACCAGCAGGCGGGTGCTGGCGGTTTCTTCCAGGTCGTGCTCGGTCAGGCGCCGCAGGCCTTGAGCCAGCTGCACCAGGCGCTGCGCGGTGGCCGCGTCCACCCCGCCTTCGGTGGCCACGATGGCGCGCTCCACCTCGGGCCCGGGGTAGCCCATGTCCAGCGCCACGAAGCGCTGGCGGGTGCTGGGCTTCAGGCCCTTCAGCAGGTTCTGGTAGCCGGGGTTGTAGCTGATGACCAGCATGAATTCAGGCGGCGCCAGCAGCTGTTCGCCGGTGCGTTCTATCGGCAGCACGCGGCGGTCGTCGGCCAGCGGGTGCAGCACCACGGTGGTGTCCTTGCGCGCTTCCACCACCTCGTCCAGGTAGCAGATGGCGCCCGTGCGCACCGCGCGCGCCAGCGGGCCGTCGCTCCAGCGGGTTTCGCCGCCCACGATGAGGTGGCGGCCCACCAGGTCGGCCGCGCTCAGGTCGTCGTGGCAGCTCACGGTGATGAGCGTGCGGCCCAGGCGCGCGGCCATGTGTTCGACGAAACGCGTCTTGCCGCATCCGGTGGGGCCCTTGATCAGCAGCGGCAGGCGCTGGCGCGCGGCATGCTCGAACAGTGCGCATTCGTCGCCCTGCGCCGCGTAGTAGGGTGGCGGCGCGATCGCGCGGTCGGCAGACAGGTCCATGGCCTGCGCCTTCAGGCCCGCGCCGGCTGCGGTGTGCTCAGCGCCACCCGGTCCGCCGCCGATTCGCCCACGAAGAAGCTGCTGAGGTAGGTGATCAGCCCCACCAGGAAGCCCAGTCCGCCCCAGATGCGCACCCAGTAGAAGAAGCTCAACTGGTCCTGCGTGGCCATGAAGCTCAGCGCGCCGGTGGTGGGCAGGCGCTGCAGCCACACCTGCAGGATGCCCGCGCCGGTGAGCGCCAGCACCATCACGCCCATGCCGAGGGTCATGATCCAGAAAGCCCACATCTCCAGGTTCTGCGCGCGCTTGGGCGCCGCTTCACGCCCGCGCAGCGTGGGCATGGCGTAGCTGATGATGGTGATGACCACCAGCACATAGGCCCCGTAGAAGGCCAGGTGGCCGTGCGCCGCGGTGATCTGCGTGCCATGGGTGTAGAAGTTCACCGGTTGCAGCGTGTGGGCGAAGCCCCACAGCCCCGCACCCAGGAAGCCCATCACCGCGGTGCCCACGGCCCACAGCACGGCGGCCTGGTTGGGGTGTTCGCGCTTGCGACGCTGCACCATGTTGAAGGCGAACACCGTCATCATGAAGAAGGGAATCGGCTCCAGCGCGCTGAACACGCTGCCCACCCAGCCCCAGTAGGCCGGCAGGCCGATGAAGTAGTAGTGGTGGCCGGTGCCCAGGATGCCGGTGATCAGGGCCATGGCGATGATCACGTACATCCACTTGTCGATCACCTCGCGGTCCACGCCGGTCACCTTGATCAGCACGAAGGCCAGGATGGACGCCAGGATCAGCTCCCACACGCCTTCCACCCACAGGTGCACCACCCACCACCAGGCCATCTTGTCCTTGACCAGGTTGCTGGGGTTGTAGAAGCTGAACAGGAACAGCAGCGCCAGCCCGGCGAGGCCCATCAGCAGCACCAGCGTGATGCTGGTCTTGCGGCCCTTCAAGACCGTCATCGCTATGTTCAGCAGGAAGCCCAGCGCCACCACCACGATGCCCAGCTTGGTGGGCAGGGGCTGCTCCAGGAATTCACGCCCCATGGTCTGCAGCAGTTCGTTGCCGGTCAGTTCGGCCAGCTTGGCGTAGGGCACGGCGAGGTAACCCACGATGGTGAGCGCGCCCGCGACCAGGAAGATCCAGAACAGGGCCAGCGCCAGCTTGGGGCTCCAGAGTTCGGTCTCGGCCTCTTCGGGCACCAGGTAGTAGGCCGCGCCCATGAAGCCGAACAGCAGCCACACGATCAGCAGGTTGGTGTGCACCATGCGCGCCTGGTTGAAGGGGATGTACGGAAAGGCCAGGTCGCCGATCACGTACTGCAGGCCCAGCGTGATGCCGAAGACGATCTGGCCGACGAACAGGGCCAGGGCGGCGACGAAGTAGAACTTCGCGACCGACTGTGACTGGTATTTCAGAGTGGCGGTTTGCATTGAATTGCTCCTGTGTGTGTTCCACCGCCCACCCACGGCCGGGCAGGCAGGCCCGGCCGGTTCGGCAGGCGTTCGCGCGTCCTCAGGACGCGCTCTCGTCCAGCCTCACCCTTCAATGTTCGGCGGCCACTTTTCAGTGTTGATCTTGCTGGTCCAGTCCAGGAACTGCACCAGGTCATCCAGCTGCTGCTCGTTCAGGTGGAACTGCGGCATCTGGCGCCGGCCGGGCGCGCCGGTGGGCTGGGCCTTGATCCAGGCCTTCACGAAGTCGGGCCCGCGGCGCGGGATGACGTTGCCGAGTTCGGGCGCGAAATACGCCCCCTCGCCCAGCAGCGTGTGGCAGCCGATGCAGTTGCGGGTTTCCCAGACCAGCTTGCCGCGCTCCACCGCCGGGGTCAGCGCCGCCTGGTGGGAGCGCTGCGGAATCTGGCGCGTGCTGTCGGTGACCAGCGCGATGAACAGCAGCACGAAGAAGGCCGTGCCGCCGTAGAAGATGTTGCGGGCCATCTGTTTGGTGAACCCGCCGCCTGCCGGTGATTGCATGGCCTGCACTCCTGTTGATTCGATGGAGCGCAAGCCTAGGGACCGCGTGGGTTTCTTTCCTTGAACCGGTTCAAGGATCGGACAGGAACCCAGGCCGCAGCGTGAACCCAGACCGCTGCAGCGTGCAAGCCCAGAGCAGGCCTGGCACAGGCCGCCCGGAAGAACATGCATTTAAAGTATTACCAGTATGGAATTGAAGATATTGATTCAGAAAGCATTTAATCTATTCATTGATTTCCGTCAAATCAGAATCAAAAGCGGAAATTTCAGCGAACTATATTTGTTTTGACATCGATCAAAGGTCTTATATAAATTAAATAATACAATACTTATCTAATTAGCTGGAATTCGGTTATTAGCAGGCCTGCCGGTTTGCGTACTGGAGAACACCCGTGACCATTGAAGCGAATCCCCCTGCCTGCGCCGGCGCGGGGTCCCCCTGCACGTGTTCGGTGCCCCCGGCATCGGCCGACCCGGCCCAGGCCCAGGTCGTTGCCCCGCCGGCTTCGCGCCGCAACTTCCTTCGCAACGGCGGCATGCTCAGCCTGTCCTCGCTGATGGGCACGGGCGCCCTGATGGGCGCGTCCGGCGACGCCAAGGCGGCCACCGAATGGGCCGAACATTTCCAGAAGAACTACCGGTTGATGACGCCAGAAGAAAAGGCCGAAGCGCGGGTGCGGCTGGAAAAGCGCTATTCCGGCGAATACAGCAAGAAGGTGTCGGTGGACATCACCGAAGCCCAGCCCGGCGTGCTGATGGGCTATGCCCTGAACATCCGCAAGTGCATCGGCTGCCGGCGCTGCGTGAAGGCCTGCGTCGAGGAAAACAACCAGTCGCGCGGCGAACGCCCCGGCGAGCGCATTGAATGGATCCAGGTCCTGCGCATGGAACGCGGCGAGTTCACGAAGGAAAAGATGGGCCAGGGCTACCCCGAAGGCCTGGGCATCCAGGTCGGCGGCAACGCCTACAGCCCGTCCGGCCAGGTGCTGGAAGGCCAGTACTACTACGAGCCCAAGGCGGTGCCCGAGAAGGAAGCCAACTACATGCCCATCGCCTGCATGCAGTGCGAAAAGCCGCCCTGCGTGAAGGTGTGCCCGGTGCGCACCACCTACCGCGAGGCCGACGGCCCGGTGGTGATCGACTACAACTGGTGCATCGGCTGCAAGATGTGCATGAACGCCTGCCCCTACTGGGCGCGGCGCTTCAACCTGACCACCCCGGTGCTTCCGAAAGAAGCCATGAACCCGGTGACCCACTACCTGGGCAACCGCCCGCGCATGCGCGGCGTGGTGGAGAAATGCCACTGGTGCCTGCAGCGCACCCGCCACAACCGCTACCCCGCCTGCGTGGAAGTGTGCCCGGTGGGCGCTCGCAAGTTCGGCAACCTGCTGGACCCGGAAAGCGAGGTCAGCAAGGTGCTGGAGCGCAAGAACGTGTTCCGCCTGAAGGCCGAGCTGAACACCTTCCCCAAGTTCTTCTACTTCTACGACTGACAGGAGCCGAGCCGTGCTGACCCAGTTCGTTCTCGACTACACCCGCTACGTGCTCAAGGGCGGCACGAAGTTCTACGCCTGGATGGGCACGCTGGCCTTGCTGATCGCCGGCATGCTGTACGTGTACTTCCTGCAGAACACCGAAGGCCTGATCGTCACCGGCCTGACCAGCCAGATCCACGACGGCCTGTACCTGGCCAACCTGGTGTTCCTGGTGGGCGTGGCGGCCGGGGCGGTGACCATCGTCTTCCCGGCTTACGTCTACCACCACGAGGGCATGCACAAGGTGACGGTGCTGGGCGAGATGCTGGCCATCTCGGCCGTGATCATGGTGATGATGTTCGTCTTCGCCCACATGGGCCGGCCCGATAGGCTGTGGCACATGATCCCGCCCTTCGGCATCTACAGCTTTTCGTCCATGCTGGGCTGGGACGTGCTGGTGCTCAACGGCTACCTGTTCCTGAACGCCATCGTCGGCTTCTGGTACCTGTACTCCAAGTACACCGGCGTGCCGGTGAACAAGAAGGTCTTCATGCCGCTGGTGTACGTGTCCATCGTCTGGGCGCTGTCCATCCACACGGTCACGGCCTTCCTGCTGGCCACCAACCCGTCGCGCCCGATGTGGTTCCACAGCATGATGCCCATCCGCTTCATCGCCACGGCGTTTGCGGCCGGGCCGGCGCTGATCATCATTGCCTTCCTCATCATCCGCAAGAACACCAAGTTCTGGATCGACGACAGCGCCATCCAGCTGCTGGCCACCATCGTCACCTGGTGCCTGGGCATTGCCATTTTCCTGACGCTGTCCGAAGTGGTGATCGAGCTGTACGCCCGCACCGAACACGCCAACGGCCTGTACTACCTGATGTTCGGCCTGCACGGCCTGACCGGGCTGGTGGCCTGGTTCTGGGGCGCGGTGGTGCTGATGCTGGTGTCCTTCGTGCTGTTCCTGATGCCGTCGGTGCGCCAGGACATGGGCAAGCTGCCCTATGTCTGCGCGATGGCGTTTGCCGGCATCTGGATCGAAAAGGGCATGGGCCTGGTGGTGCCCGGCTTCATCCCCTCACCCATCGGCGAGGTGACCGAGTACTTCCCCACCTTCGTGGAATGGCTGATGACCCTGGGCATCTGGGCCTTCGGCTTCTTCATCCTGACCATCCTGCTCAAGGGCGCCATCGGCATCCTGGTGGGCGACATCAAGTTCAGCGGCAGCCCGGCCGTTGCGGCGAAGTGAGGTGATGAGCATGAAACGCATTGCCGTGCCCGCCCTGGCCCTCGCCCTGTGCGGCGCCTTCCTGTTCTCCGTGGTCGCGCAGGACAAGCCCGCGGCGACCACGGCCGCCGCGCCGGCCGCGCCAGCGGCCTCTGCCCCGGCCGACGTGGTCTGCTTCGAAAGCCGCAAGGGCGCCACCGAGGTGACGCAGAAGGACATTCGCCCCGGCTGGCCCAACGTGAAGTGCTCGCCCACCACCGGCGCCGTGCTCTGGTACGGCGACCCCTTCGACGGCACCGTGCCCATGGGCAAGATGCCGCAGCTGGACAAGCTGGCCGACGGCCAGGCGGTGGTGAAGCCGCGCACCGCGAAGCTGAACTTCTACAGCCAGTGCGGCACGGCCTGCCACAACGGCACCTTCCCGCCCGGCTTCCCCAAGGACAAGAAGCCGGTGCCCATTCCCACCATGGAAGCCATGGTGCCGGACGTGAAGAACCTGCAGCACGGCCGTGAACGCATCTGGTGCCTGGACTGCCACAACAGCACCAAGCGCAACATGTTCGTGGACCACTTCGGAGAGCCGATCAGCATGGACCAGCCCCAGCTGCTGTGCGGCAAGTGCCACGGCGACAAGCTGCGCGACTGGCGCGACGGCATCCACGGCAAGCGCATCGGCGAGTTCACCACCACGGGCAAGAAGCGCTGGTTCACCTGCACCGAATGCCACAACCCGCACAACGTGCAGGACGGTGCGCGCAACAAGGGCTTCATCCAGCTGCAGCCGGAAACCCCGCCGCAACTGCCCCGGGGCATGAAGGACGCCAAGCACGAGCTGGTGCACCCCATTGCGCAGCATTGACGGCCCGGCCCTGATGTCGCAGGCCCCGCCCGAATCCCCGAAGCCAGAACGGGGGGACCCCACCTGGGTTCCCCCGGCGCTGACCCGCGAGGACCAGACCCGCCACGTCGGCAAGACGCCGGTCTTCTTCGGTCCGCCGCTGGCCGTGCTGACCCAAGGCCAGAAGAACACGCTGGAGATCAGCGGCAAGATCAACCGCACGGCCGAGCGCTACCTTGAGCTGCTGCGCTGCCACGGGCTGGAACTCAGCGACCCGGAGCGCCAGTGCCTGGCCCACATCTGCCAGATCGGCTTCATGTCGCCGCTGGAAATTCGCGAGCTGCCCATGGAGGTGGAGCTGACCCGATTCACCTGTGACGGCCTGGACAAGCCGGCGCTGGCAAAAAAACTCGGCGCGGCCAGCTTCGCCGACCTGGTGGCGGTGGTGGAATCGCTGGGTTTCTAGCAGCCACCTCCTTCAGAGAAGACCAGGCCATGCCCAACCGCGCCGCGTGGGAGCCGGACCACCAAGTCGGCCACACCACCATCGACACCCAACACCAGGGCCTGCTGGACCAGTGCAATGTGCTGGCCGACCTGTGCGCGGCCGATGACGGTGCGCACTGGCACCCGTCCTTTGATGCGGCCTTCGAGCGGCTGAAGGCCCTGGCGCGCGAGCACTTCGAGACCGAAGCCACGCTGCTGGCCGGCGATGCGCAAAGGCTGGAAGACCACCGCAGCGAATGCGAAGAGTTCGACTACCTGGTGGGCGAGATCGTCACGGCCGACAACTTCAGCCGCCTGGAACTGCAGCGCTTCCTCACGCTGTGGTGCGTGGGCCATGTCGCCGGTTCGGCGCCTGGCTGGCGGGCCTGGCTGGCCAGCGGCAACGCGCCGGCCTGAAGGCTGTCAAACCGGCGCGAACTCGCGCGCGCTGCGCCCTGGGGGCGGTCACCACCTTGGCCAGGGTCGGCCCCAGCCAAAGGGATAGACTCCACCATTGCTGCGCCGCAGCATCGTGGTGAGGGGCAGCGACCCGTGCTGGAACAAGCGCGGCGCTGGAACAGGACAAGGCCGTGAATCAGGACATCGACAGTGCGTTCGCTGAACTGGGATTGACCCCTGACGCGACGGAAGCCGAGGTCAAGGCGGCATGGCGCCGCCTGGTTTCGCGCTGGCACCCCGACCGCAACGCCAGCGCCGCCGCCGTGGCCCGGATGCAGCGCCTGAACCTGGCCGTCGAGGCCATCCGCCAAGCCGGCTTCCGGCGTGGCGACCCGGACCTGGACGAAGCGGCACAGCCGCCGGCGCCGGACCGCCCTGCCGCGGCCGATCGGCCGGCCCCGGAACCGCCCACGCGGACGATCAAGCGCAAGGTCAGGCTCACGCTGGAAGAGGCCGCCTTCGGTTGCACCAAGCGGTTGCGAGGCAGGCTCACCAGCACCTGCTCGGACTGCCAGGGCGCGGGCTACCGCGTGCTGGGCGGGCATTGCCCGCACTGCCAGGGTTCGGGCGCTGTGCGGGAGCGGTCGTGGTTCGGTTGGGCCGCCACACCCACCGAATGCGAAGCCTGCCATGGCGGCGGCCTGGCCAGGCAGACCTGCTCCCCCTGTGCGGGCAGCGGCAAGGCCCCAGCCCGGGCCTACCAGGTGACGGTGCGCTTCCCGCAGGGCGTGCGCCATGGCGACCTGCTCAGCGTGGTGGCGCGGCCTGCCCAGCCGGGCTCGCCGCCGGGCGACCTGAACATCCGCGTTGAAGTGCTGCCCCATGACCTGTTCCAGCTGGACCCCGACGGCACCCTGCTGTGCGCCATGCCGGTGGACGGCTTCCTGTGGCTGGCGAACCGCACGGTCGAGGTGCCCACCCTGGCTGGGGTGCAGCAGCTTCAACTGAACCGCGAGCAGCTCAGCTACCGCCTGCAAGGGCAGGGCTTCCCGGTGGAACGGCGCGGGCCGCGCGGCGACCAGGTGGTCATCGTTTCGCCGGTGTTTGCGCAGCACATGAGCACGGACCAGCAGATCCTGCTCGACCAGCTGGTCGCCACCACCTCAGGCCACGGGACCCCGCCGGCGGACGAGCGGCTGCGCGCCTGGCAGCAGGCCCTGCGCGCGCGGGCCCGGGACGCACGCGGCGGCGCTTGACCCGCGCCTGAAGCTGCCATGGCACTTTGGCTCTGGCACTTCAGCACCGTGCGGTCGGCCTGCCCAACGTGCGACGTGCCGCCTTCAGGGCGCCAGGCCCAGCGCTTCTTGCCGCGGCCGGTTGCGGGTTTCGGCGCAGGGGGTTCGACGCAGTCACCGATGGCCGACTTGACAGGGCAGACCTTCACGCTTTGCGGCCCCTGCAGGCGGTGGCCGACAGCGTCCGGCTGTGCACCAGCGCGCCTGCCACCGACTGGGATCACAACGCAGCCGATCGGCTACGCTCGCAGCGATGCCCACCACCTCCGACACCTCTATCGCCCGTGCCGCGGGTTGGATGGCCGGCTGGCTGACCCTGATGGTCGTGATCGCCGTGGCGGGGCGCGAGGCCACGCGCGAGATGTCGGTGTTCCAGGTCATGCTGCTGCGCTCCACCCTGGGCATGGCGATGCTGTGGCCCCTGGTGCGCGCAGCCGGCGGCCTGGCATCGGTCAGGACCGAACGGCTGCCTCAGCACGTCCTGCGCAACGCGGTTCACTATGCCGCGCAGTACGGTTGGTTCGTGGCCCTGACCCTGATCCCGCTTGCGCAGGTGGTGTCGATCGAGTTCACCATGCCCATCTGGTCGGCAGCGCTGGCGGTGGTCCTTCTTGGTGAACGCATGAGCGGGCGGAAGTGGTTCGCCGTGGTGTTGGGGCTGCTGGGCGTGGCGGTGATCGTTCGCCCCCGCGCGGGCGAACTCGATGCCGGGCAGCTGATCGCGCTGGCCGCCGCGCTGGGGTTCGCGGTTTCGGTCGTGCTGGTGAAGTCACTCACCCGCACCGACGCGGCGGTGGCGATCAGCTTCTGGATGCTGGTGGTGCAGAGCGTCATCGGCCTGGTGCCGGCGCTCAGTGTCTGGCGGTGGCCATCGGCTGCGGCCTGGGCCTGGGTGGTGGTGGTGGCCTTCTGCGGCACCTACTCGCACTACTGCTTCGCCAGGGCGATGCAGCATGCCGACACCACGGTGGTCGTGCCGATGGACTTCCTGCGGGTGCCGCTGACCGCGCTGGTGGGCTGGCTGGCGTACTCGGAGCGTCTGGATGCCTTCACGGCCTTGGGCGTCGGACTGATCCTGGCCGGCAACCTGCTGAACCTGGTTCGTTGGCCGGCCGGCTTCTGGTGGGGCCGGCGCAAGGCCTGAGGCGCAGGCCATCAAGCCGTGAACGTCCCGCGGTGAGTGTCAGCTTCGTTCTGGAAGGAGGCACCGGGTCCACCTGGACGTGCGCCTGGACGTGCGCCTGGACCCGGCCAGGAGCAGCCTGTCCGCAACGGCCGCTCTCAGCTTGAGTTAGCTCGGCTTTCGCAGGTGCACCAGCTCAGGACGCCTTTGGCGACACCTTCGCCAGTGCCTTGGCCAGCATCACGGGGTCGTAGCCGGGCAGCATGCCGTCGATCGCCAAGGTGGCCAACCCGTGCACCGTGGCCCAGGCCCTCAGGCCGGCCACCGGATCGGCGGACCCATCCGGCGTATGGGACTTCAAGCCGCCTTCGAACAGCTGCATCGAGGCCTGAATCGCCTGCAGCAGCTCCGGGCTGCGGCTGCGGTCGGCCACAGCCGGCCCGAACATCAAGCGGAACAGCCCCGGCCGCTGAACGGCGAACGACACGTAGGCGATGCCCATTTCGGCGAACGACTTTCGCCCTCCTCGAAAGGCCTGCCCCAGGGCCTGCGCGAACTCTTCAAAGCCCTGCACCGCCAGCGCGGTCAGCAGGGCTTCCTTGTCCGCGAAATGCCGGTAGCAGGCCGCGGGGGATACACCTGCGCGCCGCGCCGCCTCACGCAGGCTGACGGCCGCGACACCGCCTTCGTCGAGCAGCGCCCGTGTCGCCGACAACAGCGCAGCGCGCAGGTCGCCATGGTGGTAGGTTGCCCGAGGCTTCAATGTCATCACCATTCACATTGTCTGCTGCAGTTCTGAAGTCAACGGTGTTCACATCAATCGGACCTATGAAGATCCTGATTGTCGCGGCCGGCTCTCACGGCGATGTGCTGCCTTTCGTCGGCCTGGGTCGGGAGCTGCAAGGCCGCGGGCACGAGGTGCGCCTGTTTGCCAGTGGGCCCTTCGCAACGACAGCCGCAGAGGCGGGGTTGCCTTTCGCCGAGGTGCTGTCGTCCGCCGAGTACCACCGCTACCTGGCCGATCGCGACGCCACCGAACCGAGGAAAGGCATGGCCTTGCTGGCCCAGGCGGTCATCAGCACTCAGCGGCGCTGCCTGGCGTTGCTGGAACGCGAGTGCGAGCCCGGTCGAACCTTGGTCGTCGGCTCCTCACTGGCGTGGGCGACGCGTCTGCTTGGGGAATTGAAGGGGGTGCCGGTGGCCACGGTACATCTGGCGCCGTCGTGGTTCCGCTCGAACCATCGGGCGCCGTCCATCGGTCCGCTGGGTCACCTGGAGCGCGCACCGTTGTTCATGAAGCGCCTGATCTGGCACGCAATGGACCGCCGCTTCCTCGACCCGCTGTTCACGGCGCCGTTCAACGCCGTCCGGGCCGAGCGCGGCCTGCCACCGATTCGCCGCCTGTTCCACCGCTGGATCCACGAGGCCGACCTGACCCTGGGAATGTTTCCGGCTTGGTTCGGCCCTCCGCAACCCGACTGGCCCACGGGCCTGAAGTTGACCGGCTTCCCGCTCTACGACCATGGCGAGAACCTGCCGCTTCCTCCGGCGGTTGAGCAGTTCCTGAACGCGGGTGATCCGCCCGTGGCCTTTACCGCGGGCACGGCCAACGTGTCGTCCCACGAGTTCTTTCAAGCCTCGGTGCACGCCTGCCAGATCTCGGGCCGGCGTGGCCTGATGTTGGCGCAGGACGCCGCGCAACTGCCAGCCACGCTACCGCTGGGCATGACGCACTTTGCCTATGTGCCGTTCAAGGCGCTGCTGCCGCGGCTGGCCGCGTTTGTGCACCACGGCGGCATCGGCACCAGCAGTCAGGCCCTGCTGGCCGGCGTGCCGCAGCTGGTGCGGCCGATGGGCTTTGATCAGTTTGACAATGCGCGGCGTGCGACAAGCTTGGGAGTCGCCAGGCAGCTGCTGCCCCGGCACTACAAGCCCGCAGTGGTTGCGAGGGCGCTGCGAGATCTGGTGGATGAGCCGTCGACAAGGGCTCGATGTGCCGAGCTTGCGAAGAAATTCTCCAGCGACACCCCGGGCATCACGATTGCTGCCGAAGAACTGCTGAGGCTGGCAGCCGATCGAGGTCTATGAACAGGCTCCGGGTCCACCTGGACGTGCGCCTGGACTTGGCCAGCCGACGTTCCCCCATACCGACACTCGTCCAGTCCAGAGGCCATGTCGCGGCGCACAGCGATCCGTCAAAGGCACACGCAGGATGTCGCAGAGTGCGTCCAACACGCCCGCCGACCAGAAGGGGGACCGCAAGACCTTGTGGTCCCACGGCAAGGCGGCCCACTGCAACAGCATGAAGCCTTCTGGCGAACAGGCGCAGCGCTCGCCCGGTGTGCCTTCGAAGCGAAGCGGACCCGATGCCCAGTGGGGCAGCCCGGCGGTGTGCTGCAACAGCATGCGCACCGTCACGGCGCCCAATGGCTGCGCAAGCAGCCCGGCCGGCCTGCCGGTTCGGCCGCGGGGCGCGCAGAAGTTCACGGCCGGGGCCGGCGGCTCGCCACGGCGCGATGTCGCCGGGATCAACATCAGCCGCGCGGCACCGATAGCAGGGACGAACCCCTTTGCCGCGCCCGCGCATGCCCTCTGCCCACCGTGTTCAAGCTGCCCCGGCGCGCCCTCGCCAGGGAAAGCCGCGGCCTGCGGCCATGCGGGCGGCCTCGCTGGGCGTCCAGCTGTTCGTCTGGCTGACCGCCGGGCTGGGCGGCTTGTCCGGCGCGGCGCTGGCAGCCGGCCCGTCCCCGGCCGCCCAGGTCGACCCCAGCTTCACCACCCGCCTGGCCGAGGCCCGCCGGGCCGCCGCGGCCTTGCCCGAGCGCGGGCTGGCGCAGTTGCGCGCGCTGCGCGCCGGACCGCTGGTGCAGGGCCGGCTGGCCGCGCGCCTGGTGGTGGACGAGGCCGAGTGCCGGGTACTCAGCGACATCGATGCCCTGCTGGCCATTTCGGTGGCCGATGCCGGCCTGGCCCTGGTCACTGGCGGCGTCAACCAGTCCGAACACGCGCCCTGGCTGCGCCTGCGGGCCTGCCGCGCCGGCATGTTGCTGAGCGAAGGCAGGCGCCAAGAAGGCCTGACCGAGCTGGAGGCCGTGCTGGAGGCGCAGGCCGGCGCCACCGATGCCAGCGCCGTCGCGCTGGCCCGGCTGGAGCGCGGCCTGTACCGGTCGCGCCAGGGCGACCTGGACGCCGGCCAGAAGGACCTGCTCGAGGCCTGCGCCGCGCTCAAGCCGCTGGGCAACGTGCGCGACCTGAACCTGTGCCTGGGCCACCTGGCCAATCACTACAAGCGGGTCGGCGATACCGACGAGGCCCTGCGCCTGCTGATGCCACTGCGCGACGCGGCGCGCCACGATGGCGCCGACTTCGACGATGCGGTCTACACCTTCGGCATGGCGCAGGTGCTGCAGCGCCAGTCGCGCTGGGACGAGGCGCTGGTGGCCTACCGCGAAACGTCGCAGGCGCACGAGCGCCTGCAGGACCGGATCGGCCAGGGCTACAGCGAACACGGCATTGCGCAGGTGCTGCTGAAGCAGGGCCAGCCGGCGCTGGCCTTGCGGCACGTGGAACGCGCCCTGGCGCTGGTGGATCGACCCAGCGACCCCGGCCAATACGAGCTGATCGTGGTGCTGCAGGCCGAACTGCTGCAAGCACTGGGCCGGCCGCAGGCCGCGCTGGCCTGCCTGGACGAGGTGGAAGGCGCGGTGCGCCAGCGCCAGTCGCTGCCGGCGATGGCCGACTGGATGCGGGTTCGCGCGCAAACCATGCGCGCCCTGGGCCACTGGCGCGAAGCCTACGACGCGCTGACCGAGGCCCGCGACCTGGAGGCGCGGCTGCAGGCCCAGCAGCTGTCGGAGCAGTCAGCGCGCTGGCGCATGCAATTCAACCGCGCACGCGACGCCGAGGAACTGAGCAACCTGCGCCGTCTGTACGAGCAGGGGCAGCAACTGCGCCGCATGCAGGCCCTTGCCCTGGGCCTGGGCGTGCTGCTGCTGGCCGGGCTGGTGGTGCTGGCGCTGCGCAAGGTGCGCCAGGCCCGGCTGCTGCAGGCCCAGGCCAGCACCGACGAACTGACCGGCCTGCCCAACCGCCGCGCGGTGATGGCCTACGTGGCGCAGGAACTGCAGCGCGCGCGCCGGCCCGGCGGTGCGATGTCGCTGCTGTTGGTGGACGTGGACTTCTTCAAGCGCGTCAACGACACCCATGGCCACCCGGTGGGCGACGCGGTACTGCGCCACATGGCACGCATGCTGGGCGAGGACCTGCGCGAGCGCGACCGCGTGGGCCGCATCGGCGGCGAGGAGTTTGTGGTCGTGCTGCCCGGCGCGGGGCTGCGCGACGCGCAGCAGGTGGCCGAGCGCATGCGCAAGCGCATCGCCGCGTCGCCGCTGCAACTGGACGCGCTGTCTGTGCCCTTCACCATCAGCATCGGCGTGGCCCAGGCGATGCCGACCGGCACGGTCGAAGGCCTGGTTGAACAGGCCGACGGCGCGCTCTATCGCGCCAAGGGTTCGGGCCGCAACCGGGTGATGCTGTGCGGCGCGATGGCTGAACATTGATCCGGCATAAGGCTGCTCCTGCAGCATGGGGCGACTGCTCAGGGTCGAGGCCCTGTGGAAACGCGCGCACTTGAAGCTACGGCGGGCATCCCTGACGTGACTGACGCGGGCGTCGTCAAAGGCTGACGATGCACCTGTTCCGACCCAATAGTGTCGTGAGCACCACCCAAGCATTCACGCGGGCTTGCCGCGACGCGGTTGCGCAACAGTTCGCCGAAGTGTCGTGAACGCGAACCACGGCGGCGAAGTGATGAACCACGGCGTCTGGCAAAACAGTCGTGAACGTTCCGCGGTGAGTGTCAACTTGGTTCTGGAAGGAGGCGCTGGGTCCAGCTGGTCGTCCGCCTGGGCCCGGCCAGAAGGCGACATACGCAGCCAATCCAAAGGGCCGTCACGGGCTCTCACAGCCTTTATGCAGAACTAACGGTCTGCTGACTGAGCGACAACGCCACGAAGTCAACGAAGGCCCGCACCCGAGCGGCGAGCTGATGGCGCTGCGGGTACACCGCATGGATGTCGGCATCGGGCGTGTGGAACTGCGGCAGCACCTGCACCAGCCGGCCGTTTTTCAGGTAGCTATCGATATCCCACTCGGCCCGCATCAGGATGCCGTGTCCGTCCAACGCCCAGCTGACCGCGATCTCGCCGTCGTTCGTCGTCAGATTGCCCCGCGTCTTGACCGCTTCCGTCGTCGCGTTCTTTCCCCGGCCGCTGGTCAGCCGCCACACCCCGTAGGCCTCTTCACCCTGGCGGATGCCGATGCAGTTGTGCTTGGTCAGATCGTTCGGCACCTTGGGCGTGCCGTGCCTGGCGAGGTAAGCCGGCGCAGCGCAAAGCAGCCGTCGGTTCGGTGCGATGTACTTGGCAATGATGCGTGCGTCGGGTGGTGCGCCGAATCGGATGCAGACATCGAAGGTGTCTTCCGTCAGCGCCGGTGGATTGACCGACAGCTGCAACTGCACCTCGACCTGCGGGTACTTGCGAACGAAGCGTGAGATCAGCGGCGCCACGTGGCTGCGGCCGAAGCCGAGCGTCGCGTTCACGCGCAGCAGGCCCTTCGGCGTGGCCTTGGACACACCGAGCAGCTGTTCCATGTCGTCGATCTCGCCGAGGATGCGACGAGCGTGCTCCAGGTAGAGCTCGCCTTCGGGCGTCAGGCTCATGCGCCGGGTGGTGCGGTTCACCAGCGACAACCCCACCCGCGACTCCATCAGCGCCAGGTGCTTGCTGACCGCCGGCGTCGTGATGCCCAGTTCGCGCGCCGCGGCGCTGAGGCTGCCGGCGCTGGCCAGCACGGAGAAGAAGCCCAGGTCGGCGGGCTGGATGCCGCTGGTCGAACCACTGGTCATGAAGGCTCCATTCGGGCTCAATTGTGAGATTCAGGTTAACGATGGATTCACTTTAGCCGTGCGCGCGCCGGCCGTCCATTTCCTACAGTCACCTCACCGCCAACCCATACCCACGGAGACAAGCCATGAAGACCTACGCAATCGCCACCATCCCCGGTGACGGCATCGGCAAGGAAGTCGTTCCCGCCGGCCAGCAGGTGCTCGAAGCGCTGGCCAAGTCGAGCAGCAGCTTCCGGTTCGAGTTCGAGAACTTCGACTGGGGCGGCGACTACTATCGCCAGCACGGCGTGATGATGCCGGCCGATGGCCTGGACGCCATCCGCAACAAGGACGCCATCCTCTTCGGCTCCGCCGGCGATCCGCACATCCCCGACCACATCACGCTGTGGGGCCTGCGCCTGAAGATCTGCCAGGGCTTCGACCAGTACGCCAACGTGCGCCCCACGCGCATCTTGCCCGGCATCGACGCGCCGCTGAAGCGATGCAAGCCCGAGGACCTGAACTGGGTGATCGTGCGCGAGAACTCCGAGGGCGAGTATTCCGGTGTCGGCGGGCGTGTGCACCAGGGCCACCCGATCGAAGCCGCCACCGACGTGTCGATGATGACCCGCGCCGGTGTCGAACGCATCATGCGCTTCGCCTTCAAGCTGGCCCAGTCGCGTCCCCGCAAGCTGCTGACCGTCATCACCAAGAGCAACGCCCAGCGCCATGCGATGGTGATGTGGGACGAGATCGCGCTGCAGATCTCCAAGGAGTTCCCGGACGTCACATGGGACAAGGAACTGGTCGACGCGTCTACCGCTCGCATGATCAACAAGCCCGCCACGCTGGACACCATCGTCGCGACCAACCTGCACGCCGACATCCTGAGCGATCTGGCGGCGGCACTGGCCGGCAGCCTGGGCATCGCCCCGACCGGCAACATCGACCCCGAGCACCGCTTCCCGTCGATGTTCGAGCCGATCCACGGCTCGGCCTTCGACATCATGGGCAAGGGTCTGGCCAACCCGGTGGGCACCTTCTGGTCGGTGGTGATGCTGCTGGAGCACCTGGGCGAGTTCGACGCCGCCAAGCAGGTCATGAGCGCCATCGAGCAGGTCACCGCCAACCCTGCGCTGCACACCGGCGACCTGGGTGGCAAGGCCACGACCGTCCAGGTCACCCAGGCCGTCTGCGAACTGCTGACGGCAGGCGCGCGCCGCTTGGCCGCGTAAGTCGATCCGGCCCGGCCGGCCCCGGGAGGGCCGTCGGGCCGGACCTCGCAACTTCAATCCGGCGCCGCGGGCGCCGATCCCCGAAACAGCCGCCAAGCGCTGACGGGTGGGCCAACCACGCCCTGACATCCACCAGGAGACAAGCATGCGCCGCTTCTTCGGAAAGCTCTATGTCCAGGTCCTGATCGGCGTATTCGCCGGCGTGGCCCTGGGCTTCTTCGCGCCGGGCCTCGGCAGCGACCTCAAGCCACTGGGCGACATCTTCATCAAGCTGATCAAGATGGTGTTCGCGCCGATCATCTTCGCCACCGTCGTGCTCGGCATCGCACGGATGGAGAACATGAAGGAGCTCGGACGCGTCGGCGTGCGGGCCCTGATCTACTTCGAGGTCCTGTCGACCTTCGCACTGGTGCTCGGCCTTGTCATGGTCAACGTGGTCCGGCCCGGCGAGGGCATGAACATCGATGCTACCCAGCTCGACACCAAGGCCATCGCAGGCTACACCGCGACGGCGGCCAAGCCCACCGGCTTCGTCGACTTCATGCTGAACCTGGTGCCGACGAGCATCGTCGATGCGTTGGCCAAGAACGACATCCTGCAGATCCTCGTCTTCGCAACGCTGTTCGGCGTGGCGCTGTCGCACATCGGGCCGAAGGGCAAGCCGGTGGTCGACTTCCTCGACGCCTTCACCCACGGCGTGTTCTCGATCGTCGGGATGATCATGCGCCTGGCCCCGCTTGCCGCCTTTGGCGCTATGGCCTTCACGGTCGGCAAGTACGGCCTGGGCTCGATCGTGTCGCTGGGCAAGCTGATGGGCACGATGTACATCACCTGCTTCCTGTTCGTGGCCATCGTGCTGGGCGGCATCGCGCGGCTCTCGGGCTTCAGCCTGTGGAAGTTCCTCAAGTACATCAAGGACGAACTGTTCACGGTGCTCGGCACCAGCTCGTCGGAATCGGTGGTGCCACAACTGATGCGCAAGCTGGAGAACGCCGGTGTCTCCAAACCGGTGGTCGGCCTGGTCGTGCCCTCCGGGCTGACCTTCAACCCCGATGGCCAGTGCATCTACTACACGATGGCCGCGATCTTCATCGCCCAGGCCACCAACACGCCGCTGACGCTGACCGACCAGCTCGTCGTGCTCGGCGTGCTGCTGCTCACCTCCAAGGGCTCGGCAGGCGTCACCGGCTCGGGCTTCATCACGCTGGCGGCGACGCTGGCGTCGATGGGCAAGATCCCCGTCGCCGGCATGGTGCTGCTGCTCGGCGTGGACCGCTTCATGTCCGAAGCCCGCGCCATCACCAACACGATCGGCAATGCGGTGGGCACAGTGGCCATCGCACGCTGGGTCGGCTCGGTCGACCGTGAGCGCCTGAACCAGGTGCTGGACGGCAAGACCGACCCCGAGGATTTGCACGAGTTGTACGAGGGCCAAGACGCGCCGAGCAATGTGCAGCCGATCTCGGTGAGCCGTGCCGCGGCCTGAGCGTCTGGCGGACCGCACCTTTGCTTCGATCGAGACAGCCACCATGACCTCGGCACTCTTGCGGCGCATGTTCGACTCCGCCATCGCTGCCGCGCAACCCGCGCTTTGCGTGCCGCGACACCTACCGGCCGCGCCGAAGGGACGGCTGGTGGTGATTGGTGCCGGCAAGGCCTCGGCCGCGATGGCCAGGGCCGTGGAAGACCACTGGCCAGGTGCGCTGTCGGGACTGGTGGTCACGCGCTACGGCTACGCCGTGCCCTGCCGCCACATCGAGATCGTGGAAGCCGCCCATCCGGTGCCCGACGAGGCCGGCGAAACCGCCGCCCGCAGGCTGCTGCAGACGGTGGCGGGGCTGACGATCGACGACCTCGTGCTGTGCCTGATCTCGGGCGGTGGTTCGTCGCTGCTGCCCTTGCCGCTGCCGGGCCTGACGCTGGCCGACGAACAGGCGCTGAATCGCGCACTGTTGGCCAGCGGCGCGAGCATTGGCGAGATGAACTGCGTGCGGCGGCATCTGTCGGCCATCAAGGGCGGGCGCCTGGCCGCAGCCTGCCATCCGGCACGGGTGGTCAACCTGCTGCTGTCCGATGTGCCCGGCGACGACCCGATCAACATCGCCTCCGGGCCGACGGTTGCCGATCCGACGCACTGTTGCGATGCCCTCGACATCCTGCGTCGCTACGCCATCGATGTGCCGCCCAGAGCGATTCAGTTGCTCGAAAGCGGTGAGGGCGAGTCGCTGAAGCCCGGGGATCCCCGGCTGCCCGACATCGAGACGCACTTCATCGCCACGCCGCAACTGGCCCTGGAGGCTGCGGCGGCGGTGGCACGAGACGCCGGCATCACGCCGTACATCCTCGGCGATGCGATCGAGGGCGAAGCGCGCGACGTCGGGAAGACGCTGGCCGGCATCAGCCTGCAGGTGGCCCGCAGGGGCCAGCCCTTCAAGACGCCCTGCGTGCTGCTGTCCGGTGGCGAGACCACGGTCACGCTGCGAGGCCAGGGCCGAGGCGGGCGCAACGTCGAATTCCTGCTGTCGCTGGCCGTTGCACTCGACGGGCAGCCCGGCGTGCACGCACTGGCCGGCGACACCGACGGCGTGGACGGCCAGGAGGAAATCGCCGGTGCACTGCTCGCCCCCGACACGCTGCAGCGCGCATGGTCGCTGGGCATCAATCCGCGCGAGTGCCTCGACCACAACGACGGTCACGGCTTCTTCGGGGCGCTGGGCGACGCGGTCGTGACCGGCCCGACCTTGACCAACGTGAACGACTTTCGAGCCATCGTCATCGACGGCTCTCCAACTGGAACCACCCCATGAATCGTCCCTGCAACGCCAAGATCGTGGCCACCCTGGGCCCGGCGAGCGCCGACCGCGCCACTATCGAGGCCCTGGTGAACGCCGGGGCCGATGTGTTCCGGCTGAACTTCAGCCACGGCACCCATGCCGACCACCAGCAGCGCCTTGCCCTGATTCGTTCGATCGAGGCCGACATCGGCCGGCCCATCGGCGTGCTGCTCGACCTGCAGGGCCCGAAGCTGCGCGTCGGCGCCTTTGCCGATGGGCCGGTGAAGCTCGTCGAGGGCGCGTCATTCAGGCTGGACCTGGATCGAAGCCGGCCGGGTGACGTCACCCGCGTACCGCTGCCGCACCCGGAGATCTTCGCCGCGCTGCAACCCGGTGCGGACTTGCTGCTCGACGACGGCCGGCTGCGACTGCGGGTGGA
This sequence comes from Burkholderiales bacterium JOSHI_001, assembly GCA_000244995.1. Taxonomy (NCBI): domain Bacteria; kingdom Pseudomonadati; phylum Pseudomonadota; class Betaproteobacteria; order Burkholderiales; species Burkholderiales bacterium JOSHI_001. Next base: position 699,494 of record CM001438.1, on the reverse strand, counting down.
ATCATCCGGGCCGGACTTCGCCGAAACGCGCGTCGTCAACGGCGGCATGCTGTCGGACCGCAAGGGCGTCAACGTGCCGGGGGTGGTGCTGCCGCTCTCGGCGATGACCGAGAAGGACCGCGCCGATCTGGACTTCGGCCTGACGCTGGGCATCGACTGGATCGCGTTGTCGTTCGTGCAGCGCGCTGCCGACATCGTCGAGGCCCAGGCCATCATCCAGGGCCGTGCCGGCATCGTGGCCAAGCTGGAGAAGCCCGCGGCAATAGCTTGCCTGGACGAGATCCTCGCCGTGACCGACGCGGTGATGGTGGCCCGGGGTGACCTGGGCGTGGAGATGCCGGCAGAGCAGGTGCCGGCGATCCAGAAGCGCATCGTCCGGGCCTGCCGCCGTCTCGGCAAGCCCGTGATCGTGGCCACGCAGATGCTGGAGTCGATGGTCAGCGCGCCGGTACCGACGCGCGCCGAAGCGTCGGACGTGGCTAGCGCGATCTACGACGGCGCCGACGCGGTGATGTTGTCGGCCGAGTCGGCGTCGGGCAAGTTCCCCGTCGAGGCCGTGGCGATGATGGACCGCATCATTGCGCAGACCGAGGCCGATCCGCAGTACCGCGAGGCGATCGATGCCTCGCACACCCAACCGGCTGCCAACACCGCTGATGCCATCGGATGGGCGGCGCGCTCGGTGGCCGGCCTGCTGGATGTCGCAGCCCTGGTGGCCTACACCAGCTCGGGCTCGTCGGCCCTGCGCATGGCGCGAGAGCGGCCACGCTCGCCCATCATCGGCATGACGCCGCAGCGCACGACTGCACGGCGTCTGGCCCTGGTGTGGGGTGTCAACCCGTTCGTGTGTGACGACGTGGCCAACGTCGACGCCATGACCGCCCGCGCCGTGCAGACCGCCAAACGCCTGCAGTTCGCTGTAGCGGGCCAGACGATCGTCATCGCTGCCGGCATGCCCTTCGGCACGCCCGGCTCCACCAACCTGCTGCGCATCGCGCAGATCGACTAGGGGCCGTCATGGCAAGCATTCAACAGGTGCGCGGGTTCGAGATCCTCGACTCACGCGGCAACCCCACGGTCGCGGCCGAGGTGCTGCTGTCCGACAGCGCACGCGGCTTCGCGGCATCGCCGTCTGGCGCATCCACCGGCGCGCGCGAGGCGCTGGAACTGCGCGACGGCGATTCGCGTCGCTACCTCGGCCGCGGCGTCACCAGGGCGGTGGGTCATGTCAACGGCGAAATCGCCCGCGCGCTCGTCGGCAGGCCGGCTGCGGACCAGGTCGCGCTCGACCAATCGATGATCGACCTGGACGGCACGCCGACCAAGGCACGCCTGGGCGCGAATTCGATCCTCGCAGTCTCGCTGGCGCTGGCCAAGGCGGCTGCCGCGTCGAGCGGGCAACCGCTGTACCGCCACCTGGGTGGCGCGGCCGAGCCCCGGCTGCCGCTGCCGATGATGAACATCATCAACGGCGGCGCGCATGCAGACAACAACGTCGACATGCAGGAGTTCATGATCCTGCCGGTGGGCGCGCCGCGCTTTGCCGAAGCGATGCGCTGGGGCGTGGAGGTGTTCCATGCCCTGAAGGCCTTGCTCAAGCGCCGCAACCTGTCCACCGCGGTCGGCGACGAAGGCGGCTTCGCGCCCGACCTGCCGTCCAACGAAGCGGCGATCGAGCTCATCCTGGCCGCCATCGAGCACGCCGGCTTCAGGCCCGGTTCCGACATCGCGCTCGGCCTCGATGTCGCCAGCTCGGAGTTCCACCGCGAAGGTCACTACCTGCTGGCCTCGGAGGACAAGCGTTTCGACTCGAGCCAGTTCGTGGATCACCTGGCACGCTGGGTCGACGCCTATCCCATCGTCACCATCGAGGATGGCATGGCCGAAGGCGACTGGGACGGCTGGGAACTGCTCACCGCCCGCCTGGGCAGCCGCGTGCAACTCGTCGGCGACGACCTGTTCGTGACCAACACCGAGATCCTGCGCCAAGGCATCGCGCGCAGCGCCGCGAACGCGATCCTGATCAAGCCGAACCAGATCGGCACGCTGACCGAGACCCTGGCCGCCATCACGATGGCCGAAGCAGCCGGCTTTGCGTCCGTCGTCTCGCACCGGTCTGGCGAGACCGAGGACACGACCATCGCAGACCTCAGCGTATGCACCGCTGCCACGCAGATCAAGACCGGCTCGCTGTGCCGCTCGGACCGCATGGCCAAGTACAACCGGCTGCTGCTGATCGAGGCGGAGCTGGGCGCGTCGGCACGGTATGCCGGGCGGGCCGCGATCCGGTCCCTGCGTGCCACTTGAAGTCTTGAATTCAGGTTAATGCCGGATTCACTTTCGCAGTGATTCAACGTCGGTCCCGAACTCTACATTCCTTCCACCAAAGCTCATTGAAGCCCCTCAGGAGACAAGCATGAACACCACCCACCGTCTTACACGTCGTCACCTCATCCAGGCGCTGGCCATGGCTGCCACGCTGGCCAGCGGCAGCGCGATGGCGCAGGCCTGGCCCGCCAAGCCGATCAGCCTGATCGTGCCGTTCCCGGCTGGCGGCACCACCGACGTGCTGGCCCGCGCGCTGGCCGAAAAGCTGCAGCAGTCGCTGGGCCAGCCGGTCATCGTGGAAAGCAAACCTGGCGCCGGTGCGACGCTGGGCGCGGACTACGTGGCCAAGAGCAAGCCGGACGGCTACACGCTGCTGGTCGGCGCCGTGCACCACACCATCGCCTCCAGCGTCTACAAGAAGCTGCCCTATGACTTCCAGAAGGACCTGGCGCCGATCACCGAGATCGCCCTGGTGCCCAACGTGCTGGTGGTGAATGCCAGCACGCCGGTCAAGAACGTGGCCGAGCTGGTGGCGCTGCTCAAGTCCCAACCCGGCAAACACAACTACGGCTCCAACGGCAACGGCACGGCGCAGCACCTGATCGGCACGCAGTTCGAGAACATGACCGGCACCGAGTTCGCCCACATCCCCTACAAGGGCAGTGGCCCGCTGGCCACCGATCTGCTGGGGGGGCAGATCACGATGTCGTTCGACACCATCACGCCGGTGTTGCCGCACATCAAGGCCAGCAAGCTGCGTCCCCTGGCGGTGACTACCGCCAAGCGCTCATCGGCACTGCCCGATGTACCGACGCTGGAAGAGGCCGGCTTGAAGGGCTTCAACATCGGCACCTGGTTCGGCGTGCTGGCGCCTGCCGCCACGCCCAAAGACGTCCTGACCCGATTGAACACGGAGATGGTCAAGGTGATTCAGTCGCCTGACTTCCGCAAGCGCATGGCGGAGATCGGTGCCGAGCCCATTGGCAACAGTTCCGAGCAGATGGCCGCGCAGATCAAGAGCGAGACCGAGAAGTTCGCGAAGCTGGTGAAGGACGCCAAAGTCGTCATCGAGTGATGGCCACGGCCCTCCCGTGCATGGCGACGATCGAAGTCAGTCCAGCTTCTTCTCGGCCAAGAACTTCCCCACCAAGTCGGCGATCTGGACGTTGTTCAAGTCCGACATCAGGAAGTGCGTGTTGCCGCGGATGCCGATCGCGGGAAGATGCACCAGGCGCGCATCGCCGCCATGTTTGTTGATGGCATCCACCCAAAGGCGAGCCATGGCGAGCCGCACGCGCCAGTTGTCCTGGCCGCGCTCGGTGGTCGGCTCGGCGGGAAAGTTGTCGCCGTAGAGGATGACGATCGGAAGGCGCGTGAGCTTCTGAAAATCCGACAGCGGCACGGCCTCGGGCGTCAGGGTGCCGGCGGCGCTGGGCATCGCCGGGGGCAATTCGACTTGCGGGAAGATGAAGCCGCTGCCCGGCTCGAGTGCCACGATGCCCTTGACGTTCTGGCTCTTGATGGCCGTCAGCCAGCCCGGCCCACCGGCCTGCGAATGCGAGAACAGGATTCCTGGGCCGGTCTTGTCGAACAGCGCGGCCAGGGCATCCGAGATCACACCGGCGTCAAAAGGACCGGTGTTCGGGGTGACGGAACGGAAGAACTGATCCAGCGTCTGCGGCTTGCGGTCGAACTGGACGTTGTCGAAGTAGTTGGGCCACTTGCCGATTCGGAACTGGTCGAAGAACAGCTGATCGAGCGGCGTGGGCTCGATCGTCGCCGCGACGGTGCTGTTGCCCGCACGGCCACGACGCGGCTGATCGACCAGATAGACCGGAAAGCCTCGGCGCAGAAACAGGGTCTGAAAGCCCTCACGACCGTCCGACGTGGTTTCCCAACTTCGCGCGGACTGGAACGCGCCATGCAGCATGACGATGGGCAAGGGCCTGGGGTTCTGCGGCACCTGGTAGAAGGCATACAGGTGGTCACCGTGCAGGCTCTGTCCTTCGGCCGTCGGCGCGTTGTTGTTGTAGGTGCCGGGCCGGCTGATCACCTTTCCGCCGACCGCGAAGCTGCCCTGCGCCTGGATCACGAGCGGGCCACCTGGCCGCATCGAGCCCGCGGGAAGGGTCGTGCAGGCCGTCAGTGAGATCAGTGAGCTCAGCGTCAGGGCGCCCAGCAGGGTCTTGGCAAGCTTCATGTTCATCTTCCTTGCGCCGCGGCCAGCGCCTGTGTCAGCGCATCTGTCGCGCGTTCTGCGGCTTGCTTCTGGCCATGCCCAGCGAGAACCTGTGTCAGCTGGTGCAACTGCGCCGCTGTCAAGCCCACGCGCAAGCTGGCCCGCATGTGGGAGCGCAACTGCGCCTCGACGCCCGGCGTCGCGGCCAGCGCGCCGACGGTGGCCAGTTCGCGGCTGCGCCAGTCGAGGTTGTCGCGCTCGAAGATGTCGCCGAACAGGTGGGTCTGCAGGAACTGATTGATGACCGGCGCGAAGTCCATCACCGGGCCCGTCACCGGCGCACCCGAGATGCGCGTCTGGTTGGCCTTGCCCACGGTGAGCAGTTCGTCGCCGGTCGGCACAGGGCGGCTGGGCTCGCGGCCCGGCGCGTCCTGGATGCCGCGCTGCTTCCGCGCCTCCGTGACCTTCAGCAACTCGCCCAGCGCATTGAGGCTCTTCGGGAAACCGACATACGCATAGAGCTGGACCAGGATCTCCTTCGCCTCGCTGACCGTCAGGCCGGCGTCCAGCCCCTGGTTCAGGCTGGCGGTGAGACCGGCCATGTCGCTGGTAACCATGAAGGCCGCGATCAGCGGAATCGCCTGCTGCCTAGCAGTCAGGGTTCCGGCGTTCACGGGTGATTGGATCTCGGCCTGCGCTTGCACGCCTTGCGCGGCAACATCAGAGGCCGCTGCGTACTGCGCATCCGTCACCTTCTCCATCCAGGTGACGCTCTTGCCATCGATCGAAGCGCCCATCGCCAGATGGGTCATGGCGGTGTGTGGCACCGCACCGTGCCAATGTTTGACGCCAGGCGGACACCAGACCACATCGCCGGGGCGAATCAGCTGCGCGGTTTTGCCCCATTCCTGCGTCAGTCCGACACCGGCGGTCACCACCAGGCGCTGCCCCGCGGGGTGCGTGTGCCAGGCCGAACGCGCCCCGAGATCGAAGCTCACGTAGGCGAGCGATGCCTTGATGGTCTCGTTGGGCGCAAACAGTGGATCGACACGCACACGTCCCGTGAAGTTCTCAGCAGCGCCAAAGGTCGGCGCTCGCTCGGCCGCGCGCGTGATCTGCTGGGCCTCGGCTGAACGGGCCATCTGGGTGGTGGCACAGAAGGCAACGAAGGCAACGCCAATGACAAGCGATCTGTACATGGAGGGCTCCTTGGCTCGGGCTCAAAGGTCGAGCTTGCGCTCACTCATCCACTTCACCATGGCCGGGTCCCGGTGCGAGAAGAAGCTGCTCGTGCCGGTCTCCAGCGCTGCGATCCGGGCGATGTCACCGTCGTCCAGCTGGAAGTCGAAGACATCGATGTTCTCAGCCATCCGCTCCTTGCGCACCGACTTGGCCAGCGCGACGATGCCGCGCTGGACGAGCCAGCGCAGAACGACCTGGCCGACCGACTTGCCGTACTTGTCGCCGATGGCCGTCAACACGTCGTTGTGGAAGAGGTTGTTGCGGCCCTCCGCAAACGGAGCCCAGGCTTGCGCCTGAACGCCGTTCTCCTTCATGAACGTCACGCTCTCTTCCTGCTGGAGGAAGGGGTTCACCTCCACCTGGTTCACGGCCGGCGCGATCTCGTTGAACGCCTTGATGTCCATCAGGCGGTCCGGATGGAAATTGCTGACGCCGATGGCGCGCAGCTTCCCGGCCCGGTGGGCTTGTTCCATGGCCCGCCAGGAGCCGTGCACGTCGGCGAAGGGCTGGTGGATGAGGTAGAGGTCAAGGTAGTCGAGACCGAGGCGCCTCAAGGACTTGTCGATGGCGGCCTGCGTGCGTTCGAAGCCGGTGTCGTGCACCCAGAGCTTGGACGTGACGAAGAGCTGCTCCCGCGGTACGCCGCTCTGACGCAGGCCGCGCCCGACAGCTTCCTCGTTCATGTAGGAGGCGGCCGTGTCGATCAAGCGGTAGCCGGTCTGGATGGCGTCAACGACGCATTGCTCGCACTCCTTGGCATTGGGGATCTGGAAGACACCAAAGCCGACGATCGGCATCTGGAGGCCGTTGTTCAGGGTGACGTGTTGCATGCTTGCTGCTTTCGGTTAGATGGGTTTGGGTAGCGGACCGGCCAGCCATGTGTTGACGCGATCCATCGTCTTCCGGTCCTCACAGGCCGGACGAGGCACGCCTCGTCCGTCACCGTCTTCACTTGTTCGTGTACCGCCGGGACATCCCTGGGCCTCGGCTCGCCGCCTCCCAGAAGCGAACGGCGTCGTCGATCCAGCCCTGCGCCGCCGTCCCGGTCCCCAGGCCGAAGCCGTGCCCGAGCCCCGGTACCTTGCGGTAGGCCACCCTCACGCCAGCGCGTTCGAGTGCGGCCAGCCGGCGCTCCATCACGGCCGGCGGTGAGATCGGGTCGTGCTCGCCGACGACGACGAAGGTGGGCGGTTCCTCTTCTGCTTTGGCCGAGGTGTCGGTATGGCCTGTGTAGGCCATCACGACGGTGGCAGGCCGGGGCAGCGCTCCGGTGCCGAAGCGCGCCGCACCGTGCGAGCCGATCGCTGCCGCCATACGAGCACCCGCAGAACTGCCCCACAACGAATAGCCGTCGGTGCGCACCTGCAAGGCTGCGGCGTGGCGGAAGATCGCCGACAGCGCTGCGGCCAGGTCTTCGGTGGCCGCGGTGCCGCCTTGCCCGACGCGGTAGCGCAGCACGAATGCGTTGAAGCCATGCCGATTGATCGCCCGTGCGTACGGCAGCCCCTCGTGCACCGTGGCGACGTACGAGAACCCGCCGCCAGGTGCGATGACAGCAAAGGGTGCTCCGGGCCGGCCGCGCAGGAAGAACAGGCCGGTGTCGGCCTTCGTCGGGTCACGCGCCTTCTCGGCCGGCGAGTAGATGTCGATGAACACGCGGCGCCCTGCGCCGGCATCGTCGATCAGCCGGTTCAGCCCGGCGACCACGTCGCGTGCGTCGACCTGTGTGTGGTACGGCAGCAGCAATGCGAAGTCGCCCAGACGCGTGTTGCGGTCGACCTCGGCCTCGCCGCGCGGCAACAGCAGCCGTGCGTACCCAGCCAGTGCCGGATGGTCGAGCAGGTCGCCCAGACTGTCACTGGGAGCGAGTTGCGCCATCGCCGCACCGGCGCTGCAAGCCAGAAACATCGATGTTGCCCAGTGGCGTGCGCGCTGCATCACCGCTTCGACGGCGCCTCGACGCCCGTGGCGGCGAGCACCGGTGGCGACAGGCGCGCGCCGCGGATCGGAATCGCCGAGATGGCCGCATCGAGCTCGGCCCGTTCCGCGGCGCTGAACACGATCGCTGCTGCGCCGACGTTCTCCTCCAAGTGCGCCACGTTGGTGGTGCCCGGGATCGGCACGATCCATGGCTTACGGGCGGCCAGCCAAGCCAACGAGACTTGCGCTGGCGTCGCGTTCTTGCGTTGCGCCCAGGTGCGGACCAGGTCCACCAACAGCATGTTCGACGGCAACACATCGGGCGCGAAGCGCGGAACGCTGGCGCGGAAGTCGCGCTCGCCGAAGCGGCTGCCGGCGCTGACCGTGCCGGCCAGGAAGCCCATGCCCAGCGGGCTCCAGGGTACGAAGCCGATGCCGAGCTCTTCGCACAGCGGCAGCACCTGCGCCTCGGGGCCGCGCCACAGCATCGAGTATTCGTTCTGGATCGCCGCCAGCGGGTGCACGGCATGCGCGCGGCGGATCGTCTGCAAGCCGGGCTCCGACAGTCCCCAGTGCAGCACCTTGCCTTGGCCGACCAGGTCCTTGATCGTGCCGGCCACGTCCTCGATGGGCACCTGCGGATCCACGCGGTGCTGGTACAGCAGGTCGATGCGGTCGGTGCGCAGGCGGCGGAGCTGGCCTTCGACCACGCGCCGGATGTGCTCGGGGCGGCTGTTGGTGCCGCCGCGCCGCGCGCCGGTCTGCGGGTCGATGTCGAAGCCGAACTTGGTCGACATGATCACGCCGTTACGTCGGCCCTGCATCGCCTCGCCGAGGATCTCCTCGGACATGAAGGGTCCGTAGACCTCGGCGGTGTCGAACAGCGTGACGCCGATGTCCACCGCGCGGCGGATCAGCGCGATCGCCGCCTGCCGGTCGGTGCTGCTGGCGTAGAGGTCGTTCACCGCCTGCGGCTGGCGGCCCGGATGCCACTGAACACCCATGCCGATGGGGAACACCTCCAAGGGCCCAAGGCGTCGGCGCATGGCGGTTGCAGCTCCGGCGGCCGGCGCGGCACAGGCCGACAACAGCCACGGCGCCACGCCGAGCGCGGCGGCAGCGGCCAGCCACTGGCGGCGGGGGTTCGGATCAACGGGTCGGTGGTTCATGGCGGATCTCCTGTTCGTTGGAAGGCAGTCTAGGGACGCCACTGGCATGTGAATAGCGCCAAGTTGCTTGATGGATTGGCAATCAGAAGCGGACAATCCGAACTGGAAACTCCCACCATGGCCCTCAACGAACTTCGCGCCATTTCCACCTTCGTGACGGCTGCCGAACTCGGCAGCCTGCGCAAGACCGCGGCGGCGCTGAACATCAGCCCGCAGGCCGCCAGCCAGGCGTTGGCACAGCTCGAGCAGCACCTGAACGTGCGGCTCTTTCATCGCACGACACGCTCGATGGCCCTGACGGACGAGGGTCGGCGCTTCCTCGAGGAAGCACAGCCCTCCCTGGTGGGCCTTCAACGCGCGCTGCGGAGCGCGAAACAGGCCAAGGACGAGATCGCCGGGCCGCTGCGCATCGTCGGGCCGCGTTCGACGTTCCAGCCGGTGCTCTGGCCACTCATCGACGAGTTCTGCCAGCGCTACCCGGGCGTGGTGCCCGACGTGCAGCTGGAAGACCGGGTGGGCAACTGGGTGGAGGACCGGGTCGACGTGGGCTTCCGGCTCGGCCTGTCGCCGCACGAAGGGCTGATCGCCCGGCGCCTGTTGCCTGTGCAACTGATCGTCTGCGCCTCGCCCGCGTACCTGAGAGCCCATGGCGCACCAGAAACGATCGCCGCGCTGCAATCCCACCGCTGCAGCGCGTTTCGCAATCCGGGCACGGGCCAGGTCGTTCCCTGGCGCCTGAAATCGGGCAACGACGAAGTTCAGCAACCGGTGGTTCCGGCGATCTGCACCAACGACGAGATACTGGAGTTGCACGCCGTGCTCGCAGGGCGGGTGCTGGGCCAGCTCGCGGGCCTGACGGCCGCCCCGTACATCCGCGCCAGGCAGCTGGTGCCTTTGCTCGTCGATCACATCCCCGAGCGCTACAGCTACTTCGTCTACTACGGCAGCCGCAACGCCCAGCCGGCGCGCGCCCGCGCCTTCATCGAACTCGTGCTCGAGCGGCTCGTCGACAACACAGAGTACGTGTTGAGCATGAAGGAACTGCGAGCCGCGGCACGCGGGGCCCGGGCGTTGTCGTCATGATGCACGGGTGTAGACAGCATGCGGAGTCGCCGTCTGGTCGGCGGCGTCAGCCCGCGGCCTTCAGATGCAGCCGTTTGCCGGCGATCGTGTCTTCGTCGGCCGTCACGGCCCAAGAATGCCCGATGTTGCCGATGTCTGAAGTTCTCGACGATGTCGGCGAGCCTCCGTTTCCAACTTAGACCGGTCTCTCACTTTGAATTTCGCCACGGACGCCTTTGGGTCGACAACGGCCCGACTCCCTTGCCGAGCGTCGGTCAGCAAGCTGCGTATAGCCGACTTCCGGCGCAGAGCGCCGACCCTAAAGCGCCTCGGTAACTTGATCTGCGGTCGATCCAGGCGCGTCGCTGCGGCCAAAAAAGCACTGCCACCCAAGGCGCATGTGTTCACGACCAATCTTGGTCGGAACACCGGGGCCGCGCGTCACCCGCGGTGCGGCAGAAAGCGCTCTGAGCGCTGTCAGAGCCGGCCTCCCGCCAAGGCGTGCCCTGCAAATACGACTTTGTTGTTGGGGTGCGCGCAAGAAGTACGAGTTTGTTATTGCTATTACGACTTTGTTATCACCAAACATCGGAACACTGATCGCATAAGGAAAGAGTGTCACCGCTAACCCAGGGCGGCACAGTCTTTCGAAACGGTGTCAGAACGACGTTTCTAAGGGCACACGGCAAGGCCTTGAAAAGGAAAGAGTGTCAACGGCAGCAGCTTTAGGGCATCCCTTAGTGCGGACCCTGTCAGGCGTATGCGCCCGGCTGCATCCGCATCGCAAGCGTCGCGACATCGCTTGGGTCGGGGGATTCATTGCAGAACTGTGGCGGTCGCAGACCTCGTTGTCGTCCCCGCGAATTTTGAGACGGAAGCTGAGATGGCAGTCATACCGGGTCGTAGCTGGGCGAGCGTCGGCTGATCTTCACATTGCCGCCGCTCGTCGCGGGAAGCTGGCCGATCGCCCACGGCCCTGAACCGACATACGCAGGCCTGAAGTCGCCGCCGCGAAGCCGTGGTTCATACGTACAGGGCCGCTTAAGTGGTCCTGCCGCGGAGGGCTTGCCGAGGTGCGCGGCAGATAGCGAGATTGAGGCAAAGCGCGCAGCTTGGGACCGCACAAGGCCCGAACCGATTCTGCGAGCGCAGCCCTGCCGCCTGCGGCACCTGCCGTCTGAACCGCAAGGTTGCCGGAACCGCTCACGCCGGAAGTCATTGCACGCGGCGGCAAGCTGGGCCTTGTCTTTAACGGGATTTCCCGTACAATCCAACTTAACGAGATTGACGAGATGTCCCACACATCCTCCCTAGCCGTTGTCGTCCCAGTCTTGGAGACGATGCTCGATGTCGCCGGTCACGGCCGGGGAACTGCGGCCTCGGACGACACCCGCGAGTCGTTGCGAGTGCGCTTCCGCAAAGTGACTCGCCTGCTGCGGCGCTGGAAAGCCGAGGTCGACGAGAAGCAGGCGGACTGGTCAGTGTCGGAGTTTGCAGGCCTGTCGTACCTTGACGGCGTCAAACTGCTGCTGGTCAATGCCGCACGCCAGCCCCTTGCGCTGGACAACGTCTTTACTCAAAGGCCGCAACCCGCCACGTTCGAGGCGCTGCTCGGCGGCTGGACGTGTTTGACTCCGCCCCTGACGAACCACGGCACAAGCCGCCTTGACGCCCAGCCGGCTCCGGTGCCGTTCTTCGCCAAGGCGGTCGCGGTGCTGGACGTTGCAATTCGGGTGGGCCACTACGGTCTGACTGCGGTCCACGCCGCGGTGATGGACCTGTGGTCCCGCCGGCATGTCATCCCGAAGTCGGACGTCGCCCAGACCCGGCAACCGCGGCAACGCCGTGCCATCGATCGTCTGTGCCTTGCGCTGATGCGCTTCGTTGTCGGCTTCTTCGGGAGCCATAAGGTCGACGCTCGGAACAACCCCTGACTTCCTACTGGCCTGCCGCTTACAGCGAGCAGCCCCGGACCCATGAAGACCGATTTCCTGCATCTACCCTCCGACTCCCGAGTCGGGAACACACGTACCGCCGAACCCGGCCATGCCGACTACGTCAGCCTCGAAGCGACTCGCGCCCTGCTCAGCAGCAGCTTGGCCGCACGCAGTGCGCGCCTTGCGGCCGACGACATGGTGTCGACCGACGAGGCAGCCGAACTCGCCAGCACCAGCCGGGTCACCGTCAACGCCTGGATTGCGAAAGGGCGGTGCATCGGCCTGTCCCAGACCAAGCGTGGCTTCCGCCTGCCCCGATGGCAGTTCGAACCGCTGGTCTGGCCGCTGGTGCCCAAACTCGCTGCGGCGCTCGGCACGACCGAAGGCTGGGCGCTGCTCGCCTTCCTGGAGACGCCGCACGGCGCTCTGGGCGGTGTCACGCCACGCGCGGCCATCGAGCAAGGGCAAGGCACACGTGTTCTCGGCATCGCAGAGCAAGAGGGCAACTGACCCTCGCTCATGAAGCTCGCAGAACTCGAACACGCACCCGACTTCATCCTGCCCGCACCCAGCATCCTTTACCGGGTGCAGCGCCTGCAATCGCGCCGCAGCTCCGTGGCGGTCGGACCGCTTCGCATCCCGCCGCGCGGCCTACTTGTAAACCGGTTCGACCTGGCCAACGACGAGGTCGCGTACTTCGCCGAGTCGAGCGAGGCCGCGGTCTACGAGACGCTCGCGCGGCGGGAGGCCACCTCGCTGTCCATGTCGACGGTTGCAAGCCGCGGGCTGCTCACCCTCCAGACCACTGCGCCTTTGCGCTTGCTGGACCTGCGATTTCACGCCGGCGCTTGGCCGGTGCTGCAATCGCTGCGTTATCGCGAGACCCAGGAACTGGCAGGCGAGGCGCGCGACGCCGGCTTCGGCGGCATCTTCTACCGCTCGGCTCAGCAGTACGGATCTGACTGTGTTGTGCTGTTCGGCACGCAGGCGATGCGCTGCGTCCGGCTCATCACCAGGCTGCCGCTGGTCAACGCCTCGGGCGCCCTACACCGTGCGGCGGCTGATGCCATCCGCGGGGCGAGGGTGCCCCTTACCCCTTGAGGTGGCGCCGGCTCAAGTGCCGGCGACCTTGGTCCAGGGACGTTCAGGAACAGTATGCCCAGAAGGTTCCGACGCCGCTTGAGCTTGTGGCGCGGTGTCGGCCTCCGCCAAGTTGTGAAGGGCCCTGAATCGAGCGAACTCAAAGCTGACTGTGGTGAATCTCTGCTCCTGGCCGGGCAGAGCGAACCATTCGGCCGCCGCGAAGGTCGGCTGCACTGCGTACACTGGTCACTCGAAGGTTGACCGGCAGGTGTCGGTCATCGAGCGGCCGTTCGATGAACGTCCGGGAACACCCGCATACGACCCAGAACCGTCATCCGCGGGCTTGAATTCCTCGCCCCGCAGCTGCCGGTCGGCTCCGAACCGAGGCCCTCGAGACCGTGGGGCGGCGCCACCTCGGGAGCCCATCGTGAAAGCCATCGGCCGGCAGCCCCTACAGGCACCAGACGCCGCCCTGGTCCCCCGCCCCGTTCGCCTAAGAGTCCGTCAGTTTGCGATCATATTCGGGCCGGTTACAGGCACCGGACCGTCGAGCGGTACGTCGTCTGCTCCAAGACTACACCCCACGGCATTGCCGTAGTCCGCACGCTGCACGGGCGCATGGATGCGCCGAGGCATTTGTAGGGAAAGTCGAGGCTGATCAACCCAGCCCAGGTTTAGCATTCGTCCAAACCGTGAGCGTGGGAGGGAACTATGGCGACAGCCAAGAAATCTGCTTCTGGATCTGCGGCACCGACTTGGGCCGCCGTCGTCGGGGCCATCGTTGCCATCGGTGGACTTGCCTACACCTGGTTCAGTCACTTCAACCCCAAAGCTGAACCACCAAAAACACCCGCGGCAGCCGCGCCAGCTCTGCAAAGCTCAGCAACTGTGAGCGTCAGTGGTCCGGGTGCTGTTGGCGTAGGAGTCATGAGCGGCGGCACGATCAGCGTCGGTGCACCGCCAGCGAGCGCAGGACCCGCTGCCTCTTCTGCCAGCGCTGCGAAGTAGGGGCCCTCCATGCGCGCCGTGACTCGCTTTAGGGCTGCGCTGCTAACGGTCTGGTTTGGCGTCGTCTGGCCTGCACCTGGCTTTGGCCAAGTCACCCTCACTGGCCAGGGGTCCGTCGGCGTGGGGCAAATGACCGGCGGCACGATCAACCTCCTCGGGCTGACGAAGGAGGAGGCCCAAGCCTTGGCCAAGGCGACGACGGAGGAACAGACGAAACTGTTGAGGGCGATCGTTGACCGAGCCATCGCTCAGTCGAACAACGCCAAGGCCAAGGAGCAGGGGGATCTGCTTGCGACAGTGCAGGGGTTCTTGTCGATCGTCAAAGGTAAACAGGTGCCTCCCGCCGATTGGCCGCAGACCTTCCAGGAGCTCATGCGGCAGTTTCTGATCCTGGGCGAACGAATCCAGGCCACTCCGGTGACCAGCGATACGATCAAGCAGCTGGTTGATCAAGCGGACGTGGCGCGCAAGGCCTTCAAGCTCGAACAAGCTGATCAGTTACTGGCCAAGGCGGAGGAGCTGGCGACCGAAGATGCCCTGAAGCAGCAGGCACAGGCTAAGGCCTCGACGCGTCAGGCCGCCATCCTCATCGCCTCCCGGGCGTCGCTGGCTTTCACGCGTCTGGAACGTGTGCAGGGAGCCTTGCTCCTGGAGAAGGCGTTCGATATGCGCCGGCTTGATCCGTCCTTTCAGACGATCTGGTGGCTCTTCGATGCCGGTGATGCTTGGATCACCCATGGCCGGAGCGACGAGGCACTCAGGCGATTTGTCAAGGCCAGGGCCTCGGCTCTAGAGCAAACGATCTCAGACCCCAGCAACGCCCAGTGGCAGCACGTCCTGTCACTCAGCCACTGCAAGGTGGGCGAAGTGCAGCAGGCCCAGGGCGGCTTGGCCGCCACGCTCAGCAGCTTCGAGGCGTGCTTAGCGATCCGCAAGAAGCTGGTTAGCGTCGACCCCAGCAACACCCAGTGGCAGCGCGACCTGGCAGTCAGCCACAATTTTGTGGGCCAGGTGCAGAGGGACCAGGGCAACTTGGCCGCCGCACTCAGCAGCTTCGAGGCGGGCATAGCGATCCGCAAGAAGCTGGTCAGCGTCGACCCCAGCAAAACCCAGTGGCAACGCGACCTGTCCATCAGTCACAGCTGGATGGGCCAAGTGCGGAAGGCCCAAGGCGACCTGGCCGCCGCACTCAGCAGCTTCGAAGCGGGCATGGCGATCGCCCAGAAGCTGGCTAGCGTCGACCCCAGCAACACCCTCTGGCAGAACGACCTGTCGATCGCCCACAACAGGATTGGCGAAGTGCAGCAGGCCCAGGGCAACCTGGCCGCCGCCCTCAGAAGCTTCGAGGCAAGCATGGCTATCGACCAAAGGCTGGTCAGCGTCGATCCCAGCGACACTCAATGGCAGCGGGCCCTGTCAATCGGGCACAACTTTGTGGGCAATGTGCAGAAGGCCCAGGGCAACTTGGCCGCCGCCCTCAGAAGCTTCGAGGCGTACAAGGCGATCACCCAAAAACTGGCCAGCCTCGACCCCAGTAACGCCCGGTGGCAGCGCGACCTGTCGATCGCCCACAATAAGGTGGGCAATGTGCAGCTGGCCCAGGGCAACCTGGTCGCCGCACTCAGCAGCTTCGAGGCGTACAGCGCGATCACCCAGAAGCAGGCTGGCCTCGACCCCAGCGACACCACGTGGCAGTACGACCTTGCTATCAGTCACGGCGCGGTGGGCGAAGTGCAGCTGGCCCAGGGCAACCTGGCCGCCGCCCTCAGAAGCTTCGAGGCAAGCATGGCTATCGACCAGAGGCTGGTTAGCCTCGACCCCAACAACACTGGATGGCAGCGCAGCCTGTCGGTCACGCACCTCAAGGTGGGCCGTGTGCAGCAGGCCCAAGGCAACCTGGCCGCCGCACTGAACAGCTACGAGGCGTACAAGACGATCGCCCAGAAGCTGGTCAGCGTCGACCCCAGCAACACCCTGTGGCAGCACGACCTGTCGGTCAGCCATTTCAGGATGGGAGAAGTGCAGCAGGCCCAGGGCAACCTGGCCGCCGCACTCAACAGCTTCGAGGCGGATCTAGTGATCATTCAGAAGCTGGCCACCGAAAACCCCGACAACGCTGCGTGGCAGCTCGATTTGGTCACCTCCTGTTGGAAGGTCTACAAAGCGACCGCGGTAGAAGCCGTCTCCCGACGAAGGCAGCTGTTGACTCAGGCCTTAGCGGTACTCAAGGCGCTGGAGGCTGCCGACAGGCTTCCTGCTCGCTACAAGCGCGGGCTAGCGTCAGTCGCCAAAGCTTTGGCAGACCTAGATTGAGTGGCGTAGCACCGGCCTAGCAGCAAATTGCATGGTGCACGCCCAGAGCAGTGGAGTGTTTGGCCGCCATCAGGCCATCAGTGAATACTTTGCTTCGGGATGCCAGGAAGCGGCCTGCCGCCACTGTCGGCTGATGGCCGGCCAGCGCCGATCATCAAAGAGGGCTGAATGGCCGGTGCTCATCGCATCGCCGACACCATAGCCTCGGTGGGTTGTTTCCAGCGGTGAACTGGTCGTCCATCTCATCGACTCGGCCGGTGATGGAAGCCCCAAAGCGGCAAGCAGGCGACCGCAAACTTTGGCACACGAACGCAGCTTGAGGAGCAAACCTGCTGTACGTCCACTTGGTCGGGCCGAAGGTACCTTACGGAGCAAGACTTTTTGGGAGAGTCCCGTCCTCTATCAGGCAGGACCAGTCCGCCAAGAACCTTCGCGGCCCGCCAGGACAGTCGAGACTCACGAGTTCGACAGGGTCATCGCAAGAGGTGATCCACGCTGTGACCAAACGGGCGAGTCCGTTAACTCGCACATGGACGGAACGCCCAAGGAACAAAGCCGACTCGGGCATGTCGTGTTCTGCTGGTAGGCAGGGCGCAACAGACATGGAAACGAATCGGGCGGTCGCGAGCAGGTCGTGAAGCACGCCAATAGACTTGACGATCTTCTCAGCGCCAGGCTTCGCCTGCCAAGAGCTGGTCAACCAGGCCCACAAGTTCTCTGCAAGACTGATCTCGTCCTCAGAAGGCAAGAGCTCGACGTAATCGAGACGGACGTCTCGATACTCTCTCGGAGCCGCGATGTTGGTGGGCAAGAACCTCAGGCCATCCTGGGTAATGCACTGGACTACGACAGGCATACGCCCTGGTGAGAGCCACGCAGGTACACACCAGGACCAATTGGGCAAGCCGGGCGCGCCGACGCCCTTTAGAGAGATCAGGTCACCCATGAAATCCTCTGGCAGGCGATTGGGGACATTGCGGCTCGACCACCGCCTCGCGAGGGCCGTGTAGACGTTTCCACCACGTCAACTGCTCTTCCGCGGTAAACAAGTCGTCGAAGTCAGGCCCAAGCTCGTTGCGCAATCGGTGACACCAAACTTGGAGCGACACTTTTTCATCACGTTGACCATCAGAAGCGTGTTCCCCTTGTCTGAGTTGATTCAAGTGACTCATACCTTTGAAGCCCGAGGCGCGGCACAACATTTCCTGGCAGGTCGATAGCCGAATCGCGAATCGCTTCGAAAGAATCTTTGCAAGGCTCTTGAGCCGCCCGTATCTGAGTTGAGGCTGACAGGTGAACATAGCCCTACTCCACGGCGTCAAGGGCCGCTGCGCCCGCAAGCAAGTCCTCTTTGGTGACCTTGCGGTTCTTGAATCGAAGAACTTTCCCTGCCTGCGTTTTGGGCGCAGTCTCCGAGGTAATCTTCCTGTGCGCAGCGGCCTCGGAAGGCAACATCGCGTCCGCGAGAATGGCCTCCTCGGTGTGCTTCTCAAATCTTTCTACGGCAGCCGACACAGCTTTGACGTTGGATGCGTCGGTGGCGGTCGAGGTAAACGGGCATACGAGGTCCTCACGCTCACTCGTCCCGGTGATGCCCTGGCGCAAAAGCGCCTCCACATCAGTCCGGTGCATCGCATACGCCGCAGATCTATAGGCTGCAAGAAGCTCATCGACCCCCACTGTGGCTTCTGCAGATCTGCTGCGCGCCATCCTTACCGCAGTCTCGATCAAGTCGACGACTTTCCTCTTGATGCCGAATGTGTAGTCGTGAATCTTCTTTCCGTCCACAACGGGATCGAACTTCAGAACGTCCGGCTCGACACTTCGTGCAGCGTTGAGGTATGCCGTCCAGTCTGGATCGTCCGCGGCAAGCGGCAACAGGATGATCGGTCGGCTGAGCAATCGGTCGCGATCCTCCGGCGGCCTGCGTTCCAGCTTTCGAACGAGGCTGAAGTTGGCACAGAACAGCAGCAAGGGTCCGATGCTGTGAAGCTTCAAGAGAACCGTCGAGGCCCTTGCGTTGGCCTCGCTGCTGGCGGCGATCCACTGAAACTCATCTACGGGCATCAGACATGTGGCGTCCCTCCACGACACCCTAGCGGCGGTCTTCAACAGTTCCGGAATCTTCCAGTCCTTATCTCCCGACTCTTCCTCGACCTTCCGCGACTTCTGAATGGCAGGCTCTACATGCTCCCTGAGCAACTGATTCAGGCCGTCCCCCTTGGCCAAGGTCAACATCGAAGGACGCAGCACCGCGTCACCGAGATCCTTCGGCGGCACCCAGCCCTTGTGGAACGCCATCCAAAGAATGCTCAGAACCTCGGTCGCCTCAGCTTCCAGTCGACACTCGCGAAGTTCATGAGTGAGCCGAGCCAGCACCTGGTCACCAAGGTCGGGCTTCACCAACAAGTCGGCCAGTTCCTGCATCACCCACCAGCGTGCAGAGGCAACCGGCCAACGAAGGCGCACGAAGAGAAGCTCAAGTTCTACGTTCATGGAGCCGGGGCAGTTGCTGCGAGCTTGCCAGCCCAGGACGGCACCTTGAGCTGCAAGGTCCGCGTGTCATCCTGCACGCTCTTGACCATGGCTTGGGCGAACTGAACTGCTTCCGCAGTTCGCCCCTGGAGCCCGAGGAAGTACACCATGATGTCGCTCGGGATCACGCGCTGCTTTCTGGGGAGGCTGAGCCAGCTGTACGAGGACTTTAGAAAGAACTCGTCGCATCGAGGCTTGTAGACACTGGTCACCCTTTGTAGCCGAGGCCGCGACTTTGAAGGGCTCTCGATCATCGGGCCGAGCCATCCTCCCCGGAACATCTGCGCCTGAACCATGTACGGAAACGCGGCGGCCTTACCTTCCAGCTTGAGCTTCGTCTCAAACGCAATCTCCAGCAACTCGCTCAAGTCGTCGTCCCTCACCGAGTCGGCTAGCAACCTGGGCTCGAGCACCTGTATGAGCTGAGACCCTTGGCCTTGCGCCTCCCAGTGCAGATACCACTCTCGCAGAACCTCGCCGCGAATGCCGTAGTGGCCTTTCAGGTCGCCAGTGAGCCGGTCGAGCTCATTGACACCGTATGTCTTCACATCAGACGGAAATGGTTTCCAGTCGGTAGGGGAGTTTCCCCGGTCGATATCGGCGATTCGGCCGACATCGGCACCGTTATGACGCACGACCTCAGCGAGCAGGATTGCTGGCCATCTCGCATAGCTCAAGCATGGCCATCATCCGCACGCCGGTCTCTTCGTTGACGTTTGCGTCGAAACCTGCCATCTGGCGGCGAATGAACGAGTCCGCCGCTTCATCCGAAAGCACCTTCGTCAGCCTTAAGGCGTACTGCTCCCTGAAAGCATCAGCGTCGAACCAAGCCTGTTCCAAAGCGTGGTTGAGGTCGCCGACATCCACCAAGGCAGGACCTCCAGAACGAACGCTGAGGAGATGGATATCGACCGCTATGCCGTGAAGCGTCCGCCTGAAGTCTTTGGCGCCGCTGCTCAAGTCATAGCTGGAGTAGTACTTGAACGGCTGGACCGAGCCAAAGTCCTCATACAGGTTCGAAAACTTGACCGGCGTTCCCGCTTTCCAGTGCTTGGCCACGCGCCCACCCAAGCGGCTCATGACGTCGAGATACTCGGAGATGTTCTCCCGCCGCTGAAAGACTGGCGCCTTGAGCAGCGACATTGGAGCAGCGGCCGTCAGCTTGACGCGCGCTGCTCCGAAGAACCAGTCGTGCGCGAGGTCACTTAGCGCAGCCCTACTTTCCTCATATCCACCTTCATGCCACTGAAGATCGGTAGACCTCAACCAAATTGCCTCGCCTCGCCCGGCAAGCGCGCTCAAGCAGCCAACCAATGCACCACACCTGAGCGCGCCGAATTCGGCCCAGGCAGACAGGTCAACACCTGCAAGAGCTGCGGTACGGAGGGCGGACTCGCAGGCAAGCGCCTTGCGTACTGGGTCCTGCAGCTCGACGGCAAGCTGGACGAGTCTGCGCAGATCGCCTCTGTCGACGTAGGCCTCGAAGACCTTGCGCCCCATGCCTTCCCACCGCTGGTCAATCCACTTGGCCGTCTCCGCAATTGGCCCGTCCAACGTGCGAAGCAGCGCGAGGGACTTCGCGAGGTAGAGCGCCTTGGCGCGCGAATCGTTTCGTGAGGAAAACCGGCTCTCGCCCCGCGCCCTGCGCAAGGCCTCACGCCCGCAAATCTCCCCTTGCCTACCCTTTCCACGCCTCATGAGCGCCGTCCCAAGGGCAGCCACTTCGGCCACCGACGTCTCATGGCGCGAGGCAAAGGCCTCGTCAATCACGCCGTCGTCAGTGGCGAGCGTCCAGGTGCAGGCTCTCAGCCGAGCGGCATCCTCGTCCATCAGCTGATACGACAGGCTGTTGAGAAGGCGAGTTTTCAGGTGTCGCAGCCGGTAGGCATCGGCATATCTAATCCGCTGAAGCGCGTGCTCTTCCGCGTTTGCCAGCAGATCTTCGAAGAGCTCCTTGGGGTAGCCCTCCTGCAAACGCCCGACTACCCAGTCCCGCTGAAGGCCATCAATGAGCTCTTCAGGCTTCCCCTGCTGCGCCCTAACCGCCCACAGCCAGTTCACACGCAAGGCATCAGGCGCCGTCGCACTCAACCAGGCCTCTACATGGCCAGTGAGCCCTTCCAGCTCGGCTTGAAAGTTCTCCGTCTGCTTGATGAAGACGATAAGGCTCTCGTGAAACGCTCGTAGGCCTGCAGGCGAGGCGTACAGCAGATGCTCCACGGCCCCGACGTCAGGCGCAGCAGTTCCCGCCAGCGCAGCCAGCTGGGCAAATGCAGTCTTGGGCCAGAAGAAGGGGAAGCCGCAAATGAGACGCAGGACGTTCCGTTGACTGGCGCTCAGGCGAAACCAAAGGGAGGCGTAGTACGTCGTGGCGTCCTGGCTCAAATCGCCTGAGAGCTGCTCGACGCTCCACTTGGACAAGTCGCGGCCGGTTCGAACGAGCTCCTCGGAGGCGTAGATGACGTGCAGCGGGTGGCCGGCGGTACGAGAACGCAGTTCAGCCGCAGCCCCCTCGAGCTCCTGGTCGTCGTGAGGGGGGGCACCGTGAACAGTCAGTCGACCTTGGTCAACCTGTCGACGCAGGTAATGCAGCACTGAATCTGCAGACATCGCGGGCAGCTCATGCCATGTGACGCGAGGCGCTGCCGCCAGCAGCCGATTGGGAAGCTGTGCGTCATCGACGGGCTGCGTACCTACGACGATGACCAAGTTTTCCGGCGCGGGGAGCAACTGGTCGAAGAGCTGGTCCAGTGGCCGCTTGTCAAAGCCCTGAGTTCGCCACACATGGTCCAGGCCATCAATGATTGCGACGAACGGCTTGCCGTCAGCCTTGTACTTGGCCGCGCATTCGGCCAATGCTCGGGCTAGGTCCCGATCCGGCGCTCCGACGCCGGTGTGGAACTTCTGGATCTGGGCAAGCAGAGCCTCTTCCACTGCGTAGCTGGTGTAGCGGTCGGCCGTGCGATCTGTCGCGGACAGGTAGTAGTGGTGCCGAATAAAAGGAACACCGAGCTTGCCGAGCGTCTCGCAGACCCTGCTGAGATACGTGCTCTTGCCTCGGCCAGGCGGCCCTGTCAGAACGATAGGACGATTCGGGATCGACCTAACTTCACCCAGAAACTGCGCATGGAATGCCGCATCAGGGGCCTTGTACCCGGCTGGGATGACGAAGTCTTCGGGAAGCGGCTCCGGGGCGATGAGCCGCAGAGTGGACTGCAAAACCTCAAAGGTGATCCAGCCTTCCGGTGCTGGCAGCTTCTTCTGAATCGCCCATTGCACCGCCCTGTTCTTGAGGGTCTCGATGCCCTCACCCGTTGAGTGCTTGCGTAGCCTGCTGGTGACGTGGTGCTCCAGCGAGCTGTAGCCCTTGTCACTGTGGAAGACCCTCAACACCTGGAAAAGGCGCAACGCGTTTGCCTCGCCGCGAAGGTCTGCCTCAACCTTGGTCTGAACGTCGGCTGGCGCCTTCTTGTAGTCAATGAACGCTCCGCCGGCGAGGCAGGTCTCCATCGCCAGGTCCGGAGCGCGGTTTGTAATAAGGCAAACCTCGCCGAGGCGCTTGGGATCGATCGCAGCAAGAGCGTCGAACCATTTACGGACAAGCGACCGCGAGGTGCCGCCGACTTTGCCCGGCTTCGTCAATAGCCAGTCCCAGTCGAGAGCGTACTTTTCCGGCGAAGGCGTGAACTTCACCTGCGTGACGTCGACGCGGCCGTCTTGTCGTTCAGCAACGACGTCGTCTAGGCCTTGCGGAGCAACTTCATCGTCGTCGCACTCGAAGCGAATACGGACATATCGAGTCGGCGCATCAAGCCAGTCGCAGAGCAGATCCACCCCTTGCAGGGTTTGGTAGACGTAACCGGCAAGTGGAATCGCCGACGCCTTGATTTCAGAGTTCACCCATCGCCTCCTCGCCTTTGCCTATGGCGAAGGCCTCCCGTGCGCCCCGACAAGAGGCTCAAACCAAAGCTGTCCACGAGACATCAGCTTCTCCAAGGTACATCCTAGTTGCACTGACCCTAGCCGATGAAGCAGGATTTTTGCTTCTCATGTTGACCATGGCGGTTGGCTACGACGGCAAGCCAACCCAGGGATGCACATGTCGCTGCAAGGTCGACATGTGCCCTTCGCGTGGCACAGAAGCGGTCGCACAAGCCGGCACGAGGCGGTTGCCACAGGCTAGCAGCCAGAAGTAAAGCTGCCGGCCAAGTCATCAGCACTCAGTGGCTGGTGTTGGCGGTAGCTGCCGCTCAGACCCTGAGCCGGGAACGACTCAGATCAGTCTCTCCCAGCCCCTCGACTTGCACTGCCGATTGAAGGCCCCAGCAGGGCGACGCAGGACCAGTCAGCAAGCGTTCTACGCGCCGAGTCAACAGGGCCTGCTTGTTAAGCGGGCGGTCTGTGCAGCTGAGTGCAGTTGAGTGCAATAAGCCGAAGAGGTTGATGCTCGCTCACGGTCACTACCTCTGGTCATGACACCCATTATTTTGCGCTGACACCCTTTGTTTATACGATCAACACCGAGTAGCCGCCACCGCGGTCACTCCACAGTGACCGACTTGGCCAGGTTGCGCGGCTTGTCCACATCCGTCCCCCGCGCACACGCCGTGTGGTACGCCAGCAATTGCAGCGGCACCACGTGCAGGATGGGTGACAGCGCGCCGTAGTGCTCGGGCATGCGGATCACGCGCACGCCGGGCTCGCTCTGGATGTGGGTGTCCGCGTCGGCGAACACGAACAGCTCGCCGCCGCGCGCACGCACTTCCTGCAGGTTGCTCTTCAGCTTTTCCAGCAGCGCGTCGTTGGGGGCAATGGTCACCACCGGCATGGCACTGGTCACCAGGGCCAGCGGGCCGTGCTTGAGCTCGCCCGCGGGGTAGGCCTCGGCGTGGATGTAGCTGATTTCCTTCAGCTTCAGCGCACCCTCCAGCGCGATGGGATAGTGCATGCCGCGGCCCAGGAAGAGCGCGTTCTCCTTCTTCGCGAATTCTTCGGCCCAGGCCACCACCTGCGGCTCCAGCGCCAGCACGGCCTGCACCGCGGCGGGCAGGTGGCGCAGGGCCTTCATGTGCTGGGCTTCCTGTTCTTCGCTCAGTCTGCCGCGCTGCTGTGCCAGCGCCAGCGTCAGCAGGAACAGGCCCACCAGCTGGGTGGTGAAGGCCTTGGTGCTGGCCACGCCGATTTCCACACCGGCGCGGGTCAGGAAGTGCAGCGCGCATTCACGCACCATGGCGCTGGTGGCCACGTTGCAGATGGTCAGGGTGTTGTTCATGCCCAGGCTGCGCGCATGCTTCAGCGCGGCCAGGGTGTCGGCGGTTTCACCGCTTTGCGTGATGGTGACGACCAGGGTGCGCGGGTCGGGCACGCTGTCGCGGTAGCGGTATTCGCTGGCAATTTCCACACTGCAGGGAATGCCGGCGATGGACTCCAGCCAGTACTTGGCGGTGCTGCCGCTGTAGTAGCTGGTGCCGCAGGCCAGGATCAGCACCCGGTCCACGCCCTGCAGGATCTTGTAGGCGCTGTCGCCGAACAGCTCGGGGCTGATGCCGCCCACCGCTTCCAGGGTGTCGGCAATGGCGCGCGGCTGCTCGAAGATTTCCTTCTGCATGTAGTGGCGGTAGGGGCCCAGCTCGGCCGCGCCGGTGTGGGCGTGCACGGTGCGCACTTCGCGCTGCACGCTCTTGTAGCTGCCGTCGGCCTGGCGCTGGGTGATCCAGTGCTTGCCCAGCTGCAGGTCCACCACGTCGCCTTCTTCCAGGTAGGCGATCTGGTCGGTCACGCCGGCCAGGGCCATGGCATCGCTGGCCAGGAAGTTCTCGCCCTGGCCCACGCCCAGCACCAGGGGCGAGCCTTCGCGCGCGCCCACCACGCGGTGCGGTTCGTCGCGGCAGAACACCGCGATGGCGTAGGCGCCCTTCAGGCGCAAGGTGGCGCGCTGCACGGCGTCCAGCAGGTCGCCGTCGTACAGGTGGGCCACCAGGTGGGCGATGACCTCGGTGTCGGTCTGGCTGGTGAATTCAAAGCCCTTGGCCCGCAGCTCGGCACGCAGCTCGTCGTGGTTTTCGATGATGCCGTTGTGCACCAGCGCGATCTTGTCGCCCGAAAAGTGCGGGTGGGCGTTGTGCACCGCCGGCACGCCGTGCGTGGCCCAGCGGGTGTGGGCGATGCCGGTGCCGCCTTCCACCTTCTCGGCCGCCACCTGGGCGTCCAGCTCGGCCACGCGGCTGGTGCTGCGGGTTCGGCGCAGGGCGCCGGCCTGGTGCACCGCCACGCCGCAGCTGTCATAACCGCGGTATTCCAGGCGCTTCAGGCCTTCCACCAGAACCGGGACGATGTTGCGGTTGCTGACCGCGCCGACGATGCCACACATGGTTCACGCCTTCTCTTGCATAACGAATGGCGTGCATCGTAGGAAGTTCGGTCAGATCGAAGTTTGCGAAATTCACGATCGAATGAAATTTATCATCTCCATCGCCAATGAATGATCGATAATTTCATTACGTTTGAAACTGTGAAACTTTCGGACCATGAAGATCCCCCTTGACCCCGTGGACCAACGCCTGCTGGAGTTGCTGCAGGACGACGCTTCACGTTCCAACCAGGCCCTGGCGGAAGCCGCGCATGTGTCGCCGGCCACCGCCTTGCGGCGGGTGAAGCGGCTGGTGGATGGGGGCGTCATCGAACGCCAGGTGGCCCTGCTGGCCTTGGACGGCCTGGGGGGCCTGACCGCGTTGGTGGAGTTGCAGTTGGACCGCCAGGGCGCCGAGCACCTGGACGCCTTCGAGCAGCGCGCCGTGGCCGACCCGGCGGTGCAGCAGTGCTGGCGCGTCAGCCCCGGGCCGGACTTCGTGCTGGTGGCCTGGTTGCCCGACATGGACGCCTACCAGGCCCTGGTGCAGCGCCTGTTCACGCAGGACGCGAACGTGCGCAACGTGAAGACCTACTTCGCCACCAAGCGCGCCAAGTTTGCGCCCAAGGTGCCTTTGCGACCCGACCCTAAAGCAGCGTGAAGTGCTCCACCGTGGGCGGCCCGGCGAAGAAGGGGCCGACGATGGCGCGCCACTGCGCGAACGCGGGTGAACCGCGAAAGCCCACGGTGTGCGCTTCCAGCGTGTCCCATTCGATCTGCAGCAGGTAGCGCTCGGGCGATTCAATGCCTTTCCACACCTGGTGGCGGCGGTAGCCGGCGGCCTTCGAGATGACCGTGTCCAGGCCGCGCGCGATGGCCTCGTCGAAGGCGGCTTGTTCGCCGGGGCGGATGCGGATGTCGGCCACTTCCAGAATCATGGGATGTCTCCGTGGTGTTGGGTGCGCGGCATTGTCGTTGCCCCGGGTGCCCCGCGCGCGGCGCTGCGCCACACTGGCCCGGTTCCCCCTGCCAACCGGAGCCCGCGCATGAGCCTTCTCGCCCCCCGCCCCCTCGTGAGGCCCATCGTGCTGGTGCATGGCGCCTGGGGCGGCGCCTGGATCTGGAAGCGCGTGCTGGCGCCGCTGCGCGCGGCCGGGCACGAGGTGCATGCGGTCACGCTCACCGGCGACGGTGAACGCGCGCACCTGCGCCACGCCCGCATCGGCCTGGCCGACCACATCCGGGATGTGGTGGCCGGGGTGCAGGCCGAAGAACTGCAGCATGTGCTGCTGGTGGGCCACAGCTATGGCGGCATGGTGATCACCGGCGCGGCCGACGCGTTGCTGGACACCGCCCCCGCCAGCGTGGACGCGCTGGTGTACGTGGACGCCATGGTGCCGCTGCCCGGTGAGGGCTGGGGCCACGGCCACTCACCCGCCTTGCAGGCCGAGCGCCGCGCCGCTGCCGCAAAGCATGACAACGCCCTGCCCCCGGCCGACCCCGAAGGCTTTGGCTTGACCGGCGCCGACCGCGACTGGCTGCTGCGCCGCCAGGTGCCGCACCCCTTCGGCCCCTACGGCGAGCCGCTCCAGTTCAACGGCGAACGCTGGGCCGCGCTGCCGCGCCATTTCATCGACTGCCACGAACCCGCCTACCCCACCATCGAGCCCAGCCGCCAGCGCGTGCGCAGCCTGCCCAACTGGCAGTTGCACCGCCTGGCCACCGGGCACTGCCCCATGGTCAGCGCGCCCGCGGCACTGGCGGCGCTGTTGCTGGAGGTGGCCGCCGACCCCGCGGGCCTGGGCCCGGCAGGGGCCGAAGGGGCCGACCCGGCCAGCTGACAGCGTTCAGGCCTTCAGCAGGGCCAGGCCCTTCAGGTACTCGCCCTCGGGAAATTCAATCGTCGTCGGGTGGTCGCACGCGCCTTCCAGGCGCTGCAGGATGGCCGCGTTCACGCCCGCGTCCAGCCCGGCGCCGGCCACGATCTTGTGGAACAGCTCGGCACCGATGCCACCGCTGCAGCTGAAGGTCAGCAACAGCCCGCCCGGGTTCAGCAGTTTCAGGCCCAGGCGGTTGATGTCCTTGTAGGCGCGGCTGGCGCGGTCGGCATGCGCCGCGGTGGGCGCGAACTTGGGCGGGTCCAGCACGATGGCGTCGAAGGTCTCGCCGCGCTGGAGGGCGTCGCGCAGGAACTGGTTCACATCGGCATCGGCGAACTGCGCGTCGCGGTCGCCAAACCCGTTCAGGTCCATGTGCGCGCGGGCCCGCTGCAGCGCGGGCGCCGACGAGTCCACGCTCACCACTTGCTGTGCGCCGCCGGCGAAGGCCGCCACCGAAAAGCCGCCGGTGTAGCAGTAGCAGTTCAGCACCTTGCGGCAGCCGAAGTGCTTCACCCAACGCGCCAGCAGCGCGCGGTTGTCGCGCTGGTCCAGGTAGAAGCCGGTCTTGTGGCCTTCGGCCACGTCCAGCGTCAGGCGCCAGCCGTGTTCGTTGATGGTCACTTCGGTTGCGCCATCGCCTTTCAGCCAGCCGCTGCGGGCGGGCAGGCCTTCCAGGCCGCGCACGCCCGAGTCGCTGCGTTCGTACAGGCGCGTGCAGCCGGTGGCGGCGCACAGCTGTTCGGCGATGGTGTCGCGCCAGCGTTCGGTGCCAGCGGACAGGAACTGCGCGCTCAGCGTGTCGTCGTAGCGGTCCACGATCAGGCCCGGCAGGCCGTCCGCTTCGCCGTGGATGAGGCGCACGCCGTTGCTGGCAATGGGCAGGCGCGCGCGCAGCGCGACGGCACGCTGGATGCGGCGTTCAAAGAAGGCGGGGGCTATGCGCTCGGCTTCGTCGAAGCTCCAGGCCCGCACCCGGATCATGGACGTGGGGCTGAACGCGGCCCAGGCCAGGAAGCGGCCGTCGTGGCCTTCAACCCGCACCGTTTCGCCGGCGTCGGCGCTGCCCTTGGCGATGCTGCCCTGGAACACCCAGGGGTGGCGACGCAGCAGGGAGCGTTCCTTGCCGTCGCGCAGGACGATCTTTTTCATGCGCGCCATTGTCGCCGCCGCACCCGCCGCACCGCCGCCGCGAACGCAACCCCCTTGAACCGCAGTCGCCGGGCCCCCTAGCTTGTCGCAGCGGGTGGATTGACGCCGCCAGGCCCCATGCCGAGACTTGCCGCTCTGGATGAATGCGTTGCGGGCCAACAGGCCAAGGAGTCCCGGATGGTGGGTTCTGCTCGCGTGGTGGTGCGTTCGGTGGGTGCGGCCAATCCGTCGGCCGCCCTGGTGCTGGCGCAGGCGCTGCCGCTGTCGCGCGAGCATGTGGCACGCTGCGTCTACCAGGCCCCGGCCGTGCTGATGGGCGGGCTGCCCGAGCAGCAGGCCCAGGCGCTGTGCCAGCTGCTGCAGAAGACCGGCCTGGACGTGGGCGTGGACAACGGCGACGCCCCGCTGGCCACCGGCGGCCCCGACTATGAAGTGGCCGTGCACGTGAGCGACGCCTCGCGCTTTCGCGAGGTGGCGGCCGCGGTGGCGGCCTTCGTGGGCTGCGCCCCGTCGCGCGCGGTGGACATGCTGTGCGGCAGCCCCGCGGTGGTGCTGGGCCAGGTCTCGCTGAACACCGTGCAGGCCCTGGCAGAACGACTGGCCCCCCTGGACGCACAGCTGGACGCCAGCCGGGTGGCCGATGCACGCTACGACCTGTTCGTGGACGACGGACAGCCCGACCTGCGCCAGCGCCTGCGCCGCGAGCTGACCGAATTCGACATTGAATGCCAGGCCCAGGGACCCTTGCTGGCCAGCGCCCTGGACCGTGCCTGCGCGCAGGCGCTGTGGCAACGCCACAGCGGCCAGGGCGGCTGGCGCCTGCTGGACCAGGCCATGCAGCGCTTCGACCTGTGGCTGGAAGCCCCTGCCGTGGAAGCCCCGGCCGTGGCCGCGGTGCTGGCCTGCACCGGGATGCCGGCCGGCCTGCTGCCGCAGGTGAACGCTGGCCTGCCCTTCCTGCTGGCCGAATGCCTGCCCGGCGTCCAGGCCCGCGACGCGCTGCTGGCCCTGCACGACGCGGGTGTACGCGCGTCGGCCAAGCTGGTCACCCTGTCGCGCTGGGACCTCACGCTGCAAAGCGCAGCCGACGCCCGCGCCGCCGCCCATGTGCTGGCCCGCGTGGGCGGGCTGGAAGCGGCGCAGGCGGCCCAGGCGCTGCTGCGCCTGCCGCAGCGCCTGGCTGCCGGCCTGACCCTGCCACGGGCGCGCTGGCTGCAGGCCGAACTGGCCGCGGTGGGCTGCCCCAGCGAACTGGAACCGCGATGAACAGCGCGCTGTACGTCGGCCTGGGTGAACAGGGCAAGGCCCATGCGCTGGCCGGCCGCCACGCCGAGGCGCTGCGCCACTACCGCGAGGCCATGCGCCAGGCCCAGGCCGACGGCGCGCCGGAAGTCTTCATGCGCCACTACACCCAGTGCGCACTGGAATCACTGGAACGCATGGGCGCCTACGACGAGGTGCTGGCCACCTGCGACAACGCCGCCCGGCACTACAGCGCCCACCCGCCGGCCGACGACATCGCGCGCAAGGACCAGGCCAGTTTCCTGGAACGCGCCGGTGTGGTGCTGCTGCGCCGCCAGCGCCTGGACGACGCACGCAGCAAGCTGCAGGAAGCGGTGCAGGCGGCCGGCCCGCTGCCCATGCCGCTGGCGGGCACCTTGCTGGGCTGGTTGCGCTCGCAACTGCATCTTTCCGCCGCACGGCTGGACGCCGAGCTGGCACGCCAGCGCTACTGGTCGGTGCGCGCCGACACGGTGCGGCGCGAATGGGCGGTGGCCTTGCCACCGCAGCTGTGAACCCGTCTTGCCGGAGGCCCCATGCCCGACATCGAGGAAATGACACCCGGCCAGATCCTGGCCGACACCAACGTGGCCACCTTCTTGTCCGAGCTGGGCCTGGGCATCGCCCGCGCCCAGACCGCGCTGGACGAGAACTCGCTGAACACCGCGGTGGCCCTGGCCACCACGCGGCCGGAATTTTCGAACCGTTCGCTGCTGGACCTGGGCTTCTCGCCCGCCTTCTACCACTACCAGCATGCCGACCTGGAGGTGAGCCTGCAGATCACCATGCGGGTGGAGCGCAGCACCTCGGTGCGGGTGGGGCTGAACTTCGGCATCAACCATTCCACCGGCAGCAGCAACCAGGGTGACGGCGAAGCCCGCATCACCGTCAACTTCGGCGGCGGCGCCCCGGCGCTGGCCGCGGTGCGCCTGGCCGAGGCCGGGCCCGGCGTGCTGACCGTGGGCGCCACCACCGTGAACCTGCTCAGCGGCGCGGCCGTCTCACCCAATGTGTCGGTGGTGGCCAACTCGCTCAGCCGCACCGCACGCGCACTGGCCGACCGCATGAGCGACCCGCCCGAGGCCGTGCCCGAGGTGCTGCTGGCCACCGTGGAACTGGTCGAAGGCGGCACGGCCCTCACCGCCACCACCAATTCGCCCACCGCGTTCGACGTGGGTCAGCCCAACCGCATCGTGGTACTGGACCGCGCGGCCCGGCCGGCACGTGCCTGGCTGTCCATCACCGGGCCCGGCAACGCCAGCTTCAACGGCAGCGACACCGCCACCTGGGCCGCCGCGCCGTCCGCGGTGGAAGCGGCCAGCACGGCCATCGACGCCCTGACCGCACTGGACGCCAACGTGCTGTTCAAGGGCCGCACCGCGGCCGAGCCCTTCCACGTGAACTTCGCGCTGGACAAGGCCGACGTCTTTCAACCCAGCAACGACCTGGACGTGCTGGAGCCGCTGATCGATTTCCTGAAGGACAACAACAGCATCGCCGTGGAAGTGGTGGGCCACTGCGACGCCACCGGCAACGAAAGGCGCAACGACCCGCTGTCGCTGCAGCGGGCGCAGACCGTGCACGCCTACCTGCTGCGCCGCGGCGTGTCGGCCACGCAACTGGCCGCCGCGCCGGTGGGCCGGGGGGAACGCGAACTGCTGGTGAACGTGCAGACCGCCGAGGTGCGCAACCGGCGCGTGGAAGTGCGGCTGCTGGGCGCGGTGACCGACGTGGTGGCGGTGCGCTCCGCAGCCCCCGGCGCCAGCGCCACCTGGGACACCGGCCGGCCCACCGTGGCCGCCGGCGGCAGCGTGCTGTCGGCCACCAACGGCAGCAACGCGGTGCCGCTGGGCAGCGGCGCCAAGGTCACGCTGTCGGGCCACGACTTCGTGGCCAACGGCGCCACCACCAGCGCCACCGAACACCCCTTCGTGCCCGGCGCCAGCGCCGCCAGCGCGGCCAGCGCGCTGGCCCAGGTCATCCTCACCGAAGCCCACATTGACGCGGTGGCCGAAGGCCCGGTGGTGCGCCTGCTGCCGCTGGGCAGCCACGCCCTCATCCGGCTGCAAAGCCAGGGCCGCAATGCCGCCGCCAACAGCCTGACGCTCAACGCCACGGGCAGCCTCAGCCGCGAAGCGCCGTTTGCCGGCGCCAGCGCAGGCGGCGAGCCCGCCGCCGGCGACACCGTCACCATCGGCGCCACGGTGCTCACCTGCACCACCGACGCCAGCCCCACCACGCGCCAGTTCGCCAAGGGCACGGACGCCGCCACCACCGCCACCAACCTGGCCGCCGCGGTGGGCCGGGTCTCGGGCATGCAGGGCACCGCCGCCGCCGCTGTGGTGACGGTGCGGGGGCTGTCGGGCACGCGGCTGGCCACCAGCAACCCACAGGCCTTTGAGCTGTCAGCGGCCACGCTGTCGGGCGAAGCGCCCACGCCGCAGCGCACCGAAAGCAACACCACCGTGGCCGCTGGCCTGAGCGTGGACGTGGCCTACGCGCGCCGCTTCGGCATGGAAGTGACCGGCAATTCCCGCATCGCCGCGCGGCTGGTGAGCCTGCCCGCGCCGGTGGAACTGCTGGACGAGATTCGCACCTTCCTCGGACCCAACCCCTCGGCCTCGCCGGCGCCGGCGCCCACACCGGCCCCGGCGCCCGCGCCCACGCCCGGCGGCTGACACCCGCGCCCCACCCGCGACCCACCCCGCAAGCCCACCATGGCCGACCCCACCTCCGTACCGCGCACCCTGCTCGAAGCGCCGCTGCCCGAGCTGATCCAGCGCCTGGGCCTGGCCGTGGCCCAGGCCCAGAGCGCGCTGGACAAGAACAGCATCGACGTGGCCCTGGCGCTGGTGGACAGCAAGGTGCAGTTGGGCGAAAACGAGTTCAGCCTGCTGGAGCTGGGTTTCACGCCCACCTTCTACGCCTTCACCGAAGCCACGCTGGAGGCCAAGCTCACCTTCAGCGTGCAGGAACAGGAAGAGTTCAGCATCGGGGGCAGCCTGAGCGTGAGCTACATGTCCATCGT
Organism: Burkholderiales bacterium JOSHI_001; assembly: GCA_000244995.1. Lineage (NCBI taxonomy): Bacteria > Pseudomonadati > Pseudomonadota > Betaproteobacteria > Burkholderiales > Burkholderiales bacterium JOSHI_001. Next base: position 667,031 of record CM001438.1, on the reverse strand, counting down.
CAGTGCCACGATCAACGCGTCCTACACGCGCAAGTACAGCTTCCAGGCCGAAGGCGCCAGCAGCATCGCGGCCCGCCTGGTGTCGCTGCCGGCGCCCAGCGGCTTCATCGAACGGCTGAACCAGCTTCGCAACAGCGGCACCTTGCCCGCACCGGCCCCCGGGCCCAGCCCTTCGCCGGCACCGGCACCGGGCTGACACCCGCACCCCGCCCACCCCAACGCACCCCCACACCGCACAGGAGCCCGCAATGAGCATTGGTCAGGAACTGCTGAACGTTCCCATGGGCGAGATGATCCGCGACATGGCGCTGGCCATCGCCGAGGCCCAGATTGCACTGGACGCGTCGTCCATGCGCGTGGCCGAGATGATGAGCGGCAAGATGACGCCGCTGAACAACGATGGCACGCCGGTGCCCAACGCGGCGCAGAAGGACACCACCATCAGCTTCCCCACGCTGCAGAACGGGGTGCGCACGAACGTGCAGATGTCCATGTTCGAGCTGGGCTTCTCACCCACCTTCTACCAGTTCGTGGACACCATCATCGAAGTCAAGATCGCCATCAAGATCACCCGCGACACCGAATACAAGACCAACTGGTCGTCGCGCCAGGAAACGCGCAAGAACGTCTCCTGCGGCGAGAACACGGTGCAGACCTCGCAGGTGGACGCCAGCTACAGCGCCAAGTATGGCTACAGCGCCGAAGGCTCCAGCCTGCTGCGCACCAAGCTGGTCCCGGTGCCGGCGCCAGCCATCCTGGAAGAACGCATCCGCGGCCTGATCGAAGCCGAGCGCACCCCGCCGGCCAACCCCACCTGACGGAGCCGCGCCATGGCAGAACCGCAAATCGGGCAGGAACTGCTCAATGTTCCTTTCCCGGACCTGGTGCGCAACCTGGGCCTGGCCATCGCCGAAGCGCAGATGGCGCTGGACGTCACCAGCATGCGCCTGGCCCAGTTCATGGCCGGCTACGTGGAGACCACCGACGAAGAGGGCCATGTCACCGTCGAGCGCAAGACGGTGCGCTTCGGCAACCAGGACCTCAGCCTGCTGGAGCTGGGCTTCACGCCCACCTTCTACCAGTTCGTGGACACCATCATCGAGGTGAAGATCTCCATCTCCTTCGCCACCGAAACCAGCTACCAGCGCAAGACCAGCAGCTTCCACATGTCCATGGCCGGGGGCTTCTTCCTGGGCTTTGGCGGCGGCACGGTGCGCACCACCAGCGTCAGCGCCAGCTACGCGTCCAAGTTCAACTACAGCGCCGAAGGCTCCAGCCTGCTGCGCACCAAGCTGGTGGTGGTGCCGCCGCCCACCATCCTGGAAGAACGCATACGCCGCCTGCTGGACAACCCGCCACCCACCCCGCCGGGCTGACCGACGATGGCCCGCACCACCTGGCGTGACCTGGCGGCCGGCCCGGCGGCTGCGCCCGCTGCTGCCGCGTCGGCCGCGGCCGAAGCCGCGCGCGCCGGTCCGCAGGCGCGCGCCGCCGCGCTGGAACAGGTGCCGGGCCTGCAAAGCCTGCTGGCCGAACGCCAGCGCCTGCAGGACACGCTGGACAGCCTCACCGGCAGCGGCCGCAGCGCCAGCGCCGACCAGCAGCGCGACGAGCGGCGCTTTCCGATGTTCGAAGGGCCGCGGCGTGCCGGCACCGACACGGCGCCGCAAAGCGCGCGCGAACGCGCCGAGGCCCGCGCCATGGACATCGATCGCCCCGGCCCGGGCGGGCGCGCCGACCCCAATGAACGCGCCCAGCCGCGCAGCGCGCTGGAGCGCGCCGAACGCGCCCGCGCCGCCGGGGCCGACCGCGTGCGCAACGCCGCTGCGGCCTGGGAACGCCACCGCGACCAGCTGCGCCAGGTGCGCGACCGGGTGCGCGAACCCGGCGCCGTGCTGCCCGACATGGCCCTGCCGGGCCGCAGCGGCACCGACGCGCGCGGCGGCCGCCATGGCTCCGCCGCGGAAGATCCGATGCAGCGGCTGGACCGCCGCCTGGCGCAGGCTGGCGAAGCCCTGCGCAGCCTGGAAGCGGGCACGCGTGCGCTGTCCTCGCTGGACCTGCGGCGCGACGGCGCGCAGGCCCTGGCGCGCTTGCAGCGCCAGGCCCGCCAGCAGGCCGAGGCCTCGCTGCGTGACACCGATGCCGGTCGCCGCCTGTCCCGCCTGACCCGCGAGCTGCCTGCACCCGACCTGCGCGCCCTGCCCGGCGAAGGCCTGCGCGACGTGCAGGACATCCTGGACCAACGCCGCATGCGCGCCCTGGACGCGCTGCGCGAGCGCCGCGATGACAGCCCCAGCCCCCGTGACCGCCCCGCGCGCCGCACCGACGACAGCGCGCCGTCCGAAACCCGGCCGCGCCGGCAAAGCGCCGACTGAAGAGCCCCCATGCCCGACGCCAACGACGCCTTCTCCACCCTGGACGACTTCCTGCTCAGCCTGGCTGACGGCGTGACCCAGGCCCAGACCGAACTGGCGCGTGCCGGCGCGATGGGCCCGCCCGGAGCCCAGTTCAGCTACCACCTGCCGCGGGTGGAATTCGAGCTCAAGCTCAACCTGAGGGTGGTGGAAGACAGCGCGCTGTCCAGCCGCTATGAAGCCATCCGACCGGCCCGCCCGGGCGACCGCCACCTGATGTTCAGGCCCGCCAACCCCGGCAGCGCGCCCGGCAGCAGCAGCACGCTGGACATTGCCGCCACGCTCAGCGGCGCCCTGGTGGCGGTGCCGGCCAACGACGGCCTGCCCGGCCTGGTGCTGACGGTGGCGGTGGACATGGCCGACGTGCGCGTGCCGCTGGTGCAGGTGCAGGCCCGCAACACCGCGGGCGAAGCCCTGGCCGGCCTGGCGGTGGAATTCAATGTGGACCGTGAAGAGACCTTGGCCCTGGCCGGCCAGGCCAGCGGCGCCAGCGCCATGAACGTGGCCGACGGCACCGGCTTTGCGGTGGCGCGCGTGCTCACCGACGCCACGGGGCTGGCCACCGGCCAGCTGTTGCTGGGTGACAAGCAGATGGCCGGCTGGCTGGCCGTGGTGGTGGACTGCGCCGGCCGCACCGAACAACTGGTGGTGGAGGTGCGCGCGTGAACACCGTCATCACGGCCCAGGTCAGCAGCGCCGACGGGGCCCCGCTGGCGCAGGGCGAGGTCAGCGTGCACATGCAGCGTGGCGCGCGGCTGGTGCGCTGCGGCAGCGGCCAGGTGAAGGCCGGGCGGCTGCGCGCCACGGTGGACGGCGAACTGGGCCCGGTGTGGGGCCTGCGCATCGACGGGCGGGCGGTGCTGGCCTGGCCGCTGCGCCAGGGCGACGGCGAGCTGGAACTGCAACCGCTGCAATTGCTGGCCGACGCGCTGGCCCTGCCCGCGGTGCACGCACTGCGCGGCCAGGTGTGGGGCTTGCCGCAGGCGCTGGCCGCCTCTGCGCCGGCCGCGGCCGAACGCGCCGACCCGCTGGTGCGCCCGCGCCTGATGCCGGTGGCCATGAGCGACCTGGTGTCCGACGCGGCGACGCAAATCCACCTGGGCGCCACCTCCAACACCGGCCTGGTGCTGGGCACCGCCAACATCAAGCTCAGCGGGCTGGCGTCCAAGGTGGGCGACGTGCTGTCCATGCAGTTCCCGTCCACCACCGAAGAGCTGGCGGCCACCACCGCCATCACCTCCCTGGACCTCAGTTTCACGCCATCCGGCACCACCACCGCTGCGCCCCCCCCACCGCCGCCCATGCCCACCGTGCCGCCGGTGGTGGGCTACACACGTGAACTGGCGTTGCGCAAGCTGGCCGCCGCGCAATACACCGCACAGGTGCGCCTGGCCGCCACCGCATCGTCGCAGGACGCCGGCCGCGTGCTGCGCCAGCTGCCCGCGGCCGGCCAGCCGCTGTCGGCCGGCCAGGCCGTGCTGCTGTTCGTGGCGCAAAGCGCCCAGCCCGAACCCATTGAATGACACAGGCCCACCGCCATGGCTGAATTCGACGACACCTTGCCGCTGCTGGACGCCCTGTCCGCCCCCATCGGGGACCTGATCGCCGCCGTGGGGCGCGGCGTGGCCGACGCCCAGCGCGCCATGGACGAAGCCTCGCTGGCCACGCTGAGCGACGTGTACGCACGCGGCGACGGCCTGCTGGGCGAGCTGCAGCGCATCGGCTACCGGCCCAATTGGTACCACATCCCCGAAGTGGAAAGCGAACTGCAGATCGCGCTGACCATCAGCGGCGAACGCACCCGCGGCGCCGGCAGCACCGGCGGGCTGGGCGGCGGCAAGCTGCGGCTGTACGCGGCCCCGGTGGACGCGGGCTACAGCAGCCGCTTCAACTTCCAGCTTCAGGCCAGCAGCAAGGTGAAGTTCAAGATCGTGTCCATCCCGCCGTCCAACGCCGCCGATGCGCTGCAGGCCATGCCCGCGCTGGTGGGCCTGCCGCTGGGCGAAGCGCGCGCGCGCCTGCGGCTGTTGGGCATCACCGGCACCACGGTGCCGGCCGAGGGCGGCGACACGCTCACCGTCACCACACAGCAGCCGGCCCCCGGCACGCTGCTGGGCAACGGCAGCGCGGTGCAGGTGTCCACCAACACGGCATGAGCGCAGCCGGCCCTTCCCCAGGACACCTCCCCCTGCGCGTCACGCGCAGGGCATGGTCATGAGCGAGCCCACCCCCGGCGAACAGGCCCAGGCCAGCGCCTGGGGCGTGCCGGCCTCGCAGCTGGCCGCGGCGCGCGACGCGCTGAACCGCATTGCCACGCTGGACTGGCCGCTGCCCGACCGCGTGCACCTGGTGGCGCGGCTGGCCAAGGGCGCCGGTGCCGACGTGGGCACCGTGTTCGCCGGCGCGGTGCTGGCGCTGGCGCCGCTGGCCAGCTTCGAGCGCGTGCTGCCGCTGCCCGGCGTGGGCACGCTGCGCGCGCGCGGCCTGGCACGCGCCTTGGGCTCACTGGACCTGGCGGCGCTGGCGCCGCAGGCCGGCGCGCTGGCCGACGCGCAGCGCCGGGTGGCCGAACTGCAAGCCGAGGTGGCGTCCCTGAAGGCCGAACTGAACCGCGTGTACGCCCAACTCTCCGACAGCGAACGCCCGCCAGCGGCCGCGCCGATGCGGGTGGAAGACCTGACCCAAAGCCTGCTGGCCCAGGTGCACCTGGCCGACCAGGCCCTGGTGCAAGGCCGCACCGGCCTGCGCCTGGGCGGCGTGGTGGTGAACGTGCAGGGCCAGGCCACCCAGTTGGAAGGCGAACTGGCGCTGGACTTCACGGTGGCCAAGTCGCCCAGCCAGCTGTCGCTGCGCTTCGACGCCGCGGGCGGCGGCAGCGCCGCGGCCCTGCCGCGCGAGCTGCGCACCGTGCCCGACGTGACCGGCTACACCGAGACCCTGGCCCGCCGCAAGCTGCAGGCCCAGGGCCTGGACGCCCAGGTGCTGCGCAGCGCCGTGGCCGGCGCCGGCGGCGTGGTGCGGCGCCAGGCGCCCGAAGCCGGCATGCCGGTGCCCGACAACGCCCAGGTGCGGGTGGTCATTGGCTGATCCGCCCAGGCGGCCCACGCCAGGCCCGTCCTTCGGCCGGCGCGCTAGCGTTTCTTCGCCCGCGGGTGGGCCGCGTCATACACCTTCGCCAGGTGCTGGTAGTCCAGCTTGGTGTAGACCTGCGTGGTGGCGATGTTGGCGTGGCCCAGCAGTTCCTGCACCGCGCGCAGGTCGCCGCTGCTTTGCAGCAGGTGGCTGGCAAAGCTGTGGCGCAGCATGTGCGGGTGCACCCGCGTGGGCAGGCCGGCCAACTGCGCCATCCGGGCCAGGCGGCTGCGCACCTGGCTGGCGGTGATGCGGGTACCGCGGCGGCTGACGAACAGTGCGGCTTCATCGGCCCGGGCCATCGCCGCGCGCCAAGGGGCCCAGTCCTGCAGGGCCTTCAGGGCGGCGCCGCCCACCGGCACGCTGCGGCGCTTGCTGCCCTTGCCCAGCACGTGGGCGCTGGCGTCGGCGCCGTCCACCCAGCCCCGGGCCTGCGGCGACGCCACCGCATCCAGCCCCACCAGTTCGGACACCCGCAGGCCGCTGCTGTAGAGCAGTTCCACCATCGCGTGGTCGCGGGCGGCCAGGCGGGGGTCGCTGGTCTCGTCGCTGTCACCGCCGTGGTCGGCCAGGGCCACGGCCTGGTCCACGCTCAGGGCCTTGGGCAGGGGCTTGGGGGCCTTGGGGGCGCGGATGCCGTCCACCGGGTTGGCGCGCACCTGGCCCTGCTGACCCCACCAGGTGTACAGGCCGCGCCAGGCGGCCAGCGCGATGGCGATGCTGCGCCCCGCCAGGCCGCGTTCCCGCAGGCGTGCCACCCAGCCCCGCACATGGTGGGCCTGCGCGTCGCGCAGCGCCAGGCCTTCGTCGGCGGCGTGCTGCTGCAAGGCGGCCAGCGCGTCGCGGTACAGCTTCAGAGTGCGCTCGGCCAGGCGACGCTGCACCCTCAGGTGCTGGAGGAAGGCCTCCAGGTCGGCGTGCAGGGGTTCGGCCGCGCCGGCCACAGCTTTGGGCCCGTCAGCCCGGCAGCAGGCGCGACAGCCCCGCCGCGGCCACCTCGCCGATGCGTTCCAGGAAGTCGGTGCCCATGTCGGCGCCATAGCGCGTGGGGTCGGGGCTGCCCAGCAGCAGCAGGCCGAAGGCACTGTCCGGTGCCGCACCCTTGCGCAGCGGGATCATCGCCAGCGACGCCACCGGCGCATCGGGCGCCAGCCACTGCAGGGCTTCGAAGCCGGAGTTCACGCCGCAGTAGGGCACGCTCAGGCTGGCAGCGAAGGTGCGCAGGTCGGCGCTGACGGCTTGAGCCACCGGCAGGCTCTGGTAGGCGTCGGCCACGCCCCAGACCCGCAGCGCGGCCTGCGGGATCATGAACTCGTGCTTCAGCTCGCGCACCAGCACCTCGGGCAGTTCGGCCGTGTTGGCGGTGCACAGCAGCGCGCGGGTCCAGCGGTGCAGGCGGTCGGCGATGGCCACGTTGTCCTGGCCGTGGCGGATCATCTCGATCAGCTTGTGCTCCAGGCCCTTGATCTTCTCGCGCAGCATTTCCATCTGCCGCTCCTGCAGCGACACCGCGCGCTGGCCGTGCGGGCTGGTCAGCTGCACCGTGGACAGCAGTTGCGCATGGCGCTCGAAGAAGCCGGGCGTCTGGGCCAGGAAGTTGGCGATGTCGTCTTCGGTGATGCCCGTAACGCTCATAGTTCTATCTCTCCCTCGAAAACGGTTTCGGCCGGCCCGGTCATCAACACATGCGCGCCATGGCCACCCACGGCGTCCGCGGGCCATTCCACGGTGAGCACGCCGCCGCGGGTGTGCACGTCCACCTTGCGGTCCAGCCAGCCCAGGCGGATGCCCGCCACCACGGCGGCGCAGGCCCCGGTGCCGCAGGCCAGGGTTTCGCCGGCGTCGCGCTCGAACACGCGCAGCGCGATCTGGTTGCGCGACACCACCTGCATGAAGCCGGCGTTCACCTTGCGCGGGAAGCGCGCGTGCTTTTCCACCAGCGGGCCCAGTTCGGCCACCGGGGCTTCGCGCACATCGCCCACGCGCTGCACGGCGTGCGGGTTGCCCATGGACAGCACGGCCACGTTCACGTGGCGCTCTTCACGCCCCAGCTGCAGCGGCCACAGGTCGAAGTCGCCCATGCGCTGGGACGTCAGGCCGCTGGCGTCAAAGGGAATGCGTTCGTGCTGGAAGATGGGCGCGTTCATGTCCACGCTGACGCGGCCATCGGCGTGGGCGCGCAACTCCAGCAGGTTGTTCACGGTTTCCACGCGGATGGTGTCGCGCTGGGTCAGGCCGTGTTCGCGCACATAGCGCACGAAGCAGCGCGCGCCGTTGCCGCAGTGTTCCACCTCGTCGCCGGTGTTGTTGAAGATGCGGTAGGCAAAGTCCACGTCGTCGCGCCGCGGGCGTTCCACCACCAGGATCTGGTCGGCGCCCACGCCGAAACGGCGGTCGCCCAGGCGTTTCAACTGCGAGGGGCTGAGTTGCAAGGGTTCGCGGGTGGCGTCCAGCACGACGAAGTCGTTGCCGGCGCCCTGCATCTTGGTGAACTTCACACGCATGGCGGGATTATCAGGTCAGTACACCGGGGGTTCGCCCTCGGGCCGCGTCTTGAAGCGGCGGTGCACCCAGAAGTACTGCGCCGGCGTCTCTTCGATCAAGGCTTCCAGCCAGCGGTGCAGTGCGCGCGCGCCGGCTTGCGCGTCGGCGTCCGGGAAGCCCTCGGGCGCCGGCATGAAGCGCACGCGCCAGCCCTGGCCACCGGGCAGCAGGGTCACCACCACCGGCTGCACCTGCAGGCCCAGCGTGCGCGCCATGCGGCCCGGCGCCAGCAGGGTGCAGGCCGGCACGCCGAAAAAGGGAATGAAGGCCGAATCCTTGATGCCGAAATCCATGTCGGCGCCGTTCACAAAGCCGGCCCCGTTCTGGATGGCGCGCATCACCGGGCGCACGCCCAGGGCGCGGTCGATCAGGATGGACCGCGCGGGGTCGAAACGCTGGCGCCCGCGGTTCAGCCAGGCATCGAACACCGGGTTGCTCTGGCGCTGGTACACGTCCACCGCGGCGCGGCCCTGGAACAGCATCAGCGCCGGGGCGCAGAACTCCAGGCCCACGAAGTGCGGCATCAGCCACATCACCGGGGCGCCGGTGCGGTCGGCCCAGCCCACGTCGCCTTCCACGTGGATGATGCGTTTCAGCCGCGCGGGCGACGCAAACCACATCAGGCTGCGCTCCAGCAGGCTGCGGCCCAGCCAGCCGAAGTGGTCGCGCGCCAGGGCCACGCGTTCGGCCTCGGTCTTGTGCGGGAAGCACAGCCGCAGGTTGGTCAGCGCCACATGGCGGCGGCTGCGCCCCACCCACCACAGCAGGCGGCCCAGGCCGCGCCCCAGCGGCGCCAGCAGCGCCAGCGGCAGCCAGTGCAGCAGCCACATCAGGCCCACCACCGCGTAGGCGCCCGCATGCCCCAGCCAGCGGCGCATCAGGCGTCCACCTTGGGTGGCGCGGCCGGCGCTGGCGCGGTCGGCGGGGCCGCGGCGCGCGGTGGCTTGTAGCGGTTGTAGCCCCACAGGTACTGGCCCGGCGCTTCGCGGATGAGGCCTTCCATGGCCTGGTTGATGGCACTGGCCGCCTGCAGGTCGAAGGCCTCGCCCGCGTCTTTCAGGCTCGGCAGGCTCACGCCCAGGGGCCGTTCGTGGAACACGAAGCCAGCGCCGCGTGGCAGGCGTTCGCACCACACCACCGCCAGCACCGCGCCGGTCTGCTGGGCCAGGCGCGCCGCCAGGGTCATGGTGTAGGCCGGCCGGCCGAAGAAGGGCGCCCACACGCCCTGGCCTTCGGGTGGCACCTGGTCGGGCAGCAGGCCCACGCTGTGGCCACGCTTGAGGGCCCGCAGCATCAGCCGCACGCCGGCCAACGTGGCCGGCGCCACGTCCATGCCGGGGCGCTGGCGCGCGGTGGCCTGGATGTCCGCCAGCCAGGCCTTCTTGGCCGGCCGGTACAGCACCGTGATGGGCTGCTGCGCGCCAAAGCGTTCGGCATAGGCGCGGGCCGACACCTCGAAGCTGCCCAGGTGCGGGGTCAGGAACAGGAGGGGGCGGCCGGCCGCCACGGCCGCTGCCACCACCGGCGAACTGTCCCAGCGCACCAACTTGCCCAGCGGGCGCGACTCCGGGCGAAACCACAGCCATGGCACCTCGGCGCTCATGCGGCCGGCCTCGGCCACGGCGCGGCGCACATCGGCCGCGGCCACGCCGGCCAAGGCCGCGTTTTCCTGCACGCGGCGGCGGTAATCCGGCGACAGCGCATAGGCCAGCCAACCGACGGCAGCCCCGGCAAAGTGCACCCAGGTCAAGGGCAAGTAAGCAATCCAGGCCAGCAAGGGGAAGCTCTTTCCTATAATGCGCAGGTCGCCGAGTTACAGAACTACTTGCGGGGCGACCAGCGGGCCAGGCCAGGGCCCGCGGGGGGAAAAAGGATGAGCCCCCACAAATCCCGCTAAAGCGTTCGCCGCTCCCCCCTTCATGAGCCGGCAACGCAAGTTGCCAATGTCGGCATGCATGAACCAGGAGTTTATTGAAGTGGCGAACGACTTTCTCTTCACGTCCGAATCCGTCTCTGAAGGTCACCCCGACAAGGTGGCCGACCAGATTTCCGACGCCATTCTGGACGCGATCTTCAAGCAGGACCCGCGCAGCCGCGTGGCCGCTGAAACCCTGACCAACACCGGTCTGGTGGTCTTGGCCGGTGAAATCACCACCAACGCGCACGTGGACTACATCCAGGTGGCGCGCGACACCATCAAGCGCATCGGCTACGACAACACCGAATACGGCATCGACTACAAGGGCTGCGCGGTGATGGTCTGCTACGACAAGCAGAGCAACGACATCGCCCAGGGCGTGGACCACGCCAGCGACGACCACCTGAACACCGGTGCCGGCGACCAGGGCCTGATGTTCGGTTACGCCTGCGACGAGACGCCGGAACTGATGCCCGCGCCCATCCACTACGCCCACCGTCTGGTGGAGCGGCAGGCCCAATTGCGCAAGGACGGCCGCCTGCCCTTCCTGCGCCCGGACGCCAAGAGCCAGGTGACCATGCGCTACGTGGACGGCAAGCCGCACAGCATCGACACCGTGGTGCTGTCCAGCCAGCACGCGCCGGAGTACAGCCTGGGCAACAAGATGACCGACGCCTTCTACGAGGCGGTGCGCGAAGAGATCATCAAGCCGGTGCTGCCCAAGGAGTTCCTCACCAAGGACACCAAGTACCTGATCAACCCCACCGGCCGTTTCGTGGTGGGTGGCCCGCAGGGCGACTGCGGCCTGACCGGCCGCAAGATCATCGTCGACACCTACGGCGGCGCCTGCCCGCACGGTGGTGGCGCCTTCAGCGGCAAGGACCCCTCCAAGGTGGACCGCAGCGCCGCCTACGCCGCCCGCTACGTGGCCAAGAACGTGGTGGCCGCGGGCCTGGCCAAGCAATGCCAGGTGCAGGTGGCCTATGCCATCGGCGTGGCCCGTCCGATGAACATCACGGTGTACACCGAAGGCACGGGCGTCATCAGCGACGAAAAGCTCAGCGCCCTGGTGGCCGAGCACTTCGACCTGCGCCCCAAGGGCATCATCCAGATGCTGGACCTGCTGCGGCCCATCTACGAGAAGACCGCCGCGTACGGGCACTTCGGGCGGGAAGAGCCGGAGTTCAGCTGGGAAAGAACCGACAAGGCGGCCGCGCTGCGCGCGGCGGCGGGCCTGTAAGGCCCCAAGCGAAGCGCGCTTGTCGGTTCTTCGGCGCAGGCTAACTTCGCGCCAGCGAAGTTAAGGGCCCCCGGGCCCGGCCGAAGCCAGAAGGAACCCACGGCGAAGCCGCACTTCAGATGGGCGACGGGAGTCGCCCGTCGTCGTTTCAGCCGTCCGCCTCGCGCGCCACAGTCCACCCTTTCGAACGACACAAGCCTTCCAGTTCCTGCAGCCAGCCTTCGGCTTGATCATCGGCCAGGCCCACCAGCCCCACCGCCGCACCGTCCACCCCGGGGCGAACAACGATCCGTATGCCCGCAGCCCGCAAGACAGGCACCAATTCCGGCGAACCGCCACGACAGAGGGCCTGGGTCAGTTCCAGGTCCAGCACGGGCGCGGGCGCATCTGCAGGTGACAGCAACACCACCTGGGCCTGCAGCGTCCAGTCGAAGCCGGCCTGATCGAACAGCGTGCGTGCCACCTTGGCATCGCAGGTGGACAACCAATGCCAGTGCGTAGGTTCGCCGTGCCAGCGCGCGGCCAAGGCCGAGACGACACCGCGCGAGGGGATGGACTGCACGCTGCTGGAGCCCGCCGCAGCCATGGTGATGGGCAGCGCTTCATCGGCGACCAGAAAGCTTACGCGGTGAGCCTGCACCAGCGCCTGCGCCAGCAAGACGGCCACGTCCGGCGGCGGACCACTGTCCACATCAGAAGCTGTACGCGACCAGGCCAGCAATGCTATCGGCAGGCCGAAGTTCAGCTTGTCGTGAAGTTGCCAGTGCGGCCTGGTGATTTCCAGGCAGAAGTTGAGTTGGCGAGTCATGGTCCGGGCGCTTCTTCCAGCGGTGTGAATTGCGTTCCCTCCGCCCAGTCGAAGACCTCGCCCGCAACCGCAGAGCCCACGTAGTAGCCGCCAATGCCACCGATGATGCAGCCGCCGACGCCACCGATGGCGGTGCCCAGCGGGGAAGCAAAACTGCCGGCCCAGGCTCCACCGGCGCCCACCACCTTGCATCCAGCCCATGCGGAGGCCCATCCAGCCACCACCTTGGTGGCCTGCCGCAGGGGCCTGTCGGCTTGCACGACCGAAATCACATCGACAGCCACCCCGACCACCAGCAGCACACGACCCGCATACCGAAAGTACTTGGCCGCGTTGTAGGCCACTTTGCCTGCCTGCCCAGCCGGCGCATGGTCAGCAATGCCAAATGTCGGGTGTGTGCTCTTTTGGTTCCAGTGATAGTCAACCGTCTTGGTCTGGACGTTGAAACCGTAGTCAAGGCGCAAGTGCCGCTTCCCAGCGATGTCCTGGAAAAACAAGGTGGACGTTGAGCCACCTTTCGGCACCCAGCCGCGCGGGCTGAACTCGATGCACAAGCCGTTGGTGCCGGGTATTGGAATTCGCACCACGCTGGACAGACCCGCGCCGAATGGGATTCCACCTGACCAGGGCGCATCGACTGGTACGCCCGGCGTCCGGCTGTCTGCTGGGCTGGGCGAGCCGACCACCGCTGGGCCACGCGACGTACCGCGCCCATGGGTTCCTGGGTCGATAGGCTCAGTACGGCCATTCAAGCCGACCACGCCTTGGTGGCGATAGTCACCCATCCAAACCCCCGTGCGATGCATGCCAAGTCGGCAAATATACGGACACCAAGCGGCGCCGTGAAGCTCAGCTTGATCCACTCTCCGCGACAGGTTCAGGGCCAGCAGCCGCCCCGATTGCGGATGTAGTCCTGGGCTTGCTTGGGCAATGGCCCCTGTATTTGCTTGTTAGTCTTGCGGCGTGGGGGATTTCATCACGAGGGCTGCAGCCGGCACCTTGCAGGCTTTCGACGACTGCTACTTGCTGATATCGGCGCGAGGAGCGCTGCGCCGTACTCGCTTTGCTCCATGTCCCCCGGACCCGCTCACGCGGGTCCTCCTCCTTTACTTACGCAAAGCGAGTACGGCACATCGCTCCCCCGAGGCAACGGTGGCACGCCACCAGGCGGCATGCCACCGCGCTGCCGACGCGCCGACATCGGCAAGCAAAGCTGCCGCTCAACGAACGACAGCAAGCTGCCGATTCCCGCCTCCCCCATCGGAACGACGTCCTTCCCCCATCGGCGCGAGCCTTGCCACCACCGCCGCAGGCAAAATCCCCACCTGCCCGGCGCCCCGCGTGCCGCCACAACAGCCCAACAAGCATCCCGGGAGGACGCCATGGCACTTGCCCCATCACTTCGACTGCTGGCCACGCTGGCGGGCCTGGCCCTGGCTCTGCCCAATTGGGCCCTGACCAAGGAAGAAAGCCAACAGGCCCAGGCCGACGCGCAGAAGGCCGCGCGCAACGGCCCGACCGACATCGACCTGGGCGCCGAAGCCGTGCTGCACCTGCCTGCCGGCATGGCCTTCGTGCCGCAGCCGCAGGCCGGCAAGCTGCTGAACGCCATGGGCAACCCAGGCCAGGACCCACGCCTGCAGGGCCTGGTGTTCCCCCAAGGCGACGGCGACTGGTTCATGACCGTGCGCTACGAACCGTCGGGCCACGTGAAGGACGACGACGCCAAGGACTGGAACGCCGACGACCTGCTGAAAAGCTACAAGGAAGGCACCGAGGCCAGCAACGAAGAACGCGTGAAGATGGGCGCCCACGCCATCGAAGTGCTGGGCTGGGCCGAGAAGCCCGCCTACGACGCCAAGACCCACCGCCTGGTGTGGGCCATGAGTTCGCGCGACAAGGGCGCCCCGGCCGACGCGCCGCAGGGCGTGAACTACAACACCTACGCGCTGGGCCGCGAAGGCTACTTCAGCCTGAACCTGGTGACGGCGCTTGCCAGCCTGAACCAGTACAAGCCCCAGGCCCAGGCCATGCTGGGCGCGCTGGACTACAAGCCCGGGCGCACCTACGCCGACTACAACGACAAGACCGACCACACCGCCGAATACGGCCTGGCGGCGCTGGTGGTGGGCGTGGCGGCCAAGAAGCTGGGCTTCATCGCGCTGGCGCTGGGCTTCTTCGCCAAGTTCGCGAAAGTCATCCTGCTGGGGCTGGCGGTGGTGGGGGGCGGAGCGGCGAAGCTGTTCAAGCGCAAGCCAAAGACCCAGGGGTAGTCAGCGGTGGCCAGTACCCGCGGCCTGCGCATCCAAGCCACCACAGCATGCAACTGAGCCCCGAACAATTCCAGCGGCTTGCGAAGGACGCGGACAAGAAGTTCCTGGCCGAACTGGAAGCCGACCTCGCCAAGGCCGAACCCGCCTTCCTGCCGCGATTCGCCAAGTCAGCCCGTGGGCAGATTGTCCGCAACCTGCACGCGCGCGCATTGCAGGCGGGCGCCACATCCGCAAGGTCCATCACCCTGCTGGCGCGACTGATGGTGGGAATTGCTCCCAACATCACCAGCGACCCCGCCGTACGCGCCTGGCTGGCCAACACCAGCCAGACGCCTGACGAGGCCATCCCCTGGCTGGCCGAACGGCTGACCGAAGCCGACTGGGAACGCATTGACGACAACCGCCGCGACCTGGTGGCCTTCATTCCTCCCGCAGCCGATGAGCTGCCCCTGGTTGACCGTGTGGCCCTGGCCCTGCCGGTGGTGTTGTGGGACCTGGTGAATGCCCACGCCACGCCTGCGCTGGCCACTTCGGCTCTCCGCGCAGCCGAGCAACTGGGCTTCAATGGATTGGACGACGCGCCGGTGGCGGTGGCCTCCTGGCGACTGCTGTACGGCCGGGCGTTTGCCGACGCCGCGCTGAACTGGCCGCAAGACGTTCGGGATGCCGGTGAGCCGCCCGCCACGCGGCTGGCCATGCTGCGCGCCCGCATCATGCTGGACCACGGGCGTTGGGCAGGACGGGCGAGGTCGGCAAATTCGTTTCGGGCCTGAGCAGCGGTTTCGGCGACGCAGCGAAGTCCACATGGGAAGGCGTGAAGTCCACAGCGCAGACCGGCTGGGACATTGCCCGCGATGCGCAGGGCGCTCGCGACGATTTCTGGACCACCACGAAAGCCACGGCGCAGGCCGTGGGTGCCTTTGGCGCGAAGGCCTACGACGACCCGGCCGCGGTGTGGCGCGACGCGCGCGATGCGGCAGGGTCGGCCTGGACCCAGGCCAAGGACTTCTCCGCCAACGCCGGGCCCGAGGACTGGGGCAAACTTGCCGGTGGCGGTGCCTTCACATTGGGCAGCAGCGTGGTGGGGGTTGGCGTTGCGGCCAAAGCCACTCAGTTGGTAAGCCGTGGCGGGAAGCTCGCGCAAAAGGGCCCAAGGGCTGTTCAAGAAGGGCGACAAGAAGCCCGACGCGCCGCCCGGCCCTGTGGTGCCGTGCCCAAGGGCCATTGCTGAAACCAAGGCCAAGCAGCGCCTGAGAGAGGACCTGGGGCCTGAACACTTCGACTCCGACGGCCGACTTCGCTGGCCGGCAGACGAGGGTTTCGCGTCGCCACCCGTGAAAGCAAAATTGCCCGAAAACACCATCATTGATCGCTACAGCGCGCAGATTGGCGAAAAGGACTACGGTTCGTTCTTCGCCCCGGAAGGCACCGCATACGAAAGCCGGTCGCTGCCATACGACCAGGCCAAGATGCAGCATGCGCGCTACCGTGTGCTCAAACCTTTGGAGGTTTCATCCGGTCCGGCTGCTCCGGCCTTCGGCCAAACCGGTGGTGGCCTCCAGTTCAAGACACCTCTGTCCACAAGTGATCTGATCCGAGACGGCTACCTCGAACTCATCTCCCCTTGATCCATCAAGTCATGACCAATCCCGCCACCATCGAAGAGCTGCGACGTCTGCTGGACGCGGCAGGCGCACGCCCCGGCAGCTATGCCATTCAAGAACTGGGTGAGGGCGAAATCAACGGCATCGGCTTCCTGGACGGCGCCTGGTGCACCTACTACTCGGAACGTGGCAGCTACAACGGCATTCGTCGCTTTCCCACCGAGGCCGCCGCCATCGAGGCCTTTCTGGACCGCATCCGCCCCATCCTGGCTGATGACGGTGTGGTTGTGCCCTAGCATCGTTCGGATGGGAAAACTGCTTCTGCTTCTGCTGTCCGGCGCCAAGCTGGGCAAGCTGTTCACCACCGGCGGCACCATGCTGATCTCGGTGGTGGTGTATGCCTTCATCTACGGCTGGCGCTACGCCGTGGGCTTCGTCGGCCTGCTGTTCGTGCACGAGGCGGGCCACTACATCGCCGCCAAGAAGCGCGGGCTGGATGTGGGTGCACCCACCTTCATTCCCTTCGTCGGCGCCTGGATCCAGCTGAAGGACCTGCCGCACGACGCCGAGACCGAGGCCTTCGTCGGCCTGGGCGGGCCGCTGCTGGGCAGCGTGGGCGCACTGGCGGTGTACTGGCTGGCCCAGGCCTACAACGTGCCGTGGCTGCTGGCGGTGGCCTACAGCGGCTTTTTCCTGAACCTGTTCAACCTGATCCCGCTGTCGCCCTTCGACGGCGGGCGCATCACCGCGGTGCTGTCGCCGCGCATCTGGCTGCTGGGCGTGCCGGTGCTGGGCGCGCTGTTCCTGTACCGACCCAGCCCCATGCTGATCCTCATCGCCTTCCTGGCCGCGCCGCAGGTGTGGAAGGCCCTCAAGTACCGCAGCGACAGCGAAGAGGCCCGCACCTACTACGCCGTCAAGACCGCCACCAAGTGGGAATACGGGGCCTACTACATCGTGCTCCTGGCCTTCCTGGCGCTGATGACCCACGACGTGCACGAACAGCTGCAGGCCCTGCGGGTGACCGGCGGCGTGTGAAGCCCGCACCATGACGCTGTTCCTGCTGAAGCGCCTGGCCGGCTTGGGGGCCACGCTTGCCGTCGCTTCGCTGCTGGTGTTCGCGGTGCTGGAACTGCTGCCGGGCAATGTGGCCCAGGTGATGCTGGGCGACACCGCCACGCCCGAGGCCTTGGCGGCGCTGGAAGCCAGGCTGGGCCTGGACCGGCCCGCGCCGGTGCGCTATGCCGACTGGGTGGTCGGCCTGCTGCAGGGACGCACCGCCAACAGCCAGGCCTACGACACCCCCACCGCCGAATTGATGGCCGACGCGCTGGCGGTGTCGCTGCCCCTGGCCGCGCTGGCCATGGCCCTCACCGTGGTGCTGGCGCTGGCGCTGGGCCTGTACGCTGCGGCGCGCCACCGGCGGGCGGGCGACGTGCTGGTGATGGCGGCCAGCCAGGTGGGCATGGCGGTGCCCAGCTTCTGGTTGGCCATCCTGCTGATCGGGCTGTTCGCGGTGAAGCTGCAGTGGGTGTCGGCCGGCGGCTTTCCGGGCTGGCATGCGGACGACGGCGGCGGGCTGGCCGAGGGCCTGGCCGCCCTGGCGCTGCCGGCGCTGGCGCTGGCCCTGGTGCAGGCGGCCATCCTGGCGCGGGTCACGCGCTCGGCGGTGCTGGAGGCGCTGCGCGAGGACTGGGTTCGCACCGCGCGCGCGAAAGGCCTGTCGCGGCGCCAGGTGCTGCTGCGCCATGTGCTGCGCAATGCCCTGGTGCCGGTGCTCACGGTGATGGGCCTGCAGTTCGCCAACCTGGTGACCGGCGCCATCGTGATCGAGAACGTGTTCGTGCTGCCCGGCATCGGACGCCTGGTGTTCCAGAGCATCGCCAACCGCGACCTGGTGGTGGTGCGCGACGTGGTCATGCTGCTGGCCGCGGGCGTGGTGGCGGTGAACTTCGTGGTGGACCTGCTGTACGCCTGGGTGGACCCGCGGCTGCGGGTCGCGGCCGGATGAACGGCATGGGGCTGCGGGTGCCGGCCGCATGAACGGCTTCTGGGCCCGGGCGCGGCGCCACCCCAGCTTCCTGCTGGGCGCCGCGCTGTGCGCGCTGCTGCTGGGTGCGGCCGCCCTGTCCTTCGTGTGGGCGCCCTATCCGCCCGGTGAGATGGACATTCCCAACAAGCTGGCCGCACCGGGCGCCGCGCACTGGCTGGGCACCGACAGCCTGGGCCGTGACATCGCCTCGCAACTGCTGGTGGGCAGCCGCAACGCGCTGCTGGTGGGCGTGGTGGCGGTGGGCATCGGCGTGCTGGCCGGCGTGGCCGGGGGCTGCCTGGCGGCGGCAAGGCGTGGCTGGGTGGAAGAACTCATCATGCGGGCGGCCGACTTCAGCTTCGCCTTCCCGGCGCTGCTCACCGCCATCATGCTCAGCGCCATCCACGGCCCCGGCCTGCTGACCAGCATCACGGCCATCGGCCTGTTCAACGTGCCGGTGTTCGCGCGCATCACGCGCGGCGCGGCCCAGGCGGTGTGGACGCGCGACTACGTGCTGGCCGCGCGCGCCGCCGGCCGCGGTGCCTGGGGCATCACCCGCGTGCACGTGCTGCCCAACATCGCGGCCACGCTCATCGTGCAGGCCACGGTGAGCTTTGCCACGGCCATCCTGGCCGAAGCCGCGCTTTCGTACCTGGGCCTGGGCACCCAGCCGCCGGACGCCAGCTGGGGCCGCATGCTCAACGAGGCCCAGGCCCAACTGTTCCAGGCGCCGTGGCTGGCGCTGTGGCCGGGCGGCGCCATTGCCGCCGCGGTGCTGGGCCTGAACCTGCTGGGCGACGGCCTGCGCGACCTGCTGGACCCGCGCCTGGCGCGGCGGCGCTGACGACCGCCCGCGCCGCCCGAAACTGAAGGCACGAGGCCCGCATTCGGCCCGCTTTTCAGCGGATTGCCCGCACCGGCCCCGGCGCAGGATGCAGCTTGACCCCTTCCGCCGGCCGCTGGCCGGAAATTCGTCACGCCTTTGCACCGCCACGCCATGCCTGCCACTGCCGACCTTGCGACCCCCGCCTGCACGCCCCTGACCGAATCCGAACTGGTCATCGCGGCCCGATCCCTGGGGGCCGCAGGCACCGGGGGGGCCCGGCTGGTGGCCGCGCTGATGGACCCCCGGCTGCATGGCGCCGCGCTGGCCAAACGCATCGGCTCCGAACCCGGTATCGCCGCCCGCGTGATGCGGGTCGCCAACTCGGCCTACTTCGGCTGCACCGGCACCGTGGCCACACTGGAACGCGCCATCCAGGTTCTGGGGGTGCAGGGCATCAAGGGTGCCGCGGCGGCGGCCTGCATGGACCGCATGGTCGCCGGTCAGGCGGCCGGCGCCGGCTTTGACGCCGAGCGCTTTCGCCGTCACTGCCTGGTCACCGCCTGCCTGGGCACCCGCCTGGCGCGCGAACTGGCCCCCGATCAGTCGGAAGAACTGTTCATGGCCGGCCTGCTGCACGACCTGGGCATCGTGGTGCAGTGGCGCCTGCGCCCGAAGGGCATGCAGGCCTTGACGCAGTCCCTGGCCGCCGGCCAGGTGCCGAAAGACAGCCTGGCCCACGCCGAAGCCCACCACGCAGGCGCCACACACGAACATTGCACCGCGGTGGTCTTGCGGTCCTGGAACCTGCCCGATTCCCTGGTGCAGGGCGTGGCCCGCCACGAAAGCGCGGCGCTGGGGCCCCGGCCCGACCTGCCCTCGCTGCTGCGCTGCGCCGACAGCCTGGCCGCCCACCTGGGCATGGGCCTGGCGCAGGAAGACAGCGAAGCCTGGCCCTGGCGCCAGGCCCTGGCCGACTGGGGCCTGGACGATGCCCGGCTGCAGCCGCTGCAGCAGGTCGCGCTGGGCGACGCCCAGGCCATGATGGCCGCCCTGCCCGACTGACGGCAGGCGCATCGCACCATGCCGCCTCGCGCTGCGCGCCGCCGCTTTGCACACCGGCCTGCCAGGCCGGCGCGCCGGTGCGCGCTGCATGGCAAGGCGCAGGGCACACTGGCCCTGGCGCAGCAGGCCCAGGCCCTGCTGCAGCACAGCCAGCACGCCGCGCTGGTGGTGGACACCGAAGGCCACGCCCGCTGGGTCAACGCCACCCTGGCCGCCGCCGCCGGGGTGAGCGCGCAGCGCGCCGGCAGCCCGGCCCCCTGGTCGCTGCTGCTGGGCAACGGCAGCACGCCCCAGCAGCGCGCCCAGCTGGCGCGCGCGGTGCGCGGCGGCGCACCGACGCGCGTGCTGGCGGTGCACCAGGCGGCCGGGCGGCCGCCGGTGCAACTGGACCTGGACGTGCAGCCCTGGCACGACGCCGCCGGCGCCCTGGTGGGCTTCCTGGCGGTGGGCGCCAACGTCAGCACCGACCGCGCGCGCGAACGCCGGCTGCGCCTGCTGATCGACAACGCCGCGGCCGGCATCGTGGTGCAGGACGGGCATGGCAACGTGGTGGATTGCAACCCCGAGGCCGAACGCCTGCTGGGCCAGACACGCGACCAGTTGCTGGGCCGCGCCTGGCTGGACCCACGCTGGCGCACCCTGGCCCGCGACGGCAGCACCTTGCTGGGTCACGAGCTGCCTGCCATCCACACCCTGCGTCACCGTGAGCCCCTTCGCAACCAGCTGGTGGGGGTGGACATCCCGCAGTCCCGCAGCGACCAGCTGCTGCGCCGCTGGCTGCGCGTGAACACCCAGCTCATCATCGATGGCCAGACCAACCAGCGCAGCGTGCTGTCCAGCTTCACCGACGCCACCGAACAGGAAGACCACCAGGCCGAACTTCAGGGCGAACGCGAACGCCTGGCCGCGGCGCTGCAGAACTCGCAGGAACAGGTGCAGCAGCGTCGCCAGCTGGAGCAGCAACTGCTGAACGCCGCGCGCACCGACCGCCTGACCGGCCTGCCCAACCGCACGCTGCTGATGGAAAGGCTGGAGCACGCGGTGCGCGCGCTGCGCGCCGACGCAACGCGCGGCTTCGCGCTGTTCTTCCTGGACTTCGACCGCTTCAAGCTGGTCAACGACAGCCTGGGCCACGAGGCCGGCGACCTGCTGCTGCGCGAGATTTCACTGCGCCTGCGCCGCACCCTGCGTTCGGGCGACGTGGTGGGGCCCGAACACGACGGCAACCTGGTGGCGCGCTTTGGCGGCGACGAATTCGTGGTGCTGCTCAACGACGCCGCGCGCGTGGACGAGGCGCACCGTGTGTCGCAGCGCCTGCTGGAGGCGTTTGCCGCGCCCTACTTCATCAAAGGCAAGGAAATCCATTCGTCGGTGAGCATCGGCATCGTGATGGGCACGGCCGACACCGACGCCGAAGCCCTGCTGCGCAATGCCGACACCGCCATGTACGAAGCCAAGCGCACCGGGCGCGGCCGGGCGGTGTTCTTCGACCTGGGCATGCACACCCGGCTGGCGCGCGCGCTCACCATCGAAGAAGCGCTGCGCCACGCGGTGCAGCGCCGGCAGCTGTCCCTGGTGTACCAGCCCATCGTGGACCTGGAAACCGGCCTGATCGTTTCCACCGAGGCGCTGCTGCGCTGGCAACACCCCGAACTGGGCATGGTGTCGCCGGCCGAGTTCATCCCGGTGGCGGAAGAGTCGGGGCTGATCCTGGACATCGGCGAATGGGTGCTGCGCGAGGCCTGCCGCCAGTGGTCGCGCTGGCAGCAGCAGCACCCGGCGCATGCGCCGGCCACCATCAGCGTGAACCTGTCGCGGGTGCAGATGGGCCGGCCCGAACGCCTGCTGGAACGCGTGGAGGAAGCGCTGGCCGAGAACCGCATCCCCAAGGGCCACCTGCAATTGGAAGTGACCGAGCGCGAGGTGATGCATGAACCGGCCGAGATGCGCGCGCTGATGCAGCGCCTGCGCGGCCTGGGCGTGCGCCTGGCGATGGACGACTTCGGCACCGGCACCTCCAGCCTGGGCTGCCTGCGCGACTACCCCTTCGACGTGGTGAAGATCGACAAGAGCTTCCTGGCCGGGCTGCACAACAGCCCGGACGTGATGGCGGTGATGCACGCCACCGTCACCGTGATCGAGAACCTGGGCATGACCAGCGTGGCCGAGGGCGTGGAAACACCGGCCCAGGTGGCGCTGCTGCAGTCCATCGGCTGCCGCTTCGCGCAGGGCTACCTGTTCGCGCGGCCCATGCCCGCCGACGCGCTGGCCGCGCTGCTGCCAACGCCGCTGGTGGCCAGCGATGCCGCCGCACTGGCGCAGGTGCAGGACGCCAGCGCACCCACACGGCATGACGCCGGGGCCACGCGCGCGGCCTGATCAACCGGCCAGCGGCACGGCCTCCAGGTCGGGCAGTTGCACCCGGCCGTCGGTGGAATGGCGGTAGTCGTTGAAGACGTGCTCGGCCGTCAGCAGCTGCCACTGGCCGTCGGCGCGCTGGCGCGAGGTGTTCTTCAACTGCGCGGCGGTGTGGCCGCAGGTCCAGATGGCGAAGTTGCGCATGTGGGTGCACAGGCAGGTCTTGTCCTTCACCGACAGGTGCTTCTCGCCCGGGTGGGCGGCCAGTTCGCGGTAGTAGGCGTCCACATAGGCGCACTTGCCATTGGCGTCCAGCAGGTAGCCATAGGCTTCGCAGTTCGGGCGGATGCCGTCGCCGATGCCGGGGCTGGACTTGATCATGCGCATCGGGTAGCCGGTGGGCGAGATCTGGTTCACTTCAATGTCGTCCGCGCCGGCCTTGAAGTACTCCTGCTTGATCTCGTCCGGCAGGCCGCATTCACGCGTGACCGTGAAGCGCGTGGCCACCTGCACGCCGGCCGCGCCGGCTTCCAGGAACCGCACCGCGTCGCTGCCGGTGAAGATGCCGCCGGCCGGCAGCAGCGGGATGTCCAGCCCTTCGGTCTTCAGCCAGGCGGCGATCTCGGCCACGATGGTGGCCAGGTCGTACTGCGCCCAGTCCATGCCGAAGCCCAGGTGCCCGCCGGCCAGCGGGCCTTCCACCACCACGTAGTCGGGTGCGCGGTTCAGCCGGCTGTTCTTCTTCAGGAACAGCTGCAGCGCGCGCAGGGAACTGACGATGATGCCCAACTTGGCGTCGCGAAAGCGCGGGTGGTCTTCAATCAGCGCGAAGCTGCCCAGGTGCAAGCCGGCCGCCAGCGTGATGCCGTCGATGCCCGCGTCCAAAGCGGCGCTCATGCGCAGCTTCAGGGTTTCCTTCGGGGCGTTCATCGTCAGCTTTTCCATGCAGTTGATGAACACCAGCCCGGGCCCGCGCTTGCGCGACATGGTGCCTTCCACATGCAGCCGGGTGGCTTCGGCCAGGTGGCCCATGTCGAACTTCACCGCCGACTTGTCCTGCAGGAACACATTGCCCTTGTACTGGGCCTGCTTGGCCTTGACGAACTTGGTCTGGTAGCGGCGGTCGGTGACCGTCTTGATCATGGCGTCCGAGATGTGGCCCACGCCGCCCAGGCGCGCGGCCTCCAGCGCCAGGTCGGCCGACGAGATGTCCACCCCCATGCCGCCGATCATGATGGGTACCAGTTCATTGCGCCCCAGGCGCATGCGGAAATCGTCCAGTCTTTTCATCGCGGGCTTTGGTTTGGGAGGCCGGCCCCGGCGCAGGCACACCGGGCACCATAGGTTACGCGATCCTGCACCCCCATCCTGTCGAAAACCTTGTAACCCCGGGGGCAGCGGCACAATCGTGCGGCCATGCACCCCGCCGACACGGCCGCCCCTGCCCCCCCGCTGCTGGCCGTGCGCCAACTGCGGGTGTCCCTGCCCGGGCCCCAGGGCGCCCCGCTGGCGGCCCTGCGGGGCGTGGATTTCGAGCTGCATCGCGGCCAGGTGCTGGGGCTGATCGGTGAATCGGGCTGCGGCAAGAGCCTCACCGCGCTGGCCCTGATGGGACTTCTTCCTGATGACAGCGTGGTGACGGGCTCCATCCGCCTGGCCGGGCGCGAACTGCTGGGCCTGCCGGAACGCGACTGGTGCGCGCTGCGCGGCGACCGGCTGGGCATGGTGTTTCAGGAACCCATGACGGCGCTCAACCCGCTGCAGAAAATTGGTGACCAGGTGGCCGAGCCGCTGCGGCAGCACCAGGGCCTGAACCGCACCCAGGCGCGTGAAGCGGCGCTGCAGTTGCTGCAGCGGGTGCAGTTGCCGCAGGCCGCGCAGCGGCTGGACGCCTGGCCGCACCAGCTGTCCGGCGGCCAGCGCCAGCGGGTGGTGATTGCCATGGCCCTGGCCTGCAAGCCGGACCTGCTGGTGGCCGACGAGCCCACCACCGCGCTGGACGCCACCCTGCAGCGCGAGGTGCTGCAGCTGATGGCCGAACTGGTGCGCGAGGACGGCATGGCCCTGCTGCTGATCAGCCACGACCTGGCCCTGGTGGCCCAGCGGGTGCAGCGCCTGCTGGTGATGTACGCCGGCCAGGTGGTGGAGAGCGGCCCGGCCGCCCAGGTGCTGCGCCACGGCGCCCACCCTTACACCCGCGCCCTGCTGGCCGCCCGCCCGCTGCTGGGCATGGCCCGCGGCACCCGGCTCGCCACCATCCCCGGGCGCGTGCCGGCGCTGGCCGACATGCCCGCGGGTTGCGCCTTTGCAGCGCGCTGCCCACGGGCTGAGGCCGACTGCCGCGCGGCGCCACCGGCGCTGGCCGCGCTCGGCGCGAACCACAGCGTGCGCTGCATCCACCCCCATGCCGAGGCGGCCACGGCATGACCGTGCCATTGCTGAAGGTGCAAGGCCTGGGCAAGCGCTACCGCCTGCCGCGCCAGGCCTTGCTGCGCCCCGCGCCCGAACTGGTGGCGCTGGCCGACGTGAACTTCACACTGGCCGCCGGCCGCAGCCTGGGCGTGGTGGGCGAGTCGGGCTCGGGCAAGAGCACCCTGGCGCGCCTGGTGATGGCGCTGGAAGCGCCCAGCAGCGGCACGGTGGAACTGGACGGCCAGGATCTGCACCGCCTGAGCGCCCCCGCGCTGCGCCGCGCCCGCGCCAACTTCCAGATGGTGTTCCAGGACCCTTTCGGCTCGCTGGACCCGCGGCTGACCGTGGCCCGCAGCGTGGCCGAACCCCTGGCCGCGCAAGGCGGCGTGGGCACGGCCGAGCAGCGCGCGCGCGTGGCCGAGGTGCTGGACGCGGTGGGCCTGGGCGGGGGCGACCTGCACAGGTACCCGCATGAATTTTCCGGCGGCCAGCGCCAGCGCATTGCCATCGCCCGTGCGCTGGTCACCCGGCCGAAACTCATCGTGGCCGACGAGCCGGTGTCGGCGCTGGACGTGTCGGTGCAGGCCCAGGTGCTGAACCTGATGCAGGACCTGCAGGAACGCTTCGGTGTGGCCTACCTGTTCATCAGCCACGACCTGGCGGTGGTGGACCTGGTCTGCGACGAGGTGCTGGTGCTGCAGCAGGGCCGGGTGGTGGAACACGCCAGCGCCGACCAGATCTTCAACGCGCCGCAGCACCCCTGCACCCGCGCCCTGCTGGCCGCGGTGCCGCAGTTGCCGGGCTGAACCGGGTTTGCCCCGCCAGGACCCGCGGGGCAGCACGGGCACAATCGCGCGCCCATGGACCACACCTTCGCGTCCGCCCTGGTCTTGCTGCTCTTGGTGCTGGACCCCTTCGGCAGCCTGCCCATCTTCATCTCGGTGCTGGACGGCGTGCCGCCGCCGCGCCGCCGCCGCGTGGCCCTGCGCGAGACCGCCATTGCCTTCGTGGTGCTGCTGGCCTTCATGCTGGCCGGCCAGCATTTCCTGACCCTGATGCGCCTGTCCCCGCGTTCGCTGGAAGTGGCCGGCGGCGTGATCCTGCTGATCATCGCCATGCGCATGATCTTTGCGGGCGGCAGCGACGTGTACGCCCACGACGCCGAGCGCGAACCCTTCATCTTCCCGCTGGCGGTGCCGCTGCTGGCCGGGCCCTCGGCCATGGCCACGGTGCTGCTGCTGGCGTCGCGCCAGCCCGAGCGCCTGTGGCACTGGGTCGGTGCACTCACCCTGGCGCTGGGCGTCTGTGGTGCGGTGCTGCTGAGCGCCTTCCGGCTGCGCCGGCTGCTGGGGCAGTCGGTGGTGTCGGCCATCGAAAAGCTGATGGGCCTGGTGTTGACCGCCATCGCGGTGGAGATGATGCTGGCCGGATTGAAGCGATACTTCTTTGACCGTTGAGAAAGGACCCTCCCCCATGAACTTCCTGCGCACCACCACCCGCCGCGTCGCCCTGGCCGCCACCCTGCTGGCCCTGGCCGCCACGGCCCAGGCCCGGCCCTTCGACGCCATCAAGAAGGCCGGCAAGATCGTCATCGCCACCGAGGGCCAGTTCTCGCCCTTCAACTACTTCGAAGGTAAGAAGCTCACTGGCTTCGAGATCGACGTGGCCGAGGCCATGGCCGCCAAGATGGGTGTGAAGGTGGAATGGAAGACCCTGGGCTTCGACGCCCTGCTCACCGGCCTGGGCCAGGACCGCTGGGACATGGTGATCGCCTCGCACGGCATCACCGACGAACGCGCCAAGGCCGTCACCTTCAGCGAGCCGCATTACTGCACCGGCGGTGTCATCGTGGCCAAGAACCCGGCCATCAAGGGTGCCAAGGACCTGGCCGGCAAGGTGGTGGCGGTGCAGACCGGCACCAGCTACATGGACAACGTGAAGAAGGTGGCCGGCATCAAGGAAGTGAAGAACTTCCCGCAGGACACCGACGCCCGCGCCGCGCTGGCCAGCGGCCGTGTGGACGCCTGGGTGACCGACAAGTTCGTGGCCATCAGCAGCCAGGAAAAGGACGCCAAGGCCGGTTTGTCCATGGGCGACTTCCTGTTCGTCGAGCGCGTGGCCTCGGCCGTGGCCAAGGGCAACACCTCGCTGGCCGGTGAGATCAACAAGGCGCTGGCGGCCATCCAGGCCGACGGCAGCTACGAAAAAATCTCCAAGAAGTACTTCAAGGAAGACATCCGCTGCAAACCTTGAGCCCCCAGGTCCGGGCTGGCGCCCGGCCCGCCCCCCGAGGGGGTGCTTGGGCAGACCGGCGGAGCCGGATCCGCCCAAGGACACGCTAACCAAGATTGGCAACGCACCCAGTGAGCAGACTACTTGCCTTGTGGCCCGCGGGTTGGAGCCGCCAGAAAAAAAGCAGCGCCACCATGGCGCTGTCGTCGGCGCTGCTGATCGCCATCCTCTGGCTGATCCACATCCCGCTGTCCTGGGCGCCCGACCCCATCGGCAAGAACGCCCAGTTGTTCGCCGAAGGCACCCTGGTGACGGTGCAGCTCACCCTGGTGGCCGGCGTGGCCGGTGTGCTGCTGGGGGTGCTGGCGGCACTGGGCAAGGTGTCGCGCGTTGCGCCGCTGCGCTGGCTGGCGGGCTTCTACATCTGGGTGATGCGCGGCACGCCGCTGCTGGTGCAGGTGCTGTTCGTCTACTTCGCGCTGCCGGAGGTGCACCCGGTGCTGCGCCTGTCCGAATTCACCGCCGCGGCGCTGGCGCTGGCCATGAACGTGGGCGCCTACAACGCCGAGGCCATCCGCGCCGGGCTGATGGCGGTGCCCAAGGGCCAGGTGGAAGCGGCGCGCTCGTTGGGCCTGGGCCGCTGGCACACCTTCATCGACATCACCTTCCCCCAGGCCTTCAAGATTTCGCTGCCGCCGCTGGTGAACAACATCGTCGCGCTGCTGAAGGATTCTTCCCTGGCCTTCACCATCGGCGTGGTGGAACTCACCAACGCCGGCGCGCAGGTGAAGAGCAGTTCCTTCCAGGCCGTGCCGGTGTTCGTGGCCACGGCCATCATCTACCTGCTGTTGACCACGGTGATGACGCAGATCTCCGACGCGGTCGAACGCCGCTTCGACATCGAGGGCAAGCTGCAATGACCACCGCCGCTTCCGCGCTGATTTCGGTGGAGAAGGTCAACAAGCACTTCGGTGCCCACCACGTGCTGAAGGACGTCAGCACCCATTTCAACGCGGGCGAAGTGACCGTGATCCTCGGCGCTTCGGGCTCGGGCAAAAGCACGCTGCTGCGCATGCTGAACCGGCTGGAAACCCACGATTCCGGCCGCATCGTGGTGGACGGCATCGAGGTGAATGACGACGCCAAGGCGCTGGAGCGCCTGCGCGCCGAGGTGGGCATGGTGTTCCAGCAGTTCAACCTGTTCCCCCACCTCAGCGTGCTGGAAAACGTGACCCTGGCGCCGCGCCGCGTGCGCCGCATGGCGCCGGCCGACGCCGATGCGCGCGCGCTGGAACTGCTGGAACGCGTGGGCCTGAAGGACCATGTGCGCAAGCACCCCTTCCAACTGTCGGGCGGGCAGCAGCAACGCGTGGCCATTGCACGCAGCCTGGCCATGCAGCCCAAGGTGATGCTGTTCGACGAACCCACCTCGGCGCTGGACCCCGAGATGGTGAAGGAAGTGCTGGACGTGATGAAACAGCTGGCCCGCAGCGGCATGACCATGCTGGTGGTGACCCACGAGATGGGCTTCGCGCGCGAAGTGGCCGACCGCGTGCTGTTCATCGACCAGGGCTGCGTGGCGGCCGACGCGCCGCCGGAAAGCTTTTTCGGCCAGCAGGACAACGAGCGCATCCGCGCTTTCATCGGGCGCATTGCGCATTGACCATGAACGATCTGCGTTGGGGCATCCTGGGCGCGGCGAAGTTCGCGCGCGAACACATGGGTCCGGCCCTCGCCCTGGCCCCGGGCGGGCAGGTGGCGGCCGTGGCCACGTCCGATCCGGCCAAGGCCGAACCGTTTCGGGCCTTCGCACCCGGCCTGCGCGTGCACGTCAGCTACGAAGCGCTGCTGGCCGACCCGGACATCGACGCGGTGTACATCCCGCTGCCCAACAGCCTGCACGTGGAATGGACGCTGAAGGCCATCCAGGCCGGCAAGCACGTGCTGTGCGAAAAACCCATGGCCATGCGCGCCGAGGAGTTCGACGCGCTGATCGCCGCGCGCGACGCAGCGGGCGTGCTGGTGGCCGAAGCCTTCATGATCGTTCACCACCCCCAATGGCAGCGCGTGCGCCAGTTGCTGGCCGACGGTGCCATCGGGCGCCTGTGGCGCATCGACAGCGCGTTCTCGTTCAACAACCGCGACAGCGGCAACATCCGCAACCAGGCCGCCATGGGGGGCGGCGGCCTGCGCGACATCGGCGTGTACGTGATGGGCAGTGCGCGCTTCGCCACCGGCCTGGAAGCCAGCGACCTGCGGGCCCGCATCCAGTGGGAAGACGGTGTGGACGTGTATGCCAACCTGAACGCCCGCTTCGGCGACGCTGATTTCGTCAGCTTCACCGCCATCCGCATGCACCCGCGCCAGGAAGTCACCTTCCATGGCGACGACGGCCTGCTGCGCCTGCCGGTGCCCTTCAACGCCCGGGTCTTCGGCGAAGCGCGGCTGGAGCTTCACCGCGGCAGCACCTGCACCACCGAACGCTGGCCGGCCGCGAACCACTATGAACTGCAGGTGGCCGCCTTCAACCGCGCGGTGCGCGAGGGCGGTGCCTGGGACTGTCCGCTGGAGTTCTCCCGCGGCACCCAGGTGATGATCGACGCCGCGTTGGCCTCGGCCGCTGCCGAGGTTTGACGCCGGGCGCGCGCCTGCAGGGCGGTGGCCGGTCGCCGCGGCGCTGCGCGCGGCCTTCGCGCGGCCCGGCGCCCACGGCCCTGGGCCGTGCGTTCTCGAAGCGCGGCATGGCCATCCTGCAGGAGCTGGACCACCTGGCGGTGGAACTGGCCGACGCCCGCCAGGGCGTGGTGCGGCACGTCCACGTCTGCGCCGGCACGGCGGCCATCACGCATTTCCTGCCGCCGCTGCTGGCCGAGTACGCCGTGCTGCGCCCCGAGGTGCAGGTGGAACTGGAAGAGCAGGTCTCACAACAGGTGGTGGCCACGGTGCGCGAGGGGCGGGCCGACCTGGGCGTGTTCGTCGCGGGGCCCGACACCCGGGGCCTGGAGCTGCGCGACTTCCGCCGCGACGAACTGGTGCTGATCCTGCCTGCCGCCCACCGCCTGGGAGGCCGCTCGCCCCTGGCCTTTGCCGACACGCTGGACGACCCCTGGATCAGCCTGAACGCGGGCGCCGCCATGCTGGAAGCCCAGCAGCAGGCGGCCATGGCCGCCGGCCGGCCGCTGAAGCTGCGCATGCAGGTGCGCAGCTTCGACGCAGTGGGCCACATGGTGGCTGCCGGCCTGGGCATCGCGGCCCTGCCCAAGGGCGCCGCGCTGCCCATCGTGCGGGCCATGAAGCTGCAGTGGCGGCCCTTGTCCGACGCCTGGGCCAGCCGGCAGCTGCAGTTGGTGGTCCGGCCGGACGCCGACGCGACCGTGCGGGCGCTCCGGGATTTCCTGCTGCCGGTTTCGCAAAACGCGAAGCCTGGCCGCGCCAGATTGAAATAGACGCGCGCGGCAGGCGGCCGGACACTGGCCGCCATGCCCAACGACCCCGCCTCCCCTTTGGCGCCTGGCGCCCCGGCCGCCGCCGCCCTGGCCGGCCTGAAGGTGCTGGAGCTCGGCCAGCTGATCGCCGGCCCCTTCGCAGCCAAGACCCTGGCCGACTTCGGCGCCGATGTCGTCAAGATCGAGCCGCCCGGCGCTGGCGACCCGCTGCGCAAGTGGCGGCTGCTGAAGGATGGCACCTCGGTGTGGTGGCAGGTGCAGTCGCGCAACAAGCGCTCGCTGGCGCTGGACCTGCGCACACCCGAAGCCCAGGACGTGGTGCGCCAATTGGCGGCCGAAGCCGATGTGCTGATCGAGAACTTCCGCCCCGGCGCACTGGAGGGCTGGAACCTGGCGCCGGACGAGCTGATGGCGGCCAACCCCAAGCTGATCGTGCTGCGCATCAGCGGCTACGGCCAGACCGGGCCCTACCGCGACCGGCCCGGCTTCGGCGTGGTGGCCGAGGCCATGGGCGGCCTGCGCCACCTCACGGCCGAACCGGGCCGCGTGCCGGTGCGCGTGGGCGTGAGCATCGGCGACACGCTGGCGGCCCTGCACGGCGTGATCGGCATCCTGCTGGCGCTGCAGCACCGGCATGCCAGTGGCCGCGGGCAGGTGATCGACGTGGCGCTGTACGAGGCCGTCTTCAACTGCATGGAAAGCCTGCTGCCCGAGCACAGCGCCTTCGGTGCCGTGCGCGGCCCGGCCGGCAGCGCCCTGCCCGGCATCGCACCGACCAACGCCTACCTGTGCCGCGACGGCGGCTATGCGCTGGTGGCCGGCAACGGCGACAGCATCTTCCGCCGCCTGATGACCCTGATCGGCCGCCAGGACCTGGGCGACGACCCCGCGCTGGCAGACAACGCCGGCCGTGTGGCACGCGTGGCCGAGCTGGACGCCGCGATCGCCGCCTGGACGGCCACGCGCACCGTGGACGAGGTGCTGGCGGCGCTGGAGGCGGCCTCGGTGCCCGCCGGCCGCATCTACACCGTGGCCGACATTGCGGCCGACCCGCACTACCGCGCCCGCGGCATGCTTCAAGAACTGCAGATGGACGACGGCAGCACGCTCAGCGTGCCAGGCATCGTGCCCAAGCTCTCCGCAACCCCCGGGCGCCACCACCGCAACGCGCCCACACTGGGCCAGGACAGCAGCGAGGTGCTGCGCGACATTGGCCTGACCGAGGCGCAGATCGCCGCGCTGCGCGAGCGCGGCATCGTCAACTGAAGAAGACCATGCAACGCATCCACTTCAACGAGGTTGTCACCCGCGACGGCTTCCAGAACGAAGCCGCCTTCGTGCCCACCGACGCCAAGGTGGCACTGATCGACGAACTCAGCGCCTGCGGCTACGCCAAGATCGAGGTCACGTCCTTCACCTCGGCCAAGGCCATCCCGATGCTGCGCGACGCGGAAGAGGTGATGGGCCGCATCCAGCGCCGGCCGGGCGTGGAGTACACCGTGCTGGTGCCCAATGTGCGCGGTGCCGAACGGGCGCTGGAGGCGCGCGCCGACGAGCTGAATTTGGTCATGTCCACGTCGCAGACGCACAACCTGGCCAACCTGCGCATGCCGCGCGAGAAAAGCTTTGCCGGCCTGCGCGAGGTGATCACCCTGGCCGCCGGCCAGGTGCCGGTGAACGTGTCGCTGTCCTGCTGCTTCGGCTGCCCGATGGAAGGCGATGTGCCGCAGGACGAGGTGCTGCGCTGGGCCGAGCGCTTCGCGGCCCTGGGCGTGCGCGGGCTGACGATCTGCGACACCACCGGCATGGCGCACCCGGTGCAGGTGTCGCGCCTCACGCAGGCGCTGCAGCAGCGCTTCGGCGGCCTGCAGCTCACGCTGCACTTTCACAACACGCGCGGCATGGGCCTGGCCAATGTCCTGGCCTCGGTGCAGGCCGGCATCAGTCGCTTCGACGGATCGCTGGGCGGCCTGGGCGGCTGTCCCTATGCCCCCGGCGCCACCGGCAACATCTGCAGCGAAGACGCCATCCACATGCTGCAGCTCATGGGTCACGACACGGGCATCAAGCTGCCGGCCCTGATCGACGTCGCCCGCCGCCTGCCGCAACTGGTCGGCCACGACGTGCCCGGCCAGCTGGCCAAGGCCGGGCTCATCACCGACCTGCACCCCGCCCCCGCCCACGTGGCCGAACTGCGAAAGCAACACCCATGATCGACCACCTCGACCACCTGGTGCTGACCACCGCGCGCCGCGAGGCCTGCGTGGACTTCTACACCCGCGTGCTGGGCATGCAGCTGGAGTCCTTCATCGGCGGCACGCCCCCGGTGGAACGCCAGGCCTTCAAGTTCGGCCACCAGAAGATCAACCTGCACGTGCAGGGCTCGGAGTTCGAGCCCAAGGCCCACCTGCCCGTGCCTGGCGCGCTGGACCTGTGCTTCATCGCGTCGGTGCCGCTGGACCAGGTGATCGCGCGCCTGGGCGCGGCGAACTGGCCCATCGTCGAAGGGCCGGTGATGCGCACCGGTGCCACGCGCAAGATCCGCTCGGTCTATGTGCGCGACCCGGACTTCAACCTGATCGAAATTTCCGAACTGGCCTGACAACCGGGGCCATCGCCCGCGCGACAAGACGCCCCTTCCCTCAGAGACACCATGAAACGACGCACCCTCATCGCCGGGCTGGGCACGGCCGCGCTGGCCAGCCACACCGGCCTGCGCGCACAAGGCGCCTACCCGCAAAAGCCCATCACCCTGGTCGTGCCCAGCGCGCCCGGCGGCACCACCGACTTCACCGCACGCCTGATCGCCGACAGCCTGTCGCGCGCGCTGGGTCAGCCGGTGATCGTGGACAACAAGGCCGGCGGTGCCGGCAACATCGGCAACCAGTTCGTCGCCAAGGCCAAGCCCGATGGCCACACGCTGCTGGTGGCCTACAGCGGCTACCAGGTGGGCAACCCCCACCTCTTTCCCAACGCCGGATGGGACCCCATCAAGGACTTCAGCCCCGTGGCCATGCTGACCCGGCCCCCCCAGCTCATCGTCACCAAGGCCAACCTGCAGGCCAACACCCTGGCCGAGCTGGTGGCCCACGCCAAGGCCCACCCCGGGAAACTGAACTACGCGTCCTCCGGCAACGGCTCCATCCAGCACATCGCGGGCGAGCTGTTCAAGCAGCTGACCGGCACCTTCATCACGCACATTCCCTACCGCGGCGCCGGCCCGGCGGTGCAGGACCTGATGGGCGGGCAGGTGGACCTGTTCATCACGACGCCGGCGTCGGTGGTGCAGCAGGTCAAGGCCGGGAAGCTGAAGGCCCTGGCGGTGACCAGCGCGTCACGACTGGCCGCGCTGCCCCAGGTGCCAACGGCGGTGGAGGCGGGCCTGAAGGGTTTCACACTCGACTCCTGGTTCGCGCTGTACGGGCCCGCCGGCTTGCCGGCCGAGCTGGTGCAGACCCTCAGCACCGAAGTTGGCAAGATCCTGTCGCAGCCCGAGACCCGGCGCAAGGCCGAGGAGTCCGGCACCTCGGTGGAGCCGATGAGCCCGGCCCAGCTCGGTGACTTCACCCGCAAGGAACTGGCCTACTGGGGCCATGTCATCAAGGCGTCGAAGATCACCGCCGAGTGATTCGCCCAGCCCGCCGTCAATGCACCGGCGCCGCGGCCCGGCTGGCATCCGACACCGGCAGCAACTGCACCGCCACGATGCAGGCCAGGATCAGCGCGCAGCCGGCCCAGCCGGTGGCGCCCAGGCGTTCGCCCATCAGCGCATAGCCAAAGCCGGCCGCGAACACGGTTTCGGCCGACATGATGATGGCCGCGTCCGCCGCCGGGGCGCTGCGCTGGCCCACCACCTGGGCGGTGAAGCCGATGCCCACCGACACGATGCCGGTGTAGGCAATGGCCCAGGCGGCTTCTGCATAGGCCGCGGGCGAGAGGGTTTCCGTGGCCAGCGCCCAGGCACCGCTGGCCAGCGCGCACACCGCGAACTGCCCGCAGGCCAGCAGGAAGGGCGCGGCCAGGCGGTCGGCCACCCGGCCGACGAAGAGCACATGCACCGCCCAGGGCAGCACCGAGGCCAGCACCCACAGGTCGCCACTGGAAAAGGCCAGGCCGCCGCCGCCGGCCAGCAGCCAGGTGCCGGCCACGCAGCCCGCGCCGGCCGGCCACACCGCCAGGTGCGGGCGCCGGCCCAGCCACCACCAGCCCAGCAGCGGCACCAGCGGCACATACAGCGCGGTGAGAAAGGCCGCGTTGGTCACCGTGGTGTGGATGATGCCCACCTGCTGCAAGGCCGCGCCCGCGCACAGCGCCAGCCCCAGCAGGGCCACGGCGCCGGCGTCGGCGGCGTTGAAGTTCAAGCCCCGCGCACGGTGGTGGCGCCATTCGCGCCAGGCCAGCGGCGCCACCACCAGCGCGCCGATGGCAAAACGCACCGCGGTGAAGCCCATGGCCTGCACATGCTTCATCGCCAGGCTCTGCGCCACGAAGGCCGAGCCCCAGATCAGCGCCACCAGGGTCAGCAGCAGGTTGGCGCGGGTGCGGGTCATGGTGGCATTACACCAGCCCGGGGACGGTGCCACCGCGATGGTTCTGGCGTGCTGGCGCCCCGCTGACCTGGCGGGCGGATCCGCGCTGACGGCGTTGATGTTGGGGGGTTCGCGCCGGCCGGGATCGAGCCCCATCCCGACGACTGTGGACGTGCGCGGGTGCACGATCCGCTTGCGGTATTGACAGAATCCGGCGCCTCAAGTTTCATTGCGCCGATGCCGCGGCGCATGCCTCGACATCCCCTTCTGCGGTAACGAGGAGAGGCGCGTGCGCAAGGCATTGCTCGGCGGATCGATCTGCACGAATGGGTGCAAACGCAGGGCTGTTGCGGCCATCCTGGCAGCCGCTGTGGCGCTGCCTTGCAGCGGCGCATCGTTGAACCCGATCTCGCCGGGCGTGCCGGCATCGGGCGCGGCGGCCGACAAGGTCGCTGCGGCGGCCGGGTTTGACACGCTGGTGCTCGACGGCAAGATCAACAGCGTAAGTCCGGCGAATCTGAGTGCAGGCGCACCGATGATGGTCACCGTCCACCTGTTACTGGCGCGCCCGACCCCGGCGGTCGTGCTGGAGCGGAATCTGCGCCTTTTCCTGGACTCGGTGCCGCTGGTTTCAGCGGGCGCCGAACCGACTGCCGCAGCTTCGTCCGCCGGAGCCGCTGCACCCCCCAGCGCCGAGAGCAACTTCCAAGCCCAGAGCCCGGCCTCGACCGCTTTCACCCGCACGATCACGTTGATGGCGTCGGCACCCCGCACGTTGGCCACGGGCAGCAGCTTCAACCTGTCGGTCTACAGCATTCCGGACCGCCGCCAGATCGCCGCCATGGACATCCAGTCCCTGCCCCCTCAGGGCTTCGTGCAGGAACTGCTGGCGGGCCAGCCGAAAGCGGTGCTGCCTGCTCTCGGCATCGCGATCTTGGTCCTCGGCGCGCTGGCTTGGTTCCTGTATCGCCAGCAAATGCTGAACACCCGGCGCGAGACCCTGATGAGGCAGGAGGTCGAGCTTGAACGCCAACGCACGCAGAACCTCGGCCGGGCGGTGGTCAGCGCAGCCGATGATGCCAACGCCGAACCGACGCCGCCCTACCCGCCGCAGCTGCCGCCGGAATTGCTGACAGCGCTGGAGCAGCGCGACCTGGTCATCGTCACCGGGGTGGGCGTGTCGGCACAGTCGGGTTTGCCTGGCGCCAGCAAGCTGTGGCTCAACGTCATTGATCGCCACGCCGAGCGGATCTCTGCGACACGTTTGGACAGCCTGCGCGCGTTGGTCATGACCGGCGACACCGACGCCGCCGTCGAGGCGATCGTCTCGCTCGTCGGCCGCGACGAAGTGCTGGCCACGCTGAAGTCGGACCTGATAGATTCGCAACCAAAACCGAGCCACCTGCACCGCCTGTTGGCCGCGCTGCCGGCGGCGGGGCTGGTCGACATGACCTGGGACGACCTGATGCCGCGTGCCGTGGTCGGCCCGGACATGCAGGTATTCGGGCCGATGCAGACCGAAGGCATCACGTCGCTGCTGCGGGGTGGTCAGCTGGCGCTGATCAAGCCGCTTGGCGACCTGCGGCACCCGGCCAGTGTCGCCCTCACCCAGCGCGAGTACCGGGTCGTGTTGAGCCGGGCGCCCGAATTGGAACGCGCCATCGCAGCGCTTTTTTCCACCCGGACCCTGCTGTTCCTGGGCTTCAGCCTGGAGGGCCTGGAACAGTTCCTGAGCAGCTTGCCGGCCCATCTGGACTCTTCGGACCGCAGGCATTGCGCCGTCGTGCCGGAAGGGGCCGACCGGGCCGACCTGTGGCAGGCGGGGCAGGGCCGTCGCTTCGGCGTCAAGCTGGTTGAGTACCGGCCCAGCGCCGACTTCCGCGAGCTTGTGCAGGCTGCCGAGGTGCTGACCGAGCGCGCGGCGCGCATCGGCAAGGCGTCGCGGGCCGACGCCACCGGCATGTCGCTGGCGGCCACCCGTCTGAGCTACCTTCAGCTGGAGTCGATCGGCATCTTTCGCAGCCTGCGGGTCGAGTTCACCCCCGGCTGGACACTGCTGCTGGGCAACAACGGCGGGGGCAAGTCGACCATCCTGCGCGCTGTGACACTGGCCCTGGCCGGCAACGATCCGCGCGCGACCGCGGCCGGCGCACGGCTGCTGCGCAGCGGGGAAAATCTCGGCACCATCGAACTGGGCATGGGCAATATCCGGGTCTCAACCAGCCTGGTACGGGATGGCACCCAGGTGCTGATCCGCTCGCCACAGACCACCGCCCTGCAGGCCGGTCAGGTTCTGGTGCTCGCGTTCCCGGCACTGCGCGGGGTGCTCGCAGCGCAAATCAAGGGGCCGACTTCGGTGCCGGCCGCCAATCCCTCGGTGGACGATGTCGCACCGCTGCTCAGCGGGCAGGTTGACAGCCGCCTGGACAACCTGCAGCAATGGGTTGTCAACGCGGCCCTGCGGGCCGAGACCGCGCCCAAGGGCCGTGAGATGCAGATGCTGCAGACCTTTCAGCAACTCATCTCCGACATGGTTCCAGGCGGCGGCCTGAAGTTCGCCCGCATCGACCGCCGGACCTGGCAAGTGATCCTTCAAGCCGACTACGGCGAGGTGCCTTTCGACGGCGTGAGCCAGGGCATGAGCGCGATTCTCAATTGGGTCGGCATCCTGCTGCAGCGCCTGTACGACGTCTACCCACAGTCCGAGCATCCTGAGCGCGAGTCCGCCATCGCGCTCGTCGACGAGATCGATGCCCACCTGCACCCGGATTGGCAGCGCCGGCTTGTGACCCTGACGCGCAAGCACTTCCCAAGCGTGCAGGTGATTGCCTCGTCTCATTCGCCGCTGCTGGCCGGGGCGGTCGAGCACACCGAACTGCGCGTCGTCGCACGCGACGAAGCAAGCAGCCAGATCCGGGCGGACATGCCGCGCGAGGATCTGTCGGGGCAGAAGGCGGAGGACATCCTGGTCAGCTCGCTGTTCTCGCTGCAGACGACGCGCAGCGTCGAGGCCGAGGAGACGATCCGCCGCTACTTCGAGCTGTTCCAGCGAGCGTCGCTGTCGGACCCCGAGAAGCTTGAACTGGACGAGCTGGCGCGACGCTTGAAGGCGCTGAACTTTGGACCGACGCTGGCAATGCGCACCCAGATAGACCAAGCCAGCAGCGCAGCCGATGTCGCGCTGGCCAAGGTGTCGCCGGCGGATGTTCAGGCCCTGCAGGAAAAGCTGCGCACTATCCAGCAAGCCTGACCCCGGAGCCATGATTCCGATTCCCCGCCCCGACCTCGCAGACGACCAGTGGAAGCACTGGCACGACAGCGCGCAGCAGGCCATGGACCAACTGGTCAGCCAGTACAAGCCTGGCCAGGAGGTCGCGTTGCAGGACGTGGTCTACCAGGAGGCGAAGCCCTATCTGATGAAGCTGTCGCACGGCAAGTGCGCGTATTGCGAGACCTTGCTCGCGGCCAACCAACCGGGCGATGTGGAGCACTACCGGCCCAAGGGCCGGATCCGCGACGAGACCGGCAAGGTCGTGAAGGTCAAGCTGCAGAACGACGAGATCGAACACCCCGGCTACTGGTGGCTGGCCTATGACTGGCGCAACCTCTTGCCCTCGTGCACCGACTGCAACCGTCGGCGCCACCACGGCCTGGAGGGTGTTGCAGCCGGCAAAGGCGACTACTTCGCCGTTCGCGGCCACCGGGCCGCCTTGCCAAGTGACGATCTGGACCAGGAACAGGCCCTGTTGCTCGACCCGTCGAAGCCGGGCTTCGATCCCAAGCAGCACTTCGAATTTCTGCCCAACGGCACCCTCAAGCCGCTCACCGAAGAGGCACGGCATTCTTGCGAGCTGCTGGGGCTGAACCTGCGCGAGGCACTGGTCAGCGAACGTGAGCTGAGTTACCTGCAGGCCAAACAGGCCTTCGCCTCAATGTTCGCGCAACTGCTTAGCGACGCCCCTGCCAGCACGCTGGCGCGTGTGCGCCAGCAGATCAATGACATGTGGCAGGGCCGCAGTGCCTACAGCGCGTTCGCCCGGCAGGCACTGGAAAGTGTTGTGGCCAATTTGCAGCGGACCACAGGCACGCACTTCGAACTGCCGCTGCCCTGAGATCTGGCCGGCCACAAGCCCGACCTCGAAAGCGCCCGCAGATTGTGTGACTCGCCCTACACGGGCACGATGATTTTCCGGCATCGCGAGGAGACGCCAGATGTTCAGACCCTCCACCACCGACGGCGTCGCGCAGGCCGCGCGCAGGCCCTTGAAGATCTTCGCCTCCGATCCGCTTCAGGGTCGCACCTTCGGCAATCGCGCACGCATCGAGGTCGACAACGAGTCGCTGCAGCCCGGCCCGGTCGGCGCCAGGCTGGCGGTCATCGACTACGACGGCCACACGAAGTCTTTTTATGCGCCGGTGGACCTCAACCACCGGGCCATCCTGCTGCAGGGGGGGCTCGACCCTTCCGAGGCCGACCCGCGGTTCCACCAGCAGATGGTCTACGCCGTGGCCATGCGCACGCTGGAGAACTTCGACCGCGCGCTGGGTCGCAAGCTGCGCCTGGGTTCGGGCAGCCGCAGAGACAGCCCGAGCTATGACCGGCTGCGTTTGTTCCCGCATGCCTTCTATGGCGCGAACGCCTTCTATCAGCCGCGGCTGAACGCCATCCTGTTCGGCTACTTCCGCGCTGAGGCCGACGACGCGGGGCCCAACCTGCCGGGGCAGACGGTGTTCACCTGCCTGTCGCACGATGTCATCGCCCACGAGATGACGCATGCCATCGTCGACCGGCTGCGCCCCTTGTTCCTAGAGCCCTCGAATCCCGACGTGCTGGCCTTCCATGAAGGCTTTGCCGACATCGTCGCGCTGCTGCAGCACTTTTCCTTTCCCGAGATCCTGCGCGAACAGCTGCAGCGCACACGCCTGGACATTCGATCTCCCAGCAGCTTGGTGCATTTGGCGCAGCAGTTCGGCTACGCCACCGGCACCGGCAAGGCGCTGCGCTCGGCCCTGGATGTGCCGGGCACGCGGCTGTCGGAGACGGTGATCGAGCCCCACCAGCGCGGCTCAGTGCTGGTGGCGGCGGTCTTCGACGGTTTCTTCAAGACCTACCAGCGGCGCATCGTTGATCTGGTGCGCATCGCCACCGGCGGCACGGGCACGCTGCCGCAGGGTGACCTGCACCCCGACCTAGTCAACCGCATAGCGGGCGAGGCTTCGCGCACCGCGCAACGCATATTGGACATGTGCATCCGCGCCTTCGACTACCTGCCGCCGGTGGACGTGACCTTCGGCGACTTCCTGCGCGCCATGATCACCGCCGACTTCGAGCTAGTGCCTCAGGACGAACACGATTGCCGCGGCGCAATGATCGAAGCCTTCCGGCTGCGCGGCATCTATCCGGCGGGGGTCAGTTCGCTGGCTGAAGAGTCGCTGTTGTGGGACCGGGTCGAGAACAAGCTGCCAGTGCTGAACGAAGACGCGATGAAACTCATCGGCGTGGCCTTCGTGCAGGCAGTTCATGCCTTCGACGACGGCAACGCGCCGCACACCGAAGTGCCCGCGGAAGTCGGGCCGGGCGACCCCGAAGACTACGCCGTGGACGTCAACAAGGAACTGGCTATCGCGCTGCACCGCTATGCAGTGGACAACGCGTTCGGACTCGACCTCAACCCGGCACTGAAGATCCAGGTGCGCGGCTTTCACCCCGTGTTCCGCGTCGCGCCCAGCGGGCGGCTGCTGATCGAGTTGGTGGTCCAGTTCGCGCAGGTCGACCGTTCGCGCACCTCGCAGTTCGGCGGCGTGCCATTCCGCGGCGGCTGCACCCTGGTGGCATCGTCCACCGGCACCTGCCGCTACCGCATCGCCAAACCGATGACCGGTGCCGCCAGCCAGGCGCGGGTGGAGTTGCAGAAGAGCTATGTCGAGCGCTGCGACCTGGCCAATGCGATGACGCCCTACTACAGCACCGACGGTGCGGCCATGCGCATGGCCGAGATGATGAACTTCGCCAACCTGCACGGAGGCTGAACATGACAACGGCAAGGAAGTCTGTTGCCCCCGTGCCGCCAGCGAAAAAGGTGCGGGCAAAGAAGATGTCCGCAAGGACGCCCGCGAAGCCGGCAGCTGCGAAGGCGGACGCTGCCCGCACGATCAGGGTGCGCATGTACAACGTCGGCTTCGGCGACGCCTTTTTGGTGAAGATTCCCGATGGCGCGCAAGAGCGGCGCATCCTGTTCGACTGCGGTTCGGTCGAATCCTCCGCGGCTGGCGGGTCCATGGGGGGAATCGTCAAACGCATCATTGCCGACGCCACCGACGCCGACGGCGTGGCACGCATCGACGTGGTGGTGGCCACGCACCGCCACAAGGACCATGTCTCCGGTTTTGCCGACGCCGCCTGGAGCCAGGTGCAGGTGCGTGAAGTCTGGCTGCCCTGGACCGAACACCCTTCGGATGCCGAAGCGCGCCGCATCCGCGAGGCCCAGAGCCGGCTGGCACTGGGCCTGAACCAGGCCCTGGCCGCCGCGCCGCTGGCCGTGGGTGCCGAGGCCCAGCGCCAGTTCGACGTCTCGCGCGACTTGGTGGCCAACGCGCTGATGCTGAGCAACGACACGGCGATGCGCACCTTACACAGCGGTTTTGCTGGCACGCCAGTGAGGCGGTTTTTCCCCGAAGTGAACAAGCCGGATGGCAAGCCGGTGCGGCTGGTCGAGACGGCGGTGCTGCCCGGTCTCAGGGTGCATGTTCTGGGCCCGTCACGCGACCCCGAGGTCATCCGCGACATGGACCCCCCAAAGGGCCAGGGCTACCTGCGACTGCTGGGCGCGGCGCCGCGGCTGGACGACGGCGCCGTGGCCAGCATCCGCCCCTTCGCCCCGGAGTTCGTCGTCGACGCCGCGGCGGTTCCCTGGCAGCTTTCGCCGCTGGAGTTGCAGCTGATCAACAGCGCCGGTGTCATGACGGAGCTGGCGGTTGCCGTGGCCCTGGACAAGGCCGTCAATGGCACCAGCCTGGTCCTGCTGCTCGACGTGGCCGGCACGCTGCTGCTGTTCCCTGGCGACGCGCAGTGGGGCACCTGGATGAACATCCTCGACGACGCGCAATGGCGCGAGCTGCTGCGCCGCGTGTCATTCTTCAAGATCGGCCATCACGGCAGCCACAACGCCACGCCGCCGAACTTCGTGCGCAAGCTGATGCCGCGTGGCTGCTGCGCGATGGCCTCCACGCTGACCCGCGCCATGTGGAAGTTCATCCCCAAACAAGAACTGCTGACCGACCTGCTGGACCATGGTGCACAGGTGGCGCGCAGCGACCAGCCACCCGCCGCTGGCCCGCTGTTCCGCATCGACACCGGCGTAGTCGAAGCGCGCATCGAATTCTGAGCACCCCGGGACTGCGGCTCACACGCTCAAACGAGCACGCGGCCTGGAAACATCGTCCTGATGGCCGCATGAAACTTGTCGGCAATCTGGTTGAAACCACCCCGGGAGGGGTGCATCTCGTTGTGCCAGGACGACTTCACGGCGGCCAGCGTGCCTTGGGCGCTGATGAAGCTCACCCGCGGATGCGACTCCAGCGCCTTCAGCATGGCGGCCAGTTGCATCAGCATTTCACGCACCACCGCGGAGGACGCCATCAGATCGGGTGGAAAGCCGTGCAGGTCGAAGGCGGGCTTCAACCAGGGCCCCATGTGGCAGATGCCGCGTCCGTCAGGGATCGCAAAGTCGTAGCCATGAAACGCCAACTGAGTTGTCGGGCTGACGAGATCGCGAATCGCGATCAGGTCTTCGTAGGCCGCCCGCACCAGCGCCAGGGCGCTGGAAAAGCGCGCCTGGTTCAGCAGCTTCGCTGGGGGCACGGACGGGTTGAATTCGTTCAGCCACAGCGCCAGCGGCTGGGCCACGATGTCGTTGCCCCCACCCGAAAACAGCATCAGTTCCCAGGGCGTGCCATCGGGGCAGCCGTCCCGGAAGTGGCGTGCAATCAGCTGTCGCTGCTCAACCCCCAGCATGAACCGCGTCTCGTCGCCGGCCTTGGCCAGGTTCAGGATCGGGACACCGAGGCGGCTTTCGAGCCGCGGCACCAAGCCGCCGCCAAAGAATGGCACGGGGTAGTCGAACCAGGAGTCGCCCTCGGCAATGATGCGCAAGGGGCCGGTGGCCACGGCGGCAGCCCCGGGCGCGCCAGGCGCCCGACGGCGGCCCGGCTGGGTGGGCGGCGCAGCTGGCAGACCCTTGACACCACGCGACTGAAGCAGTGCCATCGTGCTCTTGTAGTCGCGCAGTCGCTGCGTGCGTTGTTCGCGGTCATCGATGGCGAGCTTGCGGCGCTCGATCGCTACCGTGGCGGGGGTCGCGGTCGAAGTGCTGGCATCCGCTGCGCCAAGGCCGCCG
This sequence comes from Burkholderiales bacterium JOSHI_001, assembly GCA_000244995.1. Lineage (NCBI taxonomy): Bacteria > Pseudomonadati > Pseudomonadota > Betaproteobacteria > Burkholderiales > Burkholderiales bacterium JOSHI_001. The sequence continues at coordinate 623,802 of CM001438.1, read as the reverse complement.
CGCGGCGCCCGGCGCGGCGCCGCGCCACGGCGCGCGGCGGTGGCCGCGGAGGCGACCGGCTCGGTGCTCACGCCGGCGATGGCGCGCGCCTGTTCCAGCGTCAGCGGGCCGGCGGCCGCTGCAGGCGCCTTCTTCTTCGGCGGCGGGGCGGGTGGTTTGCGTTTGGTGGGCATGGTGATGTCTCCTCGTCAAGTCATGCAAAGGCCTGCAGGAGCAGTTCAAACGCCGCCAGTTCAGGCGCATGTGAGGCCTGCAAGCGCTTGCGGCACGCCGCGTCGAAGCGCTGCACTTCGGTCAGGTGCGCCAGCAGGCGCTTCGGGTTGTGCCACATCGGGCAGTTCTTCGGCCCTTGGGTGTGGGCAGGCATGCCGCCGATGAACCCGGCCAGCGCGCTCACCGTCAGGTTGGCCAGGGCCCGATCCGTGGGTGCGCCTTCGGCCAGCAGGCCGTCGAAGCCGGCAAACGACATCACCAACACCGGCGGCTTGTGCTGCGACGGCCACCAGCCGTACAGGTTGAGCGTGTCCTTGCTTCGCATCCAGTGGCGTGTTATGCACACCAGCGCCTGAACTCCAAGCTCTGGGGTGGCCGACTCCATGCGCTGTGCCAGCCGCTCAGCCATCAGGTACGGCGTGCCGTCGGGTGCCTTCTCGTCCATGTCCCAGATGTCAAGGGGCGAAGACAGTTCGACCAGGTTGAAGTCGAAAACCGACTGGACCTCGTTCATCCTCCGCAGCGTGTGTTTCAGTGCCGGGAACACGCCGTCGATGTCCCATACCGCCAGACGCCGCCGGCCGCCTGCATGGCGCCGGCGGCTGGCTGCGCGCGCCGCGGCGGCAGGCGCCGCCGAGCTCGCCACGGGCGGATCGCAAAGGGTCATGGACGGATCCCGTGCATAGACCACGGGCACTGCCCAGTCGATGATGTCGCCCTGCATCGAACAATTGACGGCGATGCGTGCATCACGTGCGGCGGGCCCCACTCCCAGGCCCTGCGCCAGTGCCCAGTAGAAGTGCTGCGCGAAGGCGGTCGCCGAAGAATCGAGCACGCTGTACTGGTTGGCCACCAACGCGGGCAGGCCATGCGACACCAGTGACTGCGCCACACCCTTGTTGAAGTCGGCCTTGCCGCCACTGCCGGTCTGGCATGCGTTGAGGAAGACCAGACTGATGCCGCGCCCGCAAAAGATTTCGCGCAGCGAGCGCTCGGGCACTTCCAGACTGCCGCCGTTGCCGTCTTCGAACACGAGCGAGCCGACCCCAGTGACATCGTCAAAGGCGCCATGCCCGATGAAGTGCACGATGTCAAACTGCGTGGTCGACACGCAGCCGAGAATGGCACTCGGCGTGGCCCGCTGCAGCGTCTGGACCACCGCCAGGCCGTCGCTGATGAGCGCCTCGAAGCCGCGCCGAACGACCTCTTCTTCCTGTGCGACCGACAGCAGGCCGAAGCCCAGCGGCTGCGCCGCCGCCACCAGGATGCGCAGCGGCCCGCGGCGCCGCGGGACGATGTCCGCGGGCACCGCGGCCAGGGCATTGCGGACGAAGTGCACCTCCTCGGTGGCCAGAAAACTGCGCCGCGTGCGGTCGTAGGCAAACTCCCAGGGCTTCTCGGCAATCCACGAGATCATGGATGTCAGCACCACGTCGAGCTTGCGGCCCTGCTGGCGCGAACGCGCTTCATCGTAGAGCCGCCGCACCTCGCCCTGGAAGAGCGTCTCAAAGAGTTCATGGCCGAAGGCCATCATCTCGGCGTCGGACGGCAGTGTGCCGCGCTCGCGGTTTGTATAGGCCTTGATGCGCTCGTGCGTGCCGATGATCTTGCCGAACAGCGTCGTGTTGCCCGGCCCATCAGAGCGCAGACGCATCGGCTGCATCACGCGGGCGCCGCGGTAGCTGGCAAACACGCGAGCGAATGTCGCCTGTCCGGGTGCCGAGTTGGTCTGGCCCGTGACGGCGTCGAAACCGTCGAGCACCACGATCTGCAGCGCATCGTCGGCCGGCTCCAAGGCTCGGCCGCGATATGCTGTCATCGCAGCGGGCGGCGGCGCCGCAGCAGACGCGCTCTGCGCCGCGGCCTCGGACTGCGGCACAGCAGCGCGCGCCCGCTTCGGATACACCTTCGCGGCGAAAGCATGGTCCTTGGCATTGATATCGGTGCCACCAGGAATGGCCGCGCCGTCCTTGGTGATCTCAGCCGGAATCTGGTAACACATGATCGACAGGGGGTCGCTCTCGGTCGTGCTCATCAGCGAGCGCGCCTTCAGCGGCGTCAGCACCTGCTCCTCGGTCTCTTTCGGCGTCCAGCCATCGCTGCGTCGGTAGTACGCGATGGCCTTGCGGCGGTCGATGCGCTTGACCAACTCGCTGCGCATGTGTTCATGTTCGAAGCCCAGAGTGTGGCCTGCCTCGTGGCGCACCACCCGCAAGAACTCCGACTCAGGCGTCCTCATTGTGAACCCTTCGAGGTTCATCGTTGGCAGCTCGGGCTCGATGCCGAGGATCTCGGTGCCCACGTAGGACCAGAAGCCGGCATCGGCCTCCGGTTGCTGCAGCCGCGCGACACGCACCATGCCCTGGCCCTGCGTCTCGTCGAAACGCACGTTGGCATGTTCGCCCCATGCGTTCATGTGCAAGAGCAAGCGCTTGCGCAACGCAACAGAGGGGTTGTCAAGAAACTGCACGGTCAGCTGTGCACCGCTTGCCGGCCAGCGGCGCGCGATCACCAAGGCCAGGCGGCGCTGGCCACCACGCCGCCGATCAGGCGCCAGAACGGTCTGCTCAGTGGCGTTGGCAGGGTTGATTTCCAGGCCACGCCGCGCCGCCTGGGCCGCCTGTCTTGATGTCAGCAGGCGCGTCCTGCAGACGATGACGGTGGACACCCTTGGTTCCTTCAGCGCGCGCCCAGCTTCAGCCCGGCGATGTACTGCGGTGCGTCGGCTTCCAGGCGGGCCAGCACCTCGGCGCGGCGGCGAGCGTAGAAGCTTGTGTTGAGGGTCATGCGCTGAGCGGCGGTCCAGAAGTGAACCTGGCGCGCGCCCCATTTGAAGAACAGGAAACGACGCCGTTCATCGACGCTGCGAAAGTAGAACGCCCCCAGCGCCATCGTCAGTGCGCCATCGGCGCTGCGCTGGACAGCGCCGATCTGGAAGTTGCCGCTATCCTGGGTCGAGGCGTGAAAGTCGAACAGGCTGATCGAGCCGTCGTCCTCTGCCAGTTTGGACAGCGCAGCCACCGACTGCTGCAGCACCGCCAACTGGTTCTGCGATGCAATCGCGGTAATGATCGCCAGCGCGGCCTGGTCCATGCGGAATTCGCCTTCGCTCTGGTCGAAGCGCGAAAACGCCAGCCGCTCACTGGCCCAGCCGAGGTTCTCCAGGATTTCGACGTACTTGCCGTACCAGGCCTGGGTTTCGGTGAAGCGGTCGAATGCACCACTGGCACCGCGCTGCGCCAGCTGCACCGAGTACAGGATGTCTTCCCTGTCCTGCGCAGGCACACCATCGACGAAGCACAGCAAGCTGCCGACATCGACCGCCGCCTGGGGCCCCGGCGCTGCGACGGCCGCAGGGGCTGCGCTTCGACGGCGCCGGCCGGCAGCCGGCGCACCCGGGAACGCTTGCACCTTCGGCAGGAGCAGGTTGTGGATGTAGGCCGACAGGCCGAGCGGCACCTCCCCATGGTCGGGCATGGTCGAGCGAGGCACGGCCGCTGGGCGAGATCGGCGGGCGCCGGGCGCCTTCTTCGCTGCGGCCTGGGGGGCCAGCATGGCCGGCGAGACCAACCGACCCTTGGTGTCGAAGCGAGCGTTCATGATGAACGCCACTTCCTGTTCGGTGTAGCCCGGATCCCAGTGCGAGTTCTCCGGCACGTGGCAGTGGCCGTAGTGGCCGCTCCTGCCGTCCCAGGTTGGCGCATCGCGGTTGTGACCTCCGGGGTCATGGCCGTTCTTGGCCGGGCGCGGAAGTCCCGCGGGCCACACTGACGGCACACCATGAGTGGCTTCGATCCAGCGGCACAGGCGCGCCAGCAGCACCAACGCGCGCCTGTCCTTGGGAAGATGCGCAAAGCCGACAAGTTCGATCTGGACCGCCGAGTCGCGGTTGGTCTGCACGCCGCCGGGATCGTTGCGCAGTGCGCGAGCGCCTTCGGCGGTGTCGATGTGCTGAAGGATGCGAGTCGCGTCCACAGTGAAGTGCGGGTCGGATCGATTCTGAGCAAAAGCCTTCATCGCACCTTCGGCCGTGCTGCCTTCCGTGGTGTGGTGGACGATCTTGAAAGGCCCGCCAACGTGTGGCCCTGATGAGCCGGAGATCGGATGCCAGGTTGCGAAGGGGCAGCGGGCCAAGGCATTTCTCCTAGTTGCAGGTGCGTTGTTAGGAGCGGCGCTGGAGCCAGGAGTTGTAACGAAATCATGCGTAGCACGCATCCCTAGAAATGTGGACCGGCTCGCGTCTGCCTGCAGCAGTGCCCGGTCGTGAATGGCGATCGATTCAGCGCCCCGCGCCGCCTACCCCGGGTTCGATGCCAGGCGGGCGCCCCGTCTTGCGCTAGGCTTGTTCTACCCGCCACCCACCGAAGCCGCCCATGAACGACCTGCGCCGTCTCCTCGCCTGCACCGGTCTGGCCTTCACGCTGGGCCTGGCCTGCGCTGCCGTGCAGGCCGCCAACACGCTGACGGTGTGCACCGAGTCCTCGCCCGACGGCTTCGACATCGTGCAGTTCGAGTCCGCCGTCACCAACGACGCCGCCGGCCTGACGATCTACGACGCGCTGCTGCGCTTCAAGCCGGGCGGCACCGAACTGCTGCCGGCGCTGGCCCAAAGCTGGGACATCAGCGCCGACGGCCTGAGCTACACCCTGAAGCTGCGCCAGGGCGTGAAGTTCCACACCACGGCCTGGTTCAAGCCCACGCGCGACTTCAATGCCGACGACGTGCTTTGGTCCTTCAACCGCATGCTGGACAAGAAACACCCGGCCTACGCGTCGGCGCGCAACGGCTATGTGTACTGGGAAGGCATGGGCATGGGCCAGCTCGTCAAGTCGGTCAGCAAGCTGGACGACTTCACGGTGCGCTTCGTGCTGAACAAGCCCGAGGCGCCTTTCCTGTCGGCGCTGGCCATGTCGTCCATCGCGTCGATCTACTCGGCCGAATACGGCCAGCAGCTGGTGGCCGCCGGCAAGCTGGAGCAGCTGAACACCCAGCCCATCGGCAATGGGCCCTTCGTGTTTAAGAGCTACCAGAAGGACGCCATCATCCGCTACACCGCGCACAAGGCCTACTGGGGCGGCGCGCCGGCCATAGCCAACCTGGTGATCGCCATCACCACCGACCCCAACGTGCGGGTGCAGCGTCTGAAGGCGGCCGAATGCCTGATCGGCACCAACATGAAGGGCGAGACTGCGTCCGCCTTCGACAAGGACCCGCAGGTGCAGATGCTGCGCACCAACGCCCTGCTCACCGCCTACATCGCACCCAATGTGAAGAAGAAGTTCCTGGGCGACAGGCGCTTTCGCGAAGCCATGTGGCTGGCGCTGGACATGAAGACCTACATCGCCGCGGTGTACGGCGGCAATGCGTCACCGGCGGGCAGCCTGCTGCCGCCGGGCCAGTGGAGCCACGATGCCACGCTGAAGAAGGCCTACGACCCCGAGAAGGCCAAGGCCCTGGTCAAGGCCAGCGGCTACGACGGCACCGAATTCGCCATCATGACCCGCATCGGCGGCAGCATCGACGGCAAGCGCGCGGCCGAACTGCTGCAGGCCGACTGGGCCCGCGTGGGCATCAAGACCAAGGTGCTGATGACCGAATGGGGCGAACTGCTCAAGCGCGCCGGCAAGGGCGAGCACGACATCACCTTCCTGAACTGGGCCGGCGACAACGGCGACCCCGACAACTTCCTCACCCCCAACGTCAGCTGCGCCGCGGTGGCCGGCGGCGGCAACAAGAGCCAGTGGTGCCACAAGCCCTTTGAAGACCTGATCGACCTGGCCCGCAAGACGTCCGACCTGAAGAAGCGCACCGAGCTCTACACCCAGGCCCAGCGCATCCTGTTCGACGAGGTGGGGGCCATCCCGCAGGTGTACCCGCTGTACATGACGGCGGTGAACAAGCGCGTGAAGGGCTTCGTGCCCAACCCCTTCACGAACAACGACTTCCGCACCGTGACGCTGGACTGAGCCCCCCGTGCTGGCTTTCCTGCTCAAGCGCCTGGCCCTGGTGGTGCCCACCTTCATCGGCATCACATTGCTGGCGTTTTCGCTCATCCACCTGATCCCGGGCGACCCGGTGCGGGTGATGGCGGGCGAAAAGAAGCTGGACCCGGCCTTCCACGCCGAGATCCTGCACAAGCTGGGCCTGGACCGGCCGCTGCACGAGCAGTACGGCCTGTACCTGTGGAAGGCCCTGCACCTGGACCTGGGCGACAGCTTCGTCACCCACGAGTCGGTGTGGAGCGAATTCCTGAAGCTCTTCCCCGCCACCGCCGAGCTGTCGCTGGTGGCCATGCTGTTCGCCACCGTGCTGGGCGTATCCGCGGGGGTGCTGGCCGCGCTGAAGCGCGGCACCCTGCTGGACCACGGCAGCATGGGCCTGGCCCTCACCGGCTTTTCCATGCCCATCTTCTGGTGGGGGCTGCTGCTGATCATGTTCTTCTCGGTGCAGATGCGCCACATCGCGCCCGAGTGGGCGCTGCCGGTGTCGGGCCGCATCGCGCTGGAGTTCGACATCCCGGTGCGCACCGGCTTCATGCTCATCGACGCCTGGCTGTCGGGCGAAGAAGGTGCGGTGCGCTCGGCGCTGTCGCACCTGGTGCTGCCGGCCATCGTGCTGGGCACCATCCCGCTGGCGCAGATGGCGCGCATGACGCGCTCGGCCCTGCTGGAGGTGCTGCGTGAAGACTATGTGCGCACCGCGCGGGCCAAGGGCCTGTCACCCTGGCGCGTGGTGGTGGTGCATGCGCTGCGCAATGCCCTGGTGCCGGTGCTCACGGTGATGGGCCTGATGGTGGGCACCCTGCTGGGCGGCGCGGTGCTGACCGAAACCCTGTTCTCCTGGCCCGGCCTGGGCAAGTGGCTGATCGACGCCATCGGCCGGCGCGACTACCCCGTGGTGCAGGGCGGCATCCTGATCGTGGCCACGTTGGTGATCGTGGTGAACCTGGTGGTGGACCTGCTGTACGGGCTGGTGAACCCGCGCATCCGGCACGCGAGGTGAACAGGCCCATGAACAACGCCGCCCTCGCCCCCGAAACCTATGTGCCGCCCACGCCGCTGGCGCGCTTCTGGCGCAGCTTCTCGGCCAACCGCGGCGCGCTGCTGGGCCTGGTGCTGCTCAGCCTGGTGCTGCTGTGCGCCCTGGCCGCGCCCTGGCTGGCCCCGCACGACCCCACCGAGCAGTTCCGCGACGCCCTGCTCACACCGCCCATGTGGGCCGAAGGCGGCAACGCCCTGTACCCGCTGGGCACCGACGACGTGGGCCGCTGCCTGCTGTCGCGCCTGCTGTACGGCGCGCGCCTGTCGCTGACCATCGGCGCACTGGCGGTGCTGCTGGCCATGCTGCCGGGGCTGGCGCTGGGCCTGGCGGCGGCCTTCTTCCCGCGCGGCTGGGGCACCGCCATCCTGCGCCTGATGGACGTGATGCTGGCCCTGCCCAGCCTGCTGCTGGCCATCGCGGTGGTGGCGGTGCTGGGATCGGGCCTGGTGAACACCACCCTGGCCATCGCCCTGGTGGCGGTGCCGGGTTATGTGCGCCTGGTGCGCGCGCAGGCGATGTCCGAATTGACCAAGGACTACGTGGTGGCCTCGCGCATGGCCGGCGCCGGCACGCTGCGGCTGATGTTCGACACCGTGCTGCCGAATTGCATGGCACCCGTGATCGTGACGGCGACCATGGGGTTTTCAGACGCCATCCTCACCGCCGCCGCCCTGGGCTTCCTGGGCCTGGGCGCGCAGCCGCCCACGCCCGAGTGGGGCACCATGCTGGCCGCAGCGCGCGACTACATCGAGCGCGCCAACTGGGTGGTCACCTTCCCCGGCGCGGCCATCCTGGTGACGGTGCTGGCCATCAACCTGATGGGCGACGGGCTGCGCGATGCGCTGGACCCGCGCCTGCAGCAGGCCGCATGAGACGCGCTGTGCCTACCCCAGGCAGCGGGCCGAGCGCCGGGCCGCTCCCAAGCCGGCCCGCAATCCCCTTGGGGGATCGGCTGGCGTACCCGCCAGACGAGGGGCTCACATGAGCCTGCTGGAAATTCGCAACCTGCGCGTCAACTTCGGCACGCCGGACGCGCCCATGGCCGCCGTGCGCGGCGTGGACCTGACGCTGGACGCGGGCGAACTGCTGGGCCTGGCCGGTGAATCGGGCTCGGGCAAGAGCGTGGCCATGCTGGCGCTGATGGGCCTGGTGGATGCGCCCGGGCGCGTGCAGGCCGATGTGCTGCGCTTTGCCGGCCAGGACCTGCTGGGCCTGAGCCCGCGCGCACGGCGCCAGATCGTGGGCCGCGACATGGCCATGATCTTCCAGGACCCCATGGCCAGCCTGAACCCGTCCTACACGGTGGGCACCCAGATCATCGAAACCCTGAAAGTGCACCGACCCGCACCCGCCGCGCAGCTGCGCGAGCGCGCGGTGGAACTGCTGGCCCAGGTGGAGATTCCCGACCCCGCGCAGCGCCTGCGCGCCTACCCGCACCAGCTGTCCGGCGGCATGAGCCAGCGCGTGATGATCGCGATGGCCCTGGCCTGCCGCCCGAAGCTGCTGATCGCCGACGAGCCCACCACCGCGCTGGACGTCACCATCCAGGCCCAGGTGCTGGACCTGCTGGTGGCGCTGCAGCGCCAGCAGGGCATGGCCCTGGTGCTGATCACCCACGACCTGGCCCTGCTGGCCGAACATGCCAGGCGCATCGCGGTGATGTACGCCGGCGAACTGGTGGAGGTGCAGGCCGTGCCCCAGCTCTTCGACACGCCGCACCACCCCTACACCCAGGCCCTGCTGGCGGCCATTCCGGAAATGAGCCGCGGCGCCGCCCGCCTGCCCGCGCTGGCCGGCAGCGTGCCCGGCCCGCGCGAACGCCCCGCCGGCTGCCTGTTCGCGCCACGCTGCGCGCATGCCAGCGCGCCCTGCCGGGCCCAGCATCCCGGGCTGGGCGGGCTGCCGGGCGGCCAGGACGGCCAGGCGCTGGTGCGCTGCCACACGCCGCTGAACGGGGGGCCGGGCCATGGCTGACACCGCGCCGCTGGTGCAGGCCCAGGGCCTGAGCAAGACCTATCGCGTCTCGCGCGGCTGGATGCAGCCCGCGGCCACGGTGGCCGCGCTGTCGGGCATGAGCTTCGAACTCGCCGCGGGCCAGACCCTGGCGGTGGTGGGCGAATCGGGCTGCGGCAAGAGCACCCTGGCGCGCGCGCTCACGCTGGTGGAAGCGCCCGACGCGGGCACGCTGCAACTGGGCGGCATGGAAGTCACCACCGCCGACACGGCCCAGCGCCGCGCGCTGCGCGCCCAGGTGCAGATGGTGTTCCAGAACCCCTATGCCTCGCTGAACCCGAGAAAGCGCATCCAGCAGGCCCTGGACGAACCGCTGAAGCTGAACACCCCGCTGAACGCGGCCCAGCGGCATGACCGGCTGCAGGCCATGCTGGCCCGGGTGGGCCTGGCGCCTGAACACGCGCAGCGCTACCCGCACATGTTCTCCGGCGGCCAGCGCCAGCGCGTGGCGATTGCGCGGGCCATGATCCTGAACCCGAAGCTGCTGGTGGCCGACGAGCCCACCTCGGCCCTGGACGTGTCCATCCAGGCCCAGATCCTGAACCTGTTCATGGACCTGCAGCGCGACACCGGCGTGGCCTGCGTGTTCATCTCGCACAACCTGAGCGTGGTGGAACACATCGCCGACCGGGTGATGGTGATGTACCTGGGCCGCGCGGTGGAGCTGGCGCCCAAGGCCCGGCTGTTCGCCCAGCCCCTGCACCCCTACACCCAGGCCCTGCTGTCGGCCACGCCCAGCCTGCACGCCGAAAAACGGGTGCACAAGCTGCGCCTGCCGGGCGAGCCGCCGTCGGCCCTGGCGCCGCCCAACGGCTGCGCCTTCCACCCGCGCTGCCCGCGCGCCAGCGAAATGTGCCGGGTGCAGCGCCCGGTGCTGCTGCCCCAGGCCACTGCCGAAGGCCACGCCGTGGCCTGCCACCACCCCGGCGTGGCCTGAGCCGAAGCTACCAGCGGCAGCCCTTGTTGTCGCCGCGAACCGCGTCGCGCGCCAGCGGCACCACGGCCAGCAGGCCGGCACCGGCGTAGGCGTCCTTGCAGTCCTTGCGCGCGGCGTTTTCGATGTCGCGCGCCAGCTTGTCCTTCACCTCGGGCGGACGCGGCATCAGCTGCAACACGCCGGTGCCGCTGCGGCTGGAAGAAATTTCGCCGCCGCGCGGACGCGCCAGTTCCAGGTTCAGGCGCGGCGCGCTGGCCGGCTGCATGGGCGGTGTGGCCTGCTCGCGCCCCAGTCGCGCGCCGGCGTCGGGCGTGCCGGCCCCGGGCAGCGCGGGGCCCTTGTCCACCGGCGTGGCCAGCGGGTTGCCCAGCGGTGCGGGCCCGGGGTTGGCGCTGGAAGGCACCGCAGGCGTCGGTGCCGCCGGCGCGGGCGGCGTGCTGGCCCCTGGCGCCGGCGCGGCCAGCGGTGCTGGGGTGGCCACGGCCGGCTCCGCCCGCGCCGCGGGCAAGGCCAGGCTTTCGGTGGCCACCGGGGCAGGCGACGCCAATGCAGGCAGGGCCGGCGGGGTCACGGCCGGGCGTGGCACCGCCAGCGTGGCCGGTGTCACAGACGGGGCGATGGGCGTGGGTGCCGGCAGCAGCGGCACCGAAGCGGCGGCGGTGGGCTGGTTGGGCGCAT